>NZ_LGDV01000097.1 GCF_001280015.1 Streptomyces sp. MMG1121
CTGGTGCCAAGGCATCCACCGTGCGCCCTTAAAAACTTGGCCACAGATGCTCGCGTCCACTGTGCAGTTCTCAAACAACGACCAGCCACCCATCACCCCACCAGACAAACCGGTGAGTGCACTGGGGCCGGCGACTGAAGGAACATCATTCCCTCAGACACCCAACAGCGTGCCCGGCCAGTCCCCGTCCGAAGATCATGCGTTCCACGCTCTGACGAGCAGTACTAGCAAGCCCCCGACCCGAGGTCCTGACCGAATAATCAACGTTCCACCCATGAGCAACCAGCATCAGACATTCGCCGATGTACTGGCCTCTGGACCGCCAGGCGGCCTAGAAGTGCTCCTTAGAAA
>NZ_LGDV01000098.1 GCF_001280015.1 Streptomyces sp. MMG1121
GATCAGTCGTCCCAGCCGCCGTCGCCGCCACCGTCGCCTCGGCCTCCCTCGCCTCGGCCGCCGCCGTCATGGTCGCAGTCCACGCGGAAGCTGGCCACGATGCCGTCCTTGACGTGGACGCCGTCCTTCACGTGCAGGTCGTCGACGCCGAAGCTGTCGCTGTGGGGGCCGACGGTGGCGACGGGGGCGCCGTTGTCGCAGACGGCTCCGCGGAAGACCTCCACGCGCTTGTGGCTTTCGTTGCGGATGTTGAGGGTCTTGGCGCCCAGGCCGCTGATCACGGTGATGCAGTCGCCGGGGCGGGCGGAGTAGGACCGCTCGTTGACGAAGATCCGGCCTTCCCTTCT
>NZ_LGDV01000099.1 GCF_001280015.1 Streptomyces sp. MMG1121
GGACTCCTGGAACCACGGGTGCTGGTCGCTGGTGTGGTTCATGACGAAGTCGATGATCACGCGCATGCCGCGCTGGTGGGCGGCGTCGACGAACTCCACGAAGTCGGCGAGGTCACCGAACTCGGGCAGGACGGCGGTGTAGTCGGACACGTCGTAACCGCCGTCCCGCAAGGGGGACTTGAAGAACGGCGGCAGCCACAGGCAGTCCACGCCGAGCCACTGCAGATAGTCGAGCTTGGCGGTCAGGCCCTTCAGGTCGCCGATGCCGTCGCCGTCGCTGTCCTGGAAGGAGCGGACCAGCACCTCGTAGAAGACCGCGCGTTTGAACCAATCCGGGTCCCGGTCC
>NZ_LGDV01000100.1 GCF_001280015.1 Streptomyces sp. MMG1121
TTTCTAAGGAGCACTTCTAGGCCGCCTGGCGGTCCAGAGGCCAGTACATCGGCGAATGTCTGATGCTGGTTGCTCATGGGTGGAACGTTGATTATTCGGCACACTCGGTCTGCTTCTCTTCCCAGTACTGCTTCGGCGTGGAACGGATGATGGAGAAGGCGAGGGTGTCGGGCACGCTGTTGGGTGTCTGAGGGAATGATTTTCCTTCAGTCGTCGGCCCCAGTGCACTCGGATCCTTTAGTGGTCCGGGGTGATGGGTGGCTGGTCGTTGTTTGAGAACTGCACAGTGGACGCGAGCATCTGTGGCCAAGTTTTTAAGGGCGCACGGTGGATGCCTTGGCACCAG
>NZ_LGDV01000101.1 GCF_001280015.1 Streptomyces sp. MMG1121
GAGATCGGTGCGGCGTTGACCGCGCTGGAGCCGCTGGGCATCGACATGATCGGCCTGAACTGCGCCACCGGCCCGGCCGAGATGAGCGAGCACCTGCGCTACCTCGCGCGCAACGCCCGTATCCCGCTGTCCTGCATGCCCAACGCGGGCCTGCCCGTCCTCGGCAAGGACGGTGCCCACTACCCGCTGACCGCGCCGGAGCTGGCGGACGCCCAGGAGACGTTCGTCCGCGAGTACGGCCTGTCACTGGTGGGCGGCTGCTGTGGTACGACGCCGGAGCATCTGCGTCAGGTGGTCGAGCGGGTGCGGGGCATGGCCCCGGCGGTGCGTGAGCCGCGTCCGGAG
>NZ_LGDV01000102.1 GCF_001280015.1 Streptomyces sp. MMG1121
CTCCGGACGCGGCTCACGCACCGCCGGGGCCATGCCCCGCACCCGCTCGACCACCTGACGCAGATGCTCCGGCGTCGTACCACAGCAGCCGCCCACCAGGCCGACTCCGAACTCGCGGACGAAGCCCTCGTGCGCCTGCGCCAACTCGGCAGCGGACAAGGGGTAATGAGCGCCGTCCTTGCCGAGGACCGGCAGGCCGGCGTTGGGCATGCACGACAGGCCCACCCGCGCGTGCCGGGCGAGGTGGCGCAGGTGCTCGCTCATCTCGGCCGGGCCGGTGGCGCAGTTCAGGCCGATCATGTCGATGCCCAGCGGCTCCAGCGCGGTCAACGCCGCACCGATCTC
>NZ_LGDV01000103.1 GCF_001280015.1 Streptomyces sp. MMG1121
AGGGCGTTGGCGGCGGGGGAGGTGCGGATCGCGGTGCGTGCCGCGGGGCTGAACTTCCGGGACGTGCTGATCGCCTTGGGGATGTATCCGGGTGAGGCCTCGATGGGCATCGAGGGCGCCGGTGTGGTGCTGGAGGTGGGGGCGGACGTCAGCGGACTGGAGCCCGGTGACCGGGTGTTCGGGCTGCTGCCCGATGCGTTCGGTGCGGAGTGCGTGGCGGATCGTCGGTTGGTGGCGCGGGTGCCGGAGGGGTGGTCGTTCGTTGAGGCGGCGTCGGTGCCGGTGGTGTTCTTGACTGCGTATTACGGGTTGGTGGATCTGGCTCGTGTGCGGTCGG
>NZ_LGDV01000104.1 GCF_001280015.1 Streptomyces sp. MMG1121
GCACACCTTCGTCCCGCCGAACTGCGTGCTTCGCACCCGGGGCACCAACACCCTCGCGCTGGCGGTCCTCTCGGAGTTCACCCCGCTGTCCGGGCCGGGCCAGGCGGGCCTAACGTTGATCGGAAGGGCAACGGGCGCGCTGCCGGTCACGCCAGCCTGATCACGATCCAGAACAGGGGCACCAGTAAGGCGGAGCTCGTGGACACCGGCTACTACACCGACGGCGAACCGGGGACGACACCTACCGACCCGGACCGCATCACACCTACGCCCTACGGCACGTACTTCTGCGAAAGCGGCGAACCAAGCCCCCAGATCTGGCCGGTCCCTCCGCA
>NZ_LGDV01000105.1 GCF_001280015.1 Streptomyces sp. MMG1121
CACCGCCGCCACATCCACCCGCCCACGACCGGCGAAAGCGGCAAGGGACTCCAGCACCTCCGCCTCCGAGGCCTGCACAGAAACCATCGCCCCGCCATCGGGCAACGCCTGCATCAAACGCCCACGCGCCGCCACCAGACGGCAGGCGTCCTCCAGCGAGAACACCCCGGCCACGTGAGCCGCCGTAATCTCGCCGACCGAATGCCCCAGCAGATAATCCGGCCGCACCCCCCAGCTCTCCAGCAGCCGGAACAGCGCCACCTCGACCGCGAACAGACCCGCCTGCGTAAACACCGTCCGATCCAGCAACCCGGCCTCGGCC
>NZ_LGDV01000106.1 GCF_001280015.1 Streptomyces sp. MMG1121
GGGCATCGGCGGGCAGGGCGGCGCCGATGCGGGCGGCCAGCCCGGGGAGGGCCGCTTCGGGGGGGGGGGGGGGGGGGGGGGGGGAAACGCGGGCGGCCCCCCCGGGGGTGGCCGCCCGCACGGCCGCCCCCCTCCCCGCCGGGGGCCGGCGAGGGTTCCCCCCCCCCCCCCCGCCCCCCCCTCGAAGCGGCGCCCCCCGGGCTGGCCGCCCGCATCGGCCCCCCCCTGCCCGCCGATGCCCACCGCGTCCTCGTCCTCGGCTTCGAGGAGCTGATGTACGCCCCGCTGCGGATCGCCCGTGAGCTGGAGCAGGTGAGCCGGG
>NZ_LGDV01000107.1 GCF_001280015.1 Streptomyces sp. MMG1121
CCGGCACACCGACCCCCGGCACACCGGCCCGGCGCACCCCGCCCCCCGGCACGCCGGCCCACGGCACCCTGGCCTCCGGCGCCCCGCCCTCCGACGCCGTGTTCCCGGGCGCTCCGGCCCCGGCCATGCCGGTCCGGGGCATTCCAGCCCCCGGCGAGCCGCTCGCCCCCCTCGCCCCCCTCGACCGTCTGATCCGGCGCCTTCGCCCCGGTCGTGCCGGTGCCAGTGGCACCGCTCACGAACTCGCCGTGCGCCACCGGTTGCTGCTGGCTCTGTCGGCGCTGCTGACGCTGGCCCTGTTCCTGTCGTACGAAGGGGTGCACGGTGATGCCGACCCGCTGCGTACCTCCAGTGCCCCGGCCGTGCTGTCCATCGACACCGCGTTGTACGCGCTCGGGCAGGCCCAGCAGGATGCCGGTGCGGCGGCGCCGACCAGTGACTTCCAGAAGCAGATCTCGGTTGCCGCGCAGAGCCTCGCGGCAGCCGCCGGGGACGATGTCGGGGGCACGGCGGGGCGGCAGGCCCTGCAGACCGTCGCCGGGCTGATCACCGTGTACGCCGTCAAGGTCCAGCAGGCCCAACTCCAGCCCGCGGACAGCGTGTTGCGCGAGGCCTACCTCAGTTACGCCACCAGCGTGCTGACGGACCAGGGTTCCGGGATCCAGGCCCGGCTGACGGCCCTGCGGACACAGCAGCGTGCCGCGGTGCACCGCCAGACCTCGTTCGGGCCGTGGCTGTGGCTCGGCTGGAGCATGACCCTGCTGCTGGCCGTCGCCCTCGCCACGGCCCTGCTGGAGACCCAGCTCTTCCTGCGCCGCCGCTTCCGGCGCCGCTACAACCGCGGACTCCTCGCGGCGGGCACCCTGCTGGTCGCCTGGGTCGGCACCGCGCTGCTGTTCACCGCATGGACGCACCGGGGCATGGCGCGCACCCGCGCCCTGCTCGACCGCCCGCTGACCGGGCAGCTCATCACCGACGCGGGGCGGCACACCACCTCGTACCTCGCCCACACCGGCTTCCGCGCGTCGGCCGCGGTGGGCATCCTGATCGGAGGCATCCTGCTCATGACCCTCGCCGAGACAGGACTGCGGCGGCACATCGACGACTACCGGTTCAGGCCGCGGTGAGCGCCCCGCACAGCGGCCCCGCACCGGCCGCCGCCCCGCGCCGCATCCGTACCCGCACCGTCACCGTGGTGGCGAGCTGCCTGATCCTGCTGGCGGCGGCCCTCGTCGCCGGCGTACGCGCCCTCGGGCAGGAACCGACCGTCACCCTGCTGGCCAACTGGACCGGCACGGACGAACGCAACTTCCGCGAGACGGTGCTCGATCCGTTCGAGCGCGCGCACCACATCCACGTCGACTACCAGGGCAGCTCCGCCGAGAGCCAGGTGCTCGGCGCCGACGTCGAGGCCGGCACACCGCCCGACGTGGTGGTGCTGACCGGGCCCGGCGAACTCGCGTCCTACGCCCGGCAGGGGCAGCTGAAACAGCTCGACGGCCTCCTGCCCCGGGACGGCTTCGGCGCGTCCTGGACCACCCCGCTGGACGGGCACGTGTACTGGTTCCCGCTCAAGGCCGACCTGAAGAGCATCGTCTGGTATCCGGCCGGCACCGGCGAGCGACAGCGCACCGAGGCCGCGCGCGAGCCCGGCCAGTGGTGCGTCGGCATGGGCTCCGGTGCGACCAGCGGCTGGCCCGGTACCGACTGGATCGAGGACATCCTGCTCCAGCGGTCCGGCCCGGACGCGTACCAGCGCTGGGTGCGCGGCGAACTGCCCTGGCAGTCCCAGGAGGTCAAGGGGGCCTGGACGACCTGGGGCCGCATGGTGGGCGCGGGAGGCGACCCCGAGCTGGTACGGCGGGCACTGAAGACCCCGTACCAGCAGGCGTCCGAGCCGCTCACCCGCACCCCGCGGGGCTGCACGCTGGAGCACCAGGCGTCGTTCATCCGCAACGAGGACCCGTGGAAGCGGGCGGACGGGCGCTACGAGCCCTCGGCCCGGCTGATCCCCGGGGCGAGGACCGTCGACGCCTGGGAGGTCTCCGGTGACCTGGTCGCCCTGCTGCACGACACCTCCGCGGCCAAGACCCTGATCGGATACCTCGCCTCGGCCGACGCCCAACGGGCCTGGAGCGCCCGGGAGTCCGGCTTCTCCGTCAGCCCCGAGGCCCAGCCCTCCCCCTCCGCGCGGGGCGCCGACTGGCACCGGACCCTCGCCGCGACCCTCCTGGACGACCGAGCGGTGCACTGCTTCGACGCCTCCGACGCGATGCCGCCCTCGGTGCGCGACGCCTTCGCCGAGGCGACCATCGAGTACCTCGCCCACCCCGACCACCTGGGCGCCCTGCTGAAGAACCTCGACTCCCTGCGTCTGGCCCACGGCCTGACCTGGCTCCAGTCGGTGTGCGACCGCATTCCCGCGCCGGGGTGAGGGCCCGGACGGCCCAGGGAGTGCTCCTTGTCCCGCACGTCCCTGGACGCCGCTCAGAGCCAGTCGCGTCGCTTGAAGATGAGGTACAGACCGGCGCACACGATCCCCATCAGCCCGATCGCGAACGGGTATCCGAACCCCCAGTGCAGTTCCGGCATGTGGCTGAAGTTCATTCCGTAGATGGTCCCGACCAGCGTCGGAGCAAACAGGATCGCCGCCCACGACGAGATCTTCTTGACCTCCTCGTTCTGCTCGAACCCCGCCTCCGCCAGGGCCCGCATCTCCGCGTTCTGCTGCTGGGTGACCAGCGTCGCGTTGACCGTGAGGATCTCTGTGAGGGCCTGGCGGAAGCCGTCGACGCGCTCGCTGATGTGGGTGACGTGGTCGGCGACGTCGCGGAGGTAGCGCTGGAGTTCCTCGTCGGTCTCGTACTTGGCGAAGCCGGCCATCAGGCCGTGCAGCATGCTGACGAGCGGGCGGGTGGCGCGCTGGAACTCGACCGTCTCGCGGGAGAGTTCGTAGATACGGCGGGAGACCTCGGGGTCGCCGCGGAAGACCTCGGTCTCGATCTCGTCGATGTCGTTCTGCACCCCGGAGACCACCGGGGCGTAGCCGTCCACGACCGCGTCGAGGATCGCGTACAGCACCGCCTCCGGGCCGAGTGCCAGCAGCTCGGGGGAGTCCTCCATCCGGTGGCGGACCGCCGACAGGTCGGGGGCCGCGCCGTGCCGGACCGTGATGAGGAAGTCCGGGCCGACGAACACGTGCAGCTCGCCGAAGTCGACCTCCTCGGGGGCGTCCAGATAGCGGGCGGCGCGCAGTACGACGAAAAGCGTCTCGCCGTACCGCTCCAGCTTGGGCCGCTGGTGCGCCTCCATCGCGTCCTCGACCGCGAGGGGGTGGAGGTCGAACTCGGCAGCCAGGGAGAGGAGTTCGTCGGCGGTGGGGCGGGCCAGGCCGATCCACGCCATGCCCGCGGGCTGCTCGCGCAGCTCCCGGAAGGTCTCGGCCAGGGTGGCGGGGGAGGAGACCCGGACGCCGTCGCGGTACAGCACCGCCTCCACGATGCTCGCCGGACCGGCCGGATCCGCGGGCGGGGTGCCGGCTGGTCCGGCGGCGGGCGGCGGTGCCGGGGGGACGGCGCGGCGCCACACGGACTTGCGGCCGCCGTTCCTGCCGTTGAAGCGCTCGGACATCGGCTGCCTCTCGGTCTGGCCTGCGTACGGCGGGATCACCCAGCGAGATGCGAGCAGGATATCCGGGAGGTGCCCGGCCTCGCGGCCGTGACCGGGCAGGCTGAGGGACGACTTCGAGCCCTTCGGGAACCTCCGTCGTACGGCGCTGAGCCACCCCCCGGACGGTTCAGCGCCGTACAGCATGGAGAGGGCGGCGTTGCGGGCCGCTCGTGGTGGCCCGCAACGCCGCCCTGGTATCTACCTGTTACGAGTTGACCTGTGTGGTCACCAGGTCCGAGAAGGTGGTCAGCCGGGTGTAGACACCCGGGTAACCCGCCTCCGCGCACCCCTCGCCCCAGGAAGTGATCCCTGCCAGGACGCCCCCGATGAGCAGGGGACCGCCGCTGTCGCCCTGGCAGGTGTCAACGCCGCCGGATGTGTATCCGGCGCAGACCATGTCGGACTGGACGAAGTCCGAACCGTAGGAGCTCTTGCAGCTGGAGTCGGCCACGACCGGGACGGTCGCGGTCCGCAGCTGGTTGGAGGAGCCGCCGTTCTCCGAGGTGGTGCCCCAGCCGAGGATGCGGGCCGTGCTGCCGGCCGCGTACACGCCCGTCTGGGAGGAGGAGACGTACGATGCCGGGGTGTACGGCATCGAGGTCGCGAGGGTCAGCACGGACACGTCGTTCCCGTTGGTGGCATCCGTGTAGTTCGGGTTGACCCAGATCTTGCTGACCTTGCTGACCGTGCCGTCGGTGCCGTTCAGATACGTGCGGCCCCCGACCACGCGGACACTGCCGGTCGACTCGCCGGCCATGCAGTGCGCGGCGGTCACGACCTTGTTGGCGGCCACCAGGGTGCCGCCGCAGAACTGGTTGCCGGACGCGTCCGTGATCTGCATGACGAACGGGTACGCCGTCGTCGTGGTGGTCGTTCCGCCGACGATGGGCTGCGGGGCGGCGCTCGCCGTGGGGGAGGCGATGAGCCCGGTCGCCGCGGCGGCGGCACCGGCCACCAGGATCGCGGCGGTCTTTCTGGCACGTGTGAGCCCGAACATGAGTCTCCTCAGTGGGGTTGCACCGGTGGGGGGTCGCACGGGTGGTGTGGCACGGGGGTCGCGGGACCGACCCCCGTGTGCCCGGGCGAGCGGCACAGCCCTTACGCTAGGACCCGGAACGGTCGGCTCCCAATGAGGGAACCCCCTAGGGGGTTGGGTGAGGGAAAACCCTCGGTCCGCCTCAGTTAACCCGCCACGTCCTCACTTCGCGCGGTGAGCCGCCGCCAATCGGACGATGTCGACCCGCGATCGGATCCCCAGCTTGCGGTAGACCCGGGTCAGGGTCGCCTCCACCGTCTTCACGCTGATGAACAGCCGGGCGGCGATCTCCCGGTTGGTGGCCCCCTCCATGACCAGCGCGGCGACCTGACGTTCCATCGCGGCCAGCACACCGAGCGCGTCCAGGGCGTCCGCCGCGGCCGGCGCCGCTTCCGGCTCGGGGGCGGTGAGGGCCTCGTCCACCTGGCGCAGCCAGGGCAGCGCCCGGCAGCGGCGGAACATCCGGGTGGCCTCGTCGTACGACGACGTCGAGCCGGGCCGCCGCGGCCGCAGCCGGGCCAGCGCGAACGCGGCCCGCGCCTCCTCCAGACCGTAGCCGAGCTTGCCGAGCCGGTCCTGAGCGGATGTCAGCTGGGCCACCGCGGCCTCCAGCTCGCCCTGTGCGGCCCGCACCAGTGCCTCGGAGCGGTCCAGGACGGCCAGTACGCTCTCCCGGCCGAGCCGGAGCGCGTGCTCGCGGCTGACGTCGATGACGGCCTGTGCCTGAGCGGGTTCACCGGTACGGACCAGCGCCTCGGCGAGATCGCCCTGCCAGCGGCCGCGCGCCGGGTCGGTGATGCCGAGCCCCAGCTCCAGCCGGCGCACCCGGCGCAGCGAGCGCACGGTGCCCGCCGGGTCCCCGGCCACCAACTGGGCGTGTCCGAGCGCGCCCAGGGCCCGGGAGAGGTACATCTGGTCGCCGTCCTCCTCGGCGTGCTGCACCGCCTCCCGGGCGAGCGCCAGCGCCCGGTCCACATCGCCGCCGGAGGCCTCCGCGAGCGAGGTGAGCATCGCCGAGGCGGTCTCGCCGATCCCCGAGTCCCGGGCCAGGCGCAGGCTCTCGCGGGCCAGCTCCAGGGCGCGACCGCAGTGCCCGGCGCGCAGCTCGGTCTCGGCCAGGCCGCGCAGGAAGTGGACCTCGCTCTCCACCGAGCCGCGCCGGCGCACCTCGCGCAGCAGCGCGGTGACCGTCGCCCGGGCCTCGGCCAGCTGGTCGCCCATGACCAGCCAGCGGAACCGGGCGCTGCCCGCCCCGTTGTGGTGCCAGGCCACCCGGGGGTCCTGCGGCTCCTTCAGCGCGCGCTCGATGGTCCGGGGCGCCTCCGGATGGCCCATCAGGGTCTCGGTCTGGGCCTGGAAGGCGAGGGAGAGCAGTTCGGTGCGCCGTTCCCGGCCGCGTGCGGCCAGCTCGGCGGCGTGCGCGGCGGCCTCCCGGGCCTCGGTGAAGTCGCCCGCCACGATCAGTGCCCGCCAGGCCAGCTGGTAGTGCACGAGGGCCAGCAGCCGGGGATCGTCCCCGGCGTCGGCGAGGGCCTGCGGGAAGACGGCGTCGACCTCGGCCATGGTGTGCCCGGCGCTGTCGATGACGATCATCCAGGCACGCACCCGGTCGGCGGGCACGGCCGCCCGGGACAGCACCTCGCGGGCGATGTCCCGGGACAGGTCGAGTTCGCCCGCCGTGATCGCGTCCTCGGCGGCCTGGAGCCGGCGCTCCTCCTGGCTCGGTACGCCGTCGGCGGGAGTGTGCCGTGCGGCGAGCAGCCCCAGCTGGGCCGCGACCGAGGGGGCGCCCCGGTCCCGGGCGAGGGCGGCGGCCTCGCCGAGCCGGGCGGCCACCCCCGGGTCGGTGCCGGTGGTGGCCAGCGCCAGATGCCGGGCCCGCTCGATCGGGTCGGAGGCGGCCGTGGACAGGGCCGCGTGCGCGGCGCGCCGCTCGGGCGCGGGCGCCTCCGCGTACAGCGCGGCGGAGATCAGCGGGTGCGCGAACCGTACGGCGGGGGCGTCGGGCTCGGTGGCCAGCAGCCCGAGTTCGGCGGCCTGGGCGCACTCCGCCTCGGCGTTCTCGCGGCCGGCCGCGTGCAGCAGCGCCGGAGTGGGGCGGGCGCCGGCGCTGGCCACCAGCAGCGTGCGGCGGGCCTCGACGGAGAGCATGTCCAGGCGGCTGAGCACCAGGGCGCGCAGCGAGGTCGGCACCGGCAGCGGCTCGCCGGGCCGGGGCCGGGTGGGGCTCTCGGCGAGCGCGCGGCCGAGTTCCAGGGCGAACAGCGGGTTGCCGCCGCTGGTGCGGTGGATCTCGCGGACCGTGGAGCGGGGCAGCGATCCGTGGCCGCGGTGGTCGAGCAGCTGGGCGACCTGGGTGCGCGAGAGCGCGCCGAGCCGGACCGCGAGGGTGCCCGGCGGGCAGGCGCGCAGATGCCGGTCGTACTCCTGGCTGTCCTGGCCCTCGGTGCGCACCGCGCACAGCAGTTGCACCGGGGTGCCCTCCAGGCGCCGGGCGGCGAAACCGAGCAGCTCGGCGCTGGCCGGGTCGAGCCACTGCAGGTCGTCGGCGACGACGAGGACGCCGCCGAGCGCGGCCAGGGCGCGCAGCGCGGAGAGCACGGCGAGGCGCAGGGCGAGGCCGTCGCGCTGCAGGCTGGACTCGCCGCGGCCGGTGAGCGCCGACTCCAGCGCCGTGCGCTGGGCGGCGGGCAGTCGCGGGGCGACGTCGTCGAGGACCAGACCGAGGAGATCGGCGAGGGCCAGGAACGGAAGGTGGGATTCGGACTCGGTCGCCGAACAGCGCAGGACGGTGCGCGCGGTGGTGCCGTATTCCTCGGCCAATGCCCGCAGGACGGTGGATTTCCCAATTCCGGCGGGACCGTGCAGCAGCACACTGCCGCCCGAGGCGAGCTGGTCACGGGCGCCGGCGAACAGCTCCTCGCGGCCGATGACCAGGTCGGGACGGCACTTGGCAGGCTCCTGGAAGTCCCGTCGCACGGTCACCGCTCCCCTCGTGTGTCGTGTTCGGGCCAAATTCTAGGCAACGATCCTTGAAATTCAGACGGAAGCCGTGGTGAGGGAAATAACAGGATGGCAAGTATGGGGAAAATCAAGGTCCACCCGCTTTAATAGGCAGGTTTCTTTACTGCTGTCGTGGACGCCCTGACGGGGCTACGGCAGCAGTCCCGCCCTGCGGGCCGCGGTCACCGCCTCCCCTCGGGTGTGGGCGCCCAGCTTCCGCATCGCCGAACGCAGATAGCCCTTGACCGTCTCCGCGCGCAGGCCCAGCCGCTCGGCCACCGCCGCGTTGGTGGCCCCCGCCGCCACCCAGGACAGCACGTCGAGTTCGCGTGGCGCCAGACGCGTACCCCCGGCCGGGCGCGACGCCGTCAACAGCCCGCACGCGGCCAGCAGTTCCGCCCGCAGGGCGGGATCCGCGATCCGGGGCGCGAGCGCCCTCAGTGCCGCGTGCGCCTCGCGCACCTGCTCCCAGGCGGCGCTCCGCCCGGCCGCGGCCGGCTCCGGCCGGGCCGCCACCAGCAGCTCCCGCGCCTCGTCCCGCACCACCAGCACCTGTTCCACGTCCCGCGCGGCGGCCATGGCCGCGCCCAGCGTGCGGTCGCCTAGCGGCTGGGCCGAGCGCAGCGCGCCGTACAGCACCCCGCGCACCCGGCGCCGCACCACCACTGGCACCGCGAGCACCGAGTAGATGCCCTCGGCGGCCACCTGGACGTCGTACTCGTGGCTGATCTGACGGGAGTTGGAGTAGTCCGTCACCGCGCAGGGCCGGGCCAGCGCCACCGCCTTGCCGCCGAGCCCGTTGCCGGAGGTCACCGCGAGCGCGCGCAGCGAGGTCGTGTGGGTGCCGCTCAGCTCGCTGATGCGGATCTGCGGCCGGCCCGCTTCCAGCAGCCCGCCGAAGGCGACCGGCAGTCCCGTCGCCCTTCGCAGCCGGGCCAGCGCGCCGCCGATCTCCACTGTCCCCGCCGCGTCTGCCGTCATCCGTCCGCTCCTTCGGTCGTCCACACCCCCGTTCGGGGGTAGTGAGACCTGCATCACGGATTAGACGATGCCAGAGAGCCGCCCGGCAATGGTCGGGAACAACAGGAGGACAACCGATGACGACGGCGACGGAGCTGTTCCGCAGGGCCCGGGACTTCCTGCTGGAGCACCGCGAGGACTACCCGGCCGCCTGTGCGGGCTTCACCTGGCCGCGGCCCGCGCACTTCAACTGGGCGCTGGACTGGTTCGACGTGATCGCCTCCGGCAACGACCGGACCGCACTGCACATCGTCGAGGAGGACGGCGGCGCAAGGCGGCTCTCCTTCGCCGAACTGGCCGAACGCTCCGACCGGGTGGCGAACCACCTGCGCGCGCGGGGCGTCGCCGCCGAGGACCGCATCCTCGTCATGCTCGGCAACCAGGCCGAACTGTGGGAGACCGCGCTGGCCGCGATGAAGCTGCGCGCCGTCGTCATCCCGGCCACTCCGCTGCTCGGCCCGGCCGACCTCGGCGACCGGGTGGAGCGGGGCCGGGTGAAGCACGTGATCGCGCGGACCGAGGACGCCGCCAAGTTCGCCGAGGTGCCCGGCGGTTACACCCGCATCGCGGTCGGCGGGGCGCCCGGGCCGGGCTGGGAGCCGTACGAGGACGCGTACACCGCTTCCGCGGCGTTCGTGCCGGACGGCCCGACCCTGGCCGACGACCCGCTGATGCTGTACTTCACCTCCGGTACGACGGCCCGCCCCAAGCTGGTCGAGCACACCCACACCTCGTACCCGATCGGGCATCTGGCGACCATGTACTGGATCGGCCTGAAACCCGGCGACGTGCATCTGAACATCTCCTCGCCCGGCTGGGCCAAGCACGCCTGGTCCAATCTGTTCGCGCCGTGGAACGCCGAGGCGACCGTCTTCATCCACAACTACACGCGCTTCGACGCGGGCCGGCTGATGGCCGAGATGGACCGGCACCGGGTGACCTCCTTCTGCGCCCCGCCGACGGTGTGGCGGATGCTGATCCAGGCCGACCTCGCCCAGCTGCGCACCCCGCCCCGGGAGGTCGTGGCGGCGGGCGAACCGCTGAACCCCGAGGTGATCGAGCAGGTCCGGCGGGCCTGGGGCGTCACCGTCCGGGACGGCTTCGGGCAGACCGAGACCGCCGTCCAGGTCTCCAACAGCCCCGGGCAGGTGCTCAAGACCGGCTCCATGGGCCGGCCGAGCCCCGGCTACCGCGTCGAACTCCTCGACCCGGTCTCCGGCGCGCCCGGCGCCGCCGAGGGCGAGATCGCCCTCGACCTGTCCGAGCGCCCGGTCGGCCTGATGACCGGCTACCACGGCGATCCGGACCGTACGGCCGAGGCGATGGCGGGCGGCTACTACCGCACCGGCGACATCGCCGCCCGGGACGCGGACGGCTATCTGACCTACGTCGGCCGCGCGGACGACGTCTTCAAGGCCTCCGACTACAAGATCAGCCCGTTCGAGCTGGAGAGCGCGTTGCTGGAGCACGAGGCGGTGGCCGAGGCGGCCGTGGTGCCCGCGCCGGACGAGCTGCGGCTCGCGGTGCCGAAGGCGTACGTCGTCCTCGCCGAGGGCTACGAGCCGGGACCGGACACCGCCAAGGTCGTCTTCGACCACTCCCGCCAGGTGCTCGCCCCCTACAAGCGCATCCGCAGGCTGGAGTTCGGCGCGCTGCCCAAGACCGTCTCCGGAAAGATCCGCCGGATCGAGCTGCGCGAGGCGACGGCCCAGGGCTCCGCGAACGAGTACCGCGAGGAGGACTTCCGGTGACCTCTCAGCCGTCGTACACGCACGGGACCGGTTCCACCGCCCTGCTCGGCGACACCATCGGCGCCAACCTGGACCGTGCCGTGGCGACCTGGCCGGACCGCGAGGCGCTGGTCGACGTGCCCTCGGGGCGGCGCTGGACGTACGCCCAATTCCGGGACTCCGTCGAGGAGTTGGCGCAGGGGCTGGTCGCCGCCGGGATCGTCAAGGGCGACCGGGTGGGCATCTGGGCGGTCAACTGCCCGGAATGGGTCCTGGTGCAGTACGCCACCGCCCGCATCGGCGCGATCATGGTGAACATCAACCCGGCGTACCGGACCCACGAGGTCGAGTACGTCCTGGGCCAGGCGGGGGTCTCCCTGCTCTTCGCCTCCCCGCGCCACAAGACAAGTGACTACCGGGCGATGGTCGGGCAAGTACGGGGAAACTGCCCGGAGTTGCGCGAGGTCGTGTACATCGGCGACCCGAGCTGGGAGGAGCTGCTCCGGCGGGGGACCGGTGACGCCCCGTACGCGGAGCTGTCCTGCGACGACCCCATCAACATCCAGTACACCTCGGGGACGACCGGCTTCCCGAAGGGCGCCACCCTGTCCCACCACAACATCCTCAACAACGCTTATTTCGTCGGGGAGTCGATCTCGTACACGGAGCAGGACAGGATCTGCGTCCCCGTCCCCTTCTACCACTGCTTCGGCATGGTGATGGGCAATCTGGCGGCCACCGCGCACGGCGCCTGCGTCGTCATCCCCGCGCCGTCCTTCGACCCGCGAGCGACCCTGGAGGCGGTGCAGCGCGAGCGGTGCACGTCCCTGTACGGCGTGCCGACGATGTTCATCGCGGAGCTGAACCTGCCCGACTTCGCCTCCTACGACCTCTCCTCCCTGCGCACCGGCATCATGGCGGGCTCGCCCTGCCCGGTGGAGGTGATGAAGCGGGTCGTCGCCGAGATGCACATGGCGGAGGTCTCCATCTGCTACGGCATGACCGAGACGTCTCCGGTGTCGCTCCAGACCCGCGTCGACGACGACCTCGAACACCGCACCGCCACCGTCGGCCGGGTCCTGCCGCACCTGGAGGTCAAGGTCGTCGACCCGGCCACCGGCGTCACCCGGCCACGCGGCACGGCGGGCGAGTTGTGCACCCGCGGCTACAGCGTGATGCTCGGCTACTGGAACGAGCCCCTGAAGACCGCCGAGGCCGCGGACGCGGGCCGCTGGATGCACACCGGAGACCTGGCGGTGATGCGCGAGGACGGGTACGTCGAGATCGTCGGCCGCATCAAGGACATGATCATCCGGGGCGGCGAGAACATCTACCCGCGCGAGATCGAGGAGTTCCTCTACGCCCACCCGAAGATCAAGGACGTCCAGGTCGTCGGGGTGCCGCACGAGAGGTACGGCGAGGAGGTCCTCGCCTGCGTGATCCCGCAGGACCCCGCCGACCCGCCCACCCCGGCGGACCTGCGCGCCTTCTGCGAGGGCCGGCTCGCGCACTACAAGATCCCGAGCAGGCTCCAGATCCTCGACGCCTTCCCGATGACGGTGTCCGGGAAGGTGCGCAAGATCGAACTGCGGGAGACGTACGGGGGATGAGCGAGGGGGCGCGGGGGCGGCCCCTGACGAACCCTTCCGTGCGTCAGGACCGCCCGTCCCGTGCCCGCGTCCCCCGCTCCGGCGCGCCCTCGGTGTTCAGGGTGTCGGCCGCGTCGTTCACCGGCTGGGGGACGCCCGCGAGGTCCAGGACGAACAGGGGGACGCCCAGGGCGGTCGCGCGCAGCCGGGCGTCGTCCGTGTAGCCGGCCAGCGAGATGTACACGCAGTCCGCGGACTCCGTCATCGCCGTCAGCCACAGGCACTCCACGTCGCGCGGTGCCGCCGGGCGGACGGTCGGGTCCACCTGGGCGAGGAGTCCGTGCGCGGCGAGCCCGATGCCGTTCGGCGGGCGCTGGTCGGCCCGGCGGATGTCCCGGTAGCCGAGCCAGCGCAGATAGAGCGCGGCGGTGGTGACGGCGTCGCGAGCGGTGCGGATGGCGCG
The DNA here is from genome assembly GCF_001280015.1 of Streptomyces sp. MMG1121. Taxonomy (GTDB): domain Bacteria; phylum Actinomycetota; class Actinomycetes; order Streptomycetales; family Streptomycetaceae; genus Streptomyces. The sequence continues at coordinate 12,511 of NZ_LGDV01000107.1, forward strand.
CGGCTGGAAGGCGGGGCGGGCGGCACCCGGCTCGGAGGCGACGGCTCCGGTGGCCCGCTCCGGCGCTGACGCCGCCGGTGGTGGTGGCGGGGGGCCCGCGGTCACCGGGATGCGCAGGACCGTGCCGCAGGAGCAGCCCAGTTCCGGCTGCGGCCACTGGTTGCGGCGGCCACAGGCGGTGCACGGCAGCGCGATCCACTCGTCGTCCCAGGCGCGATGGGCCGTCACGACCGGCTCGGCGGCCGGATCCAGGTCCGCGGCGGTGGGTGCGCCGCAGGCGCACGGATACACCGGCGCGGTGTAGACGTGCTCGCGCCGGCAGACCGGACAGCGCACCGGCACGCTCTCGGGCATGGCCCACTCCCAGGCGTCGCGTCGGGACAGCGCTCCCCATCGTGCCCCTCTCCCGCCCCCCTTGTCCGGCGCTTGCCGGGTCTGCGCCGGATCGCGGCCATGTCCGACGTCTCTTGACGGCTTTCGCAGGTCCCCCTACATTGTTTCCAGATAGTAGAAATTAAATTCCGCATTACGGAAGTGATGTGGAAGTAGTCGACTCTGGAGACTGTGCTCACCGCGGGGCGCGACGGGAGTACGCATCCGACAGCCGAAGCAGGAGTACTCGATGGCTCGTATGACCGCTGCCCGCGCGGCAGTTGAGATCCTCAAGCTCGAGGGCGTCACGGACGCCTTCGGTGTGCCGGGCGCGGCGATCAACCCCTTCTACAAGGCGCTCAAGGAGGGTGGCGGTATCAGCCACACCCTCGCCCGCCACGTCGAGGGCGCCTCCCACATGGCCGAGGGCTACACCCGTACCAAGCCGGGCAACATCGGCGTCTGCATCGGCACCTCCGGCCCGGCCGGCACCGACATGATCACCGGCCTGTACTCGGCCATCGGCGACTCCATCCCGATCCTGTGCATCACGGGCCAGGCGCCCACCCATGTGATCCACAAGGAGGACTTCCAGGCCGTCGACATCGCCTCGATCGCCAAGCCGGTGACCAAGATGGCGGTCACCGTCCTGGAGGCCGCGCAGGTCCCCGGCGTCTTCCAGCAGGCGTTCCACCTGATGCGCTCCGGCCGTCCCGGCCCGGTCCTGATCGACCTGCCGATCGACGTGCAGCTCACCGAGATCGAGTTCGACCCGGAGACGTACGAGCCGCTGCCGGTCTACAAGCCGGCCGCCACGCGCGCCCAGATCGAGAAGGCGATCTCCTTCCTGCTCCGGTCCGAGCGCCCGGTCATCGTCGCCGGTGGCGGCATCATCGGCGCCGACGCCTCCGAGCTGCTGGTCGAGTTCGCCGAGCTGACCCAGACCCCGGTCATCCCGACCCTGATGGGCTGGGGCACGCTGGCCGACGACCACGAGCTGAACGCGGGCATGGTCGGTGTCCAGACCTCGCACCGGTACGGCAACGCGAACTTCCTGGAGTCGGACTTCGTCCTCGGCATCGGCAACCGCTGGGCCAACCGTCACACCGGCTACAAGCTCGACGTGTACCGCGAGGGACGCAAGTTCGTCCACGTCGACATCGAGCCCACCCAGATCGGCAAGATCTTCCCGCCGGACTACGGCGTCGTCTCCGACGCCAAGGCCGCGCTGGAGCTGTTCGTCGAGGTCGCCAAGGAGCTGAAGGCCGCGGGCAAGCTGCCCGACCGTGCCGACTGGGTCGCCTCGACGCAGGAGCGCAAGGCGACGCTGCTGCGCCGTACGCACTTCGACAACGTGCCGATGAAGCCGCAGCGCGTGTACGAGGAGATGAACAAGGCCTTCGGCCCGGACACCCGGTACGTCACCACCATCGGGCTCTCCCAGATCGCAGGCGCGCAGATGCTGCACGTCTACAAGCCGCGCCACTGGATCAACTGCGGCCAGGCCGGCCCCCTGGGCTGGACCATCCCGGCCGCGATCGGCGTCGCCAAGGCCGACCCGGAGTCCCCGGTCGTCGCGCTCTCCGGCGACTACGACTTCCAGTTCCTGATCGAGGAGCTGGCGGTCGCCGCCCAGCACAAGATCCCGTACGTCCACGTGCTGGTGAACAACGCGTACCTGGGCCTGATCCGACAGGCGCAGATCGGCCTGGACATCAACTTCCAGGTCAACCTGGAGTTCGAGAACGTCAACGCGCCGGAGCTGGGCGTCTACGGCGTCGACCACGTCAAGGTCGCCGAGGGCCTGGGCTGCAAGGCGATCCGGGTCACCGAGCCGGACCAGCTGGGCGCGGCGTTCGAGCAGGCGAAGAAGCTGGCAGCCGAGTACCAGGTGCCGGTCGTCGTCGAGGCGATCCTGGAGCGGATCACCAACATCTCGATGAGCCGCACCATGGACATCAGCGACATCTCCGAGTTCGAGGACCTGGCCACGGAACCGGGTCACGCACCGACGTCGATCAAGCCGCTGAAGGTCTGACAGTCCCAGCAACACCAACCGAGGGTGGCCCGTCCGGGAGGAGGGGCCACCCTTCGGCGTTCCGGCCCGCCTGGCGGGGCTGTCTGCTCCGACCGCACCGGTGCTCCCCGCCCGCCGGGCCCCGTGCGCTCAGGCCCGGCCGCCCGTCGTACGGCAAGTCGCGAGTGGCGGCTCCCAAGGCCGGCCGGTACGGCTCCCGCAGTCGGCCAGCCAGCCAGCCAGCCACGCCGGGCCCCGGACCGGCGCCGGAGGTTCTCCCCGGGGGCGACGTTCACGGCTCCCCCACCGGCCGGAGCACCGCCGAGCGCCCCCGCGCAGCCGCCCCGAGCCGCCCCGTACACAACCTTCTCCAGCCCCCGGCAGCCGCTCCCGGGCCCCCCTTGCCGCCCCTCGGTGCCGATCTGCCGCGCAGCCGCCCTCGAACCCCCTGCGGTCCCCGCCCCGGCCCCCGGCAGCCCACGCCCCTGAGCCGCGCCCGTACAGCCCGCTCAAGCCCCTGACGACCGCCCCGGCCGCTGCACCTCACACCTCGTGTTCCGACAGCCCCGGCCAGTCGTCCGGGCCGCCGCCCTGCCATTCGATCAGGTCGCTCTCCTCCACCTCGATGCGGTCCAGATCGGCCAGTCGGAGGATCTCCACGACGTCGTCCAGGTGGGAGGCGAGGCCCAGGGTCACGTCGCCCTCGGTGACGCGGCGGGAGCCGTCCAGGGCCGGGGCATGGACCACGATGTGCGGGTACTGCGTCGGATTGCCCATGACCTCAGCGTGCTGCGGATGCGTCCGGGTCGCACGCCGAGCCCGTACAACGCGAAGCGGCGCCCCCCTGGATCAGGGGGGCGCCGCAGATACTCCATGGTGTCCGTCCGACGGCGCGAGGCTGGGCGCGACAGGTCGTTCGCGCCGCCGGACGGGGCTGGTGGGGACCCTGTTGCAGGGATCCGGGTGGGGACCGCGGCGGTGTACGACGGACCCGGTTCCCCTTTCCCTCTGGTCGGGAAGGGGAACCGGACCTTCACCACCGCACTGGCTCGCACGCCGCCGCGGTCCTCGCCCTGCCCGCGCCTCCGCCTGGCGACCACCCCTCATCCGGGTCGTCCGGCGTACTGCGCGGGCCGCGTGCGGAGATCCTGACCTCCCGTCAGATTCCGTACGCCGCTGGGGTGTTGCTCTGGCTGTCAGTCCTCGCGCAGGGCGCGGACCGCCTCCTCCACGCGCTTGCCGTAGTCCGGGTCGGCGGCGTGGAAGTGGGCCAGGTTCTTCTCGATCACGTCGTCGCGGGTGACCTGCGAGAGGCCGCCGGCGATGTTCGCGACCAGGCGGGACTTCTCCTCCTCGGACATCAGGCGGTACAGCTCGCCCGCCTGGAAGAAGGCGTCGTCCTTGGTGTGCAGCGGGGCCTCGTGGGTGCCGGTGTGGCCGGAGACCGCCAGCGGGGCCGACAGCGGGCGGCCGGTCTCGGCCGGGCCGTCGTAGGAGTTCGGCTCGTAGTTCTTGGCGCCGCGGCCCTGGGCGTTGGTCGCCATGAGGCCGTCCCGGCCGTAGTTCTGCGCGGTCGTCGCCTTCGGGGCGTTCACGGCCAGCAGGGTGTGGTTGACGCCCAGGCGGTAGCGGTGCGCGTCCGCGTAGGCGAACAGACGGCCCTGGAGCATCTTGTCGGGGGAGGGGCCGATGCCCGGAACGAAGTTGTTCGGGGAGAACGCGGCCTGCTCGACCTCGGCGAAGACGTTGTCCGGGTTGCGGTCGAGGACCAGACGGCCCACGCGCTGCAGCGGGTAGTCCTTGTGCGGCCACACCTTGGTGAGGTCGAACGGGTTGAAGCGGTAGTCCGCCGCCTCGGCCGCCGGCATGATCTGGACGTACAGCGTCCAGGACGGGTGCACCCCGCGCTCGATGGCCTGGAGCAGGTCCGTCTGGTGCGAGTTGGGGTCCTTGCCCACCAGCTCCGCGGCCTGCTCGCTGCTCAGGGAGCGGATGCCCTGGTTCGTCTTGAAGTGGTACTTGACGAAGAAGGCCTCGCCCTGGGCGTTCGTCCACTGGTACGTGTGCGAGCCGTAGCCGTTCATGTGGCGGTACGACGCCGGGATGCCGCGGTCGCCCATCAGCCACGTCACCTGGTGCGTGGCCTCGGGGGCGTGTGCCCAGAAGTCCCAGACGTTGTCCGGCTCCTGCTTGCCCGTGAACGGGTCGCGCTTCTGGGAGTGGATGAAGTCGGGGAACTTGATCGGGTCCTTGATGAAGAACACCGGGGTGTTGTTGCCGACGAGGTCGTAGTTGCCCTCTTCGGTGTAGAACTTCAGCGCGAAGCCGCGCGGGTCGCGGACGGCGTCGGCGCCGCCGAGGGAGTCGGCGACCGTCGAGAAGCGCAGGAACACCTCGGTGCGCTTGCCGATCGCGCTCAGGAAGTCGGCGTGGGTGAAGCCGGTGACGTCGTCCGTCACCTCGAAGTGGCCGTACGCGCCGGAGCCACGGGCGTGCACCACGCGCTCCGGGATGCGCTCGCGGTTGAAGCGCGCGAGCTTCTCCAGGAGGTGCTGGTCCTGGAGCAGGAGCGGGCCGCCGACGCCGGCGGATGCTGAGTTCTGGTTGTCGGCGACCGGGGCGCCGGACTCTGTCGTGAGCACGCGCTTCGACATCGTGGACCTTCCGTGCGGGTGGCAGCGGAAATCTTCTTCCGCTTCGTGGAGCCTAGGAGTGGGGCAATCTGAACGTCAACAGTTTGTTGAAGTTGATTCCGGGCGGCGCCGACGCCTGGGCGCGACAGGACAGGTGTCAGCGCCGGCGCCGCCCGGAAGTCTCGGGGTGCGTCAGATCTGGGCGCCGGAGAGGCGCTCCACGGCCCGCAGCAGGGCCGAGTGGTCCAGGCCGCCGTCGCCCTGGGCGCGCAGCGAGGCGACCAGCTGGGCGACCACGGCGCCGACCGGCAGCGCGGCGCCGACGTTGCGGGCGGCGTCGGTGACGATGCCCATGTCCTTGTGGTGCAGGTCGATGCGGAAGCCCGGCTTGAAGTCGCGGTTCAGGAAGTTGTCCTTCTTGCGCGTCAGCACGGTCGAGCCCGCGAGGCCGCCGTTGAGGACGTCCAGCGCGGCCGCCAGGTCCACGCCCGACTTCTCCAGGAAGACCACGGCCTCGGCGCACGCCTGGATGTTGACGGCGACGATCAGCTGGTTGGCCGCCTTCACGGTCTGGCCGGAGCCGTGCGGGCCGCACAGCACGATGGTCTTGCCGAGGGCGTCGAAGATCGGCTTGGCCTGGGCGAAGTCGGCCTGCTCGCCGCCGACCATGATCGACAGTACGGCCTCGACGGCGCCGGCCTCACCGCCGGACACCGGGGCGTCGAGCACCCGGATGCCCTTGTCCTTGGCCGCGGCGGCCAGGTCCACGGAGGTCTGCGGGGTGATCGAGGACATGTCGATCAGCAGCGCGCCGGACTTCGCGTTCTCCAGGATGCCGGCGGGGCCGTAGGAGATGGCCTCGACCTGCGGGGACGCGGGCACCATCGTGATGACCACGTCGGCGTCGCGCACGGCCTCGGCGATCGAGGAGGCGACCGTACCGCCGGCGGCGGCCAGCCGGTCCAGCTTGTCCTGCTCCAGCGTGAAGCCGGTGACCTGGTAACCCGCCTTGATCAGGTTCTCGGACATGGGGGAGCCCATGATGCCGAGGCCGATCCACGCGATCTTGGGAAGGTTGCTCATGATGGGGGTGCTGCCTCTCTCAACTGCTCTGCAAAGTCGGGGGGTTCAGCGCGCGGGGCGCGCTTCGCGCGGGAGCCACTCGAAGGACTCGGCGCTCGGGCGGTCGCCGGCCTTGTACTCCAGGCCCACCCAGCCGTCGTAACCGGCCTTCGCCAGCTGGTCGAGCAGCTCCTCCAGCGGGAGCGAACCCGTCCCGGGTGCGCCGCGGCCGGGGTTGTCCGCGATCTGGACGTGACCGGTCTTCGCCGCGTACTGCTCGATGACCGACGGCAGGTCCTCGCCGTTCATGGACAGGTGGTACAGGTCCATCAGGAACTTCGCGTTCCCGAGGCCCGTCGCCTCGTTGACCTTGTCCACGATCTCGATCGCCTTGGGCGCGCTCACGATCGGGCACTTCGGCGATTCGGGCTGGTTGAGGGCCTCGATCAGTACGGTCCCGCCGACCCGGCCGACCGCCTGGGCCGCGAGGACCAGGTTCTCCAGGGCGAGCGCGTCCTGCTCGGCCGGGTCCACGCCGTCGACGCGGTTGCCGTACAGGGCGTTGAACGTCGTGCAGCCCAGGGACTGGGCGAAGGTGATGGCCACCTCGATGTTGGCGCGGAACCTTTCCGACTCCTCACCGGGGACCGACAGGGCGCCGCGGTCGGGGCCGGGCAGCTGGCCGGCGTAGAAGTTCAGGCCCGTGAGCTGGACGCCCGCGTCCTCGATCGCCTTCTTCAGGGCGTCGAGCTCGGACTGCTCGGGGGTGGGGGAGTCGACCCAGGGCCACCACAGCTCGACCGCCGTGAAGCCCGCCGCGGCGGCGGCCGCGGGACGCTCCAGGAGCGGGAGTTCCGTGAAGAGGATCGACAGGTTGACGTTGAAGCGCTGGTCTGCGAATCCCATCGGGGGCCGCGCTCCCTTCCGTGGTCGATATTCCGTATTACGGAAGTTGGTTTCTGCTTAATGGAAGATTGCCGTCGGATGTCGGCGCTTGTCAAGGGGGGTCCGTGGCCAAGTCCCCCGCGGCCGCTCCGCGGGACCGCCTCGCGCGTTAGGTTGAGCGCGTGCGATTGAGAGTGGAGTTCACGACCGAACCCTTCGACCTGGACGAGGCGCCCGCGCACGCCCTGGCGGCGCGGGAGGTCATAGAGACGGCAGAACTGGACGCCGTCGACGTCGGCCCGTTCGGCAACACGGCGGAAGGCGGCGCGGACCGTGTCCTGGGCGCCGTGGAAGCGCTGCTCCGCAAGAGCCTGCAGGCCGGTGCCACCCGGATCTCGCTCCAGGTCAACGTGATCGACGACGGCTTCGGGGAGGGTGGTAGATGACCGGGAACGAGCCCTTTATCGCGGCTGTGAAGCCGCTGGTCGACGCCATGGGCGGGGAGATATGCGCGCCCGACGAGGCGGGCCCCGAGGACGTCGTCCTCGCCTGGGAGGGCGTCGACGTCGTCGGCGTACGCCTGCCCCAGCTCGCCGACTCCCTCGACCACATCCTCGCGGCCATGGAGCGCAGGCGGGGGCCGCTGGCCGATCTGGACCGCAGGACCAAGCAGGAGGTCGTACGTACGCTGGAAGCTCGCGGCGCCTTCGCCGTGCGGCACGGCGTGGAGACCGTGGCCGGCGCGCTCGGCGTCAGCCGCTTCACGGTCTACAACTATCTCAACCGGGACAAGGGCGCCTGATCGGCCACCTCGGACAGGGCAAGAGCGCCTGATCGGCCAAGGGGGCGGAGCGGTCGGACCGCCCCCGGAACCGTTCTGCTTGTTACGCGGATTTTTCAACAAAGTGTTGACGTGGCGTTTCCGGGGGCGTTCACTATCGGCAGCCCGTTCAGCACGAAGGCCGTTTCCGGCCACGGAGGCTCCCGTGACGACGACTTCCACGCCCCCGGGCCTGGCTCGGTTCAATCACCTGGAGGAGCGCGAGGCCCGCGCCGCCCTCCACGAGGCGTGTGCCTCCACCGAGTGGGCCCGGCGGCTGTCCGCCGCCCGCCCCTACGCCACCGCGGAGGATCTCTACGCCGCCAGTGACGCCGCCATGGCCGAGCTGACCGCGGGGGACCTCCAGGAGGCGATGGCGGGACATCCGCCGATCGGGCGCCCCAAGCCCGGCGACCCCACCTCCGCCCGCGAGCAGCGCGGCATGGCCGGCGCCTCGGAGGAGCTCAGGACAGAGCTGCTGGAACTCAACCTGGCCTACCAGGAGAAGTTCGGGCATGTGTTCCTGATCTGCGCCACCGGCCGGACCGGCGAGCAGATGCGCGACGCGGTCAAGGAGCGGATCGGGAACTCGCCGGAGCAGGAGCGGGAGATCGTCCGCACCGAGCTGGGCAAGATCAACCGCATCCGACTGGCCCGACTCGTCGAAGAGGACGCCTGACACCATGAGCACCAGCACCACCGCCTCCGTGTCCACGCACATCCTGGACACCTCCATCGGCCGCCCCGCCGACGGTGTCGCCGTCCACCTCTCCGCCCGCGGCGGAAGAGAAGCGGACTGGCAGACGCTCGGCGGCTCGGCGACCGACGCCGACGGCCGGTGTAATGACCTGCCGGCCCTGCCGGAAGGCACCACGCACGTACGGCTCGACTTCGCCGTCGAGGCGTATTTCGAGAAGAAGCAAGCCGATGCGCAGCAGGACGCCCCCGCGAATCGGGACAGCGGTGCCGTGTTCTTCCCCGAGGTGGCGATCACCTTCGCCGTGAAGCCCGGGGAGCACTACCACGTGCCGCTGCTGCTCAACCCGTTCGGCTACTCCGTTTACCGAGGGAGCTAGCAGAAGATGCCCACGATTCTGGGACAGAACCAGTACGGCAAGGCCGAGAACCGAGTCGTAAAGATCACGCGGGACGGCGCCACCCACCACATCAAGGACCTCAACGTCTCCGTCGCTCTGAGCGGTGACATGGAGGAGGTCCACTACTCGGGCTCCAACGCCAACGTCCTGCCGACCGACACCACCAAGAACACGGTGTTCGCGTTCGCCAAGGAGCACGGCATCGAGTCCGCCGAGCAGTTCGGCATCCACCTCGCCCGCCACTTCGTCACCTCGCAGGAGCCGATCAAGACCGCGCGGATCCGGATCGAGGAGTACGCCTGGGAGCGGATCGAGACCTCCGACGCCAACTCCAAGTTCATCGGCGCGGACGAGGTCAAGCACTCGTTCGTGAAGAAGGGCCAGGAGACCCGCGTCACCCAGATCACCTACGACGGTGAGACGTGGGAGGTCGTCTCGGGTCTGAAGGACCTGACGGTGATGAACTCGACCAACTCCGAGTTCTGGGGCTACGTCAAGGACAAGTACACCACCCTCCAGGAGGCGTACGACCGCATCCTGGCGACCTCGGTCTCCGCCCGCTGGCGGTTCAACTGGACCGACGACGAGCAGAAGATGCCCAACTGGGAGAAGTCCTACGAGCAGGTCAAGAAGCACATGCTCCAGGCCTTCGCCGAGACGTACTCCCTCTCCCTGCAGCAGACGCTGTACCAGATGGGCTCTCGGATCATCAACAACCGCGGCGAGATCGACGAGGTCCGCTTCTCGCTGCCGAACAAGCACCACTTCCTCGTCGACCTGGAGCCCTTCGGGCTCAAGAACGACAACGAGGTCTACTTCGCCGCCGACCGGCCCTACGGCCTGATCGAGGCGACCGTCCTGCGGGACGGCTGCGAGCCGAAGATCCCGGTCGATCTGACCAACCTCTGACGCGGGACGCGCGTCCCCGGTCCCGCCGCCCGGACCGGGGACACGCCACACCGGAGGGAACGAAATGGCACAGCCTGCGAAGGGGCCCGACACGGCCCCGTGTTCCACCCAGCCGGTGCACACCGAGGACGCCGTCACGTCCGTGCACCCGGTGGACGAGAAGCTCCACCTGACGCGGCTCGTCCCCGCCGCACTGCAGCACATCGCCGCCATGTACGCGGGCGTTGTCACTCCTCCGCTCATCATCGGCCAGGCCTGCGGACTCGACATCGCGGCCCGCACCCGGCTCATCGCCGCGAGCCTGCTCATCGCGGGCGTCGCGACCATCCTGCAGACCATCGGCGTCAAGGGCTTCGTCGGCAACCGGCTGCCCTTCGTCAACGCCGCCTCCTCCGCGGGCATCGCCCCGATCCTCGCGATCGCCGAGACCAACGACAAGGGGCACCAACTCCCCGCCGTCTACGGCGCGGTGATGGTCGCGGGCGCCTTCTGTCTCGCCGTCGGCCCGTTCTTCGGACGGCTGCTGCGCTTCTTCCCGCCCCTGGTCACCGGCGTCGTCATCACGCTGATCGGCGTCACCCTGATGCCGGTCCCGGTGAGCTGGGCCCAGGGTGGTGACAAGACCGCCCCCGACTTCGGCGCGATGAACCACCTCGCGCTCGCCGGGTTCACCCTCGCCGTCATCCTGCTGATCCAGCGCTTCGGCCGCGGCTTCGTCAAGCAGGTCGCCCTGCTGTTCGGACTGCTCATCGGCACCCTGGCCGCCATCCCGTTCGGCATGGCGGACTTCAGCGCCCTGAAGTCCGCGCCCGTCGCCGCGCTGCCGACTCCGTTCGCCTTCGGCTCGCCCGAGTTCCAGCCCGCGGCCGTCCTGTCGCTGTGCATCGTCATGCTGGTCCTCATGACCGAGTCCAGCGCCGGCATGCTGGCGCTCGGCGAGATCTGCGACCGCCGCACCGACGCGAGGACCATCACCCGCGGTCTGCGCACCGACGGCATCGCCACCCTGATCGGCCCCGTCTTCGGCGGCTTCCCCACCTCCGCCTTCGCCCAGAACGTCGGCGTCGTCTCCCTCACCCGGGTGCGCAGCCGCTACGTCGTCGCCGTCGCCGGCGCCGCCCTGCTCGTCCTGGGTGCCTTCCCGGTCCTCGGCGCGGTCGTCTCGCTGGTCCCCATGCCGGTCCTCGGCGGTGCGGGCATCGTCCTGTTCGGCTCGATCGCCGTCAGCGGCATCCGTACGCTGTCGGAGGCGGGGCTGGACGACAGCTCCAACATCATCCTGGTGGCCGTCGCGCTCGGCGCGGGCATCATCCCGCTGGCCGCGCCGACGTTCTACGCCGAGTTCCCGGCCTGGGCACAGACCGTGCTCGGCTCCGGCATCAGCGCGGGCGCGCTCGCCGCCGTCCTGCTCAATCTGTTCTTCCATCATCTCGGCACCCGGAGCCGCCAACCGGCCCCGGCACTCAAATCCTCCTAGGGTCCTGCCGTGCCCTTCCCGTGGAAACTCCCCGTCCCACGGGCCGCCACTGAAAGACAAGGAAGCACCATGGCGCCATCGGCAGCCCAGCGCATCGTCATCGAGAACTGTGCCATCGCGACCGTGGACGCGGGCGACACCGAGTACGCCTCGGGGCACCTGGTCCTCGCCGACAACCGGATCGAGTCCGTCGGCGCGGGCCAGGCCCCCCGAGGACTGGAGAACGTGGTGCGCCGGATCGACGCGAGCGGCCATCTGGCCACGCCCGGTCTGGTCAACACCCACCACCACTTCTACCAGTGGATCACCCGGGGTCTGGCCACCGACCACAACCTGTTCAACTGGCTCGTCGCGCTCTACCCCACCTGGGCGCGCATCGATGAGCAGATGACCCATGTGGCCGCGCAGGGCTCCCTCGCCATGATGGCCCGCGGCGGCGTCACCACCGCCATGGACCACCACTACGTCTACCCGCACGGCTCCGGCGACCTGTCCGGTTCGATCATCCGGGCCGCCGCCGAGATGGGCGTCCGCTTCACGCTGGCCCGCGGGTCGATGGACCGCAGCGAGAAGGACGGCGGCCTGCCGCCGGACTTCGCCGTCGAGACGCTGGAGGGCGCGCTCGCCGCCACCGAGGAGACCGTCAAGCAGCACCACGACGCCTCCTTCGACGCCATGACCCAGGTGGCGGTCGCCCCGTGCTCGCCGTTCTCCGTCTCCACCGAACTCCTGCGTGAGGGTGCTCAGTTGGCCCGCCGCCTCGGCGTACGGCTGCACACCCACGGCTCGGAGACCGTGGAGGAGGAGAAGTTCTGCCACGAGCTGTTCGGCATGGGCCCGACCGACTACTTCGAGTCCACCGGCTGGCTCGGCGAGGACGTGTGGATGGCGCACTGCGTCCACATGAACGACTCCGACATCGCCGCCTTCGCCCGGACCAAGACCGGTGTCGCGCACTGCCCGTCCTCCAACGCCCGCCTCGCGGCCGGCATCGCCCGCGTCCCCGACATGCTCCGGGCGGGCGTCCCGGTCGGCCTCGGCGTCGACGGCACCGCCTCCAACGAGTCCGGCGAACTCCACACCGAACTGCGCAACGCCCTGCTGATCAACCGCCTCGGCGCCCACCGCGAGGCCGCGCTGAACGCCCGCCAGGCGCTGCGGCTCGGCACGTTCGGCGGCGCCCAGGTGCTCGGCCGCGCCGAGCAGATCGGCTCGCTGGAGGCCGGCAAGCTGGCCGACGTGGTGCTGTGGAAGATGGACACGCTCGCCCACGCCTCCATCGCCGACCCGGTCACCGCGCTGGTCTTCGGCGCGGCGGCGCCGGTCACCGCGTCCTTCGTCAACGGCCGGCAGATCGTGGACAACGACCGCCTGGTCACCGTCGACGAGGACGCCATCGCCCGCTCCACCCGCGAGGAGGCCCAGCGCCTCGCCCGGATCGCCGCTCAGGCCTGATCCACCCCGCACTCCGGCGAGCCGGTCCCGCACTGGACCGGCCCGCCGGGAAACCCGGCGGCCGGCCCCTCGTACGCCCGGCCCGCCGGAAGACTCGGCGGCCGTCCTCGCAGTCGGCCCGCCAAAACGGTTCGTCGGCTGTCCTCGCGGGCGGTCCGCCGAATGGTTCGGCCGTCGCCTCGTCGGACGGCTTGCCGGAAGACTCCGGCCGGGAGGGACGGCTCCCGGCCGGGACCGTGGACCCGAGCGGGGTTCACGGCAGCCGTTCCGGGGTGTGTGTGGACGCACACGCCCCGGAACGGTCACCCCACCACCCCACGCCGCTCGACCGCTCAAGTGCCACCCCCGTCACGGTCCCGCACGACCGCCCGCACCACCTCCATGAAACCCACGTCGAAGACGACGTGTTACCCGTCCGGAGGAGCCGCCGTGACCGCCCATCCTGTCGACGAAAAACTCCCCGCCCTGAAAATGGCGACCAGCGGCCTGCAGCACGTGGCCGCCATGTACGCGGGAGTCGTCGCACCACCCCTGATCGTCGGCGCGGCCGTAGGCCTGTCCGGCACCGACCTGACCTTCCTCACCGGAGCCTGTCTCTTCACCGCCGGGCTCGCCACCTTCCTGCAGACCCTCGGCTTCTGGAAGATCGGCGCCCGACTTCCCTTCGTCAACGGCGTCACCTTCGCCGGCGTCGCCCCCATGACGGCCATCGTCACCTCCGCCAAGGACAAGTCCGACGCCCTGCCGATGATCTTCGGCGCGGTCATCGTCGCGGGCGTCCTCGGCTTCATCGCCGCCCCCTTCTTCAGCAAGGCCGTCCGCTTCTTCCCGCCGGTCGTCACGGGCTCGGTCATCACCCTGATCGGTGTCTCCCTGCTGCCCGTGGCCTTCGGCTGGGCCCAGGGTCCCGACCCCACGGCGAGCGACTACGGTTCGACGACCAACCTCACCCTCGCCGGCGCCACCCTCCTGATCGTCCTGCTGCTGCGCCGCTTCACCCGGGGCTTCGTCAAGCAGATCGCGGTTCTGCTCGGCCTCGTCATCGGCACGCTCATCGCCATACCGTTCGGCGCCACGGACTTCGGCCCCGTCGCCCACGCCGACGTCGTCGGCTTCCCGACCCCGTTCCACTTCGGCGCCCCGACGTTCCACATCGCCGCGATCCTGTCGATGTGCGTGGTGATGGTCGTCTCCATGACGGAGTCGACCGCCGACATGCTCGCCCTCGGCGAGATCGTCGAACGCCCCTCCGACGAGAAGGTCATCGCGGCCGGCCTGCGCGCCGACACCCTCGGCTCGGCGCTCAGCCCGTTCTTCAACGGCTTCATGTGCAGCGCGTTCGCGCAGAACATCGGCCTCGTGGCCATGACGAAGATCCGCAGCCGCTTCGTCGTCGCCGTGGGCGGCGGCTTCCTGGTCCTGATGGGCCTGTGCCCGATGGCCGCCTCGCTCATCGCGGTCGTCCCCCGCCCGGTCCTCGGCGGCGCCGGCGTGGTCCTGTTCGGCTCGGTCGCCGCGAGCGGTATCCAGACCCTCGTCCGGGCCGGCCTGGAGAAGGACAACAACGTCCTGATCGTCGCCGTCTCCCTCGCCGTCGGCATCATCCCGATCACCACGCCGGACTTCTACCACGCCTTCCCGGAGACCGCGAGGATCGTCCTGGACTCGGGCATCTCCACCGGCTGCGTCGCCGCCGTCCTGCTCAACCTCGTCTTCAACCACCTCGGCAGGAGCCAGGACGCCGAGGACGTCACGCACCCGATGGAGGCGGGCCAGGAACTCACGCCCACACACTGAGAAGCGATGCGCCGTCGTGTGCGGCGGGCGGGACCCATGAACCCTCGCCCTCGCCGCGCACGGCGCGCTCACCCGGTACTGCGGCCTCAACCAGCTGTCCGTACCGACCCGCGAGGCGCCGACTGGCAGGGTGTCAGGGCGGGCAGCCGGCCGGTGAAGTACGAACGTGGCGGGACGCCCATCAGGGCGCGGAAGTCGGACGTCATGTGCGACTGGTCGAAGTAGCCCGTGGCGGCGGCGAGTTGGGACCAGGGGGCGTGTCCGGCCCGGGTGAGGACCGTGCGGACGCGGTCGATGCGGGCGTAGTGCTTGGGGGAGACCCCGACGCCCTCGGCGAACAGATTGCGCAACTGCCGTTCGCTGACGGCCAGTTCCCGGGCCACGTCGCGCACCTGCGCCGGCGTCCGATCCGGCCGGACCGACAGCGCGTCGACGCCCGCCCGCACCAGCGCCGTACGGGCCGGGTCCACGACGGCCGACAGCAGCTCGGGGAGTGCCCCGGCGAGGTACGGCACCGCCTCCCGCGGGTCCAGCCGGCCCAGCCCGGCCGCGAGCCGGCGGGGCAGCGCGCCCGGCAGCTCCTCCAACGGGACGGCCCGGCCGACCAGTTCGGCGGCCCGGACACCCAGCAGCGGACGGGCCATGCCCGGCGTCAGACGCAGCTCGACACAGCGGACATGGGTCTTGCCCTCGTGGTACGAGGCCCGCACCTGCGGCCCGCAGGCGAGCACGTCGCGCCGTCCGTCCGCCCCCACCCGCAGCACCACCCTGGTGACCGCGGTGGGCAGGTGCACAAAGGGCTTGTCGGCGGGTTCGGCGAGCGACACGGACAGCGTGCGCACCCCGGCGATCCAGGGGCGCAGGACCTCGGGCGTGGTCAGGGCCTGCTCGGCGATGGCGTTCGGCATCACTCCACGGTAAGTCGCCGCAACTGCTTCCGGGCGGGCGAACCGTGCCGGAATTTCCAAGAGACACCCGCCGCCTCGCGCCATCGTGGACGCCATGATTCTGGTGACGGGTGCCACGGGCACCACCGGCAGTGAAGTCGTACGACAGCTCGCGGCGCGCGGTGCGAAGGTGCGCGCCCTGACCCGTGACCCGGACCGGGCCCGGATGCCCGCGGGCGTGGAGACGGTCCGCGGGGACTACGCCGACCAGGACTCCCTGGCGGCCGCGATGGCGGGCGTGACGGCCGCCTATGTGCTGTGCCCGCCCGGTCCCGGCGCCGCCCACGACCGGGCGATGGTGGCGGCGGCCCGGGCGGCGGGCGTACGGCGGCTGGTGAAGCTCTCCGCCATCGGCATCGACGATCCCGACACGGGCCCGACCCTCGCCTGGCACGGGGAGGGCGAGCGGCTGGTGCGGGAGAGCGGGGCCGAGTGGACGGTCCTGCGGCCGTCGTCGTTCGCCTCGAACACGCTGGCCTGGGCGGAGGCGGTGCGCCGGGGAGAGCCGGTGCCGAACATGACCGCAGACGGGCCGTCGGGTGTGATCGACCCGCGTGACATCGCCGAGGTGGCGGTGCGGGCCCTGCTCGAGGCCGGGCACGCGGGGCGGACGTACACACTGACCGGACCGGCGGCGATCACCGTCCCGGACCAGGTCGCCGTCCTCGCCGAGGTGCTCGGCCGGCCGCTGACCGCCCGCACCCTGACGCTGGACGAGACCCGCGACTTCCTCCGCACCGCCTACGGCATCGCCGAGAGCGGGCTGGAGGGCGTCCTGACCGGTGTCGCCTACCTCCGCGACGGCCACAACGCGACGGTCACCGAGGACGTGCCGGAGGTGCTGGGCCGGCCGGCCAGGACGTTCAAGGAGTGGGCCGAGGACCACAAGGAGGCCTTCGGCACGAGCTGAACGGGCCCGGCGAACGGGTACCTCGCGAAGGCGCGGGCGGCCTACGAGGCCGAGCACCGGCCCGAGTTGCCCGACGCGCGGGCCGCCGGCGCTACAGGCCGAACAGCGCGAGGTCCGTCGTCAGCTCCTTGAACGTCTGCGGCGGGTCGGGGACCAGCTTGCGCTCCTTGAGGTCCATCAGCCCGCCGACGGCGGTGACCTCGGCCGCCAGGGTGCCGTCCGTCTTGCGGATCTCCTGGCGGATGGTGAAGGTCTTGCCGGTGCCCCACTCGAACGCACAGGTCACGTCGACCTCGTCGCCGGCGAGCAGTTCGCGCCGGAAGCGGATCGTCGTCTCCAGCGCCACCGGCCCCACCCCCCGCCCGACGAGCCGGGCCTGGCTGATCCCGGCCGCCTGGAGCAGCGACCAGCGGGCGTGCTCCGCGTAGTTGAGGTACACGGACTGGTTGAGGTGTCCCTGAGTGTCGGTCTCGTAGCCACGGACGGTCACACGGACGGAAAACGGTTCGGCCACTGCTTGCCCTTCTCACGCTCGAAAATCCGGTCGATCGATCCTGGCACGCCGCTCACACCCGGCGTGGCGAGGCCAGCAGATACCGCGCTCTCGTCCGCGGCTCGGTGTACTCGCCCGCCTGCCAGCCCGCGCGCTCCAGCGTGGCCGCACAGGCCGCCAGGGTCTCGGCGTCCGGCGCGTACACGGCAACGGCCTCCGGCTGCGCGGTCGCCCGCACCCGGTAGCCGTCCGCGTCCCCGCCCGCCGGACGGTGCCCGGCCGCCTCCAGGGCGAGTGCGGCGGCCCGCACCAGATGCGTCCGCTCCCAGCCGCACGGCCGGTCCACGGTGCCGTCGGGATGGGTCATCCGGCGCAGCTCCAGCAGCCCCTGCCAGGCGCTGCGCACCTCGCGCAGCCGCGTCGGCCCCGCCGCGGGCGGCTCCTCCTCGCCGCCGACCCGGGCCGCGAACACCCCCGCGGCGGGCTCCGGCTCCGCTGCCGGCTCGGGCACCGCCTCCCGTATCCGATGGCCCGCCGGGGTCAGGAAGTGGTCGTGCGGCGGCCGCGGATGGCGGAACGCCAGCCCCCGCTTCACCAGCGCCGCGAGCTGTGTCTCCGTGCCGCGCAGCCGCCCGGTGACCGGATCGGCGCCATCGATCACCCGCCGCTGTGCGGCACTCGGCGCTCGCGTCACAGCCGTACCCCTTCCGCATCCGCCCCTGCCCTCGCAGAGTACGGCGCGGCTCTGACAACGGGGTGCGGCTGTACGGCCCCTACCCCGGCGGCCGGATGTTCCAGCCCGCCACCACCGGTCGCCCGTGCTCGGTGCCGAGGCGGCACAGGGCGCCCGTGGCCAGCTGGAAGAGGGCCCCGTGCTGGGGCGGCAGGCCCAGGCGGCGGGCGGTGAGGACACGCAGGAAGTGGCCGTGGGCGATCAGCACGACGACCCCCTCGGTGTTGGCGAGAGCGGCGTCGACCTTGCCGAGCATCCGGTCGGCGCGCTCGCCGACCTGCTCCGGGGTCTCGCCCGGATGCTCCGGCGGGCCCGGCGCGACCCCGTCCGTGAACAGGAACCAGCCGGGCCGGCTCCGCTGGATCTCCACGGTGGTCACGCCCTCGTAGCCGCCGTAGTCCCACTCGCGCAGGTCGACGTCGACCCGGGCGTCGTGGACCCCGATGAGTTCGGCGGTCTCCCGGGCCCGCTGGAGCGGGCTGACGAACGCGGCCCCGATCCGGTGCGAGCGGATCAGCGGTACCAGCCGGCGTGCCTCCTCGCGGCCGTGCTCGGTGAGGGGCACGTCGGTCGAGCCGGTGTGCCGTCCGGAGCGCGACCACTCGGTCTCACCGTGCCGGACGAGAAAGAGGTCACTCACGTCTCCACCGTGACACGGACCACCCGCCGCCCGCAGTACGGACTGCGCCGGACGGCGGCCGGTTCCCCGTCCGCTCAGGACCGGTGCGGCGCGGCCAGGGTGATGCTGTCGCCGCAGGCGTCGATCTGCGCGGCCTTTCCGTGGGCGTCCCGGACGGGGACGACGGCGGCGCCGCTGTCGTGCGGTGCCCGGATCACCGCCTCGGGCTGCTGCACGCACCAGCCGCCGGCGCCGTTCGCGCCGCGCGGCGTGTAGCGCAGGTCCACGGTGAGCGATGCCTTCCCGGGCAGGGGAACGGGATCGGGACGGCCGTGTCCGGCGCCCTCGATGCTGTCCGCCTTGCCGTTGTGGATCTCCAGGCCCGGGTAGCCGTCGAACACACAGCTGCCCGGGCCCTTGTTGACGGCCGTCAGCCGGGCGTGGGCCGGGCCGGCGCCCCGGTCGGTGCCGGCCAGCGTCAGGCTCCACCTCAGGGCGGCGGTGCGGCACGGCGTCAGGCCCGCGTCCCGTTTGGAGTCGGTGGTGGTCGTACCGCAGGCCGTCAGGGCCAGGGCGGCGGTGAGGACGGCGAGTGCGCCGGTGGTCGGCCGGTTCGTCGCGCGCATCGTTCCCCCTTCTTCTCTGCGGATGGTGCGGGTCAGGTGCCGGGGTGGACCAGCGTGTTCTCGGTGCCGAGGGCCTTGGTGCCGGTGTCGGCGTACAGCGTGGTCTCGCCGTCGGACCAGCGCACGATCAGGTCGTCGTCCGCGTGGTCGGCCGTGAAGTTCCCGGCGGTCATGACCTGGGCGTGCTGCCAGGTGCCGTTCGGGCCGAGCACCCGGGTCCGGGTGCCGGGCCCGGCGGCCGACGTGCCCGCGTAGGAGTCGAGCGAGCCGTCCGCCCAGCGCACCAGCAGGCCGCCGGCGGCGTTGCCGCCGAAGGTCCCACCGGTCAGCAGGGCGGCCTTGGTCCAGGTGCCGTTCGCCTTGACCAGCTGCTTGGCGGGGCCGAAGCCGCCGGAGCCGACCCCGGTGTACAGGCTCAGGCGGCCGTCCGACCAGCGCACCAGCAGATCGGTGGCGCCCTTGCCGCCGTCGAACTGCCCGGACGTGATCTGTACGGCGTTCTTCCAGGCGGAGCCGGAGGCAGCCATCCGGACCTCCCGGCCCAGGCCGGCGGTGCCGATGCCCGGGTACAGGGTGGCCTCGCCGTCGGACCAGCGCACCAGCAGATCCGGACGCCCGTCGCCGGTGAGGTCGCCGCCGGTGAGCGTGCGGGCGTGGGTCCAGGTGGAGTTGGCCTTCAGCAGCCGCTTCTCGGACCCGAAACCGCCCTTGCCGTTCCCGGGGTACAGGGTCATCCCGCCGTCGGACCAGACGGTCAGCAGGTCGTCCAGGTGGTCGCCGGTGTAGTCGCCCGCGGCCAGCAGCGTGGCCTTGCGCCAGCGCGCCGCGCCGCCCGGGAGCACGTCCTTGAGGCCCTGGTACGGCGGCAGGTCGCCGGGCAGGTCCTGGTTCGCGACCGCGGCGGAGAGCAGGCGCGCGGCGTCGGGGCCGAACGCCGGGGCGTAGCTGATGTAGTCGACGTCGGCGTCGTTGCCGCCGCCGTTGTAGCCGCCGAGGTTGCCGATGACGTGGCCGGTGCGCGCGTCGTCCTTGTAGTCGGTGATCCACGGGCTGCCGGACACCCCGCCGTAGTAACCGCCACAGGTCATCGACAGCTGCCGGTAGCCGGGCAGTTGGCTGGTCGGCACGGTGCACTTCACGGCACGTCCGGCGCTGTTGTTCCTGGCCGAGGGGTAGCCGACGACGGTCACGTTCTTGTTCGTGAAGCCGGACGGCTGGGTGAAGGTCAGTCCGCCGCCGACCGCGTCCTGCAGGCTCTGGCCGCTCTGGTTGGCCGAGACCCGGGCGAACGCGGTGTCCAGGTCGGACGCGGGCTGCTTGGTGGTCGACGACCCCGGATCGGGCACGTACCGGGGGTCGGTGAACAGCCGCTGGATGTGGAAGATGCCGTACGGCTGCTTGTCGGGGCCCGCGCCCTTCGCGAACTTCGGGACGAAGATGTAGTCGCCCTTCATGTTCAGCACGCAGTGGGCCGCGGTGAGGACGACATCGCGCGCCGCGGTGTCCATCACGCTGCCGGTGCAGTGCCAGGTGGTGCCGGCGGGCCCGTCGGACCCGAAGAAGGTTCCCACCAGGCGCGTCCCCGCGAACATCGTGCCCTGCGGCCGGCCCGTCGCGGCGACCGACGGCCCCGGCCCGGCCGGTGCCGTGCGCGCGCCGTCCAGCGGCCGGGCGTCGGCCATGCGGCCGGCGGTCCAGAACCGGGCGGCGTCCTGGGCCTCCCGCCCGGCGGCGGGCGACGGCGGCGTGGGCGACGTGCTGGTACCGGCCTGTGCCGCGGGAGCCGCGCCCCCGACCGCCGTAAGACACACAACGGCGACGGTCGCCCGGCGCATATGGTACGAGAGCAACGGAGCTTCCCCCTGGTCTGATCGGTCCGGACCGAGGGGAACAGCGCTGCGGCGCTGGTCGGGTGCGTGTGCAGGAGCCCCCCGGGTCGTGCCGGGTGATCTTCGCACGAACACCCGGAGACGCGCACGTACGTACGAAATGGGCTACTGCCGATACCCGCCGAGGAAGCGCCCGATGCGCCCGATCGCCGCCTCCAGGTCCTCCGCGTGCGGCAGGGTGAGGATGCGGAAGTGGTCGGGGGAGGGCCAGTTGAAGCCCGTGCCCTGGACCACCTGGATCTTCTCGCGCAGCAGCAGGTCCAGGACGAACTTCTCGTCGTCGTGGATCTTGTGCACTTTCGGGTCGATGCGCGGGAACGCGTACAGCGCGCCCTTGGGCTTCACGCAGGAGACACCGGGGATCTCGTTGAGCTTCTCCCACGCCGTGGTGCGCTGCTCGTACAACCGGCCGCCGGGCAGCGTCAGTTCGCGGATGGACTGGCGGCCGCCGAGCGCGGCCTGGATGGCGTACTGGGCGGGGGCGTTGGCGCACAGACGCATGGAGGCCAGCATGGTCAGGCCCTCCAGATAGTTCTTCGCGTGCTGCTTCGGCCCGGTCACGACGAGCCAGCCGGAGCGGAAGCCCGCCACCCGGTACGTCTTCGACAGGCCGCAGAAGGTGAGGACGACCAGGTCGGGGGCGAGGGCGGCGGCCGAGTGGTGCACGGCGTCGTCGTACAGGATCTGGTCGTAGATCTCGTCGGCGAACACCATCAGGCCGTGCCGGCGGGCGAGGTCCAGGATGCCCTCGACGACCTCCTTCGGATACACCGCGCCCGTGGGGTTGTTCGGGTTGATGATGACCACGGCCTTGGTCCGGTCCGTGATCTTCGAGGCCAGGTCGGCCAGGTCGGGGTTCCAGTCGGCCTGTTCGTCGCACAGGTAGTGCACGGCCTTGCCGCCGGCCAGTGTCGTCACGGCCGTCCAGAGCGGGAAGTCCGGTGCGGGGATGAGGATTTCGTCGCCGTCCTCGACCAGAGCGGTCACGGCCATGGAGACCAGCTCCGAGACGCCGTTGCCGAGGAACACGTCGTCGACGTCCACCTCCAGGCCCAGGTTCTGGTAGCGCTGCGCGACCGACCGGCGGGCGGAGAGGATGCCGCGCGAGTCGGTGTAGCCGTGCGCCCGGGGCAGCATCCGGATCATGTCCTGGAGGATCTCCTCCGGCGCCTCGAAGCCGAAGGCCGCGGGGTTGCCGGTGTTCAGGCGCAGCACGCTGTGCCCCGCTTCCTCCAGCGCGTTGGCGTGCTCGATCACCGGGCCGCGGATCTCGTAACAGACCTCGCTGAGCTTGTTCGACTGCCGGAACTCCATGGACCCCTCCGGAAACTCGTGTTGCTTGGTTTTACCAAGTGTGAGCTTGGAAAGTCCAACAACGTGTCTAGACTGCGTCGCATGTCACCACGCCGAAGCTACGACCAGTACTGTTCCGCAGCCCGCGCCCTCGACCTCGTCGGCGACCGCTGGACCCTGCTGATCGTCCGGGAACTGCTGGCCGGCCCCCGCCGCTACACGGACCTGCACGCGGACCTGCCCGGCGTGAGCACGGACGTACTCGCCTCCCGGCTGAAGGACATGGAACGCGACGGCCTCACCACCCGCCGCCGCCTGCCGCCGCCCGGCGCGGCCTTCGTGTACGAACTCACTGGCCGTGGGCGGGAGTTGCTTCCAGTGATCCAGGCGCTGGGCGCCTGGGGCGCGGCCGAACTGGGCGAACGCCGCCCGACCGACGCGGTCCGCGCCCACTGGTTCGCGCTGCCCTTGCTGCGCGCCCTGGAGGGGGAAGGGCTGGTCGAAGTCGGGCTGGAGGAGGGCGAGTTCCATCTGCGGCTCGGCGCGCAGGAGGGCCCGGTGTACGGCGACGGACCCGCGCCCGTCGAGGCGGACGCGCGACTGGTGATGGACGCGGCGACCTGCGAGGCGGTGGCGCGGGAGCAGCTGAGCCTCACGGACGCGGTACGGGGCGGGCGGGTGACGGTGACGGGGGAGAGCACGTTGACGAAGACGCTGCGGGAGAACTGAGCGCACACGGCAAAAAAGAAGGCCCGCTGGTAGGCGGGCCTTCAGCACGGTGGTCAGACGCCCGGCGGCACCCGGGACGGCCGTCCCGACCCCCGCGTCAGCGCGTACCCGCCGATGCCGGCGAGAGCCGCCAGCACGGCGCCCACAGCGGTCCACACCCAGCGGTCGGACCACCAGCCGGAGGACCAGCCGTCGTGCGAACCGAAGCTGGACAGCACCGCCGCCTTCGAACCGTCCTTCTGCTCCGCGGACTTGACGGCGATACCGGGAACGAGCGGCTTGGCCAGCGAACCGTCCACAGCCGCCGCCCCGCCGATGTCCTTGGAGTCGGCCCGCACCTCGGCGCTCACCGGCTGCCCGAGGTCGGAGGCGCCCAGGTCCACCACGGTCAGCCGGACGTAGTAAGTGCCCGGCAGCGGGTCGTCGGCCCACGGCTCCGACCAGCCCCGCACCGTGCGCAGCACACACGCCAGCCCGACCTGCGAGGCGTCCTGCGCGGCGGTACGGGTGTTGGCGCCGTACTGGCAGGCCTGCCGGCGCCGCAGCCCGTCGTAGACGTCGAGCTGCCAGGTCTGCGAGCCGTGCGTCTGCGGGAGCTTCACGGTCGCCTTGACGGTGGGCCGTTGGCCGACGTCGGCGGGGAAGGACCAGTACAGGTAGTCACCGGTGGAGCCGGACGCGGTGGCCGACTGACCCTGCTCGATCTCCGCCGCCGTACGGAAGGAGGTGCCCGCCCGGGTCGGCGTCGAGCCGTCGGACGAGGCGCTCGGCGAAGGGCTCGGGGTGTCGGCGGCGGCCGGCCCGGCGGCCAGGCCCAGCGCCAGCAGCGCGCCGCCCAGAACACGTGTGATCCGCATCAGTTCGTCCTCCAGACCGCGACCCGCCAGCGCGACAGCCAGCCCCACAGCAGACCCGCCACGAACCCGATCAGCACCAGGGTGCCCAGCAGCCACCAGCCGCGCCCGAGCCCGAAGGCGGCCACGTCGTGATGTCCCGACGGCCCGTCCACGACGTCGACGGTCAGCTCGATCGGCAGACCGGGCGTCGTCTTGACCCCCGCGGCGGCCGAGAACGAGTGGCTGACCTGCAGACACACGGTCTCCGCGGGCGCGTTGTCGTCATCGCTGTCCGGCTTCGGATAGCGCAGCCCGGTGGAGACGACGTCCGTACGGCCGGTGCCGGCGGCCTCGCCGCGCACGATCTCCCGTCCATGGACCGTCACCGCCCGCAGCAACACCCCGTACCCGGGGTTCACGGCGCGGTCGTCGGCCACGCTCACCGAGGCGCGCAGCTCCTGGCCGGGCCTGACGTCGACCTTGTACCAGCGCTGCTGCCCGAACCCGGCACGGTCGGTGTACAGACCGGACTTGAGCGCCGGCGCGTTCGTGCACTGGGCGCCGCCCTCGGTGGCCACCGGGGTCACCACCGGATCGGCCGCCCGGTCGACCAACTGCCCGACCCGGCTGCTGAGTTCTTCCTTGTGCCGTACGTCGGTGTAGGTGCCGCCGGTCGCGTCCGCGATGCAGCTGAGCTGGTCACGGGTCTTGGCGTCCGGCACCAGGCCGAGGGTGTCGATGGTCAGCCCGATGCCCTTGGCGGCTATCTCGCGGGCCACCTCGCACGGGTCGAGCGGCTGACAGGTGTCCTCGCCGTCGCTGATCAGGACGATACGGTGCGTTCCGCTGCCGCCGTTCAGATCGTCCGCCGCCTTCAGCAGCGCGGGCCCGATCGGCGTCCAGCCGGTGGGCTGGAGCGTGGCCACCGCGGTCTTCGCGTCGGTCCGGTTCAGCGGGCCGACCGGGTAGAGCTGCGCGGTGTCCTTGCAGCCCTCCTTGCGGTCGTTGCCGCGGTAGTTGGCGCCGAGCGTGCGGATTCCGAGCTGGACCTCCTGCGGAGTCGCGTCCAGCACCTCGTTGAACGCCTGCTTCGCCGCGGCCATCCGGGAACCGCCGTCGATGTCCCGCGCGCTCATGGAACCGCTGACGTCCAGCACGAGTTCGACCTTCGGGGCGGTCGCCTGCGTCTCGTCGGCGGCGGCCCCGCCGGGAAACGCGATCCCGGCCGCCAGGGCGGCGAGCAGAGCGCAGACTCCCGCCGCCAGCCGTTGTCTTCTGATCATCGCCGGATCCTATTGATCAGAGGCTCCGGGCTCCAAAACGAGCGGGTTCGGCAGCGACGTCCACTGGTCCCCGGACGCCTGCGGGGACAGCCGCATCAGGGTCAACGCCTTGACCGGCACGGGTGCTTCGCGCAGGGCCGACAGGTCGGGGGTGGGCGGAAGGTGCGGGACGGCGGCGGTCAGGGCCGCCGCGAGGGGCGCGGCCGAGCCCGCCGTGGCGGCCAGGGCGCCCGCCACCAGGGAGCCGAACAGCTTGCGGCGCAAGGTGGTTTCGTCGTCCGTGACGAGACGTCCGGTGAGCGGGGGCGGGGTGATGCCGTGCCGGGTCAGCCGGGCGGGGCTGATCCTGATGTCGGCCAGGTCGCGGTAGACCAGCCGCCGGGGAGTGCCGTCGGCCGCCAGGATCACCAGCAGGTTCTGGCCGTGCGCCTCCAGGGCCACACCGAGGTCGAGCAGGCGCAGGCCCACCCTGAGCGCCAGTCGGGCGAACGCGGCCAGCCAGTCGGGGGAGTCCGGCAGACCGGTGAGGGCAAGCGCGGCCACCGGCAGGACCTGCTCGCCCGGACCCGCGTACACCTCGGGAGACTCCCGCAGCAGCGCCGCCAGACCGGGCGAACCGGCCGTCACCGCGCCCAGCGTGCGGGTGATGTGCAGCAGGCCTTCGCCGTGCGCCACCAGCTGTTCGGCCAGGTCGTTGAGCGGCCCGGCGGACCGGATCGAATACGCGGAGATGTCCCGCACCGACGACGTCAGACGGGTGCTCAGCGCTGTCTTCACATGCGGGCCGCCGGGCAGCGCCAACGTCCGCAGGGAGAGCAGGGGATGGGCAGGCAGCCAGGCGTCGGCGGGGCGGTCGAGGACGTGGGCGGCCTGCCAGGGGTGCACGGGGACCAGGAGCTGCCGACCGTCCCGCAGCTCCGCCGGCCAGTCGCCGCCCACCAGGCACGCGGCCGCCGGCACCGGTACCGTCCCCAGCTCCACCACCGGCCGGTGCTCCGGGCCGTACGCCAGCTGCTCAGCGACCGAGAAACCGGGCCGGGAACGACAGTTGGGGTGGTACGGGTGCCCGTCGGTGACCCGCTGCTCCCACTCCCAGTCCCTGCCCCGGCCTTCGGCCGGAGGAACCCCCACGGGCCACTCCTTCGGGTGATCCGCGTCGGCCCGGGACAGCGCCAACGAGGCCGTGCTGTGCGCCAGTTCGGCAGCGAACGCGTCGGCGTGCGGCACCGCGAGCGCGGTCATCAGGGCGGCCGCATCGACGTGCCGGTCCCGGCCGAGGCGGACGCCGGTGACGTACGCGCTCGTGGCGTACGGATCCGCGTGCGGCCCGTACAGCGTCCGGCCGTCGGCCAGCCGCAGGGCCAGGCTGTGCGCCCCGCGCACCCGGCCGGTGATCCACGGCAGCGGCTCATGGGCCAGCGCCCGCCACAGACGGGTCAGCACGGCGGCGCGGGCGCCCGGCAGTTCCGCCGAGTACCGGGGCAGCAGGGCGGGCCGCACGGCGGCCAGCTCCTGTGCGATCTCGGCCTCGGCGGCGGGGGAACGGTGCACGGTCGGCTCCTCGGGTACGCGGGGCACGGGCCAGAGGCACGATTGTGAGGTACGACAGACATACTGATCGCGACCGGCTCCCGGACGCACCCCGCGGCGGACCGAGGGCCTCCGGGACCGGCGGGAAATCCCCGTCGGCCGCACGCCCGGCAGGCCACCGCGGGACAATGGACGACGTGGACGACGTGTTCGGCCCCCAGGACGAAGAACGAATGGATCGCGTGGACCTCACACCCCCCACCGATGCCGTCGGCCGCCGCGCCGACGCGTACGCGGCCGCGCCCCTGCTCAACTGTCTGCTGCGCGAGGTGGCCGAGCCGCTCCCCGGCCCGGACCCGGACCCGGCCGAGGCCCCCGGCCCCGGTCACCACCGGGTCCACCGGCTGCCGAGCGGCCGGCTGCTGCGGGTACGGGCCGGGCGGCGCCCCGCAGACCCCGAGGTCCGCGCGGCCGGGATCTGGCACCCCCTCGGCCATACCGAACTGGTCAAACTGGTCGCCGAGGAGCTGCGCCGGCGCACCGGGCTGCCCGGCGGCGACCTGCCCGCCGAGATGGTCGACAGCCGGGACGCGGTCGCCGCGCTGCTCACCGCCCGCGCCGGGGCGACCGCACCCGCCGACCCCTATCTGCGCTCCGAGCAGTCCCTGATCACCGGCCACCCCTACCACCCGGCCCCCAAGGCGCGCGGCGGCGGCCCGGTCGCGTCCTGGCTGCCGTACGCCCCCGAGGCGTACGCCCGCTTCCCGCTCGTGCTGCTCGGCGTCCGCGAGGACCAGGTCGCCGAGGAGGGCGACACCCGGGCCCTGGACGCCCTCGGCACCGCCCCGCCCGGCTACCGGCTGCTGCCCGCCCATCCCTGGCAGCTCGACCTGGTCGCCCGCGAGCTCGCCCCGGCCTTCGCCGACGGCCGTCTGGTCCGGCTCGGCGTCACCGCCTTCGACGCCTGGCCGACGGCCGCGATCCGCACGGTCTACGCACCCCGGCGCGACCTCTTCCTGAAGTTCAGCCTGGATGCGCGGATCACCAACGACATCCGCCGCCTGTGGCGCCACGACCTGCGGCGACTGCGCCGTACCGACACAGCCGCCGGGCGCGCCTTCGCGGCCATGGGCCCGCCCGCGGCCTGGCTGAGCGACCGCGGCTACCGTACGGCCGCCTTCGCCTTCGAGGAACTGGCGGTGCTCGTCCGCGACGGTCTGCGCGGCCACCTCCCGCCCGGCGCCACCCCGCTGCTCGCGGCCGGACTCGCCGAGGGCTTCGACGGCAGCCCGCTGGCCGCCGCGGCCGATCCGGCCGCCTGGTGGGAGGCGTATCTGCGCCAGGTCGTGCCGCCCGCCCTCACGGCGTTCGACGCCCACGGGGTCGTCGTCGAGGCCCATCTGCAGAACACGCTCGTCGCCGTGGACGCGGCCGGCACCCCCGTGCAGGCGCTGTTCCGGGACGCCGAGGGCGTCAAGCTGCTGCCGGACGTGTCCCGCGCCGCGGGCTGGGAGCGGCTGGTGTACTGCCTGGTGGTGAACCACCTCACCGAGATCGCCGCGGCCCTCGCCGAGCACCACCCCGGCCTCGACCCCTGGCCCGCCGCCCGCCGCGAACTCGCCCGGCACGCCCTGCCCGAGATCCCCGCCCTGCTCGCCTCGCGCACGCTGCCCGGCAAGACCAACCTGCTGCTGCGCTGGACAGGCGCGGACGGCGCGGACGCCCGCTATCTGCCCCTGCCGAACCCGCTCGCGGGCGGCTGACCCGCCCGGGCCCGGCGATCTGCCGACGCTCGGGCGGGCCGGACGTTATGCTGTGCGCATGCATCTTTCGTCATGTCTGAGCTGGTGGCGCTCCGGTTAGGAGCGGCCGACTCGCGTGCATGACCGGGCCGTTCGGAAGGACGGCCCTTCTGCGTCCCCCTGGACCAGGGCCCGTGCCATTCTGACGGCGAGACCGACCCACCAGGAGACGTTGTGAACACCACGCCCCAGGCCGTTGGCCCCGACGCCACTGCCGCAGGTCCCTCCGCCGACTCGCTCGGGACCTCCGCCGCGCAGGCCCGCAGTGCGGTGCTGGAGGAACTGATCCTCAAGGACCCCGGACGATTCCGCATGCTGACGGGCGACCGCCCCACCGGCCGCCTGCACCTGGGACACTACTTCGGCACGCTGCACAACCGCGTCCGGCTCCAGGACCTCGGCGTCGAGACGTTCGTGATCATCGCGGACTACCAGGTCCTGACCGACCGCGACGTGGCGGACAACCTGACCGGGCACGTCGAGGACCTCGTACTGGACTACCTCGCCATCGGCGTGGACCCGGCGCGCAGCACGATCTTCACGCACAGCGCCATCCCCGCCCTCAACCAGCTGATGCTGCCCTTCCTCAGCCTCGTCTCCGTCGCCGAACTGGGCCGCAACCCCACGGTCAAGGACGAGATCGCCCACTCGCGCCAGTCCGCGGTGAGCGGCCTGATGTTCACCTACCCCGTCCACCAGGCCGCCGACATCCTCTTCTGCAAGGGCAACCTGGTGCCGGTCGGCCAGGACCAGCTCCCGCACCTCGAGGTCACCCGCACCATCGCCCGTCGCTTCAACGACCGCTACGGCAACGGCACTCCGGTCTTCCCCCAGCCCGACGCCCTGCTCTCCAACGCACCGCTCCTGCTCGGCACGGACGGCACCAAGATGAGCAAGAGCCGCCGCAACGCCATCACCCTGGCCTCCGACGCCGACGAGACGGCCCGGCTGCTCAAGGGCGCCAAGACGGACTCCGAGCGGCACATCACCTACGACCCGGAGCACCGCCCCGAGGTGTCCTCCCTGCTCCTGCTGGCGGCCCTCTGCCAGAACCGGACCCCCGAGGACGTGGCCGCCGGCATCGGCTCCGCGGGCGCCGCCGCGCTGAAGAAGACCGTGACCGAGGCGGTCAACGAGTATCTGGCGCCGATCAGGGCCCGCCGCACCGAGTACGCACAGGACCGCGCCTACCTGCAGCGGACGCTGCGCGAGGGCAACGAGCGCGCCAGGGCCGTGGCCGACGCCACGCTCGCCGAGGTGCGGGCCGCGATGAACAGCCACTACTGACGCGCCCGCGCCACCCCGGCCCGGTCCCGTACGTCACGGGGCCGGGCCTCTTCGTGTGCGCTCCCCACAGAAACGCCTCACAAACGGTCCAGGACCCCTCGAGAGCGATCCAGGAACCCTCGAGAACGATTCGAGGTCCCCGGGACACCCTCGTTTGAGGTCAGCTCGACCGTGGTTCAGCTGGGGAGGCACAGGTGACAGGACTGTACGGCGACCTGCCGGAGACCGTCCGATTCGAACCCGAACCGGCCCGACGTTTTATGAACAACGCCGTGCGAGAAGCCCAGAAATGTCTGGACAGCCGGGACGCCGACGGCGTGCCCAGCCATCTGCCGCGTGCGTCGGGTCTCCTTTTCGGACGGTCGGACGCCACGGAGATCACGATCAGCCACATCGAATTCGTGCCCAATGTCCGTGATCGTGACGAGAGCGTCATCGCCGAATTCGAAGGGACCATCGCCCCGCAGTTCGGCGAGGTGTACCGGAACCCGGGGCGAGGATTCTGGTCCGACGAGAAGGGCGTCCTGCGGGCCGTCATGGAACAGTCCGCGAACGGTCTGGAGCTGATGGGCTCCATCCATTCGCATCCCAACTGGCACGAAATCGGCCCGCCGCACGAACGGTTCCAGGAACTGAGTGAGCACCCGACCCGGATGGACGAATACCTTTTCCGCCAGTCCTGCTGGCCGGTCAACGTGATCTGGTACGTCCGGTCGACCGGTGACGGTATGGCGCACCGGGTAGCGGGCTGGCGGCCCGGTCCGGAGCACTGCGGCAGGCTCGACATCCGGATCCCGTCGGCGATCCACCAGGAATTTTCCGTCGCATGAGGGAGGAAAAGAAATGACGAACGTCGTGCAGAGTGTCGGCAAGAGCCTTTCGGTGCCGACCGTGACCGTCAAGCTTCCCGCCGCTTTCCATGTGCTGACCGGAGGCCGGAGGCAGCTGCCAGGCGAGGGCGAGAACATTCGCGACGTACTGGTGGACGTCGACCGGGAGTGTCCCGGCGTACTGGATCGGCTGATGGACCAGGAAGGGTCCGTGAAGCGTTACGTCAACGTCTACCGGAACGACAACGACATCAGGGGCCTCGACGGGCTCGAGACGAAAGTGGAGAACCAGGACGTCATCTGGATCGTGCCGGCGGTCGCGGGCGGCAGCGGAACGGCACGAATCGAGGAGTCACGATGACGGACGTCATTCCCACGGAATTCTTCACCCAGCCCGGGGCGAATCCGCACGCGGCGGCCGCCGAGCTGAGGTCCAGGTGCCCGGTGCACCGGATCGACGTTCCGCCCGGCGCCGAGGCGTACGCGGTCCTCGGCAACAAGGTCGTCGAGGAGGCGCTCGGCGATGCGCGCCTGTCCAAGCAGGTCGAGAACCTGCCCGCCCGCTACCGGCACCGGGCCGTGACCAACAGCCTGCTCGTCGTGGGCAACCTCGGCTTCGCCGACCCGCCCAAGCACACCCGGCTGAAGAAGCCCATCAGCCGCGCGTTCCTGCCGTCCCGGGTCGCCCGGCTCCGGCCCCGTGTCCAGGCCATCGTCGACGACCTCATCGACGCCTTCCCGGAGAACGGTGAGATCGACCTGCTGACCGAATTCGCGCTGCCGCTGCCGCTCACCGTCATCTGCGAGTACCTGGGGATACCCATGGCGGACCGGCCGCTGTTCCTGGAGTGGAGCTACGTCCTCAGCCAGGATCCGCTGCAGCACGACGAGGCCGAACTGAAGGCGGCCAGCGAGGAGTTCTCGGACTACTTCACCCAGCTGGTGGCCGAGCGGCGCAAGGACCTGCGCGACGACCTGCTGAGCGAGATCATCAGGGCCAGGGACGCCGGTGTGTACAGCGAACAGGAGCTGCTGTCGACGCTGCTGCTGCTGATCATCGCCGGGCACAAGACGGTGGCCAACATGCTCGGCAACGGAACGGCCCTGCTGCTCCGCCATCCCGGGCAACTCGCCCTGCTCCGCGCCCGACCCGAACTGATTCCCTCCGCGATCGAGGAGATCCTGCGCTACGAGGGGTCGGCCGCCTGGGCCTCGATGCGGATCGCGGCCGAGGACATGCACCTCGGGGGAGTGGACATCCCCAAGGGCAGCTTCGTCCACCTGTCGCTGTCCAGCGCGGGCCACGATCCCGACGTGTACGACGACCCGGAACGCTTCGACGTCACCCGGTCACCGAACCGGCACCTGTCCTTCGGTCACGGCCCGCACTTCTGCATCGGTGCCCCGCTGGGCCGGCTCCAGGGCGAGATCGCCTTCTCCACGCTGCTGCGCCGGCTGCCGAGGCTCGAACTCGCCGTGCCGCCACAGGAGATCGCCTGGCTCTCCGACAGTTCGCTCAGCCGGGGTCTGGAGTCCCTGCCCCTGCGCGTGGGAAAGCGGCTGCCCCGATGACCAGGGAATCGATGACCAGGGAATCGGTGACCGGGGAAGCGGACGGTCCGAGCATCGCCGTGGTGGGCGCCGGCGCGGTGGGCGGCTATCTCGGCGGCCGGCTCGCCGCCGCCGGGCACGATGTGCGCTTCCTGGCGCGCGGCGAGAACCTCGCCGCGCTCCGGCGACAGGGGCTGCGCGTCGTCGCCGGCTCCGGCGACGAGGTCATACCCGAGGTGCGGGCGTCGGACGACCCGCACGACCTCGGCGAGGTCGACTACGTCCTGCTCTGCGTGAAGACCTCGCAGCTGCCGGCGGCCGTCGACGCGCTGCCCCCACTGGTCGGTGCGGGCACGGCCGTCGTCACCGTGCAGAACGGGGTGGAGGCACCCGAGCAGGTCGCGGCCGCGATCGGCCGCGACCGGGTCCTTCCCGGCACGGTCAGGGTCGTCGCCACGACGATCCGCCCGGGCGAGGTACGACACGTGGGTCCCCCCGGCGCGCTGGGCTTCGCCGAGTGGGACGGCGACGTGACCAAGCGGGTGCTGCGACTGCGCGAACTGCTCAGTGCCGCCACGATGACGGCGACGGAGCCGAGCGACATCTGGGCCGAGCTGTGGGCGAAGTTCCTGCTGCTGGTCCCGATCGGCAGCCTCGGAGCCGCCACCGGCGGCGCGACCGTCGGCGAACTCCGCTCGCGCCCCGGCACCCGCGGACTGCTGATCGCCGGCATGCGGGAGATCCACGAGACCGCCCTCGGACTCGGGATCGCACTGCCGGACGATGCCGTGGAGCGGGCGGCAGGACTCATGGACCGGCAGTCGGCCGACGTCACCACCTCGCTGCAACGGGACATCCTGGCGGGCAGGCCGTCGGAGCTGGAGGCCTGGACCGGGGCCGCCGTCCGCCTCGCCGCCCGGGCGGGGAGGACCGCACCCGTCCACGAGACGCTCTACGAACTGCTCGCCACGCGGGCGTCGCTGACAGAACGGACTCTTTGACACCCGACCGGCACTCACGAGGAGTCCGAGCGATGAACGTGAGGTTCGCAGAACGCGGCACCCTGCGCGAGGTGAACGCCTACCGGGCCACGGAGTCGGCGGCCGCCGGGCGTTCTCCCGTCACCTTCGACCTGTCCAGCAACGAACTGGCTCTTCCCCCACTGCCCACCGCGCTCGCCGTCATCGAGGAGGGCCTGACCCGGCTCGCCCGCTACCCCGACCCGACCGCCCGGGCCCTGACCGAGGAGATCGCCGGTCATCTGCGCCTTCGCGCGGACGAGGTGGCGGTCGGCCCCGGCAGCGCGGGTGTGCTCCAGCAGATCCTGCTCGCCCTGTGCGGCGAGGGCGACGAAGTCGTCTACGCCTGGCCGGGGTTCGACGCGTATCCCCTGCTGGTCGCCATCTCCGGCGCCACCGGCGTCCACGTCCCGCTGACGTCGTCGGGGGAGCACGATCTCGACGGGATCCGGGCCGCGGTCGGTGCGCGGACGAGGGTGGTGATCCTGTGCTCCCCGCACAATCCGACCGGAACGGTGATCGACCGCGACCGGCTGCACCGTTTCCTGCACGCACTTCCGGACCACGTGGTGACGGTCCTGGACGAGGCGTACGTGGAGTTCGACCGGGGCGGTGACCCCCCGGGCACGCCGGAGGTGATGCGCGCGCACGGCAACACCGTGGTGCTGCGCACCTTCTCCAAGGCCTACGGGCTGGCTGGTCTGCGGGTCGGATACGCGGCCGGACCCCGGCAGGTCATCTCCACCGTCCGCAAGACGGCGCTGCCGTTCGGCGTGACACACATCGCCGAACAGGCCGCGATCCTGTCCCTGCACAGCGCGGCCGAACTACGCGAACGCCTGGCTGCGGTGACCGCCGCGCGCGAGGAACTGACCGCAGCATTAAGGCAATTGGGGCTGCCGGTCCTGCCGTCCCGCGCCAACTTCGTCTGGCTCCCGCTCCCTTCGGCCGCCGAGTCCCTCGCCCGGACGGCGGCCACGGCAGGGGTCCGGGTCCGGGCCTGCCCGGGGTACGGCGTACGGATCTCCGTGGGAGAGGCCGAGGCGCATCGAGCACTGCTGACAGCGCTCGGCGGGGCAGCCCGCGGGAATTGGTTCTAGGACGTCTGGAATGCGGCCGGAGTGCTGCTCGAATTCACTCCCGGCCGTATTCCGCGCCCGCTTCTTCCGAGTAATCTCGGGACAGCTTTCATTTGCCCGTCCCCCTGCAGTTCGCAGACTTCCTAGGGTAGGCATCCTGTGAAAATCCTGATGATCGCCATGCCGTGGCAAGGGCTCGACACACCGTCCAGCGCACTGGGAATCCTGGGGCCGTGCGTGCGGAGAAACGCCGCCGACTGGACCGTCGACGTGCTGTACGCCAACCTCGGCTGGGCCGAACACCTGATGCGGGAGAGCGACGGCTCCATCACGACGTCGGATTACGGGAACATCGCGGATCAGGTGTTCCACGGCGTGGGCGACTGGGTGTTCACTTCGGCGCTGTACGACGTCGACAGCCATATGGCCGACGAGTACTCCGCGTTCCTCGAACAACGGGACATCGACCCTGCGCTTCCCGTGCAGATGCACAGGTACGCCCGGGGATTCGTCCGGGACCTGGCGGCCGAGATCGCCGCCGATCCGCCGGACGTCGTCGGGTTCACGACCACCTTCATGCAGAACGTGCCGTCCCTCGCCCTGGCCAGGGAGCTGAAGAGGCGCGCACCCGGCATCCGCACGGTACTCGGCGGCAGTAACTGCGACGGAGCGCAGGGCCCCGCCCTGCACCGGAATTTCGAGCAGCTCGACTACGTGATCAGCGGCGAGGGCGAGCGTGCCCTGCCCGCGCTGCTCAACCGCATCGCCAAGGGCAGGAGCGTCGCCGACGTCCCGGGGCTCAGCTGGCGCGGGGACGACGGACAGACGGTGGTGAACCCGCCGGCCCAGGGCGCCATCCCGTTCGCCGCGGTGCCCGCGCCCGACTACGACGCCTACTTCCGGGCGCTCGCCGACTCCTCCCTCCGGGACCACGTCAGCCCGATGCTGGTGCTGGAGACCTCCCGAGGCTGCTGGTGGGGAGAGGCCCACCAGTGCACGTTCTGCGGCCTGAACGGATCGAACATCGATTTCCGCAGCAAGGCCCCCGAACGGATCGCCCAGGAAGTCCGGGATCTCGCCGAGCGCCATCAGGTCCTCGACATGGTGATGGTGGACAACATCCTGGACCTGAAATATCTCAACACGGCCATGCCGGAGATAGCCGCCCTCGACTGTGATCTGCGCATCCACTACGAGATCAAGTCCAACATGAACCGGGAGCAGTTGAGCAAACTGAAAGAAGCGAACGTCCTGTTCGTACAGCCCG
This sequence comes from Streptomyces sp. MMG1121, assembly GCF_001280015.1. GTDB lineage: Bacteria > Actinomycetota > Actinomycetes > Streptomycetales > Streptomycetaceae > Streptomyces. Next base: position 47,758 of record NZ_LGDV01000107.1, read on the forward strand.
GTATCGAGAGCCTCAGCAGTCATGTGCTGCGCCTCATGGACAAGGGCGTCAGCGCCGCGCACAACGTACGCATGCTGCGCGACGGACAGGATCTCGGTCTCAACGTGACCTGGAGCATTCTCTACGGCTTCCCCGGCGAGACAGAGGACGACTACCGCGCCCTGCTCGGAAAAATGGCCACGCTCGAACACCTGGAACCGCCGACCGGGGCCTGGCGCATCGCGCTGGAGCGGTTCAGCCCCTACTTCGAGGATCCCAGCCAGGGATTCATGTTCCGCCGTCCGTCCGAGATCTACGACTTCATCTACCAGGTCCCCCGGAACGAGCTGTACGACATGGTGTTCTTCTTCGACACCAGCGTCCAGGGAATCTCGGGGTCCATCGAGGACGAGATGAAGCAGGCGTGCGAGGAATGGGCCAAGGCATACCCGCACAGCACCCTCTCCTACTGGACCGACGACCGGGGCCGCGTCGTCATCGAGGACCGCCGCGCCAGCTGGCCGGAGGAGGTCATCGAGCTGGACGACGTCCAGAGCAACGTCTACCTCGGCATGTTCCAGGGCGCCGGCCTCCAGGGAGTACGCCGACGGCTGGCCGGCAGCGGACACGTCGTCGCGGACGCGGACATCGAGGAGACGCTCCGCTACTTCGTCGAACGCGGCCTGGCCTTCGAGGACGAAGGGCGCTACGTCAGCGTCGCGCTCGAGATCGACCCGTACCGACGGAAGCTGGTCGAGGGCAAGGAGGTCATGGCATGTCGATGAGCACGCTGCTGGACATCGGTGAACTCAGGGCACGGGCCGAGGACGAGGCACGCGTACCGGACGGTGGCCGGCCCGCGGCCGCGACGCTGACCCTCGGGGCCGACGGGGAAGCGCTTCCCGCCGCCACGGAGCTGGCGGCGCTGCTGCCCCGCGTACCCGTCGCCGGAGTGCGGCTGGCGCGGCCCGCCGACTTCTCGGCGCTCCCCGGTGACGAGATCGCGCGGATCATCGCGTTGCTCCGCGAATGCTCCTCGACCGGCGCCCGCGTCATCTGGTCCCTGGTCCTTGGTGCGCGGCAGCTCGACCTGATCCCACGGCTCGACCATCTGCCCGCCCCCGAGACGATCACGGTGGCGGGGCGGGGGACCACGTCCGCCGGCGAGTGGCGGTCCGCCCGCAATTTCGGCCTGCTCCACTTCCGCAAGGGCCCGGCGTTCCTGTCCGTCGTGGACGAGCGCCCCGAGTCCTGCGACCGGATCATCATCGACGATCCCGCCACCACGGAGGTCTTCCTCCAGGGCCTGGAGGGATGCGCCTGGACCGAGCTGACCCGCGACCCGCGCCACGCGGCCGCAGCGCGGGACCTGGCGGCCAAGGGCCTGCTCCTGCGCGTCGGGGACCACGCCGTGACGCTGCCGGTGCACATGCGTGCGTGGCCCCTGGGAGCGGCCCTCCTGGGCGGAACGCTGGCGTCGGCCGGAAAGAAGAAGGACGAGTGACGGAGCGCCCCGCAAGGGGCGCGAGGACGGCGCGACCCGCCGTCCGGCACGAGGTTCGCGACGATGCGGACCAGGCCCGGGCGGCGCACGCCGGTGGACGACGGATCACCGCGGTCCGCCCGGCGGCGGGCCGTCGACGCCCAGGCCCCGCACTGCCCGGACCGCCGATGCCCCTCGCGTCGATCGATCCGCCCAGGTCGGACAGGTTCATCAGCCGGCCCCGCCGGTCGTAGGGCGACCACCGGCAGCACCCGCGGGTGCCGGGTGAGCGCGGAACTGCCGAGCCGGCCCTGCTGCCCGGCCGCGACGACCGTGATCACGCCCGGGCGCGCCGCGTGGTCCAGCGCCGGCCGGTCGTCCCCCAGGACGACGAGACCGCGGTGTGCGAAGGGGAGGGCGCCACCATGCCGGAGCTCTGCCCCGGCCGCTGCGGCGCACCCGGTGCCCGGCCGCCGTACGCGTGCCGGCAGTGCCGTGCGGACTGCACGAGCCACTGCGTTTCCGACCACTCCCACTGACGCGCGTTCTTCCCCGGCTGTCACGCTTGGTCGTATGAGAGAGGTTGCTGCAACCCGCTACATCGCACCCCTGCGCTCCGGTGGCTCCGTCCCCGCAGTCGTCGAGGCCGACGATCTCGGCACGTACGTGGTGAAGTTCACCGGCTCGGCGCAGGGGCACAAGGCGCTGGTCGCCGAGGTGATCGTCGGTGAACTCGCCCGCGCGCTCGGCCTGCGCTTCCCGGAGCTGGTCCTCGTCCACTTCGACCCGGCGATCGCCGCGGACGAGCCCCACCAGGAGGTCCGGGAGCTGCACGGCGCGAGCGTGGGCGTGAACCTCGGGATGGACCATCTGCCGGGCGCCGCCGACTTCACGCCCGAGATCGCGAAGAGCTTCCCCGTGGACCCGCTGGAGGCGGGCCGGATCGTCTGGCTGGACGCGCTGACCGTCAACGTGGACCGGACGGTGCACAGCTCCAACCTCATGGTCTGGCCCACGCTCGGCACCGTACCGCCGCGCCTGTGGCTCATCGACCACGGCGCCGCCCTCGTCTTCCACCACCGCTGGGACACCACGGCCCCGGGCAAGAAGTACGACTTCCGGCAGCACGCCCTCGGCCACTACGGCCCCGACGTCCGCGCGGCCGACGCCGAACTGGCCCCCAAGGTCACGGAGGAACTGCTGCGGGGCATCGTCGCCGAGGTCCCCGACGCCTGGCTGGCGGAGGACGCCGGCTTCGCGACGCCCGACGACGTCCGCGCCGCCTACGTCGACTACCTCCTGGCCCGGGTGCGCCTGTCGGCCGAGTGGCTGCCCACCGACTTCCCGAGCCGCGAGCAACTCGCCGCCGAGGAGAGCGTCCGCGCGGCGAAGACCCGGGCGGACCGCCCGGACTGGCTCAAGCGCGTCCCCGACCTGCACGGCAAGCCGGCCGCGGAACAGGACTGGTCGGTGCACCTGGGCTGAACACGGCCGAGCGGCCCCGGGATCTCCCGGGGCCGCTCGCATCCGCGGGACTCAGCCCTTGAGCTGCTCGTACGCCGGCAGGGTGAGGAAGTCGGCGTAGTCGTCGTCCAGGGAGACCGTCAGCAGCAGGTCGTGGGCCTCCTGCCAGTGGCCGGCGGCGAAGGCCTGCTCGCCGATCTCCTGGCGGATGTCGGACAGTTCCTCGGCGGCGACCTTGCGGGCCAGCTCGGGCGTGGCGGTGTCGCCGTTCTCGAACTCGACGCCCGCGTTGATCCACTGCCAGATCTGCGAGCGGGAGATCTCCGCGGTGGCCGCGTCCTCCATCAGGTTGAAGATGGCGACCGCGCCGAGGCCGCGCAGCCAGGCCTCGATGTACCGGATGCCGACCTGGACGGCGTTGACGAGGCCGTTGTACGTCGGCTTCGCGTCCAGCGAGTCGATCGCGATCAGGTCGGCCGCCTCGACGTGGACGTCCTCGCGCAGCCGGTCCTTCTGGTTCGGCTTGTCGCCGAGGACCTTGTCGAAGGACTCCATGGCGATCGGGACGAGGTCCGGGTGGGCGACCCAGGAGCCGTCGAAACCGTCGTTCGCCTCGCGGTCCTTGTCGGCGCGGACCTTCTCGAAGGCCACCTTGTTGACTTCGGCGTCCTTGCGGGACGGGATGAACGCCGCCATGCCGCCGATCGCGTGCGCGCCGCGCTTGTGGCAGGTGCGGACGAGGAGTTCGGTGTACGCCCGCATGAACGGGGCGGTCATCGTGACGGCGTTGCGGTCCGGCAGGACGAACTTGGCGCCGCCGTCCCGGAAGTTCTTCACGATGGAGAACAGGTAGTCCCAGCGGCCGGCGTTCAACCCGGCGGCGTGGTCGCGGAGTTCGTAGAGGATCTCCTCCATCTCGTACGCGGCCGTGATCGTCTCGATCAGCACGGTCGCGCGGACGGTGCCCTGCGGGATGCCGACGTAGTCCTGTGCGAAGACGAACACGTCGTTCCACAGCCGGGCCTCGAGGTGCGACTCGGTCTTCGGCAGGTAGAAGTACGGGCCCTTGCCGAGGTCCAGCAGCCGCTGGGCGTTGTGGAAGAAGTAGAGGCCGAAGTCGACGAGGGCGCCGGGGACGGGCGTGCCGTCGGCGTCGACGAGGTGGCGCTCGGTCAGGTGCCAGCCGCGCGGCCGCATGACGACGGTCGCCAGCTCCTCGTCGGCCTTGAGGGCGTACGACTTGCCGGACCTCGGGTCGGTGAAGTCGATGTTCCGGGTGTAGGCATCGACCAGGTTGATCTGGCCGAGGACCACGTTCTCCCAGGTGGGGGCGGAGGCGTCCTCGAAGTCGGCGAGCCAGACCTTCGCGCCCGAGTTGAGCGCGTTGATGGTCATCTTGCGGTCGGTGGGGCCGGTGATCTCGACGCGCCGGTCGTTCAGCGCGGCCGGGGCCGGGGCGACCTTCCAGGAGTCGTCCGCGCGGATCGCGGCGGTCTCCGGAAGGAAGTCGAGCGTGGAGGTGCGGGCGATCTCGGCGCGGCGCTCGGCCCGGCGGGCGAGGAGTTCGTCACGGCGCGGGGTGAACCGCCGGTGCAGCTCCGCCACGAAGGCGAGCGCGGCGTCCGTGAGGACCTCTTCCTGCCGGGGCAGGGGCTCGGCGTCGACGATGGCCAGCGGGGACGGCGCTGGTGCGGACATGAGCTGTCACTTCCTTCAGCGGTGGCACCACGTGCCAAGAGGCACGAATAGGGCAATCAGCGCCGACTGTGCGGGCAGGCGCTTCTGAACAGTGGATAGTAGTTTCCTCATCGTGGAACTTCAATGGTTTGTTGATATCGAGATTCTCTGAGTCGAGGAAAGGTGGCGCCCAGTGCCACCCCGTTCACTCAAGGTGGCGCAGGTCGGCCTCGGTGTCGATGTCATACGGCTCGGCCACGTCCGCGCACTCCACGAGCCGGACGAGCGCCGCATGCTCCTTCAGGTAGGCGCGGGCCCCGCGATCCCCGGTGGCGGCGTGTGCGATGCCCGCCCAGTGGGCCGCGCCGAAGAGCACGGGATGCCCGCGCACACCGTCGTAGGCGGCCGACACCAGCGATTTCTCGTCCTCGTACGCCCCGAGCACCCGGGCCACCGCGGCCGGCCCGATGCCCGGCTGGTCGACGAGGCTCACCAGGGCCGCGCGCGCTGCCGTACCGTCGAGCGAGGCCAGCCCGGCGCGCAGCGAGGAGCCCATGCCCTCGGCCCAGTCGGGGTTGTCCACGAGCACACAGCCGTCCAGCCCGGCCCGCGCCCGGACCTCGTCGGCCCGCGCCCCCAGGACGACATGGATGCGCTCGCACCCGACCGCGCGCAGCACACCGACGGCATGTTCGACCAGCAACCGTCCCCGGTGCTCCAGCAGTGCCTTGGGCCGCCCGCCGAGCCGCCGGCCGCCGCCGGCGGCGAGCAGCAGTCCGGCGACCTCCTCGTGATGTGTGTCCGTCATGCGTCCTGCATACCCGACGCGGAGCCCGGCGGCCGGTTCCCTTGGGCTGAATTTCGGTCCGCGCGGTGGCGCTCCCGGACACGGTGGCGTTTACTGACCCGCGCACGACGGCGTGTGAGGGGGAGGCCTGTGTTGCGGAGCTTGGGGCAGAGACCGGTGATCGGCAGCGACGAGGATCCGAGGGTGGCGGAACTGCGGACCGCGGTGGCCCGCCTGCGCCGCGAACTCGCCGCCCTGCCCTCCGAGTTTCCCGACCGTGTCATCGCCGAGGACGAACTGGCGGCCCTGGCGGCGATGGCCTCCGGCGGCGCGCCGGAGATCCCGCGCCTGCGCAGCTCCCTGTTGCTGATCGCGGGAGCGATCGGTTCGGTGAGCGCCCTGGCGAGGGGCCTGAGCGGGGTCCGGGAGGCGGTGGACCTGTTCGGGGAATCACCGAGGGCTTAGGGGTGCGGGGTGCTCAGACCTGCCTCAGGCGCGCGGGGCCGTAGCGCTGTGCGGCCGCGCCGCGTGGACGGCTAGGCGCCCGAACTGGCCAAAGCCTGGGACAGCTCGACGGCGATCCCCTGCAGCACCGGCACGATCTTCTCGGTCGCGGCCTCGGTCACCCGCCCGGCAGGCCCGGAAATGGAGATCGCCGCCGCCGTCGGAGACTCCGGCACGGACACCGCCAGGCACCGCACCCCGATCTCCTGTTCGTTGTCGTCGACGGCGTACCCCAGCCGCCGTACGTCCTCCAGCGCCGCCAGGAACCCGTCGGGCGTGGTGATCGTCTTCTCGGTCGCGGCCGGCATCCCGGTCCGGGCGAGCAGCGCCCGCACCTCCTCATCGGGAGTGCTCGCCAGCAGTGCCTTGCCGACACCGGTGGAGTGCGGCAGCACGCGTCGGCCCACTTCCGTGAACATCCGCATCGAGTGCTTCGACGGCACCTGCGCCACGTACACGATCTCGTCGCCGTCCAGCAGTGCCATGTTCGCCGTCTCGCCGGTCTCCTCGACCAGCCGGGCCAGGTACGGCCGCGCCCAGGTGCCGAGCAGCCGGGACGCCGACTCGCCGAGCCGGATCAGCCGGGGGCCGAGCGCGTACCGCCGGTTCGGCTGCTGGCGTACGTAGCCGCAGGCGACCAGGGTGCGCATCAGCCGGTGGATGGTCGGCAGCGGCAGCCCGCTGGTCGCGGACAGCTCGCTCAGACCGACCTCGCCGCCCGCGTCCGCCATCCGCTCGAGCAGGTCGAAGGCGCGCTCCAGGGACTGGACACCGCCCCCGGCGGAGGGCTTGGTGGAGTCGGTGGTGCTGGCGCTGGACGTCGGCACGGCACGTTCCTTTCGGGGGCTGGCAGGAAGGCAGAAGCCTACCCGGCAGCCGGTTGACTCCCTGCTTGTACGTAGCTACGTTCTGCTTGCTGAAATTCTAATTCCGCTTTGTGGAAACGTCCAGAGTGGGTGCGGGGTACACGTTGTCCGGAAGTGTGCCCCTTGACGGCGGAGAAGTCGGAGTGAAGACTCCTTCAACAGAACGTTGAAATCCGTTACGTGGGTGTAAATCCCGTTTCTGGAACGTAAAACGGCGGTACAGAGAGGGGTTCGGGTGTCCGACGCTGAACTGGTCCTGCGCTCGACGCGCGTCATCACTCCGGAAGGGACACGGGCCGCCACGGTCACCGTGTCGGCCGGGAAGATCACGGCCGTCCTGCCGTACGACGCCGAGGTCCCGCCCGGGGCCCGGCTCGAGGACGTCGGTGACCACGTCCTGCTGCCCGGCCTGGTTGACACCCACGTGCACGTCAACGACCCCGGCCGCACCGAGTGGGAGGGCTTCTGGACCGCCACGCGTGCGGCGGCGGCCGGCGGTATCACCACCCTGGTCGACATGCCGCTCAACTCCCTCCCGCCGACCACCACGGTCGAGAACCTGCGTACCAAGCAGGACGTGGCCCGCGACAAGGCGCACATAGACGTCGGCTTCTGGGGCGGTGCCCTGCCCGACAACGTGAAGGACCTGCGCCCGCTGCACGACGCCGGCGTCTTCGGCTTCAAGGCCTTCCTGTCCCCGTCCGGCGTGGACGAGTTCCCGCACCTCCATCAGGACCAGCTCGCCCAGTCCCTGGCGGAGATCGCCGGCTTCGACGGGCTGCTGATCGTGCACGCCGAGGACCCGCACCACCTCGCCGCCGCCCCGCAGCACGGCGGCCCCAAGTACACCGACTTCCTCGCCTCCCGCCCGCGCGACGCCGAGGACACGGCCATCGCCACCCTGATCGCGCAGGCCAAGAGGCTCCACGCGCGCGTGCACGTCCTGCACCTGTCCTCCAGCGACGCGCTTCCGCTCATCCGCGCCGCCCGCGCGGAGGGGGTCCGGATCACCGTGGAGACCTGCCCGCACTACCTCACCCTGACGGCCGAGGAAGTCCCGGACGGCGCCAGCGAGTTCAAGTGCTGCCCGCCCATCCGCGAGGCCGCCAACCAGGACCTGCTGTGGGAGGCACTCGCCGACGGCACCATCGACTGTGTCGTCACCGACCACTCGCCCTCCACCGCCGACCTGAAGACCGACGACTTCGCCACCGCCTGGGGCGGCATCTCCGGCCTCCAGCTGAGCCTGTCCGCCGTATGGAGCGAGGCACGCGCGCGTGGATACGGCCTGGAGGACGTCGTCCGCTGGATGTCCACGCAGACGGCCGCCCTGGTCGGCCTCGACGCGCGCAAGGGCGCCATCGCGCCCGGCCACGACGCCGACTTCGCCGTCCTCGCACCGGACGAGACCTTCACCGTCGACCCGGCCGCCCTCCAGCACCGCAACCGGGTCACCGCGTACGCCGGCAAGACCTTGTACGGCGTCGTGAAGTCCACCTGGCTGCGCGGCGAACGCATCGTTGACGGCGGCGAGTTCACGGAGCCGAAGGGCACGCTGCTCACCCGCCCCCAGTAAGCCACCCCCGCACCCGCAACCGGCCGACGCGCAGAAAGGAACCCCTGATCACCGTGACGGCGACACCCAGCTTCACCGGCGACGCGAGCCCCTACGGAGGCGGCGACCCGTACGCGGACTACCGCACCGCCGACTTCCCCTTCACCCAGTACGCCAACCTCGCCGACCGCCAGCTCGGCGCCGGTGTCGTCGCCGCCAACGACGAGTTCTTCGCCCAGCGCGAGAACCTGCTGGTGCCCGAGCGGGCCGAGTTCGACCCCGAGCACTTCGGGCACAAGGGCAAGATCATGGACGGCTGGGAGACCCGCCGCCGGCGCGGTGTCTCCGCCGAGCACCCGTGGCCGACGGCCGAGGACCACGACTGGGCACTGGTGCGCCTCGGCGCGCCCGGCGTGATCCGCGGGATCGTCGTCGACACGGCCCACTTCCGCGGCAACTACCCGCAGGCGGTCTCGGTCGAGGCCGCGTCCGTGCCCGGTTCCCCGTCCCCGGAGGAACTGCTCGGCGACGACGTGAAGTGGACGACGATCGTCCCGCGCACCCCGGTCGGTGGTCACGCGGCGAACGGATTCTCCGTATCGGCCGAGCAGCGCTTCACGCACCTGCGCGTCAACCAGCACCCCGACGGCGGCATCGCCCGCCTGCGCGTGTACGGCGAGGTCGTCCCGGACCCCGAGTGGCTCGCGGTCCTCGGCACCTTCGACGTGGTCGCGCTGGAGAACGGCGGCCAGGTCGAGGACGCCTCCAACCTCTTCTACTCCCCGGCCACCAACACCATCCAGCCGGGCCGCTCCCGCAAGATGGACGACGGCTGGGAGACCCGCCGCCGCCGCGACCAGGGCAACGACTGGATCCGTTACCAGCTGGTCGCGCAGGCGCAGATCCGCGCCGTGGAGATCGACACCGCCTATCTCAAGGGCAACAGCGCCGGCTGGGCCTCGGTCTCGGTCAAGGACGGCGAGGACGGCGACTGGGTCGAGATCCTGCCGCGCACCCGCCTCCAGCCCGACACCAACCACCGCTTCGTGCTCCCGGCCCCGGCCGTCGGCACCCACGCGCGCGTGGACATCTTCCCCGACGGCGGCATCTCCCGCCTCAGGCTGTTCGGTTCCCTGACCGAGGACGGCGCGGCCCGGCTCGCCGCCCGGCACCAGGAACTGGGCGGCTGACCCACCCCGCACGCGCGCGGGGCGCCCCGGCCTGGACAGCACCGGGCGCCCCGCGTGTCACCCGTACGGACCCGGCTCACGGATCCCTGGAACTCTCCGGTCCTCCTCCTGCGTTCTTGTCCACGTGACCCTTCAGCAAGAGATCGTCGGCAACGCCATGCAGATGGCGGTCGTCAACCTGCAGCCCGGCCAGACCGTGTACTGCGAGGCCGGAAAGTTCCTGTTCAAGACGACGAACGTGACCATGGACACGCGGCTGTCCGGCCCGTCCGCAAACGGCGGGCAGCAGGGGCAGGGCGGCGGCTCGGGCATGGGCGGCCTGCTGCGCCAGGCCATGGGCACCGCCATGCAGGTGGGCCAGCGCGTGCTCGCGGGCGAGTCGCTGGCCTTCCAGTACTTCACCTCCCAGGGCGGTGCGGGCACGGTCGGTTTCGCGGGCGTGCTCCCGGGCGAGATGCGCGCGCTGGAACTCGACGGCACGCGCGCCTGGTTCGCCGAGAAGGACGCCTTCGTGGCCGCCGAGTCCACCGTCGACTTCGGCATCGCCTTCGCCGGCGGCCGCACCGGCATGAGCGGCGGCGAGGGCTTCGTCCTGGAGAAGTTCACCGGGTACGGCACGGTGATCATCGCGGGCGCGGGCAACTTCATCGACCTCAACCCCGCCGACTTCGGCGGCCGGATCGAGGTGGACACCGGCTGTGTGGTCGCCTTCGAGGAGGGCATCCAGTACGGCGTCCAGCGCGTCGGCGGCCTCAACCGCCAGGGGATCATGAACGCCGTCTTCGGCGGCGAGGGCCTGTCCCTGGCCACCCTGGAGGGCAACGGCCGGGTGATCCTGCAGTCCCTCACCATCGAGAGCCTCGCCAACGCCCTGAAGAAGGCCCAGGGCGGTGACAAGCAGGGCCCGACCGGCGGACTGTTCTCCACGCACGCCGGCTGACCGATGAGTTCCGGGTGCCGGCGGGGTCTGAGGTGATGACAGCAGACCCCGCACCCGGAAGAGGGCACCCGCCATGAGCAAGCTCGTCTCCACCGTGTTCGTGACGCTCGACGGCGTCCACCAGGCCCCGGGCGGCCCCCAGGAGGACCTCAGCGGCGGCTTCGTCCACGGCGGCTGGACCCATCCGTTCGGCGACGAGGACTTCGGCCGGTTCGCCACCGAGGCCTTCGACCGAGCCGGCGCGTTCCTGCTCGGCCGTCGTACGTACGACATCTTCGCCGCCTACTGGCCGGGGAAGACCGACCCCGCCGACCCGATCGCCTCCCGGCTGAACGCACTCCCGAAGTACGTCGTCTCCTCCACCCTCCACACACCCGAGTGGTCCGGCACGACCGTGATCGGCGGCGACCTGGCCAAGGAGGTCCAGGCCCTCAAGGAGCGCACGGACGGCGAACTCCAGGTGCACGGCAGCGGCGCCCTGGTCCGCTCCCTGATCGACCTCCGGCTGCTCGACACCCTGCACCTGCTGACCTTCCCGGTCGTCCTCGGCACCGGCCGCCGGCTGTTCCCGGACGGCACGGTCCCCACCCGCTTCCGGCACACCGGCGGTCGCGTCACCGGCGCGGGCGTCTCCATCCAGAGCTACGACCTGGCGGGCGACCCCGAGTACGGGTCGTTCTGACTCCCCGAAAGACGCCTGAGCAGCGCGTGAACCCTGGCCGAAGATCGTCACGGCCGGTACGGTGATCCCGCCCCGCGCGAGCCGCCGACGTCTCCGCAACTCCTTCGGAGACCGGGAGAGCCGCCCGTATGTCCTCGATCGCCGTACCGGGCGCCGCCGCCCTGCCCCGCCGCGCCTGGCACACCGACCTGCCGGTCCTGCTCGTCGCCGTCTGCTGGGGCGCCAGCTACCTCGCCGCGAAGGACATCACCACCACCCGTACGGTGCTGGCCGTCCTGGTCCTGCGCTTCGCGCTCGCCGTGCCCGTCCTGGCCGTCGCCGGACGCCGCGCCCTGCGCTCGCTCACCGGCGCCCAGTGGCGCGGCGCCGCCCTGCTCGGGCTGATCCTGAGCGGGATCTTCCTGCTGGAGACCTACGGGGTGGTGCACACCTCGGCGACCAACGCCGGCCCGATCATCAGCCTCACCATGGTCCTCACCCCGCTCGCCGAGGCCGCCGTCACGCGCACCCGGCCCACCCCGGCCTTCCTCGGCGCGGCGCTGCTGTCGGTCCTCGGCGTCGTCCTGCTCACCCAGGGCGGCGGCTTCACCCAGCCCTCGGTCGGCGATGTGCTGATGCTGCTCGCCGCGTTCGCCCGCACGGTGCACGTCCTCGCCATGTCCCGGATCAGGGCCGTACAGGGCGCCGACGCGCTGCCGCTCACCACGGTCCAGCTCGGCGCGTCCGTCGCCGTCTTCGCCCTGCTGTCGGTCGTCTCCGGCGGTCCTGCGCCCTGGGAGGTCGCGGCGGACCTCGGCGCGCGGGACTGGGCCGGGCTGCTGTTCCTCACCGTGCTGTGCACGGTCTTCGCCTTCTTCGTGCAGATGTGGGCGGTACGTCGCACATCCGCGTCCCGGGTCGGCCTGCTGCTCGGCACCGAGCCGCTGTGGGCCGCCGCGACCGGGATCGCGCTGGGCGGGGAACGGCTCGGCGCGCTCGGCCTCGCGGGCGGCGGTCTGGTGCTTGTGGGGACCGCGTGGGGACGCAGGACGGCAGGTTAACTTCCTGAAAACTCATCGGACTTGAACGGAAAATCTTCAACTTTGTCGTTGACATGCCAACGTCTACGCGCGTCATCATGAGGGCATGAGATTCCCCCCACGCATCACTCGCATCGGCGCCGCGGCCGCGCTCCTGTCCGCCCTCGTCGTCGGCGGCACCGTCTCCGCCACCACGGCGAACGCCGCGGCCGACTCGGTCGGCAGCATCTGCTACAGCGCCCTGCCGTCGCAGGCGCACGACACGCTGGACCTGATCGCCCAGGGCGGCCCCTACCCGTACTCGCAGGACGGCACCGTCTTCTCCAACCGTGAAGGCGTCCTGCCCAGCCAGTCGTCGGGCTACTACCACGAGTACACGGTGAAGACCCCCGGCTCCTCCACGCGCGGCACCCGGCGCATCATCACCGGCGAGGAGACGCAGGAGGACTACTACACCTCCGATCACTACGTCACGTTCAACCTGATCGACTTCGGCTGCTGAGCCGGACGACAGGACCCGAGGGAACAGCACGACAGGTCTGACCCGCAACCTCGCCCCGCGGCCACCCCCCTACCCCGGGCCGCGGGGCGAGCGGCGTCCGGGCCCGCGCCGCCGAAAGTCGATGAGCCCGCGACTTTGGTAGCCGATCACGCGGGCGGGGCCGTCACGGGCACCGGCCGCTGCGTAGATTTGTCGACTGTGAGTGAAGACCGACCCCGTCCGGCCCCCCTCCCCGGCAACGGGCTGCGCCGCTGGATGCTCCCGTCCGCCGTGGTCCGGGAACTGGACCCGGACGCGGCCCCCGCGGGACGCCGGCCGCGACGCACGGCCCGGGACTGGGCCGTCGACACCAGCTGCTTCCTGCTGGTCGGCCTGCTGTATCTGGTGACCGCCGTGTCCCTGGTGCGGCATCCGGACGTGCCCGAGGGCCTCGTCGTCGCCGACGTGGTGCTGGGCGCCCTGTCCTGTCTCGCCGTCTGGCTGCGCCGCCGCTGGCCGGTCGGTCTCGCCGTCGCGATGATCGCGGTCGCCTTCGTCTCCTCGACGTCCGGCTGGGCCTCCCTGGCCGCCCTGTTCACCGTCGCCGTGCACCGGCCGTTCCGCTACGTCGCCTGGATCGCCGGCGCCAATCTCGCCCTCGTACCGCTCTACTACTGGCTGCGCCCCGACACCGGCCTGGGGTACACGGCCTCCCTGGTCTTCGCGCTGCTGCTCACCGTCTGCGTCGTCGGCTGGGGCATGTTCGTCCGCTCCAAGCGGCTGCTGATGCTGAGTCTGCGGGACCGGGCACACCGCGCGGAGACCGAGGCAAGGCTGCGTGCCGAGCAGGCGCAGCGCCTCGCCCGCGAGGACATCGCCCGCGAGATGCACGACGTGCTCGCCCACCGGCTCACCCTGCTCAGCGTGCACGCCGGAGCCCTGGAGTTCCGGCCGGACGCGCCCCGGGAGGAGGTCGTGCGGGCCGCCGGTGTCATCCGGGAGAGCGCCCACGAGGCCCTCCAAGACCTGCGGGAGATCATCGGCGTGCTGCGCACCGGCGGCTCCGACGACGCGGCCGGCGGCCGCCCCCAGCCGACGCTCGCCGCGCTCGACCCGCTCGTCACCGAGTGCCGCGAGGCAGGGATGAAGATCACGCTCGACCACCGCGTCGCCGACCCCGCCGCCGTGCCCGCCTCCGTCGGCCGCACCGCCTACCGCATCGCCCAGGAGGCCCTGACCAACGCCCGCAAGCACGCCCCCGGCGCCGAGGTCACGCTCCGCCTCACCGGCACGCTCGGCGACGGCCTCACGATCACCGTCACCAACCCACCGCCGCAGGCCGACGCCCCGCCCGTCCCCGGTTCCGGCCAGGGCCTGATCGGCCTGACGGAACGCGCGACCCTGGCCGGCGGGCGCCTGGAGCACGGGAGCACGGGCGACGGCGGGTTCGAGATCCGGGCCTGGCTGCCGTGGAACTGAGCGACGCGTTGCCCGCTCGTGATTTCTTGGAGCCCATGACGCCGATCAAACTTCTCCTGGTGGACGACGACCCGTTGGTACGCGCCGGACTCACGCTGATGATGGGTGGGGCCGAGGACATCGAGATCGTCGGGGAGGCCGCCGACGGCGCCGAGGTCGAGGAGCTCGTGGGGCGCACCCGGCCCGACGTCGTCCTGATGGACATCCGCATGCCGTCGGTGGACGGGCTCACGGCGACCCGGCGGCTACGCGCGCGTGCTGACGCCCCGCAGGTCGTGGTGCTCACCACCTTCCACGCCGACGAACAGGTGCTGCACGCCCTGCGCGCGGGCGCCGCCGGGTTCGTCCTGAAGGACACCTCGCCCGCCGAGATCGTCGACGCGGTACGCCGGGTCGCGGCCGGGGAACCGGTGCTGTCACCCGCCGTCACCCGTCAGCTGATGCGGCACGCGGCCGGTACCGCCGCCGACTCCCGGCAGGCACGCGCGCGTGAGCGGCTCGCCGTGCTCAACGACCGCGAGCGGGAGGTCGCCGTCGCCGTCGGCCGGGGCCTGGCCAACGCCCAGATCGCCGCCGAACTCTTCATGAGCGTGGCCACCGTCAAGACCCACGTCTCCCGCATCCTCGCCAAGCTCGACCTCAACAACCGGGTCCAGATCGCCCTGCTCGCCTACGACGCGGGACATCTCGACGAGGACGGGCACTAAAGGCCGTAGCCGGGCGTTGTCCCTGTACCGGGAGAGCCCGGTGGGCCTCGGGGGAGTCCGGAAGGGGAGCGATGGACAGGCAAGACGTGGTGGACCTGGGAGAGTTCGGGGACGAACTGCGCACGGACCCGCATCCGGAGTACGCCCGGCTGCGCGAGCGGGGCCCGGTGCACCGCGTCCGGCTGCCGGGCTGGGCGGACGAGGCCTGGCTGATCGTCGGGTACGAGGAGGCACGGGCGGCCCTCGCCGACCTCCGGCTGGCCAAGGACACCAGCAAGATCGGCGTGACCATCCTGGAGCAGGAGATGGTCGGCAAGCACCTGCTGGCCACCGACCCGCCGCAGCACACCCGTCTGCGCTCCCTGGTCACGCGCGCGTTCACGATGCGCCGGGTGGAGCAACTGCGCCCGCGGATCCAGCAGATCACCGACGAGCTTCTCGACGAGATGCTCCCGGCGGGCCGCGGCGACCTCATCGGCTCCCTCGCCTACCCCTTGCCCATCACCGTCATCTGCGAGCTGCTCGGCGTCCCGGACATGGACCGCGAGGAGTTCCGCAAGCTGTCCACCGGGGTGGTCGCACCGGCCGATGAGCAGACGGCGAACGACGCGGTCGTCCGCCTCGGCGCGTACCTCACCGACCTGATCGAGGACAAGCGCTGCTCCGGCCCCACCGACGACCTGCTCAGCGATCTGATCCGCACCACCGCAGAGGACGGCGACCGGCTCTCCGCGCAGGAACTGCGCGGCATGGCCTTCCTGCTGCTCGTCGCGGGCCACGAGACGACCGTCAACCTCATCGGCAACGGCGTCCACGCCCTTCTCGCCCACCCCGGTCAACTGGCCGCCCTGCGCGCCGACATGAACCTCCTGGACGGCGCCGTCGAGGAGATGCTGCGCTACGAGGGCCCGGTGCACAGCGCCACGTACCGGTTCGCCGCCGAGCCCCTGGAGATCGCCGGCGCGGCGATCGAGAAGGGCGAGCACGTGGTGGTGAGCCTCACCGCCGCCCAGCGCGACGGCGACCGCTTCGGCGACCCGCACCGGTTCGACATCCACCGCGACACCCGCGGCCATCTCGCCTTCGGCCACGGCATCCATTTCTGCCTCGGCGCACCCCTGGCCCGTCTGGAGGGCCGCATCGCCGTCGGCACCCTCCTGCGCCGCGCCCCCGGCCTCGCGCTCGACGGCACACCGGGCGAGTGGCTGCCGGGCCTGCTGATGAGAGGGATGCGGAGCCTGCCCGTGCGCTGGTGAGCGACCCCGGGCATCAGCCGTACGAGGGCTGCACCCGGTCCGGGATCTCCGTGAGCCGTACCGGCCGGCGCTCCCGCCGGGAGACCTCGCAGGCCTCGGCGATCCGCAGCGCCTGCAGGGCCTCGTGGCCGTCGCACGGGTTGGGCCGCTCGCCGCGCACCACCTCGACGAAGGCGTTCAGCTCGGCCTCGTAGGCGGGCCCGAACCGCTCCAGGAAGCCCGTCCACGGCCGGAGGGCGGGCGGTGGCCCGGTCGGCTCGGTGGACGCCACCGGCGTACGGTCGTCCAGGCCCACCACGACCGTGTCCCGCTCCCCGGCCAGCTCCATGCGGACGTCGTAGCCGGCGCCGTTCAGCCGGGTCGCGGTCGCCGTGGCCAGCGTTCCGTCCTCCAGGGTGAGCAGGGCCGCACCGGTGTCCACGTCGCCGGCCTCGCGGAACATCGCGGGCCCGGCGTCCGAGCCGGTGGCGTACACGTCCACCACCTCACGGCCCGTCACCCAGCGCAGCACGTCGATGTCGTGGATCAGCGTGTCCCGGAACAGCCCGCCGGACAGCGGCAGCCACTCGGCCGGCGGAGGGGACTGGTCGCAGGTCATCGCCCGTACGGTGTGCAGCCGCCCGAGCCGCCCCGAGCGCACCGCCTCCCGGGCGCCGGCGTACCCGGTGTCGAAGCGCCGCTGGAACCCCATCTGCAGGATCGTGTCGGCCGTCTCCACCTCGGTGAGCGCGTGCAGCGTGCCGGGCAGGTCGAGCGCGATCGGCTTCTCGCAGAAGACCGGCAGACCCGAGCGGGCCGCCCGGCCGATCAGTTCGGCGTGCGCCGCCGTCGCGGTGGTGATCACCACCGCGTCCACGCCCCAGGTGAAGATCTCGTCCACTCCCGGCGCCGCCGTCTCGCCCAGCCGGTACGCCAGTTCCTGCGCCCGCGCCGGATCCACGTCCGTCAGGATCAGCGAGCCGACCTCGCGATGGCGGCTGAGCGTTCTCGCGTGAAGGGTGCCGATGCGGCCCGTACCGATGACCCCGATGCGCATGGAATCAAAGTGAGGGTGGATCCCGTGCGCTGTCAATGCATATGTCCGGACAATCGGACTACACAACTTCCCGTCAACCCGTCACGCGACTACGCTCGGGCCCGTGCCGAAACCTGATGTGGACCCGACCGTCGCGCTCGACCTCCGTGTGGACCGCAGTTCGCCGGTGCCGTTGTACTTCCAGCTCTCCCAGCAGCTGGAGGCCGCGATCGAGCACGGCAGCCTCACCCCGGGCAGCCTGCTCGGCAACGAGATCGAGCTGGCCGCGCGGCTCGGCCTGTCCCGGCCGACCGTCCGCCAGGCCATCCAGTCCCTGGTCGACAAGGGGCTCCTCGTGCGCCGCCGGGGCGTCGGCACGCAGGTCGTGCACAGCCAGGTCAAGCGCCCGCTGGAGCTGAGCAGCCTCTACGACGACCTGGAGGCGGCCGGCCAGCGGCCCGCTACCAAGGTCCTGGTCAACACCGTCGTGCCGGCCTCCGCCGCGGTCGCGGCCACGCTCGGCGTCGTCGAGGGCAGCGATGTGCACCGCATCGAACGGCTGCGCCTCGCGCACGGCGAACCGATGGCGTACCTGGTCAACCACCTCCCGCCGGGTCTGCTCGACCTGGACACCGGCCAGCTGGAGGCCACCGGCCTGTACCGGCTGATGCGTTCCGCCGGGATCACCCTGCACAGCGCCCGCCAGTCCATCGGGGCCCGCGGTGCCACGGCCGCCGAGGCCGAGCGGCTCGCCGAGGCCGAGGGTGCCCCGCTGCTCACCATGCAGCGCACCACCTTCGACGACACCGGCCGCGCGGTCGAGTTCGGCGATCACACCTACCGTCCGAGCCGCTACTCCTTCGAGTTCCAGCTGCTCGTACGTCCCTGATCCCCGGGGCCGAGTTCGTCGCAATGTCCGGACAATACGACCCGTAGCCTCGCCCCGGCTGTGTCATGAGTGTTCACCGTGTTCGATACTGGAGTTTTTGGGGCCGCCGAGATGATCGGCGGCCCCACGTCCGCAGGAACACAGGACGCACGCACACAGCAAGAAGGGCACGGCCTCGTGGCACGGTTTCGGACCTGGGTAGGCATCGCGGTGGCGGGGGCGTTGAGCATCTCCCTCGCCGGATGCAGCAGCACCGGCGGCAAACGGGCCGAGGACGCCCGCAAGGCCGCCGCGGCCCAGGGCAGGGCGGCGGTGAACACCCCGCGCTGGACCTTCGCGATGATCACCCACTCGGGCGACGGCGACACCTTCTGGGACATCGTGCAGAGCGGCGCCAAGCAGGCCGCCGTCAAGGACAACATCAACTTCCTGTACTCGCACGACGACGACGCCCAGCAGCAGGCCCAGCTGGTCGACGCGGCGGTGGACAAGAAGGTCGACGGCATCATCGTCACCCTCGCCAAGCCGGACGCCATGAAGGCCGCAGTGGCCCGCGCCGAGAAGGCCGGCATCCCGGTGATCACGGTGAACTCCGGCTCCGCGGAGTCCAAGGCCTTCGGCGCCCTCGCCCACGTCGGCCAGGACGAGACCGTCGCCGGCGAGGCCGTCGGCGACGAGCTGAACAAGCGCGGGAAGAAGAAGGCCCTGTGCGTGCTGCACGAGCAGGGCAACGTCGGCCACGAGCAGCGCTGTGACGGCGTCGCCAAGACCTTCCACGGCACGCTCCAGAAGCTCTACGTCAACGGCACCAACATGCCCGACGTGCAGTCCGCGATCGAGGCCAAGCTCCAGGCGGACACGTCCCTCGACGCCGTCGTCACCCTCGGCGCGCCGTACGCCGACACCGCGGTGAAGGCGAAGAACGACGCGGGCAGCAAGGCCGAGATCGACACCTTCGACCTCAACGCCAAGGTCGCGGCCGAGCTGACGGACGGCACCCTCGGCTTCGCCGTGGACCAGCAGCCGTACCTCCAGGGCTACCAGGCCGTCGACCTGCTGTGGCTGTACAAGTACAACGCCGATGTCCTCGGCGGCGGCAAGCCGGTGCTGACCGGCCCGCAGATCATCACCAAGGACCAGGCGTCCGCGCTGGCCGAGTACACCGAGCGGGGCACCCGATGAGCACGACGGTCCCGAAGACGGCTGATGAAAGGATTCTGCAGACCTCGCCGCTGAAGAAGCTCCTCGCCCGGCCGGAACTGGGCTCGGTCGTCGGCGCGCTCGCCGTCTTCGTCTTCTTCGCCTTCACCGCCGGCGGCTTCCTGCACGCCGCCAGCCTCAGCACGGTCCTGTACGCCTCCTCGACCATCGGCATCATGGCCGTGCCGGTGGCGCTGCTGATGATCGGCGGCGAGTTCGACCTGTCGGCCGGCGTCCTGGTGACGTCCTCGGCGCTGGTCTCCTCGATGTTCAGCTACCAGATGACGGCGAACACCTGGGTCGGCGTGGGGGTGTCCCTGCTGGTCACCCTGGCCATCGGCGCCTTCAACGGCTTCATGCTCACCCGTACCAAGCTGCCCAGCTTCATCATCACGCTCGGCACCTTCCTGATGCTGACCGGCATGAACCTCGGCCTCACCAAGCTGATCGACGGCACGGTCTCCACCAAGACCATCGCCGACATGGAGGGCTTCCCCAGCGCCCGCGACGTGTTCGCCTCGACCCTCACGGTCGGCGGCGTCGACTTCAAGGTCACGATCCTGTGGTGGCTGGGCCTGGTCGCCCTCGCCTCCTGGATCCTGCTGCGCACCCGCGCCGGCAACTGGATCTTCGCCGTCGGCGGCAACCAGGACGCGGCCCGCGCGGTGGGCGTCCCGGTCGCCAAGACCAAGATCAGCCTCTACATGGGAGTGGCGTTCGGCGCCTGGATCTCCGGCCAGCACCTGCTCTTCTCGTTCGACTCCGTCCAGTCCGGCGAGGGCGTCGGCAACGAGCTGATCTACATCATCGCGGCCGTCATCGGCGGCTGCCTGATCACGGGAGGCTACGGCAGCGCCGTCGGCTCGGCGGTGGGTGCGCTCCTGTTCGGCATGACCAGCAAGGGCATCGTCTTCGCCGAGTGGAACCCGGACTGGTTCAAGTTCTTCCTCGGAGCGATGCTGCTCCTCGCGACCCTTCTCAACACCTGGGTCCGCAAACGCGCGGAGGCGACGACATGACCGAGACCACCGAGCGCACGCCGCTGGTCGAGCTGACCGACGTGGCCAAGCAGTACGGCAACGTCCGCGCCCTGGAGGGCGTCTGCCTGGAGGTCCACGCGGGCGAGATCACCTGCGTCCTCGGCGACAACGGCGCGGGCAAGTCGACCCTGATCAAGATGATCGCGGGCCTGCACCGCCACGACGCCGGAACCCTGCGGATCGAGGGCGAGGAGGCTCGCCTGTCCTCCCCGCGCGAGGCCCTGGACCGGGGCATCGCCACGGTCTACCAGGACCTGGCCGTCGTCCCGCTGATGCCGGTCTGGCGCAACTTCTTCCTGGGCTCCGAGCCCCGCAAGGGCGCCGGCCCCTTCAAGCGCCTGGACACCGACTTCATGCGCCGCACCACCCGCGAGGCCCTGCTGCGCATGGGCATCGACCTCCGGGACGTCGACCAGCCCATCGGCACCCTCTCCGGCGGCGAACGCCAGTGCGTGGCGATCGCCCGGGCGGTCCATTTCGGTGCGAAGGTCCTGGTCCTCGACGAGCCGACGGCAGCACTGGGTGTGAAGCAGTCCGGTGTGGTCCTCAAATATGTGGCCGCGGCACGGGACGAGGGCCTGGGTGTCGTGTTGATCACCCACAACCCGCATCACGCGTACCTGGTGGGTGACCGCTTCGTCCTGCTCCGCCGCGGCACGATGGTGGGCAATTACACACGCGACGAGATCACACTGGACGAACTGACGCAGCAGATGGCGGGCGGATCCGACCTGGACGCACTGCGCCACGAACTGCAGCGTGGTTAGGGGGTGCGGGGCTGTGCCGACGTGCGGTCCGCCCACGTGGGCGTGATCCACCACGACGCATCCCCGGCCCCGCCCCTCTCCCGCCCCGTACGGCACCCATACCCACGGTGAGGCAGAATCGACGAACGATGAGCACCTACCGCGACCTCACCGCCCCCATAGGCTCCCGCCGAGCCCCGGTCCTGCGCACCGTGGGCACACGAGAGCGCCGCTCCCACCTGACCGCACCCCGTGTGCCGACGGTCGGCATCGACATCGGCGGCACCAAGGTCATGGCGGGCGTCGTGGACGCCGACGGCAACATCCTGGAGAAGCTCCGCACGGAGACCCCGGACAAGTCCAAGAGCCCCAAGGTCGTCGAGGACACCATCGTCGAACTGGTCCTGGACCTGTCCGACCGGCACGACGTGCACGCGGTCGGCATCGGCGCCGCCGGCTGGGTCGACGCGGAGCGCAACCGCGTCCTGTTCGCCCCGCACCTGTCCTGGCGCAACGAACCGCTGCGCGACCGGCTGAGCGGCCGCCTCTCCGTGCCGGTCCTCGTGGACAACGACGCCAACACCGCCGCCTGGGCGGAGTGGCGCTTCGGTGCCGGCCGCGGCGAGGACCACCTCGTCATGATCACGCTCGGCACCGGCATCGGCGGCGCCATCCTGGAGGACGGCCAGGTCAAGCGCGGCAAGTACGGCGTCGCGGGTGAGTTCGGCCATATGCAGGTCGTGCCCGGCGGCCACCGCTGCCCGTGCGGCAACCGCGGCTGCTGGGAGCAGTACAGCTCCGGCAACGCGCTCGTGCGCGAGGCCAAGGAGCTGGCCGCCGCCGACTCCCCGGTGGCGTACGGGATCATCGAGCACGTCAAGGGCAACATCGACGAGATCTCCGGCCCGATGATCACCGAGCTGGCCCGCGACGGCGACGCCATGTGCGTCGAACTGCTCCAGGACATCGGCCAGTGGCTCGGCGTAGGCATCGCCAACCTCGCCGCCGCCCTCGACCCCTCCTGCTTCGTGATCGGCGGCGGGGTCTCGGCCGCCGACGACCTGCTCATCGGCCCGGCCCGGGACGCCTTCAAGCGCCACCTCACCGGCCGCGGCTACCGCCCCGAGGCCCGCATCACCCGCGCCCAGCTCGGCCCCGAAGCCGGCATGGTCGGCGCCGCCGACCTGGCCCGGCTGGTCGCCCGCCGGTTCCGCCGCGCCAAGCGCCGCCGGGTGGAGCGCTACGAACGGTACGAGCGCTACGCCCAGGCCCGTCGCGATCGGGACACCGCATGACCGCGTCGCTGCCCCGCCAGGCCGCCCCGCCGGACGAGCCGCGCCGGCCCGCCGAGAACCCGCGGCACAAGGCCAGACGCCGGGCCCTGACACTGCTGATCATCGGCCTGCTCATCGGCGTCCCGGCCGGCTACCTGGTGATCTCCGCCAACCAGAGCCGCAACAGCGGCAAGGACAAGGAGGCCAAGTACGCGGCGACCGGCCTCACCCCGGGCTTTCCGTCGAAGGTGCAGCGCCGCCTCTACCAGGTGCCCGTTCCGCGCCCCGCCGACTCCATCGCCTCCTACGAGACGAACAACTGGAAGACCAGCCGCCTCTACGTGCAGTTCCGCACCAACGCGGCCGGCCTGGACGCATTCCTGCAGTCCATGGGGGCACGCCGGGACGAGCTGAAGAAGGGCGACGTCGCCGTCGGCGCCCGCGACCAGAAGGTCAGCGGCTGGCAGTTCACCGGTACCGGCCCCTGGTGGGGCCTCACGCACACGCAGAAGAACCCGGCGCCCACCCAGGACGTGGTCGTGAACATGTCCGACCCCAGCAGTCCGATGGTGTACGTCGTCTCGCGCACGGTGCCGTAGCCCCGGCCCCGGCCGGTGTCCGGGACCGATTGTCAGACCCCGCCCGTACAGTCGAAGACGTCTGATCCGGCACACGGGCGGGAGGTGGCAGGACGTATGAACGCAGGCACGGCCGCTGTGGCCGAGCGCGTGGAGGGCACCGGGACCGGAAGCCCGGTCCCGGTGCGCCTCGCGTCGGTCTATCTGCCCGCACCCCTGCCGCGCGAGGGCCGCATCGCCTTCTGGGACCCGGCCGGCGGCCCCCTGCCCGGCCCGGGCGACACCGGGGAACTGACCGTCGTACGGCGCCAGGGTGCGAGCGTGCGCCGCCGGCAGGTCCCCGCGCTGTCCCTGCCGCTCGCCGAGGCCCTGCCGCTGCTGGTCCGGGCCCGCCGGGATCCGGCCGCCCACCCGGCGACGGCCTGCTGGGGCGCCGCCGCGCTGCACGCGCTTCGGCTGGTCGCCCGCGGCCGGTTGCTGCCGGGCCTGACCCCGGGCGGCCATGACGCCTGGCGGGCCGGCCCGCTGGAGCCCGACGACATCGCCCATCTGCGCGCGGTGGCCGCGGCCCTGCCCCCGGAGGGCCACGCCGTGCCGCTCCCCGATCCCGGCCCGCTGCGGCTGCCCGAGCCGGAGGCCCTGGTCCGCTCCTTCCTGGACGCGGTCGCCGACACCCTGCCGCGCACCCCGGCCGCCCCGCACACCGTCGGCCGGCCTTTCGCCGCCCGGGAGCCCGTGGCCCTGCCCCAGGCCCACGCGTGGGCGGCCGAGGTCGCCGCCGGCATGGACGCGGGCGTGCGGATCTCGCTCCGTCTGGACCTGTCCGCGTCCGCCGTCTTCGACAGCGGCGCGAGCGGCGGCGCGCGCGCCGCCGGGGCGGCGATCGTGCAGGTGCACAGCCTCGCCGACCCCACCCTGGTGGCCGACGCGGCAGCCCTGTGGGCGGGTGAGGCCGACACGGCGTTCGGCCCCCGCGCGCGCGTGGACGCCGCTCTCGCCGTACGGCGCGCGGCCCGCGTGTGGGCGCCCCTGGACCGGTTCGCCGAACAGGACGTGCCCGACGTGCTCGCCCTGTCCGAGGAGGAGCTGGGCGAGCTGCTCGGGGTCGCGGCCGCCCGGCTGGCCGCCGCCGGGGTCGCCGTGCACTGGCCCCGGGACCTCGCGCGCGATCTGACGGCCGCCGCCGTGGTCCGCCCGGCACCCGGCTCGGCGACCGACGGCACCGGCTTCTTCGAGAGCGAGGACCTGCTCCAGTTCCGCTGGCAGCTGGCGCTGGGCGGCGACCCGCTCAGCGAGGCCGAGATGGATTCCCTCGCCGAGGCCCACCGGCCGGTCGTACGGCTCCGGGACCGCTGGGTCCTCGTCGACCCGGCGCTGGTCCGCAAGGCCCGCAAGCGCGAACTGGGCCTGCTCGACCCGGTCGACGCGCTGTCCCTGGCGCTCACCGGCAGCGCCGAGGTCGACGGCGAGACCGTCGAAGCCGTCCCCGTAGGGGCCCTGGCGGCCCTGCGTGACCGCCTCACGGCGGGCCTGCACCCCGCGGACCCGCCGCCTGGCCTGAACGCCACCCTGCGGGACTACCAACTCCGCGGCCTGGCCTGGCTCGACCTCATGACCTCCCTCGGCCTCGGCGGCTGCCTCGCGGACGACATGGGCCTCGGCAAGACCGTCACCCTCATCGCCCTGCACCTGAAACGGGCCCGCACCGAGCCGACCCTCGTCGTCTGCCCGGCGTCCCTGCTCGGCAACTGGCAGCGGGAGATCACCCGGTTCGCGCCCGGCGTCCCCGTCCGCCGCTTCCATGGCCAGGGCCGCACCCTGGACGGCCTCGAGGGCGGCTTCGTCCTCACCACGTACGGCACGATGCGGTCGGCGGCCGCACAGCTCGCCGACCGCCCCTGGGGCATGGTCGTCGCCGACGAGGCCCAGCACGTGAAGAACCCCTACTCGGCCACGGCCAAGGCGCTGCGCACGATCCCGGCACCGGCCCGCGTGGCGCTGACCGGCACCCCCGTCGAGAACAACCTCTCCGAACTGTGGGCCCTGCTCGACTGGACCACTCCCGGCCTCCTCGGCCCCCTGAAGTCCTTCCGTGCCCGGCACGCGCGCGCGGTGGAGAACGGCGAGGACGCGGAGGCAGTCACCCGCCTGGCCCGTCTGGTACGGCCGTTCCTCCTCCGCCGCAGGAAGTCCGACCCCGGCATCGTCCCCGAGCTGCCCCCCAAGACCGAGACGGACCACCCGGTACCGCTCACCCGCGAGCAGGCCGCGCTGTACGAGGCGGTGGTGCGCGAGTCCTTGCTCGCCATCGAGACCGCCGAGGGCATCGCCCGCCGGGGCCTGGTCCTGAAGCTCCTGGGCGCCCTGAAGCAGATCTGCGACCACCCGGCGCTGTACCTGAAGGAGGAGTCCCGCAAGGACCGCCTGGCGCACCGCTCCGGCAAACTCGCCCTGCTGGACGAGCTGTTGGACACCCTGCTCGCCGAGGACGGCTCGGCGCTCGTCTTCACCCAGTACGTCGGCATGGCCCGCCTGATCACCGCGCACCTGTCCGCCCGCGCGATCCCGGTGGACCTTCTGCACGGCGGCACACCGGTGCCGGAGCGCGAGCGCATGGTCGACCGCTTCCAGGACGGCGAGACCCCGGTCCTGGTGCTGTCCCTGAAAGCGGCGGGCACCGGCCTCAACCTCACCCGCGCGGGCCATGTCATCCACTTCGACCGCTGGTGGAACCCGGCCGTCGAGGAGCAGGCCACCGACCGTGCCTACCGCATCGGCCAGACCCAGCCCGTCCAGGTACACCGCCTGGTCACCGAGGGCACGGTCGAGGACCGCATCGCCGAGATGCTCACTGCCAAGCGCGCCCTCGCCGACGCCATCCTGGGCTCCGGCGAGGCGGCCCTGACCGAACTGACCGACCGCGAGCTGTCCGACCTGGTCTCCCTCCGGAGGACGCCATGAGTCTCCCACCGGAGCACCCCGCGACGCCCCCCAACCCACGCCCCGCCGACGCGGCCCGCCGCGCCCTGCGGGCGGCACGGGAGCGGAAGGGCGGCGGGAGCGAGGAGGCGCCGGGCATGGGTGAGGGAGTGCCGGGCTCGACGGAGGCGGTGGCTTCCCGTGAGGCGGCCCGTCGTGCTCTGCGTGCCGTGCGGGAGCACGCGGGCGTCGAGCGCAAGGGGGCAGCAGGTTCGGGCGAGGGGGCAACAGACGCGACCGGGGAGGCGACAGCCGGCACTGCGGCGGAGGCCCCGGACGGCCCGGCCGAGCCCGCGGCGGAACACCCTGCCCGCACCGATCCGAGGCCGGGCGACGCGGCGCGAGCGGCGCTCCGGGCCGGCACGACCCCAGCCGCCCCCGCCGCACCGGCCACTGTCACTGCTCCGGCCGAGGTGAGCGCTCCGGCCACTATCACTGCTTCGCCCGAGGTGAGCGCACCGGCCCCCCTCACCGCTCCGCCCAACACGGGTGCACCTGCGGACCCGACCACACCGACCACCGCCCCTGAGCCGGCAGACGCCACGGCACCAGCCGACGCGACCTGCGCGGCCCAGGACAAGCCCTTCGTTCCGGCGCCTGCGGCCCGCCCCGCCGTCGCGCCGGGTGGCCGCCCCGCCGATGTCGCCAGGGAAGCGCTGCGAGCGGCCCGGCGGGAGACCCTGCGGGCCGAGGCCGAGGCGCAGGAGGCCGCCGCGCGTGGCCGGCGGGTGGGGGAGCCCCGTACCCGACGCGGGCTGCGCACGACCGGTGCCTCCGCCGCCTCGGCGGCGCGCAGCGCGTCCGGCCACGGACCCGACTCCCGGACGCCTCGCACGAAGGCCGCCCAGGACATGCGGCACTACCTGGCCAACGCCTTCCGGATGCCGGCGTGGCCCGACGACGCCGAGGAGGAGGCAGGGACCACGGACACGAACGGCGACCCCACCGAGCACATCGAACGGGACCACGCGACACCCGCGCCGCCGCCCCCGCACAGCCCGTCCGCCCCCTCCGCCGAGTCGCACTGGGCAGCCACGCGCACCAGGTCCGCCCCGCCCGCCCCTTCCGCCGAGCCACCCCCCGCGTACGCGGCCTGGGCACCCGCGCACACGCCCTGCGCCCCGGACGCCGAGGACACCCCGACCCCCGTGCACCCGCACCTGCCCACCACCATGGCCGCCCCCCACCGCGACACCGAACTGCGCCGCACGTTCCCGGCGTTCGCGCCGCGCGGAGCCGCCGGTGAGGGCGCACAGTTCGCCGGGACCTGGTGGGGCAACGCGTGGGTGACCTCGCTGGAGCAGGGTGCGCTGGACGCCAAGCGGGTGGCGCGGGGACGTGGTTACGCCGATCAGGGCCAGGTCGACGCGATCACTGTGACACCGGGGCTCGTGCTGGCGTACGTGCGCGGGAGCCGGCCACGGCCGTACCGCGTGCAGGTGCGGGTCCGGACGCTGGCCGAGGAGGACTGGGCGCGGTTCCTGGACGCGGCCGCCGACCGGCCGGGGCACATCGCCGCGCTGCTCGACAAGGAGCTGCCCCAGTCGCTCGCCGAGTGCGGTGTGCCGCTGCTGCCCGGCCCGGGCGACCTCGACCCGAGCTGCAACTGCCCCGACTCCGGCCACCCCTGCAAGCACGCGGCCGCGCTCTGCTACCAGACGGCGCGGCTGCTCGACGCCGACCCGTTCGTGCTGCTCCTGCTGCGCGGCCGGGGCGAGAAGGACCTGCTCGACGCGCTGTCCCGGCGCAGCGCTGCCCAGGCGGCCCCCGCCGCCCAGGACCGGCAGCCGCAGTCGCTGCCCGGCGTGCGCGCCACCGACGCCCTCGCGCCCCGTCGACTCCCGCCGCTGCCCCCGCCGTTGCCGCTGCCGCCGCATCCCGGGCAGCCACCGGCGTATCCGGCGGCGCCCGGCGGCCCGGACCCCTTCGCGCTGGACCAGCTCGCGACCGACGCCGCCGCCCGCGCGCACGCGCTGCTCGGCACCGGGCGGGATCCGGTGGGGGAGCTGACCCTGTGGCAGGACGCGGTGCGCCTGGCCGCGGCCCGCCCCGGCTCCGGCCTCACCGCCACCACCCGCACCCTCTACTCCGCCCTGGCCACGGCCGTCGGCCGCACCCCGTCCGATCTGGCGCGCGCCGTCGCCGCCTGGCGGCAGGGCGGGCCCGCCGGGCTGGCCGTCCTGGAGGAGCCGTGGGACCCGCCGGCCGGCCGCTTCGACCGGGCCCGCCCGCTGCTGCTCGCCGCGGACCTCCCGGCGTTCCGCCCCTGGCGCAATCACCTCACCCACCCCCAGGGCCATGTCCAGCTCCGCCTCGGCCACGACGGCCTGTGGTACGCGTACGAATCGGAGCCCGGCCGCGACGACTGGTGGCCCCGCGGCACCCCGGACCTGGACCCGGTGGGTGCCCTGACCGGCCTCGGCACCACGGACGGTCTCTAGGCTCTTGTGCCGGGTCCGTACGCCAGGCCCTTCGCCGGGATTGCCGGCCCGAAGCCGTACGGGGAGCGGATCGGGGCACGGACGGGGCGGGGCCGCCCGCGGCGGCGACTGCGAAGACCGCGCGGGGACTGTGGGGGTCCGGTGTGGTGGACCGGGGCGGTGCGTGGGCGCCCGGGGCCCGCTGGCATCATGACCGGCCTGATCGACATCGGGCAGGCGGGGGAGACGTGACACCGGTGAGGGCGGGAAGACGGCCCCGGAGCGCACCGAAGACGTTGCCGGGCCGGATCGGGACGGCGCTGTTCATGGTGTTCGTCGCGCTGCTGTTCAGCGGCCTCGGGATCGGTGGAGGTGTGGGTCTCGCCGACGGCCTGAAGTACTCCACGCGTCTGTCCGGCACCCCGGGGCTGCTGAAGATAACCTTCTGCGAGACCACGGGCACCGGCAAGCAGCGGCATACCGATTGCTTCGGTGCCTTCCGCTCCGACGATCGCCGGCTGACGGACGCGTACGCCTCCATCGGCGAGTCCTTCAAGACGGGGACGGTCCTGCCGGTCCAGCGGGACGCCGACGGTCATTGCTATCTGGTCGGGGTGGCCCCGACGGCCGGGCGGCTGGCCGGGATCTGCGCCTGCGTCGTGGGACTCGTCGCCGGTCTGGCCGCCCTGTGCGGGGCGTTCGCCACCGTGATGCCGCAGCTGGGCGGCAGGATCGGCGCGGCGCTGTGGTCACCGTGGGCCGGCCGGATGCTGAGCCGGCTGTTGCTGGCGTGCGGCATCGGTTTCGCCCTCTTCGGTGTGACCGGCGTGATCGGCTGGCTGGCTCTGCCCTGACGGTGAAATACGGTGATCGGACATTTGTGATAGAGCCTGCCCCGGCCAGGATCTACACTCAGTTGGTAGCCGCAAGCAACGGAACGTGAGTGATGATCGGCACGGGCTGTCGGAGTGGTCGTGAGGGGGCGGTGTGCCCGCATATCGACCGGGGTCTGGTCAAGCGCCCCGCGACGACCCGGTGGACCGCATGTACATGAGCCTCGGAGCCGGGCGGTGCCCGGAGAACGAGGCCAGGCAAGGAGATTCGTACGCATGACCATGTCAGCGTCCCCGGTCCGCGGGGGAACCGCAGAGAAATCCGCGTCGCCACCACCGGCCGGGAGACTGACGCACCGTCAGATAATGACGATCCTCAGCGGCCTGATGCTGGGGATGTTCCTCGCGGCGCTCGACCAGACCATTGTCAGCACCTCGATCCGCACGATCGCCGACGATCTGCACGGACTCAGCGCGCAGGCGTGGGTCACCACCGCGTACCTGATCACCTCCACGATCAGCACGCCGCTGTACGGCAAGCTGTCCGACATCTACGGCCGCAAGCCCTTCTTCCTCGCGGCCATCTCGATCTTCATCGTGGGCTCGGCGGCCTGTTCGTTCGCCACGTCGATGACGGAACTGGCCGCCTTCCGGGCCTTCCAGGGCATCGGCGCGGGCGGCCTGATGGCACTGGCGCTGGCGATCATCGGTGACATCGTGCCGCCCCGTGAGCGGGCCCGGTACCAGGGTTACATGCTCGCGATGTTCGGCTCGTCCAGCGTGCTCGGCCCGCTCATCGGCGGTTTCCTGGCGGGCCGCGGCACCATCCTGGCCATCACCGGCTGGCGCTGGGTGTTCCTGGTCAACGTGCCGGTCGGCATCATCGCGCTGTTCGTCGTCGCCAAGGTGCTGAACCTCCCGCACGTCCGGCGCGAGCACCGCATCGACTGGTGGGGCGCGTTCACCATCGCCCTCGGCGTGGTGCCGCTGCTGCTCGTGGCCGAGCAGGGCCAGGACTGGGGCTGGACCTCCACGAAGGCCGGCGTCTGCTACGCGATCGGCGTGGTCGGCCTGATCGCCTGGGTCCTGGTCGAACGGGCGATGGGCGAGGAGGCCCTGATCCCGATGCGGCTGTTCCGCGGCGCGGTGTTCAGCAAGATGAGCGTGATGTCCGTGCTCATCGGCATGGGCATGTTCGGCGGGATGATGATGGTCCCGCTGTACCTGCAGATCGTGAAGGGCGTCAGCCCCACCAAGTCCGGTCTGCTGATGCTGCCGCTGATGGTCGGCATGATCGCCGGGACCATCGTGGTCGGACGCATCATCCAGCAGACCGGCAAGTACAAGATCTTCCCCGTCATCGGCACCGTGCTGCTCATCGCCGCGATGCTCCTGTTCCACTACCGCGTGCACTGGAACACGGCGCTGCCGGAGACCATGGCCTACATGGCACTGTTCGGCATCGGCCTCAGCGGCTGTATGCAGATCCTCACCCTGGCCGTGCAGAACGCGGTCGAGCCCAAGGACATGGGCGTGGCGACCGCGTCGGCCACCTTCTTCCGGCAGATGGGCGGCACCGCCGGTACCGCGATCTTCCTCTCCGTGCTGTTCAGCACCGTCGGCGACAAGATCAACTCGGCCTTCCGGTCCGCGGCGCAGACGCCCGCGTTCCAGGCCGCGCTCCACGACCCGGCCGTACAGGCCGACCCCGCGAACGCGCCGGTGCTGCAGATGCTCAAGCACCCCGGGGCGGGCGGCGGCTCGAGCGTCCTGGACGACTCCTCCTTCATCCAGCGGCTCGACCCGCGCCTGGCCGAGCCGTTCAAGGTCGGCTTCACCGACTCGATGCAGCTGGTCTTCCTCATCGCCGCGGGTGTGATGGTCCTGGCCTTCCTGGTCGCGCTGTGGACCAAGGAGGTGCCGCTGCGCAAGGTCTCCGGACTGGAGGCGCAGGCCGCCGAGGAGAGCGGCGCTCCGGCTCCGGAGCCGGCCGCGGCCATGGTCGCCGAGGCCGCCGTCGAGGCCGTCCAGCCCCTCGCCGCGCCGGCGGCCGAGACGGTCGCACCCGCGCCCGGCGTCGCACGCCACGCCGTCCGCGGCCGGGTGCTGGACGGCACGGGCACACCGGTGCCGCAGGCCGTGATCACGTTGATCGACGTCAACGGACGGCAGCTCGGCCGCGCCGTCAGCGGTCCGGACGGGGGCTACGCGGTGGCCGCCGGCAGCCCCGGCACCTACGTACTGATCGCCGCCGCCGGTGCCCGGCAGCCGCAGGCCGTCACCGTGCTCGTCGGTGACGAGCCGGTCGAGTGCGACCTCGCGCTCAGCGGCACCGTGGCCCTCACCGGATCGGTCCGGGACGCCGTCCACGGACACCCGCTGCCCGGAGCCCTGCTGGTCGCCACCGACGTGCGCGGCGAGGTGGTGTCCTCGGGGACCTCGGCCGCCGACGGCGCCTTCCTGCTCTCGGATCTGGTCCCCGGCGGCTACACGCTCGTGGTGAACGCGCCCGGCCACCGCCCGGCCGCCCTCCCCGTCGAGGTCACCCCGGGATCCTCGGACGTCCACGAGATCCGCCTCGAAGCGAGCGCCCAGCTGCACGGTGTCGTCAACGCCGTCGGCGGCCGGCCGCTCGACGACGCCAAGGTCACCCTGCTGGACTCGGCCGGAAACGTGGTCGGCACC
Organism: Streptomyces sp. MMG1121; assembly: GCF_001280015.1. Lineage (GTDB taxonomy): Bacteria > Actinomycetota > Actinomycetes > Streptomycetales > Streptomycetaceae > Streptomyces. Next base: position 79,486 of record NZ_LGDV01000107.1, read on the forward strand.
GCGGTCACCGGCTCCGACGGCGCCTACGGGTTCACCGACCTGGAGGGCGGCGAGTACACCGTCATCGCCAGCGGCTACGCCCCGGTCGCCACGTCGGTACGCCTGGACGGCAGCGGCGTCACCGGTTTCGACGTGGAGCTGTCCCACGAGGACGCGTCCCGCTAGCCCGGCCCGGCGATCAGCCGACGACCGTCGCCGCCCCGCGAGAGACCCTGACCCGGCCTCTCGCGGGGCGGCCCGTTGCCCGGACCGGACAGAACCGCACCGGAACGGGGCACCGCACGGCCGCCCCGGGCCCTTCCGGAACGCCGCGCCACCGCACGGCCCCGCGGTCGAGCCGCGGCTCGCCGTCCGGGCTCGCGGCCGCCGTACCCGCCGGGGCGGGAGGCCGGGCCTGTGGTCGGACGGGGCCGCCACAGCCCGGCGCGGCCGGTGTTCACCCGGAAATCGGGGCGCCTTCGCCACCGCGTGGTGTGATGCGGAAGTCGAACGCGAGTGTCCCGGGGTCCAGAGCCGTAGCGCCGCCGTCGACCGTGATCACCGCTCCATTGACGTACGACGCCGCCGGTGACAACAGCCAGCCGATCGCCTCCGCGACCTCCCGCGGCTCACCCGGCCGGCCCACGGGCAGCACCCTGGTCGCCTCCTCGTAGGCGGCCTCCACGCCCCCGTCCCGCAGGTCCGGCTCCTCGGCGAAGCGGGCCATGCGCCGGTCGGCCATCTCGGTCCGTACCCAGCCGGGGCACACGATGTTGGCGCGCACCCCCTGTCGCCCGTAATCGACGGCGACGGACCGGCAGAGCTGGAGCAGGGCCGCCTTGGACGCGGCGTACGGGGCGTTGCCCGTGCCGTTGCGCAACGCGGACACCGAGGCGACGGCGACCACCGAGCCCCTGGACTCCAGCAGCTGCGGGATCGCCGCGCGCAGCAGGAGAAGCGGGCCGGTGACGTTGGTGCGCATGACCTCGTCCCAGTCCCGCAACGACATGTCCCCCACCGCTCCGCCGCGCCCGACGCCCGCGTTCAGCACCACCCCGTCGAGGCGCCCGTGCGCGGCCAGGGCGGCGCGGACCAGTCCCTCGGCCGCATCGGGATCCCCCACGTCGGACGGATACGCCAGCGCTCCGGTCTCCCGCGCGAGGCGTCGCAGGGGCTCGGCCCGCCGGCCGGAGACGACCACATGGTGGCCTCCCTCGCACAGCAGCCGGGCCGTGGCCTCCCCGATGCCCGTTCCTCCGCCGGTCACGACGACGACCTGCTTGTCCGTCACGGTGGCCCAACCCCCTTCATCGAGATCATCCGGTGTGTCCGACCCTAGGAGCGGGTGCCGCACCGCCGACGACTTCCGGCCAGGGGGGCGGTGAGCGAGACGAAGACCCCGACTTCGCTGAACGTGCTGCCTGGACCGTGTCCTCCATGGCCATGGACCGCATCGAGGTGAGGGAGCGGGCGGCGCGAACGCTGGGGTGCACATGACGTCCACTTCCCCTCGTACGAGGTGCGGGTTCCCCTCGTACGAGGTGCGGGCGCTGAGCGCCGGCAGCGCCCAGTCGACGCGTGCGGCCGGCGAGAAGTACGCGGTGCCGCTGCCCTTCGACAGCGCGGAGGGGCCGGCCCGCAGTACGGAAGTCGAGCTCGTGGTGATGACGGTGAAGGTTCCGCACCACCCGCAGCTCGTCCGGCCCGCGCTGGGCGCGGGGAAGACGGTGTTCAGCGAGTGGCCGCTCGGTGTCTTCCGTGCGGCGCCCGCCAGAAACCGTTCCGACGGGGACCGCCGCGCGGAGCCGTGAGACGCCGAAGCCGCACCGAAGCGCTCCGGCGCGGCTTCGGCGTGAGATCGGTTGCGCGCGCACGAGTGGTTCCCGGGAGCGGTGCGGGAACGCCTGCCCGAGGAGCCGACCCGCCGCAGGAAGCCAGTCCCCGGTGCGAAATACTCTCCCGATGACGTCACGCACTTCCCCGGCCGGCCAGCCGATCACGATACGGAGGGCAGTCGCGCGGGATGCCAAACGGCTCACGCGGCTCGTGCGTGGCTCAGGCGCCTACGAGGGCAAGTACGCAGCCGCAGTCGCGGGCTACCGGGTCGGTCCTGATTACATCGAGGCCCACCGCGCCTTCGTAGCCGTCGGCGCCGACGAGCAGGGAGGCCGGGTCCTCGGGTTCTACTCGCTCGTCCTCGCTCCACCGGAGCTCGACCTGCTGTTCGTCGCCGACGAGGCGCAAGGACGCGGTATCGGACGGCTGCTCGTCGCACACATGCAGTCCGAGGCCCGTGCCGCCGGGCTCGACCGTGTCAAGGTCGTGTCGCATCGTCCCGCCGAGGACTTCTACCACCGCGTCGGTGCCGTGCGGACCGGGACCGCGCTCGCGAACCCGCCCGCCGTGCCGTGGGACCGTCCCGAATTCGAGTTTCGCATTCCTTCGGAATGACGCGGTGTGCCGGTTGGCGGGGCACCGGCCCCGCCCGCGTGGCGGCCGGCATGCAGGAGCCGCTGGACGCCGCGCGCTCCGCGTGTGCCGCCGTCTCCGCCCTGGCCGGAGGAATCGCCTGCGCCGGCGGCCGCTCCCGGCGACTTCCTCGCCTGCGGCACTCCCAGGGCCATCGGCCCGCCCAGCGCTACGGCGTGGGGGGCCGCTGCGGGGAGCGGAGTACGAGCAGGGTGATCTCGCTCGGGGCGAAGACGCGGAAGGGCGGGCCCCAGAAGCCGGTGCCACGGCTGGTGTAGAGGAGGGTGCGGGTGCCGTGGCGGCTGAGGCCGGCGAGGGCGGGCTGGTCGATGCGGACCAGGTGGTGGAAGGGCCAGATCTGGCCGCCGTGGGTGTGGCCGGAGAGCTGGAGGTCGACGCCGCCGGTTGCCGCCCGGTCGACGAACTTGGGCTGGTGGGCCAGGAGCAGGACGGGGTGGTCGGGGTCGGCGCCGTGCAGGGCTCCGGCGAGGTGGGCGCCGTGGCCGGCGAGGCCGGAGGACTCGGCCGTGACGTCGTCCACGCCGGCGACCACGAGGGTGTCACCACCGCGTTCGAGCAGCAGATGGCGGTTGCGCAGCGGCTCCCAGCCCAGCTCGTCCATCAGATCGACCCAGCCCTGGGCCTCGCTGTAGTACTCGTGGTTGCCGGTGACGTAGACCCGGGCCCGGGTGGCCCGCACGGTGCCGAGTGGGGCGGCCTGGGCGCGGCGACGTTCGGCCGTGCCGTCCGCGATGTCTCCGGTGTGGCAGACCAGGTCGGCTTCCAGCGTGTTGACCGTCTCGCAGACCCGTGCCGACCAGCGGGCGCGGTCGAGCGGACCGTAGTGGGTGTCGGTGATGAGGACGACGCGCGTGCCGTCCAACCCGGCCCCCAGGCGCGGAAGTTGCACGTCCAGGCGGCGTACCCGTGGTACCCGGCGGGCCTCGGCGTACCCCCAGGTGAGCAGCACGGCGGCTGTGCCGAGGACCGCCCAGGTGACGATCCGGGCCCGGTCCTGGCCGTCGCCGACGCCGGCCACGGTCAGGGTGAGCCGCAGCGGGACGCCGAGCACGACGGACCAGGCGAACAGGGTCCAGCTGGTGCCCAGCAGGGTGTCTCCGACGATCGCCGCCCGGTCCTGCTGGCGTCGGCCGTGGCCGCGCACCATCGCGAGCGGCATACCGATCAGGCCGAGGGCGAACAGGGCGGTGCCGGCGAGCGTGACAGGGAGCGGCCAGCGCTGGCCGGTGTGCAGCAGCAGCCAGCAGGGCACGGCCCACAGCAGGACGGGGGCGATCACGGGGAGGTAGCGCATCAGGCGGTGCAGTCGGCTCTGCTGCGTCGCGTGCGTCGCACTGTCGGCGGATCGGGTTTCGCTGGTGTCGGTCACGCTTCCCCTCCTTGAGCAACCAGGCTGCTGTCGGGCGCACTGTATCCGGCCGTCCCGGGCCGGCCGGACGGGCGGGGTGCTCATGGTGGGCTGCCCAGCCCATCGTCCTCGAACCGGAGACCATCGTGGGTAACGTCGGCTGACGGCTGCGCCGGCCGGTCCGGCCGAAGTGCGCCGGAAGGTCGCGTCTGTACGGCATGCAGCCCGCGAACCCCGCCCCCCTCCGCTTCGACGTTCTGCCCCGGCAGCGCACCGCGACCGAGGACTCCGAGGCAACCTGTCATGCGCCCCAGGCCGGGTGTGCGGGGTCGCAGCAGCCGCCCGGACCAGCGCGGAAGCGGGCACGGGCGGTTGATCGGGCGGGTTGTCAGCAGGCGTCGGGCTCGGCGGCGTTCCGTTCACGGGTGACCGTTCTGCGGGCCAGCAGTACGGAGAGCGCTGTGATGGCGGCCCACGACGGTGCCATGAGGATGTGCAGCAGTCCAAGCCAGGCGACGTCGCTCCAGAGGTACAGAGCCGCCTGCGCGGCCAGACTCACGAAACTCACGAGCGCGATCACCGCGGTTGATACCGCGTAGAAGCGGTCCAGCACCCGGTTCGAGCGCCACCCGGGCGGGCCGCCCACGATCTTGTTCGCGACCAGGCCGGCCAGGGGACGGCCGGCCGCGAGAGACAGGAGGCAGGCCGCCGTCGCTGCGGCCGGGATCAGCATGGGGAGCAGGAAGAACCCGCGTGCCTGTCCCGTCCAGGCGGCCGCGGTCGCGCACGCGGTCGCCAGCAGGGCTCCGATGACCGCGTGCCGGACCTGCTGCCGGGCCCGCAGCCGCCATGCAAGGACGAGTACGGCGGTCACCGTTGCGGCGGCGGAGGCGAGCCGTAGGCCGCCGATCCCGTTTGCGGTCAGGAACGCGAGTGTGGGTGCCCCTGCCGCAGCAGTGGCGGTGGCGGTGGCAGTGGCAGTGGCCGCGGAGGCGGCGCGTGATGGCGTCATCGCGTCGGCTCGACGACGTCGGTGACGTCGTCGCAGCGGCGTCGGCCGGTGACCTTCGAAGCCGGGAGACGTCCGGCCTTGGAGACACCGGTGAGCGTGTCGCCGTCGACAGTGACGGTGAAGGCGAGATCGAGGCGCATCGGGCGGGTGATCGACTGCTTCCAGGACAGCCGGTGGCCGTCGACGGCGATGTCCTTCAGCGGCAGGTCCTCGCCGGCGCCGTGGGCGGTGCCGACCAGCAGCCCGCCCTCCGAGCGCAGCTCGATGACGGGCCGCACCCGCCCGATGGGCGTGACGATGGTCAGGTCCCAGACACCTTCGATTTCAGCGGACATGAAGTAGCGCTTCCTTGCGTCGTTATGTGCGGGGCGGGACAGGTGTGCTCAGAAGGCGGCGGGCGCGAGCCCGCGGGGGCGCCAGGTCGTGCCGCGGCGCTCGTGGGCGAACAACTCCTCCACGGCGTGGGCGATCTGTGGACCCACTTCCCGCTCCAGCAGGTACAGGCCGAGGTCGAGGCCGGAGGTGACCCCGGCGGCGGTGACCAGGTCGCCGTCGTCGACCACGCGTGCTCGGACGGCGTGGACGCCGGTCGCGTCGAGCAGGTCCAGGCCCAGGTGGTGGGTGGTGGCGTGACGACCGGGGAGGAGACCGGCCATGGCCAGGACGAGCGAGCCGCCGCAGACCGTCGCCACGGTGATCCGCGCGTCCTCCATGGCGGCCTTGAGCAGCACCGGCAATTCGGTCCGCAGCGCGCGGGCCAGCCGGACCGGGATGGCGTCGTCCTGCGTGTCGTCGCCTTCGGGGTCCGTGCTGTCGCCGGGGTCGCCGACGCGCCCGGCGGCGCCGGGGACGAGGACGACGCCGGGACGGCTGGGGTCGAGGATGCCGGTGGTGTGCAGCGAGAGCCCGCCGGTGCCGCTGACGACCTCCCGCGGGCCTTCGGCGCTGACCAGCTCCACGCTGACGGCGCCCTCGGAGGCGGTGCCGCCGGCGTGGAGGACCTCGAACGGTGCGATGGCGTCAAGCGGGTCGAACCCGTCGAACAACACGATCTGGACGTGCATGTGAGTGACTTCCGTGAGAGTGGGAGCCGGTGGTCACCGGCTTCGCTGCGATGCTAGGAGCCGGTGCGCGCAGCGAGGATGGGCTCGAATGACACATCCCAACGGAATCTCGCCACACTGTCGCCCTCGCCCGCCCAGCCCTCCTGATGGGGGCTGTTGGCGTCGAGGCACAGGTAGTTCCCGGAGCCCTGGTCGTAGCCGCTGACGAGCTGGCCGTACTTGGTGGCGGTCCAGGTCTTGCCGACCCCGTGCCAGGTGTCGCCGGTGCCGCAGGTCCAGACGACGTTCTCGACCAGCTTCGGAAGACGCTTTGGTTCGTCGTACCCGTGATACAGACAGCGGTTCTCGTACCACGAGCTCGGCGGGTCCACGGCGTAGGCGTGGACCTCTCCTTCTCCGGCTGCCTCCCTCCTGACCGCGGCATGTCCCGTGCCCGACGCGGCCAGGAGGACGCCGGCCAGCGCGGTGATGCCCCACCGGCGCCATCGGCCCGTCAGGGGCACGCCACGGGGTCTTGCGCGCAGGTGCGTTTCAGCGTTCTCCTCCAGCTCCACGGCACATGGCTAACGGGTGGCGTGTCGCTTGGCAGGGCGAACACGGTGTGGAAACCGTCGGTTTCACCGGTTCAGTTCACCGCCGCTGCGTAGGGGCATGCGGCTGCAGGCGATCCTGCGCGCACGCGGACTTCCGGGCCTGAGTGATCCTGATCCTCTGGTGACACGGCGCGGCGGGAGCTTCGACCGCAACGACACGACCGCCACATTCACGCACACCGTCACCGATGTCACGGCCGGCAACGTCGTCCCCGTGCAGCTCCTCTGGAAGGCGGCGGGGGAGGGCGGTACCAGGCAGCCCTCGGGCTCCGCGGCCGGACTCCTTCGCCCTCCCGTTCGGCCTGGGCGTGCACGGGACAGGCGCAGGGACAGGGACAGCGTCACCGAAACCCGGGACCCCGGCGGCTCCTTCTGTCCACTCCGTGATGACGCTGCGATGCTCTTGCTCGGCTGTCCCCACCTTGCGGGGTGAATGCCTGTTCTCATCGAGGGAGAGAGAGACGGCCTCGGCACGGTAGAAAGGACGTATGGCGGAGCGACAGACCCCCACGGGTGCCTTGGACGATGTCGATGCGGTCACCAGAGCGGTGCTGACCGCGTCGCGTCTGTTGGTGGCGGTCTCCGCGCGCTCGCTCGCCGCGGTGGAGGACCGGGTGACCGTCGCCCAGTTCCGGATGCTGGTGGTGCTGTCCACCAGGGGGACGACCAAGCTGGTCGAGCTCGCGGAGCTGCTCCAGGTGGCTCCCTCCACCGCCATGCGGATGGTCGACCGGCTGATCGCCTCCGGGCTCGCCGACCGCCAGGCCAATCCTGCCAACCGTCGCGAGACGCTCCTGCGGCTCACCGAGGAGGGCCGGCGCACCGTCGAGGAAGTCACCGCCCGGCGTCGTGCCGAGATCGCCGCCATCGTCGAACGGCTCCGCCCGATGGAGCGGCTGGCGCTCGTCGAGGCGCTGGGCGCCTTCAACGAGGCGGGTGGCGAGCCTCCGGTACCCGGGGCGGACGATCCCGAACCGTACCCGCTCGGCTGGATGGTGGACGGAGCACTGACGCACGACGCCTGACATGAGTACGGCTGGTCCGGCCGGCCATGGCTTGCTTTCAGGCGCGCTCTTTTCCTGTCCCCTGTTGGCCCTTAACCTGCATAACGCAATGAAACGGGACGAGCGCCGGCAGTGGCCGACGGACGAGGACAGGGCGTGGGTCCGGCAGGAACGCGCTGACGTCGACGGGCCTCGCGATCAGGTTGTTGGCCGTCAGGCAGGGGTTCGTCCTGGCGAAGTGGATCACTCATGGCGAGCCTGCCGTGTAGACGCCGATCAGCAGGATGAGCCAGTCGACCGGGACTGCCGGACCGCTTGCGCCCCTCCGCTCGGGGCGCTCCTGCGTGCCGGGCGCATCGAGCTCGCTGTATGTGGTCGGGGGCGTGCACGCGACGTGGCCGCGCTCCGCAAGTGCCACGGTTCACCTCCTTGGAACGGAATGTCCGTCGAGGCCCCCGCCATCCGTTTTGCAGAGTGCAAGTACAGATCGCGGGCACGGACCGCAGCGCCTGGCGACGCGCTCAGGTGGTCGCATGCACGGCGCGCAGCGCGCTTTGATGGCTGAGCCATCCGACCGGCTCGCCCCGCTTGGCGTCGAGGACGGGTACACCGGTACCGGCGGCGGACAGCAAGGCGTGCAGTGCCTGGCTGAGGGGCTGTTCCGGTGTGACGGGTGCGGGTGGCGCGGCGAGCTGGGCGATCGTCCGGGGCGCGGCGTCCGGCTGCTCCGCGAGGGCCTCGGCCACGGCCTGCGCGGTGACGACGCCGACGTACTCCCCGGAGTCGGCGACGACCGGGAGCGCGCCATGGCCGGACAGGCTCAGCAGGTCGGCGGCGTCCGCCAGGGTGCTGGTGGCGGGCAGGGGGGCGGGCAGCGGTTCCATGACGGCGCCGACCTGCTGGGCGCCGATGACCGCTCCGGGTGCGGGGCCTTCGAGGTCGATGCCGCGGCGGCGGAGCTTGAGGGTGTAGATCGTGTCGCGGGAGAGCAGGCGGCTTATGGCGGTGGCCAGCACGATGGCCAGCATCAGGGGCAGGATGATCGAGTACTCGCCGGTCAGCTCGAAGAGGATGACCACGGCGGTGATCGGTGCCCGGGCCGCACCGGCGAAGGTGGCGCCCATGCCGATCAGGGCGTACGCGCCCACCGCACCGGCGGTGCCGGGTATCAGGTGGTGGACGCCGATGCCGTACGCCGAGCCGAGCATCGCGCCGATGAACAGGCTGGGTGCGAAGACGCCGCCCGAGCCGCCGATGCCGATGGTGAGGCTGGTGGCCAGCATCTTGCCGGCCAGCAGCAGAAGCAGGAAGCCGACCGCGTAACCGCCCTCGGTGGCCTTCTCCAGCACGGGGTAGCCGACGCCGTACATCTGCGGCAGTGCCAGCAGTACCAGCCCGAGAGCCAGCCCGCCGACCGCGGGGCGCAGCCACTCCGGGCCGCGCCAGAGCCAGTCGCAGGCGTCCTCGATCAGGTAGAGGAAGCGGGCGAAGCCCATGCCGACCACGGCCGCGGCGACGCCGAGCAGGGCGAACAGGCCGTACTGGGCGAGGTGGTCGACGTGGAAGGCGGGCAGGGTCAGGAAGGCGACGTCGCCGAAGGAGGCGCGTCCGATGATGCTCGCGGTGACGCTGGCCAGCACCGTTGCCCCGAAGGCTTCCGCGCTGAAGGTGCCCAGGATCAGCTCCATGGCGAAGAAGACACCGGCCAGGGGTGCGTTGAAGGTGGCCGCGATGCCGCCCGCCGCGCCGCAGGCGACCAGGAGCTTCGTACGGTTCTCGGTCGCCCTGGTCACGCGGCCGAGGGTGGAGCCGAGTGCCGAGCCGATCTGCACGATGGGGCCCTCGCGGCCGACCGAGCCGCCGGAGCCGATGGTCAGGGCGGAGGCGAGCGTCTTGACGACGGCGACCCTGGGGCTGATCCGCCCGCCGCGCTGGGCGACGGCCAGCATGACCTCGGGCACGCCGTGCCCACGGGCCTCCTTGGCGAACCGGTTGACGAGGGGGCCGTACAGCAGGCCGCCGATCACCGGCGCGAGCAGTACGAAATACGGGCCCAGCCACGGCACGTGCGGATTGCCCGCGCCGGGGGAGGCCGAGTAGTCGGTGTGTCCGGACAGCAGACGGGTGAAGGTCTTGATGCACCAGCGGAAGACGACCGAACCGACGCCTGCTCCGGCGCCGACCACCACGGCCAGTGCCATCACGTCCCAGGGGGCGTTCCGCAGGCCCGCGATCGCCGGCGCCGGCGTAAGGCTTCCTGCCGTCGTGTCGGCTCCTGGTGTCCTGTCCGTCACTGCCCGTATGCCACTCATCGATTCCCCTTCCTTACTTTTGCATTATGCAAAAGATGTCAAGAGTGCGCACCACCGTTCCGCGCCTCGGACCGACCTGCCCCGGTGTCCGCCGGCGCACGCGCGGGTGGCGCTTTCGTCGACGCATTCCCCGGCTCGGTCAGCAAGCACTGTGTGCTGCCCGGTAGTCGCTCTGCTCCGGTGTCTGTTCGTTGACTGCGGGCCTTCTTGACGCCCGAGCTTTGCATAGTGCAAAAATTAGATGGCGGGGAAAGGTGGTGCACACCGATGAGGGTCGTCATCTGTGGGGCCGGGATCGCGGGACTCGCGCTGGCCGGCCGCATGCACAACGTGCTCGGCTGGGACGTCGTCGTCCTGGAGAAGGAGCCGAGGCCCCGCACCGGCGGTTACATGATCGACTTCTTCGGGCCCGGATACGACGCGGCCGAGGCCATGGGTGTGCTGCCCTCATTGGAAGAGCTGAGCCATCACGTTTCCGGGGCGGCCCTCGTGGACGAGCGCGGTGAGTGCCGGGTCGGGCTCCGCTACGACCGCTTCGCGCGCTTCCTGGACGGGCGCCTGCTGAGCATCATGCGGCCCGACCTCGAACTCGCCCTGCGAGAGCGGCTGTCCCTCGCGGTGCGTCTGCGCTTCGGCGTGGGCCCGGCCCGCATCGACGCCCGCCCGGACGGCGTTCGCGTCACCCTCACCAACGGCGACAGCATCGACGCCGACCTGCTCGTCGGCGCCGACGGCATCCACTCCACCGTGCGCGCCCTGGTCTTCGGCGAAGAGGCCCGGTACGTCCGCCACCTCGGCTACGACACCGCCGCGTTCACCTTCGACGATCCCGAGGTGCACGCGGAAGTGGGCGACCGGTTCTGCCTCACCGACACCATCGGCCGGCAGATGGGTCTGTACGCGCTGCGCGACGGCACGGTCGCGGTGTTCGCCGTGCACCGCGCCACCGGCCCCCGCCTTCCCGTCGACGTGCGGGCGGCGCTGCGCCATGAGTACGGCGCGCTCGGCTGGCTCGTGCCTCGCGTCCTGGCGAACTGCCCGCCATCTTCCCGGATTTACTACGACCACGTCGCCCAGACGACCCTTCCTGCCTGGAGCCGCGGCCGGGTCGTCCTGGTCGGTGACGCCTGCCAGGCGGTCTCCCTCCTCGCCGCACAAGGCGCCTCCCTCGCGATCGGCGCCGCATACGTCCTGGCCGACCAACTCGCCCGCACCTCCCGCGTTGAGGACGCACTGCACGGCTACGAACGGCTCTGGCGACCCGTCATCACGCACAAGCAGCGCGCGGCCCGGCGAGTGGCCCGCTGGTTCGTGCCCGAATCACCACGACACCTGCGGGTCCGCCGCGCCGCCCTGCGGCTTTCCAACCTGCCCGGTGCGCAACGCCTCGCAGGCATCTCACTCACGGGGAGGCAGGGGCCGCCCCTGCGACGACTCGCCTCGATTCCGTCGTGGGTGAGCGAGAACCTGTAGGGCGGGTGGGAAGGAGGCCACTGTGCCCGAGCCTTATCCGGAAGAGTTCGCGAGGATGCCGTGCGAGTCGCGAGGAACCGCGGCCCGGGCGTGACGGTCGAGCAGGTGGCCGCCGACTTCACAATGCACGCGGTGACGCTGTGGAAATGGATGCGTCGCGCGGACATCGACGACGGCGTGAAACCCGGACCGGCCACGCCGGAGAACGCGGAACTACGGGTCACGGTCGCTGACAGATCCACGTGACGGGCCGACCCGCCCGCCAGGAGAGCTCGCCCATGTGGGGCGTGTGGTGACGCGGGAGCGGGCGTGCGATCGGCTCAGATCGACGTCCACCGGGTTTCCCCTCGGGGCCATGTCCCTGTCGCGTCTCCCGTCGGCCGGATTCCCGTGCCATTCCTGTGGGTGAGATCCACATCGGCTCGAAGAAGGGGTCGAGGCTACGCAGGGCGGCGGGTGCGCAGGGACACACCGTCTCGGCCACTTGTCTGATTGACGGACCATCTCAAGGGTCCGTACGCTCCGTTTGTAATGACGGCCTAAGGAAGCTGGTGAGATTCCAGCACGGTCGCGCCACTGTGAACAGCCCCACTCAAGGGTGGGGCTGGAGTCAGACACTGGGCCGTCGCGACGCTCCACTGTACTGAGGGACGCACGATCCCCTGAAGGAGGCTCACACCCATGAGCAGCATGTCCGCACCCGCCGCGCTTCCCACCCCGGTCGTCCTGCCGGCCACGAAGGCTGTGATCTGGCTCGTCGGGACCGCGCTGATCGCGCTGGCCGTCTACTACTTCATCGGTGTCGACCAGGGCGCCTACTCCGTCTTCGGCAAGGACATGCACGTCCACGAGTTCGTGCACGACGCCCGCCACTTCCTCGGCTTCCCCTGCCACTGACGAGAGCAAGCACGGACTCGGACATCTGAACATGGAAAAGAGACTCATACTGCGCGGCGTCATCGCCGGCGCAGTCGCCGGTCTGCTCGCCTTCGTCTTCGCCCGGATCTTCGCCGAGCCCCAGATCAACAAGGCCATCAACTACGAGAGCGGCCGCGACGCCGCGCAGGAGGCTCTGGACAAGGCCGCCGGAATCCCGGTGGGGGCTCCGGATCCGGACATCTTCAGCCGGACCATCCAGGCCAACGTCGGCATCGGCGTCGGCATGGTGTTCTTCGGCATCGCCATGGGCGCCCTGTTCGCCGTCGCCTACGCCGTCTGCCTCGGCCGGGTCGGCAACCTGCGCCCGCGCAACCTGGCGATGCTGGTGGCTCTGGGCGGCTTCCTCGGCATGTACCTGGTGCCGTTCCTGAAGTACCCGGCCAACCCCCCGGCGATCGGCCACCCGGACACGATCAAGGACCGCGGCAACCTGTACTTGGCCATGGTCCTGTGCTCAGTCGTGTTCCTGATCGGCGCCGTCTGGCTCGGCAAGCGTCTCCAGCCGCGCTTCGGCAACTGGAACGCCACGCTGCTCGCCGGTGCCGCGTACGTGGTCGCCATCGGGATCGTGATGCTCCTGCTGCCGCAGCTCGGCGAGCTCTCCGCCAACGTGCACGAGTACGGCCACCAGGCCACGGAGACGCCCCTGCCCCTGAAGAACTCCAAGGGTGCGATCGTCTATCCGGGGTTCCCGGCGGACGTGCTGTTCTCCTTCCGCTTCTACTCCGTAGCCGCTCAGGCGCTGCTGTGGGCGAGCCTGGGCCTCGTCTTCGCGCCCATGGCCGAGCGGCTGCTCGATCCGGCGATCAGGGCATCGGCCAAGCCGGCGCCGAAGCAGCCGGAGCCTGTCGGCGCGGCATGACGTGCTCGCCAGCATGAGGCACCAGAGGGCCACGCCACTCCAACGAGGCGTGGCCCTCTAGCCGTTCTCGAGGTGCCCGTCGCCTCCTGCCCTACGGCGCCACGGTGTCTTGCTGCGCCGAGGCGACGAGGGGCCTGCCGAGCCGTAGGTTCCAGCGGCCGGCTCGTCCGCTGAGTTCCGTCGCCGTCAACGGCGCCACGTCGAGCCTCCAGAAGACAGCCTCCGGCAAACCCAGTACACGCGTCACCGCGGCCCGGACCACCTCGGGCTCGACCACGGCGATCGTACGGCCGTCCGTGTGCTGCACGGACTCCAGCCAGCGCCCGACCCGCTCGCACACGCCCCGCACCGACTCGCCGCCGTGTGCCGCCCAGCCCGGATCGGTGAGCCAGTGCCCCACCGCCTCCGGCTCGGCCGCTCCCACCTCGTCGAGGGTGCGTCCCCGCCAGCGGCCCACGTCCAGGCCGCCCAACTCCGCTGTCTCCACGCCGTCGAAGCCGAGCGCGGCCGCCGTTTCCCGGCAGCGCACACTCGGGGACACGACCACGCGCGCGGGCGCGAGCAGCGATCCGGCGGCCTCACGCGCGCGGGCCGCGCCGCCGTCGTCGACCGAGTCGCCGTCGTAGAAGCGGGCCTGCCGCAGCGACGGACTCGTGGCGGGCGAGACGAAGGTGACACGGCTGGTCACGTGGCTGCTCCTGTGGTCGGTGTCATGGGGTGCGGCTCTCCACGGCGTACGGCACGTACGTGCGCCGGTCCGGGTCGATGGCGAGGCGTCCGCCGGCCGGCGGCCTGGCCCGCTGGGCGCAGTCGCGGCGTTCGCAGATCCGGCAGCCCAGGCCGATGGGGGTGGCGGCGCGGGAATCGTCCAGGGCGATGCCCTCGGTGTAGACGAGCCGGTGGGCGTGCCGCAGCTCGCAGCCGAGGGCGACGGCGAACTCGGCGCGCGGGGCGTGGTGTCCGAACCCGCCGCGGGTGATGGTCCGCGCGACCCAGAAGTACCTTTTCCCGTCCGGCATTTCCGCGACCTGTGTCCGTATCCGGCCCGGTGCGGAGAACGCCTCGTACACCGTCCACAGCGGGCAGGTGCCGCCCATGCGGGAGAAGTGGAAGTCGGTGGCCGACTGGCGCTTGGAGATGTTGCCGGCCCGGTCGACGCGCAGGAAGGAGAACGGCACGCCCCGGCTTCCCCTGCGCTGCAGCGTGCTCAGGCGGTGGCAGACCGTCTCGAAGCCGACGCCGAAGCGGGCCGAGAGCAGCTCGACGTCGTACCGGACGTCCTCGGCCGTCGCGTGGAAGGCCGCGTACGGCATGAGCACCGCGCCCGCGAAGTAGTTGGCCAGGCCGATGCGGGCGAGGGCCCGGGACTCCGGCGAAGTCAGCTCGGTGGAGCGCTCGGCCAGGTCTGTGAGCAGCGGTCCGTACTCCAAGAGAGCGACCTGAGTGGCGAGTTGGAAGGCGCGCTGGCCGTCGCTGAGCCAGGGGGAGAGGAACAGCACTCCCGCGTCCGGGTCGTACCGCCGGGCGTCGGCGGAGCGGCCCGCGGCTGCTCGCACCACTCGGACACCGTGCTGCTCGACGAGCCGTGCGGTGAGCGGGTCGGCGGCCCGGCCCGGCCGCAGCTCCAGGGCTGCCGCGAGCCGTTCGGCCTCGGTGTCCAGCGGCTCGAAGTGGTTGTGGTGGGCGTAGAAGAAGTCCCGGACCTCGTCGTGCGGCTCGCCCGCAGGGAGCCGGGTCACTCCCCCGGAGGGTGCACCCCCAGCGCCCGGGGCGGCCAGGGCGGCGGCCTGTTCGGCGGTGTCGCGGTAGCGGCGGTGCAGGGCGACCAGGGCACGCGCGATTTCGGGGTGGTCGCGGGCTGCCGCGGAGATCTCCTCATCCGCCGGAAGCGGCACCCCGCAGGCTTCGTCCGCGAGCGCCGCCCGCAGATCGGTGGCGATGCGGTCCTCCCCGGCCTCCGAGAAGAACTCGGTGTCGACACCGAAGACCTCGGCGATCCGCAGCAGCACGGATGCCGTCAGCGGGCGCTGGCTCTGTTCGATCTGGTTGGCGTAGCTGGTGGAGATGCCGAGGGCGCGGGCCATGTCGACCTGGTTCATGCCGTGCTCGCGGCGCAGGCGGCGCAGCTTGGCATGGGCGTAGATCTTCCCTTCCGCCGGTCGCCGAGCCACACGCGTACCTCCTCGCCCCCGGGCTCACCTGCGAATCTAGCATCCGCAGGATTCGCAGCTTTCGCAGATTCGCAGCTCCGCGATGTACACATTCCGCACCTTGGAACGGTGGCCCGACCGACCGTCGCCGGGAAGGCTCAGCACGTCAGCCCTCAGGCAGTGCCGTCCGACCGACATCGCGAGGAGTCCCGTGATCGAGCACCACGTCCGTGTCCACCCCAGCACCGACCGTCTGCCCCACGAGGAGCAGCTCGCCTGGAAGCTCGCGGCCGTGGCCACGCGCACCGAAGAACTGCATGCCGACAGCACGGCCATGGCCGTCAACCGGGTGATCGACAACGCCTCGGTCGCCGTCGCCTCGCTGCTGCGCCGCCCGGTCGCCGTCGCCCGCGCCCAGGCCACCGCCCACCGCACGGCCACGCCCGGCGCCTGCGTCTTCGGCACCCCCATCATGGTCTCGCCGGAATGGGCGGCCTGGGCCTCGCCCCGATCCCGCCGAACCCCGAACTCGGTTACGCCGAGAACTTCTTCCACATGTGCTTCGGCAGCGTTCCGGCCCCGGACGTGGTCCGCTGCTTCGAGATCTCCCTCGCGCTGTACGCCGAACACAGCTTCAACGCCTCGACGTTCACCGCCCGCGTGGTCACCTCCACCCTCTCCGACCTCTACAGCGCGGTCACCGCCGCGATCGGCGCGCTCAAGGGGCCGCTGCACGGTGGCGCCAACGAAGCGGTGATGCACATGCTGGAGGAGATCGGCGATCCGGCACGCGCGGAGGAGTGGCTGGACGCGGCACTGGTCGCCAAGCGGAAGATCATGGGTTTTGGCCACCGTGTCTACAAGCACGGCGACTCCCGGGTGCCGATCATGCAGGACGCGCTGGACCGGCTGGTCGCCCGCGCCGCCGACCCCGAGGTCACCCGCCTCGCCACTCTCCACGCGGCCCTGCGGCACGCGATGCTCTCCCGCAGGAGCATCCACCCCCACCTGGACTACCCGGCCGGGCTCGCCTACCACTTGATGGGCTTCGACACCTCTACCTTCACACCGATCTTCGTGATGAGCCGTATCACCGGCTGGACCGCCCACATCACCGAACAGCTCGCCCACAACGCGCTGATCCGCCCTCTCGCCTCCTACGCGGGACCGGACCAGCGGGCGGTGCCGGTGGCCGGGGAAGGACGGCCGGCGGTGCGTCCTTCCCCGGCGGACTGGGCCTGGGTCAGGACGAGGAGAGTTCCTCGCGGACCGTACGGGCGGCGGTGACCAGGCTCTCCAGCGAGGCGCGGGTCTCGGGCCAGCCGCGGGTCTTCAGACCGCAGTCCGGGTTGACCCAGAGCCGTTCGGCGGGGATCGCCTTCAGACCGGTGCGCAGCAGTTCCGCGGCCTCCTCCGTGCTCGGCACACGGGGGGAGTGGATGTCGTAGACACCCGGTCCGGCCTCGCGCGGGTAGCCGTGGGCGGCGAGTTCCCGGGCGACCTGCATGTGGGAGCGGGCGGCCTCCAGGCTGATGACGTCGGCGTCGAGGTCGTCGATGGCCTGGACGATGTCACCGAACTCGGCGTAGCACATGTGGGTGTGGATCTGGGTGTCCGGCCGTACGCCGGAGGTGGTGAGCCGGAACGCCTCGGTGGCCCACGTCAGGTACGCCTCGTGGTCGGCGGCGCGCAGCGGAAGCGTCTCGCGCAGTGCGGGCTCGTCGACCTGGATGACCGACGTGCCGGCCGACTCCAGGTCGGTGACCTCGTCGCGGAGGGCGAGGGCGACCTGCCGGGCGGTGTCGGCGAGGGGCTGGTCGTCGCGGACGAAGGACCAGGCGAGCATGGTGACCGGTCCGGTGAGCATGCCCTTGACGGGGCGGTCGCTCAGCGACTGGGCGTAGGACGTCCAGCGCACCGTCATCGGCTCGGGCCGGGAGATGTCGCCGGCGAGGACCGGCGGGCGGACGTAGCGGGTGCCGTACGACTGGACCCAGCCGTGCTGCGTGGCGAGGTAGCCGGTGAGCTGCTCGGCGAAGTACTGGACCATGTCGTTGCGCTCGGGCTCGCCGTGCACCAGGACGTCGATG
Source organism: Streptomyces sp. MMG1121 (assembly GCF_001280015.1). Lineage (GTDB taxonomy): Bacteria > Actinomycetota > Actinomycetes > Streptomycetales > Streptomycetaceae > Streptomyces. The sequence continues at coordinate 96,802 of NZ_LGDV01000107.1, forward strand.
CCGGTCTTCTCCTGGAAGGAGATGACCTCCTGGATCTCCGCCTTGATGCGCTCCTCGTAACCGGCGGTGTCGAGGCGGCCGGCCCGCAGGTCGGCGCGGGCGGTGCGCAGTTCGCCGGTCTGCGGGAAGGAGCCGATCGTCGTGGTCGGCAGCAACGGCAGCCGCAGATGGGCGCGTTGGGCGGCGAAACGCTCGGCGTACGGCTGGGAGCGGCGGGCGTCGGCGTCCGTCACGGCCTCGGAGCGGGCTCGCACCGCCGGGTCACGGGTGATCGGCGAGTTCGCGCGGGAGGCCAGGTCGGCGCGGTTGGCGGAGAGTTCGGCGGCGATCGTGTCGGTGCCCTGGGCGAGGCCCTTGGCGAGGGTGACGATCTCGGCGGTCTTCTGCTTCGCGAAGGCGAGCCAGCGCAGGATCTGCGGCTCGATGTCCCGCTCGGCCGCCGCGTCCAGCGGCACGTGGAGCAGGGAGCAGGAGGCGGCGACGTCGACGCGGTCGGCGAGCCCGAGGAGGGTGCCGAGCGTGGACAGCGACTTCTGCAGGTCGTTGATCCAGATGTTGCGGCCGTTGACGACTCCGGCGACCAGGCGCTTGCCGGGCAGTCCGCCGACGGCCGCCAGGGCGTCCAGATCGGCCGCGCCGGCCTCGGTGAAGTCCAGGGCGAGGCCCTCGACCGGTGCCTTGGCCAGGACGGGAAGCGCGTCGCCGAGCCGGTCGAAGTAGGAGGCGACGAGCAGCTTGGGCCGGTCGGTGAGGGCGCAGAGGTCACGGTAGGCGCGTTCGGCGGCGTTCAGGTCGGCCGGGGTGCGGTCCTGGACGAGGGCGGGCTCGTCGAGCTGCACCCACTCCGCGCCGGCCGCCCGCAGGTCGGCGAGGACCTCGGCGTACACGGGAAGCAGCCGGTCCAGAAGAGTCAGCGGCTCGAAGTCGGCCGGCACGCCGGGGGCGGGCTTGGCCAGCAGGAGGTAGGTGACAGGGCCGACCAGCACGGGCCGTGCGGTCAGGGCCTGGGCGAGGGCTTCCTTCAGCTCGGCGACCTGCTTGGCGGAGTCGGCCGTGAACACGGTGTCGGGCCCCAGTTCGGGGACCAGGTAGTGGTAGTTGGTGTCGAACCACTTGGTCATCTCCAGCGGAGCGACCTCCTGGGTACCGCGGGCCATCGCGAAGTAGCCGTCCGTCGGGTCGGCGTCGACGGCGGCGCGGTGGCGCTCGGGGATCGCGCCGACCATGACGGTGGTGTCGAGGACGTGGTCGTAGTACGAGAAGTCGCCGGTGGGCACCTCGTGGATGCCGGCGTCGGCAAGCTGCTGCCAGTTGCTCCGCCGGAGCTCGGCGGCGGTCGCATGGAGCGCGTCGGCGGTGACGCGGCCCTTCCAGTAGCCCTCGACGGCCTTCTTCAGTTCCCGGTTCTGGCCCTGACGGGGGTAGCCGTACACGGTGGCCCGTGCTGCCGCGGCTGCGGACTTCGCTGTCACGGAGATCTCCTTCGCGAGATGAACCCCTGAGATCCCGGAGACGGGACGAGAGCGCGAAGGGAATGACGAACCGGACGGCAACGACCCCGCGCGGCTACAGCACGGTCGTTCCGTCTGGTGTGTACGCCGACCCGCCCTCGAGGTCACCGGAATTTCCACGCACGGAATGGTCCGTACGCGGGCAGTCGGCAGGTCTTCGGACTCGCGGGCTCGTCCTCTTCGTCGGAGGACACCTACTGGCCGTCGCTTCCCGGGCCCGGTACCTCGGACCCAGTGCGTATGACGGCGGTCGTTCCCGCTCACCGCTGCGGGGCAGTCCCGGATTCCCACCGGGTTCCCTCTTACGACACCCCGCCTGGCTGACGGGGCGAACCAGCTGCGCAGACCACCCTACGGGGTGGTGCCGCAAAGGAGGAGAGCCGTCCAGCATCCGGAAGGCGTGACACAGCACTTCGAAGGCGGAACGCCGAAGGGCGGGAAGCGCCGCACCAGCGCTTCCCGCCCTTCCGTAGTGCCGCCACCGGGACCCTCGACCCGGCGCCGGTGCGGGCCCCTCAGCCCGCGTCGCCCAGGCCCTCAGCCCTGGCCGTAGGTGTGGAACCCCCGGCCGGTCTTCCGGCCCAGAAGACCCGCCTCCACCATCCGCTGGAGCAGCGGCGGTGGTGCGTAGAGGGGTTCACGGAACTCGTCGTAGAGCGACTCCGCGATGGACGCGACGGTGTCCAGGCCGATCAGGTCGGCGAGCTTCAGCGGACCCATGGGGTGGGCGCAGCCCAGTTCCATCCCGGCGTCGATGTCGGCGGCTGTGGCGAAGCCCGACTCCGCCATCCGGACCGCGGACAGCAGGTAGGGGATGAGCAGGGCGTTGACGACGAAACCGGCCCGGTCCTGGGAGCGGATGACCGTCTTGCCGAGGGTGCGGGTGGCGAAGTCCTCGACCATCGTGGTCGTCTCGGCCGACGTGTGCAGGGAGGCGACCACCTCGACGAGCGGCAGGACGGGGACGGGGTTGAAGAAGTGCAGGCCCACGACCCGGTCCGCGCGGGATGTCGCCATGCCGAGCCGCATGACCGGAAGGGAGGAGGTGTTGGTGGCGAGGACGGCTGCCGGGTCCTCGACGATCTTGTCGAGGGCGGCGAAGACCTCGGCCTTGGCGTCCGGGTTCTCGATGACGGCCTCGACGACGAACTGCCGGTCGGCGAGGTCGTCCAGGCTGCCGGTGAACACCGTCCGGGCGAGCGTGTCACGCGCCGCCGCGCGCTCCAGCCTGCCCCGGCGTACTGCCCGGTCGAGTGACGCGGCCACCCGGTCCCGTGCCGCGCGGGCCGCCACCGCGTCCACCTCGCACACCACGGTGTCCAGCCCGGCCCGCGCGCACACCTCGGCGATCCCGGCACCCATCTGCCCGCCGCCGACCACGCCGACGCGTACGATGCCCGCGCTCACGCCCGCACCTCCGGCCGGCGCACGAGGTGACGGGAGTAGGCGTCCGGCGTGAAGAACAGCGGCAACTCACCGGTCACGGCGGTCCGTTCGAAGAGGGTACGGATGTCCTCGACGGGCGCCCACGGGTACTCGGCGCCCAGCGCGGCGACCTCGTCGTCGAGCAGTTGGGTCACCGTCTCCCGGTCGATCACCCGGTGCCGCAGCCACTGCCAGATCTGCACGCGGGCGATCTCGGCGGTGGCCGCGTCCTCCATCAGCCCGTCGAGCGCGACGGCGCCCTGCCCGCGCAGCCACGCGGAGTAGTACCGCAGCGCCACGGAGACGTTCGTGCGGATCCCCTCCGGGGTGGGCGGGCCGCTGATCCGGCGCACGGACAGCAGGTCGGCCGGGGTGACCTCGACATCGTCACGGGTCCGGTCGAGCTGGTGAGGCCGCTCGCCGAGGACACCGTCGAAGACCTCACGGCAGACGGGGACGAGCGCGGGGTGGGCCACCCATGACCCGTCGAAACCGTCCTCGGCCTCCCGCTCCTTGTCCAGCCGTACCTTGGCGAACGCTGCTTCGTTCGCGGCGGCGTCCTTGCCGGGGACCTGGGCGGCCATGCCGCCGATGGCGTGGGCGCCGCGCCGGTGGCAGGTACGCACGAGGAGTTCCGTGTACGCCCGCATGAAGGGCGCGGTCATCGTCACCTTCGCGCGGTCCGGAAGGAGGAAGTCGGTGCGGTGGCCGAAGGTCTTGATCAGGCTGAAGAGGTAGTCCCAGCGGCCGGCGTTGAGTCCCGCGCTGTGCTCGCGCAGCTCGTAGAGGATCTCCTCCATCTCGAACGCGGCGGTGATGGTCTCGATGAGGACCGTGGCGCGGATCGTGCCCCGCGAGATGTCGAGCAGTTCCTGGGCGAGGACGAAGACGTCGTTCCACAGCCGGGCCTCGTACCGGTTCTCCAGCTTCGGGAGGTAGAAGTAGGGGCCGTACCCGGCGTCGATCTGCCGCCGGGCGCAGTGGAAGAAGTACAGGCCGAAGTCGACGAGCGCGGCGGGCACCGGCCGGCCCGCGAACTCCAGGTGTTCCTCCTCCAGGTGCCAGCCACGGGGCCGGACCATGATGGTGGCGAGCTGGTCGCCGAGCCGGTACTCCTTGCCTCCGGGTGTGGTGAAGTCGATCCGGCGCTCGATGGCGTCGAGCAGGTTGAGCTGTCCGCTGACGATGTTGTCCCACAGGGGGGCGGTGGCGTCCTCGAAGTCCGCCATCCACACCCTGGCCCCGGAGTTCAGCGCGTTGACGGCCATGCGGCGGTCCGGTGGACCGGTGATCTCCACGCGGCGGTCGGTCAGGCCGGGCGCGGGCGGTGCCACCCGCCAGGACGGGTCGTCGCGGACGGCGGAGGTGACCATGGGGAAGTCGAGAGGCGAGCCCGACGCCAGCCGCAGGACCTGCCGGCGGCGTTCCTTCATCAGGTCCCGCCGACGCGGCTCGAACGCCTCGACGAGGCGGCCGACGAAGTCCAGGGCGGCGGGGGTGAGTATCTCGTCGTGCCGGTCACCGGGCGCGGCGAGGACACGGACCTGCTGGGTGAGTGCGGTGGTCGTCATCGGGCTCTCCTGAGGGGTGAGAGCGGAGGGGGACGGAGACGGTTCGTCCCCCTCCGCCGGCCGGGGCCGGCCGGACCGCGGAGCGTCCGGCCCGGTGGCTTAGTGGAACTGCTCTTCCTCGGTGGACCCGGTCAGGGCGGTGGTGGAGGAGGCGGGGTTGACGGCGGTGGAGACCAGGTCGAAGTAGCCGGTGCCGACCTCGCGCTGGTGCTTCACGGCGGTGAAGCCGTGCGCCTGCGCCGCGAACTCCCTCTCCTGCAGGTCGACATAGGCGGTCATGCCGAGCTCGGCGTAGCCGCGCGCGAGGTCGAACATGCCGTGGTTGAGGGAGTGGAAGCCGGCCAGCGTGATGAACTGGAAGCGGTAGCCCATCGCACCGAGCTCGCGCTGGAACTTGGCGATCTGGTCGTCGTCCAGCGCGGCCTTCCAGTTGAAGGAGGGCGAGCAGTTGTAGGCGAGCATCTGGTCGGGGTACTGCGCGTGGATCGCTTCGGCGAACTCGCGGGCCTGGGCCAGGTCCGGGGTGCCGGTCTCGACCCAGATCAGGTCGGCGTACGGCGCGTAGGCCAGACCGCGCGCGATGACCGGAGCCATGCCGTTCCGCACCCGGTAGAAGCCCTCGGCGGTGCGCTCGCCGGTGACGAACTCGGCGTCGCGCTCGTCGACGTCGGTGGTGAGCAGGTTGGCGGCAAGCGCGTCGGTACGGGCGATGACGACGGTGGGCACGTCGGCGATGTCGGCGGCGAGGCGGGCCGCGTTGAGGGTGCGGATGTGCTGGGAGGTGGGCACCAGGACCTTGCCGCCGAGGTGGCCGCACTTCTTCTCGGAGGCGAGCTGGTCCTCGTAGTGGATGCCGGCCGCACCCGCCGCGATCATCGCCTTGGTCAGCTCGAACGCGTTCAGCGGGCCGCCGAACCCGGCCTCCGCGTCGGCGACGATCGGCGCGAGCCAGTCGGTGGTGTCGCCGGCGTCCTCGGCGGTGGCGATCTGGTCGGCGCGCAGCAGCGCGTTGTTGATCCGACGGACCACCTGGGGAACGGAGTTGGCGGGGTACAGGCTCTGGTCGGGGTAGGTGTGCCCGGCCTGGTTGGCGTCGGCGGCGACCTGCCAGCCGGACAGGTAGACGGCCTGCAGCCCCGCCTTGACCTGCTGGACGGCCTGGCCGCCGGTCAGGGCGCCGAGCGCGTGGATGTAGTCCTGCTCGTGCAGCTGCCGCCACAGCCGCTCGGCGCCGCGCCGGGCCAGGGTGTGCTCCTCGCGGACGCTGCCCGAGAGCCGGACGACGTCCTCGGCGCCGTAGGTGCGCTCGATGCCCTGCCACCGGGGGTCGGTGGCCCAGCGCCGCGCGAGTTCCTCGGCCGCCTGCGTCCTCGCCTCTGCCATGACTGTCACGTCTCCTCGGTCTGCACTGGCTGCCAATCCCGCCGTCCGGATGAACAGGGGTGGCACTGTGTGTCGTCCTGTGGGGGTACGGCCCGCCGTCACCCTGGCGGGTGAAGCTGAGCAATGCTGCCGGCGCAGTTCGCCATGGGTACCGGGATCTCCGATGTCAGGGCAGTGAATCGTGCCCAGGTTCCAGGCGGTGGTTGCCGTGTCCGGCGGGGCCGCACTACGACTGTTGCACTGGCACTGAGTGCCATCAACCTTGGATCGATGCCAACTTCTGCGAATCTTCCGGTTGGCTTTTGCCAATCTTGCGAAGGCTCCGGTCGGGTGTGTGTCCCGTACGCTGGCCGGATCAGGTCCCCGGTGTGGAGGAGCGGTCGGTGGGCAAGACGTACGCGGGGGCGCGGCTGAGGCGGCTGCGCGAGGAGCGGCGGCTGAGTCAGGCCGAACTCGCCCGGGTGCTGGAGATCTCGCCGAGCTATCTGAACCAGATGGAGCACGACTCCCGCCCGCTCACCGTGCCCGTCCTGCTCAAGCTGACCGAGGCGTTCGGCGTCGACCCCGGCTTCTTCTCCGAGCGCGACACGACCAGGCTGGTCGCCGACCTCCGCGAGGCGCTCGCCGGAGAACTCGCCGAGGCCCGGCTCTCGGCGGCCGATCTCGGTGACCTCGCCGCCCGGCTGCCGGGTGTCGCCCAGGTGCTGCTCGACCTCGGCCGGCGCAACCAGCGGCTGTCCGAGCGCCTGGCCGGGGCGGCGGACGGCAGGGACGGCGAGCGGGGAACCGCGTTCTCCCCCCATGAGGAGATCCGGGACTTCTTCTACCGCCGCCAGAACTACCTCCACGACAGCGACCTCGCGGCCGAGCGACTCGCCGGGGAGATCGGCATCCGGCCGGGCGAGGTGATCGGGGCCCTCACCACGCGGCTCGCCGAGGCCCACGGCATCCGTCTCGCCGCCGAGCCCGGCGACCGGCTGCACCGCTACGACGACAGAGGCCGCACCCTCCATCTGTCTCCACGGCTGCGACCCGGCCAGCGGGCCTTCCGCATGGCGACGCAACTCGCCCTGCTGGAACACGGCGCCCACCTCGATCGCCAGGCCGCCGAGGACTTCGAGCCCGGCTCGCCCGCCCACGCGCTGGCCCGCATCGGCGTCGCCAACTACTTCGCCGCCGCGCTGATCCTGCCGTACACCGCGTTCCACACGGCCGCCGAAGAGGCGCGCTACGACATCGAACGCCTCACCGACCACTACGGCCTCGGCTACGAGACCGTCTGCCACCGCCTGAGCACTCTGCAACGCCCCCGACTGCGCGGCGTTCCCTTCTCCTTCGTCCGCGTCGACCGGGCGGGCAACCTGTCCAAGCGCCAGTCGGCGAGCGGCTTCCACTTCTCCCGGGCCGGCGGCACCTGCCCGCTGTGGAACGTCTACGAGGCGTTCGCCGCCCCCGGCCGCATCCACGTCCAGATCGCCGAAATGCCGGACGGGTCACGGTACTTGTGGACCGCACGGGCCGTCACCCGGCACCGCGGGGGCTGGGGCGAACCCGGCAGGACCTACGCCATCGGCCTCGGTTGCGAGATCCGCCACGCCCACCGGCTCGTCTACTCCGACGGCCTCGACCTCGCCAACGCCTCCACCGCGACGCCGATCGGTATGGGCTGCCGGGTCTGCGAACGCCTCGGCTGTTCGCAGCGCGCCGTGCCGCCGCTGGGGCGTCCGCTGCGCATCGACCAGAACAGCAGCACGTTCGCGCCGTATCCGGTCGAGGACGACGGGGCCGCGTGACCGTGCCGGCCTGCAGCACCGTGGCGAGTTGTCACGTTCACACCGGGACCTGCGTGATGTGAGGCCCCGTCTGATGGTGCCGACGGGGTCCTCCGTGTTCGGCGGACAGGCAAGGGAGGGCCCGGCTCGGGAGGTCTGCCATCGGCCTTGGTGCGGACAGCCGTGGAGATCACTCCGGTCGTGAAGTGATCTGAATAGAGATGTCTGCTTCTGCGCCAGCGCCTGGACAGTGAGGCGTCCTTCGCTGCGCTGTGCGGGGTCGGTCCTGCCGAGCGTTCCCCGTGGCGCCGGCAGTTCCGTCGCCTCGACCGTGGCGGCGACCGTCAGGCCGATGCCGCGCTCCACCGCGTCGTGTTCACCCGTCTGCGGGTCGACCCGCGCACCCAGGACCACTACGAGCACCGGACCAAGGAGGGCAAGACCCGGCGCGAAATCGTCCGCCGCCTCAAACGCTGTGCGGCCCGCGAGGTCTTCCACCTGGTCGGACGGCTACAGCCAGGACCCCGCCCATAGGAGCTGTCGTGACAGATGAGAGGGTCGGGCGAGTGAACGAGACACCACCGAACACCCTGCAGTACCGCTTTGACGGGCCGGAAGAGGCCCCCGTCCTGATCCTGGGTCCCTCACTGGGTACCACCTGGCACAGGTTGTAGAGACCGTCTTTGGGCGTCCACGTCAGTCCAAGGCGGATGCGTAGTAGCAGGTCAGGGCATCGCGGTCCGGGGAGTCGGCGTAGTTGGTGACAGACGTGTGACAGCGCCTGTGAAGGTGATCTACGCGAACAGGTCGGCAGAGACGCCGCACTTCAACGTATAGGCCAAGGGGGACCGGCTCAGGCGGGAACTTGCGAAGATCACGTCCGATACGCGGGCCGACTTGGAGTACCTCAACGCTGCTGACTTGCGTGAGCGGACCGCCCGTGGAGCAAAAGCCGTCGCGCAGCTGGTGTTCACCGAAACGCCGATGAGCACGTCGCTCGGCGAGGGATACGTGTGTCTGGCGCGGCTGGACGAGTATTACCGCTTCATCACGTCCGACAACGAGGCTTTACGCCTGGAGTTGTTCGAGTCGAACGTGCGCGACTACGCGGGATCCACCGCCGTCAACAACGCCATCGGTGAGACCCTGAGGTCCGGTACCGGCGAGAACTTCTGGTGGTTCAACAACGGCGTCACCGTCGTCGCGGACGCCGCCCAGATCGCCGGCAAAAAGATCGTGGTCAGAGAGCCTCAAATCGTCAACGGGCTACAGACCAGCCACGAGATCTACAGCTACTTCCAAACCGGCGGCCAGCACAGCGATCGGTCCCTCCTGGTGAAGATCGTGGTCGCTCCTGAGAACGGCACAGCTCGCGACCGCATCATCCGGGCGACCAACAGCCAGCCCCAGCTGCCCGCCGGAGCGTTGCGCGCCACAGAGTCCATCTGTCCGCGCATGTCGAGGTGGAGCAGGCCATGGAGCTGTTGGCCGGCGGTCGGCGGATCGGGTATCTGCTCAAGAGCCGGGTCGCCGACGTGGAGGAGTTCCTGGAGGCGGTCAGGCGGATCGCCAAGGACGGATCCGTCGTGGATCCCGCCCTGGTTCAGGAACTGGTCTCGGCGCAACGACGAAGGAATCCGCTCGACGCGCTGAGCGCACGCGAGCGCGAGGTACTGGCCCTGCTGGCGGAGGGTCGGTCCAACGTCGGTATCGCACGCCGTCTCTGGGTCACCGAGGGCACCGTCGAGAAGCACGTGCGCAGCATCCTCGGCAAACTGGGCCTGTCCGAGACCGACGATGACCACCGGAGGGTACGAGCCGTCCTGACCTTCCTGCAGGCCCCTGATCCCGCGTCGAACAGGACGCGGTCCGGCGACACCTCTGCGGTGCGGGGCAACGCATGGACATGGCGGCTGCCCGCCAGGTCGCGGGGCGCCCGGAACCGGATCAGCATGTCGGCCGCTGTCCCTTCTGACGGCCCGACCCGTCCAGCGGCCACTGGCTCCCCGGTGCCTCGGTCACCGTGGCAGTGCAGGGCGCTCGTCCCGGCTGGTCGTCCACTCCTCCGCGTGCTGATGTCGTCGCGAGGGGGCTGGTGGAGGTTGCCGCCCGCGTGGTCTCGCCTCGGATGCGGATCAGGGAGGTGGCCGCGGCGGCGAGGGCCATGGCGATGGCCAGGGTGAAGACGATGACCAGGCCGTCGTGGAAGGGCCGGGAGATCAGGTGGGGGAAGAATTCCCGCCCGGTCAGGATCGCCGTGTTGGCTCGAGGGAGGTGGTCGAGGACGGTCGGGCCGAGGAGCTGCTGGATGGGGTTGTAGCCGAGGAAGGCCGCGAATAGGACGCCGACCGGCGGCAGCGTGGCAACGGTGTGAGCGGCTGGGGCGGGTACGTGCTGGGCGGTGAGGCCGGAGCTGAGGGTGTGCGGCAGTGAGCCGGCGAGTCCGGCGACCATCAGGGAGAAGAAGACGCCCATGGACAGCACCGTGCCGGCATTCTGGAAGGTGGCGCGCATGCCGGAGGCGGCGCCGCGGGCGTCCGGCGGAATGCTGGACATGATGATCGATGTGTTCGGCGCTGCGAACAGCCCGTTGCCGAGGCCGTTGAGCAGGACCAGGGCCGCGAAGAGGCCGTAGGGGAAGTCGGTGGGCAGGAGGAGCAGCCCGGCGAAGGAGGCGGCCATCACGACGCATCCGGCGACCGCGAACGGTCGGGCGCCCCATCTGTCCGACAGGGCCCCGGACACCGGTCCGGCCGCGAGGAAGCCGACGGTGAGGGGCAGCAGGTAGATGCCGGCCCACAGCGGGGTGCGGGCGTAGTCGTAGCCGTGGAGCGGCAGCCAGATGCCCTGCAGCCAGATGATGAGCATGAACTGCAGACCACCGCGGGCGATCGCGCCCAGCAGAGTGGCCGCGTTGCCGCCGGTGAAGGCGGCATTGTGGAACAGCCGCAGCGGGAACATCGGTTCGGCGACGTTCATCTCCACGACGCAGAAGACGGCCAGTGTCAGCGTGCCGCCGACGAGGCCGGCGAGCACCCAGGGGTTGGTCCAACCCATCGTGTGGCCGCCGTGCGGCTGGATGCCGTAGGTGATGGCGGCCAGCAGTGCCGTCAGGCCGGCGGCGAAGGTGACGTTGCCCCACCAATCGATCCGTCCCGGGGCGTGGATGCCCGTCTCGTGCAGCGACTTGTACGCCCACACGGTGCCGATCAGTCCGATCGGCACGTTGACCCAGAAGATGGAGCGCCAGTTCCACTCCACGAGCGCTCCGCCGAGGACCAGACCGATGAACGTGCCGGCGATGCCGGCGACCATGTTCACGCCGAGCGCCATGCCGCGCTGCCGGGCGGGGAAGGCGTCGGTGAGGATGGCGGTCGAGTTGGCCATCAGCATCGCACCGCCGACGGCCTGCACGATCCGCCACCCGATCAGCCACAGCGCACCGGCCGAGCCGTGCAGCGGGTCGACGGAGAGGATCACCGAGGTGACGGTGAAGATGACGAATCCCGCGTTGTAGATGCGTACCCGGCCCCGCATGTCGCCGAGACGGCCGAGGGTCACGACCAACACGGCAGTGACCAGCAGGTAGCCCATCAGCATCCACAGCAGGTAACCGACGTTGCCCGGCCGGAGCGGGTCGAGACGGATGCCGGTGAAGATACCGGGCAGCGAGATCAGCACGATCGAGCCATTGATGGTCGCGATCAGGACGCCGAGTGTGGTGTTGGTCAGCGCCACCCACTTGTAGCGGGGGTGGTCGGCGCTGATCCAGGTACGGCGACCGCGAGGACGGACGCCGGGGGCGGTACCACCCGTAGGGCGGGGGCGGGGGCTCTGGTCGGTGGTCACCGGCTGCCCTCCCTCCTTGCTTCCTGGGGGGACGAGCGGGTCAGTTCACGGTTGCCGGGCTGAGCGCGGGTGTGGCTGCGAAGGCGGCCCACGATGCGCGGTCGACGACCAGACGGCGCAGCGTGCGTGCTTGACGAGGGGCGTTCCAGCCGAGTACGCCGACCACCCTCCCGTGGTGCCCGTAGGCGGCGGCGAAGTGGCCGTCCGACGGGTCGCCGTAGACGATCCGCATCTCCGCGTCCGGCGGGAAGATCCCGTACGCCTGGATCCTGGTGTCGTACTGATCGGTCCAGAAGTAGGGCACGGGAGCGAACGGAGTCGCGTCGCCGAGCAGGTTGCCGGCGACAGCCATGGCCTGCTCGCCGGCGTTCATCCGGTGCTCCAGCCGCATGCGGGTGCCGAAGTGCGCATTGGGCCAGGAGGCGACATCGCCGGCGGCGTAGATCCCGGGTGCCGCCTGGCAATAAGCGTCGCACTCCACGCCGTCTGCCAGCCGCAGGCCCGAACCTTCCAGCCAGCCGGTCGCGGGCGCGGCACCGAGGGCCAGGACGACGACGTCGGCCGGCAGAGTGGTGCCGTCGCCGAGTTCCACTCCGGTCACCCGGCCGCCGGCGCCGCACAGCCGGCGTACCGGCACTCCGCAACGCAGGCGGGTTCCGCGGTCCCTGTGCAACTCGGCGACGAGCGCACCGATCCGGTCCCCGAAGGGGCGCCGCACCGGGACCGGCTCCGGCTCGGCCACGGTCACCTCCAGGCCCATGGCCCGGGCGGCCGCGGCGACCTCGGTGCCGAGGAATCCGGCACCGACCACGACCACCCGGGGCCCGGCTCGCAGCGCGGTGCGCAGGGCGATCGCGTCGTCGAGGGTGCGCAGGACGTGGACTCCGGCCAGGTCGCTGTCGGGCAGGCGCCGGGGGGCCACACCGGTGGCGATGACCAGCGCGTCGAAGCCGATGCTCTCGCCGCCTGCAAGGCGCACCCGGCGGCCCGGGACGTCCAGGGCGACGGCGCGCTGCCCGAGCCGCAGGTCGGCCCGCAGCCGCGCGAGATCCGGCAGGGAGCGCAGGGTGGCGCGTTCGGGCTCCCAGGCGCCGGTCAGGATCTGCTTGGACAGTGGCGGCCGGTCGTACGGCGGACGGGCTTCCGCACCGATCAGCGTGAGGGTGCCGTCCCAGCCTCGGTGGCGGAGGGTCTCGGCCGCGGTCAGGCCGGCGGCCGAAGCTCCCACGATGACGATCCGGTTCATTCCCTCGTCTCCTGTTCTTCCAGCCAGATGGCCTGGGCCGGACAGAGGGCGACGGCCTGCCGGACGTCGTCCGCGCGGCCCTCAGGAGGGTTCTCGGCGAGCAGGACGACGATGCCGTCCTCCTCGCGCTGGTCGAACACCTCCGGTGCGGTCAGCACGCACTGACCGGAGGCCACACACTTGTTCTGGTCGACGATCACCTTCATCGGATGCTCCTTTCCCGCGCGGCACTTGGCCGCGCTCACCAGGTGACGGGCAGCTCGTAGACGCCGTAGACGGCCCCGTCGTGCTTGAACGGGACCTCGTCGAGATCCACGGCCAGCTTCAACGTGGGGATGCGGCGGTACAGGGTGCTGTAGACGACCTGCAGCTCCACCCGGGCCAGCGGCTGGCCCAGGCACTGGTGGACGCCGAAGCCGAAAGCCACGTGGTGGCGGGGATTGCTGCCGATGTCCAGTTGGTCGGGGTCGGGGAAGGCCGCGGGATCGCGGTTGGCGACGTCGTTGGAGAGGACGACGCCCTCGCCGGTGCGGATGGTCACGCCGCCGACCTCGATGTCCTCCAGGGCCACCCGGCGCCGTCCGCTGTGCGGGATGGTGAGGTAGCGCAGGAGTTCCTCGACGGCCGACGCGACCGTCTTCGGGTCGTCGCTCTCGCGCAGCCGGTCCAGCTGGTCCGGGTTCTGCAGCAGGGCCAGGGTGCCCAGCGCGATCATGTTCGCGGTGGTCTCGTGCCCGGCGGTCAGCAGCAGCATCCCCATGCCCGCCGCTTCACGCTGGGAGAGCTCACCGGCCCTGACCCGCTCGGCCAGCGTGGAGAGCACGTCGTCGGCCGGGTGGGCGAGTTTGACGCCGATCTGCCGGTCCAGGTAGTCGAGCAGCTGCTGTGTGGCCACCCGCGCCTGCTCCACGGTGCTGGTGCGCTTGATCAGGATCTTGCTGTTGGCCTGGAAGAAGTCGTGGTCGGCATACGGAACGCCGAGCAGTTCGCAGATCACCAGCGACGGCACCGGCAACGCGAACGCCTGCACCAGATCAACCGGCTTGGGCCCGGCGAGCATGGTGTCGATCAGGCCGTCGACGATCTTCTGAATGGCCGGCCGTAGGGCCTCCACCTGCCTGATGGAAAAGGCCGCGGTCACCATTCGGCGAAGCCGGGCGTGCTCCGGATCGTCCATGTTGATGAAGGTCCGCGACTGCCTCCGGCGCTCCTTTTGGGCCGGGCTCACATGGGGGTAGTGCGGGAGGTCGCTGTCCGAGCTGATCCGTGGATCGGCCAGCAGAGCCCGTACGTCGTCGTAGCGGGTGACCAGCCACGCGGTGCTGCCGTCCCACAGCCGCACCCGGCTGATCGGAGCCTGGTCCTGCAGAGTGTGCAGAGCCGGCGGCGGATCGAAGGGACAGCGGGCAGCCCGGGCCATGGGGTAGTCCGGTACCTGCGCCGACGGCACATCGGTGCCGGGTGCCGAGAAGGTGTTCATGGTTCTCCGCCCTTTCCGGAAGTCGGATATGGGGGCAGTGCCGGGACCGGGCCCAGCGCGCGGAGGGCGACGGAGCAGGTCCCGCCTGCGGGAGGAGACACCGAAGAGCGCAGCCAGGAGGCTCAGGAGGGCGATTCGCCGCCGACAACACTTGGTCGCCGCACCATCCGGCGCACGATGGGCAGGGCCGTGCGCATGGCCTCGCCCAGCACTCGCACGTCCTGCTCGGGCAACGCGGCCAGCATGTCGGCCACCCGGGCACACTGCGCGCGTCGGCGCTCGGCCATCACCTCTCGCCCGGCTTGCGTGATGGCAACCAGGCGGACCCGCCCGTCCTCGGGATGGCTCACTCGAGTGGCCAGGCCCTGGTCTTCCAGCCGATGCACCAGGGCGGTCATCGACGGTTGGGCGATACCCTCCGCCGCTGCCAGCGCGGTCAGCCGGATCGGACCTTCCTGCTCCAGCCGGCTGAGCGCCGCGGCGGTGGTCAGACTCATGCCCTGCCGATCCGACAGAAGGTGCCTGACCAGTCCGATGGCCAGCTCGTTCAGCTCCGCCGCCACCTCCTGGTAACCCTCTTCAGGTGTCTCATCCATACCCATACCTATATCACTCTTCTATATAGGCTGTCTATATTCTCGACCTATATAGACAGTCTATATAGAAGAGTGATATAAATGCCGTAGCCCCTCGGGGGTTCTGGTCACAACCAGGGCGCCACGGCGGCGCCCGGAGGAAGGTGATGACCGTGACCTGCACCTACGCCCCAGAGGTGCCCCCTCGCACAGGTCATGCTCGGAGTCCGTCGACATCGGTCGACACATGGACCCTCGCGCACGACCCGGAAGCCGCGGGGGAGGCCCGCAAGATCACCAAAGAGCTCCTGGCTCAGTGGAGCGTCGCCGAAGACACGGCCGACTCGGTCCTCCTGACCGTCTCCGAACTCGTCACCAACGCCGTGGAGCACGCCCAGCCTCCATTGAACTTCGGGCTGAGCCGTGACCCGGGCACCCAGCGGGTGCACATCGAGGTGTCCGACGGAGGCCCTGCCGCCATGGACGGCGACTGGGCAGCCAGCTGCACCGCTGACGAGCACGGCCGCGGACTGGAGATCGTCGATCAGCTCACCGCCGCGCACGGCGACCGTGCGGAACCCGGACGCGCTGTCCACTGGGCCGACGTCACCAGCGCGCCCTGACTCGACCGCGCGGCAACAGGCTGCGCCGGACGACGGCACCAGCCGTCGCATGGAGCGGCGGCTGCCGTCGAGGACGGTGATTCTCATGAACGGTCATCTGTGAGAGTTCTGCGATTGCCTCGAAGGTGACACGTTTCCGCGGGTCGCCGCTCGCAGAAGACCTCTCCAAACCGGCATGCCGTGCAAGGCACTTCTGAGGGGCAGCCGCCATGGATTCGACGCCCGGTCAGGCCGAATCAGCGGCAGAACGTCGCGACTGCCCGAACGGTGACGCGCCCGCCGGCCGCGCTGCCACACCCGGGGCGGGAAGAGACCGCCGCGAAATACCACGCCCCCACTTCGTCCTCGTTTCCGCTCTGCGAGAGGAACTCGAAGTGCCAGTTCCTGCAAGCCGAGGCCCTGGCCACGCGTGGAAGCAGGGTGGGCGCTCGCGGCCGTGTCGCGCCCCGCTTGGAGCAGCCAACAAGAATCGGGCACGCCCGTACGCCGGCCGCCCGGCAGAAGCCGGCGAGCCGGCTCCAAGCTCTCCTGCCCACGCGGTCGGTGGAGCCTCAATAGACGGCGTCAAGCCGTGTTGAGGGCACTCGGTAGCCGAGGAAACGAGGGGGCCGCCAGACCGGCGGCCCCTATCTGATCAATGTGCTGACCTGCCTTGAACCGATGACAGCTGCCAACGTGCGTCATCGTCGAGTGTCCTCCGATGGCCCCGAGACGGGCCGGGATCACTGCCCGACGACAGGTTCCAGAACGAACACCGGGAACTCCCGCGAGGTCTTCTTCTGCACGTCGGCGTACCTCGGAAAGACGGCAACCGCGCGTTGCCACCACTCCGCCCTCTCCTCGCCGGTGGCCTCATGGGCCATCATGTCCTGCTTCACGGGGCCGTCCTGGAGTTCGACGTGCGGATCGGCCTTGACGTTGAAGTACCACAGGGGATGCCGGGGGGATCCGCCCAACGAGCCGACCACCGCATAGCGCCCGCCGTACTCGACACGCATCACCGGCGCCTTGCGGATCTTGCCGCTCTCGGCGCCCCGGGTGGTCAGCACCACCACGGGCCGCCCCGTGTCCCACAGTGTCGTCCCCTTGGTGCCGCCGGAGCTTTCGTACACCTCCACTTGCTCGCGCACCCACTGTGTCGTACTCGGTTCATACTCGCCCTCGAGAGGCATGGCATCCGTCCCCTCGTCGTAGGAATGTTCTCGCGCTGTGCTCTAACGCCGGTGTGCGCATCAGACATTCCGGACAGGGGTGACCTTGCAGGTGGCTGCACTGCCCGCCGTCGGGTCCGGCCTCTCACCTGAGGCCATCGCTCGGAGGACCCACTCACGCCCGAAGATGCCGAACTTCGCGAACGTCTCCAGGCCCCGGTGCTCCAGAGCTCAGAGCCCGAGTAGTCGGCAAGATCATCGCCTAGGTGCCAACGGGAGTCCATCGGTCTTCGGGGCCGGTTCCGTAGAACGCCCAGAAGCCTGTCATCCCTTCGGGCAAGAACCATGGCAATCGCCCCTCAGCCGCCACGGCCTACCGCATTCGCGCCGAGGGCGAGACGGCCGACCTCAGGACCCTTCTCGCTTCGGACCTATGCGCCTTGGCCTGCGAGTGCGACCTTCCGTCCGGTGCGTGCCGCTTCTCTGATCCGCTCCAGCATGCGGTGCCGCCGGACTGCGTGTCGGAAGTCGGGAACGCCGTCCTCGTCCGGTGCAAGGTTCCCGGTGATCTGGTCGCGCAGGAGCGCGTACTCGTGGGCGACGTTGCAGGCCGGCTCGGCGGTTCGCTCGGCCCACTGGGTCAGCGACCGTTGATATCGGGCGGGAATCGGAAGTTCGACCGGCGCGCCGTCGCTGCCCCTGGCGCCGTACAGCCGCAGCCCCCCGTACCACCACCATGGAGCCTGGACGGCCTTGACGACGAGATCGCCGTCCGTGCCGTTGATCTCCCAGTGAAACGCGGTGGCGCGGGACGTCCCACCGCGGAGGTGCATCGCGGCCACGGCCCCCGACTCCAGCACCCCTGTGACCGCGATCTGGTCCTCTGCGCTCTTGGCCGCGACCGCCCCGCTCGTGACGTGGACGACCTCCGGGCGCAGGTTCTCGATGAGCGCCGACACCTCCCGGAACTCCCCGAGCACCATGGTCAGCGCGTCGACCGAGTGCCCGAAGGGGATCGACAGCAGCGTGGCGCCGCTCGTGACGTCCAGAATGTACGCGTAGTTGTCTTCGTAAGTGGCGCCCCCGATCCCGCCCGACCCGAGCATGCTGGTCGACAGCACCCGCCCCACATAGCCGTCGGCGACCAGGTCCCGCAGATACCGAAGCGACGGAGCCGACCGGGCCTGCAGGCCGACTCCCGTGAGCACACCCCTGCGATGCGCGAGGTCGGCCAGCTCCTCGGCCTGCGCGAGGTCGGCACCGAGCGGCCACTCGCTGAACACCGTCTTCCCCGCTTCCAACGCGGGCCGGATGAGCTCCAGGTGGTGCGGAACCTTCACCGTCACCACCACGAGATCGACTTCCTCACTGCGGGCCAGCTCCTCTGCGCTGGCGAAGGCCAGCGGCACCGCATACTTCTCACCGGCGGCACGCGCCGATTCGGCGGTGCTGGCGCTCAGCGCCCGCAACTCGTATCCATCGAGCCCGGCCAGCGCCGGCACATGGGCGGTGGCCGCCCAACCGCCGCTCGCGCTCAGACCTACGACACCGACACGAATCAGCCCTCCATGAGGGGAAGTGGACGTCATGTGCACCCCAGTGTTCGCGACCGCCTGCTCTCTCACCTCGGAACGGCCCATAACCATGGAGGACACGGTCCAAGCATCACGTTCAGCCACATGCCGAGGCCACCAGGCACACCCGGCGGATCGCGGCGATCACCCAGGCCCGCAACCCGCAGTTGCTCGGACTCGCCGGCGTCGGACCGGACAGCGCGTCCGTCTTGCGCACAGCCGCCGGCGACAATCACGACCGCCTTCGCGACGAGGCATCCTTCGCGGCCCTGTGCGGCGTCCTCGACGCTCGCGGTACCCCTCCAGGTGGCACGGATGCGCTCGGGGCTGAACGGCTCGTGCTGCAATTCGCTGTTCTGGCTGGGCATCCCGCTCAGCAGTGCCTTTGTGTCGGGGTGGCGAGTGCCGATGGGGCACTGAGGGCAGGTGACGCTGAACGCAGAACTCCTGGCTCCTGCTGGGTGGATGTCCCGAAAGGGGCCAGCGAGCTTCGTGCCTGCGGCGTCGCATGACTCCAGGTCTCTGACCTGGGCGAATGGCGCCCGGCCTATGCCCTGTGTGACCGTGGGCTTCTGACGGTCATTTCCTCTGCCGGAAGCCGAGGTTGTCGTCGATGACGGTGCGTGGTGAAACGGGCAGTTTCTCCGGATGCTCGACGTCCAGCCCGACGATCTCGATCTCTTCCCTCCAGATGGTTCGCAACAAGTCCTTCACGAACTCAACGGTGATTTGCTCACCGGCGCAGCCCCCTCCGGGGTGACCGAGGATCGCAACCACGTGATGGACGGGTCGAACTTCTCCGGGACATACGTGGCGGTCGCCCTCGAGGGCGACAGGAGATCGCAATGACCATAGGGTGTTCGCGCCGGCGCCCATGAGGCCGAGTGGCGGCCGTCCTCCGGGGCGGCCGAGGAACGCAACCAATGCGGCGCCCGTTGTCCGGACCCAGCTTCACCGGTGGCGGTCGTTCCTCCGGTGGCGGCCGAGGGCCGAGGATCGCAACGACCCGACGCAGCCCGCCCGGCTTCCGCTCATCGTGTACGTGCTGGCACTCGGCACGTTCACGCACCTGCGCGTGCCTCAGCTTGCGCGACGGCGAAGACGACGAGGGCGATGAGGACATCGTGGCCCAGGCCGCACGCATCACCCTGAGCCTGCTGGCCCAGCGCATCGAGCAGCTCACCGGGACAGATCGATGAGCAGAATCAGCTCTCCTGACCCAGCTCGTCGAACGCCACGCCCCGCAACTGCTCACACCAGTGGGCATCGGCCCGGGCAGTGCCGTGACCTTGCTAATCACCATGAAAGACAACCCCGAGCGGCTGACCACCGAAGCGTCCTTCGCGGCCCTGTGCGGAGTCAGCCCCATCGAGTACTCCACGGGCCGTCGAACGTCTCCTTCACCCAGCCGGCCACAACGTCGTCGTCCCGCTCGGTGGCGCGCCGGGCTGGGACCTGGCAGGACCAGCCGTTGCGCACCAGGAGCTTGCGCACGCCCTGGATGGTGCAGGTCAGGTGGAAGCGCCGGCCGATCACGGTCTTGATCCCGCCTATTCCAGCGCTGGTCTCCCAGCCGTGCGCGGCCGGCCCCTTGGCCAGCTCCGCCTCCAGCTGCGCGAACTGCTTCTCGCTCAGCCTGGGCAGCGACGCCGGCCCCTGCGACCGCAGAGCCCGCGGACCGCCCTCCTCCCACGTCTGCCGCCACCCCTGCACCGACCGGACACTGACGCGCAGCTCCTTGGCGATCACCGAACTCGCCTCGCCCTGGGCGAACCGCTCGGCAGCCTGAAGCGGTAACTCCTCGCGGAACTACTGACGTTCGGCGGTCAGCCCGCCACCCCGTGGATACCGCATACCCCGGTGATACTGCGGGAGGCCGCCGCCCGTCAGCCCCTACGACACCACGAGCTCAACCTCAGCAGGACGTCGAGCGGCATTCCAGGCGGGCATCGTTGTACTCCGGAATTCCGCTTTCGAGCACACGGAGCAGAGACGCCGTGACGACGATGTCGGCGAACGTGGTCCACCGGGCGCCGCCGCGCACGACTTCGTGGAGCTTGGTAGCCCCGAGGGCGAGCAGACGCTCGCTCTCGCCCTCGTAGTCCCCGGTGATCAGATCCGGGTGGAACCGGTTCTTGACGCTCTTGGCCTCCGGCACCTTGTGGAAGGCCAGCCGTGGTCCGCTGCCGGGATCACCGGCCTCCACCACGGCGTCGTGCTCATCTGCCCCGTCGGCGACTGTGCGGTCCAGAACCGCGGCCCAGAACTGTGCCGCGCGTACGGCGTCGGTGGCGTCGAACGACGCGCCGAAGAAGGTGCTACTCATGCACTGCCCCCTGCACTGAAGAGTGATTAGACCAGTCTGTTTAGTGCTTGCTGAAACCGTAGAAGCGCCTTCTGGAGGTGTCAAACCACAGATAAAACGCCTGAACAGCCTGGTCGAGTTGACGAGACCAGACTGACCTGTTTAGCTGGATAGCAAGAGAAGACAGACCGGTCTAACTAAGCTAGAGGAGTTGCGATCATGTCCGAGACGCAGACAGCCCTGGTGACCGGTGCGACGTCTGGCATCGGCCGGGCCGCAGCGCTGAAGCTCGCTCGGGACGGATTCAAGGTCCTGGTCCACGGACGCGACGCCGAGCGCGGAGCCGCAGTGGTCAAGGAGATCGAGAGCGCAGGCGGCAGCGCCGAGTTCCTCGCCGCCGACCTCGCCGATGTCGGTGCCGTCAGGCAGCTTGCGGCCACGGCCGGGGACATCGACGTTCTCGTCAACAACGCCGGGTTCTCCTGGTTCGGCCCCACCGCCGACCTGGAGCCCGACACCTACGACGCGCTGTTCGACGCCAACGTGCGCAGCGCCTACTACCTCACGGCCGCCATCGCACCGGCGATGGCCGAGCGCGGCGACGGCGTCGTGATCAACCTGGGCAGCATGGCCGGGCAGGTCGGCCTGGCGGGTGGTGCCGCCTACAGCGCCACCAAGGCCGCGCTCACCTCGCTGACCCGTTCCTGGGCCGCCGAGTACAGCCCGCGGGGTGTGCGGGTCATCACCGTCGCCCCCGGACCGGTCTACACCGGCGGCTCCTCCAGGGAGAACCTCACGGCCCTGGGCAAGACCACGCTCCTGGCCCGCACGGCGGAGGCCGAGGAGATCGGAGACGTCATCGCGTTCCTGGCCTCGCCGGCCGCCGGCTACATCACCGGCGTCGTCATCCCCGTCGATGGCGGACGCACCGCCGTCTGACCCCCACCGCTACAGAAACCGAGCAAAGCAATGGACAACCCCGTCGTTTTGATCACCGGTGCCCTCACCGGCATCGGCCGCGCCGCCGCCGTCGCCTTCGCCAAGCAGGGCGCGAACGTGGTCGTCACCGGACGCCGCGATGAGGCCGGAAAGGCCCTGGTCGAGGAATTGCGCGCGCTCGGCTCGCGGGCCGAGTTCATCAACGCCGACGTCCGCAACGAGGACGACGTGCGCACCATGGTCGACGAGACCGTGACCCGGTTCGGCCGTCTGGATGTCGCGGTGAACAACGCCGGCACCGAAGGCCGGCCCAGCCCGATCACCGACCAGAGCGCGGAAACGTACAACGCGACGTTCGACACGAACGTCCTGGGCGTGCTCCTGAGCATGAAGCACCAGGTCCGCGTCATGCAGGAACAGGGCAGCGGCAGCATCGTCAACATCTCCTCGACCTACGGGCACGAGGGCGCGGCCGGGGCCTCCGTCTACGTCGGCAGCAAGCACGCCGTCGAAGGCATCACCAAGTCGGTGGCCCTGGAGGTCGCAGCCTCGGGAATCCGCGTCAACGGTGTGGCTCCGGGCCCCACGGACACCGGCATGCTGACCCGCTTCACCGGCACACCGCAGAACAAGGCGGCCCTGGTGAGCGAGGTCCCGCTCGATCGCCTCGGGCTCCCTGAGGAGCTTGCCGCCGCGATCGTGTTCATCGCATCGGACGACGCGTCGTACATCACCGGCCACATCCTCAACGTCGACGGCGGCCACAGCGCCAACTGATCCGCTCCGGGTGCAGAGCTTCCCTGTGCGCCCGGACGGCCGACGTGCGGCCGCAGAAACCGCCGCCCGGCCCACCACCTCACCTCCACATGCTGATCCGAGGAGAAGCGCCACCGTGCCCGATCACACCCACGACACCGCCCCGACCCAGTTCGTCGAGGCCGACGGCATCCGCTTCGCCTACCGGCGCTTCGGCAACACAGCCGCCGGCCGGACACCAGTCGTGTTCTTCCAGCACTTCATCGGCAACCTGGACGACCACGACCCGGCGATCAGCGACGGATTCGCCGCCGACCGCGAGGTCATCCTGTTCAACAACACCGCAGTGGCCTCCACCAGCGGCGACGTTCCGGACACCATCGAGCAGATGGCCACCGACGCGGGCAGCTTCATCGACGCCCTCGGGCTGACGAGCGTGGACCTGGTCGGCCACTCCATGGGCGGCCTGGTCGCCCAGCAGGTCGCCATCCAGCGCCCCGACCTGGCCCGCAAGCTCGTGCTGGTCGGCACCGGCCCGCGCGGCGGCGTGGGCATCGGCGAGACGCCGGCGGAGATCGCCGCACTGTTCACCGTCAAGCTGCCCCGGCAGGAAGACATGTGGCTCCCGGTCCTCTTCGCGCCCACCGAGACCAGCCAGAAGCTGGGCCGCGCGTACGTCGAGCGGATCGTGGCCCGCAAGGACCGCGACGCCTCCCCCTTCGGCGAGCAGGTCTACGCCGGCCAGGGCACCGCCATCCACACCTACGGCACCACGAAGGACCCCGCGTACTCGGTCCTGAAGAACATCAAGATCCCGGTCCTGGTGGTCAACGGCACCGACGACATCATCATCCCGACGATCAACTCGTACATCCTCCAGCAGTTCCTCCCGGACGCCGAGCTGATCATCTACCCGGACGCCAACCACGGCGCCCACTTCCAATACCCCGAGCGGTTCGTCACCCACACCAAGCTCTTCCTCGACCGCTAGGACATGGCGGCCAGGTAGAAGGCCCCACAGAGCAGAGGCGGTCACCGCAGCATGGTGAGCGCCTCTGCTCGTCGGTGAGAGAAGACAGGTCTGTCTGGCTTTGTTAGACGGGCCAGGAGGGGGATGAGTCCCCGCGCGGAGCCGTAGACTGGACCGTCAGTCTGAAAGAAGGAAGTCACCATGCCCACCAAGGCCAACGCTTCGAAGCCGTCCGTGCGTGAACGTCTCCTGGCCGCCGCGGACGAGCTGTTCTACAGCGAGGGCGTGCAGAGCGTCGGCATCGACCGCATCGTGCAGAAGGCCGGCGTGGCCAAGGCATCCCTCTACAACCTCTTCGGCAGCAAGGAAGAACTGGTCCAGGCATACCTCGACGCCCGCCACGCCAACACCCGTGACCAGGTCGAACGCGCCCTGACCCGGTTCCGGACGCCACGCGAGCGCCTGCTCGGAGTCTTCGACGCACAAGGCCAGCTGTTCACCGAACCCGACTTCAACGGCTGTGCGCACATGACGGCCAGCGCGGAGGCGCGGCCAGGCAGCCCCGTCGAGTGTGCCGCGGACCGGTACCGGCTGTGGGTGCGGACCATGTTCACGGACCTGGCGCGGGAGGCCGGCGTCACCGACGCCGAGGGCCTGGCGCGGCAGCTGCACCTTCTGTACGACGGCGCCGGGGTCTCAGCCCGTATGGACCGCGACCCGTCCGCGGCGACAACCGCCCGCGCGGCAGCCGCAGCGCTGTTCGACGCCGCAGTCAGGGACAAGGAACTGGTCGACGCCGGGCAGTAATCCGGTGAGACGCCGAAGCCCCCGCAGAGGACCAGCTCAACCGAGGTGCCCGAGGGCCTTCACTCCGGCCTCGAAACGCTGGGCGGTGGAAGCACCGACGGATCCTGACGTCCACACCCATCGCCCATTCACGGATGAAAACACCGCGAGAAGACCACCTATCGCGGCCTTACGCGGTACTGGTGCGGTTGTGCAGGTCGGTGCGCGCGCTGTCGAGGATTTCGTCGGCAAGGGCGGGGTCGGCGTCGGCGACGGCGCGTGACAGAAGTAGGGCCCCGGCCATCTCGCTGAACAATGCGATGGCCCGCGCTCGCCGCTCGCCTTCCTCGAGTCCGGGTGCTTGGACGATCTGTGCGAAGCGGTCGAGGTTCGCCGCCAGGCCCTGCGCGTAGCGAGCGCGGCCGGCCGGGTCCAGTCGGCGGACGTCGCCGGCGAAGCCCGTGTTCGGACAGCCGTGCTCGATGTCGGCGCGGTGTTCGGGCGACAGGTACCAGTCGATTTGTTCTGCGAGCGGGTCGCTGCCGCGAGCCTGGGATGCCGTGATGGCTTCGTCGAGGTTGCCGAAACCGTCCGCCATGGCCTTGGCGACGACCGTGGCGACGAGCGCGTCCTTCGAGGCGAAGTGGTTGTAGAAGCCGCCGCGCGTCAATCCGGCCGCGGCCATCAGCTCAACGAGGCCGACGGCGTCGACGCCGCGCTC
This sequence comes from Streptomyces sp. MMG1121, assembly GCF_001280015.1. Lineage (GTDB taxonomy): Bacteria > Actinomycetota > Actinomycetes > Streptomycetales > Streptomycetaceae > Streptomyces. The sequence goes on from NZ_LGDV01000107.1 coordinate 121,439, forward strand.
ACGGAACAGGGAGTCCGCGGCGGCGATGATCGCTTCTCGGTTCTCCGCTGCCTTCTGCTTCGAGACACCCACTGTCTTCCCCCAAGCCCAGCTCTTGAGGGGACTCTAGCGAGCCGGGTCGAAGATCTCAATGTCGGTCGTCATTGACAGGACGCCACGACAGGCGTAGAACAATGTTGACCGACATTGTGATGGGGTGGCGGGGGCGCATCGGTTATCCAGTGGAGGCCGGCATGACTGCACCCGAACAGAACAAGACGCTGGCACTGAAGGCATTCGACACGCTGTTCAGCAAGCGCGACCGTGCCGCCGCCGGAGACTCCTGCCCCGAGTGCTACGTCCAGCACGGCGCGCACATCGCACCAGTGCGCGCGGGCCTGCTCGACCTGATCCGATCCCTGTCCGACACGCTGCGCTACGAGCACGAACTCGTACTCGCCGATCGCGACCACGTCGTGCTCTACGGCCGCCTCGCCGGCACCGGTAGCCCCGCCGCCTCGGTGACGGCCTGCGTTGTGCGCATCGAAGACGGCAAACTCGCCGAGCACTGGGACGTCCTGCAGGACGGGGCGCCCGGCGTTGAGTCCCTCAGCGGCCTGCCGATGTCCGGCGACCGGTGCCCGCCCGACTTCCGGCCAGTAACGCCGCACGGACGCAGCCCGGCAGCCGGCAATCCGGCCGTTTCCCTGGGAGCTCCTGGCCGCCAGATAGCCGCCGACAGGCTGGAGTTTGCGGGTTCCAGGACTTGGCGCGGAATCTCGGATTGGTGATTCGATCGGGAGTGGTGATTATGGGCAAGTTGCAGGGAAAAGTAGCGGTCATCACCGGCGGCACCGAGGGGATCGGGCTGGCCGCAGCAAAGCTCTTCGTCGAAGAGGGCGCCTATGTCTTCATCACTGGCCGCCGCCAGAAACAACTGGATGACGCCGTGAAGGAGATCGGAGGCGCGGTATCCGGCGTTCAGGGTGACGTCGCCGAACTGGCCGACCTGGATCGCCTCTACGAGACCGTCAAGGCGAAGGGGCGAATCGATATCGTTTTTGCCAACGCCGGTCTAGGTGAGTTCACTTCGCTGGAAGACGCCACGGAAGCGCATTTCGACAAGATTTTCAACATCAACGTGAAGGGGGCGTTCTTCACGGTACAAAAGGCCCTACCGCTATTGAACGAGGGCGCGTCTATCATCCTCACGGGCTCCGTTGCGAGCGTCAAGGGGACCCCGGCATTCTCGGTCTACGGCGCAAGCAAGGCAGCCGTCCGGAATTTCGTTCGAGGATGGACCGTGGAACTGAAGGATCGCCGTATCCGCTCCAACGTCCTCAGTCCTGGCCCGATCGAAACGCCACTTGTTGCGATGCAACCTCAAGACGCCATCGCGAAGATTGCGTCCACTATTCCGATGGGCCGCATGGGACAGCCCGACGAAGTTGCCAAGGCGGCGCTTTTTCTGGCTTCAGATGACTCCAGTTTCGTCACGGGAATCGAACTGTTCGTCGATGGTGGCAGAGCGCAAATCTGATACCGCAACGGCGGCGCCGTGCCGACCGTTCCCTTCTCCTCTCGGACAGGTGATCCCATGACTTTTCTCGTGACCGCTGCGACCGGCAGGACCAGTTCGGGTGTCGTGCGGCACCTCCGGGCCGCCGGTGAAGACGTCCGCGTTCTCGTCCGTAACCGCGAGAAGGCCCAGTCGGCCTTCTCGGACCTCGACGGCATTGAGATCGTCGACGGCGCCTTCGACGACGGTGCCGTCCTCGCCAAGGCTTTCAACGGCGTTGACGTCACCTTCCTCACCATCGGCGGCAACCCTGACCAGGTGCGTCTGGAGAAGGCAATCATCGACGCCGCGGCCAAGGCGGACCGTCCGCACGTGGTCAAGCTGTCGAGCATCGCCACCAGCCACGACTCGGCCTTGCTCCCGGGACGGCAGCACGCCGAGATCGAGGACCACCTCGCCGTCTCGGGACTATCCCACACGCTGCTGCGCCCGGTCAGCTTCACCGACAACCTTCTCTACGCGGCCGAATCGGTGGCGGCTCACAACAGCTGGGCCGGCGCGGCACCCACCGGCCGGGTGGCCTACATCGACATCCGCGACGTCTCCGAGGCGGCCGCCCTGGTGCTCCGCGACCCCACGCTGCACGGCAAGACGCACGACTGGTCGGGCCCAGACGCGTACACCTTCCCCGAGGCGGCGGCGCTACTGAGCAAGATCCTCGGCCGCGAGATCCGCTACGTCCCGGTGTCGGCGGACGAGCGTCGCTCGGCACTACTCGGCGCCGGGCTCGCGAAGTGGTACACGGAGCTGTTCGTCAGCCTGGACACCGCCGCTGAAGCCGGCGCGCTCCAAGCGGTCACCACCACCTTGAAGGAACTGCTCGGCCGCGAGCCGCGGACCGTCGAGGAGTTCCTCACCGAGAACGCCACCCAATTCACAAAGTAGCGTCCGGCGCCGGCGCGACGAGGGCCTGCTGAAGGCGCTGCACGACGTCTAAGGAGGCTGTCATGCCCTTCATCAACATGACCGTGCGAGAAGGCGCACTCACCACCGAGCAGCGCCACGAGACCATGGCCCGCCTGACAGACGCGCTCATGTTCTGGGAAAAGGTGCCCGAGACGCCCGCGGCTCGCAAGATTATGAAGGGCTGGGTCTACGAGGTCGCAGCCGACGCCGACTATATCGGCGGCAGTCCGGATCACGAGAAGCCGTTCTACTTCATCGAGGTGCGCATCCTGAGCGGACGCCTCGACGTCCTGGGCAAGCAGGGCATCATCCGCGATTTCGCCGAGATCATCATGCGGATCGAGAACAGCGAGCGCACTCCCGAGAACCTTCGTCGAGTCTGGGTGACGATCAACGAACTCGACCGCGACGACTGGGGCATCGGCGGCCACACCGACTGGCTACGCGACTACACCAGCGCTCTGGAAGAGCTCAGCTGAATCGGATCATTGGGACGGAACAGTTCCGGTCCCGTGCTGCGGGCAGCGGGGAAGCTCCGCACACCGGATCGAAGGGCAGACGCCACCCTGCTCCCACCACGAGCTGCCCGAACGACTCCGTCACTCGCTCACCTCACACACCGATTCCCGCGAACAGCGCGTCCTCGATCGCTAGCAGCGCGCCTGCCACGCCTCATCGGCGACTACATGCTCACCTTCGCCCGGGACGTTGGTTGGGTCTGGTGCAGCCAGCCGTCGCCGTCATCCGCAGTGCCGACCGGGCGTCCCACCGCGACAGTCATTCAGTCAGTGCGTCGCGGTGATGGGAAGCAGGACTTCTTGCGGGCGGACATCCGGCCTGCCGGCCAGCAGCCGCGGGCCCTCGGCGCGGAGGATGGCCGCTCTTTGAGCGTGGTCCGAGCCAGTGGTACCCGTTGCGCCGGGACCACTGGCTTCCGGCCACAGCCATGCTGTGCATGGTTGTCGCGCGGTGGGGGTCAGAGATGACGCGCCACGAAATCGGCCACCTGGGTGCCGAGTTGCTGGCCCGCGCGGTTGTCGAGGGAGGTGTGCTGGCCGGACCAGATCCGGCTGAGCCACGCTTCGGTGGCGGCGTCCTGGAAGCCGGCGAAGGTTCGGGTGACGCCCTTCGACGTCACCGCGAGATGATGCCGCGCACCGTAGAACCCGGCGAGCGTCGTTGCCGCCGCCTGGCTGAGAGCACCGTGAGCGGCGGGATAGGACGGATCCGGTGCGGTCGGCAGCAGGGGGGTCCAGTGGGGATCACCGACGATGCTCGAGTTGTAGTGCGTACCGCCGAGCCGGATGGCGGTCACGGGCCGCCATACACGGTAGGCGTACTTGGCGTCGTACATCGCGATCGCGGTGTCGGCGAGGGACAGGTCGAGCCGGGCGAAGACCTTCACCGCCTTCTCCAGGCTCGCGTTCTGGGAGGTGACAAGGCCCTGCGCGGCCTGGTTCCAGACGTTCCAGACGGGCGCCGCCGCCCAGAACTTCGCAGCTGCCGTCTGATCGGCGGTGCGGGTGGTACTGGTCTTGCTCCCCAGGCTCTTGACCTCGTTCAAAGCGGTGGCGTACGCGGCGCCGCTCACGGCCGGCGGCGCTGCCGGGCGGAACTGGCGTCCGCCGGCCAGCACGAACGGCTTGACCGAGCCCCAGTTGGTGAACACCGGTGCCGGGAAGTCGGGAGGGGTGGGCCGGTAGTCACCGGCCTTGTCGCCGGGGCGGAACCGCGGCGACTTGGCCGAGGACCCGTCGTGGGACCGCAGGCTGATCAGTCGGCGGGCGACCTCGGCTCCCACACCGATGCCGGCCTGCTTGCCCGGGCCGCCCGGAATCACGGACAACTGGCTGCTCAGCCGCTGATCCACGCCCGCGCGCTTGGCCGGGTACAGGGCGACCAGCACATCGTGGGCTGCCTGGTCCGCCGCGGCATCCGCACGAGCGCCTCCTGGCGCCGACACCGAGAACACGTAGGCGGGGCCAGCCCGGGTGATCGATACCACGGCGTCGTACTCGGCGGCCTGGAGAAGCGCGAAGCTGCGCGTGGGCTGGACGGTGGACGGCTGCGCCTTCGGATCGCTGAGTATGGTGATGAGCTCGCGGTTCCACTCCACGACCGAGACCCCCGACCCCCTCGCGGTTGTGCGCGGGGCCGGCGAGTGAGCGGTGGTGAACCCGAAGGCCGGGCTGGTGAGTCCGGCTGCCAGCGCGGTTCCGGCAAGTATGGCGAGTGTCTTCTGCTTTCCACCCATGTTCTGTGGCTCCTTGTTTCTGGTGGCGGGTTGTGGCAACTGGCGGTCATGCACGTGGCTCATCCGGGCCGGCCACGCGAGTGTGATGGTGTCGGGGTGGTGCGGGCCGGCCGGCAGGTCGGGATGGCGGCGGTCGTGGAGGAGGAGTTGTTCGGCGGTTCGGGTGGGCCATCCGGTCCATGAGGGCGGCCCGCCGTAGCAGCCAGGCGCGTTCGGCGGCCGTCGCATCGGTCGGGGGGCCGGTGAGGGGCCTGGCCTGGCGGCCGTCGCGTTCGGCTCCGAGGACGAGCACTTGGTGCATCCCGCGGCGCAGACCCGGCGCATTCGTATATGCCTCGTGCGAAGGCGGGGCGTCGATGCCCTTGCCGCTGTTCGGGGTGACGTCCACGCTCACACCTCCGCCGGTACGCAGGGGCCGGCGCCGCAGCGTTGACACAGCACCGTGTCGTGGTGGGGGCCGCCGTGGTCGAGGGCCGATGGGCGTGCCGTGGACCGCATGGGTATGTGGGCCGGGCCCGGGCAGCCGTCGATGGGGCACGGCTTGTGGGTCGTGAAGGCCCACTCGGCTCGGGCTTCGGGTGCCCCGGCGCCGCGGCCGACCCCGGTAGCCCGTCGCTGTGCTGCGGTGCCGGCCCCGGCAGGGGGTCCCAGCTCGTGAGGAGCGTACGGCCCGGTCATGGCGAGCACCTCAGGCAGGTGCGGACTTCGCGGCCGCTGCGTGTCTGGTGGATCTCGGTCGACTGGGCGAGGTACTGGACGATGCCGGTGCCACGACCGTGTTCATCGGGGGCGAGGTCGGGGCGATGGCGTTCCACGGCCGCGCCGGAGTCAGTGACCACAATGTGCAGAGTGCCGTGGTCGAGGGCGAGCAGCAGGGTCATGCGCTCATGGCCGTACTGGGCGGCGTTGGTGGCGAGTTCGTCGACGATGAGGACGGCGGAGTCCCGCTCGCTCGTGGGCACACTCCAGGTCTCCAGCAGATCGGCCGCGAAGTGACGGGCGGCGGAGACGTGCGCCTCCTGCGCCGGCAGGGTGAGCAGTGCCTGGCGGCGGCAGGGCCGGCCGAGCAGTGAAGTCGGGCTGGCGGAATCGGTCACAAACATGGTCTTCTGGCTCTTCTGTAGATGTGTGGAGACCGGAACGGGGTGACCGCAAACAATTTCGGGGGCGGTCGATAGGCCGGATCCTGATCCTTTATGGGCGCGCTCATTCAGTTCCACGGACGACGTATGCCGGACGGTTCGAGCTGTTCGCCTCTTTTGTTCGGATTCTTGCGAGTCATGGCAATGTCGGCGCCTGTCTGGGCTCAGCCGCCTCTGCCCAGAGCTCGCTGCCGCACGGCCGGACGGGCACCGGGAGCTCGGTCCCCTCGCCCGCGGTCTTCCGGACGGCCCTGCGGGAGCGTCGCGCCGTAGAGCGGGACGGACATCCCTGCCCGCATCCCGGCTGGGCCGCGGCCCTCGGTGTGCAGACGTGCTGGATCCTCTTCTCCGGGCTGTACGGACTTCGGGGAGAAGAAGAGTCGTGCACGCCCCGTCGGCCCACTCATGCATGAAGTCGGCTGCGGACTGGGCCGGTTCGCCGGAGCGGGGGCGAGAGCGACCAGGGCCCGGAAACCGTCGGAGCGTCGCGGGAACGACCAGGGCACCGGCTTTCGCCTCCTCCGGGGGAAGTTGAGCTGTATGCCGCCGGCCCCCCGCACAGCCGTGCCCGCCCGTGTGCGCAGCCGACGTCCGGGGAGCCCGGCGCGGGATGGCTGGCCTGCCACTGCGGACGTCGCGTGACGGAAGCGGGCCAGAACTTCACGACCGAGCTGCAGAACTGCCCCGATACCGACGCAGTCGCCCGATGACAGGTCGTGCAGGCGAAGCAGCCGCAGCAGCTGACCGGCCCCGCGAGGTGTGGCACCACGGCGGACAGATCGATCGGATGGTTGCTTGAAGCCGCCCGGACGGCCCGCTGGTCGTGCACCCGGGTGGCCTTCACCTTGATCAGCCTGGCCGCGGGGGTGATCTTTCCCGGCCGGTGGCGGCCGCATCGACCATCAGCCGCCTCCACGCGCTTGGTGCCGATCAGCCCCTCGGCCATAGAGATGCCGGTGTCGGCCTCCGACGCCGCCGCGCTCATCGGACGGGAGCCCTTGTCGGACGGTCTCACCGATCCCGGAGCCGTGCGGTGTGGCGGAATCGGCGGACGATGGTGGTCACGAGCTTGCCTGTAAGCCGGCGTCATGAGCAGAAGCCTCTTCGACGGCCATTGACTGGACGTCCTGTGCGTGCTCTTCCAGCCCGGTTCACCGGTCTTGAGCCGGCCCGGTGGTTGTCGACTGCCCGGGTCCCCCTCCCCTCTGACGGCCCGGCCTCTCGAAGGCGACGTCTTCTTGGCCTCTTGTGTCACCATGCGCTCACACCCGACTGCTCTCATGTCACTGGGCGGCCGGGCCATCCTGTGACATGACCGCCATGGACCGGCCTCACGCTCGGATGGTGACCAGCTTCTGGCCGTTGCCTGCGAGGATCTCAAAGTGTTCGATGGACCCCGGAGCCATGGGAAGCGATCCTGGGATCGTGGTGCCGGGCGGGTAATGGCCTGCCCGCCAGGTAGCGCCGTCCGTCCTGGCCCCGCCGGGTCCGACCGCCTGGAGCCGGCAGGTGATTCCGGCGGGTGCCCCCCCGGCGGAGATCTGCAGGACACTGCCCCAGGCAGAGGGCGAGACCTTCACCGAGGCGGTGACGCCGGTGGTGGGATCACTTCCGGAGAAGGTGCGCGAGACCGTCGGCGCGGTCGGCCCGGGGGGCCCCGCCTGACTGCCCACGGATCCGATGGTCGCCAGCCATGTGCCGCCGGCCGCTGCCGCGATGAGCGTCAGCGAGACTGCGGCGCCGGCCAGTTGCAGACGCCAAGACTTGCGGCGCCTGGCCGCGGCCTGCCGGAGCAGCCTCTCCAGCACACCCCCCTCCGGCGTCCGTGACGCCGCGGGCGCGGTGAGCTGCTCGGGCAGGGAGCCGCGCGCGCTTTCGGCTGCCCGTGCCACCAGCCGGTCGGTCAGGTCACTGTCGCCCGTCGGCACCGTCCGGCCCGAGGCTTCGGCTTCGGTCACCGTTGCCAGCAGCGCAGGCAATTCCGCCAGCTGGGCGTGTTCGGCCCAGCATTCGGCGCATGCCGCGAGGTGGGCGCGCACCTGTTCCGCTTCCGCCGAGGGCAGCGTGCCCAGGACGTATCCTCCTAGCGCCAGCCGGAGGGCGTCGTGCTCTGCACTCATGGTCGCCGCCTCCTGCCCACCACGGTCATGGCTCGATACCCCGTTCTTGCAGCGCCAGCCGCAGGGCGTGCAGGGCGTAGTACGTCCGCGACTTCACGGTGCCCAGCGGGATGCCCAGAATCTGTGCGGCCTCCGTCATCGTCCGGCCCCGGTAGTAGGTCTCCAGCAGGACGGCGCGGTGGTCCGGGGACAGCGACCGCACGGCGTCGGCAACCGCCCAGCTCTGCAGTGCCTGCTCGATCTCGTCCTTGGCCGGTTGCTGCTGGGCGGCCCGCTCCAACACATCGCCGCCGGCCTCGGCCGGCCTGGATCGCCGCGCCCGGTGGGCGTCGATGACCAGGTGCCGGGCGACCGTACACAGCCATGCCCGGGCCGGGCCGCGTGCGGGGTCGAACGCGGCGGGATGCTGCCACGCCCGCAGCAGTGTCTCCTGCACCACGTCCTCTGCCCATTGCCAGTCTCCCGAGGTCAGTCGCAGCACGTAGTGGAACAGGGGTCCTGCGTGCTCCGCGTACAGAGTGCGCAGCAGTTCCTCATCTGCGGTCGAAAGAGTCCCTCTACCAGAGACACGGTGCGCGGAGCGATCCGGATCGGTCCTCGGACCATGTCTTCGGGAACTCCAGGGCATAGGCCGATCATCGCGTATGTACACCGCTTTGTCCTGCGCGAACAGCTCCGTGCCAGTCACGCTCTGTGAGCGTCGCGGGGGGCATGTCCTTGCCGCGCGTTACGGCCTGGCCAGGGTCAAGCGTGCGTGGGGCCCGGGAGTCAGCTGATCTGCAGCACCCCAAAGATATTCCACAAAAGGTGCATATCCACCGAACCGCAAGACCCTCACCGTCCGTGGAGACGAACAGGAACCGACCTTACGTCGCAACTCCTCACCGCTTTCCCGTACGGCAAAGGATGGAACAGAGGTGACCGAAATGCATCACGCGACGCCGCCGCTCTCGCCACCGGCCACGCTCCCCCCCCGCCCCGTGCATCGGAGCCGGTGCCACCTTGCAGCCCCGGCCCGTGCCCGGCACACATCACGGCGATGGCCCTATTCACGGCGACCGGGGGCTGCGCGACCACCGGGGCGGCGCTCCATGCGGGTCAGTGTGCACATCGCCCGTATGGGCGACGACGCCGACCTGCCCCGAGTCACTCGCGACCGCCTGCTCGGGGGAACTGCGTTCTATCACTTCCTGCACCCGGGGAACATTCACTCGCGACCGCCTGCTCGGGGGAACTGCCGCGTGCCGCCTGCATCTTCGTGGCGCGGCAGGGTGGATGCGCGGCGCGGGTCAGTCGAGGCGGGTGGCCGGCACGGGGCAGCACCCATGCTCGATCGCTGTGTCCATGAGGGGCGCGTGCCCATGAACACGGCATCCGCCACACACGTCCCTGCGGTTGCGTGCGTCCGAGTCGGCGCAGTTCCTGTCTCCGCCTGATCAGTGAAGAACGGACGCCATGTACTTGAGCCTTCACCCACCAGGTAGTCGATCACGTGCCGCGGCCGGGCCGGCCGTCGCCACGATTGCCACTGTCGATGCCCTGGGACTCCTCGGCTCATGCGGCCAGTCGTCGCATGCCTCGTCCACCGGTGCCGGCGCCATCACGCCCGGTCCAGGTCAGCATCAGACGGCTGGAATGCCCGGTGCCACGGGGTCGGGGAAGGCGGTGGGCTCCGCTCCCGGCGACTCCCCGATGCCCCGCATGAGCATGCCCATGAGTCCCTCGAGCACGGGCCCGGCTGCCGCGCCGGTGGCCGGGAATGCCGTGGCGATCAAGAACTTCGCGTTCTCCCCGGCCACGCTGAAGGTCAAGGCGGGCACGACGGTGACGTGGACGAATCAGGACACCGACGCCCACACCGTCACCAGCGCCGGATCGGGCGGCCCCATGCATTCGGCCGCCCTGGCCACCCACGCCACCTACAGCTACACGTTCACCAAACCCGGCACCTACGCCTACGTCTGCACCATCCATCCGTTCATGACCGCCACCGTGGAGGTGACCTGATGACCGACTACTACGACACCCACGACGGGGCACCGGCCGACGACGCCGGTCGGCCTGAAACCGAACACGGTATGACTCGACGTCAACTCGTCCGGCACGCAGGGTGGTTCGGCGGTGCGGTGGTGCTGACCGTGGCCAGTGGAGAGGTGATCAGCCACATCGCGGACTCCCACGACACCAACGCCGGGGCCGCCGCCGGGGCCGTCGCAGCGGGAAGCGGCGCGCTGCGGTTCGTGCAGGTCTCCGACAGCCATATCGGGTTCCAGGGCCCGGCGAACATGGACGTGGCCGGCTCGTTCACCGAAGCGATCAACCAGGTCAACTCACTCGGATTCGGACCGGACTTCGTCATGCACAGCGGCGACCTGACCCACCTGTCCACGGCCGGGCAGTTCGACCAGGTCAAGCAGGTGATGGCCGGAATGAAGACAGAGCGCGTCTTCACCGTGCCGGGCGAGCACGACTCCATCGGTGATGCGGGCCGCGCCTACCGGCGGACCTTCAGCATGGGCACGCTCGGCGACGGCTGGTACAGCTTCGACACCCACGGCGTGCACTTCATCGCCCTGGTCAACACTCTGAGCCTGGAGAAACTCGGGCACCTCGGCAACGCGCAGATCGACTTCGTACGCAAGGACCTGGCGGGGCTGCCATCGGGCACCCCCGTCGTGATCTTCAGCCACATCCCGCTGTTCGCCATGTACCCGCAGTGGGGCTGGAGCACCGACGACGCTCTCAAGGTCATCGCCCTTCTGCGCCGCTTCTCCTCCGTCACCTGTCTCAACGGGCACGTCCATCAGCTGTTCACCAAGACAGAGGGCAACATCACCTTCCACTCCGCCACCACCACCGCCTACCCCCTGCCCCAACCGGGCCGCGCCCCCGCCCCCACGCCCCAGGTGCTCCCTGCCCGACAGCTCAGGGACGCACTCGGCATCCGCAGCGTCGGCTACCGCCGAGGCGATCGCGAACTGGCCATCGAGGACCAGAGGCTGGCATGAGCACACAAAGATTCCTCGTCCCCGCCCTGCGGGCAGCGACCGCCGCAACCCTCGCCGCGGGCGGATACATCCACGCCCAGCTCTACACCGACGGGTACCGCTTCATCCACATCATCGGCCCCCTGTTCCTGCTCCAGGCCAGCGCATCCTTCGCCCTCGCTGCCCTGCTGCTGATCGGGACACCACCCCTGCTGCTGAGGATCGCCGAGGCAGGCGTCGCGCTCGGCGCCCTCGGCGGCTTCACCGCTTCGCGCACCATAGGCGTCTTCGGATTCACCGAGCGCGGTCTGCAGCCAGCGCCACAAGCCGTCCTCAGCCTCCTCGCCGAAACCGGCACGCTGCTGCTCCTCGCCATCTGGCAGGTGAGTGTGGCCAGGCGACGCCGCGCTGTCCGACCGCCCGTCAGTACACCCATCTGGAACCGAGCCATCACCCGAACACCACCCGACTGAACCACCGTCACCGGTCTCGGCGATGAAGCCGTTGGGGAGTGTCAACATGGCGCTGTTCCGCGTCTTCATCGGGTCCAGGACCTCCTGGAGGATGGGCTGGCTCATATCGTTTCCAGTGATCTTCGCGCCCTGGGGTTTGGTGCTGATGGGGTTCGCCATCTACTGACCGGACCCGGCGGCCGGGACTGGGGCGGCACCCACCGACGATGGGGCGACTCCGATCAACGGCGTCATCGCCGGGCGACAGCACTGACCGGTGGTGTCACGGAACTGCGGCCAGAGCCGAATTCAGGAAGCCTCATCAACACCGCGCCCGGCAGGCCAACGCCAGACCGGTAATGGACAGCGCTGGGGGTATCCCCCGTTCCAGTCTTGGGGTGCGCCGGATCGTGCCCGGGTGGGGGGCGAAACCAGCGCTCGGCCATGACCTCGACTCCGCGAAAGCACCTCGTGATGGCGATCGGTGTCGCTACGCTGCTCGCCGCCGAGGCGGCCACCGCCGTCGCCCAGCCTGCCGGTCCCTCCCCTGTGGAGCAGTTACGCCAGGACACTGAGGCGATCCACGCCCTCGGTGTCAGCGGTGTGCAGGCCCGCGTGACCGCGCCGGACGGTCGGCAGTCGGTCGCCACCAGCGGCACCGCGGACCTGAACACCGGCCGCCCGGTCCCTTCCGATGGTTACTTCCGCACGGCCAGCACGTCCAAGACGCTGGTCGCCACCGTGGTTCTCCAGCTGGAGGCCGAGGGCAGGCTGTCCCTGGACGACACGGTCGACCACTGGCTGTCAGGAGTGGTGCGGGGTAACGGCAACGACGGCAGCCGGATCACCAGCCGACAACTGCTCCAGCACACCAGCGGCATCCACGACGAACTGCCCGGATACACCAGTCCCAAGGAGTACTACCGGCAGCGGATCTTGCTCGGGCACTGGTCGGACAGGTATCGGGATCAACCCTGAATCACCCCTGGCCAGCCCCGCCGACACATCAGGGTGACCACCCATCAGGGCCGGACCCCGACGCCTGGGAACCTCTGCAGATCACGCGGCTTCGCCCGCCCCGCAGCGCCGCCTCGCACTTCATCGCCTCGGCCGGTGTCCGACAAGCGTGCCGGTTGGGAGGCGCGGCTTCCAGGTCCGCTCGCTGCTAGCGGTTGTTGTTGAGCTGGTGCGGGCGGGCGGTGACGAACGTGGTGTTCGTCGGGGGCGAGGTGGGACAAGGTGCTGAAGTCGTGGTCGAAGTCGGCCGGGACGGGTTCGCGGTGCGGCGGATCTCCAGGAAGCGGAGCACGGACAGGTCCAGGTGGAGGGACAGGCCGTAGGAGCGGTGGGTCGTCGCTGGGCTCGACGACGCGCCGCATGTTCCGTTTCCAACAGGTGCGTTCGTGGAGCGCCGAGGATCAACCAGCCTCAGTCGATGCCCAGTTGCCCTGGCTGCGTCGCGGTGTCCTGGCGGTGGTGCTGGACCTTGCGTTGGAGATCGGCCACGCGTTGGAGAGACGTCTTCAAGGCGGCGTACTCCTGCTTCCCCAGTGCCTTGGCGTGGCGTTCCTCGATCGTGCGCATGATGGAGGCGGCCGCCTCCATCTGCAGCAGGCCGCGTTCGGTGGGGCAGATCAGTTTCGCGCGGCGGTCCGCGGGATCGGGTCTGCGTTCGACGTAGCCCAGGCGTTCGAGGTCATCGATGAGGGAGCCGATCACTTGCTTGTGCTGTCCGGAGGCGCGGGCGAGTTCGCTGGCGCGGATGCCGTCGGCGCGCAGGTAGGCGAGGACGGCGCCGGCGCGGGGCCGAATGTCGTCGAAGCCCTGCCCGGCGAGCTCGGTGAACAGCTCACGCTGGACGGAGAAGAGGATCCGGGCGGCGAGCACGCCGAGGTCCGGTTCCGCAGCCTGGTGCCCGGTCAACGCCGCTCCCATCTCCGCGGCCATCCGCCACTTGGGACGTGTGACCAGCCATTTTAGTCACCTGCCCAGTGCGCTTGGACAACGCGTCCCGGCTCCGACGGACCCGGGACGGTCGATGCTTGCGCTTCGGAAGGCCGAGGCATAGCCTCAAGTAGTCACTAATGATGACTATCAAGTTTAGTGACCAATGTGGCTGTGGCTCAACCCTCGAAGGAGTGGAAGATGAGCGAGCGCAACAAGTTCCTGGAGCCGGTCACCCGTGAGAACACCGCCGTGGTGCTGGTCGACCACCAGGTGGGTCTTCTGTCCG
>NZ_LGDV01000108.1 GCF_001280015.1 Streptomyces sp. MMG1121
GGGGGGACTTACCAGCCCACGTCCGTCTGGCCTCCGGGCCGACCGTGGCCCGGAGTGCCTACGCTGTCACCGCTGCGGAAGGGCGGTGCCATGGATGCTGACTCCCGGACCAAGACCGCGATCGAGGAGCATTGGCGGGCCTCGGAACGAGGGGACACCGAAGCCGAGCACGCCATCTACGCCACGGACGCGATCCTGGACTACCCGCAGTCAGGTGAGCGCTTCCGGGGCCGCGCGACGATTTCGGCGCAACGCGGTGGGCACCCGGCCGACCGGCACTTCAGCGTCCAGCGGATCACCGGCCACGCGCATCTGTGGGTG
>NZ_LGDV01000109.1 GCF_001280015.1 Streptomyces sp. MMG1121
GCGTGGTGCGGACGCCGGCCAGGGCCGGAGCATGGATGCGAAAACACCGCGCCCCCTGCCCGGCGACCTTGTCGCCGATCGTCGCGACGCAGCGGCCCACGTCCCGTACCAGGGTCACGTACCGGTCCGCGTCGGCTCCGTGCTCGAAGCGGAACGGGTGGAAGACGCAGTCACCGTACTGATGGAGACGGCAGGGCTGGTACGGCGTGGCGGTGGGGGGGAGCCACGGGACACGTGCCGCCTCCCCTTCCTGTTCGGGCAGTGCCCCAAGGAAAGCCGCCTTGTCGGGGGGGGGGGCCGGCAACTCCCCCCGGGTGA
>NZ_LGDV01000110.1 GCF_001280015.1 Streptomyces sp. MMG1121
CGGCGCCCAAATGGGTCGGGGTGCTGATGGTGGCCTGGGTGGCGGCGAGCGGGCGGGGCGCGGACCCGTCCCAGACGCTGGCTACGGCGCTCCGGCGCTCGACGCTGCTGGGCGCGGTCCGCCGGGGGCGCGGGTGCCCGCCCTGGTGCGGGTGTGGGTCGCCCCCGTGGTGGGGCACGAGCTGGCGGGCCGGCTGGCGCTGCGGCTGCGGGGGGAGGGGCCCAGCGAGAGGGACGGGGGCAGGAGGCGCGGGGGGGCGGCCCGGTAGGCCATCGTGACGGGCCCCGCTCGGTGCTGCTCGAGCCGCACCGTGACGG
>NZ_LGDV01000111.1 GCF_001280015.1 Streptomyces sp. MMG1121
CCCCGCCGTTTTGCAGCGGGCCCCCAAGGGGCCGGGTGGGGCCCCAGAAAGTGTCTCCCTCCCACCACGTGCTCGGGGAATGGGGCTTCAAGGTAACCCGGGCCATAGCGAAGGACCCCGAGCCCCCCACAAAAACCCCCCCCCCCACCCGCCCCGCCGCCACCCCCCTCAGGGCCATCCCCCCCGCCACGAAAACCCCGTGACCGGCTGAGGCAAGGACTCCTCGCGCACACCCTGCGCGACCGTCGCCGTGTGCAGCAGTGCCATCGGTCGGCAGGGCACTGCCCCGGAGCTGGAGAACCCATGAAGATATC
>NZ_LGDV01000112.1 GCF_001280015.1 Streptomyces sp. MMG1121
GGGCCGATTGCTGCGGCAACATGTCGACTTCATGGCGGGACCGGCCGCGGCCTGGCTTTTTGCGCAAGGTAAGGAGCAAGCTGACGATCCCACCTTGGTGCCCCCCGGCCCTTTCGCCAGAAAATCCCGCCTGTATTCCCCCAGACCCCCCCGCACCTTCGTTGGGAGATGCCGCGGATGGTGCGCTATGCGACGCGCAAAGCCCTCGGCTGGATGCTGATGATCGGGGTCGCCACCAACGCGCCCTACTTCCTCGCCACTTGGTTCCTGGACCCGCTCTTGAAGTTCAACGAGCTCCGGCCCGTCCGCAGC
>NZ_LGDV01000113.1 GCF_001280015.1 Streptomyces sp. MMG1121
GGGACTCGCCGATCCGGTACCTGGGGAAGGTCTCCCGCTCCAGCAGCAGCACCCGGTGTCCTCGCAGGGCCACCGCCGTCGCGGCGGTCGAACCGGCGGGCCCCCCCCCCCCCCGGCGAGGTCGGGGGGCGACCTGCTTCGAGGGTTCCCGTCCTCCTGGCCCGGCACCCGCCTGCGGTGCCCTTGGCAGCCAGGCCCGGCGCGCCCCCGTTCGTTAACCCCCGCCTGCGGCCCCCCCAGCGGGAGCCCCGGCCCCGTCGGCGGGGCGCGGGTGACGGCCCTGCGTCGCACGCCGGTCCCTACAGCGATG
>NZ_LGDV01000114.1 GCF_001280015.1 Streptomyces sp. MMG1121
GGGATCCGGCAGTTGCTCAGTGGCGTAGCGCACCATGAGTTCCGCGATGGGCAGTGGCCGGACTTCCTGGACGGACGGGGCCACACCGGGAGTGGCGGGGGGCGAGGGAGAGGCCAAAAGATCCTCCCCGCCACCGGGGGGGGAGAAAAAAAAAATCCCGGCGGGGTGGGAACCGCGGGTGGTGAAAAGGGGTGGGGGGGCGCCTTTTTGTCCTTCATGGCCCCTCCGCCACTCCCGGGGTGGCCGCGTCCGTCCAGGAAGTACGGCCACTGCCCATCGCGGAACTCATGGTGCGCTACGCGACTGAGC
>NZ_LGDV01000115.1 GCF_001280015.1 Streptomyces sp. MMG1121
GGGCTACGGCGTCGGTACCCGCGCCCGTGGGTTCGATGCGTACGCGCAGTGCGGAGGCGCCGGACGCGAACAGGTGCAACCCGGCCCAGGAGAACGGAATTCTTACCTGGTTGTACGGGCGGGGGCCCCCCGCCGAGTCGTCCGCACCCTGCACGGCCATCGTGTGCAGGGCCGCTTCGAGCAGCGCCGGGTGCAGTCCGAACTCCCCGGCCGGCTCCTCATCGGGCAGCCGCACCTCGGCGTTCCCCGCATCGCCCAGCCTCTACCCGGCACGCAGCCCCTGGAACGCCGGGCCGTAGCCGAGCCC
>NZ_LGDV01000116.1 GCF_001280015.1 Streptomyces sp. MMG1121
GCACCGTCCTGGTTGACGGCGGTGCCGCGCAGCACAGCGAGGATCTTGTGGCCGTTGCGGCGGGGGGCGGGGAGGCGTTGCCGGAGCGAGGGGCCCGCGCGCCCCCCGCACCCGCGTGGGGGCGGCGGGCCAGTGGGCCCCCCCCGCCCCCCCGGACCCCCCGGAGGGGCGGGCGCCCCCCCCCCCCCCGCGGGCGGGGGCCGGGGCCGGCCTCTCCCCCCCCCCCCCCCGCCGCTACTGGGTGCCGGAGTTCGAGGGCTCGGACCTGAACCTGGCCGGCTGGACGAAGAAGATCACCGGCAAGCA
>NZ_LGDV01000117.1 GCF_001280015.1 Streptomyces sp. MMG1121
GAGCACCACGCCGGCCACGACGCCCGCCGCTATCGCGCACACCGCCGTCGGCGGGGCGGGGGAGCGCAGGTTGATCTGGCCGGAAGGGTAGCGGGCGGCGACGTGCCCCCCGATCTGCGCGAGCATGGCCCCCTGTCCCCGGTCGCCCACCCCCGCCTGACGGGTGTTCGGGGTCAGTCCCGGCAGACCAGCCCCTCGGGCGGCGGCTCCAGGTCGATCAGGTAGCGGGCCTCGTGCTCCCTGGCGCAACCGGAGTTCAGCGCGGCGGTGTGGCCATCGCCGTCGAAGGTGAGCAGCCGGGCGTCC
>NZ_LGDV01000118.1 GCF_001280015.1 Streptomyces sp. MMG1121
GAGACGGGGCCGGGGAAACCCCGCCTCCCGGAGGCGGCACCGTGGCTCGGCCGGTGGTGCCGCCGGGTGGCCACGGCGAGTAACGGGGAGTCTCGCCGTTTCGGGGCCGGTCGGGTGGGGCGCGTGGATGCGGGGCGCGCTCCCAGTCGCCGGGTGCCGGGGCGTGCACCACGGGGCGTGAGGGGGGTCATGACACCGGCTCCGTCAGTTCGCGGTCGAGCGGGATCTCGGCCGTGACGGTCACCGCCGCCGGGTCCAGGTCGGCTGGGGTCGGCATCACGCTGCCGGGGAGCTGGACGGCGGCGGCGCCGTGGGCGACGGCGGAGGCGAGGGCCTCGGGACCGCTGCCGCCGGCGATCAGGAAGCCGGCGAGGGAGGAGTCGCCGGCGCCGACGTTGCTGCGGACGTTGTCCACGCGCGCGCGGGCGAACCAGGCGCCCCTGTCCTCCACGAGGAGCTGCCCGTCGGCGCCCAGGCTCGCGAGCACGGCGCGTGCGCCCATGCCGCGCAACTCCTCGGCCGCCTTCAGGGCGTCACCCACGGTTGCCAGGGGGCGCGCGACGGCTTCCGCGAGCTCTTCGGCGTTCGGCTTCACCACGTCGGGCCGCGCACACAGCGCCTCCAGCAGCGCGCGCCCCGAGGTGTCCAGGGCGATACGTGCGCCTCCGGCGTGCGCCCGCGTGACGACGTCGGCGTACCACGAGGGCGCGAGCCCCCGGGGCAGGCTGCCGCAGCACGCGATCCAGTCGGCGTCGCGCGACTGGGCGCGCACCGTGTCCAGGAGGAGCTCCTGTTCCTCCGCGGACAGCTCCGGGCCCGGCGCGTTGATCTTGGTGAGCACCCCGTCGGACTCCGCGAGCGCGATGTTGGAGCGGGTGGCGCCGGCGACCGGGACCGGCGCGACCTCGATGCCCTGCGCGTCGAGCAGATCCGCGACGAGCGCCCCCGGCGCACCGCCCAGGGGCAGGACGGCGACCGTGCGCCGTCCGGCGGCGGCGACGGCGCGCGAGACGTTCACGCCCTTGCCGCCCGGGTCCATGCGTTCGCCGGTGGCGCGGATGACCTCGCCGCGTTCCAGGGTGGGGACCTCGTAGGTGCGGTCGAGGGAGGGGTTGGGGGTGACGGTGAGGATCATGCGCGCACTACTTCCGTGCCGCCGCGTTCGATGGCGGCGGAGTCTTCCGGGCTCAGCCCGCTGTCGGTGATCAGCAGGTCCACGTCGCTCAGGTCGCCGAAGCGGGCGAAGTGCTCCTGGCCGTACTTGGCGGAGTCGGCCAGCAGCACCACGCGGCGGGCGGCGGCGACGGCGGCCCGCTTGACCGCGGCCTCGGCGAGGTCGGGGGTGGTCAGACCGTGCTCGGCGGAGAAGCCGTTGGCCGCCACGAACAGCACGTCCGCCCGGATCTCGCCGTATGCGCGCAGCGCCCAGGCGTCCACGGCGGCGCGCGTGCGGTGCCGTACGCGCCCCCCGACCAGATGGAGCTGGATACCGGGGTGGTCGGCGAGGCGGGCGGCGATGGGCAGGCTGTGCGTGACGACCGTGAGGGAGGACTCCAGCGGGATCGCGGCGGCGACCCGCGCGACCGTCGTACCCGCGTCGAGGATCATCGTGCCCTCGGTCGGCAGTTCGGCGAGGGCGGCCTTGGCGATGCGGTCCTTCTCGTCGGCGGCGGTGGACTCGCGTTCGGCGAGGTCCGGTTCGAAGTCGAGGCGGCCGGCCGGGATGGCGCCGCCGTGCACCCGGCGGACGAGACCGGCGCGGTCGAGGGCCTTCAGGTCACGGCGAATGGTTTCCGCAGTGACCTGGAACTCCTCGGCGAGCGACAGCACGTCCACCCGGCCGCCGTCACGGGCGATCCGGAGGATCTCCTGCTGCCGTTCCGGTGCGTACATTCCGCTCGCCTCCACCTGCTGCGATCGACTCGATCGAATCGTTGTCCGGTCGCCCCCGGATACCTCCGGATGCCTCCCGCCGCTTCCGACCACTTCCGGATCATGCCCGAACGTGTGGTTTCAGTGCGAGGCTACGTCCGAATTTCCGGAAAGTAAACAGGTTCAGACTTCAATCGGGCATGAACGGACTTCCGGCTCTGCCGGGACGACAGAAAGGCCCGGCACCTGTTCGGTGCCGGGCCTTGCGTCCTGCCTGGTCAGGACACCAGCTCGGGCTCCTTCTCCGGCGCCGGCAGTTCCTCGTCCGCCGCACCCTCCACATGCTGGGCCGGCCGCTTGGGCAGGGCGGACATCAGCAGGAAGATCGCGCCCATGACCCCGGCGACCCACCACAGCGCGTGCTGGAATGCGTGCACGAAGGCCGGGCCGACCTGGGCCGGAGCCAGCCGGTCGCCGATCTCGCCGAAGAACACCACCGAAACGAGCCCCAGCCCGAGCGCGTTGCCCATCTGCTGCACGGTGTTGATCAGCCCGGACGCGGAACCGGCGTGCTCGCGCGGCACCTCCGAGAGCACCGCGTCCGTCAGCGGGGCGACGATCAGCCCCATGCCGGCACCCATCACGACCAGCGGCAGGGCCATCTGCCAGGAGGCGATGGCGAGGCCGTAGTGGTGGGCCTCCCACAGGTAGACCAGCACACCCGCGCCCATCACCAGCGCGCCCGACTGGAGCACCTTGCGGCCGAAGCGCGGGACCAGCTTCTGCACCGACATCCCGGCGGCCACGGACACCGCGATCGAGAACGGCACCCCGGTCAGCCCCGCGCGCAGCGGGCTCCAGCCCAGACCGATCTGCATGTACAGCGTCCAGACCAGGAAGAAGATGCCGAGCGCGACACCGAAGACGGTCTGTACGGCGATGCCGGCGGCGAAGCTCTTCACCCGGAACAGGGACAGCTCGACCAGCGGAGAGCCGTCGCGGGCCGCCTTGCGCCGCTCGTACGCCACCAGCGCCGCGAACACGACGAGCGCGCCCGCCATCGAGACGTACCCCCACAGCGGCCAGCCCAGCTCGCGGCCGCGGGTGAGCGGGTAGAGCAGCATCAGCAGGCCCAGCGAGACCAGGGCGACGCCGACGAGGTCCAGCTTCAGCGCCTTGGGGGCCTTGGACTCGGTGATGAAGCGGCGGCCGAGCAGCCAGGCCATGACGCCGACCGGCAGGTTGATGAGGAAGATGGGGCGCCATTCGAGGCCGAACAGGTTCCACTCCGTCAGCAGCGCGCCGAGCAGCGGGCCGGAGACCGCGCCCAGGCCGACGATCGCGCCGAACAGGCCGAAGACCTTGCCGCGCTCGTGGGCCGGGAAGGTGGCGTGCACGATCGACAGCACCTGCGGCACCATCATCGCCGCCATGCCGCCCTGCAGTATGCGGGAGGCGACCAGCATCTCCGGGTTCACCGCGAAACCACACAGCGCGGAGGCGAGCGTGAAGCCGCCGATGCCGAGCAGGAAGAGCCGCCTGCGGCCGTGGATGTCGCCGAGCCGGCCGCCGGTGATCAGGCCGGCGGCGAAGGCGAGGGCGTAACCGGCGGTGATCCACTGGATCTGGCTGACCGAGGCGCCGGCGTCCCGCTGGATGGACGGGATGGCGATGTTGACGATCGTCACGTCCACCAGGTCCATGAAGGCCGCGGTCATGACGATCGCCAGGGCCAGCCAGCGAGTGCGGTCGGATGAAGGTCCGGGAAGCGGCGCGGGGGCTGCCGTACGGATCGGGGTACGGGATGCCGCGGCGTCCCGGTCCCGGCCGGACGTCGGCTGCGGCTCGGTGTCGCGCGTCTGCGGCTCGGCGCGCCCCGCGCTGGAGCCCGTGGTGGATACGGTCCCGCGCCCGTCGGCGGCGTTGCGGTCGTTCGAGGTCATGACGTGAACCTACGTCCCCATTAGGTCAGATCGTGTCCTAGTCGTACGGCATGCTCGTATGCATGACTACCGACACACCGGCTCGGCTGCTGCAGTTGCTGTCGCTTCTCCAGACTCCGCGCGAGTGGCCCGGCGGTGAGCTGGCCGAACGGCTCAGGGTGTCCCGCCGTACCGTGCGGCGGGACATCGACCGGCTGCGGGAGCTGGGCTATCCGGTACAGGCCACGAAGGGCGCGGACGGCGGATACCGGCTGGTCGCGGGCAAGGCGATGCCTCCGCTGGTGCTGGACGACGAGGAGGCGGTGGCGATCGCGGTGGGGCTGCGGGCCGGTGCCGGACACGCGGTGGCGGGCGTGGACGAGGCGTCGGTACGGGCCCTGGCCAAGCTGGAACAGGTGCTGCCGGCCCGGCTGCGGCACCGGGTGTCCACGCTGCAGGCCGCGACCACCCCGCTGACCAGCGGGGACGGGGCGAGCATCGCGCCCGAGACGCTGACCGTGATGGCCTCGACGGTGGCGGGGCACGAGCGGCTGCGGTTCGCGTACCGGGACAAGGAGGGCGACGAGTCGCGCCGGCTGACCGAGCCGCACCGGCTGGTGTCGACGGGACGGCGGTGGTACCTGGTCGCCTACGACCTCGACCGCGCCGACTGGCGTACGTTCCGGGTGGACCGGGTGAGCGAGCCGTTCGCGACCGGGGTGCGGTTCGCGCCGCGGGAGTTGCCGGCGGGGGACGCCGCCGAGTATCTGCGGCAGTCCATCCACCGGCGGCAGGAGACGTACGAGTTCACGGTGCGCTTCGCCGCACCGGCCGAGCGGGTCTCCGCGCACGTGCCGGCGTGGCTCGGGGTGCCGGAGGACGACGGGGAGGGCGGCTGCGTCCTGAGGGGCACGTCCGGCGATCCGGTGGAGTGGCTGGCGGTACGGCTGGCGATGGCCGGGGTGGAGTTCACGGTACGGGAGCCGGGCGAACTCGTGGAGTGTGTACGGGAGTTGGGGAGCCGGCTGAGCCGGGCGGGGGGCGTGCGGCCGTCCGACGGAACCTGACCGGAGCCTGACTGGAACCCGCCCCCAGGACCCCGCCGCCAGTACCCCGCACCGGGACGCGTCTCCCGGATCGACCCTGCCCCCGGACCCCCTGCCGGACCCCGGAACCGGATCCCGCGGGACGGTCTAGTCCTCCCCGCCCCAGGCGAAGCCGCGCAGGGCCCCGAGATTGCGCAGGGCCAGGGCCGCCGGGCCCTGCGGGCCGGTGGGCGGCTCGGAGGTGGCGGCCCAGGACTCCACGGCCACGCGGACGGCCGCACCGGCGACGGCCGCGGCGAAGCGGAGGGCAGGGGTGACCGGGCGGGGCCCGGCGGGCACCGGGCCGGCTCCGAGGGCCTCCCCCCGCGTCGCGAGGATCTCGCCCAGCGTCGTCTCCGATGCCTGGCACACCTCGGCCCAGACCTTGCGCAGGGCCGGGCTGGTGTCGGCCAGGCGGATGAGGGTGCGGACCCACTCCCAGGACGCCGCCGAGACGCCGATGCCGGGGGTGAGGGTGTGCTGGACGGCGTGTTCCAGCGCCTCCGGGACGCCGAGGTGGGCCGGGGCCGCGCGGACCGCTTCCGCCCAGCGCTGGGCGCCGGCGGCGTAGAGCGGGGCGACCGCTTCCTCCTTGGTGGCGAAGTAGCGGTAGAAGGTACGGGGCGCGATGCCCGCGGCCTGGGCGATGTCCTCGGCGCGGGTCGCCCGCAGGCCACGGCGGACGAACAGGCCGCCCGCCGCCCGGGCGATCTCCATCCGGGTCTCGGCCTTCCTGCGTTCGGTCAGCGAGACCGGTGCGGAGGCGGAAAACGGCTGGTCAGCGGCGCTGGGGGTGGTGCTCATCCGGGCAGGCTATGCCCATGTGGCAGAATCTGCCATCCGGCGGTCCACCCCGGGGTTCAGGTACGGGGTGGGCCGCCGTTCCAGCACCTCCCGGGCGCGGCGATCGCGCCTGCGGTCCCGCCGGCCGGGCAACGGCTCACGGCCCGGCCGTAGTTGGCCGAACCAGCCCTCGACGACGGCCTCCGTACGGCTGGACGGCCACGGCGCCGTGCGCCCGTGCACAGGCCGTCCGGGGCACACAACAGGCCTGTCACGTGCGGGAGTTACGGTCCGGCCGCGTGGACATGAGAGAGCCGGGCTCCGGCACCCGGGGGGGATGGGTGCCGAAGCCCGGCCTTGGGAGGTCCCGGCGCCGGGGGGGATAGTGCGTCGGGACGTGGCTCACGTGGGGACGGCCGGCGGTGCGATGGTCGCCGTGCGGTGCGGCTGTGGTGTGGTGCCGTGCGGTGTCAGGTTCGGTGTCAGGTGCGGAGCGGATGCACTGTGTCGCGGTGCTGTGGGGAGTGCGGTCGCGGTTCGCGGGGCACGCATGGGTTGTTCCCGCGGGCCCGGGCGTTGAAGCGATCGGACTACGCCATGTTTGCGCCGTCTTTCGCCACCGGCGTGCGCGGCCCCGGGCAGCGCACGCCCCACAACGACGCACACCAGGCGCAGCCGCGTCCCCAGCCCCGTACGCCCACGCAACCGCGCCCCCTTCCCCGCCTTCCCTGCTCCTGCAAGCCGGTACGCCGCCGCCCCCGCATCCCTTACGCCGCCGCGTCGAACCCGGTGTCCCGCGCCAGCTTCTTCAGCTCCAGCAGTGCGTGCTTCTCGATCTGGCGGATCCGCTCGCGGGTCAGACCGTGCTCCTTGCCGACCTCCGTCAGGGTCCGCTCGCGGCCGTCCTCGATGCCGTAACGCATCTTGATGATGGAGGCCGTGCGCTGGTCCAGACGGCCGATCAGGTCGTCCAGTTCCTCGCTGCGCAGCAGCGTCATGACGGACTGCTCGGGAGAGACCGCCGAGGTGTCCTCCAGGAGGTCGCCGAACTGGGTGTCGCCCTCGTCGTCCACCGCCATGTTCAGCGAGACCGGGTCGCGGGCCCAGTCGAGGACGTCGGTGACACGCTCCGGTGTCGAGCCCAGCTCCGCGGCGATCTCCGCGGGCTCCGGGTCGCGGCCGTTCTCGCGGTTGAACTCACGCTGGACGCGGCGGATACGGCCCAGCTCCTCCACCAGGTGGACGGGGAGCCGGATCGTGCGGGACTGGTCGGCGATGGAGCGGGTGATGGCCTGACGGATCCACCAGGTGGCGTACGTCGAGAACTTGAAGCCCTTGCGGTAGTCGAACTTCTCCACCGCGCGCACCAGGCCGGCGTTGCCCTCCTGGATCAGGTCCAGCAGGGGCAGGCCACTGCGCGGGTAGCGCCGGGCCACGGCGACGACCAGGCGGAGGTTGGAGCGGATGAAGACGTCCTTGGCCCGCTCGCCGGCGGTCACCAGCGCTTCCAGCTCCTCACGGGTGGCATCCGACGCGGACTCCTCCTCGCCGTCGAGGACCTGCCGCGCGAAGACACCCGCCTCGATGGTCTGGGACAGCTCGACCTCCTTCGCGGCGTCGAGCAGTGGCGTGCGCGCGATCTCGTCGAGGTACATACCGACCAGGTCACGGTCGGCGATCTCGCCGCCATGTGCGCGAAGCCTGCTTGCCGAGTCGGCCGTCTCGCCGGAGGCGGACTGACGACGGGCGACGGCACGGGTTGCCATGCGTGCTCCCTTGCGTTGGGGCGGTGGTCCTGGTGGGCGCTCAGCACTCCGGGGACTGTGGGGGAACTCTCCTCGTGTGCCCTGCATCCGATGGAAACAACGACTGGAATCCGGACAGAATTCCCAACCTGCCCCTCAATTTTTCTGATCATGCAGTACCCTGTTGCGCCGCACGGGCGTCAGGGCGCCGCAGAACGTACAGAGCTGCAGGTCAGGCTGGGAGTCGAGGGAGATCTCGACCGCCTCGCAGCGGTCCAAGACCGCAATCGCCCTGTCCGTGAGACGGCCCTCACATGCGACACCGCGACCACCTTCACTTCGGGAGAGCGCCGCCCTTGGCCACCCTCCCACCCGGAAGACGGCCCGTGCCGGCCGATGGTTGCCACGGAAACCGAATCACAACAAAACCAGGGGTACGCCACATGCGGCCCTTACCGGGCGAAGGTCGCGCACGTCACTCCTCAGCCGAACTGCACCGACCGCTTCGCCATGCCCATCCAGAACCCGTCGATCACGGACCTCTGCGCGTCCAGCTCGCCGCCCGCCTCGGCCGCGCCCATGGTGACGAAGAGCGGGGCGAAGTGTTCGGTGCGCGGGTGGGCGTAGCGGCCGGCCGGGGCCTTGTCCAGGAAGTCCAGCAGGGCGTCCCAGTCCCGGGCCTCCAGGGCGGCACGGCCCCAGTCGTCGAACTCGGAGGACCAGCTGGGCACGCCCCCGCCCGTGTACCGCAGGGCGGCGAGGTTGTGGGTGAAGAAGCCGGAACCGACGATCAGCACCCCCTCGTCCCGCAAGGGGGCGAGCTTGCGGCCGATGTCCATCAGGCGGACCGGGTCGAGGGTGGGCAGGGAGATCTGCAGGACGGGGATGTCGGCGGCCGGGTACATCTCGACGAGCGGGACGTAGGCACCGTGGTCGAGGCCGCGGTCGGGGATGTCCTGGACGGGGATGCCGGGGGCGCGCAGCAGCTTGCGCACGGACTCGGCGAGCCCGGGGGCGCCGGGGGCGTCGTACCGGACCCGGTAGTAGTGCTCGGGGAAGCCCCAGAAGTCGTGGACGAGCGGGACCGTACGCACGGCACCCAGCGCGAGCGGGGCCTCCTCCCAGTGGGCGGAGACCATGAGAATCGCCTTCGGGCGGGGCAGGCCGGCGGACCAGGCTGCGAGCTGGCCGGGCCAGACGGGGTCGTCGGCGAGGGGAGGCGCGCCATGGCTGAGATAGAGGGCGGGCATACGCCCCTCCGGCGTGCCCTCCACGCGCGTGCCCTCCGCCGGCACGCGCTCCTGCGGGACGCGTTCCCGCGTTCCAGGGGGCATGGCAGGCATGGCGGACGCAGTGGACATGGCGGTGGCTCCCCACGGATACTTTGCTTTAACTCTCAAGTTCTATGCAGAGACTACGCCCGACTTGTTCAAGTTTCAAGGAGACGGCTCGTACAGTGGGAGACATGAACACGGCACCCGACTCCGCCGACGCACGGCATCGCTGGCTCACCGACGGGGAACAGCGCGTCTGGCGTGCGTACATGCACGCCACCACCCTGCTGGAGGACCACCTCGACCGGCAGCTCCAGCGTGACGCGGGCATGCCGCACATCTACTACGGGCTGCTCGTCGGCCTCGCCGAGGCGCCGCGGCGGCGGCTGCGGATGACCGAACTGGCGATGAAGTCGAAGATCACCCGCTCCCGGCTGTCGCACGCGGTCGCGCGGCTGGAGAAGAACGGCTGGGTGCGCCGCGAGGACTGTCCCTCGGACAAGCGCGGCCAGTTCGCGGTCCTCACGGACGAGGGGCTCGCGGTGCTCAAGCGCACCGCGCCGGGCCATGTGGACGCCGTGCGGCAGGCGATGTTCGACCGGCTCTCCCAGGAACAGCAGAAGGCCCTCGGCGAGATCATGGAGATCGTCGCCGAGGGCCTCCAGCCCAACGAAGCGGGTGCGGACCTGCCCTGGCTCCGCTAGCGGCTCACCGTCAGTGGGCCACCACCGGCACCGGCACGGCGTCCTCGGCGTTCTCGGCGCCGTCGCCGGAGGCCACCGGGGTGGAGCCCGGGCGGCCGGCGTTGACGAAGGTGAACGCGATCAGCGAGGCCAGCGCCAGGATGCCGACGGCGAGCCAGATCGCGGAGCTGTAGCCGTGCACCATGCCCTGGAGCTTCACCAGCTCCTGCTGCGGCCTGGTCGCGGCGCCGGCGATGTGGTCCTTGACGTACGACGTCATCGCCGAGGCGGCGATGGTGTTCAGCAGCGCGGTGCCGATCGCGCCGCCCACCTGCTGCGAGGTGTTGACCATCGCGGAGGCGACACCGGCGTCCCGGGGCTGGACACCCTGGGTGGCCAGGGACATCGCCGGCATGAAGGCCGTGCCCATGCCGAGGCCGAGCAGCACCATCGCGGGCAGCAGCTGGGTGCCGTACGAGGTGTCGATCTTCAGCTGGGTCAGGATCAGCATGCCGAGCGCGGCGACCAGGAAGCCGGGACCCATCAGGAAGCGCGCCGGGATCCGGGTCATCAGACGGGCGCCGATCTGGGTGGAGCCCGTGATCATGCCGGCCACCATCGGCAGGAACGCGAAGCCGGTCTTGACCGGCGAGTAGCCCTTCACGACCTGGAGGTAGTAGGTCAGGAAGAGGAACAGGCCGAACATGCCGATGATCGCGAGGCCGAGGGAGAGGTAGATACCGCCGCGGTTGCGGTCGGTCACCACGCGCAGCGGCAGCAGCGGGGCCTTGACCCGGGACTCGACGACCACGAAGGCGAGCAGCAGCACCGCGGACGCGACGAACATCGAGACGGTCACGGCGTCGCCCCAGCCGTTGGACTCGGCGCGCGTGAAGCCGTAGACGAGGGCGATCAGGCCGAGGCTGGACAGGAGCACGCCGGGGATGTCGAGCGGGGAGCGGTTGCGGCCGCCCTTGGGCTCGCGGATGACGAAGTAGGCGCCGGCCGCGGCGATGACGGCGAACGGGACGTTCACGAAGAAGGTCCAGCGCCAGTTCAGGTACTCGGTGAGGAAGCCGCCGAGGATCAGGCCCACGGCACCGCCGCCGCCGGCGATGGCGCCGTAGATGCCGAACGCCTTGGCGCGCTCCTTGGCGTCGGTGAACATCACCGCGAGCAGGGAGAGCGCGGCCGGGGCGAGCAGCGCGCCGAAGACGCCCTGGAGGGCGCGGGCGCCGAACATCATCGCGCCGGTGGTGGCGGCGCCGCCGAGCGCGGAGGCGAGGGCGAAGCCGATCAGACCGGTGACGAAGGCGCGCTTGCGGCCCCACTTGTCGGCGATCCGGCCGCCGAAGAGCAGCAGACCGCCGAAGGCGAGGGCGTAGGCCGTGACGACCCACTGCTTGTTGCCCTCGGATATGCCGAGGTCGGTCTGGGCGGAGGGCAGCGCGATGTTCACGATGGTGGCGTCGAGGACGACCATCAGCTGGGCGAGCGCGATGAAGACGAGCGCCTTCCAGCGGTTGGCGTCACCGCTCGGGGCGGCGGCGCCGGAAGCCTTGCGGGCTGTTTCGGACATGGGGTTACCCACTTCGGAACTTTCGTGACGGAAAACGAGAGGGAGGACGAGGGAGAACGAGAGGGAGGACTTCGCCGGAAAAGATGAAGTAGAGCGAAAAAACGGAACCTGCCACTACGGCTCGTCCACGGTGACGGCCGCTGTGGGGGTGGACTGGGGCGGGGAGCCGAACTGATCGGTCAGCCCTTGCGCAGCTCCCCGATGGTCACGGCCTCACCCGGCAGGGCGGAGCGGGCGGGTGCCCGCAGGCCGTCGAGGAACAGCTGCAGATGGCGGTGGACGAAACGGTCGTTGTGCAGGCAGTCCGTGCCGGCCGGGGGCCGGCTCAGCTGGGCCACGGCGATCATCAGGTCGCCGACACCGACGTCCGGCCGGAGCTGCCCTGCCGCCCTGGCCCGGCTCATGACCTCCTCGACGAGCTGCTCCAGGCGCTCGCGGGAGGCTTCCAGGTCGGGGTGGAACCGGTCGAAGGTGCTGGAGATCATCGGGCACAGCGCGCTGATCCGCTCGTCGGCGGAGGTGTGCACGAAGTGCTCCAGTGCGGCGAAGGCGTCCCCGGTCTCGGCGAGAGCCAGCTCGGCCGCCTCGGCCGTACGGTCCATGACGGAGCAGACGACCTCGCGGACGAGGGCGTCGCGGTCGGGGAAGTTGCGGTACACCGTGGCGTTGCCGACGCCGGCCCTGCGGGCGATGTCGTCCAGCGGCACATGCGGACCGTCCTCGACGAACATCTCCTGGGCGGCGGTGACGATCCGCTCCCGGTTGCGCACGGCGTCGGCCCGGGGCCGGGGCATCTTGCGCGGTGCCGGGGTGGTCGCGGTCGACACGGTCTACTCCTCGAAAGTGTGCGGGAGCCCCACGGGGTCGTTCCTGCCGGGGGCGATGATCGCGATCCGGGGAAGCAGTCCCCGTTTCGCTCGGACACACGGTTAAACGGGGAAGGGGTCCCCGGTTATTTCCCGCCCACAAAGAGAATGCCTGTGACCTGAGCCACACTCATCTCCGGTCGGGATTCACCCTCTTGCGGGCCCGCTTTCCCACGATCGGTCTCCTCCAGCGCGCGCCTGGCTCCCCCCTCGACACAGGGTGAGCGCAAGGGTGCAGCCGGAGATCCGCGGCTGCCGTGGAGCGAGAGGTTGACGCATGCCGCCGCAGCCGCCCCGCCACATACGCCTCCCTCACGAGCGCGTCCCCGCCGAGTGCCTGTCCCCCGGAGGCGCGGCCGACGAGGGGTTCGTCACGGACGAGGACCCTGCGGGGGAGGGGGGCGGGTGCGACGGGCGCCCGATACGCTCGCGCCGGATGGCCGCTCTCGCCGCGGTGACCGTTCTGACCCTCGCGGTCAGCACCTCGGCCGGGGCCGGACATCTGACGGCGCCCACCACCGCCGGGCCGATCGCCCTGGCCCGTTCCGCCGCCTTCGCACCCTGCATGATCCACGGCGGTTCCGACGTCCAGATGACCGAGGGCGTCCCCACCCCGCACGGATACTCCCGCTCCACGGGCACGGTGCACGCCCTGACCCTGATGGTCGACTTCTCCGACGCGCCGGGCGAGGGCAGCGCGATGAGCCGCTTCCACGAGTTCTTCCCGCAGACCCAGCAGTGGTTCCGCACCGCGTCGTACGGCCGTCTCGACTACGTGCCCGAGACGCCGGTCACCGACTGGCTGCGGATGCCCAAGCCCTTCAAGGAGTACGGCATAGGGCGCGGCGCGCCCTTCGACCCCGGCTACCGGCAACTGGTGCAGGACCTCGTGGCCGCGGCCGACCCCAGGGTGGACTTCCGCTCGTACGACCTCCTCAACGTCCTGGCCACCCCGAACGCCGGCCCCTCCGCGCTGGACACGGTCCTGTCCGTGACCTTCGCCGGGAACGGCGACGCCCCGGTCGCCGACGGCGTCCCCGTCGCCAACGCGTCCTTCGTCTACTCCCGCCAGGACGACGGCTCCGGCTCCTACTCCCGTACCGGCTACCGGGTGCTGCCGCACGAGAACAGCCACACCTTCGGGCTGCCCGACCTGTACACCCAGGAGGGCGGGGGCGTGGTCGGGCACTGGGACATCATGAGCGAGGACTGGGGGGCCAACAACGACCTGCTCGGCTGGCACAAATGGAAACTGGGCTGGCTGGACGTCTCTCAGATCAACTGCGCGGTCCGGCCGGGCAGCGCCGAGTACACGCTGACACCGCTGTCCCGGGCGGGCGGCGAGAAGCTGGTGTTCGTGCCTACGGACTCCCACAGCGGATACGCGCTGGAACTGCGCACCCAGGGCGGCAACGACGAGTCGGTGTGCCGCCCCGGCATCCTGATCTACAAGGTCGACGCGACGATCGACACCGGCCGCGGCCCGATCACGGTCTACGACGCCCACCGCAACAGCGGCGGCTGCACCCGCAGCCCCAACATCCAGGCAGAACTCTCCGACGCCCCCTTCTCCCCCGGCGAAACCTTCACGGACCCTGGCCACGGCATCACGGTCCAGGTGCTGGACGCGGATTCCGGGGGGAACTACCGGGTGCGGGTCTCCCGGGGGTGAGGCGGTCGGCCACCCGGCCGGCCGGGTTTACCGTAGGCGTGCCCGAACGCCGTACCGGAGAGTCGATGCCTGGGAAATCCGTACTGGACGCCGATGCACCTGCCGAGGACGGGCCGCCGGGGGAGGTGGTCGGGCCGCTGGTCCGCGGGGTCGGTGTGCTGCGGCGGCTGACCGAGGCGGGCGGCGTGCTGAGCCCGAGTGCGCTGGAGCGGGCCACCGGGCTCGCCCGGTCCACGGTCGACCGGATCGCCGCGACCCTGGCCCGCATGGACTACGTCCGCCTCGACGGCCGGGACGTCGTCCTCACCCCGCGCGTGATGGAGCTGGGCAACGCCTATCTGGCCGCCCTGCGCCTGCCCGCGCTGCTCGGCGCGCGCGCCGACGGCCTCGCCGACGAGCTGGACGAATCGGTGTCCCTCGCGGTCGCCGACCTCGACGGCGTCCGCTTCGTCCACCAGGCCACCCGGCGCCGCGCGCTGTCGGTGAGCTTCCGCATCGGCGACCTGCTGCCCGCCGAACGCACCGCGCCCGGAGCGCTGTTCGCGACCGGGTGGACCGAACCGGACTGGGCGCGCTGGCGGGAGCGCCGGGCCGCGGACCCGCGGGACACGGCCTTCCCCGCCGTACCACCCCGGCAGACACCCGCCGGCGACACGGCCTTCACGGACCGGGTGGAGCGGGCGCGCCAAGACGGCTGGGCCCTGGACGACCAGCTGATCGAACCGGGGCTGGTAGCGGTCTCCGTGCCGGTACGGGACCCGGACACCGGCCGCCCGGTCTGCGTGGCGAGCGTGGTCAGCCACACCAGCCGGCACTCGGCGGCCGACCTGCGCACCAGCCTGCTGCCCCGCCTGCGTACGGCGGTGGCGGCGATGGAGTCCGACCTGCGTACGGCACCCGTGCCCGAGCCCGGCCCGCCGCCCTCGGGCCTGGCGACCTGGACGACGGCGTCCAAGCACGAACTGGGCCGGGACTTCGTGGAGTCACTGGCCCGGGGTCTGACCGTGCTGACCGCGTTCGGCGCGGGCCGCTCGGCGCTGCCGCTGACCGAGGTGGCACGGGCGACCGGCCTGTCCCGGGCCACGGCCCGCCGCGCACTGCTCACCCATGAGCACCTGGGTCTGGTCAGCGCGCGCCCCGACCGCACCTTCACCCTCACCCCACGCGTACTGGACCTCGGCTTCCCACCCCTGTCCCGCACCACGCTCCCCCGCCTGGCCGAACCCCATCTGCGCGCCCTGGCGGACCGTCTGCACGAACCGACCGCGCTCGCGGTCCTCACCCCCGACGGCACGGAGATCCAGTACACGGCCGGGGCGGACACCGGCCGCGTCCTGACCGTGCACATCACCGTGGGGGCCCGTCTCCCGGCGGCGGCGACCTCCCTGGGCCGCGTCCTGCTGGCGGACAGCTCGCCCTCCTTCCCGGAGGTCCGCGCCCAGGGCTACGCCCTGGCCGACGAGGAACTGGAGTCGGGCCTGCGCTCCATCGCCGTACCGGTGCGCGACCGCACGGGCCGGGTGGTCGCCGCAGTGTGCGTGGCCACTCACGCGGCCCGCCGCACCCCTGAGTCCTGCGTCCACGACGTCCTCCCCGCCCTGCGCACCACCGCCGACCGCATCCGGACGGACCTCCGCGCGGCCTCCCGCTTCACCCGCGTCCCCCCGGCCTGAAACGCCGGGGTCAGAAGTGGGGTGAGGCCGGGTCGCCGCCGAGGCGCAGGTCGCCGACCCCGTCGAGGATCTTCTCGGCGGACGCGACATGGCGGCCCGCGGTGATGAGGTCGCGCAGGCACCGGTCGAGTGGGGTGCGCTCGGTGTAGACGGCGGCCGATCCCACGGCGTCGTACAGGAGCTGGACCGCCTCCCGGCAGGCCCGGTGGGCGAACTGGCGGGCCAGGGCCGCCGTACCGCGTTCGGGGGCCAGGCCCGCCGCCTGCGCGGTCCAGGTGTTCTCCAGCGTGGAGTACACGTAGGCGTCCGCCGCGCCGATCAGCGACTCGGCGTGCGCCAGGTCGGCCGGGACGCCCGGCCGGGGCAGCGCGGAACGCCTGGCGGCGAGGATCTCCCTGGCGGCGTTCAGCGCGGACCTGCCGATGCCCAGCGGCACGCCCGCCATCTTGAGGGCGAGGTTGTCGGCGCGCAGATGGAGCGGCTCGTGCCGGGTGCCGGACGGCACCAGCCCGAACGTGTGCCGTTCGGGGACGAACAGGTCGGCGACCTCGAAGTCGTGGGAGCCGGTGCCGCGCAGCCCGGTGGTGTGCCAGGTGTCGAGCACCCGTGCGTGCGCGGCGTCGAAGACGGCGATCCTCGGGGCGCCTTCCGGGGTCTGGAACCCGGCCATCACCCGGTCGGCGTGGGTGATCCCGCTGCCGTGGGTCCAGCGGCCCGACAGGACGTAGCCGCCGTCGCGCCGCTGCGCCCGCCCGGTCGGCGGCAGCACGGTCGCGGTGATCAGGTCCGGGTCCGGGAACAGCTCGGTGAACACCTGCGCGGGCAGCGAGACCACGGCCAGCGCGGCGTTCAGCGCGACGGCGGCGCACCAGGCGACCGAGGCGTCCCCCTCGGCCAACAGGTCGACGGCCCGCGTGATCTGCGGCACGGTCATCTCGACACCGCCCAGCCGCAGTGGCAGGGCGGCGCGCAGCAGCCCGGTGGCCTTCAGGCCGTCGAGGACGTCACCGGGAATCCGGCCCTGCCGCTCGATCTCCGGCGCGTGTGCCGGCAGGCCCGAGACGTACGCCCGTACGCGGTCCGTGACCGATGCGGCGGTCAGGCCCGGCTCGGCCCGGGCCGGCAGCTCCATGGTGGTGGTCATCCCGTCCTCCTGGTTCGGCGGGTTCGGCGGATTTGGTGGGATCGGCCGGTTGTGATCACAGGTCTTCCAGGGCCTTGCCCAGCTCGGCTGCCAGCGTCTGGAGGTTCGGGGAGCGCATGACGCTGTAGTGGTCGCCGGGCACGTCGATGCTCTGTGCCCGGTCGCCGAGCAGGTCCAGCCACTTCCGGGTGGTCGGGGCGGTGGCCCCGTCCATGGCCCGCAGCAGCCGGACCCTGCCCCGGTACGCGGCGGGCACGTGGCCGGCCAGCGCGCGGCTGAGGCGCAGGAACCGGCCCGCGAGCCGGTCCAGGGTGGCGGCGTCGATCTCGTCCGGCAGGACGGCGGCGTGCCGGGCCCGCGTGAGGAGTTCCTCCATCGGGGATCGGCCGCCCGTGGGTTCGAAGTCGGCCGGCTCGGGACTCCAGTCGCTTCCCGCCAGGCCGGCCAGGTCGCGGGCGAACCGGGCCAGCAGCGCCGCGTCGGAGGCGGGTTCGGCGGGACCGGGCGGTTCGAGCAGGTCCACGGCCGCGACCAGCTCGACCGTCGCGCCCCGCCCGGCGAGCAGGTGGGCGATCTCCAGGGCGATCACTCCGCCCATGGACCAGCCGCCGAGGCGGTACGGGCCCTCCGGGAACCGTGCGGTGATCGCGTCGGCGTAGTGCGCGGCCAGGGCGGCCACGGTCTGCGGCTCGGGTTCGAGGTCGGGGTACTGGAGGGCGTGGAACGGCTGGTCGTCGTCCAGGAGGGCGCCGAGCCCGGCGTAGCAGAGCACGTCGCCGCCGACCGGGTGGACGAAGAACAGGGGGGGCCTGCTCCCGGTGTCCCGGACCGTGACCAGGGCCGCCCGGCCCTCGTCGCCGGGCTGCTCGCGCAGCACCTCGGCGAGCGATGCGACGGTCGGCCGGGCGAGCAGCGTGGCCACCGGCAGCGACCGCCCGGTGCGCTGCCGGATCCGGGTCATCATCCGCACCGCGAGCATCGAGTCGCCGCCGAGGTCGAAGAAGTCCGCGGTGACGTCGACGGTCCCGTCGGCGGGCGCGAAGAACTCGGACCAGATCTCGGCGAGAAGCCGTTCGGTCGCGTCGCGCGGTGCGACCGCGGCGCCGGAGCGCGGGGCCGGCTCCCCGGGCGACGGCAGGAGGTGGCGGTCCACCTTGCCGTTGCCGGTCAGCGGCAGCTCGTCCAGGAGGACGATGCGGGCGGGCACCATGTAGCCGGGCAGTTCCCGGCCGAGCGCCTCGCGCAGCTCGTCCTCGGCGGTGCCCGACACGGCGTACCCGACGAGCCGTCTGGGGCCGCCGCGCTCGCCCTCGGCCACGACGGCGGCCGCGCGGACGTCCGACCGGCGCAGCAGTGCCGCCTCGACCTCGCCCAGCTCGATCCGATGCCCCTGGATCTTCACCTGGGAGTCCATCCGCCCCAGGAACTCGATGTCGCCGTCCGGCAGATAGCGGCCGAGGTCGCCGGTCCGGTAGAGCCGCTCCCCCGTCGTCGGCTGGCGCAAGAACGCAGCGCGCGTCTTCGCCTCGTCGCCGAGGTAGCCGCGGGCCAGGCCGGCCCCGGCGATGTAGAGGTCGCCGGGTACCCAGGTCGGGCACGGCCGCAGCGCCTCGTCCAGCACATGGAAGCGCTGGTTCCGCATCGGCCTGCCGTACGGGATGCTCGTCCAGGCCGGGTCCACGCGGGTGATCGGGTACTGGATCGACCAGATGGACGCCTCGGTCGCGCCGCCCAGGCTGCAGATCCGCGCGTTCGGCAGGATCTCGGCGATGGCTGCGGGGAGGGTGACGGGGATCCAGTCGCCGCTCATCATCACCACGCGCAGCGACGGCGGACCGCCGAGGGCCCGTACGTGCTCCACGAACATCTCCATCAGCGCGGGGACGCTGTTCCAGACCGTCACACCGTGCCGGTTCACGAGATCCAGCCAGGCGGCCGGTTCGCGCTGCGCCGACGCGTCCGGCAGGACCAGGGCGCCGCCGGCCGCGAGCAGGCCGAACACGTCGTAGACCGAGAGGTCGAAGTTGAGCGCGGACAGGGCCAGGACGCGGTCGTGCGCGGTCACGCCGTACCGGTCGTTGATGTCCTGGATCGTGTTGACCGCGCCGGTGTGCTCGATCATCACGCCCTTCGGCACCCCGGTGGATCCCGAGGTGAAGATGGTGTAGGCGAGATCGTCGGGCCCGGCCGGGGAGGGCGGCAGGGGGCCGCTCGCACCGGTGTCCGCCGGCTCGGTGTCGACGTGCAGCGAGCGGGTTCCGGTCGGCAGGTCGAGCCCGGCCGCGACCGCCGACCGGGTCAGCACCAGCTCGATACCGGCGGTCTCCATGATCGTCCGCAGTCGGCGGGCGGGCATGGCCGCGTCGACCGGCACGTAGGCGGCGCCCGCCTTGAGGATGCCCAGTGCCGCGACGACCTGTTCCCAGCTCTTGTCCATCACGATGCCGACGTGCACGCCGGGGCCCGCGCCGCGGTCGATCAGCCACCGGGCGATCCGGTCGGAACGGCGGTCCAGCTCGCCGTAGGTGAGGGTGCGGGCGGTGGTGATGACGGCGGGCGCGTCCGGGCGGGCCGCGGCCTGCCGCAGGAACGCGTCGTGCAGCAGCTCGGCGGGGACGAGGGCGTCCGTGGCGTTGGCCGCCCTACGAGCCTCTAGGTCGGCCACCGGCGCGAGCACGGACGGCGGACGGTGCCACGCCCCCTCGCCGCACAGGTCCCGCACCAGGTCCAGGTAGGCCTCCCACATCCCGTCCACGACGCCTGCGGGGAACATCTCCTCCACCACGTCCCAGTTGAGGACCAGTTCCCCGGCCTCCTCCAGAGCCTGGTGGTCGAGCCACACCTGCGGCGTCCGCACCGAGCTGGACGCGAGCCTGCCCAAGGCGCCGAGCGTGGTCAGTGCCGTGAGCGCCCCGCGCTCGTCCTCGCCCTGTCCCGAGAAGCCGATGGTGCTGGTGAAGACCACGGGCATGCTCGCCAGGCCGGTCCCGCCCCGGGTGCGGTTCAGCTCGCGCAGCACCTCGACGCCGCTGACGTGCCCGTGTTCGAGGTCGGTCAGCAACTGGTTCTGCAACCGCGTGGCGCCCGAGGTGAAGTCCTCGGCGGGAGCGGTGTCGACTTCCAGCAGGGTGGTCGCGCTGAGGTTTCCGACGACCCTGCCGACGTCCTCGTGCAGCGACCGCCGGTTGAACGCCAGCAGGTTGAGCGTGAAGCGCGGCGAGGCGCTCCAGACGCCCAGCACCTGCGCGTACGCGGTGCACAGGGCGGCCGAGGGCGAGATGCCGGAGGTGGCGGCGTTGTCCTTGAAGGCCTGCCATGCCCCGGGCGCGATCCGGGCCGTGCGGTGGGTGAACTCCGGTCGCCGTGGCGCGGGTCCGGGTCGCAGCGGCAGCTGGGGCGCGGGCGGGAGGGAGGCGACGCGTGTCTGCCAGTAGGCGAGCGACTTCTCGCGCGGCGCGGTGTCCGTCGTCGCGGCGGCGAGTACGTAGTCGCGGTAGGTGACGGCCGGGGCGGGCGTCGCGGGTGTCCCGGAGCGGTAGGCCTGCGCCCACTCCCGGAAGAGCACCCCGCAGCTGCGGCCGTCGATGATCAGCGCGTCGAAATTGAGGTGCAGCCGGGTCGTGCGCGCGTCGAGCAGGGATGCCCGGACGTCGAACAGCGGCCAGGTCTCGGTGTCGAAGACCTGGTGGCGCATCTCCTCGTGGATCCGGGCCAGACGGCGAGCCCGTTCGGCGTCGTCGCAGGCCCGCAGGTCGACGGTGGCGATCCGGTAGTCGGGGACCTCGGCGAGCACCCGCTGGTGCCCGTCCCCGGACACGACCGCGCGGAGCATGTCGTGCCGGTCGACGAGGTGCCGGAAGGAGGTGGCGAGCCGGTCGAGGTCGGTCTCCTCCAGGTCGATCTCGACGAGGAAGGAGGTGGAGACGTTGCCGAGCTCGAAGGCGTCGGTCCGGCCGATCAGGTAGGCCTGCTGGAGGTCGGTCAGCGGGAACGGCTCATGGCGGGCCGCCGGGTCGGCGACGAGCGTCCCGCCGGCCTCCTCGGCCCCGTCCGCACCGCCGCCGCGGGCCTCCTGGACGGTCCGCGCGATCTCGGCCACACTCCGGCCGTCCAGCAGCTCACGCAACGGAACATCCACACCGAAGCGCCGGGCGAGAGTCTGCCGGACGTCCATCGCGATCAACGAGTCCACACCGAGGCTCCGCAACGGAAGATGCAGGTCGTCGCCGGTGACGTCCGCACCACGCGCCCGGCCGACGATGCCGGCCACCAGCTCGGCGGCGTTCTCGGTCCCGGGCGCGGCGGGCCCCGCCGTTCCGGGCGCGGCGGGCTCGGCCGGACCGGGCACCGCTTCCAGGCGTACGCCGTCGGCGAGCGCCAGGGGCGTGCCGTCGGCGCCCACGAGCCTGATCTGCGCGATCAGCGGTCCGCCGGGAGCCGGTGCCTGTTCCTCCCTGCGGGGGCCCTCCGTCCAGAGCCAGTAGCGCTCGCGCTGGAACGGGTATCCGGGCAGGGACGCGGGCGGCCCGGCGGGCTCGCCGTGCACGCGGGTCCAGTCGATCCGGACGCCTCGGGTGTAGAGCGCGCCGAGGCTGTCGAGGAGGGTGCGGCGGGCGTCCTCACCCTCGCGCAGCGACGGCAGGAACGCGGTGTGCTCGGCCGCCTCGACCCGGTCGAGGAGCGGCACGGCGGACCCGATCTCCACGAAGGTCCGGTGCCCGTCCCTCACCAGCGCGGCGACGGCATCGGTGAATCGTTCCGGCTCGACGGTGTGCGCCGGCGTCCGCAGCGCCTCCTCCAGGCTCATCGTGCCCGTGACGCACGCGGCGACCGGCTCGCCGATGCCGTGGCCGAGGACGGCGGCCGGTTCCACGCCCCACGACCGCCACAGCTCGGCGAGCGCGTACGCGACGGCGAACGGCGTTGACTCTCCGCCGGCCGCCTCGGCGCACCGGTCCAGGGCGCGGCGGAAGACCGGCTCGGCCTCGGCCAGTTCGGCGGCCGCGCCCGTGTACCGCGCGTCCAGGCGGCCGGTGAACAGGAACACCGGGCCCCCGCTGGTCGCCGGGGTCCGCGCGCCGACCCGGACGCCGGGCGGCGGCGCCTGGTCGGGGCGTGTGCGGGTGAGCAGGTCCCGCAGCTCGGCGCGCGAGGACGCGACGGCCGTGAGCCGGTGCGTGAAGTGCGCCCGCCCGAGGCTCGTGGTCCGGCAGATCGACGCGAGCGGGTCGCCGTCGGCACCGTCGGCACGATCGGCGCCGTCGGTGAGCAGGCCGGCGTAGCGGGCGGTCAGCTCGGCGAGCGCGGCCGGTGTCCTGGCCGACAGGGTCAGCAGACGTGGCCCGTTCTGCCCGGCGGGCCGGACCCCCTCGCCGGGCGGCGCCTCGTCGAGGACGACCGGAGCCTCTTCGATGATCACGTGCGCGTTGGTGCCGCTGATGCCCTGCGAGGACACCGCGGCGCGTTTCGGCCCCGCCGTCCCGGGCCACGCGGTCTCCTCGGTGACGAGTTCGACCGCGCCCGCCGACCAGTCGACGTGCGGCGTGGGCTCGTCCACATGCAGGGTGGCGGGGAGCCTGCCGTGCCGCATCGACAGCACCGTCTTGATGACCCCGGCGACGCCCGCGGCCGCCTGGGAGTGCCCGATGTTGGGCTTCAACGAGCCGAGCCGCAGCGGCCGGTCACGGTCACGGCCGTAGGCGGCCAGCAGGGCGCGCGCCTCGATCGGGTCGCCGAGCGCGGTGCCGGTGCTGCTCGCCTCCACCACCTGGACGTCACCGGGCGACAGCCGCGCGTCCTTCAACGCCTGCTGGATGACCCGCTGTTGGGCGGACCCGCTCGGTGCGGTGAAGCCGTTGCTGGCGCCGTCCTGGTTCACCGCGCTGCCGCGCACCACGGCCAGCACGGGGTGACCGAGCCGCCGCGCGTCCGACAGCCGTTCCAGCAGGAGCAGACCCACGCCCTCGGAGAGCCCGCTGCCCGCGGCGGCGGCCGAGAACGGGCGGCACCGGCCGTCCGGCGACAGGCCCTGCATACGGGTGAACTCGGTGAACAGCTGCGGTGTGGCCATGACCGTCGCGCCGCCCGCCAGCGCCATCGCGCACTCGCCCTGGCGCAGCGACCGGACGGCCAGGTGCAGTGCGACCAGTGAGGACGAGCAGGCCGTCTCCACGGTGATCGCCGGGCCGCGCAGGCCGAGCGTGTAGGAGATCCGGCCGGACGCGGCGCCGCCCACCGTCCCGGTCGTCAGGAAGCCCTCGGCCTCCTCGGGCACCTCGCCGTGCCCCAGCCCGTAGTCGTTGCAGGACAGCCCGGTGAACACGCCGGTCTCGGTGTCGCGCACCGACTCCGGGTCGATCCCGGCGTCCTCGAAGGCCCGCCAGGCGCTCTCCAGCAGCAGCCGTTGCTGCGGGTCCATGGCGAGGGCCTCGCGCGGGCTGATGCCGAAGAAGCCCGCGTCGAAGTCCGCCGCGTCGTAGAGGAAGCCGCCGGAGCCGGTCAGGCTCCGGCCGCCGTTCTCGGGGTCGTGCAGGCCGTCGGCCCAGCCCCGGTCACGGGGGAACGCGCCGACGGTCTCCCCGCCCGAGGCCAGCAGCCGCCACAGGGCGGCCGGGGAGTCGATCCCGCCCGGATACCGGCAGGCCATGCCGACGATCGCGATCGGCTCGCGGTCGCCGTCCTCCAGCTCGCGCAGGCGCTCGCGTGCCTGGTGCAGGTCGAGGGTGAGCCGCTTGAGGTATCCGAGCAGCTTCTCGTTCGATTCTGATCCCATGACGGATCGGTCCTCCGTAGGCGGGTCAGGAGCCGGAGAGCTCACGGTCGATGAAGTCGAGCAGTTCCGCGGCGGTCGCGGCTTCGACGAGCGCCGCCACGTCCGCCCCGATGTCCCCGCAGGTGTCCTCCTGGGCGGCCGGGGCGGCCGGGGCCTCCTCGGGCGGTACGAGTTCGGTGTCCAGGACGGCGACCAGCTCGGGCAGCGTCGGTGCCTCGAACAGCAGGGTGAGGGGGAGCCTGAGGTCCGTCGCCGCGCCCAGGCGGTTGCGGAACTCGACCGAGGTGAGCGAGTCGAACCCGAGCTCGCCGAAGGGGCGGTCGTCCGGGATCGCCTCGGGCCGGGAGCCGAGGACGGCGGCCATGTGGGTCCGGATCAGGTCGGCCAGGACCCCGGCGCGCTCACCGGTGCCCAGGCCGGCCAGCTCGTCCCGCAGCGGCCGCTGCCTGCGGTGTGCGGGTACGCTCCCGGGCCGCCCCGCTCCGGCGGCCGCCACGATCTCGCGAAGGACCGGCGGAAGGTCCGCTCCGAGGCCGCGCAGGGTCTCGCGGTCGAGCCGGGCGGGCACCAGGACGGCGTGCGGTGACGGCAGTGCCGCCTCCAGCAGGGCCAGACCGTGCTCGGGGGCCATCTCCACGAGCCCGGCCCGGGCGAAGCGGGCACGGTCGGCGGCGGTGAGGGCGCCGATCATGCCGTCCGGGTCGTCCCACAGGCCCCAGGCCAGTGCGAGGGCGGGCAGGCCCTGGGCCCGGCGGCGGCGGGCGAGCGCGTCGAGGAACGCGTTGGCGGCGGTGTAGCCGCCCTGCCCGGCGCCGCCGAGCGTCCCCATGATCGAGGAGACCAGGACGAACGCGGTGAGCGGGTGACCCGCGGTCAGCTCGTGCAGATGCCAGGCCCCGTCGGCCTTGACGCGCATCACCCGGTCGATCTGCCGGGGGGTGAGCGAGGTGATCGGCGCGTCGTCCACCACGCCCGCGGCGTGGATCACGGCGGTCAGCGGGTGCCGGCCGGGGACGGCTTCGATCATCGCGGCGACGGAGTCCCGGTCGGCGACGTCCACGGCGGCGAACCGCACCTCGGCGCCGAGCCCGTTCAGGTCGGACGCCAGCTCGGCCGCTCCGGGCGCGTCACCGCCGCGGCGTGAGGCCAGCAGCAGGCGTCGTGCGCCGTGTTCGGTGACCAGGTGCCGGGCGACGGCCCGGCCGATGGCGCCGCTTCCGCCGGTGATCAGGACGGTTCCGTCCGGGTCGAGGACCGGCGGGACGGTGAGTACGACCTTGCCGACGTGGCTGCCCTGGCGCAGCAGTCCGAAGGCTTCGGGTGCCCGCCGGACGTCCATGTCGGTGACGGCGGGCCAGCCGAACGCGCCCTCGGCGAACAGCTCCACCGCGCGGTTCAGGAGGCGGGCGAGGTGCTCGGGCGGCAACTGGAGCAGGTTGAACGCCTGGTAGCGCGCGCCGGGATGTGCGGCGGCCACCGCTGTCGGGTCGCGCGGGTCGGTCCTGCCCAGTTCGACCAGGAGCCCGCCGGGACGCAGCAGCCGCAGCGACTCGTCGACCAGCTCACCGGTCAGCGAGTTCAGGACGAGGGCCATGCGCCGGCCGGCCGCGCCGAAGCGTTCGCCGAATCCGGGCTCGCGGGACGAGGCGAGGTGGTCGTCGTCGACGCCGAGGGCACGCAGCGCGGGCCACTTGGCGGGACTCGCGGTCGCGTAGACCTCCGCGCCCAGGTACTGGGCCAGTTGGACGGCGGCCATGCCGACGCCACCCGCCCCGGCATGGATCAGGACGGGGTCGCCCGCGCTCACGCCGCCGAGCTCGACCAGGGCGTGCAGGGCGGTCAGGTGGGCGACCGGCACGGCGGCGGCCCGGGTGTACGACCAGCCGTCGGGGATCTTGACGAGGGTGCGGTGGTCGGCGTGGGCCACCGTGGCGAACGCGGCGGGGAACAGGCCCATCACCCGGTCGCCGGTGGCCAGGCCGTGGACACCGGGCCCGGTCGCGGTGACCACGCCCGCGCCTTCCAGGCCGAGCGGGCCGGGGTCGCCGGGGTGCATGTCGAGCGCGCCCAGGACGTCGTGGAAGTTGAGCCCGGCGGCGCGGACCGCGATCCGGACCTGGCCGGGGCCGGGTTCGGCGGCGGCCTCGGAACAGGGCCGGACCTCCAGGGCGCTGAGGGTGCCGCGTTCGGGGATGTCGAGCCGCCAGGCAGGCGCGTCCCCGGGAAGCCGAAGCGCAGGATCGCCCACCGCCGAGCCGAGCCGCGGCACCAGGACGGCACCCTCACGGACCGCCACCTGGTTCTCCTGCGGCACCAATGCCGCAGCCGGCACCTCGGTGATGTCCGGGGCGAGGTCGACCAGGGCGAACCGGCCCGGGTGCTCGACCTGTGCCGTCCGCACCAGGCCCCAGACCGCCGCCTGCGCGAGGTCCCGGACGCTCTCGCCGGGCCGGACGGCGACGGCCTCGCGGGTGACCAGCACCAGGCGGGAACCGGCGGGCCGGTCCTCGGCGAGCCATCGGCCGAGCAGATCCCGCGTCCGCTGGACCGCGTTCCTGGCCGCCGTCGCCGCGTCGGCCGCGTCCTCGCCCGCCGGGCAGGCCACGACGGTGTGCTCGGGCGGCTCGGCCGCCGCGAGCAGCGCGTCCAGGCCGGGGACGTCCCACGGGACCGGCACCTGCCCGGCCGGCGATCCGGCCGCCGGCTCGGGCAGCGGTTCCCAGCACAGCGCGAACAGGGAGCCGCGGGCCACGGCGGCGGGATCGGCCGGGCGGCCCACCGCGACCGGGCACAGTTCCAGCGACTCGACCAGCCCCGCCGGCTCCCCCGAGGCGTCGAGCAGGGTCAGAGGCAGGCCCGCGGCCACGGCGGGCGCCGCGTGCACCCGCAGGGACGCACTGCCGCCCGTGCCGAACAGGGACACCCCGCGCCAGCGCAGCGGCTGCACGCGCTGCCCCTCGCGGCCCGGGGCATCGGCGAACAAGCCGTGCAGGGACGCGTCGAGAAGGGCGGGGTGCAGCCGGTAGGCCCCGGCGTTCGCGGCCTCCGGCTCGGGCAGGACGGCCTCGGAGAAGTGCTCACCGTTACGGCGCCAGGCGGCCCGCAGCCCCTGGAACACCGGCCCGTACTCGTACCCCCGCAGACCGAGGTCGTCGTACATGCGGGCCGCCGGTACCCGCGTCGCGCCGGGCGGGGGCCAGTCCAGGGGAGCCGGTGGCGTGGCCGTGTCGGGGCCGAGGACGCCGGCGGCGTGCTCGATCCACTTCCCACCGGTCGCCCGGCCCGATATCCGGCAGGTCCGCAGCCCGTCGCCGTCCTCCCCCGCGACCCGGACGCGCAGGTCGACGGCACCGTCCTCGGGAAGTTCCAGCGGCGTCGAGACCGTCAGCTCCTCGACCCTTGCCGTACCGGCCTTCGCACCCGCGTGCAGTGCCAGCTCCAGGAACGCGGTGCCCGGTACGACGATCGTCCCCGACAGGGCGTGGTCGGCCAGCCAAGGATGGGTGCGGGTCGACAGCCGCCCGGTGAACACCGTCTCACCGTCGCCGAGTTCGACGGCCGCGCCGAGCAGGGGATGGCCGGCCGGGGCCTGGCCGAGGTCGGCCGTGCCGGACGGCCCGGCCGTGCCCGTGAGCCAGTAGCGGCGTCGCTGGAAGGGGTAGGTGGGCAGGTCGACGTGGCCGGCGGCCGTTCCGGTGAGCCGTTCCCACGCGAGGGGCAGACCCTGGACGTAGGCCTCGGCGGCGGAGGTGAGGAACCGGCGCAGGTCCCCCTCGTCGCGGCGCAGCGAGCCGGTCACGATCCCGTCGGCCCCGGCCTCCTCGAGGATCTGGCCGATGCCGGCGGCCAGCACCGGGTGCGGGCCGACCTCGACGAACGTGGTGTGGCCGGACGCGACGAGCGCCTCGACCGCCTCCTGGAAGCGCACGGTGTGCCGCAGGTTCCGGTACCAGTAGGAGGCGTCGAGCCCAGCGCCCTCCTGCCAGTCGGCGGTGACCGAGGACATCAGCGCGATCTCGCCGGTGCGCGGTGCCAGCGACGCCAGCCCGGACAGGAGCCGCTCGCGGATCGGTTCGACCGCCGGGCAGTGCGAGGCGTAGGCCGCCGGGATCACGCGGGCGTTGACGCCCTCGGCCCGGTAGGTGTCGACCAGCTCGGCGATCGCGTCCGGGGCTCCGGCCACGGCGGTGGTGGCCGGACCGTTGATCGCGGCGATGCTCAGCGTGCCGAGTCGTTCCCGCACCCGCTGGGCGGGCAGCGGGATCACGGCCATCGCCCCCTTGTCCATCAGGTCGACGGCCAGACCGCTGCGCAGCGCGACGGCGCGGGCGCCGTCGTCGAGGGAGAGCGCCCCGGCCACGACGGCGGCGGCGATCTCGCCCTGGGAGTGGCCGACCACGGCGTCCGGGACGACCCCGGCCGACCGCCACAGCTCGGCCAGCGACACCATCACGGCCCACAGCGCGGGCTGTACGACGTCGATCCGGTCCAGCAGGGGTGCGCCGTCCAGGACGTCGGCCAGCGACCAGTCGATGTACGGCGCGAGTGCCCGCTCGCACTCGGCCAGGCGGGCGGCGAAGACGGGACTTTCGGCGGCGAGCGCCGACGCCATGCCCCGCCACTGGCCGCCCTGTCCGGGGAAGACCAGAACGGTCCGGCCGGGCTCGCCCGCGCGGCCGGTGACG
This sequence comes from Streptomyces sp. MMG1121, assembly GCF_001280015.1. Taxonomy (GTDB): domain Bacteria; phylum Actinomycetota; class Actinomycetes; order Streptomycetales; family Streptomycetaceae; genus Streptomyces. Next base: position 27,756 of record NZ_LGDV01000118.1, read on the forward strand.
ACGCCGGGGGCCTGTTCGGCGCGGGCCAGTGCGGCCAGGCCCTGCCCGGCCTCCTGCCGGTCGCCGGCGATCACCACGGCGCGCTCGTCGAGGGCGGCCCTGGCGGTCAGGGCCGGTGCCGCGCCGACCGGGTCGAGCGGCTCGGCGGCCAGCGTCCGGGCCTGCTCCCGCAGCGCGTCCGGTGTCCGGGCCGACAGGACGACCGGCACCACGGGCGGCCGCGCCGGCTCTTCGGCGGGTTGGGCCCCGGCCGGCGGCTGCGCCAGGATCACGTGCGCGTTGGTGCCGCTGATCCCGAACGAGGAGACGCCGCCGCGCCGGGGCTCGCCGGTGTCCGGCCAGGGTCGGGCCCGGTCGAGCAGGGCCACCGACCCGGCCGCCCAGTCCACGTGCGGGGACGGCTCGTCGACGTGCAGCGTGGCGGGCAGGGTCGCGTTCCGGATGGCCTGGACCATCTTGATGACACCGCCGACGCCGGCCGCCGCCTGCGCATGTCCGATGTTGGACTTGAGGGACCCCAGCCACAGCGGCCGGTCCCGGTCCCGCCCGTAGGCGGCGAGCAGGGCGCCTGCCTCGATCGGGTCACCGAGGGCGGTGCCGGTCCCGTGCGCCTCCACGGCGTCGACCTGCCCCGGCGTGAGCCCGGCATCGGCGAGAGCGTCCGCGATGACGCGCCGCTGGGCGGTGCCGCTCGGCGCGGACAGCCCGTTGGAGGCGCCGTCGGAGTTGACGGCGCTTCCGGCGACGACCGCCAGCACGGGGTGGCCGTGGCGGCGGGCGGCCGAGAGCCGTTCGACCACGAGCATGCCCGCGCCCTCGCCCCAGCCGGTGCCGTCCGCCTGGGCGGAGAAGGCCTTGCAGCGGCCGTCGGCGGCCAGCACCCGCTGGCGGGACAGCTCCACGAACATGCCGGGGGTCGCCATGACCGTGACCCCGCCGGCCAGGGCGAGCGAGCACTCTCCGGCCCGCACCGACCGCACCGCCTGGTGCAACGCGACCAGCGACGCCGAGCAGGCGGTGTCCACGGTCAGCGCGGGCCCGTTCAGGCCGAGGACATAGGCGATCCGCCCGGAGATCACGCTCACGCTGGTGCCGGTCAGCAGGTGTCCCGCGACCCCGTGCCCGGCCGCTTCCATGCTCGGCCCGTAGCCGGAGTGCATCGCCCCGGCGAACACACCGGTCCGGCTGCCCGCCAGCGTCGTGGGGTCGATCCCGGCGCGCTCCAGCGCCTCCCAGGTCACTTCCAGGAGGAGCCGTTGCTGCGGGTCCATGGCGAGGGCTTCACGCGGGCTGATCCCGAAGAACTCGGCGTCGAAGTCCGTCACGTCCCGCACGAAGCCACCGTGCCGGACGTACGACGTCCCGGTCCGGTCCGGATCCGGGTGCTGGAGCGTCGCCAGGTCCCAGCCGCGGTCGTCGGGGAAGTCGCCGATGGCGTCGGTTCCGGAGTCGACCAGGTTCCACAGATCGTCGGGCGAGCGCACCCCGCCGGGGAACCGGCAGGCCATGCCGACGATGACCACGGGGTCGTCGGCGTCGTCCGCGTCGTCCGGGTGTGCCCGCTCCCGCACGAGCGCCGGGGTACCACCGGTGGACGCGTCCGCACTCAGCTCACCGAGTACGACGGCCAGGGCGGCCGGGCTCGGGTGGTCGTACAGGAGGGTGCTCTCCAGCTTCAGCCCCGTCGCGGCCGACAGCCGGTCGCGCAGTTCGAGCGTCATGGCCGAGTCCAGGCCCATCTCCCGGAACGTCCGCCCGGGCCGCACGTCGCCGGCCGACCCGGCGCCCAGCACGACCGCCGTGAGGCTCCGGACCAGCTCCGGCATGGATCGCCGGTCCACGACCACGGCCGGGGCCGGGGTCGTGTCCGGCGCCCGCTCGCCGGCCCCGGGCATCCCGGACGGCCAGTAGGAGCGGCGCTGGAACGGGTACGTCGGCAGGTCGGCCAGCGGCGCCGAACCGGGCAGCAGCGCGGCCCAGTCCACCGCGACGCCTCCTACGAAGGCCTCGGCCGCCGCCGTGAGAAACCGGTGACGGTCGCCGTGGCCGCGCCGGAGCGTGCTCAGCGCGGCGCCGTCCCCGCCGTGCGCGTCGATCGCCTGCCGGATGCCCATCGCCAGCACGGGATGCGGGCTGACCTCCAGGAACGTCGAGTGGCCCGAGTTCAGCAGCTCCTCGACGGCCGGTCCGAACCGCACCGGCTCGCGCAGGTTGCGGAACCAGTACCCGGGGTCCAGCTCGGCGGTGTCGATCGGTCCGGCGGTGACGGTCGAGTAGAACGGCACGCCGGTGGAGCGCGGGGCGATCCCGGCGAAGGCGGTGAGCAGTTCCTCCCGCAGTTCCTCGACGTCCGCGCTGTGCGAGGCGTAGTCGATCGGAACCCGCCGGGTCCGCACCTGCTGCCCGTAGTGGGCGGCCAGCGCGTCGAGCGCGTCGAGGGGACCCGCGACCACCGTGTGCGCGGGGCCGTTGACCGCCGCGATCGACAGCGAGGCCGCCACCGCCGCGAGGTCGCGCTCCACGCGTTCGGCGGGACGTTCCACCGACAGCAACCCGCCGCGGCCCGCGATCCGGTTCAGCACCCGGCTGCGCAGGGCCACGATCCGTGCGCCGTCCCGGAGCGACAGGGCGCCCATCGCGGTGGCGGCGGCGATCTCGCCCTGCGAGTGGGCCACCACGGCGGCCGGCTCCACGCCGGCCGAGCGCCACAGCGCGGCCAGCGACACCATCACCGCCCACAGCGCGGGCTGGATCACCCCGTCGCCCTCCAGCGGGGGCGCACCGGGGACCCCGCGCAGGACATCGGTCAGCGACCAGTCCACGTACGGGCCCAGAGCGTCGGCGCACGCGCCGATCCGGTCGGCGAAGACCGGGGAGGTATCGATCAACTCCGCTGCCATTCCGGCCCATTGGGAGCCCTGGCCGGGGAAGACGAAGACCGGCCGGACCGGCGGCCCCTCGTGCCGGCCCTCCACCACGGCCGCCGACGGCCGGCCGGCCGCCCGTGCCGCCAGTCCGGTGAGGAAGCCGGCCCGGTCGTCCGCGACGACGACGGCGCGGTGTTCGAACGTGGTGCGGGTGACGGCCAGCGACCGGCCCACCGAGGCCATGCCCAGCTCCGGACGCGCCTCCACATGGGCGCGCAGCCGTGCGGCCTGGTCACGCAGCGCGGGTTCGTCACGCCCTGACAGGACCCAGGGCAGCGTTCCGGCGTCGGACTCGCCGGCGGCACGCTCCGCGCCCTGCCAGTCCGCGAGGATCACATGGCAGTTGGTGCCGCCGATCCCGAACGAGCTGACTCCCGCGACCAGCGGCTCCTGCGGTGACGGCCAGGACCGGGTCTCGGTGTTGACCCGCAGACGCAGCTCGTCGAGCGGGATCCGGTCACCGGGCCCGGAGTGGTTCAGGCTGGGCACGAGTTCGCGTTCGCTGACGCACAGGACGGCCTTGATGAACCCGGCGATCCCGGCCGCGCCCTCCAGATGACCGATGTTCGTCTTCACCGAGCCGACCAGCAGCGGGGCGTCCTTCGGGCGGGCCGGGCCCAGCGTCGCACCGAGCGCGGCGGCCTCGATCGGGTCGCCGACCCGTGTGCCCGACCCGTGCAGCTCGACGTACCGGACCTCGCCCGGCTCGACGCCCGCATCGGCACAGGCGGCGAGGAGCACCCGCTCCTGCGACGCACGGCCCGGCGTCGGCAGCGTCTCGGTCGCGCCGTCGTTGTTCAGGGCGCTGCCACGGATGACGGCGTAGATGCGGTCGCCGTCCCGGACGGCGGCTTCGAGGAGCTTGAGGACGACGACCCCGCCGCCCTCGCCCCGGACGTAGCCGTTCGCGCGGCCGTCGAAGGTGAAGCAGCGCCCGTCCGCCGACAGCGTCCCGGCCCGTTCCAGGGCCAGGGTGCCCTCCGGCGCGAGCACCAGGTTCACCCCACCGGCCAGCGCCAGGTCGGACTCACCGTCCCGCAGGCTCGCGCACGCCAGGTGCACGGCGGCCAGCGACGACGACTGCCCGGTGTCCACCACCAGGCTCGGTCCGTTCAGGTCCAGCGCGTGGGAGATCCGGTTGGCGATCACACCACGCTGCACCCCGGTCAGCGTGTGCCCGGTCACCGCGTCGGGGCCCAGTCCGTTGAGCAGCGTCGCGTAGTCGTCGGCGATCACCCCCAGGAAGACACCCGTCCTGCTGCCCTGGAGGCCCCGCGGCAGGGTCCTGGCGTCCTCGAGGGCCTCCCAGGCCAGTTCGAGGGCAAGCCGCTGCTGCGGGTCCATGGCCACGGCCTCGCGTCGCGAGATGCCGAAGAACTCGGGATCGAACCCGTCCACCCGGTCGAGGAACCCGCCGCGCGCCGGACCCCGGCCGCCGCGCCGGCCGGTGATCGCGTCACCGCCGCCGCGCAGCAGCCGCCAGAACGCGCCCGGCCCGTCCGCCTGCGGGAACCGGCAGCCGATCCCGACGACGGCGACCGCGCGTGAAGGGAGGTCACGCACGTCGTGACCAGCGATGTCCATCAACGTAAGTTCCTTTGGTGGAGTGGATTAGATCCCTGATCAGCACCCCCGGGTGGAGGGTCGACCGGATGTACGGCCGGATGTGCTACCGGACTTGAACGGGCGCACTCGGGTGCACCTCACGCTCGATGCGCGGCATGATGACGGGAACGTAGATGTCCTGGATGGCCTCACCCGCGTCATGGGCCTCCCAGTGCTCACGGCTCGCCCAGCGCTCGACGAGGACGAACCGCCCGGGATCCTCCTGCGAGTGATAGGCCTCCCAGCTGACACAGCCGTCCTCGCCGAGGCAGAGCACACGCATCCGGGCCAGAGCGTCGCCGACGACGGGAACGTTCTCGGGGTCGGGGACCCGGACGATGACGATGAGGTCGAACATCACTGCTCCTTGGCGGCGGTACGGGCGAGCTCCGGCAGCCACTCGGCGGCGGGAGTGAACGGGTGGCCGAGCGAAGTCGCCCGGTCGGTGGCCATGGCGAAGTCGGCAGGGCAGGAGAAGGGCGACAGGTCGGGGTCGCCGGCCGCGTCCTCCTTCTCGATCACCCGGGCCTTGAGCCCGGTGGCGTTCTCCACCGAGGCGCAGACGTCGTACACGCCGACGGGATCGGGAGAGGCGACGTTGACCGCTCCGGTGACGTGCGAGGTGACCGCCCAGGCGAGGAAACCGGCCGCGTCCTCGGCGTGGACCAGCGAGGTCCGGCCGGGCCGGGCGTGCGCGACGATCGGCCGGTCCTCCCGGACCCGGTCGAGGTGGAAGCGGTAACGACCCGTGAAGTCCCCCTCGGCGGCCAGGACATGGGCCACCCGGGCAAGGACCACCGGCACCCGCGCATGACGGGTCAGCGCGGCCTCGGCCTGGCGCTTGCCCTCGCCGTAGTTGGCCTCCAGATAGTCGGGGTCGTGCCACGGGAGGCCGGTGTCGAACGCGTACTGTGCCGGGTCGAGTTCGTCCTCCCGGGCGAGTGCGCTCAGCGCGGGTGCGGCGCTCGCGCCGCGGAACGTGTCCGCGTTGTACACCTCGATGGTGCTGGTCATGACGATCTTCCCGGCCCGGTCGCCGAAGGCCTCGGCGGCCTCGACGGCGGCGTTGGGGGTGTAGCACATCTGGTGCACCACGGCGTCGAACCGCTCCCCCGCGACGGCGGCGGCCAGCTCGCCGGGGCGGGTGACGTCGGCGCGCAGCCGCCGGACCGAGTCGCCGAAGGGGTCGGCGGTCCGGCCGCGGGTGACGATGGTGACGCGGTGGCCCTGGTCGAGCAGCCGGCGTACCAGCACCTTGCCGAAGTAGCGGGTTCCCCCGATGACGCAGATCTCAGCCATCTGCTGTTTCCTCATCTTTCCTGTAGTGCGTGAGCAGGGTCCGCCCGGTGGGTGGGGCCCGTGCTAGGCGGTCGCGGCCTCGACCTCTTCGGGTGCGGCCGCCGGGGCCTCGGGCGCCGCGGTCTCGTCCCGGCTGACCAGGCAGACGACCGCGCACACGGCGGCCACCGCGGCGGCGACGTACCAGTTTCCGCCCGGTACGCCGAGGGAGCGTGACAGGTCGAACAGGACGCCGGCGAGCAGGGAACCGATCATGTTTCCGGCGCTGCGGAAGAAGTGCATGGCGCCCATGGCCTTGGCGAGCCGCTGCTCGGGGACCTTGCGGGCGACCCAGACGTCGAAGGACGGCACGAAGAGGATCTCGCCGAGGACCACCGTCAGACAGCCGACGACCACCCAGGCGGCACTCCGGCCGGCGCCGAAGGCCAGGAACGCCACCGTCATCCCGGCCAGACCGATCGCCATGACCGTGCCGGGGCGCAGGCGCCCGTTCAGGAACTTGAACACCGGGTACTGCAGCACCAGGATGCTCAGACCGGTGATCCAGAACGGTGAGGACGGCGCCCACTGCGGGACGTACTGCTCCAGGTGCAGCGGGATGCCGACCACGAATCCGATCGACAGGAACCAGAACACGCCCGACAGAAGCAGATAGCGGGTGGCGCCCCGCACCTCGATGCCCTTGAACACGGCCGTGCTGAACAGCGGCCTGCGGATCTGCCCGGCAGCCTCCTCGTCGTCCCTGGGCGCGAAGCCGTCCCGGGGGATGAACGCCGAGGCCACCAGGCAGTAGCCGAGGAAGACCGCGAACACCACGGTGAACAGGGTGCGCAGTTCGACGCCGGCCAGCAGCGCGCCGAGCAGCGCACCGCCGAACAGGCCCACCTGCGCGGCCATCTGGAAGGTGGAGAAGGCCTTGGGCCGTTCGTCGTCCGGATAGGAGACGAGGACGTTCTTCAGGCCGGGAAAGGAGATCCCGGAGCCGAAACCGATGAAGAACGCGAGCACGCTGTAGCCGAGCACGCCGCTGCTGAAGCCCATCAGGCCGAGGGCGCTCGCCTCCAGCGCGGTGCCGAGGAACACCGCCCGGCGGACCCCGCCCCGGGCCGCGATCCCCTCGTAGAAGAAGGTGGCGAGCAGCCGGCCCACGTAGGTCATACACATGACCAGGCCGGCCCAGAACCCGCTGTCGGTGCCGCCGAGCGAGGCGACGAGGACGGGGAACCAGATGTAGCTTCCCGTGTTGGCGAGGAGGATGCCGGCGTTGACGCCGATGAGCGCCCGCCTGCGTTCGGTGCTCACGCGGCCTGTCCCCTCTGTGCGGGGGCGCGCAGCCCGGCGATGGTGCGCGCGATGGCGGCGCGGTCGATCGCCACCCCCTGGACGACGGTGGCCGAGGGGAGCGCGGACAGCGGCTCGCCGGGGGCGTGCAGGTTGTACGTGGCGGTGGCTCCGACGCTCAGCGGGTGGGCGCCGCCGGCTTCGCCGCGCAGCTCGTCGAAGTAGCGCCGGCCGCCGACCGTGGCCTGGTGGCGCAGCGGCTGGGCCAGCGCGGCGTCGTCGCCGCGCAGCAGGTCAAGCTCGCTGAGGAAGGAGTATCCGTGGTAGGCGCCGGTGTTGCCCGAGTCGGTGCCCACGAGCAGATTCCCCCGGCCCAGCGCGGCCAGGGCGTTGCGGCGCATGTCGGCGAGGGCGGCGGTACGGGTCTCCTGGCAGCCGTACTCGATTCCGAAGGGCTTCTCGATGCCCTTGACGAAGTCCAGGTTGCGGCTGTCCTGCGTCTCGACGAAGCCCTCGCGGCCGTACTCGGTGAGGAACTCGTCACGGGTCATGACCATGGGGCGCAGTCCGGCGAGGGTGGAGACGAACCGGGCGCCCTCGAGGCCCTTCCAGTCGGCCGCGCCGAGGGTGCGGTCCCGCACGGTGTGGGCGAAGAGCCGGAAGCCGCACTCGTACGCCCAGCGGGTCTCCTGCTCGGTGTTGCAGTCGATGACCGCGGTGATGCCGCGCTCGGCGGCCATCCGCGCGGTGAACGTGAGGACCTCCCGCGACAGCCGGGAGAACCGCACCGGGCTGCCCGGCTGCTCGGTGCCGTCGGTGAACATGACCTTGAGGAAGGTGCCGCCGCGTGCGGCGTTGGAACGCAGCGCGTGATCCAGGTCGGCCTCGACGGCGAGCATGTGCACCGGCGCCGGGAACTCGACGCCGTGGCCGGTCAGACCGGCGGTGTTGGTCATCGCCGTGACGGCGTATCCGCAGTGCACGACCTCGGGGTAGGGCCAGGGCGAGGCCTGGCGTCCCGCCTCCCAGGCGTCGGCCACCAGGGGGTAGCCGAACATGTCCACGACGTGCGTGACCCCGTGGTACAGGTACTGCAGGGCGATGATCCGCGGGTCGTCGGCCGTGTCGTCCCAGTTGGCGGGGAGCGAGACATGGGCGTGGGTCTCGGTGTAGCCGGGCCACAGCTCCGGCTCGTCGCCTTGGCGGGTGCCCGAGGGGTCGATACGGGTGAAGACACCGTCCTCGGTGGTCACGTCGAAGAGCGTCGCGGCGTCGAGGGCGGGGACGGCCACGCCGCGCAGGGTCGCGGGCTGCCGCGGGTGCTTGAGGGCGGTGTTCATCGGGCGACGTCCACCTTCAACCGCAGGTCGATGCGGTCCAGGCCTTCCTCGCAGCGCTTGTTGACCTCGGTGCGGTCGGCGCCGGTGAAGATGATGTGGCCGATCCAGTCGAAGTTGCTTCGCGCGAGCCGGGTGACCTCGGTGCCCGGCTTCTTGTAGGCGAGGGCGTCGTGGAAGCCGGGCAGCTCCCGCAGGCCGTCGAAGCCGATGGACTCGACCACGCCGGCGATCGGGGCGCCGAACCAGTGGCCGCCGGCGGTGGTCTCGCCGGGGAAGGGCAGTTCGGGCCGCTCGCCGAGGGCCTGCCGGATGACTTCCAGATACGGGTCGACGCCGGAGCTGATCTGCATGAGGCTCGGCACGATCCCGCCGATGAGACGGCCGTTGACCTCGCAGAGCACCGGTCCGTCCGGGCCGAGCAGGTACTCGGTGTGGATGAAGCCGAAGTCGACGCCCAGCTCGTTCAGGACGCGGGTGGTGGTGGCGAACAGCTCGTCCTGGAGCGGGTGTCCGCCGAAGTAGGTGGCGCCCATCTCGATGAAGTGCGGGAAACCGCTGAGCGGCCGGTCGGTGAGGCCGAGGTTGACCACCTCGCCGTTGCCGAGGACACAGGACTCCACCGAGATCAGCTCGCCGGTGACGAACTCCTCGATGACGATGTCCGGGATGCGTACGACGCCGCGCCCGTAGTCGGCGACCTCGGCGAGTTCGGCCAGGTAGGCGTGCAGGTCGTCCTCGTCCTTGAGGTGCAGGACGTGCAGGCTGGCCGTGCCGTCGGAGGGCTTGACCACGCACGGGAAGCCGATCTCGCGGACGGCGGCCTCCACCTCGGCGGGGTCGGCGACGTGCGCGAAGCGCGGCTGGCGTACGCCGGTGCCGTCCAGGGTGAGGCGGGTCAGGTGCTTGTGCCGGGCGTTGCGGGCGCCCTCGACGCTCATGCCCGGCAGGCCCAGCGCCTCGGCGACGGCGGCGGTGTGGACGGTGTGGTACTCGCTGTACGTGGTGACCCCGTGGATCGGCTTCTCCGTGTGCAGCTTGCGTGCGAGAGCCGTCAGTTCCTCGATGGAGAAGGCCTGTTCGCTCTTGACGACCTGGCAGTTCGGATGCGCGTAGGCCGCCTCGGCCAGCGGCGACGCACCGAGGTAGAAGTCGGGGTCGACCGACACCAGGGTGACGTCGTGTCCGAGCTCAAGGGCGTTGGCGATGCCGGCGATCCCGTTGGGATTGCATTCGATCATGAGGATGTGCATGACGTACGTACTCCTTGGCAGTCTTGGGGTGTGGGGAAGTCCGGTCAGCGCGCGCAGGCCCTGGAGAGCGCCTGCGGCCGGCCGCCGGCGCGGGCCCGGTGCACGGCCGCGACCACGGCGGGCAGGTCCAGGCCGAGCGCGGCCATGACCTCCTCGTGGTCACCGCCCTGTGCGGGCCAGCTCTGGTCCGCGCTCACCGGGGTGACCTCGCAGTGGGGCAGGAGCAGAGCGAGGGCCTCGGCCGCGCCGCCCTGGGCACGGTGCTCCTCGACGACGACGAACTTGCGGTGGTGGCGGGAGAGTTCGGCCGCGGCCTCGGTCAGATGCGGGTGGTCCAGGTAGGTCAGGTGCGCGTGGGCGGTGCCCGGCGTGTCCTGCCGTGCGGCCAGGGCCAGGCGGGTGCCCTCCTCGCCGACCGACACCAGACAGACGTCGGCGGGATCGCCCCGGTGCTCCCAGTTGACCAGCGGGGGCCGCTCGCCGGACCAGTCGAGCGACTCGTAGCGGGCATTGCGTCCGGTGCGGATGTAGTGCGGTGTGCCGGAGCGCGCCGCGTCCCGGACCACCGCGCGCATCTCGGCCTCGCCGTAGGGGGCCGCGATGGTCACGCCGGGGACGCTGCGCAGGATCGCGAGGTCCTCCAGGCAGTGATGGGTGGTGCCGAACCACGCCCCGGAGACGCCCGCGTACGGCGCCACCACGGTGACCCCGGCGGACAGATAGCCCAGGGCCAGCTTCAGGCTCTCCGCCGCCCGCAGCGCCGCGAACGGCGCGAAGGTGCTGACGAACGGCTTGTAGCCGCCGGCGGCGAGACCGGCCGCCATGTCCACCATGGCGCCCTCGGCGATCCCGAGGTTGAAGAAGCGGTCGGGGTGCGCGGTCTGGAAGGGGTGCCCCTTGCCGCCCAGGTCCGCCTCGAGACAGAGGATGGCGGTGTCGTCGGCGGCGAGCCTCGTCAGCTCGTCCCGGTAGGCGTCACGGCCCGAGAGGGTCATCGGATGGCTCGCTTCCACTTGGCTGCGCGCTCGGCGTCGATGGTCACGTAGTGGGAGGCGGCCTTGCCCTGTACGGCGGGCACGCCCTTGCCCTTGACGGTGTTCGCCACGACAGCCAGTGGTCTGCGGGCAGTCGACCGGTCCGCGGCGAACAGCTCGGTGAGGAGCCCCAGGTCGTGCCCGTCCGTCTCGGCCACCTCGAACCCGAAGGCGGCGAACCGCCCGGCGAGGTCCGGCAGCGGCGAGATGTCCGCCACCAGACCGTCGTTCTGGCCCCCGTTACGGTCCACGACGAGCACGAAGTTGCCCAGCTCCCGTGCGGCGGCGACCTGGCAGGTCTCCCAGACCAGCCCCTCCTGCAGCTCGCCGTCACCGGCGATGGCGATCCCGAGTCCGTCCTTGCCGCCGATCCGGCGGGCGAGGGCCCATCCGGCGGCGTAGGGGACGCCGTGGCCGAGGCTCCCGGTGGGGAACCGGACACCGGGGACCTTCGGGCCCGGATGACCGGTGTAGGGCGAACCCGCGAGGCCGTAGAGCGGCGCCGGGTTCTCCGGCAGGACGCCGCTGACGTGCAGGGCCGCGTACAGCCCGGCGGCCGCGTGCCCCTTGCTCAGGACGACCTCCGTACCCTCGTCGGCCGATGCCCGGTGCAGGGCCGCGACCAGGATGTCGAGTACGGACAGGCTGCCCCCCAGATGGCAGCCGCGGGGGCCGGCCGCCATGTCGACGACGAGCCGGCGGGCCTGTGCCGCGCGTGCGGTCAGGGTGGCGAGCACGGCCTGGCGGGTGTGGTCCTGTGCCACGGGTACGGCGGTGTCGAGTACGGCGGTCATCAGCGGCTCCTCTCGGGCAGGGCGAACCACCGGTTGACCGCGTCGGCGAGCAGCGAGCGCGCGGTGCGGTACTCCATGCCGTCGATGCGCTCCTCGTCGGTGTGGTCGAGCGAGGAGTCACCGGGCCCGTACGCCACCATCGGCACGTCGCGCCAGGTGGTGGCGAGCGTGTTCATGTCGGAGGTGCCCTTCTTCACCACGAAGCGGGGCTTGACCCCGGCGTCGGCGAAGGCCCGCGTGAAGACCTTGACCAGCGAGCTGGAACGGCCGCCCGCGTAGCCGGGGGTGGCGCGCAGCACCTCGATCGCCACGTCGTCGTCGGTCTGGCCGAGCGCGGCGGCGCGCAGCGCGTCGAGGTCGGCACCCGGCGGCACCCGGAAGTTGAGGATCCCGGTGGCCGAGTTGTGCTCGCGCTCCGTGGCGCAGCTGATGTCGATGACGGCGCTCAGGGCCTCGGGCGCCAGTGCGAGCACCGCGTCCCGGAGGGCACCGAGGGCTCCGGTCAGGCGGTCCGGGGCGGACACCGCGTCCATGCCCGCCGAGTGACCGCTGGGCACCGAGGCGGTCACCCGGAGCTTGAAGAGCCCGAAGTAGCCGAGGGTCAGCTTGTGCGAGCCGCTCGGCTCACCGATGACGACGGCGTCGGCGGGGTAGTGGTCACGGACGTGGTAGGCGCCCTTGGAGGAGGAGATCTCCTCCTCGACCGCGCCGACCACGCACAGCTGGCCGTCCTCCGGGATGTCCGCGTGCGCGAGCACCTCCAGGAAGTTCGCCAGGCTGCCCTTGGCGTCGACGCTGCCCCGGCCCCACAGCTCGCCCTTGTTCCACTCGACGGGCCAGTGGTGCGGGACCGTGTCGAGGTGGCCGAGGAGCAGCAGCCGCCGCGGGCCGCTGCCACGGGTGGCGACGAGGTTGCCCGCCCCGTCGACGCCGGCGTCCATCCCGCGCTCCCGGCACCATTCGGCCAGGAACGAGGCGAGCTCCGCCTCGTCGCCGGAGACCGAGGGCACCGAGACCATCTTGGTGAGCAGCGTGAGGTCGGCGGCGGGCTCCCTGGTGCGCCAGAAGCGGGTCCAGGCCGAGGGCTCGGTCATGGTGTGCGGGCCGGTGATGGCCACGTCCGCGCTGCCTTCCAGGGCGATCTCGGCCGCACGCACCTTCTGCCGCATCCGGCCGCCCGCGTAGCGCGCACCGTCGCCCGGATAGGCGTCGCACAGCGTCGAACGCGGGTCGTCCGGGTCGGTCAGGAGGCCCGCCGTGCCGGTGACCAGGCGCAGATGGTCGGCGTCGAGCGCGTTGGCCAGGACGGCGGCCAGCACATCGGCGTCCACGTTCAGCGGGGCACCGCCGTCGTGGTCCGCCACCGGCGCCGAGAGGCAGACCACGTCGTACGCGTCCAGGAGGGTGCTCAGACGTGCGCTGTCGACGCCGGTGGGGACGCCGGCCCGGTGGTCGCGCACGACGACGGACCGGCCCGCGTCGGTGTGTGCCTTCAGGGGACGATTGGCCCGGCCCGTCACCAGAGCGCCGCGCGCCGCGACGGCGGTGAACGCGCTCAGGTCCAAAGCCCGGAGGTTGTGCTCCACGGCGGGCAGAGTCACCTGCTCGTAGGCGTTGACCAGGTGCGCCATCTCCGCCGGCGGGCAGTAGCGCACCGCGTCGCCGTTGGCGAGCCGCAGGTGGGGCATCGGGCGGCCGATCGCCGCGTAGTGACGCTCGATGCCGGTGGCTCCGCCGGCCACGAGGAGCACCCGGGCGCCGCGGGCCACGAGCTCCGCGATCTCCTTGTGGATGGTCTCGCGGTCCAGCGTCGCGCTGCCCGCCTTGATCACGTACAGGGGCCTGGTCATGGTGAGACCGCCGTAGTGGGAAGACCGGCCGTCTCGTCGAGGCCGTGGATCAGGTTCATGGCCTGAACGGCTTGTCCGGCCGCGCCCTTGAGCAGGTTGTCGAGGGCGGCCACGGCGACGCACTGGCCGTCGCGCACCGCGATCGCGACCTCGGCGACGTTCGAGCCGACGACCGCCTTGAGCATGGGGAACTCCTGCGGCGCCTTGGGGGCCGGCCGGACCTTGACGAAGGGCTTGCCGACGTAGGCCTTGGCGTAGGCGCGCTTGACGTCCAACGGCGTGACGCCGTCCCGCAGTTCGGAGTACGCGCTGACCATGATGCCGCGGGACACATCGAGACTGTGGGTGGAGAACCGCAGGTCCACGGTGGCGCCGGTGAAGTCCGCGATGGCCTGCTCGACCTCCGGCGCGTGCCGGTGCCCGTGCAGCTTGTGCACGCGGAAGTTGCCGCTGCGCTCGGCGGGCGACTCGTCGCCGCCCCGGCCGCCACCGGTCGAGCCGGTCTTGGCGTCCACGACCACCCGGTCGGCCACCAGTGACTCGGCGAACAGCGGGTACAGGGCGTAGATGGTGGTGACGGCCATGCAGCCGGGCAGGCTGATGAACCGGCTCTCCGGGACGGCGCCGCTCAGCTCCGGTACGAAGTAGGAGAACTCCTCGTGCGGTGGGTGCGCGGCGGTCTTCGGGTAGTGCCTGCGTACCTCCTCGGTGTCCCGCAGCCGGAAGTCACCGCCCAGGTTCAGCACCCGCTTGGCGCACGCCGCGATCAACGGCAGCTGCTCGGGCAGGGCACCGGTGGGCAGACAGCCGAAGGCGATGTCGACGGGGTCGATCTGCGCGAACTCGGCCAGGGGCCGGAACTTGAGCCCGGCGGCCTTGGGGTGGTTGCGCAGCCAGGGGTGGACGCTGCCGACCGTGGCACCCGCGCTGCGCTCCGCCGAGAGGAACGCCAGCTCCACATGGGGGTGTTCGAGGAGCAGTCGCATCACCTCGCCACCGGTGTATCCGCTGGCGCCGATGACGCCCACCCGGATCTTCGGCTCAGCCAAGGCGGGCCGCCTTCTCGTAGGGGCGGCGGTAGTCGCCGCTCTCGACGAGCTTGCGGATGGCGTCCGGGCGCCGGGCGACCTTCCGGAAGGCGTCGGCGTAGCGCAGGATGCGCTCGTACTCGACCGGAGAGCGCAGCTCGCGGCAGAGGACGAGGGTGCTGTCGAGCATCTGCTGGGTGACCGGGAAGTCCTGCGGGCGGTGGTCGCGCACCGCGCCCGGGTTCAGCGAGAACGGGTAGCCGTTGCCGAAGCCGGCCCGGTGCTGGAAGGGCAGATGGCACGGGATCGGGGTGTTCTGCCACTCACGAGCCGGTACGCCCTCGGCGACGAGCAGTTCGTGCACCGCCTCCTTGACCGCGTACACGGGCAGATCGCCCAGGCCGACGGCCTCCGGGTGGAGGGTGACGCGGTACATGTTGTAGGCGTGCACGTGCCCGTCCGGCACCTGAGGCGGCGTGAACAGACCGGTCTCGTGCAGGGCCTCGCCGAGCAGGGCGGCGTTGCGGGCCCGGATCTGGTCGTAGTACGGCAGCCGCTTGAGCTGGCTGGTGCCGAAGGCGGCGGCCACCCACGACATGCCGTAGTCGATGCCGTGCCGCTCCAGGTAGGAGACGGCCCTGTCGTACGCCTCCTCGGTGGCGAAGAAGGCGATGCCGCCCTCGCCGCCGAGCGGGAAGTTCTTGTCGGCCATCAGGCTCTGGCCCGCGGCGTCGCCGAAGGATCCGGCGACCTGGTCGCCGATCTTCGCGGAGTGGGCGTGCGACGCGTCCTCGACGAGGGCGATGCCGTGCCGGTCCGCCAGGGCGCGCAGCGCGGGCACGTCGGCGGGCAGGCCGTGGACGTGCACCGGCATGAGTGCGCGGGTCCGCTCGGTGACCGCGGCGGCCGCGGCCTGCGGGTCCATGCAGTACGTGACCGGGTCGACGTCGACGAACACCGGGACGGCGTGGGCGGCGACGACGGCCTGCGCGGTGGCGATGAAGGTGAACGCGGGCACGATGACCTCGTCGCCGGGCTGGACGCCCGCGCCGACGAGCGCCATGTGGAGACTGGAGGTTCCGCTGGCGGTCGCCAGGGCGTGGTTCGCCCCGACGTAGCCGCGGTAGGCCTCGGCGAACTCGCCGACGACCTTCTCCGGGTCCTGACGCTGCGCGAGCATCAGGTTGAAGACGTCCTCCTTCGTGATGACGGGGAAGAGCGTGCGCCGCAGGGCCTTGGGGATCATCGCTCCGCCGCCGAGGGCGGCCAGCTCGTCCTCCAGGTCCTTCTCGCTGGGCAGGGGCAACGGGGCTGCCGGGAAGTCAGTGATCATGAGCGTGCTCCGGAAGCGGCGGCGGGACGTGCCGCCTGGGTCAGGGCCATCCGCGCGCAGGCGGCCACCAGCGGGCTCAGCCGGTAGTTGAACTGGACGCCGGGTACCAGCGAGGCGTCGGCCTCGTCCTGCGTCCACATGGTGCGCAGGTCGTAGGCGCCGAAGATCTTCAGCCGCTCGGCGCGAGCCCAGATCTGCGGGTCGTCGGTCAGGACGGCGGCGGCCGGTCCGAAGCCGAGCCCGGTCAGGTCGATGACCAGGGCGGGCGCGGTGCGGCCGGCGGCCAGCTCGGCGAGCCGGTGGGCGTTGTCGGCGTCGAGGGCCAGGTAGTCGTACGCGGCCGGGCCCTCGCCCGGGTCCGTGACCCGCACGCCGAGCCAGTTCAGGAACGCCGCGGTGGACGCGTCCTGCCCGGGCAGCGCGGCGGTGTCGCCGTGACCGATGCCCTGGCCCGCGAGGGCCGCGTGGATCGCGCCGGTACGGGAGTTGAGGAGGACGGCCTTGGCGCGTCCGGTCTGCTTGGTCAGCAGTCGTTCCAGACCGGGCAGTTCCCGGTCACTCTTCTCGATGCTCATGACCACGCCCGAGGTGAGGACGCGGGCGAGCACCGTTGCGGTGTCGAATGGTTCCATGGGTCTTCTCCGTGTCACACGGCCGCGGCGGCGAACTGCTCCGCGATGTAGGCGGCGAGGTGGCCTGCCACGTTCACTCCGTGCTGGGCGGAGGAGCGGGCGAATTCGGGGTTGGCGTTCACTTCGAGCACCAGCAGCTCACCGGCGGCCCGGTCCTCGACCAGGTCCACTCCGTAGAAGCCGGGCCCGAGGGCGTCGACGACCTGGCCGCAGAGCTTCTCGATCTCCGCGGTGATCTCGATGCGCCGGACCTCGGCCCCGAGATGGGTGTTGGTCCGCCAGTTGTCCGAGACGCGCTGGATCGCCACGACCGGTGTGCGTCCGACGACCACCACCCGCAGATCGTGGCCCGGCTTGTCGACGTATTCCTGTACGACGACGGGGAACAGCTTCCCCGCGGCGTCCACGGACTCACGGCCACCCGCCCAGGCGTCCACGCACTCGGCGTTGGCCATCTTGGTGACGCCGCGTCCCCAGGACCCGCTGACGGGCTTGACGATGGCGGGAAGGCCGAGGTCGGCCACGGTCGCACGGACCTGGTCGTAGCTGAAGGCATGCCGGGTCTCGGGGTGCGGGATGCCGTGCCGGGCGAAGAGCAGGGCCTGCAGGCCCTTGTCGTTGCAGGTCTCGATGGTCGCGGCGCGATTGAGGGTGGTGATGCCCGCGTGCTCAAGCCGGCGGGAGACACTGGTGGCGTCGCGGTGCGACAGGTTCCTGATCAGGGCGAGACGCGGCGGGCCCGTGCGGCCCGCCACGACCTCGGCCAGATCCTCCGTCAGCAGCGGTTGTGCCGTCAGACCCTCGTCACGCAGGGCCCCGAGCAAGAGCTTCTCCTCGGGGCGCAGCATCGTGACCGAGAGCAGGACCTGGTCGGCGATGGTCACTCGCCCCAGTCCTCTTCCACCTCGGGAGCAAGGTCCAGACGCGCGCCGGCTTCGGATTTCTCGATGACCTCGTGCTCCTGGCCACAGGCCGTGCACTCGGTGATCTCGCCCCTTTCCCAGTCCTCCTGTATCTCGAATTCGGTGTCGCATACGAGACACTTCGGAGGCGCAACTGCTGTAGTCATTCTCCGGACTCCTTCTGTAAATCGGCATGGCGAAATCGCCGGATGGCGAGTTCGGTCGAGCGGATCGACGGGGCGACATCTTTCAACGCCCCGTCCGAGAGCGGTACGTCACACGACGGCCGGGTCAATTGCCGTCAGTTCATTAGCTGATGACGTACCGTCAGTTGTGTCGCGCGCCGATCACGCACGCGGCCGACGCGGATCGACGCGGGCGAATCGATTTAGGCCCAGCCCTGGTCCTGGGCAGCGGCCGAGGTCACGGCGCTGGAGGCGGTCGGCTGACCGGTGCCCTCCGAAACGGCGGAGAGGGCGATCACCGAGGCGGCGGCAATCGCGAACACGCCGACAGCCCTGCGAATGAACTTGACGTACTTCATTTCCATCCCCCTGAAAGGTCTCCGAGCGGCGATTCATGTGCTGTCGCCGCCCCCCATGGAGATCATGCCCCGGAGGGGAGGTTGCCAGAAGCGAATGCGAGGGCCATGATCTTGCATTGCAGGAATCTGAAGGGGGTAGCTCGTGTGCGGTAACGCAGACGCAAACGGAGCCAGAGCGCATACGGAACTCTGCAGCGAGGGGATGGAGGTCTACCGGACCGCGACCCTCAAAGGCAGGGTGACGCGGGCCGGTGCCCCCGAGTGTCTGGCCACGCTCGGGCTGCTGGCTCCCGCCGTGGACGATGCCGAGGCCCTCGTGCCGATACCGCCCACGGTCGCGGACGCGACGCTGGTGCATCAGCTGGAGCAGCAGATCCTCGAACAGCAGCAGGCCGTATTCGCCATGCGCGCGTCAGTGGCGCAGGCGGAAAGCGTCTACCGGAGCCTGCAGCAGGAGAGGGGCGAGGCCGTCCAGCGGCTCACCGGCGCGTCGGTGATCGCCGCCGCGGTGGAGGTGGAGGCCCAGGCCGCCAAGAGCGAGGTGCTCACCGCCCATCCCGGTGGCGGCAGGCCCGAGGACGTGCTGGCCAAGTCCCTGACCTACGCGCTGGAGGCACAGAAGCGGGGCATCAGCCAGCGCACGCTGTACCAGCACACGGTGCGGACACACGGCCCCACGCTCGACTACATCAAGGCCGCGACCGAGGCGGGCGTGGAAATACGCACCGTCGACGAGGTCTTCGACCGGCTCCTCGTCTGGGACCGCTCCGTCGCCCTCATCCCCGACAAGGACAGCGAGCACCACAACCACGCCCTCAAGGTCACCGACCCCGGCATCGTGCACTTCCTCGCCTCGGCCTTCGAACACGT
This sequence comes from Streptomyces sp. MMG1121, assembly GCF_001280015.1. GTDB lineage: Bacteria > Actinomycetota > Actinomycetes > Streptomycetales > Streptomycetaceae > Streptomyces. The sequence goes on from NZ_LGDV01000118.1 coordinate 46,445, forward strand.
CTGGGAACGCGCCGTACCCGTCGTCTACGAGCCCGACCAGCAGCGCCCCAGGCTCCTCACCAACGAGACCCGCATGCGCGTATTACGACTCATGGTCGACGGCTACACCGACGCCGCCATCGCCGCCCGACTCGGAATCAGCACCCGCACGGTGGCGACCCACCTGAAAAAGGTCTCGGACGAACTCGGCAGCAACAGCCGCGCCCAACTCGCCTATCTGACGGCCCAGAGCGGACTCCTGGAATGCCCTCCGGCTGCTGACCGCCCCGGCGGAAAGAGGTTGTGACCGAGGAGGCTTCCGTGTCGAGGGGGCGGGTACGGTGAGCCGGGCGGGCGGCGGCCTTGTGGACACCGCGACATCCCAGGTGCCCGCGCCATGACGGAAGCCGCGGTGGTGCATGATCGCGGCACGGTGCTGCTGGACGTGGCGTGGCGCTCATGATCGCACCGGACGAGGTCTGCGTCACGGACGCCGGGGTGCCGCGGGCCCGAGCCGGCCGTGCTGAGCCGACGGGCAGGTGATCGTCGACCTCGACGACGTGCCCGTACCGCCACACCCCGCCCGGCGGCCGAGTACGGCACGCGGCCCACGGCCGTCACCGAGCGACACGATCTTCTCCTCGCGAACCCAGCCGGTCACCACCCGCAGCCCCCGGCACCGTGCGCAAGATCCTCCAGCCAGCCACATCCCCAGTGCGTCGCGCGCACCACCCGCTACACTGGCGTCGGCGAGCAGACCCTCACCGGTCGATCACCAACCTGTCCAAAACATGTCAGGAACCTGGTCGCGTGCGTGACCTCGTTCTGGACACGTTTGCCGACAGAGCCCCGCCTTCGTAGCTCAGGGGATAGAGCACCGCTCTCCTAAAGCGGGTGTCGCAGGTTCGAATCCTGCCGGGGGCACCATGTAGTTCGTTGCTGACCTGGGATTTCTCCCCAGGGAGGCGCTCTCTTCGGCCTCGGGCTTCTTGTCCGGGGCCGTTTGGGGTGACCAGCGGTGTACTGCTGGCTCAGTGACGGGCGGGTCTGCGCAGGTCCGGAGTTCAGCCTCTCCCAGAGGCAGGCCGGCGACCACGACGTCGTGGGCTCACCAGTGGGAAGCCAGCCGACGGGGAGGGTGCGTGAAGGAGATCGGCGTGCCGGACGGGTGGTGGACAGTACGCTGAATCCAGCGGGATCGGGCCCGCGGCACAGTGTCCGGGAGGTGCTTCATGACGGCCGAGATGGTGGCCCCGGCATGGATGCATGAGCAGATCACGGCGGAGGAGTACGAGTCCTGGTCCGAGGAGCAGTGCGCCGGTATCGAGATCGTGGACGGGATGGTCGTCGTGAGTCCGAGTGCGTCCAAGCGGCACAACCGGCTGGCGCGGATTCTGGCGAACGCCCTGGATGCCGCCGCGGGCCCGGAGTGGAACGCCGACACGGACTTCGACGTCCGGCTTCAGGACGTCCCGCTCACCAATCGCCGCCCGGACGTCGTCGTGTACCGCGCAGACACGATCGACATCACCCCCACCCGCCCCGAGCACGTGTTGCTGGTCGTGGAGGTGGTGTCGCCGGGCTCGGAGACCACCGACCGGATCGTGAAGGTCGACCAGTACGCCAAGGCAGGCATCGGCTTCTACTGGCGGATCGAGCAGGCCGCGACAGGCGTTCCTCTCGTGTACACCTACGTTCTCGACCCCGCAACGAAGACCTACAGGGACGGAGACGTGTTCACCGGCGTCGTCAAGGCGGCAGCTCCCTTCCCGGTGGAGATTGACCTCGGCCAGGTCTGACCTACTCACTGCTCGGCAGTCGGCAGCGCGTGTGTGCGATACATGAGCGGACGGCCCGCTACAGGGCAGCATGAGCCGGATCAAGTGGCATTCCGTACGGTGCTGACCTTGGGAAACAGCACCGCGCGGCAGCACCCGGCAAGGATTCGATCCAACGCTGAACGGGTGCCGCGGGTTCGAATCCTGCCTGGGGCACAGTATGGAGCAGGGCTACGCCTCTGGAACTCCCAGGTCAGAGAGGGTCCGGGCCGCGGGTGCCGACCTACTGAGCATCGCCTAAACGATCAGAGGGAAACCGCAGGTCACTCCAGACGCGAACACCCCCGTACGCCATCAGGGTGCTGTTGGTTGAATCGGGCCTTGCGCGACGTCGGCCTCCAACCAGGTTGGGGGTCGGGAAGCAAGGCCGCCGCACACCCGGCCTTCGACGCCTCATCCTCCCTGGGCTGTGACGTCGGTGATCTCCACGGATACATTCGTGCCCGCCGAAGCAGTGCTGATCATGGACGGCGTGTAGTTCAGGCTCGTCCGGTCCGACAGTTCAGCTGTCTCGATGACCGGGCCGGACTCGTCGCCGTGGATCTCGTAAGTGATCTCGTAGACGGCGTCCGGGTCGATACTCTCGCTGTCCCCCAGGTAGGTGAGGGTCGGCTCGACCGTCACATTGCAGCCAGCCGTCCCGAAACACTGCCGCTTCGTGGTTCTCAGCTCGATGGTGAAGCTGTCGGCGGTCACCTCGGCGTACGACGGCGTGGGGGTCGGTGTCTCCGTGGCGGCCGCCTCCGTAGCGCCGCCCGTCGGATTGGCGGCTGCGGCCTGCTTGCTGCCGTGGCCGGAGTGCACTACGACCATGCCGGTGCCGACGACCGCCACAATGACGGCGGCGGCTGAAGCCGCGATGACCAGGCTGGCGCGGGACTTCTTCACCGGTGGTGTCGGGTTGTACGACGGCATCGGCGGTGTGCCGGTGTCGGTCATGGTTCCCCCAGAGGCAGTTGTTCGGTTCGAGGATGGGCAGCCGGGAATCCGGACCGCTCTTACTGCCAGCCACCGGTGAAGTCGCCGCTGAGCTGGGCGTCGCAGATGTTGTAGCCGCCCGACGCGTGCCCGGACTTCGTTTGCCCGTCCACGGTCACGCTGCAGTTGATGTCCCCCGAACCCTGCAGTTGGGCGTTCAGCGTGTAATACATCGCCCCCTTCTTGAGGGGCAGGGTGGCCTCGAACTTGCCGTTCTTGAACACGCCCTTGCGGGTGTCGCTGTCAGAGCCGTAGTTGATGTCGAGACCGCCGAGCGCTCCGGCCGGAGCGGTCCCCCAGATTTTGAAGACGACGGTCTTCGGGGCGCCGGACCCCTTGCTGTCTCCCTTGGCATCGGCGGCCGTCTTGTTGCCGGTCGTGGTGGTGGACGTGGACTTCGAGCCGCTGCTGCCGGAATCGTTCGAGCCGCTGCCGCTGACGGCAGCGGCTGCGATGCCAAGGGCGACAGCCACGCCGACGAGGCCGAGACAGCCGAAACCGATGACCTTCCCTGCGCCAGGTCCCTTTTTCGGCGGCTGCGGCTGGAACGGCGGCTGCCCGTACGGCTGCCGGCCGTGAGGGGCCTGGCCGAAGGGATGCTGCGGGCCAGCCCATCCGGGATGCTGCGGCGGCTGGTTACTCATGGGTCCCCCTGAGGTGTCCGCTGTCGAAAGCAAGATGTGTGACATGTGAAGGTGGCGCTCGGTTGCCGCTTACCTGCGGGATTCACCCCATCGTGTAAACCCGCCAGGCGGGTACGGCCGGCTGCCACGCAACGAAGGCCCTGACTGGGCGGATTACCGCCAAGGGATGGGATGCGGGCGAGGGGGCGGCGGCCGGTGAGGTGGCGCTACAGGCCGGTCTTGACGAGGCTGCGGTAGCGGGATCCGCCCAGGCCGAACGGACAGACTGCTTGGGAGATGGTGGCCCGCCACTGCACCCTCGCCAGCGCGGCGCACCTGCCTCCGGTGGTGATCCAGCCGTCCGGCGCCCCGCTCCTCCCCGAGATCTGCCCCGGCCCACCGCTCGGCCTCGGTGGCATGCCCTTCGAGACCACCGGCTTCGACCTGCCCGAGGGCAGCACCCTCGCCCTGTACACCAACGGCCTGCTGCGCGGTGAGGGACGCAAGGGCGAGATCTACACAGCGCTGCGCACCCTGCGCAGGGCTCTCACCTACCCGGACGGAAGTCCGGAACGCACCTGCGACGCCGCTCTCGACGCCCTCGTGCCCGGCCGCACCCCGGACGACGACGCGGTGCTGGTCGTCGCCCGCACCCACGCTCTCGGCCCGGACCGCGTCGCGACGTGGGACCTTCCCCTCGACCCGGCCATCGTCGGCCAGGCCCGCTCGCTGACCAGCCGCCAACTCGCCGCCTGGGGACTCGAAGAGCTCGCCTTCACCACCGAACTCATCGTCAGCGAACTGGTCACCAACGCCATCCGCTACGCCCGTGCCCCCGTCCAACTCCGTCTCATCCGAGCGACGTCGCTCATCTGCGAGGTGTCCGACGCCAGCAGCACCTCACCGCACATGCGCCGGGCGCCGGGCGCCGGGTCCGATGAGAACGGACGTGGCCTTTTCATGATCGCGCAGACGGCCGACCGCTGGGGCACCCGCCACTCCCTCACCGGCAAGACGATCTGGGTCGAGTGCGCCACCCCGTCGTCCTGACCGCCCTGGTCGGAGCGGAGGCATGCGTGCGCGATGCGTGAGCGGACGGTCCGGCACGAGACGCCATGAGCGGGATCGACTACGTAGCCGCGTGACGCTGACCAGGGGAAACGGCACCACCCGGCAGCCTCGGGCACCACCCGGGAAGGATTCGGTCCCCCTCCCGATCATGATGATCCGGTGGTCCGGGACCACTGATTCGGCAGCGCCCGCCCGTCCCCGCGGGCCGCCCCCGGATGCACGACCCTGTCCGCAGCGGAAGGATCGGACGGGAAGGGGCTCGCTCCGCGATGCCGCGCGGGGCGCACCGCGATCGGCGCTGGGTACATGTCCGAGCTGGGAAAACGACCCTTTCCGGCGTTTCTACCGGAGCAACGCCATGTTCAACAAACACATCCTGAACCGTCCTGCTTCTTCCGCCGGGCCGGCAGCGCGTTCCACAGCCGCACCCGGAGCCGCCGACGTGGGCCTGCTGCTCATCAGGCTGACGTTCGGCCTGCTCATGGCCGCACACGGGGCCCAGAAGGTCTTCGGGCTCTTCGGGGGCCCGGGCCTGACGGCGACCGGCAAAGGGTTCGCCGCACTGGGCTACCACCCGGGAAAGCTCTTCGCCGCCATCGGCGGTCTGTCCGAGTTGCTCGGGGGCCTCGGTCTGGCCCTCGGGCTGCTGACACCACTCGCGGCGGCCGCTCTGATCGGCGTCATGATCAATGCGATGGTGACCGTCACCGGCGCCCACGGCCTGTGGGACACGAACGGCGGCGTGGAATACAGCGTCTGCATCACCGTCGTCGCGCTGGCCGTCGCTGCCATCGGTCCCGGCCGGCTGGCCGCCGACCGCTTCTTCCGCTGGGGCAAGGGCGGCTGGAAGGAGGCTGCCTTCGCCCTCGGCCTGGGCGGCATCGCCGCCGCGATCACGCTCAGCCTCTAGACCGGAAGCCCCGCCCGCCGTGAACCCCCGCGAGCCGCCGTCCGCCGCGCGGGGGGCCAGTCATCGGTGGTGTCGTCGAAGCCGGCGCGGTCCCACGCGCCTTCGTCAGCGGGACACGGCTCCCGAAGGCACACGTCGGCGGGCCGGGATCACGTCCGTGAGGCGGCGTGCGCCCTACGCGTGGCACACGCCCTGGTCGACCATCTGGGTGTGGCGTGCGACCACCGGGCGCGCGGTCTTGGCCAGGGACTTCACGAGCGGGTTGGTGCCCGACGCGATTTCCTTGTCGATGAGCGCGAGGGTCTGCACGTGGGCCGGGTACTGGGCCTTGAGCCACGCGGCATCGTACGCGGGTGTCCCGGCGAGGGACTTGAGGTCGGCGGTTTGCCTCAGCTGCGCGCTCGTCTGCCCGGACGGCAGTGCCACGCCGAGCTTCTCCGCGGTCTTGACGACACCGGCGTCAAGGGTGCGGTGGTCGCGGATGAAGTCGGCGGCGACCCGCTTGACGCAGGCGGTGGTCGCGGCGCTCTGCGCTTGCTGACTGGTGCTGATCTCCCACAGATTCCCCTGGTGGGCCGCGGTCAGGAGTTGGCTGTCCAGGGTGGAGACCGCCGACGGCGAGAACGACGACGAAGCGAGGGCCGGGAGCGAGGCGGCACCCATGACACACAGGGTGGCGGCGCAGACCGCGGCGGTACGGGCACGGGCACGAGTCGTGTACATGAGTCCTCCACAGATCGCACGTGCAAGCCTCGGCGAAAACCTCATCCTCAGTGCTCGAAGTGTGAGAAACCGGACCTATGTCATGGTTCACCCGGTTGGGTTCCTCGGCAACCGAGGACCGGGCGTCCCTGTCGGCTTCGGTGGCGGGTGGGGCGGCAGCCGAGTTCGAGGAACGCTTCACGGATGCCGGCTCCGTGCTCCCGGTGGATCCGCAGGTGTCGGCAGCCGCCCTCAGGGCTCGCCGGAGCCGCTCCAGGGCGGCACGCCTGCCGGGCCCGTCCGGTGCGGTGGATGCCGGCATGAGCGACGGTGCGGCGTTGCGCTCGGCAAACGGATCACGTTCGTCGATCAGGATCGTCCTGGAGCCCGTGAAGCCGGACCATTCGGGCTCGTGGTCACGCCCTGGAGGACAGGCGGCGAGCCGAAGAACCGTCACGCTCCCCCCTCCGGTCAACTGCCTTGCCCACAGGTTTGGTTGGCCCCGGTCACTCCTTGGTGTGGAGTGCGCTCGGGTGCGGAATGCGAGTGATGTGCGGTTGGGCAGTCTCCCGCCGTTCTGTCCGCGATGCCCTTTGGAGGGCTTGTGACCATCAGTACGACGGGTAGGTCGCGCCGGGTGCGCGGGAAGCGCCCGGCCGGTCTTGTGGGTGCTGTGGCGATCGGCGCCGGGCTCATGCTCGGCATGGCGGGGGCGGCGCCCGCCGCGACCACGGCGAACGTCGCCGCGGCACAGGTGGAGGCGGTGACCCTGCGCCTGGCCGGTGAGCCCGGCCAGGACGTCAACATCGCCGGTGCGTCCGAGGAGAACGGCGCCAGGGCCGTTCAGTGGCCGGTGGCCCGCGCGGGCAACGACCTGTGGGAGCCCGAGGCCGCCGGGGGCGGTTACTACCGGCTGAAGTCGGTGGGCAGCGGCAAGTGCCTCAACGTCAAGGGCGGCGGGAACGAGGTGAACGCCGAGGTCATCCAGTACACGTGCAGCGGCGGAGCGGCGAACGAGGAGTGGAGGTTCGTCCCCAAGGGCATCGGCTACCAGATCGTGGTCAGGTCCAGTGGCCAGTGTCTCAACGTGCGCGGCGGGGTCGGCAAGGGCAACCAGCTGATCCAGTACACCTGCACCGCGCACGGCGTGGCCAACGACACCTGGCTGCCCGTGTGGGAGCACGCCTCCAGGTGAGTTGAGCGGGGGGCAGTGGAGCGGGGGGGCAGTGGGCGGTGGGCAACCCGGTGGGGCCGCGAGCCGGGGTGCCCGCCGTCCGCAGGTGCGGTGGCAGAATTTTGACGCAGTCATGACGCGGGGGTCGCATCCGCGGGGGCATCGGCGGTGTCCTTGCCGGTATCCATGCCGGATGCGAGGAAAGGACTGCCATGGGAGGCACCGTGGTGGGGGTCGTCGTGGTGGCGCTGTTGGCGCTGCTCGTGCTGAAGAGCGGGATGCGGGTCGTCAACCAGGTCGAGCGCGGGGTGGTGTTCCGGTGGGGCAAGGCGCTGCCGAGCCATCGGCAGCCCGGCATCACCTTCCTCATTCCGTTCGCCGACCGGATGCGCAAGGTGAACGTGCAGATCGTGACCATGCCCGTGCCGACCCAGGAGGGCATCACCAAGGACAACGTGTCGGTGAAGGTCGACGCGGTCGTCTACTTCCGGGTGACCGACCCGGTGCGCGCCGCCATCGAGGTGCAGGACTACGTCTTCGCCGTCGGGCAGGTCGCCCAGTCCTCCCTGCGGTCCATCATCGGCAAGAGCGATCTGGACGATCTGCTGAGCGACCGGGAGCGGCTGCACGAGGGGCTGGCTCTGATGATCGACAGCCCGGCCACCGGGTGGGGCATTCACATCGACCGCGTCGAGATCAAGGACGTCCAGCTGCCCGAGTCGCTGAAGCGGTCCATGTCGCGGCAGGCCGAGGCCGAGCGGGAGCGGCGGGCCCGGGTCATCACCGCCGACGGTGAGTTCCAGGCCGCGCAGCAGCTCGCCAACGCGTCCAGGATCATGTCCGACACGCCTGAGGCCATGCAGTTGCGGCTGCTGCAGACCGTCGTCGAGGTCGCCGCCGAGAAGAACTCCACCCTCGTGATGCCCTTCCCCGTCGAGCTGCTGCGCTACTTCGACAAGGCCGCCCAGCAGATCGGCGCCAACCTCAACGCGCCTCAGCCGTCCCAGCCGCCTCAGCAAGCCCCGGCCTCGGTCCCGGCTCCGGCTCCGGCTCCGGCTCCGGCTCCGGCTCCGGCTCCGGCTCCGGCTCAGGAGACGGCGCAGGAGAGCGACGGCCGGCCGTAGCCAGCGCCAGCGTCACCAGCACCGAGCCCGCCGCCATCACCGTCATCCCGGCGGCGGGCGAGGTGAACTGGGCCACCGCCCCGGCCAGCGCCGCGCTCACGCCCTGCATCGTCAGCATGCCCGCCGAGTGCAACCCCAGCGCCTGACCGGCGAGTTCGTCCGGCGTCAGTTCCATCAGCCGCTCCTGCTGGACCAGGCTCGCACCGAAACCCGCCGAGGAGACCGTCACGCACACCATCGCCACCGGCAGCGGCGGGTGCGCCGCGAACAGCACGTACGGCGTCGCCAGCAGGAGCAGCAGCGGGGTGGCCGTCCGGCGGCGCAGCGCGGGCGACAGCAGTCGGCCGACGGTCACGTCCCCGGCGAACATGCCGAGCGCCCCGCAGGCGAACAGGGTGCCGGCCGCGTGCGGGGCGTACGACACGTACAACGACTCGCAGCCGACCACCAGGCCGTTCGGCAGCCACAGGCCCAGAAAGGTCAGGCGGCGCGAACGGGACGACCACAGCAGGGCGTTGGTGCGCCAGGTCGCCGACGCGGAGGGCCGGCCGGCGGTGCGGGGCGGGCGGGCGGTCAGGCCGAGGCGCAGCACGAGCGCCGCCGTCAGGTACAGGGCCGCCGACAGCAGCAGGCAGACGCGCGGGGACAGTGCGGCGAGCAGGGCGCCGCCGGTGGCGAAACCGGCGATCTGCATGAGCCCGCTCATCATGTTGAACAGCGAACGCCCGGGCAGATAGCCGTCCTTGGCGGAGCCGTGCCGCGTGAGGATCTCGTTCAGCAGGCCCCAGCGGACGCCGCCGCCCAGGGAGGCGACCAGGCCCAGAAGCAGGACGACGGCGAAGACCGCGCCGACCGGCAGTCCGGGCAGCGCCTGCACCGCCGTACCGGCCGCGAAGGCCAGCGCGATCGCGGACAGGGCCGTGCGCGGCGGCAGCCGGTCGGCACCGGACAGCAGGAAGGTCGCGCCCAGCACCTGGGCGAGCGACGGGCCGAACATGCTCACCGCCGATAGCAGCGGGGAGCCGGTCGCCCGGTACACGAGCGTGGCGAGGGCGAGCCCGCCGACGGTCTGCGCGGCGGTCTGCGCGGCCGTACCCAGGAAGAGCGGGGTGAACTCCGGGGTGCGGAACAGGGATCGGTAGCCGGTCATGTACGAGAGTCTTGGGCGGCCCGCACGCGGGTCGTTATTGTTTCGCCGTCACGCGAAAGCACGACAGCACGACAGCACAGGTTTCACTACGGCGGTCAGGGGGGCTCGTGGGGTGGTGGCAGCTCAACGCGGACACCCTTGCCGGAAGCCGGTTCGTCATCTCGCCGCACGCCGAGACCTTCGCGTCCCTGAAGCTGCTGGACGCCGGTGACGCGGCGCATCCCGGTGAGCAGGCGTGGCTGAGCCGGCATCTGCCGGGCTACCGGGCGCGGCTGGCGGCGGACCCGGTGACCGGGCGGCTGGTGCGGGCCGGGCTCGGACAGTGGGGGTCCCCCCGCGCGAGCGCATTCGAGCGTGCGGGATGGATCGCCGATTTCCTGACCCCCACCCCGCGCGGTGGGGAGCCGTTCGCGGACGAGATCGCCCGGGTCCGCTCGACCGCGCCCGACGCGGCCCGCGCCCAGTTGCGCACCGCCCTCGCCGGTCCGCTCCCCGCCGAGCTGGACCGGGACGATCTGCCCGAGCGGGCGGCCGGGCTGCTGGAGTGGGTGTGGGAGGAGACCGTACGGCCGTACTGGCAGCGGCGCCGGCGGGTGCTGGAGGCGGATGTCGTCGCGCGGACGGCGCAGGTGAGCCGGGGCGGCTGGGTGAGCGTCCTGGACGCCCTGCGGCCGGGGCGGACGCGCTGGCTCGGTGAGAACCGGCTCCAGATCAATCTGCATGAGTATCCGCCCCGCGAGATCTCCGGCGCCGAGCTGGTCTTCGTGCCGGTGACCGTGCAGCGGGCGGGGTGGGTGGCCTGGGAGGACGGGGTGCGGTACGCGGCGGTCTACCCGTGCGTCGGTGTCCTCGCCGACACCGCTGGCCGGAGCGTCCCGGCCGCCCTGGACGCCCTGCTCGGCACGGCCCGGGCCGCGGTACTGGTCCTCCTCGGCTCCCCGATGAGCACCACCCAGCTGACCGCGGTGACCGGGCAGGGCCTGGGCTCGGTGGGCCGCCATCTGAAGGTGCTGCGGGAGGCGGGCCTGGTGGAGCGGTGGCGGGCGGGGCGCTCGGTGCTGTACGGGCGGACGGCGGCGGGCCAGGTGCTGGTCGAGGCGGGGTCCGGGGGCGAGGAGGGGTCCGGGGGTCGCGGCAGGGGGCGGTCGCCGGGCGGGGCTAGCCTTCGGGCATGACGACTTCTGACCACACCGGTTCGGTACTGAACGTAGAGATCGGGGCCCTCCAGGGCGGCTCCGCCCATCTGGAGGGGTACGCCGGCCAGGCCGTGCTCATCGTGAACGTGGCCTCCAAATGCGGGCTGACCCCGCAGTACTCGGGCCTGGAAAAGCTCCAGGAGCGGTACGGCGACCAGGGCTTCACCGTGCTCGGCGTGCCCTGCAACCAGTTCCTCGGGCAGGAGCCCGGCAGCGCCGAGGAGATCGCCGAGTTCTGCTCGGCGACGTACGGCGTGACGTTCCCGCTCACCGAGAAGGTGGAGGTGAACGGCGAGGGGCGGCACCCGCTGTACGAACGTCTGGTGGGCTTCGCCGACGGGGAGGGGCACAGCGGGGACATCCGCTGGAACTTCGAGAAGTTCCTGATCGGCAGGGACGGCCGGATCGTGGCGCGTTTCTCGCCGCAGACGGAGCCGGAGTCGGCACAGGTCGTGGCGGCCATCGAGGGCCAGCTCGGCTGAGCACGGGCTGACCCGGGGCGTGCGCTGCACAGCACCGAGCCCTCTCGGCAAGGACGGCGACCGGTCGAGAGGGCTCTTGGGGGTGGTGCTGTGAAGTTGTTCCTCGTTGTTCGTCGGTGGTCTTTACGGACGAAGGTCAGCGAGAGCCCCCTAGGCCTTGACCGAGGCCACGAAGGTGTTCCACGCGTCGGCGGGGAAGGCCAGGACCGGGCCCTCGATGTTCTTGGAGTCACGGACCGCGAGTCCGGCGTCGGTGGGCGACTTGACCTCCACGCAGGCGCCGTTGCCCGCCGAGTAGGAGGACTTCATCCACGTCTCCGAAGCGCCCTGAATCAGTGCCATGTCCACTCCTGTGTGCGAGTTGCGATGGTGCGGTTCACGCCAACCTTCTGGGGCTGATTGGCGTGATCGACGCTACCGGGCAACTGCCCCCGCTGGAGTAGTCGTTCACTCGACCGGATGGCATATTCCAGATGGGCCTTCCACGGGAGCGGACCGACGGTGTACGATCCGGCGCCTTCCGTGACGATGACTCAGTCCGCGTACTCCTTCGCCACCTTCGCGATGAACTGCCGGGATTGCTCCACATTCAGCGACTGTGCCCGCAGATGCTCGTACATCACGGCGTACTTCTGCACGTCCTGCGCCTTCTCCAGGTACAGGTCGCTGGTGACACCCTCCAGATAGACCACGCTGGAGTCGGCCGCGTCGGTGAACTCGAGGATCGCGTACTGGCCGTTGAGCCCCGGATGCGCGCCCACCTCGAACGGCAGCACCTGCACGGTGACGTGCGGCAGCTGGGACATCTCGATCAGCTGCTCCAGCTGCTCCCGCATCACCAGCCTGCTGCCGACGACCCGGCGCAGCGACGCCTCGTCGAGCACGACCCACAGCCGGAGCGGGTTGTTCTCGGCGGTGATACGTTCCTGTCGGCGCATGCGCACCTGCACGCGCTTCTCGATCTCCGCCGTGGACGTCTCCGGCAACGCACCCTGGACGAGGGCCTCGGCGTACCCCCGGGTCTGCAACAGACCGGTCACCAGCTGGGGCTCGTACACCCGCAGCGACTCGGCGTCGGTCTCCAGTCCGATGTAGACGCTGTACGGGATGTCCCCGAAGGTGTGCCACCAGCCCTGCTGGCGCGAGTCGCGGGCCATCTCCATCAGGGAGTCGACGATCCGCTGGTCCTCGACCTCGTAGACTCCGCACAGGTCGCGCACATCGCGCTGGCTGATGCTCCTGCGGCCGTTCTCCAGCCGACTGATCTTCGACTGCGACACCAGCAGTCGTTCCGCCACTTCTTCGGCCGTCATGCCCTTGAGCTCGCGGAGCCTGCGCAGCTCCTGGCCCAGCCGGCGCCGCCTGACGGTGGGATTGACATTGGACGCCACGGGACGTGCACCTCCGGCTGCCTGCCTGTCACTTAACACTTTCCGTATCTGCTGTTGAGCAGACTGCCACCAAGGTGCTTTCTACCGCTGGGAAACGAGGGATATGCGGCGCGTACGCGTCAGTTCGCCACGATCCGCCACCCACCCGGGTACCGCGGCCGGTACCGCGGCCGGTGCCATGGACGCAGTCGAGCGGGGCGGTGAGACCACGAGTGTCTCACCGCCCCGCTCTGACCAGCGGCTCCCGAACCGGGTCTGGGGTGACCGGGGTTACGGCTCAGTGGGCCACGGCGCGTGCCATGGACCCGCGGTGCGGCTGCATCGGAACCCCGCGTGCGGGTTCCGGCGCGGTCCTGACGCCGGCCGTGCCCTGCCGTGCGGTGACAGCGGGTCCGCGGCGCGGCTGTGCGGCCGCACCGTTCTGCACGTCCATCACGGCGTGCGCGACGAGCCCGCCCATCGGGTCGTGCCGGATCAAGTCCCGCAGCCGGGATCGGGACGAGCGCCCCTCGTTCCCCGGATACAGGTGCTTGCCGAGTCCGACGGCGTGCGCCAGGGCGGCGAGCGCCGCGGTCCGCGGGTCCGGCGGTACGCCGGTGCGGATCGCGGAATCCAGCCGGCCTCGGATCTCCCGGCTGATGGCGGTGTCCGTCGCCTGGTAACGCGTCGTCGGCAGCACCCCGCACATCTGTCCCGGTACGGCGGCGACCATGCCGCACCGCTCCAGATGCGAGAGATACGTCTGACGGAGCCCCAGCCGGGGCCCGCCGATCCAATGGACGGCACGCACCGGAGCGCCGCGCCTTCGCAGCAACTCCAATGCGCAGTCCAGAGTCGGATCTCCTGTCGGCCGTGGCACCACCACGGCGATACGATCCCCGTCTGGGGCTATCCGTCCGGCCAGCGCCAGCTCCACTAGCTGTGCTCCGGCCAGACCGAGGTCGAGCGACTGCGGCTGTGCAGTGGTACCCGTGGCCGGGTCCAGTGCAAGCAACAGAAGCTCCTCCGGAATTGTTCTGCGGCTCCTGCCCATCCATGCCTCCCCGCGTGGATGAATGACAGGGTGACCCCTCTCACATTGGTCTGTCGAGAGCGCGTGACCGGTTCGTAAGGGAACCGGTAGGTATGTCGTTCTCGTCTAGCCCAGGAGCCAAGTCCTCACACAGGACACTGGTACATGGTTCGGACAGGGCGCGCGAGTGGGCGTGCGGCGCATGGAGGAGGCATCGGTGGCGGGCGAGTCCCCCGACAGGTCGAAGCAGCGCGAGTCGTCGGCGGAACCGACGCCGGGGAGCGGGGATTCGGTTCCCGAGGCTCGCGATCCGCGCCTCGCGGTCTCCCGGGAAAAGGATTCCTCTGGCGGCGGCGGTGTGGATACGGCGACGAAGGTCCTGTCGGTGCGGGATGTCGCTGCCGCCAAGGCGGAGGAGTCTGCCGACGCGAAGGTGACGGCTGCCGCCGAGGACCGGGAGACGACCGAGGAGGACGCCGCTCTGCGGGAGGCGGTGTCGGCTTGGGTCCGAGGTGCTGACGGGAAGACGTCCGGGAAGCAGGCGGAACCGAAGCCGGAGACCGAGACGGAGTCTGAGACGGTCTCGGGCGCGGGCGAGAAGGAAGAGGCGGCTTCCGGGGCCGAGGCCGGCGCGGACGCGGACGCGAGCTCGGTTGCGGATGCGAAGGAAGGCACCGCCGCCGCGACGGAAGCCGAGGCGGACGTGAGCGACGAGGCGGGAGCCGAGGCCGACGCCGACGCTGCCGCTGAGGCGGACGCCGAGACGGGTGCCGGGGCCGAGGCCGAGGCTGAGGCGGACGCCGAGACGAGTGCCGGGGCCGAGGCTGAGGCTGAGGCTGAGGCGGACGCCGAGACGGGTGCCGGGACCGACGCCGATACGGGTGCCGGATCCGGGGCCGAGGCTGAGGCGGACGCCGACACGCGTGCCGAGGCCGACGCCGACGAGAAGGCCGACGGCGGCGCGGAAGCCGAAGCCAAGGAGGACGCCGAGGCAGGCGCGGACGAGAACACGGAGGGCAAGGCCGACACAGCTGCCGAGGCCGACTCCGGCCCGGAAGCCAAGGCTGATGCGGACGCCGCCCCCGAGGCCGACGCCGACACCGACGCGGAAGCCGAAGCAGATGCGGGTGCCGAAGCTGATGCGAAGGCCGGGCGAGCCGGGTCCGGCGACGGCGGAGCCGAGGCGGCTGTCGATCAGCCGACCGCCGTCTTCAAGGCCGTACGCCCCAAGGTCGACCAGCCGACGACCATGCTCAAGCTGGGCGGCACTCCCAAGTCCCCCAAGGCCGCCGAGTCCGACTCCGAGCGCACCAGCAAGTTCGTCGCGCTGAAGCCCGACCTGCCCGGCCGCACGGAACCGAAGGACCCCACGTCCGACGTCACCACCGCCGTCCCCCAGGTCGGTCCCGAGCGCACCACCCAGCAGCCCCTGCCGCCCAGGCCCCCGTTGGACCTGCTGGCGGAGCTGACGAACACGCCGCCGCCCCCGGAGACCCCGGTCCGCACGATCGTGCGCCGGGTCAAGATCTGGACCCCCCTGGTCCTGCTGCTGGCGGTCGTCTTCGTCGTCGTACAGGCGATGCGCCCGCTGCCGTCCCCCGCCCTCGCACTCACCGCGAAGGACAGCTACACCTTCGACGGCGGGGCGGTGAACCTGCCCTGGCCGGGCGAGGGCCAGGGCTGGATGGACGGCGACGGCATCGGCACGATGGGCCGCTTCGGCAAGCAGACGCCCGTGGCCATCGGCTCGGTCGCCAAGACCATGACGTCGTACATCATCCTCCGGGACCACCCGCTGAAGCCGGGCCAGGAAGGCCCGAAGATCAAGGTCGACAAGACGGCGGAGAAGGAGGGCGGCTACGACAAGAGCGGCGGCGAGTCCACCCTCAACACCGTCAAGGCCGGTGACTTCCTCACCGAGAAGCAGGCCCTGTCGGCCGTCATGATCCCCTCCGCGAACAACATCGCCCGGCTGCTGGCGCGCTGGGACGCGGGCTCGGAGGCGGCGTTCGTCAAGAAGATGAACGCGACCGCCAAGGAGCTGGGGATGACGAACACGACGTACACCGACCCCTCGGGGCTGACGCCGTCCACCGTCTCCACCGCCGAGGACCAGGTGAAGCTCGGGCGCGCGGTCGTCAAGAACCCCGCCCTGGTCGCCATCACCAGCGCGGCCAGCTGGACCGACCCCTCCGGCCACAACTGGACCAACGTCAACACGCTGCCGTACCTCATCGGCGCCATCGGCATCAAGACCGGCAGCACCACCGCGGCCGGCGGCAATCTGCTCTTCGCCTCCCGCAAGACGGTCGGCGGGCAGACGGTGACGGTCGTCGGCGCGATACTCGGCCAGCACAAGGGGCCGTCGATCCTCGACACGGTCAACGCCGTCAGCAAGACCGCGCTGCTCGCCGCACAGAACGCGCTGACCTCGGAGAAGATCCTGAAGAAGGGTGACGTGGTCGGCTACGTGGACGACCAGCTCGGCGGCCAGACCCCGATCGTCGTCACCAAGGACGTCACCGCGGTCGGCTGGTCCGGGCTGAAGGTGAAGCTGTCGTTCGCCTCCGACTCCGTCCCGCACACCGCGAAGGCGGGCACCCGCGTCGGGACGCTCACCGTGGGTGACGGTTCGGCCGGAGCGGTGAAGGTTCCGGTAGCCCTGCAGAAGGATCTGGCCGAGCCCGGTTTCGGCGCCAAGCTGACCCGTCTGAGCTGACCCGCCCGGGCGGTCGCACCGCGCTGACGCACCCCCCTGCCCCACCCGCGCACCCCGTCGACGGAGCCCCACCCGGGAGCCCCGCGGCGGGGTGCGTGCTAGCGTCACGAATCGGGGCAGGTCGCCGGTCACGGGACGGGACGGCGAACTGGACGAGAAGCGGCCGGGAACTCCGAGGGACGCGGCCGAGAACAGAAGACGGGACACGGGGAGTGCCTTCAGGTGGCCACAGCGGAGCCGACACGCGCCGACGACGCCGATCCGGGCCCGGGAACCGCCCCGGGGTCCGGCACGCGAATACGCCTGTCCACGGCTGATACGGCCGACAGGGCTGATACGGACAGGGCCGACACCGGTCGTACGACCA
This sequence comes from Streptomyces sp. MMG1121, assembly GCF_001280015.1. Classification (GTDB taxonomy): domain Bacteria; phylum Actinomycetota; class Actinomycetes; order Streptomycetales; family Streptomycetaceae; genus Streptomyces. The sequence continues at coordinate 63,161 of NZ_LGDV01000118.1, forward strand.
CGACCACACCCGGCACCGGTCCGGCAGAGCCGCCGACCGGCAGACTCGCGCGCCTCCTCGTCGCCGCCGAGCCCCTGCGGCAGCGGCTGCTTCTGCATCCTGTGCTGTCCGTCACCGCGCTCGCGGGCGTCCTGCACATCATCTGGTTCTTCACCTTCGCGAACAGCGGCGGCGATCTCGCGGCGCAGGACGCCTGGGCCGAGTTCGTCGGCCGGCACCCGGACTCGGCGTACAACCTCGCCTGGTACGGGGGCATGCACCCGGTGTCGTACAGCGTCGTGTCGCCGTATCTGATGGCCGTCCTCGGCGTCCGTACGACGATGATGATCGCCGGGACCGTGTCCGCGGGCCTGCTGACCCTGGTCCTGATCCGCAGCCGGGCGGTGAAGAACCCGCTGTGGGCCTCGCTCGCCGGGGTCCTCGCGCTGCTGGCCAACGCGGTGTCGGGCCGGGTGACCTTCGGGCTCGGCACGATGTTCGGGCTCGGCGCGGTCGCGGCCGTGTTCTGCTGGCCGCACCGGTGGCGGCACAAACGCTGGGCGAAGGCGCTGGTCGCCGCCCCGCTGGCCGGGCTGTCCACCATGGCCTCGCCCGTCTCGGGGCTGTTCGTGGGCCTCGTCGCGGTCGCGCTGTTCCTGCAGAAGCGGCGACCGGGCGCCTGGGCGCTGGGGATCGCGCCGGCGGCGGTGGTCGCCGCGTCGTACTTCCTCTTCCCGTTCTCCGGCACACAGCCGATGACGATCGGCTCGGTGATACTGCCGCTGCTGTACGGCCTGCTGTGCCTGTTCCTGGTGCCGAAGCAGTGGGTGACCGTACGGCTGACGGCGGCCGTCTACAGCCTCGGCGTGGTGCTGGTGTGGCTGATCAGCTCGCAGATCGGGTCGAACATCTCGCGGCTGCCGATGATGTTCGCGGGGGCGACGCTGATCGCGGCGCTGCCGTTCACGGTGCCGAAGTCGCGCAAGTGGTACCTGACCGTCGTCGCGTTCCTGGGCTTCGTCGGCTGGATCGGCTTCAAGTCGGTCGACGACATCATCCACACCACCCCGGCCGCGTCGTGGGCGCGGGAGCTGGCGCCGCTGGTGAACCAGTTGCAGAGGGTCGGCGCCGAGAAGGGCCGGGTCGAGGTCGTCCCGGCGCGCTCGCACCGCGAGGCCTCCGCGCTCGCGCCGTACGTCAATCTGGCACGCGGCTGGAACCGGCAGGCCGACATGGAGCGCAACCCGCTCTTCTACGACGACACGCTCAACTCGGCGAACTACCACGAGTGGCTCCAGCGGTGGGCCGTGCACTTCGTCGTGCTGCCGAAGGACAACCCTGACGGGGACGGCGGTGAGCGGGAGCGGGCGCTGCTCCAGCGGGGGATGCCGTATCTGACGCAGATCTGGGGCGACGCCAACTGGCAGCTGTTCAAGGTGACCGACCCGGCGCCGCTCGCCGAGCCGAACGCGGTGGTGGACCGTGCCGAGCAGGGTGAGATGACGCTGGAGGTGCACAAGGCCGGACGGATCCTGATCAAGATCCCGTACTCGCCGTGGCTGAGCATCGTCGACGCGCACGGCAAGAGCCTGAAGGCGCCGCAGCAGACCAAGGAGAAGACGTACGTCAACGTCAACGGGTGCCTGATGGAGACGCCCGAGGACGCGAAGGGCGACAAGTGGACGATGCTGATCGCTCCGCGGTCCGGTACGTACCGGTTGGCTGCGCCGTACCAGCTGCCCCGCGGCACACCGTGCCCTGACGCCCTGAAGTGATCCGCGGCACGTGGTTCAGGATTCCCGGAGTTCTCCCACGTACCTGTCCGTGCCCGGCACCGTCGGGATGAAGGGGGCCAGTAGTTCTGTGTGGCCCAGGCCCGAGGCGGCGACGTCGGTGGCCCGGTCCGTGAAGTGGTCCTGCCAGCATCGCCTCGGGTCCGACTCCAGGAACCACAGCAGGGTCAGGCGGGTGTCGGTCGCCTCCACCTGTTTCACGTAGGTCATGCGGTCGCCGGGCAGGGGCGTGGGGCGGAAGAGCGTGACCATGGCGGCCGGGGAGCCCGCCAGGCGGCGGGGGAGCTCGCGGGTGCGGAGCCATTCCAGGAGCTGTGGGCGCTGTTCCGGCGAGTCCGCGTCCATCACCTCCAGGACCAGGCCGGCGTACGGGTGGTCGAGGGCGTGGAAGTCCCTGGGGCCGGCCGCGCCGTCGCGGTAGACCGTCGCCTCGTGGTCCTGGAAGGCCGTGAAGACGTGGGTACGGTCGTGGTGGACGCGGGCGTCGCGGTTGAGGCGCTTGTTGATGGCGACGGTCCACTTCATGTGGTCGTCGTAGCGGCCGGCGGTGATCCAGTACGTGGAGAGGTAGCAGCCGGCGGTCACCGGCTGGGCGATCGCCGACTTCTCGGGGCGGCGCAGCAGCTGCAGGTCCCTCGTCGCCACCCAGCGCCGGCCCGCGTACATCCAGGGCATGGCCATCGCGCCGGCGTAGTAGTGGTCGTCCTCGTACCAGCGGTTGTAGGCGTACTCGTGGCCGGGATGCGGCTCGACCATGGTGATCAGGGCATGGCCCGGGTGGACGCCGTACGGGCCCACGGCGGCCAGTTCGCCGTACGTCTCGCTGCGGGTGTCCTCGCTCATGCGGTTCCCCCTCCGTCCCCTTCCGTCCTTCTGCGGTCGCCCATACTCTGACGCCCCGTCAGACAAAGCGCCAGGGTCCGGGAGGCCTCCATGTCACTGCTCACCGGCAAGACCGTCGTCGTCTCGGGAGTCGGCGCAGGGCTCGGTCACCAGGTCGCCGCCGCCGTCGTACGGGACGGCGGGAACGCGGTGCTCGGGGCGCGCACCGAGGCGAACCTCGCCAAGAGCGCGACGGAGATCGACCCCGGCGGCACGCGGACGGCGTACCGGGCGACCGACATCACCGACGAGGGGCAGTGCGAGACGCTGGCCGCGCTGGCGCGGGAGCGGTTCGGGGGCGTCGACGCGGTGGTGCACGTGGCCGCCTGGGACTCGTACTTCGGCGGGGTCGAGGACGCGGACTTCGCGACCTGGGCCTCGGTCATCGACGTGAACCTGCTCGGGACGCTGCGGATGACGCGGGCCTGCCTGCCGGCGCTGGAGGCGGGCGGTGGCGGATCCGTCGTCTTCGTCGGGACGCAGTCGGCCGTGGCCGCGCCCTCGCAGGTGCGGCAGGCGGCGTACGCCGCGTCGAAGGGGGCGCTGACGAGCGCGATGTACTCCCTCGCACGGGAGCTGGGGCCGCGGCGGATCCGGGTCAACACCGTGCTGCCGGGCTGGATGTGGGGGCCGCCCGTGCAGGCGTACGTCCAGTTCACCGCGCTGACGGAGGGGGTGCCGGAGGCGGAGGTGCTGGGGCGGCTGACGGAACGGATGGCGCTGCCGGAGCTGGCGACGGACGGGGACGTGGCGGACGCGGCGGTGTTCCTGGCCTCGGACCGGGCGCGGGCCATCACGGGGCAGTCGCTGCTGGTCAACGCGGGCGAACTGATGCGGTGAGCTGATGCGGTGACCTGATGGGTGAGTTCATGTTGGTGAACATCAGTCACCACATCGAACGATTTTGCCTTGACTTGACCTTACGCTCGCTTGTCGTGTTCACATGACCACACCCACGATCGAGCACATGAACAGTCTCGACTGGGCCGTGCTCATCGGCTACTTCGGTGTGATGGTGGCGATCGGCGTCTGGTCGCACAAGCGCGTGGACGACGTCTCCGACTTCTTCACGGCCGGCGGCAAGATGCCCTGGTGGCTGTCCGGCATCTCGCACCACATGTCGGGCTACAGCGCGGTGATGTTCACCGGGTACGCGGGCATCGCCTACACCTACGGCGTCACCTCCTTCGTCACCTGGTCCTTCCCCATCGCACTGGGCATCGCCATCGGGTCGAGGCTGTTCGCGCCCCGGATCAACCGGCTGCGCTCCCGGCTCCATGTGGCCTCCCCGCTGGAGTACCTGAAGAACCGTTACAACCTCTCCACCCAGCAGGCGCTCGCCTGGTCCGGCATGCTGCTGAAGATCGTGGACGTGGCCGCCAAGTGGGCCGCCATCGCCACCCTGTTGTCGGTGTTCACCGGGGTCACCCTCAACCAGGGCATCCTCATCACCGGCGCGATCACGGCCGTGTACTGCACGATCGGCGGTCTGTGGGCGGACGCCCTGACCGAACTCGGCCAGTTCGTCATCCAGTTGCTCGCCGGCGTCTCGATGTTCGTGGCGGTCGTACTGAAGCTGAACGACAAGCACATCGGCTTCTTCGACGCCTGGAACCAGCCCGCCCTGCACGGGCACGGCAAGGGGCTGGTCGGCCCGTACGGCACGGTGTTCCTGCTGGCCTTCCTGTTCATCAAGCTCTTCGAGTACAACGGCGGCATGCTCAACCAGGCGCAGCGCTACATGGCGACGGGCAGCGCGCGCGAGGCCGAGCGCGGGGCCCGGCTGTCGGCGATCCTGTGGCTGGTCTGGCCGGTCGTCCTCTTCTTCCCCATGTGGATGTCCCCGCTGCTGGTGCACGCGCAGAAACCGGACGGCTCGGACTCCTACGGCCTGATGACCGAACAGCTCCTGCCGCACGGCCTGTTGGGCCTGGTGATCGTCGGCTTCTTCTCCCACACGATGGCCATGTGCTCCTCCGACGCCAACGCCATCTCCGCCGTCTTCACCCGGGACGTGGCACCGGTGCTGTCGGCACGGGCGCGGGCGTGGGGGCAGCGTTCGGGGCTGGTCGCGGCCCGCGTGACGACGGTGGTCTTCCTCGGCCTGTCCATGGCGGTGGCGACCCAGGTCGACTCCCCCACGTTCAAGGACATCATCACCGTCGTCATCAAGTGGGTGGCCGGTCTGATGGGCCCGATCGCGATTCCGATGATGCTGGGTCTGCTCCGGCCGTTCCGCCGCTCCGGCCCGACGGCGGCGCTCACCAGCTGGGCTGCGGGCCTGCTGGCGTTCTGGCTGGTCAACTACCCCATCAACTGGAACGTCTCCGGCGGAGTCCCGCTCCAGTACCAGGTCTCGGTGCCGCTGGCGGTGTCCCTGGTGCTGTACATCCTGATCGGCTATCTGAAGCCGGAGGACACGCCCGAGCGCCTGGCGATCATCGAGAAGGTCAACACCGACGGGGACGCGGCAGCGGCGGTGCCGACGGCCGCGGACGACAATGCGCTGGGAGCTCCCAACCAGGCCCTGTAGACCGCCAGTTGATCGTCGATCGGCTTGAACGGAGCAAACGGACCAGGCCGGCTTCAGGCCCGCGGATACCGGGCCAGCCACCCCGGCGAGGACCCCGCCGGGCCGTGCAGCGCCGGTCCCTGGGTCATCTCCATCGCGAAGTCGTCGGCCAGTTCCAGGATCGTCGGACGGCCCTCCAGCTCGGTCAGCCAGGCCGGGGGGAGGGCCGTTTCGCCGTGCAGGGCGCCGAGGAGGCCGCCGGTCAGGGCGCCCGCCGCCGCCGAGGGGCCGCTCTGGTTGACCGCCAGGCAGAGGCCGTGGCGGACGTCCTCGCCGACCAGGGCGCAGTACACGGAGGCCGCGAGGAGGCCGTCCGCCGTGCCGTCGCCGGCCAGTTCCTCCACGCGGGTCGGGCTCGGGATGCCCTGGCGTACCGCGCCGAGGGCGTGCTGCAGGCCGTCCGAGACGGGCTGGTGGCCGGGGCGGGCGGAGAGCAGGGAGAGGGCCCGCTGCACGGCACCGTCGAGGCTCTCGCCCCGGGCCAGCGCGTGCACGATCACGGCGTACGCGCCCGCCGACAGACAGGCGATCGAATGCCCGTGACTCTGTGCCGCGCACTCCACCGCCAGCTGCGCGACGAGCTGTGGCTCCCAGCCGACCAGCAGGCCGAACGGCGCCGAGCGGGCGACGGCTTCCGGGCCCAGTTCACCGGGATTCTTGGGCGTCTCCAGCGTGCCCATGGCCTCGTCGCCGAAGCCGATGAGCAGGGCCCGGCTCGGCTCGCGGCGGGCGTACAGCCACTCCTCGCGCGCCAGCCAGCCGTCGTCCTTGCGGCGCTCGTCCGGCCCCCAGTCCCGCTGGGTCGCCGCCCAGCGCCGATAGGCCCGGTGCAGATCGGTCGGCGGATGCCAGGCGCCGGTGTCCCGGCGCACCTGGGCGCGTATCAGACCGTCCACCGTGAAGAGGGTGAGCTGGGTGTGGTGCGTGACCGTGCCGCGCCGGCCCTGCCCGAAGGCGAGGTCGAGCAGCCCCTCGGGACCGTAGGCGGCCCGGATCTCCTCCAGGGACAGCGGATCGGCGGGCGCGCCGAGCGCGTCGCCCACGGCGGCCCCGAGCAGTGTGCCGCGCACCCTGCTCCGGAAGTCCTGCTGCTCGGCGCGTCCCCAGACGGCGCCGGACGTCGTACCCACTGAAGACCTCCTCACGGCACCGTCCGTCCGTACGACGCTCAGCACTGTAATCGACCCGGAACGGCCCGTTCAGTGGGGCAAACCGACCCCGAAGGTTCATTCCCGCCCAGTCATGAGCGCTTCGACCCCGTCAAGAACGCGGTCGAGCCCGAACGCGAGCGCGTCGGTGCCGTCCGGCTCGAAGGCGCCCTCGGCCACGGCCCGCGCGAGCGCGGGGAAGCGGTCGGCATGCCGCGCGAGCAGCTCAGCGCTCAGCCGGTCCCACTCCTCGCCCCCCTCTTCGTCGTGGTCACCGAGCTGCTGGGCGAGGTTGCGGACGAGCCCGATCAGCAGCAGGAAGACCTGGTGGCGGTGGGCGGCGCCGAGACCCGTGGGCTCCAGGGCGGCGAGCGCCGCGTCCAGCCAGGACAGCTGGCACGGGCCCATCAGCTGGCGCCGCATGGCGGTGGCCCCGAGCAGCCAGGGATGGTCGGCGTAGACGCGCGCGCAGCACCGGGTCCACTCGCGTACGGCCGCCCGCCAGTCCCCCTCCGGCACCCCGGACAGGTCCGGGGCCTCGGCCAGCACGGACTCGACCATCAGCGCGACGAGCTCGGTCTTGCCGGGGACGTACCGGTACAGGGCCATCGCCGAGACCCCGAACCCGCCCGCCACCCTGCTCATGGAGACCGCGTCCAGCCCCTCGGCGTCGGCGAGTTCGGCGGCTGCGGCGGCGATGCGCTGCGGGCTCAGCTTCGGCTTGGGCCCGCGGGTCGGCTGCCCTTGCTCGCCCCACAGCAGCGCGAGACCGGCGCGAGGGTCGCGTGGCCTGTCCTGATCCTTGTTCCGTCCGCTCATGAACCCTCCCGCTCGAACCCCGTTGACTCCGCCAGACAACTGTATATACCGTAAGCACATCAAAACAGCTGACGGCGTAAACAGTTTAGGGGGAACACCATGCTGCTGACCTACCGCGCCCTCAAGCGCCGGGCGAACGCGAAGAAGCTGGAGATCCGGACGCCGAACGGCATCGACGAGGCGTCGTACGTCCGCATCGGCGGCATCGACCAGTGGATCTCGATCCGGGGCGAGGACCTGTCGAACCCGGTGATCATGGAGGTGCACGGCGGCCCCGGCGCCTCCAACCTCGCCTTCGCCCCGCGCACCCGCGCCTGGGAGCGGCACTTCACGATCGTCCGCTGGGACATGCGCGGCGCCGGCAGGACCTTCGCGGCGGGCGGCCCCGAGGGCCAGGGCGAGATGACCCTCGACCGCCTGTACGCCGACGCCCTGGAGGTGACCGACCACGTCCGCGCCCGCCTCGGCGTCGACCAGGTCCTGCTGGTCGCCAACAGCTTCGGCACGGTCACCGGCCTGCGCCTGGCCCGCGACCACCCCGAGCTCTACTCGGCGTACGTCGGCACCGACCAGAACATCATCGGCGGCGGCCGCGACACCTCCTCCTTCGAGGCACTGCTGGCCCGGCTGGCGAAGGCGGGCAAGAAGAGGGAGCACGCGCGGATCACGGCGATGGGCCCGGACCGCAGCGCGTGGAGCCCCGAGCAGTGGTCGGAACACGCCAAGACCGTGGTCACGACCGACCCGCTGACCTACGACACGATGAAGACGGTCGTGATCCGCTCCCTCTGGTTCTCCCCGCTCCACACCCTGCGCGACCTGCGCGCCTACCTGAAGGGCATGACCTTCTCCGAACAACTCGCCCCTCAGGCGATGACGATCGACGAGCACGCCGAGGGCACCGTCTTCCACCTCCCCTTCTTCCTCTTCCAGGGGGACAGCGACGTCCTCACCCCACCGGAACCGGCCCGCCGCTTCTACGACGCGGTCGCGGCCCCCGTGAAGGACTTCGCCCTGATCCGCGAGGCGAGCCACTTCGCGTCATTCCGGCACCCGGAGCAGTTCCTGGACCTGATGCTGACGAAGGTCAGGCCGGTGGTGACGGGGGAGGTGGCGGGCCGCTGAGGGAGGGGAGTCAGAGGCCGGCTTCCGCCTCGGCCGCCTCACGAATCGCTCGGATCTCAGCGATGGCCGCCGCCGGGTCCGCCTCCCCCTCATCCACGATCCGCTCCAACTCCCTCAACCGAGCGGCGCGTTCCGGGTGACCTTCGATGGCGACGATCACTGCCCAGCTGTGGACGAAGGCACGCAGCGGTGCGAGGCTCTGGGCCCGCTGGGCGTTCGTCGCGGCCTCGAAGAGGTGCTGGGTGAGGGCCGGGGTCCTGCTCGGAGCGAAGCGCACGACCGCTGCCCGCAGCGCCTCCGGTGTCGGCTCGGGCACGGGGAACGTCAGGCCTTCGGCAGGAAGCCGTGGTCCCGCAGTTCCTGGAGGGCGGCGGCGATCTCGAACTCGCTCTCCGGGGCGTGTTCCATCAGCGTCCTGACGCTGATGGGGGTCCCTTCGGGCAAGGCACGGATGGTGACCCCGATACCGATCGCCATGAGGGACAGCCTCGGGTGCAGGGGAGGCAGTTGGGCGGTGAGGCGGTGGGCCAGGAAGGCCGCCGGGTGCTTGATCCGCCCCTTGGGCAGCCCGGTGGTGAGGGTGCGTACGACGGCCGTGGGCGGTACGCCCGCTCCAGCCACCTGGTGACGAGAGGCGCCAGGCGTTGTACGTCCCGCTCGCTGAGGATCAGGCGGGAGTCGTACGCGCGGAGCCCGGCGAGCAGCTCGGCGGCCTTGCCCGACGGCGCGGGTGCCGGGGCCTTCGGCGGGGCGGGGGTGGAGGCGGCGGCCGGCTCAGGGCCCCGGGCGGCTTCGACCATCGCGTGACGCGGCCTGTTGTACGAGTACGTCCGGGTCACCACCTGGCCCGACTCAAGCCGCTCCCTGTCGCGCCAGTGCCACCCGTGCTCCTCCAGCTCACGCAGGGCGGAGGCAATGCTGATCTCTCCCTCGGGCAACTGGTCGGCCAGCGCCTTGATGCCGACCGGGGTGCCTTCGGGCAGCGACTGGATGTAGCCCCCGACGCCTTTCGCCAACGTGGACAGCTCCGGGTGCTGGAGCAGCTCGTTGCTGATCACGGTGAAGTTCCCGTCAAGGCGTTCCTTCACGTGGGTGGCGCCGTAGCGGGAACGGGAGGACTTCGCGGGTGGGCGCGCGTTACGCTGCTTGTACGTCATCGGGAAGCGCTTCTTCCTCGGTGATCAGGCCCTCGCACTGGGATTGCCGTCCCGGCGAGGGCCGATGCATGTCTGGACTTGCTGTCGTTGCCGACGCTGCACCACAACTGCCCCGTCGCGCCAGTTGCGTTGGGCATATTCACTCCGGCGAGTGAGCGACGGGGGCGATGGGGGCGGGATTGGTCCTTTCCCCGGTTCTTTGGTCTTTGGTGTCGGGCGCCGCCGGGTCACGGCCCGCCGCGACCCGGTACGAGTTCCGCCCAGACGATCTTGGCCCCGGCCGGCGCCTCCGTCACGCCCCAGCGGTCCGCGTACGCCGCCACGATCCGCAGACCCCGGCCGCATTCCGACTCCTCGGCCACCGGGTCGTGGGGACGCGGGACCCGGTCCCCCCGGGCGTCGGTCACCTCGATCCGCAGGGTGCCGTCGTCGTGCAGTGTCAGGCCCAGGCGGAAGTCCCTTCCCCGTACGCGCCCGTGCAGTACGGCGTTGGACGCCAGCTCCACCACCACCTGCGTCGCCTCCTCGAACGGCGCGCCCCACTCTGCCAGTTGACGCTCGGTGAGGAGCCGGGCCAGGCGCGCGCCTCTCCGGGTCGCCGACAGCTGGATCCTGAGGTGGTTTTTCTGCTTCATGTCACCCAGCGTGGTCGCGCTTCCCTACTCTGAACAGCGACGACCACGGTACGCAGCGTGACTGTCCGGAGGCCGGGTGTGGTCGTACGGCCCGTACGTCGCAAGGGGGCAACGTGGAGGACGAAGAGGCCGAGGCCGTGCTCAAGGTGGTCGGACGGCAGATCAAGTTCTGGCGGGAGGCCGCCGGAATGAAGCAGGGAGAGCTCGGGGCACGGATCAAGTACAGCGAGGAGATGGTCTCGTCCGTGGAGCGCGGGCGACGGTCTCCCAAGCCGGACTTCCTCGACGCCGCCGATGAAGTACTCGGCGCGGGCGGGAAGTTGTCCGCGATGAAGGAGGACGTGGAGAAGGCCCGGTATCCGAAGAGTGTTCGGGATCTGGCCAAGCTGGAGGACGAAACCGCCGAGATGGGGGCCTACTCGAACCATCACGTCCATGGCCTGTTGCAGACACCGGAGTACGCCCAGGCCCTGTACGTGATGCGACGGCCGGCTTACGCCGAGGAGGAGATCGAGCGCCTCGTCGCAGCACGCATGGCTCGAAAGACCGTCTTCGATCGGACGCCTCGACCGCTCATCACCTTTGTCCAGGAAGAGGTGACGCTGAGGCGCCCCATCGGGGGCAAAATGGTGTTACGCAAGCAGCTCGAACACCTGTTGGAGATCGGGCAGTTGAGGCACGTCGAGATCCAGGTGATGCCCACTGACCGTGACGAGGAGCACGCGGGCATGGCCGGTCCTTTCCGGTTGCTGAAACTCCAGAACGGCAAGACCTTGGGGCACCTGGAGGTCCAGTTGCACAGTCGTCTTGTGAGTGATCCCCGGGAAGTACAGATCCTGGAGATGCGCTATGGAATGATCCGCTCGCAGGCTCTCTCCCCTCGGGAGTCGCAAGCCTTCATCAAGAAAGTACTGGGAGAAGAGACATGACCTCGACGCTGATGTGGTTCAAGAGCAGCTACAGCAGCAACGACGGCCCCGACTGCGTCGAAGTGGCGATAACCCCCGCCACCATCCACATCCGCGACTCCAAGGACAAGCACCGCGCCCAACTCGCCGTCACCGGCGTCGCCTGGACCGAGTTCCTCGACTTCGCCGCTCAGTCCGCGTAGCGCGCCCGCAAGGCCTGGCGTTCGTGGCGCCAGGCGCCGAAGGTCTCCGCGAGCCGTCCGTGCCGTCGCGCCCATCCCCGGGGCGAGCGCCGGCGCTGGAGGCGCAGCATCGGCGCCCGTACGACGTCGTGGTACTGCACCCGCTCGCCGCGCTCGCCGACGAACGGCATGCCCCGCAGCCAGTCGTACAGGGCGTCGGCCTCGTCCTCCGGGCAGTCCGCCGCCGCCCGGAAGACGTCGGCGTCCAGCCGCCGGGGCAGCGCGCAGGCCAGGGCCACCGCCCGGCGTACGGGGTCCGGCTCCCACTTCAGGAACCGTTCCACCGCCGTCGCGCTCGGGTCGCCCACGTCGTCCGGGTCGGCGGGGCGGGCCTCGGCGAGGGTGGAGACGAGCACCGGCAGACCGCCCGACAGGCGCAGCACCTCCGCGATCACCGGCTCGGCCACCACCCCGCGGTCCGCGAGCAGTCCCCGCGTCTCCGCCTCCGTGAACGGGCCGAGCGGCAGATCGGTCATGAAGTCGGCGAAGCCGCCCCAGCGGCCGGTGTCGAAGAGGCGCTGCCCGGCCGTGACGACGAGCACGTTGGCGGGCAGGGCACCGTACCGGTCGGTGGTCATCAGCTCGTGCAGCCAGCCGTCGAGGAAGGGGCCGGTGCGCTCGTAGGTGTCGAAGAACAGGACCAGCCAGGGGACCGACGCCGTCACGTCCGCAAGCTCGTCCAGCAGTTTCGGGGTCAGGACCCGTTCGGGCGACAGGACCAGCTGCACGTCCTCCTGGTTGCGGAAGCGTGCGCTCAGGCGGGCCTTCAGACGGGCCGCGCCGTCCGCCAGCTGGCCCGCGTCCACCGCGCCGACGAAGGCCCCGGCGCCCGGGACGAGCACGCCGACGCCCGCCATGCCCAGCCGGACGGCGGTCGTGGTCAGCGGGGAGGGGCCCTGGGGGTCGGGTTCCAGGGCGGCCGCCTCGGCCTCCGCCTCGTGCCGCCGCTCCCGGTGGGCGACCAGCGCCTCCTCCATCCTCTTCAACCGGTGGCCCTGTTGCGCGAGTTGACGGCAGAGCGCGGCCATCGCCTCGGGCACGCTGCCCACACTCTCGTCGACGTACGCCGTCAACGCCCCGCGTGCGCGCGCGATCTGCTCCAGCTCCCTGACCAGGAACGTCTTCCCGACACCCGAGTTGCCGTGCACATGGAAGAGGAAGCGGTGGCGTTCGTCCTCGGGCGAGATTTCCAAATTGGCCCGGAACACGGCCCGTTCATCGCCACGGCCGACGAAACCCGCCCGTCTGCGCCGCCCGATCAGATCCTGCATCGACGGCCGTTCCCGCGTCATGCGTACGTCCCTCCCCGACAGCCCGCCCCTTCATTCTGGCGCAATGCCCACGCGAGAAACCGGCTTCGGTCGGGAGAGAATCCAGCCATGACCACCACCCCCACGCGTCACTCCAGCCTCAGTCTGGCCGCCGGCGTGCTCACCGGCATACTCGCCCTCTACATCGCCCTGGTCGCCCTCGGGAACATCACCGACTTCGGTACGAACCAGCAGTTCGTCCGGCATGTACTGGCGATGGACACCACCTTCAAGGACCACGATCTGATGTGGCGGGCCATCACCAGTACCGCCCTGCAGGACACCGCCTACGTCCTGATCATCGTGTGGGAGACGGTGGCCGCGCTCGTCCTCATCGGCGGGACGTATCTGTGGACGCGGCGCAAAACCGACCTCGCCCGGCGCGTGTCCGTCTACGGGCTGCTGATGCTGGTGCTGCTCTTCGGTGCCGGGTTCATCGCGATCGGCGGTGAGTGGTTCTCGATGTGGCAGTCGAAGACCTGGAACGGCGAGGACGCGGCCACCCGCGTGCTGGTGCTGAGCGGGGTCGCGCTGATCGTCAACCTGCTGGCCGTCCGGCAGGCGGAGCCCGGGACGCAGACCGGGGCGGACATCGCGGGGGAGGCTAGTTGACGACCGTGACGCCGGTTCCCTGATCGCCGAAGGCCCACAGGGCGGCTCCGTCGTCCTTGTGGACGCGGATGCCGCCCAGTTTCTTGCCGTCCGCGGGCGGCGGCGAGGAGCCGTCCAGGGCGTTGGAGAAGGCGATGTTCACGCCGGACACCTTGGTGAAGTACATGACGTGCTCGATCTCCACGCCGTCCGAGCCCTTCAGGGACTGGATGCGCAGGGTGACCGAGTAGCGGCCGGGCTGCGGACCCACCGTGCCCGGCCACACCGTGAACGTGCGGGAGGCCTTGCCGGTCGCGTCGACCAGCCACACCCGCTTCTCCCCGACGGAGTACACGATCCGCCGGCCCTGGCCCGACGCGTCCGGCAGGGCGGGCGGTGCTGCGGTGTGCGGGGTACCGGACCCGTGCGCGCTCGCCGAGGCCGACGGGCTCGGCCCGGCCACGGCGGCCGCGGGATGCGGCCCGTGGTTCGCCTGTACCGCGAGGGCGACGACGGCCGCGGTCGCTCCCGCCGTCAGGCCGGTGACCCAGGCCCAGGAGGGCAGTCGGGCAGCCACGGGTACGCATCTCCTCCGCTACGGGGCCCCGTCTCAGGTCCGGGGTCGGATCATCGTACTCAGTCCGCCGTCAGTCGAGGACCGGCAGCAGGTCGGGCAGGTGCCCGTCGGACGCCTCGGCCGCCCGCTGCCGCTCCGCGGGGACCTCGCCGTAGAGCGTGGTGCGCGGCCGGGCCGGGCGGCCGGCCGCCTCGGCCACGGCGATCAGGTCGCGGACCGACTTGTACGAGCCGTACGACGAGCCCGCCATCCGGGAGATCGTCTCCTCCATCAGGGTCCCGCCGAGGTCGTTCGCACCGGACCGGAGCATCTCCGCCGCCCCCTCCGCGCCCAGCTTGACCCAGCTTGTCTGGATGTTCGGGATCCAGGGGTGCAGCAGCAGGCGGGCCATCGCCGTCACCGCCCGGTTGTCCCGCACCGTCGGGCCCGGGCGTGCGATGCCCGCCAGGTACACCGGCGCGTTCGTGTGGATGAAGGGCAGCGTCACGAACTCCGTGAAGCCGCCCGTCTCGCGCTGGATACCGGCCAGGGTGCGCAGGTGGCCGAGCCAGTGGCGGGGCTGGTCGACATGGCCGTACATCATCGTCGAGGACGAGCGGATGCCCAGCTCGTGGGCCGTCGTGATGACCTCGGTCCAGGTGGCCGTCGGCAGCTTGCCCTTGGTCAGCACCCAGCGGACCTCGTCGTCCAGGATCTCCGCCGCCGTGCCCGGGATGGAGTCCAGCCCGGCCTCCTTGGCGGCCGCGAGCCACTCCCGGATCGACATCCCCGTCCGGGTGGCGCCGTTCACCACCTCCATCGGCGAGAAGGCGTGCACGTGCATACCGGGCACCCGCTCCTTGACCGCCTTCGCGATGTCGAAGTACGCCGTGCCCGGCAGGTCGGGGTGGATGCCGCCCTGCATGCACACCTCGACCGCGCCCAGCTCCCAGGCCTGCTGCGCGCGGTCGGCGACCTGCTCCAGCGACAGCGTGTACGCGTCGGCGTCCGTGCGGCGCTGGGCGAAGGCGCAGAAGCGGCAGCCGGTGTAGCAGACGTTGGTGAAGTTGATGTTCCGGGTGACGATGTACGTCACGTCGTCGCCGACCGCCGACCTGCGCACGTCGTCCGCGACCCGGCACAGCGCGTCCAGCGCCGGCCCGTCCGCGTGCAGGAGGGCGAGGGCCTCGGCGTCGGTCAGCTTCGTGGGGTCGTCGGCCGCGGTGCGCAGCGCCTGCCGTACGTCGGTGTCGATGCGCTCCGGCGCCATCCCGGGCACGGCCGCCTCGCGCAGCGCCTCCCAGTCGCCGTACACCTCGTCGAAGTCGTCACGCCGGTCGGCGCTGCGCCCCTCGGTGTCGATCGTGCGGTGCAGGTCCGTGCGGCCGGTCGGGACGAAGGCCTCCTCCGGCTCCTGCCACGGGTGCCCCTCGACCACCGCGTCCTCGCGCGCCAGCCCGGTCTCCGGGTCGGCGAGGGCGGCGACGTGCGGGCGCAGCCGCGGGTCCAGCCAGGGCTCGCCGCGCCGGACGAACTCCGGGTAGACGCAGAGGCGTTCGCGAAGTTCGAAGCCCGCGGCGGCCGACCTCTCGGTCAGCTCCTCGATCTGCGGCCAGGGGCGTTCGGGGTTGACGTGGTCGATGGTGAGCGGCGAGACCCCGCCCCAGTCGTCGATGCCGGCGCCGATCAGCCGCTCGTACTCGGAGTCGACCAGGTTCGGCGGGGCCTGAAGGCACGCCGAAGGTCCCATGATGTGCCGGGCGACGGCCACCGTGGCGACCAGGTCGTCCAGCTCGGCGTCCGGCATGCCGCGCATCGCCGTGTCCGGCTTGGCGCGGAAGTTCTGGATGATCAGTTCCTGGACGCCGTGGTAGGCGCGGGAGACCTTGCGCAGGGCGAAGAGGGACTCGGCGCGCTCCTCGTATGTCTCGCCGATGCCGATCAGCAGGCCGGAGGTGAAGGGGACCGAGGAACGGCCCGCGTCCTCCAACACCCGCAGCCGTACGGCCGGTTCCTTGTCCGGGGAGCCGTGGTGCGGGCCGCCGGGCTCGGACCACAGGCGGGTGGCGGTGGTCTCCAGCATCATGCCCATG
Source organism: Streptomyces sp. MMG1121 (assembly GCF_001280015.1). GTDB lineage: Bacteria > Actinomycetota > Actinomycetes > Streptomycetales > Streptomycetaceae > Streptomyces. Next base: position 78,971 of record NZ_LGDV01000118.1, read on the forward strand.
GACGGCGCCACCGGCTTGAGCCGCTGGAAGTCCGTCCAGGTCATGACGCCCGGGTTGAGGTGGGGCAGCAGGCCCGTCTCCTCCAGGATGCGGATGGAGACGGCGCGGACGTAGGCGATGGTGTCGTCGTAGCCGTGCGCGTCGAGCCACTCGCGCGCCTCGGGCCAGCGGTCCTCGGGCTTGTCGCCGAGGGTGATGAGGGCTTCCTTGCAGCCGAGCGCGGCGCCCTTGCGGGCGATGTCCAGCACCTCGTCCGGGGACATGAACATGCCGTGGCCGGCCCGGCGCAGCTTGCCGGGGACCGTGACGAAGGTGCAGTAGTGGCACTTGTCCCGGCACAGCCGGGTCAGGGGGATGAAGACGCTCTTCGAGTACGTGATGACACCGGGCCGGCCCGCCGCCGCGAGCCCCGCGTCCCGCACCCGGGCGGCGGACGCGGCGAGGTCCGTGAGAGCCTCGCCGCGGGCCTGGAGGAGCACCGCCGCCTCGGCCGCGTCCAGGGCGACGCCGTCCCGGGCGCGTTTGAGGGCGCGACGCATGGAGTTCTCGGTCGGGCCGGTTCCGGGGGTCGCGGAAGTCGTCATTCTTTGAGCATACGTTCGGGCTCCGCCAGCTCAACGAGGTCGGGGGACGTCCCGGGGATCACTGTGCGGTGCCGCGTGCGGGTTCGCTCACACGTACTCGGCGTACGCGTCCAGCACGCCCAGCACCTCCGCCTCCCCCGCCGACGGCAGTTGCAGCACCACCTCCTCGATGCCCAGCTCGGCATAGTGCGCGAGCTTGCCCGGGGCCGGCAGGACCGCGTACGGGACGACCTGGAGCGCGGCCGGGTCGCGGCCCGCGTCCGCCCAGGCCGAGCGCAGCACCGGCAGGGACTCGGAAAGGCCCCGGCCGCCGATCGGCAGCCAGCCGTCGGCGTACTCGGCGATGTGGGCGAACAGCTTCGGCCCGGCGGCGCCACCGACGAGGGTGCGCGGACCGACGACCCGGCCCCGCGGCTTCTGTACCGGCTTGGGGTGGGCGTGGCCGGCCCGGACGCCTCCGAACTCGCCCGCGTAGGACGTCGGTTCCGCGGACCACAGGGCCTGCATCAGCCGCACCCGGTCACGGACCAGCTCCCGGCGGGTGCGCCAGTCGACCCCGTGGTCGGCGGCCTCCTCGACGTTCCAGCCGTAGCCGAGGCCGAGCGTGAAGCGGCCGTCGGAGAGGTGGTCGAGGGTGGCGATCTGCTTGGCGAGGGCGATGGGGTCGTGCTGGGCGACCAGGGTGACGCCCGTACCGAGGCCGAGGCGCCCGGTCACGGCCGCGGCCTGGCCCAGGGCGACGAAGGGGTCGAGGGTGCGGCCGTACTCGCGGGGCAGGTCGCCGCCGGCCGGGTACGGGGTGGTCCGCTCGACGGGGATGTGGGTGTGCTCGGGCAGATAGAGACCGGCGTAGCCGCGCTGTTCGAGTTCGCGGGCGAGCCGTACCGGCGCGATGGTCTCGTCGGTGAGGAAGATGGTGACGGCGATACGCATGTCCCATCTGTACCGGGCCGGAATCCACGTGTCCATACCGACTGGTCGGCATTACTCGGCCCCCGCATGGGAATGTCGCGCGCATGACATACAGTCGTACGCCAACCCCCGTCCGCCAACCCCTTCCCCTTTCACGGGAGTTCACACCGGGACAGGAGCATGGCCACCATGTGTGACGACACGCACGGTCAGGCCCAGGGAATCGGCAGACGCGCGCTGTTCGTGACGGGCGCCGCCGCTGCCCTTACGTTGGGAAGCGTGAGCTTCGCAGCGGCGGACGGTCAGCGCCAGGAGACCCGGACGGCCGGCGGCACGCTGCCGCCCGGCTCCCCCGACTTCGTGTACGTACCGGTCGAAGTCCCCTCCGGCGTCCAGGAGATCAAGGTCTCCTACACCTACGACAAGCCCTCGGTCCCGGCCGGCACCCAGGGCAACGCGCTCGACATCGGCCTCTTCGACGAGCACGGCACCGAACTGGGCGGCCGGGGCTTCCGTGGCTGGTCGGGCGGGGCGCGTACCGAATTCTTCGTCCGGGCCGACGACGCGACCCCCGGGTACATCCCGGGCCCGGTGCGGGAGGGCACCTGGTACGTCGCGCTGGGCCCCTACACGGTGGCGCCACAGGGGCTGACGTACGAGCTGACGATCACCCTGACCTACGGCCGGGCGGGCGAGACCCCGCGGCCGGTGTATCCGCCGTCGCGGGCGAGGGGCCGGGGCCGGGCCTGGTACCGGGGCGACTGTCATCTGCACTCCTGGTACTCCGACGGCCGCCGGACCCCGGCCCAGATCGCGGCCCTCGCGCGGGCGGCGGGCCTGGACTTCATCAACTCCTCGGACCACAACACCCACTCCTCGCACCCGCACTGGGCGGACCAGGCGGGCGACGACCTGCTGATCATGCTCGGCGAGGAGATCACGACCCGCAACGGCCACGTGGTGGCGCTCGGCACCGAGCCCGGCACGTTCGTGGACTGGCGCTACCGCGCCCGGGACAACCGCTGGGCCCGCTTCGCCCGGGACGTCCGACGCGCCGGCGGCCTGGTCGTCCCCGCCCACCCGCACGCCACCTGCGTCGGCTGCGGCTGGAAGTTCGGCTTCGCCGAGGCGGACGCCGTGGAGGTGTGGAACGGCCCGTACACGCCTGACGACGAGGCGACGCTGGCCGAGTGGGACAACACCCTCGTCGCCGCCGTACGGCAGGGACGGGCCTGGCTCCCGGCGATGGGCAACAGCGACGCCCACCGCGACCCGGACGCGGTCGGCATGCCCCAGACGGTCGTCCTCGCCGACGACCTGACCCGGGAGGCGATCCAGGCCGGCATCCGCGCCGGACGCTCGTACGTGGCCGAGTCCAAGAACGTCACCCTCGGCTTCAGCGTGACGGGCGGGCGCGGGCAGCGGGCGGGCATCGGCGAGCGGCTGGAGGTGGCCGCCGACACGCCGGTGACCGTACGGCTGGAGGTCTCGGGCGCCCCGCGCTGCTCGGTGCGGTTCGTCACCGACCAGGGGGTGCTGTACACCAGCGATCCGCTGCCGGTGTCGGGCGCGGGCACCTTCGAGTGGCGTACGACGCCCGCCTACGCGGCGTACGTGCGCGCCGAGGTGCGGCACGAGACGGCGCTCGGGCCGGTGCCGGGGGCACTGGCCGCCTTCACCAACCCCGTCTTCCTCGGGGCTACTTGATCTGCTGCGCCGCCCACTCGGCCCACTCCCGCCGCATCGCGTTGAAGCGCAGACCGTACTCCAGGGCGATGCGGCCGTGGACCGAGAGACTGCCGTCGCTCCAGTCGATGGAGTCGTGCAGCCGACGCAGCTGGTCGTATCCCGACTGGGACATGTCCATCAGCTCGGTCAGATAGGCGCGCGCCTGCTCGGGCGGCAGCACGCCGAGGAAGAAGACGCGCAGCAGGACGTCGCTGCGCGTGACGGGCTGGGGCGCGACCTCGGTCAGCCAGTGGCGCAGCTCCGCCATGCCCTCGTCGGTGATCTCGTACTCCTTGCGGCCGCGCGGGCCCTCGGCGGCCACCGTGATCAGCCCGGAGCCGGCCAGCTTGGTCAGCTCGGTGTAGATCTGGCTCTGGGTCGCCGGCCAGACGTTGGCCAATGAGGTCTCGAACGTCTTCAGCAGGTCGTAGCCGCTGGCGCGGCGGTCCGAGAGCAGACCGAGCAGTGCGTGTTTGAGGCTCATGCCCCCACCCTACCTTCCAGTGTTGACATGTCGAACTTCGACCTTCTACTTTTGACATGTCGAAACAGGAATTCGGAACTCTGACCGACCGGGGGAATCCCATGTCCTACCTGCGCACCTTCCTGCCGTGGATCGTCTTCGCCGCCGTCCCGTCGGGTGACTGGCAGTGGGGCTCCCTGGCCGCCCTGGCGGTGGCCGTGGTCCTCATCGCCCAGCAGAGGCGGGCCGGGGCCGGCTTCGACGCCCTGGTCATCGAGGCCGGCTCGGCGGTCTTCTTCGCGGTCCTCGCGGCCATCGCCTTCACCGACCCGCACTCGGGCGTGCACGACTACTCCGCCGCCCTCTCCTCCGGCACCCTCGCCGTCATCGCCGCAGCGTCCCTGGCCGTCGGCAGGCCCTTCACCCTGGGCATCGCCAAGCGCACCACCCCGCGCGAGTACTGGACCATGAAGCCGTTCGTCCGGACCAACGTGATCATCACCGCCGTATGGACCGCCGCGTTCGCCGTCACGGCCGTCGCCCTCGCCGTCCTGGACCACGCCGGGCACGCCCACACCATGCCCGCGACCCTCGTCCAGATCGCCGGCTTCGTCGTCCCGATGGTCTTCACCGTCCGCTACGTCGCCCACGTCCAGGCAAAGGCCCGGGCCGCCGCCGGACACGTCGCCCGATGACCACCGCGCCCCGGCACCTGTCCGGCAACTACGCCCCGGTCACCGAGGAACTCACCGCGCACGACCTGCCGGTGACCGGCACCATTCCGCCCGAGCTGACCGGCTGGTATCTGCGCAACGGCCCGAACCCGGCCGACGCCGCCTCCGGACACTGGTTCTTCGGCGACGGCATGGTCCACGGGGTGCGCCTGGAGGGCGGGCGGGCCGCCTCCTACCGCAACCGCTGGGTGCGCACCGGCCAACTCACCGGAGCGGCACGGCTGTACGACGACCGGGGCCGCCGCGACCTCGCCGCCGGCCCCGCCAACACCCACGTCGTCCGGCACGCGGGCCGCACCCTCGCCCTGGTCGAGACCGCCCTGCCCCACGAGCTGACCCCCGACCTGGGCACCAAGGGCCCGTACGACTTCGACGGCCGCCTCACCACCGCGATGACCGCCCACCCGAAAACCTGCTCGACCACCGGCGAACTGCACTTCTTCGGCTACGGCATGCTGGAGTCCACCCACCTCACCTACCACCGGGCCGACGCCACCGGCGAGTTGGTGCTCAGCAGACCGATCGAGGTGCCGGGCCCGACCATGCTGCACGACTTCGCGCTCACCGCCGGGCACGTCGTCTTCATGGACCTGCCGGTCGTCTTCGACGCCGGACTCGCCCTGGCCGGCGGCACGATGCCGTACCGCTGGGACGACGGCTACGGCGCCCGGCTCGGCGTGCTGCGCCGCGCCGACCCGCACGGCGAGGTCCGCTGGTTCGGGGTCGACCCCTGCTACGTCTTCCACATCCTCAACGCCCACGACGCGCCGGACGGCACCCTCGTGCTGCACGTGATGCGCTACCCGGAGCTGTGGCGGCGTAAGGCGGACGGCGGCACCCGGCCGACGCGGGCCGTGCTGTGGAAGTGGACCGTCGACCCGGCCACCGGCACGGTCCACGAGGAGCAGTGCGACGACCGGCCGGGCGAGTTCCCGCGCGTCGACGACCGGCTGACCGGCCTCGCCGCCGGACACGGGCACCTGACGAGCGGCACCTCGCTGGTCCGCTACGACCTGTCCTCCGCCGTCGCCACCGCGCACGACTTCGGCCCCGGCCGCACCCCCGGCGAGGCCGCCTTCGCTCCCGCCGACGACACACCGGGCGGCCCCGGCTGGCTCCTCACCTACGTGTACGACGCCGCCACCGACCGCAGCGACCTGGTCGTGCTGGCCGCCGACGACCTCGCGGCGGCGCCGGTCGCCACGATCCATCTGCCCGCCCGGGTGCCGTTCGGCTTCCACGGCAACTGGCTGGCGGACCGGGCGCTTCGGCGCACGACGCCCGGCGGATCGCGCGGCCCGGCGGAAGCGGGATGACCCGATGGCGCATCGGGGCAGCGGCGGGTGCGCCTCCAGGGCGGTCTCGTCGGACCCGCAGGCCCGCGCGGACCGCCACAGGGCACTCGGTGCGTCTTCCGGTGCGTCTTCGAAGGCCGCACGTGCCCACTGCGCGGGCGGAGGAATCGCGCCCCCTCCGCCGTGCGGGCGCTCCCCGCACTAGGCGGTGCCTTCGCGCGTGGCGCGGCGCCGGGCGACGATCTCGGCCACCGCCTCCAGCCAGCGGGCGGCGCGGGTCTCGGCCTCCGCGGTGGTCGCGGTCTGCGCGGCGCCGGTCAGCCAGTCCCGCAGGAGTTCGGCGGGCGCTGGGGACGGCAGCGGCTCTCGCAACGCCGCCGCGTAGGCCAGACCGCCGGCCCGGACGATCTCGGCGACGAACACCAGCGAGCGCGGCACGACGCCGAGCCGGTCGAGGGTGACCGCGGCGGCGATGGCGCCGTCGCCGAACAGGGCCGTGCGGAAGGCGTCCTGGGCCAGGCCGTAGCGCAGCAGCAGGGTGACGTCGGTGGCGGCCAGCACCTCGTCGTCGGTGCGGCTGTCGGGGGCTGGGGACATGAGGGCCTCGCTTGCGGTCCGGGGCACTGGTTCAGCGGACGGTGACGGTCACGACGTACAAGCCTCAGCCCTGGGGCAGGTGGACCTCGTAGGCGTCGGCATAGTCATGGTCACTGGCCTTCGCCATGCCCCCGTTGACGAAGTCGTTCTCGCTGACCCAGGTGGTCTTGCCCCACGGGTTGTAGATCTCCAGCTTGTCGCCCTGCTGGCCGACGATCATCATGGCGTGCGCGACCGGCCTGCCGGTCTCGTCCTGTCCCTGGACGCCGATGGGCACCGGCTTGCCGTCCGCCACCGCCTTCTCGATCTGCGGCAGGACGTCGCGCCGCGAATCGGGGTCCGGGACCTCCCGCCTCTCGTAGGAGCTGCCGGTCTCCGGGCTGATCTCCTTGTTGAAGACCTCGGTCCTGCCCTTCTGGCGCATGCCGTCGGCACCGCCGTGCCCCTCCTGGTGCACCCGGTTCTGCTCGGCCACCAGGCGCCGCCGGAAGGCGTCCGGGTCGTTCTCCTGGCCGCTGGGGCCGCCGGTGAGGGAGAGGGCGTAGACGGGATCGACCAGGGCGCGGGCGGTGACGGTGGAGGAGGCGACGCAGGTGTTCCCCTGCCCGTCTCCGCCCTGGGCCCACTCCTGGCCCTCGAAGTCCTGCAGCTGCGTGTTCAGGTTGGCGCCGCTGACGGGGTTCGTCCCCTCGTCCCCCAGGCTGTCGCCGTCGGTGACGATCGGCGTCAGATGCCGCTGCAGCCAGGCCGGGTCCTTGCCGTGGATCTTGCCGTCGAACGTCTGGATGTCGTCGACACCGTGGCCCGCGGCGAGGGCCTTCATCAGATACGCCTTCTCCTGCGGGGTCTTCGCGCCCGCCAGGAGCCGGTCCATCCGGGCCCGGTCGGCGGGCGGGAGCGCGTCCATGGCCCGGCCGGAGCGTTCCAGGTCGCCCGCCGTGAGGATCTCGTTGTAGTCGGGCGCGCCGGCCCTGCCGTCGGCGTCGGCGAGCATCATCCGGTCCACGGCGGACAGTTGTCCGGTGTGCATCTTCCCGGCGCGTGCCTCGGCCGCCCACTTGTTCAGGTCCCGGGCGGCGGCGCGGACGGCGTCGTCGGCGGTGACTGCCGCCTTGTGCATCAGGTCGACCCCGTCGGCGGCGAGGGTCCGGTCGGCGGCGAGGGCGGCCTTCTTCTCCTGTTTCTCCTGGTCGGTCTCGACGATGTCGCCGAGGTCGAAGAAGCTGTCCGGGGGGCCGAGCCTCTGCTGGGCCTGCCGCATCCTGGCGCGGCCGTCCGCGTCCTGCTTCTTCGCGGCGCCGAGCGCGTCGGCCAGCGCGTGCAGCGCCTTGGCGCCGCCCTGGAAGGCGTCGGCCATCCTGGTCGCGGCGCGGGCGGCGGCGGCCACGCCGTCGGAGGCGAGGACGGCGGTGTCGCCGACCCAGACCTCGGGCAGGCCCTTCCTGGCCACCCTGTTCGTGCGGTCGTGCAGGTCGCCGGCCTTGTCGACCTGGTCGCGGTAGCGCTTGCCGAGCGATTCGAGCGTGGCCGTGTCGCCGACCGGCGCGCGGGCGAGGAGCGCGTCGTCGATCTGGTCCAGGAGATCGTTCTTGTCCGCGGCCCTGGGAATGCTCGTGCACAGCCCGGCCAGCCAGGAGCGGCGGCCGGCCGGGGTGTCCAGGGCGCCCCAGGGGTTCAGGTCCAGGAATCCCATGACCGGGCCGCCCTCAGTACGTCCTCAGGACCGACGGACGGTCGGCGTGGACCGGCATGGTGGTGACGTACTCGTCCCCCACCGGCGTCGGCATCGTGGTCACTCCGTCGCCGCCGACGGTCACGGACTCGGTCCGCGTCGCCACGGTGTGGTCGGAGCCGGCGTACGCGCCCTTGGCGAGGCGTACCCTGCCCGCGAGTTCGTGCAGCGCCGACCGCAGCGTAGACGCGTCGTCCAGCCAGGCCGCGGCGAACGCGTCGAACGCCGCCGCCGCCTCGGGGCCGCCCAGGGCGTCCCGCGCGCAACGCGCGTCGCGAAGGATCGCCTGGTGTATGTGTCCCGCGTCGTCGCCCGCACCGTCCAGTTCCGTCGCCTGCCCGGACACACCGGACCGGACCGTGTAACCGTCCGAAGACGTGCCCATCAGGCTCCCCCGTTGCACATGGATGACGACAGCCGTGGAGGCTAACACGCCCCGTCCGTGCCCCGGTTCGTGCCGCACCAGCCCCCTACACTGCTGCCACGGCATCCACCCGAGATGCGCCCGGCACGGCACGGAGAGCAGGAGAGATGGCAGGCCGCAGCGACCTCAAGCACCGCCTCGTGACCCGTTTCCAGCGGCACCTCGCCAACCCGCTCAACCGGCGGCTGCCGTTCCAGGTCCTGCTGGAGACCACCGGCCGCAGCTCCGGCCTGCCCCGGCAGACGCCGGTCGGCGGGCGCCGGGTCGGCACGTCCTTCTGGCTGGTCTCCGAGTTCGGCCACGCGTCGCAGTACGTGCGCAACATCCAGGCCGACCCCAGGGTCCGCGTCCGTATCTCCGGCCGCTGGCACCACGGCACCGCGCACCTGCTGCCCGACGACGACCCGGTGGCCCGCCTGCGCACCCTGCCCCGCCTCAACAGCGTGGCGGTACGGGCCTTCGGCACGGACCTGCTGACGGTCCGGGTGGACCTGGAGGGGTGAGCGCGGGAAACACCGCCCGCGTGAAGCTCACCACCGCCCCTTCCGCCACGCGGCCGACGACCCGTTGCGCGAGCCGGTGGGCATGGTCATCGGCCGGTTCAGCCACGGAGGTCTCTTCACCTGCTCGGCCGACCCCCCCCCCCGTCATCCGGCGTCGTTCTTCACCCGGTGAGCAGCCGGCGCCTGCCCCTCACCCCGGCCACACGAGGGCCTGCACCTCGCTGTAGGCGTGCAGGGCGTAGGAGCCGACGTCCCGGCCCACCCCGCTCTTCTTGAAGCCGCCGAAGGGGGCCTCCATGTTGCGGCCGACGGTGTTGATGCCGACCCCGCCGGCCCGCAGCCGGCGGGCGATGCGGAAGGCCCTGGCCACGTCGCCGGACCAGACGTAGTCGAGGAGGCCGTACTCGGAGTCGTTGGCGAGGGCGATGCCCTCCTCCTCGTCGTCGAAGGGGACGACCGCGACGACCGGCCCGAAGATCTCCTCCCGGGCCACCCGCATGTCGTTGGTGCAGTCGGCGAGGAGGGCGGGGGCGACGTAGAAACCCCGCTCCAGTGGCGGCCGTTCGCCGCCCGCGACCACCGTCGCCCCCTCCTTCCGCCCGAGTTCGACGTACGACTCCACCCGCGCCCGGTGCTCCGCCGAGATCACCGGTCCCACGACCGTGTCCCGCTCGGCCGGATCCCCGACCTTCAGTCCCCTCGCGTACTCGGCCAGTTGCTCGACGAGTCGCTCGTACACCCCCCGCTGCGCCAGCACGCGGGTCGGTGCCGTGCAGATCTGCCCGCTGTAGAAGGAGAACGTGGTGCCGATGCCGGCGACGGCCGAGGCGAGGTCGGCGTCGTCGAGGACGAGGGCCGCGCCCTTGCCGCCCAGCTCCATCAGCTGGCGTTTCATGTCCCGCCCGCAGACCTCGGCGATGCGCCGGCCGACGGCCGTGGAGCCGGTGAAGCTGACCATGTCGACGTCGTCGGAGGCCACCGCCGCCTCGCCCACCGCCACGTCCCGCCCCGAGACCACGTTCACCACGCCCGGCGGTGCCCCGGCCTCCTCGAGCGCCTGCGCCATCCGGTAGACGGACAGCGGATCCTGCGGGGCGGGTTTCACGACCACGGTGTTGCCCATGGCCAGCGCCGGGGCGACCTTTCCGGCCGGGTTGGCCCACGGGTTGTTGTACGAGGTGATGCAGGTGACGACCCCGACGGGCTGGCGCACGGCCAGCGCGCCCATCACCCCGGCCTTCCCCATCGGCCCCGCCTCGTTGATCTGCGGGGCGACGGCCCATTCGGCGGGCTCGACCGCGGCGTACCGGCGGAACCGGGCGGCGGCCACCCCGACCTGCATCGCCCGGGCCGTGCCGGTCGTGGCCCCGGTCTCGGCGCGGGCGAGGTCGGCGTACGGCCCGATCGAGGCGCGGATGATCTCCGCCGCCCGGCCCAGCACCGCCGCCCGCTCCTCGGGCCGGGTCCGCGACCAGGCCCCGAACGCCTCCCGGGCCGCCGCGCAGGCCGCCCGCACCTGCTCCGGTGAGGCCTCCGGCGCCCAGCCGGCGGTCTCCTCGGTGGCCGGGTCGGTCACCGGGTAGTACCCGCCGTCCGGCTCCACCCACTGCCCGCCGACGAACAGCCGCTCCTCCTTCACCTGGTACTCACCGTCCGTGTATCGGTCCCCGAGCGCAGCACCTTGCCCGGTACGGCCCCGCTGACCACGTCGTCCCGGATCGCCTCGACCCCGTTGACCCACACGGCCCGTACGCCGATCGCGCGGGCGTCCAGCCGGGGACTGTCCCCCGGCAGGTCGTGCACCAGCCGCGCCTGCCCGGCGTCGATCCGCTCCGGGTCGAAGAGGACCAGGTCCGCGTGCCAGCCCTCGTGGATCCGCCCGCGCTCACGCAGCCCGAACAGCCGGGCCGGGTCGTCGGTCAGCATCTTGACCGCCTGCTCCAGCCCGACCAGCTTCCGGCCGCGCAGACAGTCCCCGATGAACCGGGTGGTGTACGGCGCCCCGCACATGCGGTCCAGATGCGCCCCCGCGTCCGACCCGCCCAGCAGCACGTCCTCGTGCTGCCAGGTCTCGGCGCGCAGCGCCCAGGACGCGGGGTCGTTGTCGGTGGGCATGGGCCACAGGACCGTGCGCAGTCCGTCGGCCGCGCAGATCTCGACGAGGCAGTGGAAGGGGTCCTGCCCGCGCTCCTGCGCGATGTCCTTGACGACCCGGCCGGTCAGCCCGGCGTTGGCCGCGCTGTAGGTGTCCCCGATGACGTACCGCCCGAAGTTCGCGAGCCGCCGGAAGATCCCGGCCTCCTTGGACCGGGCGCGCCGCAGCATCTCCGCCCGCACGGCCGGGTCCCGCAGCTTCGCGATCCGCTCGGGCACCGGCAGCCCGAGGACCGGCCCCCACCCGGGGATCAGGTTGAGGGCGCAGAAGGTGCCCAGGGACATGTTCATCGGGGTGAGGATCGGCATGGTGAGCGCCACCACCCGGCCGCCCGCCTTCCGGGCCCGCTCGCTCGCGCTCAGCTGCCGGGGCACCCGCTCCGGGACGGCCGCGTCGACGGTGAGCACGTTCCAGTTGAGCGGCCGCCCGGCGGCCGCGCTCATCTCCACGAGCAGATCGATCTCGTCGTCGCTGAACTGGTCCAGGCATCCGGCGACGATCGCCTCGATCTGGGTGCCCTCGTGCTCCCCGACCGCCCTGGCCAGGGCGAGCAGTTCGGCGGGCCGGGCGTGCCGGGAGGCGACCGGCTGTCCGTCGCCGTCGGAGTGGGTGCTCGACTGGGTGGTGGACAGACCCCAGGCGCCGGCGTCCATGGCCGCGTGCAGCAAACCGACGATCTGGGCGAGTTGCTCTTCACTGGGCTGACCGCCGACCGCGTCCGGACCCATCACGTACCGGCGCAGCGCGCAGTGCCCGACCATGAACCCCGCGTTGACGGCGATCCGTCCGTCCAGGGCGTCCAGGTACTCCCCGAATCCGTTCCAGCTCCAGGGCGCCCCCTCCTCCAGGGCGACCAGGGACATCCCCTCCACCTTGGACATCATGCGGCGCGTGTAGTCGGCGTCCCCCGGTTTCAGGGGGGCGAGCGTGAATCCGCAGTTCCCGCCGGCGACGGTCGTCACGCCGTGATTGAGCGAGGGGGTGGCGTAGGGGTCCCAGAAGAGCTGGGCGTCGTAGTGCGTGTGGGGGTCGACGAAACCGGGGGCGAGGACGAGCCCGGCGGCGTCCTCGCTGGTGCGGGCTTCCTCGGTGACGTTCCCGATGACGGCGATTCGACCGTCGCGGATGCCGACGTCGGCGGTGTACGAGGGCGCGCCTGTGCCATCCACGATGGTGGCGCCCCGGACGAGGTGGTCCAACATGCCTGGAACCTCCTTACGCGGCAGCCCGGAACCGCGATGTCCGGTGGACAGGATCGGTGTCGATCTCGGGAATCACGTGCTCCCCGATCAGCCGGATCGTCTGCAGCGTCTCCTCCTTCGGCACCCCCACCGGCAGCCCGAAGCTCAGCTGGTCCGCCCCGGCCTGCTCCCACCGCTTGCACTGGCGCAGCACCTCGTCGGGGTCCCCGCAGATCAGCAGCTCCTCCTCGACCAGCAGCTCCACGAACTCCGGGGTGTACTCGGGCAGCGTCTGCGGCCACTCCGGGAAGCCCTCGGGGCGCGGGAACGTGTCGTGGTAGCGGAACACCAGCGAGGGCAGGTAGTGCAGCCCCCCGCTCGCCGCGATCCGGATCGCCTCGTCGTGCGTGGGCGCGCAGATCGCCGTGGTCGTCACCATCACGTTGTCGTTGACGAAGTCCCCGACCGGCTCGGCGTTCACGACCGCCGTCTTGTACTGCTCCAGCACCCACTCCATGTCGGAGACCTTCTGGATGCTGAAGCCGAGCACGCCGAGCCCCTTCTTCGCGGCCATGGAGTACGACGCCGGGGACCCGGCCGCGTACCACATCGCCGGGTGCGACTTCCCGTACGGCTTCGGCAGGACCTTCCTGGGCGGCAGCTGCCAGTGCTTGCCCTGGAAGCCGGCGTACTCGTCCTGGAGCCACATCTTCGGGAACTCGGCGATCGTCTCCTCCCAGATCTCCTTCGTGTAGTTCATGTCGGTGATGCCGGGCAGGAAGCCGAGGATCTCGTGGCTGCCGGCGCCCCGCCCGCTGCCGAACTCGAAGCGGCCCTCGCTGAGGTGGTCCAGCATGGCGACCTTCTCGGCGACCTTGACCGGGTGGTTCACCGGGGCGAGCGGGTTGAAGATGCCCGAGCCCAGATGGATCCGGTCGGTGGCGTGGGCGAGGTAGCCGAGGAAGACGTCGTTGGCGGACAGGTGTGAGTACTCCTCCAGGAAGTGGTGCTCGGAGGCCCAGGCGTACTTGAAGCCGGACCGGTCCGCCTGGATGACGTACTCGGTCTCCTCCATCAGCGCCTTGTGCTCGGCGAGCGGGTCGGTCTCGGCGCGCTTGCCCACGTATCCCTGTACAAAGAGCCCGAATTCCAAGGCGGTTCACCCTCCCAGATTTTTCTGACGCTGCGTCAGATTTCACCCGTCGGCCGACTGTCGCACCGCGCGCGAGGACCGTCAATAGCTGACGGTGAGTCAGATAATCGAGACGCCGGCCAGCCATCCGCCGTCGATCACGAACGGCTGCCCGGTGATGTACGACGAGTCGTCCGAGGTCAGGAAGAGGGCCAGCCGGGCCACCTCCTCCGGCTGTCCGACCCGGCCGAGCGGCACGAGCTTGCGGTACAGCTCGTCCAGGGCCCGGCTCATCTCCTCCGGATCGGCGTTCGGATCCAGCCGCGCCGGGTTGGACATCGCGGTGTCGATGGCGCCCGGGCAGACCGCGTTGACCCGGATCCCCCGGCCCGCCAGCTCCAGCGCCGCCACCCGGGTCAGCCCCAGCACGGCGTGCTTGGTGGCGGCGTACGTACCGACGGCCGCCATACCGGTCAGGGCGGTGTAGGAGGCGGTGTTGACGATCGTCCCCCCGTCGGCCATCTCCGGCACCACGGTCTTCATCCCCAGGAAGCAACCGACCTGGTTGACCTGCACGACCTGCATGAACTCGTCCAGCGGGGTGTCCACGAGGGCGTTGAAGCGCAGGATGCCCGCGTTGTTCACAAGCCCGTCCAGTCGCCCGTACGCCCGCTTGACGGCCCCGACGGCCTCCCGCCAGCCGTCCTCCTCGCGCACGTCGAGATGGACGTACAGCGCGCCGATCTCCTTGGCCAGGGCCTCGCCCTGGTCGTCCAGCACATCGGCGACCGCCACCCGCGCGCCCTCCGCCCTGAACAGCCGCGCCTCCTGCTCGCCCTGTCCGCGCGCCGCCCCGGTGATGATGACGACCCGTCCGTCCAGCTTGCCCATGAAGCCCTCCTCAGTCGATCCGGGGCGCGACCTCCGCCCCGAACAGGTTGATCTGCTCGATGAGTTCGGCCCGGTCCCGGCTGCGGAACCGCACCTGGATCTGGTCCACGCCCATCGCCCGGTACGCCCGCAGCGACTCGGCGACCTCTTCCGGCGTGCCGGTGAGGGTGCGCCGCCCGACCTCCCAGCCGGCCCGCCCGACGTACAGCGGCTCGGTGATGGCCCCGACGGTGAACGGCCCCTCGGCGCCCGCCTCCGCGCGAAGGCGCTCCAGCCGGGCGATCTGGGCGGGCAGCCGGTCGCGCGGGTCCCCCTGGGGCAGCCAGCCGTCGCCCTTCAGCGCGGCCCGGCGGACGGCGGCGGGCGAGGAGCCGCCGATCCAGAGCGGGATGCGCGGCTGGGCGGGCCGGGGCCGCTGGCCGAGTCCGGTGAACTCGTAGACCTTGCCGTGGTGTTCGGGGAACTCCTCCGGCCCCAGGGCGGCGCGCAGCGCGTCGATCGTCTCGTCCAGCACGGCCCCGCGCCGCTCGAAGTCGGCGCCGAGCACCTCGAACTCCTCCCGCACGTGCCCGGCGCCCACCCCGAGGATCAGCCGGCCGCCGGAGAGATGGTCGAGGGTGGCGTACTGCTTGGCGGTGATCAGCGGGTGGCGCAGGCCGACGACGGCCACGTGACTGAGCAGCCGGACGTGCTCGGTCACGGCGGCGAGGTGGGCGAGGGTGGCGACCGGGTCGTACCAGACCGTGCTCATCGCCGGGGCCAGCCGGCGCGGAACGGCCACGTGGTCGCAGACGGCGAGATACCCGAACCCGGCCCCGTCGACGGCCCGCGCGATCGCCACCAGATCCGCCGCCCCGGCCCCGGCCTCCCAGTGCTCGGCGTAGAGGGTGCTCTGCGACTGGACGGGCAGCTGGATGCCGTAGGCCGGGCGGCTCACCGGGATCCCCGCCACAGCCCGTCCGGCGTCAGCCCCAGCAGCTCGATGGCGTTGCCGCGCACGATCCGTTCGACCACGTCGGCCGGCAGATGTCCCATCTGGGCCTCGCCGACCTCGCGGGACTTGGGCCAGGTGGAGTCGGAGTGCGGGTAGTCGGTCTCGTACAGGACGTTGCCGACGCCGATGGAGTCGAGGTTCTTCAGGCCGAAGGCGTCGTCGAAGAAGCAGCCGTAGACGTGCCCGGCGAAGGTCTCGGACGGGGGCCGGGTGACCTTGCCGGCGACGCCGCCCCAGCCGCGGTTCTCCTCCCAGACCACGTCGGCGCGCTCAAGGATGTAGGGGATCCAGCCGATCTGCCCCTCGGCGTACATGACCTTGAGGTTCGGGAAGCGCTCGAACTTGCCGCTCATCAGCCAGTCCACCATCGAGAAGCAGCAGTTGGCGAAGGTGATGGTGGAGCCGACGGCGGGCGGTGCGTCGGCGGAGGTCGAGGGCATCCGGCTGCTGGAGCCGATGTGCATGGCCACGACCGTGCCGGTCTCGTCGCAGGCCGCGAGGAACGGGTCCCAGTCGTCGCCGTGGACGGACGGCAGGCCGAGGTGCGGGGGTATCTCGGAGAAGGCGACGGCCCGCACGCCCCTGCGCGCGTTGCGCCGCACCTCCTCGGCGGCCAGCCCGGCGTCCCACAGGGGGATGAGGGTCAGCGGTATCAGCCGCCCGTGCGCCTCGGGCCCGCACCACTGCTCCACCATCCAGTCGTTGTAGGCGCGCACGCACAGCAGCGCGAGTTCCTTGTCGGCGGCCTCGGTGAAGGTCTGCCCGCAGAAGCGGGGGAAGGTGGGGAAGCAGACGGCGGACTGGACGTGGTTGACGTCCATGTCGGCGAGCCGGGCACGGACGTCGTAGGACCCGGCCCGCATCTGCTCGTAGGTGATCACCTCGAGCCTGACCTCGTCGCGGTCGTATCCGACGGCGGTGTCGAGACGGGTCAGCGGCCGCTGGAGGTCCTCGTAGACCCACCAGTCGCCGATGGGCCCGTCGGTACTGCCGGGATCACCCATGACGGGTTTGAATCGCCCGCCCAGGAAGGTCATCTCCTTCAGCGGGGCGCGCACGATCCGGGGCCCGGTGTCCAGGTACTTCTTCGGCAGCCGCTCCTGCCAGACGGTGGCGGGCTCCACGGTGTGGTCGTCGACGGAGATGATCAGCGGGAACTGTGGTGTCTCCATGGGCCTCACGGTAGCGCCGATCTGACGGTCCGTCAGCTAGTGTGGTCGGCCCACTGTGTGCGAAGACCGTGTGAGGGCCTTGTGTACTGAGGTGTGGCGGTCTGTGATCGGCGTCTCCCACGGCTGACGCAACCGCCTCGAACAAGGCAAACTGACGGGGTTGTTCGTGATGCCGAGGGGGACGAACGCATGGAAGGTGGGCCGCGAGTGCCTGAGCAGCGGCGTCCCGGATCCGTGACCGTCGCGGGGCCGGAGGCGTTGCGGTTCGGCGTGCTCGGTCCGGTGCGGGCTTGGCGCGGCGCGGAGCAGATCGGCACGGGCTCGCCTCAGCAGCGCGCCCTGCTGGCCGCCCTGCTGCTGCGCGAGGGCCGTACGGCTACGGCAGCGGAACTCATCGACGCCCTGTGGGGCACCGAGCCGCCGTCGCAGGCGCTGGCGGCCCTGCGCACGTACGCCTCCCGGCTGCGCAAGATCCTTGACCCCGGCGTGCTGGTCAGCGAGTCCGGCGGCTATGCGATCCGGGGCCTCGGCGAGGGCGCCCTGGACCTGGCGCGGGCGCAGGAGCTGGCGGCGCGGGCCGAGAAGGCCCGGGCGACGGGCGATCTGCACCGGGCCCGCGATCTGCTCGGCGAGGCCCTCGGCCGCTGGGACGGCGAGCCCCTGGCCGGCGTTCCCGGCCCCTATGCCGAGACCCAGCGGGTCCGGCTGGAGGAGTGGCGCCTCGGCCTCCTCGAATCCCGCCTGGACATGGACCTGGAGCAGGGCTGCCACGCGGAGGCGGTCTCGGAGCTGACCGCCCTGACGGCGGCGCACCCCCTGCGCGAGCGGCTGCGCGAGCTGCTGATGCTGGCGCTGTACCGCAGCGGGCGGCAGGCGGAGGCGCTGGCGGTCTACGCCGACACCCGCCGCCTGCTCTCCGAGGAACTCGGCGTGGACCCGCGCGCGGGCCTGAGCGAGTTGCAGCAGCGCATCCTCCAGGCGGACCCGGCGCTGGCCGAGCCGCCGTCCCCGGCGGCGGAGTCCCCCGCCCCGACCGTCCGCCCGGCCCAACTCCCCGCCTCCGTACCGGACTTCACCGGCAGGACGGCGTTCGTGGACGAGCTGAGCGAGGTCCTGGGCTCGGCGTCGCAGTCCCTGGACGCCGGGGGCCGGGTGATGGCCGTCTCGGCGCTGGCGGGCATCGGCGGGGTGGGCAAGACGACCCTGGCGGTGCACGTCGCCCACCGGGCCCGCGCCGCGTTCCCGGACGGGCAGCTGTACGTGGACCTCCAGGGCGCGGGTCCGCGTCCGGCGGAACCCGAGACGGTACTGGGTTCGTTCTTGCGCGCGTTGGGCACGGCGGACTCGGCGATCCCGGACAGCATGGAGGAGCGGGCGGCCCTGTACCGCTCGGTCCTGGACGGCCGGCGGGTGCTGGTCCTGCTGGACAACGCGAAGGACGCGGCCCAGGTACGCCCGCTGCTGCCGGGCACGGAGGGCTGCGCGGCCCTGGTGACGTCCCGCGTCCGCATGGTCGACCTGGCCGGCGCCCACCTGGTCGACCTGGACGTGATGTCCCCGGAGGAGGCGCTGGCCCTCTTCACGAAGATCGTCAGCGAGGAGCGGGTGGCGGCGGAGCGGGAAGCCGCCCTGGACGTGGTGGCGGCGTGCGGCTTCCTCCCCCTGGCCATCCGCATCGCCGCCTCCCGCCTGGCGGCCCGCCGCACCTGGACGGTCTCGGTCCTGGCGGCCAAGCTGGCCGACGAACGCCGCCGCCTGGACGAGCTCCAGGCCGGGGACTTGGCGGTGAAGGCGACGTTCGAGCTCGGATACGGGCAGTTGGAGCCCGCCCAGGCCAGGGCTTTCCGCCTGCTGGGCCTGGCGGACGGCCCGGACATCTCGCTCGCGGCCGCGGCCGCGGTCCTGGACCTGCCCGCGGAGGAGACGGAGGACCTCCTGGAGTCCCTGGTGGACACCTCCCTCCTGGAATCGGCCGCCCCCGGCCGCTACCGCTTCCACGACCTGGTCCGGCTCTACGCGCGTGCGTGCGCGGAACGCGACGAACAGCCGCCGGGCGAACGGGAGGCGGCGATGTCCCGCCTGCTGGACTTCTACCTGGCGACGGCGGCACAGGTGTACGCCATGGAGCGGCCGGGGGACCGGCTGGTGGACCACCTGGAGGCGACGGAGTATCCGGGGTTGCGGTTCGAGGAGCGGAATCGGGCACGGGACTGGCTCTATACCGAGGCGATCTGTCTCCTGGCCTGCGTATGTCAGTCGACGCGGCCGGATCAGCTCAGGCGGGCTGTCGATCTGTTGTGGGCAGTGATCGACCTCGCCGAATCAGGAGCCAACTCCAAGGAGTACGAGGCCACCGGGGCGGCCGTGCGCGCCGCCGCACAGAGCTGCGGTGATCAACGCGCCGAGGCACGCTCCCTGGTCACGCTCGCCAACGGCCACCACATGTCCGGCCGCTTCGAGTTGGCGGATCAGGAAGCCGCCGGGGCCGTGCAGCTCGCGGAAACCGTGGCCGATCCCCTCCCCCAGTGCTGGGCGTCCAACATGCTCGGAGTCATCTCGCTGTACCAGAGCCGCCATACCGCCGGTGAAGGCCACCTCACCCGAGCCATCCAGAGCTTCCGTGCCGCCGGCGACCGGCCGGGCGAGGCGAGCGCCCTGTGCAACCTTTCGAGGATTCGCCTTGCCATGGGCCGTACCGAGAGCGCGGTGAAGCTGGCCCAGCAGGGTACGGACATGTACGACGACATGGGCCACGCCCTCAAGGGCGCCAACGGCCGCTACGCGCTGGGACTCGCCCTCACCCAGAGCGGGCAGCTCGGGCTCGCCGCCGAACGTCTCGAAGAGGCCCTCGACGTGTTCCGCGACAGCCGCCAGCGACTGTGGGAGGGGATGACCCTGTTCCGCCTCTCGGAGGTGGACCTCGCGGCCGGCCGCCTGACGCAGGCGGCGACCAACGCGGAATGGGCGCTGGCCCGTCTCCGCGGAATCGGCGGCGAATGGCGACGCGGAAACGTTCTCACCGCGCTCGGCCGGGCGTTGACCGGAATCGGACAGATCGGGCGCGCACAGGTCTGCCTGCAGGAAGCCCTCGCTGTCTACGAGACACTGCACGCCCCCGAAGCGGACGAGGTCCGGGCTCTGCTCAAGCCACTCGCGGTGGCCTGAGCCCATATGCCTGCGCGTTCATCATTCGTTTATCGCCGTCCGACATTCTCGGTCGTGTCGTTCCGCCGCGTCGGGGGGCAGACGGGACGTCACGCGGCCGCGCCTTAGGGTGGACCGGCCCATCATGTCCTGCTCGGCGACACCTCGGGGGAGTTGCCGGGCAGGACACCCAGACCTTTCGCACAGAACCTCAGGGGAGCACTCATGAGCGACACCGAGAAGAAGACGACCGGGGCCACGACCGGCACCGAGGTCACCACGCTGAACACGCACGCCACCAGCGAGCCGATCAAGCCGGTCACCCTGGCCGCGGGCGAGGAGATCGGTGCGGTCACCCCTGACAACACGCACGCCACGGACGAGAAGGCCTGACCGGGCCCGACATCCGACGGGGGAGTCGGCCGCGACGGCACCGAGGGGGAGCCGTCGCGGCCGACGCATGTCCGGAACCAGCACCTTCACCATCGACTCTCCGAAGGAGACCGCCATGATCCGCATCGCGAAGATCATCGCCGCCACCGCTCTGGTACTCGGCGCGACCGCCACCGCCGCAAGCCCGGCCCTGGCCGACAGCCACCAGCCGGTGAGCCCGGACAACGCCCACGCCACGCTCGTGGCCCCCCACAACACCCACGTCACGGGCAGCGACAGCTGAGTCAACCGGCGCCACCCAGCTCGCACCACACCGTCTTGCCCTCCACCCCCGGCTCCGCGCCCCAGCGCAGGGCCACCGCGTTCAGCAGGGCGAGGCCGCGTCCCTCCTCGTCGTCGGGCGCGCCGGGCCGGGACACGGGAAGCGCCTGCCCTGCCGGGTCCGTGACCTCGACGCGCACGCGGTCGGCGTCCGCACGGACCACCCGCACACGGACCGAAGTCCCCTCCCCCACATGCCGGATCACGTTGGTGACGAGTTCAGTGACGCAGAGTTCGGCATCGGCGGAGCAGGACGCGCCCAGGTAGCGGCGAACGGTACGACGAAGCCCCCGGAGCGCCTCCGGTACGGCGGGAAGCTCGACGTCCAGCGGCGGCCTGCTCGGTGCCGTGTCGGAGCCCCGCAGTGCCGCCGCCAGCCGCCGCGCCGTGACGGCATTGCAGTTGCCGAGCGCCACCAGGCCCGCCGGTGGCCGGTACGCGCCCGCGAAGCTCGGCAGGTCCACCCGGAGTGACGGCAGGGTGATGCCGTGGGCGGAGAGGGATGCGCGCAGGTCCTCCACGCAGAGGGTGATGTCGTAGACGGAGTTGCCGGAGTGACCGGCTTCGGACGACGGCATGGCTGCGTACGCCTCCCTGTGCTCTCTGTGAGGAAACAATCACAGAGTGACGTCTCCACCGGTACCGTTTGAAGAGCTTTCGACTACGCAGAGCAACAGGCAAACGGCGGTGATGAGTTGTGCCCCCACGCAAGGACCCGGACGCCTCGGCCAACGTCCCCTCCTTCTACGGCGCCGAGCTGCGCTACCGACGGGAACTGGCGGGGCTGACCCTGGAGCAACTGGCGGAGGGAAGCTTCCGTGGCGTCCCCTTCCTGAGCCAGATCGAGCGCGCCGAGCGGCGCATGCCGGTGGATCTGGCCCGGCATGTCGACAAGGTCCTGAAGACGGACGGGTTTTTCGAGCGGCGCTGTGAAGACGCACGCAGGGCACGGCAGTCGGGGCATGCGGAGTACTTCGCGGATGTGGCGGAGATGGAGCAGCATGCGGAGACGATCGAGGAGTGGGCGCCGATGCTGGTGCCGGGGCTGCTGCAGACCGCGCCCTACACGCGGGCGATCGTACGAGCCGCCATGCCCCGAGCCTCGGACGAAGCGGTCGAGGAAAAGGTCAGCGCCCGCATGGACCGAGCCAAGCTCTTCGACTCGGAGAACCCGCCGAACTTCTGGGCGATCCTGGACGAGTCCCTGATCCGGCGTCCGATGCTTCCCGATGAGCGCATGGCGGAACAGCTGGAGCACATCGCGCAGGTGGTACGGAATACGCACTCCATTCTGCAGATCGTCCCGCAAACCACCGGCGTCCATCCGTTCATGATGGGCATGACCAAGTTCATGACCTTCGTGGACTCACCGCCAGTGGTGTACACCGAATGCCTGCACAGTGGCCAACTCATCGACTATCCGGCGCTCGTGAAGCAGTACCGTGAGTCGTACGATCTGCTCAGGGCCGCCGCGCTGCCGCCAGAGGCGTCCCTTGCGATCATCGAGACTGCGGCTGGGGACTACCGAGATGGCAAGCACCGGGATTGACCTGAGCACCGCTGTGTGGCGCAAGAGCAGCTACAGCAACGGCACCGGCGGGGACTGTGTGGAAGTCTCCGACTCCCACCCCGGCGTGATCCCCGTCCGCGACTCGAAGAAGGCCCAGGACGGCCCCGTACTCCTCTTCCCGCCCCTCGCCTGGGACGCCTTCGTCGGCTCGCTCAAGGGCTGACCAGGGTTATCCACAGGGCAAGCGGCAGCGCGCGGATTCTGCGATCTTGCCCCACCCGGCGTGCCGGGTGGGGTTGGCGACTTAAGGTGGTGGCGGTGGGGGCCAGGACCGTGTCCGGGTGATCGCCCTCGCGACTACGCCACCTGGGCAACGTACTTGCCGATACCCGCCCCTGTTGCCATGAGGTCGTGGGCAGCTGGTACATCGGCGAGGCTGCCGAGTTCGGTGACCGGCAGTTCGAGGCGGCCGTCGGCGAGCAGCTCCAGCACCTGGCTGATCGCCCGCGCGACCTTGGCCGGGGCGCCCGCCGCCAGGCCTCGGTGGCTGAAGCCGGTGATGGTGAGGTTTCCGGCGAGCAGTCGGCCTGCTGGCGGAAGAACGTTGATCGCGCCGCCGCCCGCGTTGCCGAAGAGCACGATCCGCCCGCCAGGCGCGGCGAGATCGAGGTCGAGTTCCAGGGCTGCGGTGCCAAGCGGGTCGAGGATCAGGTCGACGCCCTGCCCGTCCGTGGCGCCCATGACCGCCTCGCGCAGCCCCACGTCCCTGTGGAAGGCGGCGTCGTAGCCGGTCTTCACGGCCCCCTTCGCCTTCTCCGGGCGGCCCACGGTACCGATCAGCCGACCGCCGCCCAGCAAGGGCACCAACTGGGCGATCGCGCTGCCGATCCCGCCGCTGGCCGAGTGCACGAGCACAGTGTCCCCCGGGGTGAAGCGGCCTGCGTCGCTGAGCAGCAGCATGGCCGTGGCAAGCCCCAGTGGGACAGCACTGGCCTGGCGCAGAGCGACTCCGGGCGGGACCGGCACAGTGAGAGCGGCCTCGGCGACCACCACCTGTGCCAGACCCCCGCCCGCAGGGGTGGCTACCACCTGATCACCGATCGTCAAGCCGGTGACACCCTCACCGAGCGCGCGGACCGTGCCCGCCACCTCCTTGCCGGGCAGATACGGCCACGCCGAGACATAGCCGACATCCCCCCGACGAGCCATCACATCAGCGAAATTGAGCCCCGCGTACGCCACGTCCACGGACACCTGCCCGGCTCCGGGCCGGGGCTCCTCGATCTCCCGCACCTCCGAGTTCTCCGACCCACCCGGTGCGGTCATGACGAGTGCGCGCATGTCGAGCTCCCCCCAGATACGATGTTCTACGAACAACGAATATGACACCACACTTATTCGATGATTGTCGAACATGGAGCCGCTCGTGTCCCGCATCAGTCGACGCCGAGCACCGCTCGCGCACCCCAAGACCGAAGAGATCGACCTGTTCGACGTGCTGCACGCACTCTCCGACCCCACCCGGATGACCATCGTGCGCACGCTCAGCGCCGAGCCCGAACGCGCCTGCGGCACCTTTCCCGTGGACGTCGCCCCCTCCACCCTCAGCCACCACTTCAAAGTGCTCCGCGAGGCCGGCCTCATCCACCAGCGCGAAGAGGCCAACCGACGACTCACCGCGCTGCGCGGCGACGACCTCGACGAGCGCTTCCCAGGCATGCTCGAAGCCGTCCTTACCGCCTACGACCGCTCGCCGGAAGCCCGATAGCCGGGCAGGAGACATCAACCGGCCGGCGTGGGTGACCGGAGGAAGTGGGCGAGTCGGGAACGGGGCCGGCCGGGCCTTGAGTGCCCTGCCCGGCCTCCCTCGGCTCCCGCCAACCTCCCCTCAGCTCCCCTCCGCCCCGTCAGCTCCCTCGCAGGGTCCTCTTCACCACCTTCCCGCTCGCGTTCCGCGGCAGTTCCCCCACGAACTCCACCGCCCTCGGGACCTTGTAGTTCGCCATCTCGCGGCGGGACCAGGCGATCAGGTCGGCCTCCGTCAGCACCGAGTCCGGCCTGCGCACCACGTACGCCTTGCCGACCTCCCCCAGCCGGGCGTCGGGTACGCCGATCACCGCCACGTCCGCCACGTCCGGGTGGAGGCCGAGGAGCTGCTCTATCTCCGCCGGGTAGGCGTTGAAGCCGCCGACGATGAACATGTCCTTGATCCGGTCCGTGATGCGCAGGTTGCCCGCCTCGTCGAGGACGCCCACGTCACCCGTGCGCAGCCAGCCGTCCGGGGAGATCGCTTCCGCGGTGGCCCGCTCGTCCTCGTAGTAGCCGCGCATGACGTTGAAGCCGCGGACCAGCACCTCGCCCGGGGTGCCGGCCGGCAGTGCCGTGCCCTCCGCGTCCGCCACCCTCACCTCCGTGCCCGGGATCGCCCTGCCGGACGTCGATGCGATCAGTGACGGGTCGTCGCCCCGGCGGCACATCGTGACCATGCCGCTCGCCTCCGACAGGCCGTAGGCCGTGAGGACCGTGTCCACGCCGAGTTCACCGCGCAGGCGTTCCACCAGGAGCAGGGGTACGACCGCCGCTCCCGTCACCACCAGGCGCAGGGCGGAGAGGTCGTGCGTGTCCCGGGCCGGGTGGTCCAGCAGTGACTGGTGGAGGGTCGGCGGGCCGGGCAGGACCGAGATGCGTTCCGCCGCTATGTTCGCCAGCGCCGTCCCCACGTTGAACACCGGCTGCGGGACCATCGTCGCCCCGCGCATCAGGCAGGCGATCACTCCCGCCTTGTAGCCGAAAGTGTGGAAGAAGGGGTTGATGATCAGGTAGCGGTCCGTGGGGCGCAGGCCCGCCAGGTCGGACCAGATCTCGTACGCCCGCAGCGTCTGCGCGTGCGTGATCACCGCTCCCTTGGGGCGGCCCGTCGTACCCGAGGTGTAGATGATGTCCGAGAGGGACGACCCTTCCAACTCGCCTGCGCGTACGTGCACTTCGGCTGACGGCACCCCTTCCCCCTCCGCCAGGAAGTCCTTCCACGTCCGGAAGTCCGGCGGTGCGTCGTCCGACAGGACCACCACCTCCGCCAGTTCCGGCAGGGCCGGGAGCGGGCCCGGCCCCGTCGGGACCCCCTCGCCCGCCGCCCGGCGCAGCGACGCCACGTACGACGTGCCCAGGAACGTGCCCGTGACGAACAGCAGCCGCGCCCCGCTGCGGCGCAGCACGTCCGCCGCCTCCGCGCCCTTGAAGCGGGTGTTCAGCGGGACGAGGACCGCGCCCGCCGTCACCGCGCCCAGGGCAGCGACGATCCAGTCCGGGGAGTTCGGCGCCCAGACCGCCACCCGGTCGCCGGTCCGCACTCCGCTCGCCACGCAGGCCGCCGCCGCGCGTTCGACGCGGGCGCCGAGTTCGGCGTACGTGATCCTGGTCCGGCCCTCGACCACGGCCTCGGCGTCCGCGTACCGCTCGGCCGCCCACCGCACCAGCTCCGGGATGGTGTTCCACTCGCCCACGACGGCCCTCCCCCAACGCATCTAGCTGACTGCCCGTCAGATTAGCTGTAATCTGACGGACTGTCAGGACGCTATGAGGGGGACGCCATGCCAGTCGCAGGACTGAAGGACGCCACCGCCATCGTCGGGATCGGGCAGACCTCGTTCGCCAAGCAGCTGCCGGAGGACGAGAAGACCCTTGCCTGCCGGGCGGTGCTCGCCGCGCTCGAGGACGCCGGGATCACGCCCGGCGAGGTCGACGGTCTCGCTTCCTACACCATGGAGGAGACCGACGAGGTCGAGCTGGCCAAGGCCGTCGGGTTCGGGGACCTGACCTTTTTCAGCAAGGTGGGGTACGGCGGGGGCGGGTCCTGTGCGACCGTCGCGCATCTCGCCGCCGCCATCGCCTCCGGGCAGGCCTCCGTCGGGGTCGCCTGGCGGTCGCGGAAGCGGGGCAGCGGGCCGCGGCCGTGGACCAACACCACCGTCCAACTGCCCACGCCCGCCCAGTGGACCCGGCCCTTCGGGCTGCTGCGGCCCGCCGACGAGATCGCCATGCTGACGCGGCGGTACATGCACGAGTACGGGGCGACGCGCGACCACCTGTTCAACGTCGCCCTCGCCTGCCGCAACCGCGCCAACCAGAACCCCGCAGCCGTGATGTACGAACGGCCGCTGACCCGCGAGATGTACATGACCTCCCGGTGGATCAGCGAACCGCTCTGCCTCTTCGACAACTGCCTGGAGACGGACGGCGCCCTCGCCTGCGTCATCGTCGGCAAGGAGCGGGCCCGGGACTGCCGCCGCACCCCCGTCTACGTCCACTCCGCCGCCCAGGGGCTGCCCGCCCAGCACCACGGCATGGTCAACTACTGGAACGACGACCCGCTCACCGGACCCGCCTGGACCGCCGCCCGGCATCTGTGGAAGCACGCCGACCTCACCCCTGAGGACGTCGACGTCGCCCAGATCTACGACGCCTTCAGCGCCCTCATACCGCTCTCCCTGGAGGGGTACGGCTTCTGCGGGAGGGGCGAGGGCGGCGCGTTCACCGAGGGCGGCGCACTGGAGATCGGGGGGCGGCTGCCCCTCAACACCGGCGGGGGCGGGCTCAGCGAGGCCTACGTCCACGGCTTCAACCTCATCAACGAAGGCGTGAAGCAACTGCGCGGCACCAGTACCGCCCAGGTGCCCGGCGCCGCCACCTGCCTGGTCACCGCCGGCGAGGGAGTACCCACGTCGGCCCTGCTGTTGAGGAGCTGACCCAGCATGCTGACCCCCGTCACCGACACCGACGGCGCCCCCTTCTGGGAGTACGCGGCCCGCGGTGAACTGCGCGTCCAGGCCTGCGCCGACTGCGCCGAGCCCCGCTTCCCGCCCCGCCCCTGCTGCCCGCAGTGCCAGTCCTTCGCCACTGAGTGGCGTGCGGTGTCGGGGCGGGGGCGCGTGTGGTCGTACGTCGTCCCGCATCCGCCGCTGCTGCCCGAGTACGCCGAACAGGCGCCCTACAACGTCGTCGTCGTGGAACTGGAGGACGCCCCGCGCATCCGGCTCGTGGGCAATGTGGTCAGCCACGCCGGCGCTCCCCTCGACTCCGTTGCCCCAGGACGCCTGAAGGTCGGCGCCCGGGTGCACGTCGTCTTCTCCGGTGGGCTGCCGCAGTGGGTGCTCGCGTGAGCACCGTCGGGGTGGCGGCCGACAAGGAGAGCGGGATCGCCGTCGTCACACTGGACCGGCCCGGGCGGCTGAACTCCGTCGACCTGGAGATGGCGGCCGAACTCTCCCGTGTCTGGCGGGAGTTGCGGGTCGAGGACGGCATACGGGCCGTCGTGCTCACCGGGGCCGGGGAGCGGGCGTTCTGCACCGGGATCGACCGGGACGTCGTCGTACCGCAGCCCTCGTCGCCGTACATGCAGGACGATCCCCTGCTGACGATCGGGCCGAAGGCGAACGACCTGTGGAAGCCGGTGGTGGCCGCCGTGCGCGGGGCGGCCTGCGGGGGTGCGTTCTATCTGCTCGGGGAGTGCGACTTCCTCGTCGCCGACCCCAGCGCCGTCTTCTTCGATCCGCACACCTCGTACGGCATGGTCAGCGCCTACGAGTCCATGCTGATGGCCGCGCGGATGCCATACGGGGAGGTGGCGCGGATGATGCTCATGGGCACCGCCGAGCGGCTCTCCGCCCGGCGGGCCCTGGAGATCGGCCTGGTCTCCGAAGTCACCGAGGAGGGCGGGGCGTTGGCCGCCGCCGTGCGCTGTGCCACCGCGATCGCCGCGTATCCGGCGGACGGTGTGCAGGGGACCGTGCGGGCGCTGTGGGCGGCGCGCGAGGCGGCGCTGGCGCAGGCGTTCGCACAGGCGCCGCATCTCATCGCGCTGGGCAATCTCCCGGCCGGCGGGCAGGCGGAGCTGTTCGCGGGGCGGCGGCGCGAGTTCCGGGTGCGGTGAGCCCGGCGGTCACTCGGGGCGGGCCCGCGGGTCCACCGGGTGCCCCCGCGGATGTTCGGAGCGGCGCCATCCCCGTCCGGCGGGGCCGGCCGCGTGGCGGGGGTTCGGCACCCGGGGTAGCGTCAGCCCTGGGACGGCCGCCGTCTGGAGCCCTTTCCGTGACAACCGGTACGACGGCCGTCGCACACCTCGCCGTCACGCCGTCCGTGCCGTGCCCGTGCCCTTCTCCGCGTCCAGCGCGTACACGCACCGGTCCTTGCTGCACGCGTACACCACGCCGTCGTCGACCACCGGGGAACCGGTGATCTCGCCGCCCGTCGCCAGCTTCCAGCGCAGCCGGCCGTCGTCGGCCTTGAGGGTGTACAGCAGATGGTCGGTGGAGCCGAAGTGGATACGGCCCTCGGCCACCACGGGCGCGCCCACGACGTCACCGCCCGCCTGGAAGCGCCACTTGGGCGTGCCGGTGACCGCGTCCAGCGTGTACAGGGCCTTGCCGCTGCCGACGTGCACATGCCCGGCGGCGACCAGGACCGGCTCGATCGACGAGCGGGCCTCGGTGGCGATGCGCCAGCGGTCGCGGCCGTCGGTGGCGTCGAGGGCGTAGACCGTGCCGAGGTAGTCGGCGAGGTAGACCCCGCCGCCGGTGACGGCCGGGCCCGGGGTGAAGGCGGGCGGCGAGAGGAAGACCGCGGGCGCCTCGAAGTGCCAGCGGACCATCCCGCTGGCCACCTCGATCGCGAGGACGCGGGTGCCGGCACAGACGTAGACGTAGCCGTCGGGGGCCGGGGCGAGCCGGACGGGCACCCCGCCGCAGGACGCGGCGTCGCCGACGGGGTACGCCCAGCGCTCCTCGCCGGTGCGGGCCTCCAGGGCGCGCAGCCGGGCGTCCTGCCAGACGTAGACCGTGCCGTCGTGGACGAGCGGGCCGGACTCGGGGGACTCGAAGTCGGTCTGGCAGCCGGTGATCTCCCACAGCTTCTGCCCGGTCGCGGCCTCCCAGGCCTGGACGCCGCCGCCGCGGGTGCCGGTGACGACCGTGCCGTGGTCGGCCTTCAGGGAGTACACCCAGGCGTCCGTCGACAGCCGCCACAGATCCGTGCCCTCGCGGGCGTCCAGGGCGAACAGGGTGGGGCCGTCGGAGGCGTGGACACGGCCGTCCGCGACCGCCGTGGACCAGGCGACGTCCCGCGTCTTGAAGCGGCGCCGGCCGGTGGCCACGTCCAGGGCGTGCACCTCGAAGGAGGTGACGTAGACCAGGTCGCCGGCCACGGCGGGGGTGCCCCAGACGTCGTTGGACATCCGGAACCGCCAGGGCCGCCAGCCGCTCGCCGTCTCCGGGGGCTGGGGCGGTACGGGCGGCGCGGCGGGGTCGGCGCCGGCCAGGCCGGGGCGCGGGCGGGACCAGCTGGCGACCAGGCCGGCCTCCGGCGGGGGTGCCTTGACGGCGGCCGCGCGGGCGTCGGCGACGCGCGGGCCGGGGCCGATGGGCACCTGGGCGCCGGCCAGCCGGACCGGTCCGGTGTCGGGGACGCCGACGGGGCCGGGCGGGTCGTACGGGGGCAGCGGGGGTACGGCGGACCGGTCGCCGCTGCGCGGGCCGCCGGTGGTGACCGGGGCGGGCTTGACGGCGGGGCGGCCGCCACGCCGGGACTCGATGAGCGCGACCGCCTTCTCGGGCAGCCAGGCGGAGGCGGTGCCGCTGTCGTCCGAGCCCGAGCCGAACAGATGCGGGGCGAGCTGGGCCTGCAGGTCGGCGGGGTTGGGCCGGGCCGTGGCCTCCATCTGCATACAGGACTCGATCAGCGGGCGCAGCTCGTCCGGCAGACCGGTGAGGTCCGGGCCCTCGCGCAGCAGCATGAAGACGGTCTCGACGGGGTTGGCGCCGTGGAAGGGCGGGTGTCCGGTGGCGGCGAACACCAGCATGGAGCCGAGCGAGAAGACATCGCTGGCGCCGGTGACGCTGCGGGAGTCCTTGGCCTGCTCGGGGGACATGTAGGCGGGGGTGCCGACGGCGACGTTCGTCATGGTCAGCCGGGTGTTCGACACCCCGGAGGCGATGCCGAAGTCGATCACCCGGGGGCCGTCCTCGACCACGAGCACGTTGGAGGGCTTCAGGTCACGGTGGACCAGGCCCGCGCCGTGGATGGACTGGAGGGCCTCGGCGACGCCCGCCGCCAGCCAGCGCACGGCCTGGGCCGGGAGCGGCCCGCAGTCGTTCACTATCTCCTCGAGGGAGGGCGCGGGGACGTAGGCGGTGGCCAGCCAGGGCACGGCGGCGCGCGGGTCAGCGTCGACCACGGCCGCCGTGTAGAACCCGGAGACCGCGCGGGCCGCCTCCACCTCACGGGTGAAGCGGACGCGGAACAGCTGGTCCTCGGCCAGTTCGGTGCGCACCGTCTTGATCGCCACGCGCCGGCCGGACGCCGAGCGCGCGAGATAGACCAGCCCCATGCCGCCGGCACCCAGCCGGCCCAGCACCTCGAACGGCCCGATCCGCCGCGGATCGTGCTGTGTCAGCTGATCCACCACTTGCCTGCCACCTCCCCGTACTGGCCGCGCCACCCCATATGTACGCGACCGACGTGCAGCGTCTCACCACCGCACCGCCATGGCGGCACGCACCCTGATTCTTCCTGGCTGGGCGGCTGGTTGCGAACCCGGTGAAAAATCGGGGTGTCTCCCATCAAAGCGGATGAATCATCGACTCAGTAGTGCGAACGACGCCCCTTGATTGTCGGTGACGACTGCCACTCGTCCGTACGACGTCTCGAAGGGCGGCGCCTGCACCCGGCCGCCGAGCCGCCGGACGGCCCCGAGGGCGTCGTCCAGACCGGCGACCCGGAAGTGGACGAGGAAGTGCGGGGGCATCTCGGCCGGGAAGACCTCGGTGACGTGGGCCCGCCCGAAGTCGGGCTCGGCGCCGGAGCCGAAGAGGGCGTCGTGGAAGAGGGTGCCGTAGAAGGCGTCGGAGGCGGCGGTGTCGCGGGTGTACAGCTGGGCCCAGCCGAAGGTGCCGGGTTCGTGCCGGCGCGCGAAGCCCCGGTGGCTGCCCGCCTGCCACAGCCCGAACACCGCGCCCTCGGGGTCGGCGGCGAGGGCCGCCGTGCCCAGGTCGTCCAGCGCCGTGGGGGCCATCACGACCTGTCCGCCGGCCGCCGTGATCCGCCGGGTGAGCGCCTCGGCGTCCGGGGTGGCGAAGCACACCGTCCAGACGGTGGGCATACGGCCGTCGGTCTTGGGCGCGAGCCCGGCGACCGTCTCTCCCGCCAGCCGGGCCCACACCGAGGAGCCGTACACCGCCTCGAAGGACCACCCGAAAAGCTCACCGTAGAACCGCTTGCCCGCCTCGACGTCGGGAAGCTGGGCGTCCACCCAGCAGGGCACCCCCTCCCCGTACACCCCTTCCGGCTCTCCCACCTCGACCAGTTCCGCCTCTACCACCTCATCCGCCTCATCCGTCTCTTCCGCCTCATCATTCGCGGATGCCCTGTTTTCGGCCATGCGGCCAAAGTAACCGGGCCGCGCGCACCCCGCAGACCAGGCACACCACCCTCAGAGCCCCCGTGCACCCCATTTGCACTCGGCCGAATCGCGCTCCGATCACCCCTCGGTAAGCTGACGGCATGACAGGACAAGTGCGTACCGTCGACGGCCGCGTGGCCGGCCGGCGAGGGCAGGCGACCCGGCAGAAGCTGCTCGACTGCCTCAGCGAGATGCTCAGCTCCTCCCCCTACCGGGATGTCAAGGTCATCGATGTCGCCCGGAAGGCGGGCACTTCGCCCGCGACCTTCTACCAGTACTTCCCGGACGTCGAGGGCGCCGTCCTGGAGATCGCCGAGCAAATGGCCACCGAAGGCGCCGGGTTGACCGCGCTGCTGGAGGGGCGGTCCTGGGCCGGGAAGTCCGGATGGCAGACCGCGCAGGAACTCGTGGACGGATTCCTGGAGTTCTGGCGCAGGAACGACGCGATCCTGCGGGTGGTCGACCTCGGCGCGGCCGAGGGGGACAAACGGTTCTACAAGCTCCGTATGAAGATCCTTAACTCGGTGAACAACTCCCTCGCGGACTCGATCGCCGAACTGCAGGCCAAGGGCAGGGTCGACAAGGACGTGAACCCGGCGGCGGTGGCCGGCTCGCTGGTCGCGATGCTCGCGGCGGTGGCGGCACACCAGAAGGGTTTCCAGTCCTGGGGTGTGAAGCAGGCCGAACTCAAGCCGAACCTCGCCCTGTTGGTACACCTGGGCGTGACCGGCAAGAAGCCGAGCAAGTAGCCCACGCCTTCTTTTTCCAGACCCCCGTTCCGGGCCCCGTCGCGGCCCCCAAGTCCTGTCTGGCAGGCGGTGGTCCATCCGCGCCGAGCGGCTGGGTCACCGCCTGCTCTGCTCTGCGGGCAGCGGCCGGTCCCGTACGACGTGCTTCATCACCAGCGTCGACGTCAGCCGCTGCACTCCCGGCAGGGTCGCGAGCCGGTCGTCGTAGAGCCGCTGGAAGGCGGCGAGGTCGGCGGTGGCGATCCGGAGCAGATAGTCGGGTTCGCCGAACAGCCGCTGGGCGTCGAGGACGTGCTCCAGCTCGGTGACCGCCCGCTCGAACTCGGCGACCGTGTCCCGGTCCTCCTGCCGCATGGACACGAAGACCAGCGCCTCGAAGTTCAGCCCGAGCGCGGCCGGGTCCACCACCGCCCGGTAGCCCTCGATGGCCCCGGAGCGCTCCAGCTCGCGCAGCCGCCGGTGACAGGGCGAGACGCTCAGCCGCACCCGTGCGGCCAGCTCGGTCACGGTCAGCCGCCCGTCCTGCTGCAGCTCGGCAAGGATTTTCCGGTCCATGTCGTCCATGAGGCAGATCTTCCTCCAAAACCTCGACTGACGAGCAAATTCCAGGAACACTTTCGAGCCATTCACGCCTAATGTCCCCGACATGGACTCAGGACTGCTCTTCTCCTTCCTCGCCGTGGACCTGCTGCTGGTCTGCGTGCCGGGCGCCGACTGGGCGTACGTCATCGCGACCGCGCTGCGCGGCCGCTCGGTGCCGCGCGCGGTGGCGGGCCTGGTCTCGGGGTACGCCCTGCACACGGCTCTGGCGACGGCGGGCCTGGCGGTCCTGGTCGCGGGTTCGCCGCAGCTGCTGACGGCCGTGACGGTGGCGGGCGCGGGGTACCTGCTGTGGCTGGGGTGGGGAGTGCTGCGCCGCCCGGCGCTACCCGGGGCGGCGGACGAGACCCCGGCGGCCGGCGAGGGGCGGCTCTTCCTGCGCGGCGCCACGATCAGCGGCCTGAACCCCAAGGGCCTGCTGCTCTATCTCTCCGTCCTCCCGCAGTTCCTCACCCTGCGCGGCGCCCATCTGCCGGTCCCGGCCCAGACGGCGGCCCTCGGCCTGCTCCACATGGCGTGCTGCGCGGCCGTCTACTCCACCGTGGGCGTCCTCGCCCGCGCGCTGCTCGCCGCGCGGCCCGCGGCGGCTCGGGCGGTGACCCGGACGTCAGGGGCGGCGATGCTGGGGATCGGGGCGTTTTTGCTGGTGGAGCGGCTGGCCACGCTGTAGGTCCGGCCGTCGTCGACCGCGGGCCCGTCGTGGCGGGGCGCGCCGTTCGCCGCACCCCTGCGGAGCGCTACCGCACCGTGATCCGGAACAGGCGGATCTCCCTCGTCACCCGCCCCTGGTACGCGGCGTACGGCGGCCAGAAGGCCAGGACCGCCCGCCAGGCCACCGCGCGGTCCTCCCCCGTGAGCAGCCGGGCCGTGACCGGGACGTCCCGGCCCTTCCAGCTGATCGAGGCGTCCGGACGGGCGAGGAGATTGTGCGTCCAGGCCGGATGCCCGGTGCGTCCGAAGTTGGAGCCGACCAGCAGCCAGCTCTTGCCCCCCTGCTCCGGCATGCAGGCCAGCGGGGTCCGGCGGGGCTGTCCGCTGCGGGCTCCGGTCGAGGTGAGGATCACCCCGGGCAGCATCTGGGCACTGAGCAGCACCTTGCCCCGGGTGAGCTTGTGCACGGTCCGGTCGAGCGCGGGGACGACGTGCGGGGCCACCTTCGCGAAGGTCCGGGTGGCGGAGACCCGCTGGACGAGGCGGACACCGAGACCGGCCATCAGACGGCCACCTCCCCGGCGCCGAACAGCCCGGCGGTCTCGGCGGCCCGGTCCCGCAGCCGGTGCGGCGGACCGAACAGCAGCTCGTCCCCGGCCGCCCGCTTGAAGTACAGATGGGCGTCGTGCTCCCAGGTGAAGCCGATCCCGCCGTGCAGCTGGATGCCTTCGGCGGCGGCCCCCCGCAGCGCCTCCAGCGCCTGCGCGAGCGCCAGCCCGCCCGTCCGCTCCCCCCGTGAAGTCGCCCAGGCGGCGTAGTACGCGGCCGAGCGTGCCGCCTGCACCGCCACGTACACGTCCGCCAGCCGGTGCTTGACCGCCTGGAAGGAGCCGATGGGCCGGCCGAACTGCTCGCGCTGCCCGGCGTACTCCACGGTCCGCTCCAGCACCCGGCCGGCCGCCCCGACGGCCTCGCAGGCGAGCACGGTGGCGACGGAGTCCCCGAGGGCGGCGAGGGCGGACAGTTCGGCCGTGTCCCCCGACTGCCCCTCACCACCCCCCTCCCCCAGCACCTCGGCCCGCACGTCCCGCAACTGGACGCGGGCCTGGGGCCGGGTGGCGTCGAGGGCGGTCTGCCGGGCGCGCACGACCCCCGGGGCGTCTCCCGGCACCAGGAACAGCCGCGTCCGGGACCGGGCGAAGCCGCCGGTGTGGGCGGCGACGAGCAGCAGGGCCGCGGCGTGTCCGTCCAGCACCTGGTCGACCTGCCCGTACAGCAGCCAGCCGTCCGCCGTGTGCCGGGCCTGGACGCCGCCGGCCCGTCCGCCGCCGGCCGAGAACGCGCCGTTGTCGCCGGTCAGGGCCAGCGCGGTGGCCAGGGCGGGGCCGGGGACGGCAAGGGTGGCGGTGAGGGCACCGGCGGCGAGCCGGGGCAGCAGCTCGGCACGCTGGGCCTCCGTGCCCAGGGCGAGGACGAGCGGGGCGGTGAGGACGCAGGTGGCGAGCAGCGGGGAGGGGGCGAGTGCCCGGCCGGTCTCCTCGCAGGCGAGGGCCAGTTCGGCGACCGTACCGCCGGCCCCGCCGTACCGCTCGGGCAGGGCGAGCCCGGGCAGGCCGAGCTGATCGGCGAGGGCGGTCCACAGGGCGCCGTCGTGTCCGGCCGGTGCACCGAGGGCGGCGCGCAGCTCCTCGGGACCGCAGCGCTTGTGCAGGAGTTCGCGCAGGGTACGGCGGATCTCGTCCTGTTCGGCGGTGAAGCGGGCGTCCATGGCTCTTCCCTCCGGATCTGACGGACCGTCATATTAGGAGTGCCGGAACGATATGCACAGGGGAAGGAGGCCTCTCATGGCCCCCGGGAGCCGGAAAGTCGCCGTGGTCGGGGTGGCCCTCGCCGACTGCGGACGGGTGGCCGACGCCACCGCGTACACCCTGCACGCACAGGCGGCCCGCCGCGCCCTGGCCGACGCGGGGCTCGACCGCGAGGTGGTGGACGGCTTCGCCTCCGCCGGGCTCGGCACGCTCGCCCCCGTCGAGGTCGCCGAGTATCTGGGCCTGCGCCCCACCTGGGTGGACTCCACCTCGGTCGGCGGCTCGACCTGGGAGGTGATGGCGGCGCACGCGGCGGACGCGATCGCGGCGGGCCACGCGAACGCCGTCCTGCTCGTCTACGGTTCGACGGCCCGGGCCGACGTCAAGGCGGGCCGCCGGACGGGCGACCTCTCCTTCGGCGCGCGCGGTCCGCTCCAGTTCGAGGCGCCCTACGGCCACACGCTGATCGCCAAGTACGCGATGGCCGCCCGCCGCCACATGATCGAACACGGCACGACCGTCGAGCAGTTGGCCGAGGTCGCGGTGCAGGCCCGGGCGAACGCGGCCCTGAACCCGGAGGCGATGTTCCGCGATCCGATCACGGTCGACGACGTCCTGGCCGGCCCGATGATCGCCGACCCCTTCACCAAGCTGCACTGCTGCATCCGTTCGGACGGCGGCGCGGCGGTCCTGCTGGCGGCCGAGGAGTACGTACGGGACTGCCGCACGGACCCCGTCTGGATCCTCGGCACCGGCGAGCACGTCTCGCACGCGGCGATGTCCGAGTGGCCGGACTTCACGGTCTCACCTGCGGCGGTGAGCGGCCGGCTCGCCCTCGAACGGGCCGGAGTACGTCCGTCCGAGATCGACTTCGCGGAGATCTACGACGCCTTCACCTATATGACCCTGGTGACCCTGGAGGACCTGGGCTTCTGCGGGAAGGGCGAGGGCGGGGCGTACGTGGAGAAGGGGCGGCTGCTGGTGCGGGGCGGGGAGCTGCCGGTGAACACGGACGGGGGCGGCCTGTCGGCCCAACACCCGGGCATGCGCGGCCTGTTCCTGCTGGTGGAGGCGGTGCGGCAGCTGCGGGGGGAGGGCGGGGAGCGGCAGGTGCGGACGCGGGACGGACAGGTGCCGAGGCTGGGGGTGGCCTCGGGGACGGGCGGCTGGTTCTGCTCTGCCGGGACCGTGGTCCTTGGCCGCTGACCGGGGCGGGTGGCCGCGGGCCCTGGTCCTCGTCGCGATACTCGGGGCATGGAAACGGATCTTCACGCGCTGCTGAGGCCGCTGCGGGTATGGGACCCGGAGGTCACGGACCTGCGCCCCTTCGACCCGGACACGGCCCCGGCCGCCCCCCTCGCGCTCTTCACCGGCTGGTTCGCGGACGCGGTGGCGGCCGGGCAGCCGGAGCCGCACACGATGTCGCTGGCCACCGTGGACGAGGCGGGCGAGCCCGACGTACGGATCGTGATGCTGCACGGCGCCGACGCGGACGGCTGGGCCTTCGCCACGCACGACAGCAGCCGCAAGGGCCGTGCCCTCGCCGCGCATCCGTACGCGGCCCTGGCCTTCTACTGGCCGGTGCTGGGCCGCCAGGTGCGGGTGCGCGGGCCGGTGACGACGGCGCCGTCCGGCGAGAGCCAGGCGGACCTGCACGCACGCTCGACGGGCGCGCTGGCCGCGGCGCTCACCGGCCGCCAGAGCGAGGAACTGTCCTCGGTCGAGGAACTGCGGCGGGCATCGGAGGCGGCCTGGGACCGGGCCCGGGCGAACCCGGCCGAGCCGTCCCCGACCTGGACGCTGTACCGGCTGCGCCCCGAGACCGTGGAGTTCTTCCAGGGGGACCCGGAGCGACGGCATGTACGGCTGGAGTACCGGAGGGCGGGGTCCGGATGGAGCAGGACGTTGCTCTGGCCGTAGCGCCGTAGCGCCGTAACCCTGCCTTCGGCCGGTCAATTGCCGTGCCCGCTGGGGGCATTGGCGTGTCCGCGTGGTCGGCACGGCACTAGAGTGGGACGGTGACCCCTGTGCCGGAAGACCCGTCGTCGCCGATCGTCGACGACGCTCGCGACACGGCCGTTCGGCGCCTGCAGGAGGCGTACGCCGAAGGGCACATCTCGCACGAGGAGATGGACGAAGCCCTCGACCGGGTGCTCACCGCCAGGACGCACGACGAGCTCGTGCCGGTTCTGGCCTCGCTCCCAAAGGAGAACGCGGGCACCACGTCCACGATCGCCGCCGCCGCCGGACGGATCCGGCGACGCGGCACCTGGCGGGTACCGCGGACGCTCAAGGTCGAGTCCGCGTTCGGAAGGGTGTATCTCGACCTGTCCCGGGCCGTTTTCGAACATCCGGCGGTCGACATCGAGCTGCGACTCGGCACCGGCAAGGCCAGGATCACGGTGCCTCGCGACGCGATCGTCGACGTCGGGGATCTGCACACCGGGTGGAAGGACTCGCGCTACCGGACTCCGCGACGCTCCCGCCCCGGCGGGCCGAGGATCCGGATCTCCGGAACCATGGGGTTCGGACGGCTGAAGATCCGCCACGCACGGCGTTGAGACCCCGTCCGGCACTTCTTCGCCGCCCCCGCTCGACCGGCGATGTCGACGACGCCCCTATGCGTGGTCGGCTTCGGCTCGCCGGCGGCGGTATTCGGCTGCCCTGGTCCTGTAGTCCTCGTGCTCCTGGGCGTGGTCCGGGGGGAGGTGCGGGGCGTCCGGGGACGTGGTGGCGAAGAAGTCCCGGAGTGCGTCGTTGGAGCTGGTGGCGAGTTCGCCGGACCGGGGGAACATCGTTGCCTCGTAGCGCGTGACGGCCTTGTCGACGGTGTCCTCCTTGACGATGGCGTGCGCGAGTTCGGCGGCGTCGAGGAGGGCGAGGTTGGTGCCGTGTCCGCCGAAGGGCGCCATCAGGTGGGCGGCGTCGCCGATGAGCGTGACGCCGGGAAGCCGGCCCCAGGTCAGGGGTGCGGGCAGGGCCCGGAAGGAGCGGGGTACGTAGTCGCCGTCGTTGTCGGTGAGCAGCGGGCGCATGGCCGTTGACCAGCCGCTGAACTCCCGCAGGAGGAAGGCGCGGACGGCGTCGCGGTCGGCCGGGTCCACGGCGGCTTCGGTGTGCCACTCGGCCTGGGCGCGGAAGGCGATGTAACCGCGGACCACGTCGTTGCTGTTGCGCTGGACGATCACCGCGCGGCCGTCGTTGTCGTTGGCGAACAGGTGGCCGTCACCGACGAGCGCGGCGATCCCGGGGTGCCGGGTGCCGACGTCGTCGAACCGGACGTCCAGGAAGCAGACCCCGAGGTACTGCGGCACCGCCTCGGTGAGCAGGGGACGGACCTTCGACCAGGCTCCGTCGGCCCCGATGACCAGGTCGGCCTGCACGCGGATGCCGCCCGCGAACTCCAGGTGGTGTGTCCCGTCACCGGCCGGGGCGACGTGGACCAGCTCGTGCCCCCAGCGGACGGTGCCGGGCCTGAGGTGTTCGAAGAGCATCCTGCGCAGCTGGCCGCGGTCGATCTCGGGGGCCGCCGTGTCGCCCTCGGCCGGGACGAACTCGGCCAGGACGGTGCCGTGGTGGTCCCGGCGGGCCATGGCCTGGCCCTCGACGCGGGCCAGCGCCATGAAGGCGTCCATCAGGCCGGCGTCCTCCAGCGCGATCTGGCCGGCGTCGGCGTGCAGGTCGAGTGTGCCTCCCGGGTCACGGGAGTCCACGGCCGCGTCGGCGTCGTAGACGGCCGGCTCGATGCCGTGCAGCTGCAGGATGCGGGCGCACATCAGCCCGGCGGGTCCGCCGCCGACGATCGCGATGCGGGGTGGGGTGACGGTCATGGGGGGAGGTCCCCTTTTCTGTCCGGAGGGGTTTTCCGTCCGGAGCGGTCGCCGCCGCCGGACACCACCACCGTAAGTGAACTCAGTCAAAAAGCGCAATGACTAAACTTAGTGACTGGATACACTGGTTTAGTGGCATGACCGAGATGGGCGCCGCGAACGCAAGACGGCGAGACGTCCCCGAGCTCGGGGAATGACGGCGTGGCACGCGGATAACCCGCCCATGCCGAACGGGAATCGACCGAGCCGTTCCTGCCGCCGGGCAGGTCGGCCCGTACCGAAGGCGCTCCTGCCCAGGAGCCTCATCCGAAGGATGACCCCCCATGCCCCCGCGCCGCCCCGACCTCGCCGCCACCCCAGGTCTACGGCACCCCGGCGCATCCGGAACGCCGACGGACTGCGCGCGCAGCCCGTCGAGGACCCCGAGCACCTCGACGAGCGCCGTGCCGCCGCCGGTCTCGTACCGCGCGCCGAGAACGGGGCCCGCGTCCGGGCGGTGTACGGGTACACGCGACAGCCGGTCCACGAGGCCGGAGCCGCGTCGGCCGCTACTCGCCCCCGAACCTCCACACAGCGAAGTCCGCCACCGGCCGGTACCCGATCCGTTGGTAGAGCCCGTTGCTCGTCGGGTTGGCGAGGTCCGTGAAGAGGAGGATCTCCGCGGCCCCGGCCTCGCGTGCGGCGCGGCTCGCCTCCGCCGTGGCGGCGCCCGCGTACCCTCGGCCGCGCAGTTCGGCCGGGGTGTAGACCGGGGCGATGCGGACCTGGCCCGCGATCTCCGGGGTGGTCCCGGCCATGGAGACGGGCGTGCCGTCGACCGTCTCCCAGAAGGTCACGCCGTCATGGGCGAGGCGGGCCTCGGCCCACTCGGCCGGGTCCTGCCCCTGCCGCGTTCCGACGGCCTCGTGGAACTCGCCGTACCAGCGGGCCAGCACCTCACGGTCTCCGCCGTCCGCGAGCCGCGCCCGCCCCTCGGGCGCCGGCTCCGGAGACGTCAACTCGCCCAGCCGGTAAAGCCGTTGGTGCTGGGCGACCGTGCCCGCCGTACCCGTGCGCCGCTGCCAGGCCGCCGCGAACGCCTCCGCTGTCCCCCGCGGTCCGCAGAGCCCGGGGACCGGGTGGCCCACGCCGGCGAACCGGGCCGCCAGGGCGTCGGCCTCCGGCGCGGTGAGCGCGGTGACGTGGACGGGGAACGGCGGGGTGTGGAGCAGGAGTGCGCGCACCGAACCGGCACGGCCACCGCCGACGCCACCGCCACCGCCACCGCCGACGCCGTCGCCGTCGCCGTCGCCACTGTCATCGTCTTCGCCGTACAGGATGCCGAAGACGGGGTTCTCAGGACCCAAGAAGTGCAGGCCGCGGCGGCGCAGTGCGTCCGTCACCGTCAGCGGCACCGTGTGCAGGGCCGGGCGGGAGTGCAGGAATCCGCCCGCACGAGCGAGGAACTCGTCGAGGTCTTCGGTGAGGTGCCAGTTCTCGGGGCGCATGCGCCCCATGATCGGACTCAGTCGCCGGGTTCGAACACCGGTTTTCCCTCCCGGTACGTCACCCGCAGCGCCATCCCGGCCGTCAGGGCCCCCTCCGCGCAGTTCACGACCTCCGTCATCATCCGCGGCCCCTCCGCCAGATCGACCACGGCGGCGACGTACGGCGTGCGCTCCCCGAAGGGCGGCAGGTCGTTGCGGTGGACCGTGGACCAGGTGTAGAGCGCGGCCCGGCCGCTCGCCTCCTCCCAGGTCACGTCCTCGCTCCAGCAGTGCGGGCAGAACTCGCGGGGGTAGTGGTGGGCCCGGCCGCAGGCCCCGCAGCGGCGGACGAGCAGCCGGCCCCGCGCGGCCGCCTCCCAGTACGGGCGCGTGAAGGCGTCGGGCTCGGGGATGTCGTAGCGTGTCGCGCTCATGAGAGGCACCCCCGCAGCCGGCCCGTCAGAACCACCATGAGAACCACGACTGAATGTCGCCCATCAGAACCACCCCCCTGCGGCTCGCCCATCAGAACCACCCCAGCCAGGCATCCAGCGACCAGGACTGCCAGGACATGCCGAAGAAGCCGACCACGCAGATCAGCGCCATCATCGAATTCTGGCCTTGCTCCGCCCAGTCGTGGATCATCAGCACGAAGTAGACGACGTTCAGCAGCAGGCCGCCGATCAGGGCCACCGGGGTCAGGAAGCCGAGGACCAGGCCGAGGCCGAGGGAGAGTTCGGCGTACGCGACGACGTACGCCATCAGCTTCGGGCGCGGTTTCACCATCGTCTCGAAGCCCGTACGCACCGGCGCCCAGCGGTGTTTCTCCGCGATCTCCGCCGCCCAGGCGATGCCGCTGCCCCGCTCGAACCACGCCTTCTTGTCCTTGTGCCGCCAGCTCTCCAGCCACCACAGCCCGAGGCCGACCCGCAGCACGGCCAGCCACTGAGCGCCGTCCAGCCATATGGAGTCCATGAATCTGACGGTACGTCAGATGTGCCGTAAAGCCCACCTGTGCGTCCGCCCTGAATCACTCCTGAATCGCCCCCGAATCCCCCGCAGATTGTTGACGATTTTGTTGGCGACAAACTAGCTTCGCAAGCGCAAGGCCACAGAGCCCGCCGGACGAAAGGCAGCAAGGTGAAGCACAGGGCAGTCGGGCGCAGGACGGTCGTCATGGGCATCGGCGCCACCGCCGGTGTCGCCGCGGTCGGCGGGATCGCGCTGAGCGCTCAGGCGTCGAGCGGCTCAGCGTCCGCCTCGGACTCGCTCGTCTTCGACCCGCACGCGTACACCAGGCTCACGACCGGCGTCACGGACACCGCCGGTACCGCTCACTCGGTGACGTATCACTTCTGGAAGGCGATCCCCTATGTCGCCGCCCCGGTCGACAGGACGTACCAGAGCCTGAACGTCAGCGTCCCGGTCGAGATCGACGGCGCCGCCGTGGACGCCTCGAACGCGCCCATCCTGTTCGCGAACTCCATCGGCGGCTACATGCCGTCCTCGGTCGCCGACGCGACCGGGATCGGCGGCGGGGGCATGGCAGGCGGCGGCACGCCGAGCGGGGCGCCCTCCGCAAGCGCCGCACCCTCCGCCTCGGCACCGGGGGCGGGCGGCGCCACCAACACCACCGGCGGTGCCCTCAGCACCAACCAGCTGCTGGCGCTGGCCGCCGGGTACGTGGTGGTCGAGCCGGGGGCGCGCGGCCGTACGCTCAAGAACGCCGACGGTGAGTACTACGGCACCGCGGCCGCCGCGATCGTGGATCTGAAGGCCGCCGTGCGGTACGTCCGCTTCAACAAGGGCCGCATCCCCGGCGACACCGACCGGATCGTCTCCGCCGGCACCAGCGCGGGCGGCGCCCTCTCCGCACTGCTGGGCGCCTCCGGCGACAGTCCGCTCTACGACCCGTACTTGACGGAGCTGGGCGCGGCCGACGCCTCCGACGCGATCTTCGCGACCGGCGCCTGGTGCCCGATCACCGACCTGGAGCACGCGGACGGCGCCTACGAGTGGAACTGGGGCA
Organism: Streptomyces sp. MMG1121; assembly: GCF_001280015.1. Classification (GTDB taxonomy): domain Bacteria; phylum Actinomycetota; class Actinomycetes; order Streptomycetales; family Streptomycetaceae; genus Streptomyces. Next base: position 121,420 of record NZ_LGDV01000118.1, read on the forward strand.
CCAACGTCACCCAGTCCACCGGGAAGGTCGTCGACCAGAGGGTGTCCAGGCAGCTGCGGGCGCAGTTCGCCGAGTACCAGGCCCGGCTGAAGCTGCGCGGACCGGGCGGCTTCGGGCCGCTGACCGCCCGCACCTACGACACCTACCTGGTCGAGCGGTATCTGCAGCCGTCGGCCACCACGTACCTGACCGGCCTGTCGGACGCGGACCGCGCGGCCTATCTGGCCACCAACCCCTTCCTCACCTGGTCCGGCGGCAGGGCGACCTTCACCTGGGACGACTTCCTCACCCATGTCGGCGCCCGCAAGAAGACGACCCCGGCCTTCGACGCCTTCGACCTGTCGGCCGGCGAGAACAACGAGTTCGGCGCAGGGACCACCGCGAACCGTCACTTCACGGCCTACGGCGCCGAGCACGACAGCACCGGGCTCAACGGCAGACGGGTCGCCGCCGACATCCCCGCGAAACTGCGGCTGATGAACCCGATGTACCACCTGGTGGAGAAGGCCAACCCGTACCGCACGAAGCACTGGTGGATCCGGCTGGGCACCAAGGACTCCGACACCGCGCTGACGGTCTCCGCGAACCTGGCCGCCGCCGCGGCCGGCCTCGGCGACGAGGTCGACCACCTCTACTACTGGGACCAGGGCCATGGCGCCAACGACGACCCGGGCGACTTCATCACCTGGATCGGGAAGGTCACCGGTCACCGCACCGGGAAGCGGTGACCCGCCATCTGACCCATCGGCACCTGACCCATCGGCAACCGGCTCATCAGCAACTGCCCTTGTTCCGGTTGCCTCTTCACCGGATACGACCCATTCCCGTACACCCGTGATCAATCCGCAACCAATTCCGGTCTTGACCGAGACCCATCAACCAGGTGGGTGATTACGCTCGCGCTCATGGCCGCCTCCCGTCCCGCCCCCGCGCACCTCTCCCCGACCCCCGCCGACCGCCCGGTGTACGTCATCGGCGCCGGTCCGGGCGGTCTGGCCGCCGCGTACGCGCTGCGGGCGCGGGGCATACGGGCGGTGGTCCTGGAGAAGTCCGACCGGGTGGGCACCTCCTGGCGCGGCCACTACGACCGGCTCCACCTGCACACCACACGGCGGCTGTCCGCGCTGCCCGGCCTGAAGATCCCCCGGAAGTCCGGGCGCTGGGTCGCCCGGGACGACGTGGTGCGCTATCTGGAGAAGTACGCCGAGCACCACGAGCTGGAGATCGTCACCGGCGTGGAGGCCTTCCGCGTGGAGCGGACCGGGGACGGCACCGGCTGGCTGCTGCACGCCTCCGGCGGGCGCGAGCTGACCGGCAGCGCGGTGGTCGTCGCGACCGGCTACAACCACACCCCGCGGCTGCCCGACTGGCCGGGCCGCGACGACTACACCGGCGAGCTGCTGCACGCGGGCCGCTACCGCGACCCGAAGCCGTACGAGGGCCGCGACGTGCTGGTCGTCGGGATCGGCAACACCGGTGCGGAGATCGCCGTCGACCTGGTGGAGGGCGGGGCCGCGCGAGTGCGGCTGGCCGTACGGACCGCCCCGCACATCCTGCGCCGCTCGACGCTGGGCTGGGCCGCCCAGTACACCGGCGTGCTGGTACGACGGCTGCCGGTGGGGCTGGTGGACCGGCTGGCCGGGCCGCTGGCGAAGGCGACCATGCCGGACCTGTCGGCGCACGGGCTGCCCCGTCCGGACACCGGCCTGTACAGCAGGGTCGAGCAGGGCGCGATCCCGGTGCAGGACGTCGGCCTGGTCGACGCCGTGCGCGCGGGCAAGGTGGAGATCGTGGCCGCCGTCGAGTCCTTCGAGGACGGGAAGGTGGTCCTCGCCGACGGCGGCCGGATCGAACCGGACGCCGTGATCGCGGCGACGGGGTACGCGCGGGCGCTGGAGGGGCTGGTCGGGCATCTCGATGTCCTCGACGGCCGCGGAAAGCCGGTCGTGCACGGCGGCCGCAGCCCCGCGCAGACGCCCGGTCTGTACTTCACCGGGTTCACCAACCCGATCAGCGGGATGTTCCGGGAGATGGCGCTGGACGCCGGGAAGATCGCCAGAGCGGCGGCCAAGGACCTGCGCACCCGACGGTAACTTTGCGGCTCCGACCCGTTCCTGACATTGCGTCAGTTCAGTAATCTGACACTGCGTCAGTTTAATTGTGCTGTCTCACAGGAGCGGGGCGGACCGATGCTTGGATCAACCCACGGCACCCTCACCACCGACTCCCGCCGGGCCCGGGCCATCGCCTGCGGCGAGCAGCGGCCCGGGCCCGCCGTCCACGACCGGGTCGACGACCTCGACGTCAGCGGGCGCCCGCTGTACGCGGACGTACCCGATCTCACCCGCTTCTTCCGGCCCGAGTCGGTCGCCGTGATCGGCGCCTCGGACACCGAGGGGCGGCCGAACACCGGTATCACCAGGCAGCTGCTGGCGTGGGCCGAGCGGGTCGGGGCGCGGGTGCATCCGGTGCATCCGACGCGCCCGTCGGTCTTCGGCATACCCTGCGCCGCATCCGTCACCGAACTGCCGCCCGGCCAGATCGACCTGGCCGTGCTCCTGGTGGCCGACCCGCTGCCGGTGATCGAGCAACTGGCCGAGGCCAAGGTGAAGTTCGCGGTCGCCTTCGCCTCCGGGTTCGCCGAGACCGGCCGGGCGGGCGCCGAGGCACAGGAGCGGCTCGCGGACGCCGTGCGCCGTTCGGGCCTGCGTCTGCTGGGCCCGAACACCAACCTGAACGCCTTCGAACGCTTCCGGGACGACCTGACCGGCCCGGCGATCGCCCTGATCACCCAGTCCGGCCACCAGGGCCGCCCGGTCTACGCCCTCCAGGAGCTGGGCATCCGGCTCTCGCACTGGGCGCCGACCGGCAACGAGGCCGACCTGGAGACGGCCGACTTCATCTCCTACTTCGCCGAGCAGCCCGAGGTCGGCGCCATCGCCGCCTACGTGGAGGGCCTCAAGGACGGCCGCGCCTTTCTGCTGGCCGCCGACCGCGCCGCCCGCCGCAAGGTGCCGGTGGTCGCGGTGAAGGTGGGCCGCACCGAGACCGGCGCGCGTACGGCCGCCTCGCACACCGGCAAGCTCACCGGCGCCGACGACGTGGTGGACGCGGCGATGCGCCAGTACGGGGTCGTCCGCGTCGACGGGCTCGACGAACTCCAGGACACCGCGAGCCTGCTGGCGCGGGCGCGGGCTCCGCTGGCGGACGGGGTCGCCGTGTACTCCATCTCCGGTGGCACCGGCGCCCATGCCGCCGACCTGGCCGCGGCGGCCGGACTGCGGCTGCCGCGTCTGTCGGAGGCCAGGCAGACGGAGCTGCACCAGTGGATCCCGGAGTACCTGAGCGTGGCCAACCCGGTGGACAACGGGGGGCATCCGGTCGGCGACTGGCGCGGCCGGAAGATCATCGACGCGCTGCTCGCCGACCCCTCGGTCGGGGTCCTGATCTGCCCGGTCACGGGCCCCTTCCCGCCGCTCAGCGACAAGCTCGTACAGGATCTGGTCGACGCGGCGGAGGAGACGGACAAGCTGGTCTGCGTGGTGTGGGGCTCGCCGGTCGGCACGGAGGCCGCGTACCGGGACGTCCTGCTCGGTTCCTCCCGGGTGGCGACCTTCCGCACGGTGGGCAACTGCCTCACGGCCGTACGCGCCTGGCTGGACCACCACCGCTTCGTGAGCGACTACCGCTCCCCCTTCGACGAGGCCCCGCGCACCCCCTCCCCCTCCTTCCGCAAGGCCGAGGCGCTGATGCGCCCGGGCCAGCAGCTCAGCGAGCACGCGGCCAAGCAGCTGCTGCGCTCCTACGGCATCCGGGTGCCGCGCGAACAGCTGGTGACCAGCGCGGCGGCGGCCGTACGCGCGGCCGCCCAGGTCGGCTACCCGGTGGTGATGAAGGCCTCCGGCGCGCAGATCGCCCACAAGACCGAACTCGGCCTGGTGAAGATCGGGCTGACCTCGGCGAGCCAGGTCCGCGACGCCTACCGCGAGCTGACCGACATCGCCCGCTACGAGGGGGTCCCGCTGGACGGGATCCTGGTGTGCCAGATGGTCGAGCAGGGCGTGGAGATGGTCGTCGGGGCCACGCACGACGACCTGTTCGGCCCGACGGTGACGGTGGGCCTCGGCGGTGTGCTGGTGGAGGTCCTGCACGACGCGGCGATCCGCGTCCCGCCGTTCGGCGAGGACCAGGCCCGCGCCATGCTCACCGAGCTGCGCGGCCGGACCCTGCTGGACGGCGTCCGGGGCCGCCCGCCGGCCGACCTCGACGCCCTGGTGGAGGTCGTCCTGCGGGTCCAGCGCATGGCGCTCGAACTCAGCGACCACATCGCCGAGTTGGACATCAACCCGCTGATGGTGCTGCCCCGGGGACAGGGCGCGGTGGCGCTGGACGCGCTGGTGGTGTGCCGATGAGCGAGCTGGAGGTCGAGCGGAGCGAGCAGGTCGCCCGGCTGACCCTGAACCGCCCGGAGGCCCTGAACGCCCTCACCCCCGCCCTGCGCGACCGGCTGATCGACGTACTGGCCGAGGCCTCGGCGGACCCGGAGGTACGGGCGGTGGTCCTGACCGGCACCGGGCGCGGCTTCTGCGCGGGGGCGGACCTGCGCGGCGGCCCGGGCGGCGGCGACCGGGTCGCGGGCGACGTGGCACGGGTACTGCGCGTCGGCGCACAGCGTCTGATCTGCGCCGTCCTGGACTGCGAGAAGCCGGTGATCGCCGCCGTGAACGGTACGGCGGCGGGCCTGGGCGCACATCTGGCGCTGGCCTGCGACCTGGTGCTGGCCGCCGAGTCGGCCCGCTTCATCGAGGTGTTCGTACGGCGGGGCCTGGTCCCGGACGCGGGCGGGGCCCACCTCCTGCCCCGCCTGCTGGGTCCCCACCGGGCGAAGGAGCTGATGTTCTTCGGGGACGCGCTCCCGGCGCCGGACGCGCTGCGGCTCGGCCTGGTCAACCGGGTCGTACCGGACGAGGAGCTGGCGAAGACGGCCCGTGAGTGGGCCGCCCGGCTGGCCACCGGCCCCACCAGGGCCCTGGCCCTGACCAAGCATCTGGTGAACACCTCCCTCGACGCGGACCGCGCGACCGCCTTCGCGGCGGAGGCCTGGGCCCAGGAGATCAACATGACGACCGAGGACGCCCAGGAGGGCCTGCGGGCGTTCCTGGAGCGCAGAAGCCCGGAGTTCCGGGGGCGGTGAAGTACCGTCGCCGGGGCTTCCAATCTGACGGTTCGTCACTTTCAATGGAGGTGTGATGGGACACGCAGGGGCGGCAGCGGCAGCCGTCCGTTATCTCAGGTCGGCCCCGGCACCGAGGCACGTGGAGCCGTTGCCGCGACCGGACTTGCGGTGCGTCCGCGCCGACGAGCGGGCGCCGGTGGAGCCGGGCGAGTTCCGGCGGGTGCTGGGGCACTTCGCGACCGGCGTCACGGTCATCACCGCCCCGGCCGCCGAGGGCGAACCGGGCCCCGCCGGCTTCGCCTGCCAGTCCTTCTCCTCCCTCTCCCTCGAACCGCCCCTGGTCTGCTTCCTGGTGGGCCGTACGTCCACCACCTGGCCGCGCATCGCCCGGGCCGGCGTCTTCTGCGTCAATGTCCTCGCCACCGGCCAGGGCGATCTGTGCCGCGCCTTCGCGGCCAGCGGCACCGACAAGTTCGCCGGGGTGGCGTACGACGCGGCCCCCGCCTCCGGCTCCCCCCGCCTGTCCGGCACGGCCGCCTGGATCGACTGCACGGTCCAGGCCGTGCACACCGGGGGCGACCACCTGATCGTCGTGGGCCGGGTGGACGCCCTGGGCGCGGACGGGGGCGGCGATCCGCTGCTGTTCCACCGGGGGCGGTTCGGGCGGCTCGGCGCCTGAGACCCACCCGACGGGCGCTTGCGCGAGCGCGGTTTCAGGACAACGCCGGCGCAGGAGCCGCCGGGGCCCTGCGGATCACCAGGGACATCAGGGCCGCCGCCGCGCACAGGGCGCCCGAGGCGTACCAGACGAGGTCGTAGGTGCCGAAGACGTCGCGGGCGACGCCGCCGAGGTAGGCGACGAGGGCCGCGCCGATCTGGTGCGAGGCGAGGACCCAGCCGAAGACGATGGCGCTGTCCTCGCCGAACTGCTCGCGGCACAGGGCCAGCGTGGGCGGGACGGTGGCCACCCAGTCGAGGCCGTAGAAGACGATAAAGAAGAGCATCGGCGGGTGGACGGACGGGCCCAGCAGCATCGGGAGGAAGAGGAGCGACAGGCCGCGCAGGGCGTAGTACACGGCCAGCAGGCGGCGCGGTTCGAAGCGGTCGGTGAACCAGCCGGAGGCGATCGTGCCGACCACGTCGAACACGCCGACGACCGCGAGCAGCGAGGCCGCCGTGGTGACCGGCATGCCGTGGTCGTGCTCGGCGGGCACGAAGTGGGTCTGGACCAGGCCGTTGGTGGAGGCCCCGCAGATCGCGAAGGTGCCGGCCAGCAGCCAGAACGTGCCGGTGCGTACGGACGTGGACAGGATGCCCAGCGTGCGGCGGGCGGCGCCGGTCACCGGCGGCGGCTTGGCCATGAACTCCCGCGCGCCGTACGGCTTCACACCGACGTCGGCCGGGTGGTCGCGCAGCAGGATCCAGACGAAGGGGACGACGGCGAGGGCGGCCAGGGCGACGGTCACCGCCGCCGGGCGCCAGCCGTGGTGTTCGGACAGCCAGGACAGCAGCGGCAGGAAGATCAGCTGGCCGGAGGCGGAGGCGGCGGTGAGGATGCCGCTGACCAGGCCGCGCCGCTCGGTGAACCAGCGGTTGGTGACCGTCGCCGCGAAGGCCAGGGCCATCGAGCCGGAGCCGAGGCCCACCAGCAGACCCCAGCACAGCCACAGCTGCCAGGCCGCCGTCATCCACACGGTCAGGCCCGAACCTGCCGCGATGACGAGCAGCGCGGCGGCGACCACCCGGCGGATGCCGAACCGGTCCATCAGCGCGGCGGCGAAGGGGGCGGTGAGGCCGTAGAGCGCGAGGTTGAGGGAGACGGCCACGCCGATGGTGCCGCGCGACCAGCCGAACTCCTGGTGCAGCGGGTCGATCAGCAGGCCGGGCAGGGAGCGGAAGGCGGCCGCGCCGATGATCGTGACGAAGGTGACGGCGGCGACGAACCAGGCGCGGTGCACGCGAGAGCGCCGGGCGGGCGGCGGGGCGGCCTGGGCGGGGGCGGCGGCTGGGCTTGTCTGAGTCACGTCATAGAGCCTGCGATTTCGGGTCCCGCGCATCGAGTGGCCCGAAGGACAGTATTCGTTAGGATCGGGCCATGGCCGCTGCCGCTGAGGAATTCCGTCCGCACCGGGTCGTCGTCCTCGCCCTGGACGGCCTCCTCCCCTTCGAGCTGGGCATCCCGCACCGTATCTTCGGCCGCCCCGTGGACGAGCGGGGCCGGCCTCTGTACGAGGTCGTGACCTGCTCCGTACGGCCGCCCGGGCCGGTCGAGACGGACGCGGACTTCGCCGTGCACATCGGGCACGGCCCGGAGGCGCTGGCCGAGGCCGACACGGTGATCGTCCCGGCGTCGTACGAGCTCGGTCCGGTCTTCGAGGAGGGCCGGCTGACCGGGGAACTGGCCGCCGCCCTCGCCCGCGTCCGCCCCGGCACCCGGCTCGCCTCCATCTGCACCGGCGTCTACGTCCTCGCCGCCGCCGGATACCTCGACGGCCGCCCGGCGACCACGCACTGGGCCGACGCCGAGCGCTTCCAGCGGCTGTTCCCGAAGATCAGGGTGGACGCGGACGTGCTGTTCATCGACGACGGCGACGTGCTCACCTCGGCCGGGGTGGCCGCCGGGCTCGACCTGTGCCTGCACATGGTGCGCCGCGACTTCGGTGCGGCCGTCGCCAACGACGTGGCCCGGCGGACCGTCGTACCGCCGCACCGCGACGGCGGCCAGGCCCAGTACATCGAACGCCCCGTCCCCGACCCGCAGCTGGCCACCACGACCGCCGCCCGCGCCTGGGCGCTCGGCCGGCTGCACGAGCCGATCCAGCTGCGCGACATGGCCGCGCAGGAGTCCATGTCGGTACGCACCTTCACCCGCCGCTTCCGCGAGGAGGTCGGCGTCAGCCCCGGCCAGTGGCTCACCCAGCAGCGTGTCGAACGCGCCCGCCATCTGCTGGAGACCACCGACCTGTCCATCGACCAGGTGGCCCGCGAGGCGGGCTTCGGCACGGCCCAGTCGATGCGCCAGCATCTGCAGCAGGCCCTCGGCGTGACACCGACGGCCTACCGGCGCACCTTCCGGACGGCGGTCAGCGGGACGTCCGTCTAGACGGCGGGCCGTCCGTCCGTCAGAACGTCAGCACCGCCCGCGCCACCCGCCCCGCCTCGGCGTCCGCCCGGGCCTTCTCGAAGTCCTCCACCGGATACACGGCGGTCACCAACTCGTCGAGCAGCAGCCGTCCTTGGCGGTACAGCTCGGCGTACAGGGCGATGTCCCGCTGGGGGCGCGAGGAGCCGTAGCGGCAGCCCAGGACGGACTTGTCCAGGTACAGGGAGGAGACGAGGAAGGACGCCTCGGCCGTGGCCGGCGGGACCCCGAGCAGGACGGCCTGCCCGTGCCGGTCGAGGAGGTCGATGGCCTGCCGGATCAGTTCCACCCGGCCGACGCACTCGAAGGCGTGGTCGGCGCCCGTGGGCAGGATGTCCTGCACGCCCTCCGTCGAGGTCAGGAAGTCGGTCGCGCCGAACTGCCGGGCCACCGCCTCCTTGGCCGGATTGGCGTCCACGGCGACGATCCTGAGCGCCCCCGCGAGCCGCGCGCCCTGGATGACGTTCAGCCCGATCCCGCCGGTCCCGATGACGACGACGCTCTCCCCCCGGTCCACCCGCGCCCGGTTCAGCACCGCCCCCACCCCGGTGAGCACCCCGCACCCGATGAGCGCGGCGGACTCCAGCGGGATGTCGTCCGGGATCCGGACCGCCTGTACGGCCTTGACGATCGTGCGTTCGGCGAAGGCCGAGTTGGCGGCGAACTGGTACACCAGGTCCGCCGCGCCCCGCGTGAACGGTTTGCCGGGGCGGCCGATCGCCTGCCGGCACATGGTGGGCCGGCCCCGGTCGCACTCCGCGCACGCGCCGCAGTTGGCGAGCGTGGACAGCGCCACATGGTCGCCGGGCCGGACATGGGTGACCCCGGCGCCGACCGCCTCGACCACCCCGGCACCCTCGTGTCCCAGCACCACCGGCACCGGGAACGGGATGGTGCCGTCCACCACGGACAGATCGCTGTGGCACAGCCCCGCCGCGGTGATCGCCACCAGTACCTCACCGGCCCCGGGCTCGCGCACCGCGAGATCGTCCACGACCCTGACCTGCTTGCCGTCGAACACCACACCACGCATCACACGGCCCCCTTGGGCTCTCTGGGCAGACCGAGCACCCGCTCGGCGATGATCGTGCGCTGGACCTGGTCCGAGCCGCCGTAGATCGTGTCGGCCCGGGAGAAGAGGAACAGGTGCTGGTCCGCGTCGAGTTCGTACGGCGCCGCCGGCGACCAGTCCACGGGCCCCACGGCGGCCGCCGCACCCCGCACCCGCACCGCCAGCTCGCCCAGCCGCTGGTGCCAGCCGGCCCAGAGCAGCTTGGCCACACTGGGCGCGCCGGGATCGCCGGAGCCGCCGAGGGTGCGCAGGGCGTTCCAGCGCATGGTCCGCAGTTCGGCCCACTGCCGCACGAGGCACTCGCGCACGACCGGGTCCCGCGCGGCCCCCGTCTCCACGGCGACCCGCACCACCCGCCCCAGCTCCTCGGCGAAGCCGATCTGCTGGGCCAGGGTCGACACCCCCCGCTCGAACCCGAGCAGGCTCATCGCCACCCGCCAGCCCTGCCCCTCGCCCCCGACGACATGCGTCACGCGCGCGTGCGCCCCGTCGAAGAAGACCTCGTTGAAGTCGCTGGTCCCGGTCAGCTGCCGGATGGGCCGGACCTCGATACGGCCGGGCTGGTCCATGGGGACGAGCAGGAAGCTCAGCCCGTGGTGCCGGCGGGAGCCGGGCTCGGTGCGGGCGAGCACGAAACACCAGTCGGCCTCATGGGCGAGCGAGGTCCATATCTTCTGCCCGCTGATCCGGTACCGCTCCCCGTCCCGCACGGCCACGGTACGGATCCCGGCCAGATCGGACCCGGCCCCGGGCTCGCTGTACCCCTGACACCACAGCTCCTCCCCCGCGGCCACAGGAGGCAGAAAGCGTCCCTTCTGCTCGTCACTGCCGTGCGCGATCAGGGTGGGAGCGAGCAGGTTCTCCCCGATGTGCCCGGACCTCGGCGGCGCCCCCGACCGCGCGTACTCCTCGGCCCAGGCGACCTGCTGGGTGAGAGTGGCGGTGCGATTGCCGTATCCCGGTTCCCCCCAGCCAAGCCCGATCCAGCCGGCTTTGCCGAGAGCGCGCTCCCAAGCGCGCTTGTCCAAGCCAGGATCGGCATGGGCGGCCAGCCACGCCCGGACCTCACCACGAAACGCGTCATCCTCTTCACTGAACCCGAAATCCATTGAAGCCACCTAAGGTCAAGCGCCCGCAAGGGGCGCGGGGCTGTCCCGAGCCATCAGGCGTTGGGCCGTTCCCCGTCCCGCGCGGCCTTCTCCATCGCCTGGAGCCGGGACAGCATCGGCATCGGATCCACCCCCACGGACCCCGGCAGGAACGCGGCGATCCGCTCCGGCGTCCACGCCCCCTCCCCGTACACCGCACGGAGTTCCCTCGGCTGCGCCCACACCGCGATCTTCGGCCCCGCGATGGTGTACACCTGCCCGGTGATCGCCTGCTCCGCCGCCCCGTCGGACAGCAGGTACACCACCAGCGCGGCCACGTCCTCCGGCTCACCGATCTCGGTCAGCTCCATGGGGACGTTGGCCGACATGCGGGTACGGGCCACCGGCGCCACCGCGTTCGCGGTCACCCCGTACTTGTGCAGGCCCAGCGCGGCACTGCGGACCAGCGAGATGACGCCGCCCTTCGCGGCGCTGTAGTTGGCCTGGGAGACGGAGCCCTGGTGGTTGCCGCTGGTGAAGCCGATCAGCGTGCCCGACCGCTGTGCGCGCATCACCGCCGAGGCCGCCCGGAAGAGGGTGAACGTGCCCTTGAGGTGGGTGGCGACCACGGGGTCCCACTCCTCCTCGGTCATGTTGAACAGCATGCGTTCGCGCAGGATCCCGGCGACGCAGACGACCCCGTCGAGACGGCCGTAGGAGGACAGCGCCACGTCGACGACCCGCTGGCCGCCCGCCATCGTGGAGATGTCGTCGGCCACGGCGACCGCCGCGCCGCCCGCCGCCTCGATCTCCTTGACGACCGCGTCGGCGACCTCGCTGGTCGGTGAGGTGCCGTCGGTGGACACCCCGTAGTCGTTGACGACGACCTTCGCCCCCTCGGCCGCCGCCGCGAGCGCGACCGCGCGCCCGATGCCCCGTCCGGCACCCGTGACGGCGACGACCTTGCCTGCCAAGAAGTTCCCCACGTCCGGCCCCTTCCCGCGGTTTCTGACGGTCCGTTAGATTTTAAGGCCCGTCGGACGCACGGACACAAGCCCCGGGAGGCACCGGATGACGCTGCCAAAGGAGTTCCACGAGATCGCCAAACGCGTGAACAACTGGGGGCGTTGGGGGGCGGACGACGAGATCGGCACCCTGAACCTGATCACGGACGCCGTCGTCCGCGAGGCCGCCGCCTGCGTGCGCACCGGCCGGCGCATCCCCCTCGCCCTCCCGCTCAGGCAGGACGGGGTGCAGACCGGGATGATCCCCGGCCGGGTCAATCCGCTGCACGCGATGGTGCAGCTCAACCAGGAGCTGTTCGGGCCCGGCACGGTGGCGTGCAGCGACGACGCGGTGACCATGGGCCTGCAGGCGGGCACCCACTGGGACGCGCTCACCCATGTCTCGCACTCCGGGAAGCTCTACAACGGCCGTCCGGCACACACGGTCACCGCGCACGGCGGCGCCGAGTTCAGCGGGATCGACAAGGCGCGGCACGTCGTCTCGCGCGGGGTGCTGCTGGACGTGGCACGCGCGCGCGGCGTGGACCGGCTGGAAGGGGGCCACGCGGTCACCCCGGCGGATCTGGAGGCGGCCGAGGAACTCGCGGGCACGCGCGTGCGCGCGGGGGACGTCGTGCTCGTACGGACCGGGCAGGTGCAGGTGTATCTGGCCGGGGACAAACACGGGTACGGGTATCCGTCGCCGGGACTGTCCGTCCGTACGCCGGAGTGGTTCCACGCGCGCGATGTGGCGGCGGTCGCCAACGACACGCTCACGTTTGAGATATTTCCGCCCGAGATCGACAATCTGTGGCTGCCCGTGCACGCGCTGGACCTGGTGGAGATGGGGATGCTCCAGGGCCAGAACTGGAACCTCGAGGAGTTGTCCACAGCCTGTGGAGAAGAACGGCGGTACGCCTTCTTGCTGTCCGCGATGCCGGAGCCGTTCGTCGGCGCGACGGGCACACCGGTGGCGCCGGTGGCACTCCTGTGAGGCGGCGGCCGCGGAAAACGCCTGACCAGGCCGGAACGGGACCGGATGGCGGCGCGCCCGCCCCACCGGCGCGTCTCCCCCACGGCCGTACGCGCACGCCGCCATCCGGTGCGACCCACACTCGACGAGGGCCACCGTCACTCGGGCCCTCGCCGTCCCCTCGCGGCGAATCGACGCCCACCAGCGTGTTCATACAGTCACGCGACGTCAACGCCGGTACGGGGATTTGTTACGTACGCCCAGTTCACGGCACCCGCGCACGGATGCACCCCCGGCGCATCGGCGCGCCGGGACCTACACCGCCTCGAACGCCAGGCCCTCGTACGCGGACAGTCCGCCCCCGTACGCCAGTGCCGCGCCCTCCTCGGGCTGTGAACAGCGGTCCAGTTCGCACCAGATGCTCTTGCCGGCGCCCTCCGGGCTCCAGCCCCAGCGGTCGGCGAGACAGTCCACCAGGGCGAGACCCCGGCCACCGGTCGCGTCACTGCGGGCGCAACGCGGCACAGGGGCACGGGAGCTGGTGTCGGCCACCTCCACCCGCACCGTGACCGAGGGGGTGACCTCTTCCGGCGCCTCGCTGGGCGCACCCGGCAGGGAGAGCCGCAGCACGGCCGGACGGCCGGTGTGCACCACGGCGTTGGTCACCAGCTCGGAGACGAGCAGGATCAGGTTCTCGGCCAGCGGCTCGTCGGCCGCTATGCCGAGCCCGGTGAGCCGCGAGCGCGCCCAACTCCTCGCCCGTCCCACCTCCGCGGGGTCGGGCCGGATCTCCAGCTGCACTTGAAGCACCTGCACCGCTCACACCATCCGAACCGGCGGACACATGGCCCCGCGCCACCCGGCCGCCACGGCGGAAGCCGCGACGACGATCACGACGAGGGCCACGATCGTAGCCATTTTCTGCATGGCCAGAACAACGGCCAGAGCAGGGGTCACGGAACGTGATTCCCTGATGAGACAGCATGGTTGACGTACAGTCACCCCAACAAGCGCTTCGGGCATATTCCAGCGCGAAGGAGTACGCGTGATGCATACTGTGCGACGCTCGTTGCGGGGAGTCGAACAGGCGGCGCCCGAAGCGGCGTCCACCCCGCAAGCGGCGGCGCGCACCGCGCCGTCCGGCACCGCCCCAGGGGCTTCGCCGGCCCGGCTCGTGCTCGCAGCCACTCGCATCCCACACAAGGTACCGGAGCGGACGCCCGACTCCAGGCCGTGACGAGTCACGCGATGGACACAACCAGATATCAACGCTCTGTGATGTCGATTCGCCACGATCCGCGACATCTTGGGCCACGGTTTTTCCGTTGGCGCAGACCAGGGCGGTGTCGGCCGGTCAGCCGGCCAGCCGCGCCGCGAGCAGTTCCTCACTCTGTGTGCCTCCGCCGCCACGCTCGGCCCGCACCCAGGCCCGCTTGAGGTGCAGGTGGACGTCTGCCTCCCAGGTGAAGCCCATGCCGCCGTGCACCTGGAGGCAGTCGCGGGCGCCGCGCACGGCGGCCTCGTCGGCGAGCAGCCGGGCGGCGGCGATGTCGGCCGGATCGGCGGTGACGGCCGCCGCGTAGACGGCGGCCCGCGCGGTCTCGGCCCGCACCAGCAGGTCCGCACAGAGATGCTGGACGGCCTGGAAGGCCCCGATCGGCCGACCGAACTGCTCGCGCGTCCGGGCGTGTTGCACGGCCAGCTCGCACACGCGCCCGGCTGTGCCCAGCTGTTCGGCCGCGGTGAGCAGGACGGCCACGGGATCCGCGGCACCGGCACGGTCACCGGCGCCGGTGACCCGGTGCAGCGGTGTGAGCGGGTCCAGCGAGCGCAGCGGTACGGCGTCCGCGGTGTCCCCGAGCACGACGTCCGCCGCGTCCAGCCACTCCACCAGCTCCCCGTCCACGGCCGCCACGACCGTCTCCCCGGTGGCCGCGCCGGGCACGGCGCCGGCCGCGAGGTGGGTGGCCACCAGCGGCCCCGGCAGCAGCACCCGCCCGGCCTCCTCGAAGGCCAGCACCGCCTCCGGCAGGCCCAGTCCGACCCCGCCGTCCGCCTCGGGCAGCCGCAGGGCGAAGAACCCCGCGTCGCCGAACGCCCGCCACAGCGCCCGGTCGAGCCGCCCCGGCGCGTCCACGGCCGCCCGCAGCGCCTCCCGGCAAAAGCGCCGCTCCAGCAGCTCCCGTACACCCGTCCGCAACGCGCGTTGATCATCCGTGAGTTGGAAACGCATGATCATCTCCCCCTGGGCAGTCCGAGGATCCGCTCGGCCACGATGGTGCGCTGGATCTGCGAGGTGCCGGCGGCGATCGTGTACGACAGGGCCGACAGGCGGTCGAGGACCCACGGCCGGTCCAGGTCGAGGCGGTCGGCGCCGAGCACGTCCGCGGCGGTGTCGTACAGCTCCTGGCGGGCGTGCGAGTAGCGGAGCTTGAAGACCGAGCCGCCGACGCCCGGCACCCCTCCGCTCTCCTCCGCCGTACTGACGTTCCACTGGGTCAGCCGCCACAGCGCCCGGAAGCAGGCGTCGAGCCGACCGAGCCTGCGGCGCAGCGCGGGGTCGTCCCAGCGGCCGTTCTCCCGTGCGGTGCGGGCGAGTTCGCCCAGCACCCGGCGGCAGGCGACGACCTCGCCGACGAAGGCGGTGCCTCGCTCGAAGGACAGGGTCACCATGGTCACGCGCCAGCCGTCGTTCTCCGCGCCGACCCGGTTGGCGGCCGGGACCCTGACCTCGTCCAGGAAGACCTCCGCGAACTCGGCGGAGCCGGCCAGGGTCCGAAGCGGCCGTACGGTGATGCCGTCGGCGTCCATGGGCATCGCGAGCCAGGTGATGCCCCGGTGCCTGGGCGCGTCGGGATCGGTGCGCACGAGCAGTTCGCACCAGTCGGCGACCTCGGCGTGCGAGGTCCAGATCTTGGACCCGCTCACCACGTAGTCGTCGCCGTCGCGCCGCGCGCGCGTGCGCAGCGCGGCGAGGTCGGAGCCGGCGCCCGGTTCGCTGAACCCCTGGCACCACACCTCCTCGCCGCGCAGGATCGGCGGCAGCCAGCGCGCCCGCTGCCCGTCCGTGCCCTCGGCGGCGATCGTCGGTCCGGCGTGCAGCAGCCCGACGAAGCCCGCCCCCACGTACGGCGCGCCCGCCCGCTCGGTCTCCTCCAGGAAGATCAGCCGGGTGGTCGGGGAGGCATCCCAGTGGACGTCGGCGTACCCGGCGTCGTAGAGCATCCGCTGCCAGCCGAGGTCGTAGGCGCGGCGGCCGGGCCAGTCGTCGGGCGAGGGCTTGCCCGGCAGGGTGGGCAGCACCTTGGCGAGCCACTCCCGCAACCGGGCCCGGAACTCCTCCTCCTCGGGCGTGTACGAGAGGTCCATCAGCTGTCGAGGTCCAGGTCGAGCATGCGGATGGCGTTGCCCCGCATCAGCTTGTGGACCGTCTCGTCGTCGAGGCCCTTCACATGGTCGAGGGCGACCTCCTTGGTGTGCGGGAAGGTCGAGTCGACGTGCGGGTAGTCGGTCTCGAAGGTGGCGTTGTCGCGGCCGACGACGTCGATCGAGGCGACGCCGTGCTTGTCGCGGAAGAAGCAGCAGAAGATCTGCCGGTAGTAGTACGCCGACGGCGGCTCCGGGATCAGGTCCCTGACCCCGCCCCAGGCGCGGTGCTCCTCCCACACGTCGTCGGCGCGCTCCAGGGCGTACGGGATCCAGCCCATCTGGCCCTCGGAGTAGGCGAGTTTGAGCCGCGGGAACTTCACCAGGACCCCGCTGAAGAGGTAGTCCATCATCGAGGCCATCGCGTTGTTGAAGCTGAGCGAGGCCTGGACGGCGGGCGGGGCGTCCGGGGAGGCGGCCGGCATCTGCGAGCTGGACCCGATGTGCATGTTGACGACCGTGCCGGTCTCCTGGCAGACGGCGAAGAACGGGTCCCAGTAGCCGGAGTGGATGGACGGCAGCCCGAGGTGGGTGGGGATCTCGGAGAAGGTGACGGCGCGCACCCCGCGCCGCGCGTTCCGCCGGATCTCGGCGACGGCCAGCTCGACGTCCCACAGGGGGATCAGGCACAGCGGAATCAGTCGCCCCCCGCTGTCCCCGCACCACTCCTCCACCATCCAGTCGTTGTAGGCGCGCACGCAGGCGAGGGCGACCTCCTTGTCGTGCGCCTCGGCGAAGGTCTGGCCGCAAAAGCGCGGGAAGGTGGGGAAGCAGAGGCTGGCCTCGACGTGGTTGAGATCCATGTCGGCCAGCCGCGCCTTCGGATCCCAGCATCCGCGCCGCATCTGCTCGCGGGTGATCCCCTCCAGCGTCATCTCGTCCCGGTCGAAGCCGACGGCGGCGATGTTGCGCTTGTACGGGAACTTGAGGTCCTCGTAGATCCACCAGTCCGTCGGCTGTCCCGCCGGATCCATGGTGATCTGGTACTTGCCGCCGACGTAGGCCAGTTCCCCGATCCCGGCGGTCAGCGGCTTGGGCCCACGGTCCCGGAACCTGGCGGGCAGCCAGGTCTCGAAGAGGTGGGCGGGCTCGATCACGTGGTCGTCGACGCTGATGATGCGGGGCAGTTCGGTCATGGTTCCCCTCCGCCGGACAGTACTTATCTGATGACCCGTCAGGTAGCATGCCACCTGACGGTTCGTCAGCCAAGTCGGTCAGGGGGCACACGTGAACCGGATCCCGCACTCCCTGAGCTCCGCGCCGACGCTGTGGGACCTGGTCGCCCGCCGCGCCGGACTCACCCCCGACCGCCCGGTGCTGCTCCAGGAGCGGCGTGTGCTGACCTTCGGCGAGCTGCGCACGCGCGCCGAGCGGGTGGCGGCCGGGCTGTACGGGATGGGCGTACGCCCCGGCACGGTCGTCGCCTGGCAGCTGCCCACCCGTATCGAGACCGCCCTGTTGTCCTTCGCGCTGGCCCGTCTGGGCGCCGTGCAGTCGCCGGTCATCCCCTTCTACCGGGACCGCGAGGTCGGCTTCGCGCTGCGGGAGTCGAAGGCGGAGTTCTTCGCGGTCCCCGGCGTGTGGCGGGGCCACGACCATGCGGAGATGGCCGGCCGGCTGGGCGCCAAGGGAGTCTTCGAGGCGTACGACGCCCTCCCCGACGGCGACCCGTCCGTCCTGCCCGCCCCGCCCGCCGAGGGCACCTCGGTCCGCTGGATCTACTGGACCTCGGGCACCACCTCCGATCCCAAGGGCGTCCTGCACACCGACCGCTCGCTGATCGCGGGCGGCTCCTGCCTGGCGCATGCGCTGAGACCGACGGCCGACGACGTCGGCTCGATCGCCTTCCCCTACGCCCACATAGGCGGCCCCGACTACATGGTGATGCTCCTGCTCTACGGCTTCCCTGCGGTGATGTTCGAGCACTTCGCACTGCCGGACGCGCTCGCGGACTACCGGCGGCACGGGGTCACGGTGGCGGGCGGGTCGACGGCGTTCTACTCGATGTTCCTCGCCGAGCAGCGCAGACAGCCGGGCACGAAGGTCGTCCCGACCCTGCGCCTGCTCGCGGGCGGCGGCGCCCCGAAGCCGCCCGAGGTCTACCACGCGGTCGTCCGCGAGATGGACGTGCAGCTCACCCACGGGTACGGCATGACCGAGGTCCCGATGATCACCATGGGCGACCCCGAGGACACCCCGGAGAACCTCGCGACGACCGAGGGCCGCCCGCCGGAGGGCATGGAGATCCGGATCGTCGACGGCGAGATACGGCTGCGCGGCGAGGCCGTCTGCCAGGGCTATCTGGACCCGGCCCAGACGGCCGCCGCCTTCGACCCCGACGGCTTCCTCCGCACCGGCGACCTGGGCCGGGTGACGGACCGCGGCCACCTGGTCCTCACCGGCCGGCTGAAGGACGTGATCATCCGCAAGGGCGAGAACATCTCGGCCAAGGAGATCGAGGACCTGCTCGCCGCGCATCCGGCGGTCGCGGACGCGGCCGTGATCGGCCTGCCGGACGCCGCACGCGGCGAACTGGTCTGCGCGGTGGTGGAACAGCCGCCCGGCGCCGATGAGTTGGCCTTGCCGGAGCTGGTCGCGTATCTACGCGGCGCGGGCCTCTCCGTCCACAAACTGCCGGAGCGGCTGGAGGTGGTGGAGGCCCTGCCGCGCAACGACACACTGCGGAAGGTGCTGAAGTACAAGCTGAGGGAGCGGTTTTCCGGCGACGGGGGGTAGCGGCGGGCGGCGGTGCGGCATCGGGGCTCGGGGGTGGCGTTCGGGTGCCGCCGGGGGCCGACGAGGCCCCCGGCACCCGGGAGTGGCATCTCACCGGCACCAGCCCCTGCCGGGCCGACCGGGCACCGGTGCCCGGTCGGGTCACATGCGGCTCAGGTCCGCCGCCGCGAACAGTACGTCCCTGATGGCCTGGCGGTCGCCGTCCTGGCCGGCCGCTGCCTCCTCCGGCGGGATGTGACCGGCCGCCAGTCGGCAGAACTCCACGCCGTCCAGGGCGACATGGGCCACCTCGAACTCCGCCGAGCCCACCGCCGCCGGTGAGTCCAGCGGGATCAGCCACTCGCCGCCCGCCGCGCCCTCGATCTCCAGCCGGAGGCTGCGGCCGGGTGCGCCCGCCGCGACCAGATGCGGGGTCCCGCCCGGCACGGACCGGCCGGCGCGGCGCCGCTCGGCGAGCGCGGCCGGGAGCATACGGGCGGCGAGGTCGATCATCTTGTTCAGGTGCCGGGGCGCGGGCGGCGCGTAGGGGTAGTCGACCGCGTCCGCGATGTCCTCGGCGTGCACCCAGCACTCGAAGGCCCGGTCCAGCATCGCGTCGTGCAGCGGCAGCGCGAAGTCGCCGTACGACACGGGCAGTCCGCCCGCGTGGCTGCCCGTGAACGCCACCGTGCGCACCAGGCTGTGGCTCTGCTCCCGCCAGGGCCCGCGCACCGAGCGGGTGGGCGGGAAGCGGGAGCTGCGCCAGAACGCCTCGGTGCGCCCGGCCGGGCCCGCCGCGCCGGTACCGTCCGCGCCGCTGACCTCGGCCAGCGGGTCCTCCAGGCCGAGCGCGAGCGCGACCAGCCCGTCCACCGAGAGCAGGTGCGCGATGACGCCGGCCACGGTCGTACGACGGCTCGTCGGCGCGTCGCCCTCGAACCAGCGCAGCCGGACCGGCGCATGCCACTCGGCGTCCCCGAAGTCCTGGAGCAGGGCGTCCAGCCGCGCGGTCTCGGCGTCGTACGGCGCCGCCCAATCCGGCAGCGGGATGCGCGGTGGCCGGCGGTCCAGGCAGCTCGCCAGGACGCGGGTGCGCAGCCCCGGATCCAGGTCGAGGCTCTCCGGCTGGTGCAGCAGGCCGACCGCCTCGCGCAGCCGACGGGCCTCGTCGGCGCAGCTTCCGCACCCGCCCAGGTGGTCCTCGACGGCCGCCGTCTCCGCCGCCGAGCAGGCGGCCAGCGCCCAGGCGCCGAGGAGCGACTTCAGGACGTCGTGCGGAAGGTCGAGCGGCACCGGTGCGAGGTCTCCCGGATCGGTGAGGTGGGGCAGCGGCAGCCCGCCGTCCTCCACGGAGGAACGGGGCGTCGGTATGCGCGGCGGCCGGTCCGGCCCGGGCCCGCCGGAGCCGTGCGGCACCTGTCCGGAGCCACTGCCCGCGTCGCCCCGGCCGGGGTGCGCCGCGCCGGGGTGCCCGCTCTCACCCGGGCGGCCGTCGCCGTCGCGTCCCTCGTGCTCGTCGTGTGCCTCGAACCGGCCCGCCCCGCTCACACCGCACCCCCGTATCCCGGAGGCGCGCCGGCGTCGTGCGCGGTGGAGAGCAGTTGCAGGCCGAGGCGGAGCCGGCGGCGGGCCTCGTCCTCGGTGACGCCGAGGTCGGCGGCGGTCTGACGGTAGTCCCGTCGCTGGAAGTAGGCCAGTTCGAGGGCGGCGCGCAGCGGGGCGGGCATGGAGTGGGCGATGAAGTCGGCGCGGGCGGCCACCGAGGCACGGCGGACCTTGCGCTCCAGTTCCTCGGTGGCACCGGCCTCCCGGGACAGCGCGGCGATCTCGCTGTCGCGCAGCCGCTGCACCGCGAGCCGGTGGGTCACGGCCGCCACCCAGGAGCGCAGCGGGCCCTGCTTGGGGTCGTAGCTCTCGGGATGCTCCCAGACATGGGCGAAGACCTCGCGGGTGACGGTGTCGGCCCCCTTCTCGTCGCCCAGGACGCGGTGGGCGAGGTTGTGCACGAGCGAGGCGAATCTGTCGTACAGCTCACCCAGGGCGGCCGCCTCACCGCGGGCCAGCCTCTGCTGCATCTTGCGGTCCCAGCGGGGCGGTACGTCCTTGTTGGCCATGCGGTCCCCTCCCCTCACCCGTGCTCCGGCCCGTCCAGCGTCTCTGCACCGTCTCCTCGAATGTAGTCGGCACCTCTGACAGCGCACGCTCCTTTGTGTCAATGTGCGCCCCCCGAGGCATCGCAGGTGATAGTGCCCTCTTCACATAACCTTCACGCGAGGCGCGTGCATCTCTGATCGAACAGGATCGATAGCGACCGAAACAAGCCCCTTGTCGATCACGTCCGGTTTGCTGCTCGACGTTTCAGGGAACGGCCGCTGGGCAGCCGCGCGGAAGCAAGCGTAGGAACTGCTTCCGTTTCTGGGCGGTTCCGGCGATTCCGAAAGTTCCGGCGAGCGGAGGGGCATGGCCGTGGCATTCAACGTGACCGGCGTCGAACAGGGCGAGTGGGCCGTCCTGCGGGTGTCCGGGGAACTGGACCTGATGACCTCACCGGTGCTGCGCCAGCGGGTGCACGACGTCGTCGCCGAGGGGCACCACAGCCTCGTCGTCGACCTCTCCGACGTGTTCTTCTGCGACTCCAGCGGGGTCGGCGTCCTCATCGCCGCCCGCCGGCTGATCCGCTCCTGCCAGGGCCGGCTGCGGCTGATCCTGCCGGACCGGGGCGCCGTCGACGGCTCCCACGTCAACCGGGTGCTCGGCGCGCTCGGCGTGCGACGTCTGTTCGACGTCCACCCCGACCTCGACACCGCCACGACCGACGAGGCGGGCCCGCTCTCGGCCTGACACCTCGCCGCCGCCTTGGCCGTCACCGTCGTCATGACCTTCGCGACAAGGCCACACACCTGTCGCGGAATTCCCCCGGTCTTGGCACAACGGCCGGTTTTCCGCCATCTCACGGCCACCCGCGTCGTACGCTCCGTGCGAGATCGACCCACGCACACGTAAGGCGGCCCGAACAGACATGGTCAGCACCGAGTACGAGCGCAGGATCGCCGCCCGTTTCGCCACCCTCGACCAGGACGGCAGCGGCTGGATCGACCGCGAGGACTTCAGCGCGGCGGCCAAGGCGCTCCTCGCCGAGTTCGCCGTGCCGGCCCGCTCCGCCAAGGGGCAGGCGCTCTACGCCGGCGCGGAGGCGTTCTGGCAGGGCATGGCCGGCATCGCGGACCGGGACGGCGACCAGCGCATCACCCGCGAGGAGTTCGTCACCGGCGCCGTCAAGCGCCTGCGCGACAACCCCGGCCGCTTCGCCGAGATCGCCCGCCCGTTCCTGCACGCGGCACTGGCGGTGGCGGACACCGATTCCGACGGCCGTATCTCGGTCGCCGACACGGCGCGGGTCCTGGGGGCCCTGCACGTGCCTGACGCCGTGGCCGCTACGACCGCCGCCGTCCTCGACTCGGACGGCGACGGGGTGATCGGCGAGACGGAGATCGTCCCGGCGTTCGCCGGCTACTTCACCATCACTGAGTAACGGTGGCGCCCTAGGCGAAAACGACCGTCCGCCGCCCGTTCAGCAGAATCCGCCGCTCAGCGTGCCACTTCACCGCACGCGCCAGCGCCTGGCACTCCACGTCCCGCCCGATCGCCACCAGCTGGTCGGGAGTCACATCGTGCCCCACCCTCTCGACCTCCTGCTCGATGATCGGCCCCTCGTCGAGGTCGGCCGTCACATAGTGAGCCGTCGCGCCGATCAGCTTCACGCCGCGCGCGTGGGCCTGGTGGTACGGCTTGGCGCCCTTGAAGCTCGGCAGGAAGGAGTGGTGGATGTTGATGATCCGGCCGCTGAGCCGCTTGCACAGGTCGTCCGAGAGGACCTGCATATAGCGGGCGAGGACGACCAGCTCGACGCCCTGCTCGCGGACCAGCTCCAGCAGCTGGGCCTCGGCCTCCGCCTTCGTGTCCCTCGTCACCGGGATGTGGTGGAAGGGGATGTTGTAGGAGCCCACCAGCTCCTCGAAATCCGAGTGATTGGAGACCACACCCACGATCTCCACGGGCAGCGCGCCGATGCGGGCCCGGAACAGCAGGTCGTTCAGACAGTGCCCGAACTTGCTGACCATCAGCACGATGCGCATCTTCGCGTCGGCCGCGTTGAGCTGCCAGTCCATGTGGAAGGAGTCGCCGATCGCCGCGAAGCTCGCCCGCAGCTTCTCCAGCGTCACCGGCGCCTCGGCCGAGAAGTGGACGCGCATGAAGAACAGACCGGTGTCGTGGTCGCCGAACTGCTGGCTGTCCTCGATGTTGCAGCCGGTCATGAACAGATAGCTGGACACGGCGTGCACGATGCCCTGCTTGTCCGGGCAGGAGAGGGTGAGGACGTACTGGGCGGCCGGTGCGGCGGCGGGCGCGGACTGCTCATTCATGCACTACAGGGTCCCACACCGGCCACCCGCCGTGAGCGATCGTCCCGCAGGGCGGGATGTCCGCACGCTCCGCGCCGGCGGGACGCCTACGCGCTCCGCGTCATGATCCGCAGCACTTCCAGCGTCTTCGGCGGCACCTCCGGGTCCTCCCCGTCGCTCACCGACATCCGTACGTGCGCGTCCCGCGCCGCCCGTACCGCCTCCGGCCAGCCCTGGTGGTCGACGTAAGCGGAGACCGGTGCGTCCGGGCCGACCTGGTGCATGATCCGCAGCACCCGCAGCACGGCGGTGTCCACGAGGGCCGCCTCCTGCGAGTCCCGGAATATGGTGCCGACGTACTTCTCCGCGGACCAGTTGTCCAGCCAGGTGTCCTCCACCAGCCGGTACACCGCGTCGGTGACGTCGCCGTATCCGTCCACGCCGGCCAGCCAGACGTCCTGCTGGAACACCGGGTCGGAGAGCATGTGCAGCGCCGAACGCACGTTGCTGCGCCAGCGCCACCACGGCATGTCGCTTAGAGGCATGCCGCCCATGGTGGAGGAGCGACGGCCGCGACGGGAAGAGTTCTCCGTACCTTGCACGGTCATCGATCGTACGTTCCTCGTCACACGCGCCTCACCGGCCCCCGCAATTCACCTCCGAGTCACCTTTTGTCGACCGAGGGTCACTCAGGGGTTAGCGGTGTGAGGGAAGCGTGGGCACACATGACCGGCAGGCGACGCACACGCACCACCCTCCCCCGCTCCTTCTTCCGGCCCGTCAGAGCCACCGTCCTGTCCGCGGGCGCCGTGGCGCTCTGTGCGTCGCTCACCGCTGGGTGCGGGGTCATCCCCGGTGTCACGGGGGGTTCCGGGGACGACGCGATCAAGGTCATGACCTGGGCGCCCGAGAACACCGATGCCACCAACAAGCCCGGCATGCCCGCGATGGCCCGCGCCTACGGCAAGTGGATCAACGCCCACGGCGGTATCAACGGCCGCAAGCTCGAGGTCCTCACCTGCAACGACCACAACGACAGCGTGGCAGCCGCCCAGTGCGCCCGACAGGCCGCCGACGAGAACGTCGTCGCGGTCGTCGGCTCCTACAGCCAGTTCGGCGACTCCTTCCTCTCCCCGCTGGAGAGCGCCGGCATCCCCTACATAGGCGGCTACGGCGTCACCAGCGACGAGTTCACCGGCCAGATGTCGTACCCGGTCAACGGCGGCCAGCCCGCCCTCCTCGCCGGCCTCGGCAAGGCCCTGGCGGCCACCTGCGGAAACGTCTCTCTGGTCCGCCCCGACAGCATCGCCGGCGACGAGCTGCCCCCGCTGCTGGACTCGGGCCTGAAGGCGGGCGGGCACACGAACGCGGACGACGAGATGGCCGCCGAGGACGCCACCGAGTACAGCGCCCAGGCCGACCGGGCCCTGCGCGGAGCGACCAAGGACGTCCTCCGCAAGGGCTGCGTGGTGCCCGCGCTCGGGGACCGCACCGACACCTTCATGGACTCCTTCCGCCGGGCCCGCGAGAACTACCCCGACGTGCGCATGGCGACCGTCCTCGGCAGCGTGGACCAGACCGTGATCAACGCCACGGGCGGGGCGGACGGCCCCTACGAGGGGTCGTACATCACCAGCTGGTACCCGCCGTCGTCCGACGCGCGCTGGGACCGGATGAAGAAGGCGATCAACGAGGAGGCCTTCGGCGACAACCGCATCGACCCCGCGGACGCCGGAGTGCAGACCACCTGGATCGCCTACACCGTGCTGAAGGCCGTCCTGGACAAGATCGGCTCCGGTGAGGTGAGCGCCGACACCGTGCGCCGTACCCTCGACGGCGGCCTCGCGGTCTCCACCGGCGGCCTCACCCCGACCCTGCGCTGGCCCTACGAGGGCAAGCTCGCCTCCGTCGGCTTCCCTCGGCTGGTCAACGCGGACGTCACCCTCGAGGTCGTGCAGAACGGCGAGCTGGTCGCGGCCCGCAAGGGCATCGGCGGCGTCGACGGGACCGCCGACATGACGCAGACGCTGCAGAACGCCGACGTGAACTGAGACAGCCGGCACCCGCGGGGGCGCCGGCGGCGCGGGTCACAGCTGGGTGGGCTGGCGCTGGGTCAGGCCGTACTTGCTCGCGATCGCGTTCCACAGCCCCGCCGCCTTCGCCTTCTGCGCGCTGGCGGTACCGCTCTCGCGGTTGCCGGCCTGGGCCTCGCCGGTGCTGCGGGCGTGCCCCTTGTGGCAACTCTTGTGGTTGCCCTTGACCTGGTCCGCCCAGGCCGCGTAGTGGTTGTCGGCCGCGGCGGAGGCCTGCCAGGCCTTGGTCAGGGCGTCCGTGAGAGCGCCGTTGTCCGGCAGCTTGTCGACGGACAACTGGCCGAGCCGGGTGACCAGCTGGCTGCGCTGCCTGCCCGCGTCGCGCAGGTCGGAGGCGGCGCCGTCGAGGTTGTCGCAGCCCTTGACGGCGGCCACCGCCTTGATCACCGAGGCGCGGCTGCTGCCGCTGTCGGCGAGCAGCTTGTCCAGCTCGACCGCCTGCTGCCGGGCCGGGTCGGCGGCCGCCCCGGACGAGCCCTGGCTCGCGGCCGGGGACGTGGCGGCGACCGTCTGGTTGTCGTCGCCCTTGTCCTTGCCGCCCCCGCCGCTGAGCAGCGCGCCGGCCCCCACACCGATGACCACGATGCCGACCCCGATGCCCGCGATCAGCGGCACCCGCGACCGCCGACGCGGCCGGTCGTCGTCGTGCCCCGGGTCGTACGACGGCTGCTGCGCACCGTACGAGGGCTGCTGCGCGCCGTAAGGAGGCCGCGCCTGGCCGTACGACGGCTGCGCCGGGCCGGGATAGGCGTCCGGCTGCTCGACGCGAGGCAGCTGCTGGGTGGACCCGGCCGGGCCGTCACCGCCCACCGGGCCGTTGCGGAAGAGGTTGTCGAACTCGGCCGGCGGCTGCCGGTCCCCGCCCTGCGCCTGGGCCTGGGCGGCGTACGGCGGGATGTACTGCGTGGCCTCCGCGTCCGAGGGCGCGGGCACCGGCTGCTGTGGCGTGACGCCCAGGTAGCGGGTCTGCTCGCCGCCGGACTCGGGCGGCAGCGCGCCGGGGACCACCGGCGGTATGTACTGGGTCGCACCCTCGAAGGGGGCGGCGGCCTGCACCGGCGGTATGTACTGCGTGGCGCCCTCGTCGGCGGGCGCGGCCGGGACCGGCGGTATGTACTGCGTGGCGCCGTCGGCCACCGCGGGCAGAGCGGCACCGCCACCGTGGTGCCCCTCCGGCAGGGCCGGCGGCAGCGGCGCGGCGGGAGCCGGGGCGGACCGGGGCACCTGTGGGTACTGCGGCTGGTGCGAGTGCTGCTGGTGCTGCTGGTGCTGCTGGTGATACGGCTCGGGTGCGCCGTACGCGGCGTCCTGCCCGGCGGTGCCGTAGCCGGGCGCCTGGCCGCCGGGGCCGTAGGACGGCGTCTGACCGCCGTACGACGGGGCCGGCGCGCCCTCCGGAGGCAGCGGGCCGGGGTTCGTCGCGGGCGGCTGGGCCGGGGCGTCCCACTGCTGGGCCGGCGCCGGGGGCCAGCCCTGGCCCGGCTGGGACGGCTGCTGCCCGGGCCCCCAGGAACCACCCCAGGCCTGCCCGCCGGCCGGGGCGGCGGGAGCGGGCGCGCCGGTCATGCCCGGCAGCACGGGCTCGCCTCCGTCGGAGGGCAGCACGATGCCTTCGCGCGCGGGCTGCGCCGAGGGCTCCTCGCGATGTCCACTCTGCGTCACCGGGACTCCTACTAATGGGGGACCTTGTGAATCGTCGGCTCACGCTACCGGGTCCCCCGAGCCGGGTGCCACGCAGCTCGGGACGCGATCTTCTCCCCTGTGACAGTGGTAACAAAAGCGCCCCGCGATGCGCTGTATCAGGGCACCCGTCACACATCGGGGCCCCGTTTCCCGTGCGTTCACCGCATCGCGGGGGTGGCGTTCAGGCCGCCTGCTGGAGATCGAGGCGCGCCCCGAACTCCCTTACCACCGCCTCCTCCCGGAAGGGCTCCAGCCGTGTCTGGAGATCCTCCAGATACTCGGCGCCCCGGTTGGAGCGCAGCGTCTCCAGCAGCTCGACCGCCTTCAGGCCGGTGGTACAGGCCTGTTCGATCTCGCGCTGCTGCACCTGGGCCGTGGCGAGCAGCACATAGCCGATGGCGCGCCGGCGGGCCCGGGACTCGGGATGCCCGGCCAGCGACTGCTCGGCGTACCGGGCCGCCGCCTCGGCCTGCCCCAGGTCGCGGTGGCAGTGCGCCAACTCGTCGGCCAGATAGGCCTCGTCGAAGTGCGCGATCCACGCCGGGTCGTCACCGGAGGCGCCGTCCGCCCGCTCCATCGCCGCGACCGCCCGCCCGCCGCACGCCTGTGCCGAGCGCGCGTCACCGAGCAGGGCGTGCCCGCGCGCCTCGGCCGCGTGGAACATCGCGTCCACGCGCGGCGTCACCTGCCCGCGCGCCCCCTCCTGCGCCGCCCGCGCCAACTGCGCGATCTCACGCGGGTTTCCGAGCTGCGCGGCGAGGTGGCTCATGGACGCGGCCAGCACGTAGCCGCCGTAACCGCGGTCCCCGGCGGCCTGCGCGAGCCGCAGCGACTGGATGTAGTACCGCTGGGCCAGGCCCGGCTGGCCGGTGTCCACCGCCATGTAGCCGGCCAGTTCGGTCAACCGGGCCACGGCGGCGAAGAGTTCACGCCCGACCGCCTCCCGGTACGAACCCCCGAGCAGTCCGGAGACGACACTGTTGAGGTAGTGCACGACGACCGGGCGGACGTGCCCGCTGCCGAACTGGTGGTCCAGGTCGGTCAGCGCCTGCGTCATGGACCGTACGGCCGCCACGTCGGCCGGACCGACGCGTGGGCCCGCCTGCCGGGCCACCTGGGCGTCCGGCACCGAGATCAGCCAGTCCCTGCTGGGCTCGACCAGCGCCGAGGCGGCGACGGAGGAGCCGGACAGGAAGTCCCGGCGCCCCACGTCGCTGCGCCACAGCTCGCAGACCTGCTCGATGGCCCCCAGTACCGTCGGCGAGAACTGGAGACCGACCCCCGAGGCGAGGTTCTTGCCGTTGGCCATGCCGATCTCGTCGATCGTGACCGTACGGCCGAGCTTGCGCCCGAGCGCCTCGGCGATGATCGCCGGGGCCCGGCCCCGCGGCTGCTGACCACGCAGCCAGCGGGCCACGGACGTCTTGTCGTAGCGCAGGTCGAGACCGTGCTCCGCGCCGCACATGTTGACCCGCCGGGCCAGCCCTGCGTTCGAGCACCCCGCTTCCTGGATGAGTGCCTGCAGCCGTTCGTTCGGCTGCCTCGCCACGAGAGGCCTTGCGGCCATCTGCTACCCCCTGCGGCCGAGATGATCCGTTCGGAAAGATCACTGCCCAGCTGACATACCGTCAATGCGGGACATGTGCGGTTTGCCGGGGTAAAGGCGATTGCCAGCCCCACACCTGGCTACCCACCTCACGCCCCGCATCCCCCCGCGCGCCCCCGGACGTGCACCCATGCGCCCCGATTGCGGAATCGATGCTCCACCCCCGCGCGCGCTACAGCCGTAACCGGAGGTGGGTGCGGGAGTTGAGAGGAACGTGGAAGAGACGATCGCGGGCGCCGAGAACAGTCAGATTGCCGGTCAGATTCCGCAGCAGCGCGGGGAATCGCTGCTGGAGACCGCCGTACGCTACGCCGAGGAGCGGCACTGGGACGTGTTCCCGGGCACCTGGCTGGAATCCGGCGACGGAATGCAGCGCTGCTCGTGCGGCGACGTCTCCTGCCCTGCGCCGGGTGCGCACCCCGCGCGCCCCGACTGGGCGACCCAGGCGACCGGCAGTGCGACCGTCGCGCGCCGGATGTGGCAGAAGCAGCCGACCGCGTCGATCCTGCTGCCGACCGGACGGACCTTCGACGCGCTGTCCGTCCCGGAGAGCGCCGGGTTCCTGGCGCTGGCCCGGATGGAGCGGATGCAGCTGACACTCGGGCCGGTGACGCTGGCGCCGGACCGGCGGATGCAGTTCTTCGTGCTGCCGGGGGCGTCGGCGAAGGTGCCGGAGCTGGTGCGCAAGCTGGGCTGGACGCTGTCGTCCCTCGACCTGGTGGCCCTGGGCGAGGGCTCGTACGTCGCCGCTCCCCCGACCCGGTTCGGCTCACGCGGCGCCGTGCAGTGGGCCTGCCGGCCGACCCCGGCGAACCGGTGGCTGCCGGACGCGGAGGAGTTGATCTCGCCGTTGGCGTACGCGTGCGGGAGGGACCGGTAGCCGTTCGCGCAGTTCCCCGCGCTCCTGAAGGGGCGCGGGGAACTGCGCGACAAGCCGCGAACGGCCCGCAGCCGCCGCCGACACACCGACCCGGCGGACGAGCGGCCCCTCAGTCGCCGGGCAGCGAATCAAGAAACGGCGAGACAGCCGCCCGCCAGGCCACCGGCCGGTCATAGTGGGCGAGATGCCCCGCGTCCGCCACCTCCGCATACTCCCCGCGCGGCAGCACCCGCACCATCTCCTGCGCCTCCGCCCGCCCCAGCTCGCCGTCCAGCCCCCGCACCACCAGCGTGGGGCACCGGACCTGGGCCAGCTCCTCCCAGTGCGCGTCGTACACCCACGTCTCGCGGGACCTCAGCATCTGCTCCGGCTCGAAGACGGGGCGCCAGCCGTCGGCGGACTCGTGCATGACCTCGGCGTAGAAGGCGCCCCGGGCGGGGTTCGGCCGCTCCACCCAGGGGTCGTCCTCGCCGAACCACTTGCGGACGTCGGCAAGGGTCGCGAAGGGGACGGGCCAGGCGTGGAACCAGTCGGCCCACTCGCGCTGCGAGGACGCGCCGAGCGCGGAAGCCCGCATGTCACAGATGATCAGGCCCCGCACCAGGTCGGGCCGTTTGGCGGCGAGCTGCCAGGCGGTCAGCGCGCCCATGGCGTGCCCGATGAGGACGACGGGGGCCAGGCCGAGCTGTTCGAGGGCGGCCTCGGCGTCCTCGACGTAGGCCTCGCGGGTGAAGGCGGCCCGCGCGGACTTGTCGCTCTGGCCGTGCCCGCGCTGGTCGAGTGCGACCGCGCGGTGCCGGGCGGCGAGCCAGCGGGCCGTCGGCGCCCAGTGGGAGGCACGGCCCATCAGGCCGTGCAGTAACAACACGCCCGGAGTGCCGGGCTCCGGCTCCGCGTGGTCCGGATCCGTCTTGGGAGGGTCGGCGAACTCCCAGGCGGCCAGGCGCACGCCACCCGCTCCCGTCACGTCGATACGCCGTGCCATGGGCCTGGTACCCCCAGCTCCGCCTGCCTCGTACCGGTGTCCTGCCGTACTCGCTGCTGTCGCTGTCGTGCTCGCTACCACCGCCGCAGCTCATTGAGACTATCGAATACTCATTCGAAAAATCCGTCTCCGCGGACAACACCCCTCATTCGAGTGACACCCCTCGAGGAATGATCGCCGCCGCCGAGGGGATCTTTCTGGCGGGAGGCGGACCGCTCGGGGAAAAACGGTCCGAGGGGATGACCCTGGGAGCTCGGGGCTCCGGGTCAGCACAGGGGAGGACAGGCCCCGGCGCCGCAAGGCGCCGGGGCCCTCTGCCGCTCAGCGCTTGGCGACGAACACATGGGAGGCGACGTCCGCCTCCAGCTCGGCGGCCTCACCGCCGCTGCCCACCAGCACACCGCCGGCCGACTCCGTCACGCTCACCACCGAGCCGGGCTGCACGCCCGCCCGCCGCAGCGTGTACATCAGCTGGGCGTCGGTCTGGATCGGCTCGCCGATACGGCGGACGACGACCGTCTTGCCGTCCGCGCCCGCGTCGAGGTCGGCCAGCGAGACCATGCCCTCGTCCAGGAACGGGTTGGCGCCGTCCTTCTCGCCCAGCTCCTCCAGGCCCGGGATCGGGTTGCCGTACGGCGACTCGGTCGGGTGCCTCAGCAGCTCCAGGACCCGGCGCTCCACGGCCTCGCTCATCACGTGCTCCCAGCGGCACGCCTCCGCGTGGACCTGCTCCCACTCCAGGCCGATCACATCGACGAGGAGGCACTCGGCCAGCCGGTGCTTGCGCATCACGCGCGTCGCCAGCCGGCGCCCCTCGTCCGTCAGCTCCAGATGGCGGTCGCTGGCCACCGCCACCAGGCCGTCGCGCTCCATCCGCGCCACCGTCTGGCTCACCGTCGGCCCGCTCTGGTCGAGCCGCTCCGCGATGCGGGCGCGCATGGGCACGACGCCTTCCTCTTCGAGCTCGAGGATGGTGCGGAGATACATCTCCGTGGTGTCGATCAGTCCGGACATACGTGCCCCTCGATTACCTCTGCCGGAAGTCCGGCGCGTGCGCTGGCCCTGACACTCAATTCTGCCGGATCCCACTGACAAGCGGGGGCCCCCGGAAAAACGAGGGCCCGCGAGGGCGGCCACCGTCGCGTCCGGACCCGCCGCCCGACCGCGTGTCCGCCCTGGCCTCCCGCGCCCACGCGGCGGCAGCCGCACTTCCGGTCCGGTCCCGCGCACCTTCGGGGTGCTCTCCCCCGGCCGTATTGACACCACACTGGTCCAGACCGCACGGTGATCCGCGACACAGACGCTGCGAAGGGGCACCGCATGAGCGACGGCACGCCTGCCGACCTGTTCTTCGACGCCGCCATCAACCTGCTGCAACGGGTCCGCGAGGAGGAGGCCGAGTCGATCAGGGCGGCCGGCACCCTGCTCGCCGACACCGTCGCGGCCGGCGGCCGCCTGTTCGCCTTCGGCGCCGGGCACTCCTCGCTGGCCGCCCAGGACGTCGTCTACCGCGCCGGCGGCCTCGCCCTGATGAACCTGCTCGCCGTGCCCGGCGTCGTCGGGGTCGACGTCACCCCGGCCACGCTCGGCTCCGCCCTCGAACGCGTCGACGGGCTCGCGAGCGCCGTCCTCGACACCTCGCCGATCCGCACCGGCGACGCCCTGGTGATCATCTCCCTGTCCGGCCGCAACGCCCTGCCCGTCGAGATGGCTCAGGGCGCCCGCGCCCTCGGCGTGAAGGTCATCGGCGTGACGTCGGTGGCGTACGCGGCCGAGACCAGTTCCCGGCACGCCTCGGGCACCTTCCTGAAGGACCACTGCGACCTCGTCCTCGACTCGAAGATCGCCGTCGGCGACGCGGAACTCACCCTCGACACCATCCCGGCCCCCTTCGCCCCCGCCTCCACGGTGGTCACCACCGCTCTGCTCCAGGCCGTCATGGCCACCACCGCCGCCACCCTCGCCGACCGGGGCATCGAGCCCCCGCTCCTGCGCTCGGGGAACGTCGACGGCGGCCATGAGTGGAACGGCCGGGTGATGCGGGAGTACGGGGACCGGATCTTCTATCGGCACTGATCTGTGCTGATCGGCTAGTCCGCGTCCTTGCCGCGCACCGCGTCCGCCAGGTCCAGCGCAGCCGCTATGCGGACCGCCACGTCCTCCGCGTAGGCCGTGTCGGTCCGCTCGAAGCGGTGGCGGCCGGACCCGCGCAGGAAGGTCACCACGCCGAGGGTCTGCCCCCGGCTGCGCAGCACGGCGCACAGGGCGTGCACCGAGTCGCCGGGCCACTGCCGGGCCAGCGCCCACTGCCGCGCCAGCTCCGCCGGGACCGACCCGGCGTCCGCGCGGACGGTACCGGCCCGCTCCACGCACTGCACCGCCGGGTGCCCCGCCGCATAGCGCACGGGCAGCCCGGCCGCGCCGGTGAGCTGGCTCGGCCCCGGCGCCCCGGCGGGCGTCGCGGCGAGCCGCACCAGCCGTACGGCGCTCTCGGCGGCGTCCTCGTGTCCGTCCGCCCGCGCGGGCCGTGCCACGCGGTCGATCAGCGCGTGGTCGGCGAAGCCGGCGAGCGCGAAGTCGAGGTGGACGGTGGCCGCCTCGGCCGCGTCCTCGCACTCGGCGGCGGCGCGGGCGGCACGGTGCAGCTGATGGGAGCGGAAGCGCAGCAGGGCACCCTCCTGCTCGCCCTGCTTGACCTCCGTGACGTCCTGGAACAGCCAGCCCACACCGAGCGGCACCGGTTCCTCCGCGAGCGGCGAGGCCAGCCGCACGAATCCGCTCCGCCAGCAGCGCCGCTTCTCTCCTTCCGCAGTGCGCAGGCTCACCCACATCTCGGCGGGTGCGGGCGGCGCGCCCTCGGCCAGGACGTGTGTGAGCGCGGCCTCCAGCTCCTCCACGCCCTGCGCGAGCAGTTCGCCGAGCGGTCTGCCCAGCGCGGACGTACGCCCGATGCCGAGCGCACGGGCCGCGTGCGCGTTCACCACCGCCGGCCGCAGATCGGCGTCGACGAGGACGACACCCCACGCCGCGTCCTCGAACAGCGCCTCGCTCAGCGCGATCGACCGCTCGAGATCGATCTGCGCGTGCACCTCGCTGAACGCGCAGTACAGCCCGGCGGGCTTGCCGTCGGGACCGCGTACGGCGGCGGACTGCGTGCGCACGAGCACCCGCCCGCCGTCCTTCGTGACCAGCGCGAACTCGTGCACCTGCCGGCCCGGCGCGTGCATGGCCGACATCAGCCGGGCCTGGACCTCCTCGGCGTCGGCGCTGCGCACCGCCCAGCCGGCGAACCCGTGCCGCCCGACCGCCTCGGCGGCCGTCCACCCGAGGATCCGCTCGGCCTCCCGGTTCCAGTGCGTCACGACCCCGTCGGCGTCGAAGGCGCACAGCGCCGCGTCCATGCCGTCGAGCAGTGCGGCGAGCAGATCGGAGCCCCCGGACTCACCTGGCTCACCGGGCTCTTCCGGCCCCAGCTCATCAGTGGTCCCACTCCGCCGGGAAGCACTCACCTGGACCCCCTGGAGGCTGCGTCGGCGCCCGGGCGGCGCGCGGTTCGCTCACTGCCCCTCATTCAACTGGAACGTGACACAGCACACATCCTGTTCCCCAAGATTGAAGGAACAAGATGACGGCATCCACGCCGACGCCCCGCGCCGGCCCGTTCGCGTGCAGGGCCGCCCCGAAATCCCGCAAAAAAACAGTTGAGCGGCCGCCGACGGCTTCCTAGTGTGTGGGGTACACGAGAAGGGAGGTGGTTCGGCAGATGTATGAGAACCGGACGCGTGAGGTGGCTGCGGGCTAGCGGCCCGTCACCACATCCAGTGCGGTGCCGGACCAGCACGTGACAGACACGTGCAGCCGGCCCAATCCCAGCAGTCACCCGACCCGCGAGCTCGCCGGTACGTCCGGCCGGCTTCTCCGCCGAGAGGCGGAGGACCCGAGCTCGCGGGTCGTCTGCGTTTCACGCGGAGACCCCGGAGCCCGGGTGCTCAGGGACTCAGCCGCTCCACCGTCCACCTGCCGTCGGCCCGTGCCGTGTAGCGCAGGCGGTCGTGGAGGCGGTTCTCGCGGCCCTGCCAGAACTCGATCGTCTCGGGGGTGATGCGGAAGCCGCCCCAGTGCGGGGGGACCGGGACCTGTTCGCCCTCGGGGTAGCGGGCCTCCAGTGCGGCGTAGGCGGTGTCCAGGTCGGTGCGGGAGGTGATCACCGTGGACTGGGCGCTGGCCCAGGCGCCCAGCTGGGAGCCGTGCGGGCGGCTGCGGAAGTAGGCGGCGGTCTCGTCGCGGCCGGTGCGGCGGGCGGTGCCGGTGACGGTGACCTGGCGGGCG
Organism: Streptomyces sp. MMG1121; assembly: GCF_001280015.1. Lineage (GTDB taxonomy): Bacteria > Actinomycetota > Actinomycetes > Streptomycetales > Streptomycetaceae > Streptomyces. The sequence continues at coordinate 155,995 of NZ_LGDV01000118.1, forward strand.
AGCGGGTGCCAGGGGAAGAGCAGGGAGATCTGCGGGTTCTCCGCGAGGTCGCGGGCCTTGCGGGAGTCGTAGTTGGTGTAGAAGACGAAACCGTCGGTGTCGTACTGCTTCATCAGGACCGTGCGTGAACTGGGCCGGCCCGTGGCGTCCGCGGTGGAGACGACCATCGCGTTGGGTTCGTAGAGCGTGCCGTGCAGGGTCGCGCGGGCGGCGTCCTCGAACCAGCGGGCGAACTGGTCCATGGGGTGTGTGGCGAGGTCCTGCTCGGCGAGGCCCTCGGCCCGGTACTGCTTGCGCATGGCGGCGGGGTCGAGGACGGGATCCAGGAGGGGTTCGCGGTCGGTCACGCGGTCATCTTGCCGTACCTGCCGTCGAGGCCGTCTCGAACAGGCGTGGCACTCAGTGTCGTTCGGTCTCCCGATCTGTGGCACTGGGGGATATCGTGCTGGTTCCCTTGCGGTTTGGGTGACCACCGGCCGATCGGGGCATCACCGGGGTGACCGCCGCCGACACATCACGAGGAGCCGCCTGATGTCCGATTTCGTACCCGGACTCGAGGGAGTCGTCGCGTTCGAGACGGAGATCGCCGAACCGGACAAGGAGGGCGGCGCCCTGCGCTACCGGGGCGTCGACATCGAGGATCTGGTCGGACACGTCTCGTTCGGGAACGTGTGGGGGCTGCTGGTCGACGGCGCCTTCAATCCCGGTCTGCCGCCCGCCGAGCCGTTCCCCATCCCGGTGCACTCCGGTGACATCCGCGTGGACGTGCAGTCTGCGCTGGCCATGCTCGCCCCGGTGTGGGGGCTGAAGCCGCTGCTCGACATCGACGAGCGGCAGGCGCGGGACGATCTCGCGCGGGCCGCCGTGATGGCGCTGTCGTACGTCGCCCAGTCCGCGCGTGGGCAGGGGCGGCCGATGGTGCCGCAGCGGGAGATCGACAAGGCGCGGTCCGTGGTCGAGCGGTTCATGATCCGGTGGCGGGGGGAGCCGGACCCGAAGCATGTCGCCGCCGTGGACGCCTACTGGACCTCCGCGGCGGAGCACGGGATGAACGCATCGACGTTCACCGCGCGGGTGATCGCCTCCACCGGGGCCGATGTGGCCGCCGCGCTGTCCGGGGCGGTCGGGGCCATGTCCGGGCCGCTGCACGGGGGTGCGCCGTCGCGTGTGCTCGGGATGATCGAGGAGATCGAGCGGACGGGGGACGCGGAGGCGTACGTCAAGCAGGCGCTCGACCGGGGTGAGCGGCTGATGGGGTTCGGGCACCGGGTGTACCGGGCGGAGGATCCGCGGGCGCGTGTGCTGCGGCGTACGGCGCGGGAGTTGGGGGCGCCGCGGTTCGAGATCGCGGAGGCGTTGGAGAAGGCCGCGCTGGAGGAGTTGCACAATCGGCGGCCGGATCGTGTGCTCGCGACCAACGTGGAGTTCTGGGCGGCGATCATGCTGGACTTCGCCGAGGTGCCGGCGCACATGTTCACGTCGATGTTCACGTGCGCGCGTACCGCTGGGTGGTCGGCGCACATTCTTGAGCAGAAGCGCACCGGACGGCTGGTTCGGCCTTCTGCGCGGTATGTGGGGCCCGGGCCTCGTCGGCCCGAGGAGATCACCGGGTTTGCGGATATCGCCCGCTGAGAGGGGTGGTGGGGGCGCGTGGGCGGCTGCGGCGTGCGTGGTGGCTGCTCGCGCAGTTCCCCTCGCCCCCGCGCCCCTGGGGACAGGGCCCCTTCGGGGCCTGCCTCTCATGCCGTAGCCAGCAACTCCGCGTGATGCCGTTCCGCCGCCAGCGGATGCGCCCTCAGTTTGCCCTTCAGTTCGTTGTAGCCGTACTCGGCGTACAGGGGGTTCGAGGGGTCGGTCGTGATGCCCGGGGCGTCCGAGGCGTGCGGGAAGGGCAGGGGGGATATGCGGGCGTCCAGGCGGGGGTTGTAGAAGAAGGGGACCGAGAAGCGTTCCGTCGCTCCGGGTGGGCTCACCACACGGTGGTTGGTGGCGAGGAGATAGCCGTTGGTCGCGACCTCCAGGAGTTCGCCGAGGTTGACCACGAAGGCGCCCTCCACGGGCGGGACGTCGTGGAAGAGGCCGTCCTCGCGGTGGACCTGCAGGCCGCCGACCTTGTCCTGGAGGAGCAGGGTCAGGAAGCCGTAGTCCTTGTGGGCACCGACGCCCTGGTCGGTGCCGTCGCCCGCGCTGCCGGGGTAGCGGACGAGTTTGAGGTGCGGGTGGGCGTGGGTGCCGAAGACCGGGTCGTAGAAGCCGGGCGGGGCGCCGATGGCGGTCAGGAGTTCGTGCAGGAGGCGGGCGGCGACCGCGCTCAGTCTGTCGATCCAGGCCAGGGCGGCCGTGCGCAGCTCGGGCAGGGCGGCCGGCCACTGGTTGGGGCCCTGGAGCCACCAGTACGGCGGCTCGTCGGGACCGGGGGCGCGGGTGGGGCGTTCGGCGCCGATGTCGAGCTGGTCGCGCCAGTCGCGGGAGCCGGCGGTGCGCTCGTCTCCGGTGCGGGTGTAGCCGCGGAAATGCGGGGAGTTGACGTTGTCGAGGGCGAGCCGGTCGGCCTCGGGGAGGGCGAAGAAGGCGCGCATGGCGGTGAGCAGCGCGTCGGTCTCGGCCGGGGTCACGCCGTGTCCGACGAGCTGGAAGAAGCCGACGTCGTGGGCGGCGCTGTGCAGTTGGGCGTGGAGCAGGGCTCGGGCCTGGGGGCCGCGGTCGGCGGCCGACAGGTCGATGACGGGGAGCTGGTCGTACGACGGGGTCGTCGTCACGGTGTGCGTGGTCATGGATGCGTCCACAGGGGTGTGTGGGCCACGGGCAGGCCGCCGAGGGTAGGGCGGCGCCCAGGATGCCGTAAGAAGAGGGAGAAAAGGGGGCTGAATCAGGCCGAAGGCCGACAGCCCATGCTCGTGACGCGCACGTAGTCCACGTGGCGGCGGCGAACGAGCATCGGAAGCATGGGGCAAGGGTACTGCGCCCCGCGGGATACGGATGTGGCCTGGTTCACGCCCTTGGCGGCCATGTCACGAACCGTGGCCGGCCCCACTGACAACGGCTCAGTCCAGAGCCTGTTCCAGCAGGTCGGCCCACTGGGCGACGACCCGTTCGCGGCGCGCGGTGTCGTCGGTGAGGAGGTTGGCGAGGCCGAGGCCGCGGGCCATGTCGAGCAGGCCCTGGACGGTTTCGCGGACGCCGGGGCGGGACTCGTCGGCACCGAGGAGTTCGACGGCGATGCGATGGCTCTCGCGGCCGACGCGGGCCTCCAGCTCGGTCACGCGCGCGCGGAGCTGGTCCTCGTTGGAGGCGGCGACCCACAGGTGCAGGGCGGCGCGGAAGAGGGGGCCGGTGTAGAGGCCGACGAGGGCCGCGACGACGGCCCGGCGGTCGGCGGCGCCGTCCGGGAAGAGCGCCCTGAGTGCGGTGGAGCGCTCTTCGGCGACGTATTCGACGGCCGCGGTGAACAGGTCCTCGCGGGTCGGGAAGTGGTGCTGGGCGGCGCCCCGGGAGACGCCGGCGCGTTCGGCGACGACGGAGACGGTGGAGCCCGCCCAGCCGTGTTCGGCGAGGCAGGCCACGGCGGCTTCCAGGAGCCGCTGCCGGGTGGCCCGGCTGCGGTCCTGTTTGGGCGCGCGGTCGCGTTCCGCCGTCGTGCTCATCCGGTCACACCACCCATGCCGCGTCCCGCTTCTCCAGGAAGGCCGTCATCCCCTCCCGGGCCTGGCCGGAGGCGAACAGCCGGGCCGAGAGCGCGGTCAGGTCCGCCGCGTCCCGGTCGAATGTTTCCAGCACCCTAGCCGTGAGCAGCCGTTTCGTCTCGGCCAGGGCCTGTGGCGAGGAGCGGCGCAGGCCGTCGAGGAGCGGGGCGAGGGCCTCGTCCACGTCGTCGGCGGTGATCGTCAGGAGGCCGGTGCGGACGGCCTCGGCCGGGTCGAAGCGCTCGCCGGTGAGGTAGTAGCGGGCCAGGGCGCGGGGGTCGGCGCGGGGGATCACCGGCAGGGAGATCACTGCGGGGGCGACTCCGATGCGGACCTCGGTGAACGCGAAGGTGGCCGTGGTGGAGGCGGCGGCGATGTCACAGGCCGCCACGAGGCCGAGGCCGCCCGCGCGGACGTGGCCGGTGACCCGGGCGACGACCGGTTTGGGCAGTTCGACGATCTGCCGGAGCAGTCCGACGAGGGCGTCCGGACCGGGCGGGTCACGCAGGTCGGCGCCCGCGCTGAAGGTGTTTCCGGTGTGGGTGAGGACGATCGCCCGTACCTCCGGGTCCTTGGCGCAGTCGGCCAGGGCGTTCGCCAGGTCGCGGACGAGGGCCGCCGAGAGGGCGTTGCGGGTGTCGGTGGCGTCGAGGCTGAGGGTTTCCACGGCACGCGCGTGCGTGCGGCCGATCGGTGTGCTCACGTGTGCTCCCGGAGTTCGCGGCGCAGGATCTTGCCCGAGGCGGCGCGCGGAACGGTGTCGATGAACGTGATCGCGCGGACGCGCTTGTACGGGGCGACGCGTTCGGCGACGTAGAGGAGGATCTCGTTCTCGGTGAGGTCCTCGGTGGTGGGGCGGCGGACGACGAAGGCGTGCGGGACCTCGTTGCCGTCGTCGTTGTAGGCGCCTATGACGGCGGCGTCGGCGATGCCGGGGTGGGTGAGGAGCAGGGCCTCCAGTTCGGCGGGGGCCACCTGGAAGCCCTTGTACTTGATGAGTTCCTTCACGCGGTCGACGACGAACAGCCAGCCGTCGGCGTCGACGTGTCCGACGTCTCCGGTGTGCAGCCAGCCGTCGGCGTCGATCAGGGCGGCGGTGGCGTCGGGGCGGCCGAGGTAGCCCTTCATCACCTGGGGGCCGCGGATCAGGATCTCGCCGGGCTCGCCGGCGGCGAGGTCCTTGTCGGGGTCGTCCAGGGAGACGATCCGCATCTCGGTGCCGGCGATGAGCCGGCCGACCGTGCCGGCGGGGGCGTCGTGCAGACGGTCGAGGGGGACGACGTGGGTGCCGGGCGACAGTTCCGTCATGCCGTAGGCCTGGCCGATCGGGGGCAGTCCCAGGCGGGCGGAGCAGGCGCGGGCGAGGGCGGCGTCCAGTGGGGCGGCGGCGCTGATGACGTACCTCAGCGAGGACAGGTCGTAGTGCGCGACCGCCGGGTGTTTGGCGAGGGCGAGGACGATCGGCGGGGCGACGTACAGGCCGGTGATGCGGTGGTTCTGGATGGCCGCGAGGAAGGTCTCCAGGTCGAAGCGGGGCAGTACGACGACCGTGGCGCCCTGGCGCAGGGGTGCGTTCATCAGGGCGGTGAGGCCGTAGATGTGGAAGAACGGCAGGACGGCGAGGATGCGTTCGCCGGGGGCCATGGGGGCGGCGGGTTCGAGCTGGGCGAGGTTGGTGGCGATCTGCCGGTGGGTGAGCATCACGCCCTTGGGGACGCCGGTGGTGCCGGAGGAGTACGGCAGCGCGGCGACGTCCTCGGTCGGGTCGATGACGGGGTGCGGCTCGGGGGCGGTGCCGGCGAGCATGTCGGTCAGGGAGCGGTGCCCGCTCGCGCTGTCACAGACGAAGATCTCCCGTATGCCGCCTGCGAGTTCGGCGGCGCGGCGGGCCGTGCCCAGCAGGGGTGAGACGGTGACGATCCAGCGGGCGCCGCTGTCGCCGAGTTGTTTGGCGAACTCCTCGGGTGTGGCGAGCGGGTGGACCGTGGTGACGGAGGCACCCGCGCGCGTGGCCGCGTAGAAGGCGGTCGGGAAGGCGATCGTGTTGGGGCTGTGCAGGGCGAGGACGTCGCCCTCGCGGACGCCCGCGTCGGCGAGGCCGGCGGCGATGCGCCGGTGGAACCGGTCCACCTGTGCGTACGTGAGCGTGGTGCCGTCCGTGCCGTCGACGAGGGCGGGCCGGTCGCCGAAGCGGGCGGCGTGGCCCAGGACGGCCTCGTGGATGGGGAGTCGTACGGGCGGAACGTCGGCGTACTCGCTGCGGAACACGGTTCCTCCAAGCGGCTGCTGCGGCTCAGTACGGCTCGGCTCAGTACGACTTGGGCAGGCCGAGCGTCTGGTGGGAGACGTAGTTGAGAATCATCTCCCGGCTCACCGGGGCGATACGAGCCACGCGCGAGGCCGTTATGAGCGAGGCGATGCCGAACTCGCGCGTGAGGCCGTTGCCGCCGAGGGTGTGCACGGCCTGGTCGACGGCTTTCACACAGGCCTCACCGGCCGCGTACTTCGCCATGTTGGCGGCCTCGCCCGCGCCCATGTCGTCACCGGCGTCGTAGAGGCGGGCCGCCTTCTGCATCATCAGCCGGGCCAGTTCCAGGTCTATGTGTGCCTGCGCCAGGGGGTGGGCGATGGCCTGGTGGGCGCCTATGGGGGCCTTCCACACAGTGCGGTCGCGGGCGTACTCGATCGCCTTGGCGAGGGCGTAGCGGCCCATGCCGATCGCGAACGCGGCGGTCATGATCCGTTCGGGGTTCAGTCCGGCGAACAGCTGGAGCAGGCCGGCGTCCTCTCCCCCACTGCCGAAGGTGTGGGAGGGGCCCCCGCCGACGAGGGCGTCCGCGGGCAGCCGTACGTCGTCCAGGACCAGCTCGAACTGCTTCTCGGCAGCGTTGAGCTCCATGTCGATCGGCCGCTTCTGGAAACCCTCCGCGTCCGTCGGCACGATGAACAGGCAGGGCTTGAGGCGTCCGGTGCGGGCGTCCTCGGTACGGCCGACGATCAGGACCGCGTCGGCGATGTCGACACCGGAGATGAAGACCTTGCGGCCGGTCAGGAGCCAGTCGGTGCCGTCACGGCGGGCCGTGGTGGTGATGCGGTGGCTGTTGGACCCGGCGTCGGGTTCGGTGATGCCGAAGGCCATGAGGCGGGTGCCGTCGGCGATGCCGGGGAGCCACGCCCGTTTCTGGGCCTCGGTACCGAAGCGGGAGATGACCGTCCCGCAGATGGCGGGTGAGACCACGAGCATGAGCAGGGGCGATCCGGCGGCACCCAACTCCTCCAGCACGATGGAGAGTTCGGTGATCCCGCCGCCTCCGCCGCCGTACTCCTCCGGCAGGTTCACGCCGAGGTAGCCGAGCTTGCCGGCCTCGGACCAGAGTTCGGCCGGCGGCTTTCCTTCGGCGACCGTCCGGACGAGGTAGTCGCGGCCGTAGCGCTTGCCGAGGGCGGCCACGGCGGATCGGAGGGCCTTGTGTTCTTCGGATTCGACGACGGACGTCATGGGGCTCCTAGGAAGAGAGTTCCTCGACTACGGCCAGCAGCGTTCCCGGTTCCACCTGCTGTCCGGCGGAGACCGGGAGGGCACTGAGCGTGCCCGCGACCGGTGCCGAGATCTGGTGCTGCATCTTCATCGCCTCCAGCCAGATCAGAGGCTGTCCCGCCGCGACGGGCACCCCCTCCTCCAGCCCCTCTGCGATGCGGACGACCGTGCCCGGCATCGGGGCGACCAGCGAGCCCGGGGCCAGCTGGGCGGCCGGGTCGGGGAAGCGGGGCAGGGCGGCGAGACGGGTGGTGTTGACATGGACCTGGTCGCCGTACACGGAGACCTCGAACCGGCGCTGTACGCCGTCCACTTCGAGTACGACCACACGCGCGCCCGCGTGCACGACGCGCACCCCGTCCGCCGTGAGGCCCTCGCGCGTGTGCCGGTAGCGGACCTCGTGCTCCTCCCCCGCCAGCTCGTACCGCCTGACCTGCGGTTGCGACGGCAGGTTGCGCCAGCCGCCGAAGCGGGAGCGGCCGTGGGCGGCGGCGAGGGCGGCGGCGAGCGGGGCGAGGGGATCGGGGGCGGGCTCGGTGAGTTCGGTGAGACGGCGGTCGTAGAAGCCGGTGTCCATGCGGCCGGCCGCGAACTCCTCGTGGCGCAGGGAGCGTACGAGCAGGTCCCTGTTGGTGACCGGGCCGTGGAGTTCCGCCCGCTCCAGGGCGCCGGCGAGCCTGCGCAGCGCCTCCGCGCGCGTGGGGGCGTGGGCGACGACCTTGGCGAGCATCGGGTCGTAGTGGACGCCGATGGTGTCGCCGTCGGTGTAGCCGGTGTCCAGGCGGACGCCGGCGGATACGGCGAGCCGGTGCAGGGTGCCGGTCTGCGGGGCCCAGTCGCGGGCGGGGTCCTCGGCGTACAGGCGGGCCTCGATCGCGTGCCCACGCGCGCGGGGCGGGTTCTTCGGGAGGGCGTGGCCCTCGGCGACGCGGAGCTGTTCGGCGACCAGGTCGAGGCCGAACAGCTCCTCCGTGACGGGGTGTTCGACCTGAAGGCGGGTGTTCATCTCCAGGAAGTGCGCGCGACCGTCGGCGACGAGGAACTCGACGGTGCCGGCGCCCACGTAGGCGACGGCGCACGCGGCCTGCACGGCCAGCGCGTACAGATCCTCCGTGAGCCCCTCGGAGAGCCCGGGCGCCGGGGCCTCCTCGATGACCTTCTGGTGGCGGCGCTGGAGGGAGCAGTCGCGGGTGCCGAGCGGCCAGACCGTGCCGTGGGTGTCGGCGAGGATCTGCACCTCGACATGGCGGCCGTGCTCCAGGTACGGCTCCACGAAGACCTCGCCGTCACCGAAGGCGCTCGCGGCCTCGGCTCGCGCGCCCTCCAGTGCAGCGCTCAGCTCCTCCAGACGGCGCACGATCCGCATCCCGCGCCCCCCGCCGCCCGCGGCCGCCTTCACCAGGACCGGCAGGTCGGCCTCGGTGACCTCGGCCGCGTCGAGGGGCGCGATCCCCATCAGTTCCTTGGCGCGGGTCTTGGAGGCCATGGCCTCGATGGCCTCGGGGGGCGGGCCGATCCAGGTCAGGCCGGCGTCGCGGACGGCGCGGGCGAAGCCGGGGTTCTCGGAGAGGAAGCCGTAGCCGGGGTGCACGGCGTCCGCGCCGGCGGCCAGCGCCGCCTTCACGATCAGGTCACCGCGCAGATACGTCTCGGCGGGCGCCGCTCCCGGCAGCCGTACGGCCGTGTCGGCCACGCGCGCGTGCAGCGCACCGGCGTCGGCGTCCGAGTGCACGGCGACCGTCCGGATTCCGAGCTCACGGCAGGTGCGGACGATCCGGCAGGCGATCTCGCCCCGGTTGGCGACGAGCAGTGTCGAAATCATGGGTCTCACATCCGGAAGACGCCGAAGCCACCGCGCGCGCCCTCGTAGGGCGCGGTGTGGAGGGCGGACAGACACAGGCCGAGGACGGTGCGGGTGTCGCGCGGGTCGATGACGCCGTCGTCGTACAGCCGCCCGGACAGGAACATCGGCAGCGACTCGGACTCGATCTGCTGCTCCACCATCGCGCGCAGGGCCGCGTCCGCGTCCTCGTCGTACGGCTGCCCCTTCGCCGCCGCCGACTGGCGGGCGACGATGGAGAGCACTCCGGCGAGCTGCTGCGGGCCCATGACGGCGGACTTGGCGCTGGGCCAGGCGAACAGGAACCGGGGGTCGTAGGCGCGCCCGCACATGCCGTAGTGCCCGGCGCCGTAGGACGCGCCCATGAGGACGGACAGGTGCGGGACCTTCGAGTTGCTGACGGCGTTGATCATCATGGCGCCGTGCTTGATGATCCCGCCCTGCTCGTACTCCTTGCCGACCATGTAGCCGGTGGTGTTGTGCAGGAACAGCAGCGGGATGTCGCGCTGGTTGGCGAGCTGGATGAACTGGGCGGCCTTCTGCGACTCGGCGCTGAACAGGACCCCTTGGGCGTTCGCCAGGATGCCGACCGGGTAGCCGTGCAGGCTCGCCCAGCCGGTCACCAGGCTCGCGCCGTACAGCGGCTTGAACTCGTCGAAGTCGGAGGCGTCGACGATCCGGGCGATGACCTCGCGCGGGTCGAAGGGGATCTTCAGATCGCCCGGGACGATGCCCAGCAGCTCCTCGGAGTCGTACTTCGGCGGCTCGGCCGGGCCCGGGTCCGGGTACGCCTTGTGGTGGTTGAGACGGGCGACCACGCGGCGGGCCTGGCGCAGGGCGTCCGGCTCGTCCACGGCGAAGTAGTCGGCGAGGCCCGAGACGCGCGCGTGCATCTCCGCGCCGCCCAGGGACTCGTCGTCGCTCTCCTCGCCGGTGGCCATCTTCACCAGCGGCGGTCCGCCGAGGAAGACCTTCGCCCGCTCCTTGACCATGATCACGTGATCGGACATGCCGGGGACGTAGGCGCCGCCGGCGGTGGAGTTGCCGAAGACGACGGCGACGGTCGGGATGCCGGCGGCGGACAGCCGGGTCAGGTCGCGGAAGATGGCGCCGCCCGGGATGAAGATCTCCTTCTGGGAGGGCAGGTCGGCGCCGCCCGACTCCACCAGGCTGATGCAGGGCAGCCGGTTGGCGAGCGCGATGTCGTTGGCACGCAGGGCCTTCTTCAGCGACCAGGGGTTGCTGGCGCCACCGCGCACCGTCGGGTCGTTGGCGGTGATCAGGCACTCCACGCCCTCGACCACACCGATGCCGGTGACCAGCGAGGCGCCCACAGCGTAGTCGCTGCCCCAGGCGGCCAGCGGGGACAGCTCCAGGAAGGGGGTGTCGGGGTCGAGCAGCAGCTCGATCCGTTCCCGGGCGAGCAACTTGCCGCGCTCGCGGTGCCGTTGGATGTACTTGGCGCCGCCGCCCGCGAGCGCCTTTGCGTGCTCGGCGTCGAGTGCGGCGAGCTTGGCGAGCATGGCCTCGCGGTGCGCCCGGTGGTCGGGGCCGCCCGGGTCCAGGGCCGACGTCAGGGTGGTCACAGCAGGGTCTCCGGGATGTCCAGGTGGCGAGAGCGCAGCCATTCGCCGAGGGCCTTGGCCTGCGGGTCGAAGCGGTGCCGGGCGGCGACGCCGGCGCCGAGGACGCCCTCGACGACGAAGTTGACCGCGCGGAGGTTCGGCAGCAGGTGCCGGGTGACGGGCAGGTCCCGGCTCTCGGGGATCAGCTGCCGGAACCTTTCGGCGGTCAGCTCGTGCGCGAGCCACCGCCAGGCCTCGTCGGTACGGGCCCACACCCCCACGTTGGCGTTTCCGCCCTTGTCCCCGCTGCGGGCCCCGGCGACCAGCCCGAGCGGCGCCCGCCGGGTCGGCCCGGGCACAAGGGGCTCCGGGAGGGCCGGTTCCGGTACGGCGTCCAGGGGCTGGGTGTCCTGGGGCAGGGACACAGGTACCCGACGTCCGTCGTAGAGGACGGCCATATGGTCGACACCACCATGGGGTGTGTACACATCCTCGAAGACCCCATAGGGGGAGGCCTTTTCGGGTGGGGAGAGCACATGGAAGCCCGGGTAGCTGGCGAGTGCCAGCTCCACGGCGGCTGCGCCCAGGGCCCGCCCCACGACCCGCTCGTCCGGATCCCGTACGACGAGCCGCAGCAGAGCGCTGGCCGTCTCCTCGGTGGGGGCGTCGGCGCGGTCGGTCCGGACGAGTTCCCAACGGACCTCTTCCGGCGGCGACTTGGCGAGGGCGTCGGACAGCTGGTCGCGGACGAGGGCGGCCTTGGCCTCGATGTCGAGTCCGGTGAGGACGAAGACGACCTCGTTGCGGAAGCCGCCGAGCCGGTTGACTCCGACCTTGAGCGTGGGCGGCGGTGCCTCGCCGCGCACGCCCTCGATCCGCACCCGGTCCGGCCCGTCCTGGCGCAGCCGTACGGTGTCCAGCCGGGCGGTGACATCGGGTCCGGCGTACCGGCCGCCGCCGGTCTCGTAGAGCAGCTGGGCGGTGACCGTGCCGACGTCGACCAGGCCGCCGGTGCCGGGGTGCTTGGTGATGACGCTGCTGCCGTCGGAGTGGATCTCGGCGAGCGGGAACCCGGGCCGGCGTACGTCCCCCTCGGTGAAGAACGCGTAGTTGCCGCCGGTGGCCTGGGTGCCGCACTCCAGCACGTGCCCGGCGACGACGGCGCCCGCGAGCCGGTCGTACTCCCCGGGCCGCCAGCCGAAGTGGGCGGCGGCCGGCCCGGTGACGAGGGCCGCGTCCGTCACGCGCCCGGTGACGACGATGTCCGCGCCGGCCCGCAGACACTCGGCGATGCCGAAGCCGCCGAGGTAGGCGTGGGCGGCGAGGGCGTCGGGCCGGGAGGCGGTGAGGTCGTCGCCCTCGACATGCGCGACCCGCACACCGATCCCCAGCCGGTCGGCCAACTCCCTTACGGCCGCGGCCAGTCCGGCCGGGTTCAGGCCTCCGGCGTTGGTGACGATGCGCACGCCCCGCTCATGGGCGAGCCCGAGGCAGTCCTCCAGCTGGCGCAGGAAGGTGCGGGCGTATCCGGCGCGGGGGTCCTTCAGCCGGTCGCGGGCGAGGATCAGCATGGTGAGTTCGGCGAGATAGTCGCCGGTGAGGACGTCGAGTTCGCCGCCGGTGAGCATCTCGCGCAGGGCGCCCGCGCGGTCGCCGTAGAAGCCGGAGAAGTTGCCGATGCGGAGGGCTTTCACCGGGTGTCTCCCTTCGGCCGGCGTCCGGCGCCGGGCGGACCCGCGAAGGCCTGGGCGATGTCGAGCCAGCGGTCGGCGTCGGGGCCCACGGCGGTCAGGGCGAGGTCGGCGCGGTGGGCCCGTTGGGTGACGAGGAGGCAGAAGTCGAGGGCGGGGCCGGTGACGCGCTGCGGTGCGCCCTCGGGGCCGTAGGCCCACACCTCACCCGAGGGTGCCGTCAGTTCGATGCGGAAGTCGTCGGCGGGCGGGGTGAGGCCGTGCACGGTGTGGGCGAAGTCGCGGGTACGAATCCCGAGCCGGGCCACATGTCGGAGCCGGTCGGTGGGTGTGCGGACCACACCCAGCGCGTCGGCGATGTCCAGGCCATGGGCCCAGGTCTCCATAAGACGGGCGGTAGCCATAGAGGCGACCGACATGGGTGGGCCGTACCAGGGGAATCGGGCATCCGGTGGTGCGGTGCGCAGGGCACGGTCGAGGCCGGCGCGTCCGGTCCGCCAGGCGGCGAGGAGGTCGACAGGCGAAAGGCGGGAACCCTCCTCCGCGCCCTCGTCCACGAAGGAGTCCGGGGCGGCGAGCGCCTTCTCGACCAGGGCGCGGAAGCCGTCCGCGTCGGTGGCGGCCAGCAGGGCCGAGCGGTCGGTCCAGGCGAGGTGCGCGACCTGGTGGGCGACGCTCCAGCCGGGCGCGGCGGTGGGCAGTGTCCATTGCGCGGGGCTCAACTCGGCGACGAGCAGGTCGAGTTCCTCGCTCTCGGCACGCAGGTCGTCGATGACGGGCGTCGGGTCGGCCATGAGGGGAGCATGGCAGTGGGGGTGGAAACAATCAAGCGTGCTTGCATGAATTTGGCCTCCATGACCCCCCGCGACCGCACGCGGTCGGACACCCCGGGGATGGAGCGGTCACCCTCCCCCTCCGGACCGGGATCCGGCTGGCGGTGTCGCGCCCCCTCGGCCGGCCCCGCCGTCACCGGGCAGACCGGGCCGTCAGGCCTCCGGTGCCGGCTCCACGCGGGCCTTGCCTCGGCCTATCTGGGTGCGGACCGCGCCGATGCTTGCCGCTATGACCAGGGTGATGGCGGCAGCCTCCGTCCAGGACAGGGCCTGGCCGAGGATGAGGAAGCCCGCTGTGGCGGCTATGGCCGGTTCCAGGCTCATCAATATCGCGAAGGTGGAGGCGGGGAGGCGGCGCAGGGCCAGGAGTTCGAGGGTGTAGGGCAGGACCGAGGAGAGCAGGGCCACCGCCGAGCCGAGGGCGATCGTGGTGGGGTCCAGCAGGCGGGTGCCCGCCGAGGCCATGCCCACGGGGAGGAAGAGGAGCGCCGCGACCGCCATGGCGAGGGCCAGGCCGTCCGCCTGCGGGAAGCGGCGGCCCGTACGGGCGCTGAAGAGGATGTAGATCGCCCACATGGCGCCGGCACCCAGGGCGAATCCGACACCTGTGGGGTCCAGATCGCTGAAGCCTCCGCCGCCCAGCAGGAACACGCCGAGCAGGGCCAGTCCAGCCCACACCGCGTTGATCGCCCGGCGGGAGGCCAGGACGGACAGGGCCAGCGGGCCGAGGACCTCCAGGGTGACCGCGGGGCCCAGCGGGATGCGGGCGACCGCCTCGTAGAAGAGGCCGTTCATCGCGCCCATGGCGATGCCGAACGCGATGACCGTGCCCCAGTCGGCGCGCGAGTGGCCGCGCAGTCGGGGGCGGCAGACCACGAGGAGGACGACCGCCGCCGCGAGGAGACGGAGCGTGACGACGCCGAGTGCGCCGGCGCGGGGCATCAGCGTCACCGCGAGCGCGCCGCCGAACTGGACCGAGATGCCGCCCGCCAGCACCAGACCGACCGGCCCGAACGAGCCGGAGCGGCGTGGTGCTCCGTCCGGGGCGACCGGGGTCGGCGCGGCGGTGCTGGAGGCGGTCGGGGCGGGGGTCACGGGCAGTCCTGGGGCTTGATCGAGTACGTCCATCGCGATGTACTACCAGGTCCAGGGTAATGGACTTCGACAGGAGCGTGAACCCTTTAAGGGACTGTCCCGGATGATGGGATCCGGTGCTGGGACCGGGCACCGAGGTCAGCTGCCCGGCCAGGCCTCCTCGTCCCGGAACAGGGGGCGGCCGTCCGCGAGGGAGACCGGTGCGTTTCCGTACGCCTGATGGCCGGGCTCGGGCCAGGTCGCCGCGGGGGCGTACGGCTCGGGCCGGGACGGGGGGTGGGACTCGGGACGGGGGTGGGGCCAGGTCGTCGCGTACGGCTCCTGACCGGGGGCGTATGCGTACCCGGCGGGCGGTGTCGGCGTCGGCGTCGGCGTCGGCTGCCGGTCCTCCCACAGCGGCATGCGCAGCTCGCCGGTGTCCATCACCGCGTTGTTCTGCGAGCGGTGCAGCCGGGCGTACGCGCCGCCCCGGGCGAGGAGTTCCTCATGGCGGCCGGTCTCCACGATGCGGCCCCGGTCCACGACGAGGATGCGGTCGGCGTCGGGGGCGAGGTTGAGATCGTGGGTGATCATGATCGTCGTACGGCCCGCCATCAGGCGGCGCAGCGGCTTGACGACGCGGCGGGCGGCCATCGCGTCCAGGCCCGTCGTCGGCTCGTCCAGGACCAGGACCGGGGCGTCGCGCAGGATGGCGCGCGCGATGGCCAGGCGCTGGAGCTGGCCGCCGGACAGACGGGCCGAGTTGGGGTCGACCCGGGTGTCGTAGCCGTCGGGGAGTCTGAGGATGAACTCGTGGGCGTCCGCCGCCCTCGCCGCTTCCTCGATCGCCTGATGGCTGGCGCCGGGGCGGCCGCAGGCGATGTTCGCGCGGACCGTGTCGTGCAGGACGAGGGTCTCCTGCGGGAGGAGCGTGACGTACGCGCGCAGGCGTGCGAGGGGGAAGTCCCTGAGCGGTACGCCGTCCAGCAGGATCTGGCCGGTGTCGGGGTCGTAGAAGCGGAGCAGCAGTTTGGAGACCGTGGACTTTCCGGCGCCGCTCGGGCCGGTGACGATCACCAGTTCACCGGGGCTGACCGTGAAGGAGAGGCCTTCGAGGGCGGTCTTGTCGGCGCCCGGGTAGCGGAAGGCGACGTCGCGGACCTCCACCCGGCCGTCGGGACGGCCGGTCTCCGTGCCGCGCCGGGGGTCGGTGACCGAGGGGCGGACGTCGAGGATCTCGATGAGCCGCTCGGCGCCCGCCGTGGCGGCGGTGATCGTGAGGCCGAGCTGGGCGAGGCCGCGCACGGGCGGGTAGAGGTAGCCGAGGAAGGCGGCGAAGGCGAGCAGCTGGCCGAGGGTCATGCGGCCGGTGGAGATCTCCCAGGCACCGATGCCGATCACCGCGAGCACGCAGACCGTCTCGATGACCTGGACGAGTTGCTCGTAGGCCTCGTTGAGGCGGGTGGAACGGACCGAGGCGCGGAACCAGGCGCTGGCCTCCTCGCCCAGCCGGCGGCGCTCGGCGTCGCGGCGGTCGTAGGCTTGGGTGAGCACGATGTTGCCGAGGGATTCCTCGACCACCGAGGTGATGGCGCCGTCGGCGACCCGGCCCGCGCGGGAGACGTCCTTGATGGAACCGGAGAAGCGGCGGGCGGCCAGCCAGAACAGGGGCGCGAGGACGAAGGTGGCGGCGGCCAGGTCCCAGCGCAGCCAGAACGCGGCGGCGGCGTAGAAGAGGGCGGAGAAGGCGGCCGAGGCGGCGCCGACCAGACCGGAGACGACCATCGTCTCGATCGCCTCGACGTCGCTGGTCAGCCGAGAGAGCAGATCGCCCTGGCGGTGGCGCTGGAAGAAGTGCGGGGGCAGCTGCTGGACGTGGTCGAAGACGTGCTCGCGCAGCCGCATCACGAAGCGTTCGGTGGCCCAGGCGGCGAGGGAGTTGCCGGCGTACGCGACGAACGCGCCGACGACGGCGACGCCCAGCCACTTCACGGCGGGCGCCCAGAACGCGGCCAGTGATCCCTTCTCCAGGGCGTGGTCGGTGAGTTCGCCGAAGAGCAGAACGGCCTCGGTCTCGGCGAGCGCGGCGATCACCGTGCACAGCCAGACGACGAGCAGCCATTTTCTCAGCCCCTTGGTCAGCGGCCAGAAACGGCGGAATGCTGTCCGGGCGGGAATGGTCGGGGTCTCGTACTCGAATTCATCACCCTCGTCCGTCATGCGAATCCCTTCTCGATTCCGTTCCGGATCACCTTTCTGAAATGAAAAACCAAAGGGGCCGACGGTGCACCATCGACCCCTTTCAATTCAGCCTCGGATTACTGGTCCTGGCCGGGGAACGGCTTGGGCAGCGGCTTCGGCGCGTGCTTCTTCGGCTTCGGCTTCGGCGGCGGGGGGAGCTGCTTCGACTTGGGCTTGGGGGGCAGCGGGGCAAGCTTCTTGAAGCTCATTCCGACTCCTAGTGTTTCGCAGTTCTGGTATTTCGAGAATTCCGCGTCCGGCTCCCGACATCGAAGAACCTACACGTCTCCCGACAGCCCGAACGGCAAAGTTGGCAAAGGGGCGCTGTGAGTACCTTGGTGATTCCTGAGAGACCCGCGCGAAGCTGAGAGTTCTCTTGTGAAGCTGAGTGCGGCCTTATGATCCCGGGCCCGCGCCCCGGTCGGCTCTGGCCTCTTTCGTCGGCTCGTCCAGCGCCTCTGCCAGCACCTCCGCCAGATGTCTCCCCCGCACCCCGGCCAGCTGCTCCAGCTGCGTGCGGCAGGAGAAACCGTCCGCGAGGACCAGCGTCTGCTCGGATGCGTCCCGGACCGAGGGCAGGAGCTGTTCCTCCGCGCAGGCGCGGGAGACCTCGAAGTGGCCTTTCTCGAAGCCGAAGTTGCCCGCGAGGCCGCAGCAGCCCCCGCTCAGCTCGCCGGTGAGGCCCGCGGCCTCACGCAGTCGGCGGTCGGGAGTGTCGCCGAGCACCGCGTGCTGGTGGCAGTGGGTCTGGCCGGCGACCGGGCGGTCCACGGCGGGCGGGGTCCAGTGCGGTGCGTGCCGCTCAAGAGCCTCGGCGAAGGTGAGGACCGACGAGGCCAGCTCGGCCGCGCGCGGGTCGTCGGGCAGCAGCTCGGGCAGGTCGGCGCGCAGGGCCGCAGCGCAGCTCGGCTCCAGGACGACGACCGGGAGCCGCGCCCGCAGCACCGGCTCCATCAGGTCCAGCGTGCGGCGCAGCACCGCTCGGGCTCGGTCCAGCTGGCCGGTGGAGACATACGTCAGACCGCAGCAGACCCGGGCCCGGCGGGCCGTGAGCAGCGCGGCGGCCGACCTGCCCGGACCGGCGCCGAGCGCTCCCCCGCGCGGCAGCAGCGTCGGCGGCAGGGCCACGCGCAGCCCGGCCCCCTCCAGCACCCGCACGGCGGCCCGGCCCACGGACGGAGACAGATGCTCGGTGAAGGTGTCCGGCCACAACACGACCAGGGGCGCTGTGCGTCGGCCCGCTCCCGGACCGCCCGGGTCCCCCCCGACCGGAGCCCCCACGCCTCCGGCGACCCCCCGCCTGCGCCACCAGGCAGTGAACGTCTGCCCCGCCAGCCGGGGAATCTCCCGTTCCGCCGCGATGCCCGCCAGGTGCCGGCCCGCGCGGGCCAGCGGTCGTAGCGATGCGAGCGCGTTGAGCAGCGGGGCGGTGCGGGTGCGGGCGATCCGGTTCAGCCACTCGGGGAGGCGGCCCATGCTGTGGTGAGCGGCGGGGCGGCGGCGGCCGGCGTAGTGGTGGTGCAGGAACTCCGCCTTGTAGGTGGCCATGTCGACGCCGACCGGGCAGTCCGAACGGCAGCCCTTGCAGGACAGGCACAGGTCGAGGGCGTCGCGGACCTCCGTGGACCGCCAGCCGTCGGTGACCAGTTCGCCCGCCAGCATCTCGTGCAGCAGCCGGGCCCGGCCGCGCGTGGAGTGCTCCTCCTCACCGGTCGCCCGGAAGGAGGGGCACATCACGGCGGGACCGGAAACGGTCGTCGTACGGCACTTGGCGACGCCGACGCAGCGGCGGACGGCCGCGCGGAAGTCGCCGCCGTCGGCCGGGTAGCCGAAGGCCACGTCGACCGGGCCCGGCGGCAGGACGGCGAAGCGGAGGTTGGCGTCCAGTGGGGCCGGGCGGACCAACATGCCGGGGTTGAGCAGGTCGTCGGGGTCCCAGAGCGCCTTGGCCCGCTCGAAGAGCCGGACCGTCTCCGCGCCGTACATACGCGGCAGCAGCTCCGCGCGGGCCTGTCCGTCGCCGTGCTCCCCGGACAGCGAGCCGCCGTGCTCCACCACCAGGTCGGCCAGTTCCTCGGAGAAGCGGCGGAAGCGGCCGACGCCGGCCTCGGTGAGCAGGTCGAAGTCGATGCGGACATGGATGCAGCCGTCGCCGAAGTGGCCGTACGGAGTGCCGCGCAGGCCGTGGGCCGACAGCAGGGCCCGGAAGTCGCGCAGATAGGGGCCGAGGCGGGCGGGCGGCACCGCGCAGTCCTCCCAGCCGGGCCAGGCCTCGGAGCCGTCGGGCATACGGGTGGCCGTGCCGCTCGCGTCCTCGCGGATGCGCCACAGGGCCCGCTGCGCGGCCGCGTCCGTCACCACCAGGGAGTCCACCACCTCGGCCGCGCGGACGATCTCCTGCGCACGCGCGCGTGCCTCGCCCG
Organism: Streptomyces sp. MMG1121; assembly: GCF_001280015.1. Taxonomy (GTDB): domain Bacteria; phylum Actinomycetota; class Actinomycetes; order Streptomycetales; family Streptomycetaceae; genus Streptomyces. The sequence goes on from NZ_LGDV01000118.1 coordinate 174,883, forward strand.
CCGACCGGCCGCCGGTCTCCACGAACAGCCAGGCCCCGCCCCGCGGCAGTCCGGCGGGCGAGCGCACCAGGTCGGCCGCCATGCCCTCCACCGTCAGCGGCCGGTACGGGAGCAGGCCCGCGGCGGCCTCGGCCGCGTCGCCCTCGTCGCCGTACCCCAGCACGGCGAGGGCACGCGCGCGGGGTGCCTCCACCAGCCGTACGACCGCTTCCGTGAGCACCCCCAGCGTGCCCTCCGAGCCGCAGAAGGAGCGGGCCACGTCGGCGCCCTTCTCGGGCAGCAGGGCATCGAGGGCGTAGCCGGAGATACGGCGGGGCAGGTCGGGGAAACCGGTGCGCAGCCGCGCCAGATCCCCCTCCACCAGTCCCCGCAGCCCCTCCGGCGCCCCGGCCCAGTCCCGTCCGAGCCGCAGCCGGTGCCCGCGCGCGGTGATGACGGACAGCTCGCGGACACTGTCCGCGGTCGTCCCCCAGGCCACCGAGTGGGAGCCGCACGAGTTGTTGCCGATCATCCCGCCGAGCGTGCATCTGCTGTGCGTCGAGGGGTCCGGGCCGAAGCGCAGTCCGTGCGGGGCTGCGGCCTCCTGGAGCCGGTCCAGGACCAGGCCGGGCTGGACGACGGCCGTGCGGGCCGCGGGATCGATCGACAGCAGGCCGTTCATGTGCCGCGTGAAGTCCAGCACCACGCCCGTGCCCGTCGCCTGCCCGGCGATCGACGTACCCCCGCCGCGTGCCACCACCGGTACCCCGCGCGCCCGGCACACCTCCAGCACGGCGGCCACGTCGTCCGCGTCCCTGGGGGCCACGACCCCGAGCGGGACCCGCCGGTAGTTCGACGCGTCCATGGTGACCAACGCCCGGGAGGTGGTGTCGAAGCCCACCTCTCCCCGGACGACCCTGCGCAATGCCTCGGCAAGATCTGTCATGCGTCCAGGATGCATCCGCTCACGCACAGTCACGGCGAGTTTTCCACAGCCTCGCCCATATCGTCGTACTAATTCACAAGTCCATGAGCCGGCGACCTCGTCTCATCGGACGGACATGGTTCCGTCCCGTTTCGCCCACCCGATACCCTCCGACTCGTGGCCGACATCCAGATTCCCGCTGACATCAAGCCCGCCGACGGACGATTCGGCGCGGGCCCCTCCAAGGTGCGCACCGAGGCGCTGGACGCCCTCGCCGCCACCGGTACGTCCCTGCTGGGCACCTCCCACCGCCAGGCGCCCGTCAAGAACCTGGTCGGTAAGGTCCGCGAGGGCATCTCCGAGCTGTTCTCCCTGCCGGAGGGCTACGAGGTCGTCCTCGGCAACGGCGGCTCGACCGCCTTCTGGGACATCGCCACCCACGGTCTGATCGACGACAAGTCGCAGCACCTGAACTTCGGCGAGTTCTCGTCCAAGTTCGCCAAGGCCGCCAAGCTCGCCCCCTGGCTGGCCGAGCCCACCGTCATCGCCTCCGACCCGGGCACCCACCCCGAGCCGCGGGCCGAGGCCGGTGTCGACGTCTACGCCTTCACCCACAACGAGACCTCCACCGGTGTCGCCATGCCGATCAAGCGCGTGGCCGGCGCCGACGAGGGCGCGCTCGTCCTCGTGGACGCCACCTCCGGCGCGGGCGGCCTCCCGGTCGACGTCGCCGAGACGGACGTCTACTACTTCGCCCCGCAGAAGTCCTTCGCCTCCGACGGCGGCCTGTGGATCGGCGTCTTCTCCCCGGCCGCGATCGAGCGCGCGGAGCGGATCCACGCGAGCGGCCGTCACGTCCCGGAGTTCTTCTCGCTGCCGACCGCGATCGACAACTCCCGCAAGAACCAGACGTACAACACCCCGGCCCTCGCCACGCTGTTCCTGCTGGGCGAGCAGCTGGAGTGGCTCAACGGCCAGGGCGGCCTCGCCTTCTCCACGGCCCGCACGAAGGACTCCTCGACCCGCCTGTACACCTGGGCGGAGGAGTCCAAGTACGCCACCCCGTTCGTCACCGACCCGGCCAAGCGCTCGCAGGTCATCGGCACGATCGACTTCTCCGACGAGATCGACGCGGCCGCCGTCGCCAAGGTGCTGCGCGCCAACGGCGTCGTGGACACCGAGCCGTACCGCAAGCTCGGCCGCAACCAGCTGCGCATCGCGATGTTCCCGGCGATCGACCCGGCGGACGTCGAGGCGCTGACGAAGTGCGTCGACTACGTGATCGAGAAGCTCTGACCTCGCACGTACGACGGTGAAGGGTGTCCGGCGCAGGTGCCGGGCGCCCTTCCCCCATGTCGCCGCACCGGAGATCCGGGAGCGCCCGACGTGACAAGTACCGGGACCGGTGCGTCCATGGAGACATGGCCAGTTCGCGCACGAGCCCCGCGCTCACCCCGTTCGTCAGGCAGTACACCGCCCTGCTCACGACCCACAAGCGGGACGGCACCGGTGTCGGCACCCCGGTGAACATCGCCGTCGAGGGAGACCACGCCTACTTCCGCACGCCGGGCAGCACCTGGAAGGTCAAGCGCATCCGCGGCAACCCCGAGGTGGAGCTGGCCCCCTCCACCGTGCGCGGGGCCCCCACCGGCCCGCAGATCCACGCACGGGCCCGGCTGCTGGACCGCGGCAGCCCGGAGGACCGGCACGCGTCGAAGTTGCTGCGCCACAAGTACCCTTTGACGCAAGGCGTGTTGGTGCCGCTCGCGCACAAGCTGATGCGGACGTCGACGCTGCACTACGAGGTACGGCCGGTGGCGCAGGAGCCGCCCGCCGGGAAGTGGGCCGAGCCCGGCGGCCGGTGACCGCTCAGCCCCTGCGCCGCAGCCGCCGCATCCCGAAGAGGACGGCCGCCCCGGCGGCGACGATGACGGCACCGAGCTTGTAGCTCCCGCCGTCCGGTCCCGAAGTGCCCTTGGCGGACGGCGAGTCGGACGTGGACGCCGGCCGGCCGGGCGCGTCCTTCGCCTCGACCGCGCTGTCGGCGCCCTCGCTGCTGTACAGCAGCTTGGTCCCGTCGGCGGAGTACGTGACGCCCTCGCCCTGCCCCTGCATCGGCACGTCGAGCCGGCCCTCGCGCTTGATCCGGCCGCCGTTCCAGTCGTAGTAGATCCCGCCGAAGTACCCGCGCACGGCGAGCCGGCGTCCGTCCGGCGAGAAGGCGGCGTCCGTGGCCCAGAGGTCGACGGTGGCGATGGGCTTGAAGACGTTCGCGCCGGAGGTGGAGAGGGTGGCCGGGCCCTCGTACAGGTGCCCGCCGTCTTCCTTCTTGTCGATGATGTAGACGCGGCCGGTCTTCGGGTGGACGACCAGTGACTCGGCGTTCCGCGGCCCGTTCGCGTACTTCACGACGTACTGCGCCGCCGTGACCGTCTGGTCCTTGAGCACCTTCGGCTCGGGCAGCTTGTAGATCCACACGTACGGCCACGTGCCGTCGAGGTTGTCGCCGATGTCGCCGACGTAGATCTGGTCGTCCGGCCCCATGGAGATGGCCTCGACGTCGCGCGGGGAACCGATGCCGCGCAGGGTGATCCGGGCGACCGTCTTCCCGGTGCGGCTGTCCACGGCGTAGATGTAGGGGCCGTCGCCGCTGTCGTTGTGCGTCCAGTAGATGCCCGGGTGCCGGCGGGAGGCGGCGAGCCCGCTGGACTCGGTGATCCGCGGGTCCTTGAAGGTGAACCCCTGGTCACCGGCGCCGGCGCCGTCGGCGGCGGACGCGGGCAGCGCGCAGGCACCGGTGAGCAGTGTCCCGGTGAGCAGCGCTGCGGCGAGGACGGAGAACGATCGGCGCATGCCCCAAGCCTGCCATTGCCTTGGGGTGTTCGGCGTTCGGCTGACGTGGTGGGCCTCACACCCCATGGGTACGCGTGATCGTCCATCATGAGCGGATGCTCAGATTCATGCCCGTAGGTGACTCCATGACGATCGGGAGCGCGGGCGAGCACACCTGGCGTTACCGGTTGTGGCGGCATCTGTGCGAGACGTACGAGGGCCCGTTCACGTTCGTCGGCCCGCGGGAGGAGCTGTACGACAAGACGGCCGACGCGCCGGCGTCGTACGCGTACGCCGAACCCGGCTTCCCCCGCCGTCACCTGGCGGGCTGGGGCGAGGGCTGGCTGCACATGGCTCCGCTGATCGGCGAGGCGGTGCGCGCGCACCGCGCGGACGTGCTGCTGGTCTCCCTCGGCCTGATCGACCTGGGGTTCTACACGAACGCCGAGCAGACGGCGGAGAACGTACGGGCCTTCGTCGCGGCCGCCCGGGAAGCGAAGCCGCGCATCTGCATGGTCCTGCTCCCGGTGATCCCGAACATCCGCGCCCTCGCGGACGCGCCCTTCGCCGAGCAGGTGGACCGGTTCAACGTCCTGCTCGCGAAGGCGGTGGCCGACCTGGACGAGCCGCGCTCGCCGATCCTGCTCGCATCGCCGCCGCAGTCGTACGACCTCGACGCCGACACCTACGACGGGACGCATCCCAACGCGAGCGGGGAGCACCGGATCGCGGGGGCCTTCGCGGGGGCGATGTACGAGGCCTGGGGAGTCGGACAGCCGTACGCGGCTGGAACAGGTTGACCTGATCCCGGCGTCTCCCGGTCACCGTGCGTATCGTTGAACCGCGCGGCTGCACTCGTCGACGTTGCAGCCGGGGAGGAGCGCCACGATGACCGTCCTCGAAGACAGGATCGCGATGGCCGAGAGCGACAGCGAGAGCACGCTGGACGAGATGTTCGAGCGGCTCGAGAAGATGCCCGTCCCCGAGGGATACAAGGTCGAGATCGTCGAGGGGACCGTCTACATGTCGCCGCAGCGGGACACCCACTGGGAAATCATCCTGGACATCGTCGAGCAGTTGCGGCCCAAGTACCCCCGGAAACGGGTGAAGTCCGACGTCCGGATCGACTACCCGGGCCACCTCAACGCTTTCGCCACGGACGTGACGGTGATGGCCGAGGGGGCCGAGGGGGCCGAGAAGACGGAAGCCGGCCACTGGCGCCACGAAGACGTCGAGTTTGTTGCCGAGGTCATCTCCAAGGGCACCGCCGCCAACGACTACGGCCCCAAGAAGACCGCCTACGCCACCGCCGAAGTCCCTGTCTACGTCATCGCCGATCCCTACCAGCGCCGGTGCCACATCTACACCCAGCCCAAGGAAGGCGACTACGAGATCGAGACCACGGTCCCCTTCGGCAGCGACCTGGACCTCGGCAACACGGTCGTCGGCCTCACCCTCAAGACCGACGAGTTCCCCCGCGACTAGCCCAACCCCGCTTGCTTCGAGCGCACTTCAAGCCGTTGGCTGGGGACCCATGAAGTACACGCAGCTAGGACGTACGGGACTCAAGGTCAGTCGGCTCGTGCTCGGGACGATGAACTTCGGTCCGCAGACCGACGAGGCCGGCAGCCACGCGATCATGGACGCGGCGCTGGACGCGGGCATCAACTTCTTCGACACCGCCAATGTGTACGGGTGGGGTGACAACAAGGGGCGGACCGAGAGCATCATCGGCAACTGGTTCGCCAAGGGCGGCGAGCGGCGCGACAAGGTCGTCCTCGCCACCAAGGTCTACGCCAACATGGCCCCCGACGGGCAGCCGGCCTGGCCCAACCACGACAAGCTCTCCGCGCTGAACATCCGGCGCGCCGTGGACGCCAGCCTGAAGCGGCTGCAGACCGATCACATCGACCTCTACCAGTTCCATCACGTCGACCGGACCACCCCCTTCGAGGAGATCTGGCAGGCGATCGACACCCTCGTCCAGCAGGGCAAGATCCTTTACGTCGGCTCCTCCAACTTCCCCGGCTACAAGATCGCCCAGGCCAACGAGATCGCCGCCAGGCGCGGCGGCACCATCGGGCTGGTCAGCGAGCAGTGCCTGTACAACCTCTTCGAGCGCCGCGCCGAGATGGAGGTCATCCCGGCGGCCGAGGAGTACGGGCTCGGGGTCATCCCCTGGTCGCCGCTGCACGGGGGCCTGCTCGGCGGGGTCATCAAGAAGGAGGTGCAAGGTGGCCGCCGTGCCTCGGGGCGCGCCGCCGACACCCTGGGCGACCCGGCCGCCCGCGCCCGGATCCAGGCGTACGAGGACCTGGTCGACAAGCACGGTCTGGAGCCCGGTGAGACGGCCCTGGCCTGGCTGCTGACCCGCCCCGGCGTGACCGGCCCGATCGTCGGCCCGCGCACCGCCGAGCAGCTGGACTCCGCCCTCAGGGCTGTCGAGCTGGAGCTGAGCGAGGAGCTGCTGGCCGCTCTGGACGAGGTCTTCCCGGGGCCGGGTCCGTCCCCGGAGGCCTTCGCCTGGTAGTGCCTTCCTCCGCGTGAAGGGCCTTCCGACGGGTGAGGGGGCGACGGGGAACTGCGCGAGGCGGCCACGACGGCCCGCGGCCGGTCAGCCGGCCAGCCGCAGTTCCCCAGCCCCTACCTGACGGCCGCCGACACAGCCACCACCACGAACATCAGCACAAGCACACCGGCCATGATCCGGTTCCGCGTCTTCGGGTCCACGGCATCGAGCCTAACCGGCCCCGCCGAGGACCCAGCGGCCGACCGGCTCGTACCGCGGCTGCTCCCCCTTCACCCCGGACCGCGGCAGCTCGCTGCGCACCAGTGCCAGGTCCGCCACCGTCCAGGCGCTGCTGGTGAACTCCGCCAGGGCGTCGACGTACGGGTGGGTGTCGAAGCCGTCCCGGCTGCGGGCCAGCGTCAGGTGCGCCTTGTAGCGGCGGTGCTCCTCCATGGGCAGGCCCGCCTTCCGTGCCGCCGACTCCGTCCGCTCGGCCAGCAGGCGCAGTACTTCCAGGTCGCCGCAGGCGCCCGCCCACAGTGCGCGGCCGTGGCCGAACTGGCCGCCGCCGGAGACGGCGAGCCGGAAGGGCGTGGTGCGGTGGGCGGCGCGGGACAGGCGGTCCGACAGGGCGGGTACGACGTCGTCGGCGACCTCGCCGTAGAAGGCGAGGGTGAAGTGCCAGCCGGGGCGGCCCGTCCAGCGCAGCCTCTCCGCGCCGGGCAGCCTCTTCAACCCGGCCACCTCGGCGGCGAGTTCACGGACGACGTGCTCCGGCGGGAGCACCGCGGCGAAGAGTCTCATGTCTTCACCTTCGCAGACACCGGTCGGCATGATGGGCCCATGACGATCACCATCCGCGAGGGCGGACCCGACGACATCCCCGTGATACTCCGCATGCTCGACAGCAGTGTGGAGTGGCTGGTCTCACAGGGGCGCACCGGTCAGTGGGGAAGCGCACCGCTCTCGGAGAACCCGAGGGTGGCGGAAACGATCCTTCAGGCCATGGAGAAGGGCCGTGCGTACATCGCCGAGGCCGACGGGGTGCCGGCCGCCGCTCTCACCCTCACCGACGCGCCCGGCGCCTATCTGTCGCATCTCCCGCCGCCCGGCGAGCCCGAGCGGTACATCCACTGGCTCGCCTCGGACCGCCGCTTCAAGGGGCTGGGCGCCGGTGCCGCGCTGCTCGCCCACGCGGCCGGGGAGACCCGGCGGGCCGGGATCTCCCTGCTGCGCGTGGACTGCTACGCGGGCGGTGACCGCAAGCTCGTGGCGTACTACGAGGCCAACGGCTTCATCCCGACCGAGGCCTACACCCACGGCGAGAACGACTGGCCGGGGCAGGTGCTGGCCCGGAGGGTGCTGTAGCAGCCGACCGGGCCCGGAGCGCCTACGCCGCCGTCGTCAGTTCCCCCCGTTCCCTCGGGACGAAGCGGACCCGCGGGTGGCCGTGGTTCCAGCGCAGCGTCAGGCGCAGGCCGCCGATGCGGGCCAGGACCAGGCCGATGGTCGCGGCGGCCCCGGCCGAGATGACGCCGCCGAGGGCGAAGCCGACGCGGGCGCCGTAGGTGTCGGTGATCCAGCCGACGACCGGCGCGCCCAGCGGCGTACCGCCCACGAACACCATCATGAACAGGGCCATCACCCGGCCGCGCATGGCCGGATCGGTGGCCATCTGGACCGCGGTGTTCGCCGTGACGTTCACCGTCAGGCCGAAGATCCCGATCGGGACCAGGAGCAGCGCGAACAGCCAGTACGACGGTGCCAGCGCGGCCACGACCTCCAGCGCGCCGAAGGCCACCGCGGCGGCGATCAGGACGCGCAGCCGGGCCGTGCCGCGCCGGGCGGCCAGCAGGGCGCCGACCAGCGAGCCGACGGCCATCAGGGTGTTGAAGAGGCTGTAGCCGCCGGCACCCGCGTGGAAGATGTGCTCGGCGTAGGCCGAGAGCCACACCGGGAAGTTGAAGCCGAAGGTGCCGATGAAGCCGACCAGCACGATCGGCCAGATCAGCTCCGGACGGCCGGCCACGTACTGCAGGCCCTCCCGCAGCTGGCCCTTGCCGCGCGGGGCGCGCGTGACCACGTGCAGTTCGCGGGCGCGCATCAGCAGCAGGCCGGTGATGGGCGCGACGAACGACAGGCCGTTGGCGAGGAACGCCCAGCCGGTACCCACTCCGGTGATCATGAGACCGGCGACGGCCGGGCCGATCAGCCGGGCGGACTGGAAGTTCGCCGAGTTCAGGCTGACCGCGTTCTGCAGCTGCTCGGGGCCGACCATCTCGGAGACGAAGGACTGCCGGGCCGGGTTGTCGAGCACCGTGGCGAGACCCATCGCGAACGCGGCCAGGTAGACGTGCCAGACCTGGACGTGGCCGGAGAGCGTGAGGAACGCGAGCGCCAGACCCGTCAGGGCCATCGAGGCCTGGGTGACCAGCAGCGTGGGGCGCTTGGGGAGGCGATCGACCAGGACACCGCCGTAGAGGCCGAAGAGGAGCATCGGCAGGAACTGGAGGGCCGTCGTGATGCCCACGGCGGCGGAGGAGCCGGTGAGGCTGAGCACGAGCCAGTCCTGGGCGATGCGCTGCATCCAGGTACCGGTGTTGGAAACGACCTGGCCGACGAAGAAGAGGCGGTAGTTCCGGATCCTCAGCGAGCTGAACATCGAGGACTTGCGGGCGGCGGGGGTCGTAGGTGCGGTCGGTGCGGGGGCGGAAGGTGCTCCGGATCCCGTACTCAAAGTCGGTCGCCTCCTCGTATCAGCGGCTTACAGGTGTGCGAGCTTCTCCAGCACGGGGGCGGCGGCGCGCAGCTTGGCCCACTCGTCCTCGTCGAGGCCCTCGACCAGGCCGGACAGGAACGCGTTGCGTTTGCGGCGGCTCTCCTCGAGCATCGCCTCGGCCTGTTCGGTCTGGGTGACGACCTTCTGACGACGGTCCTCGGGGTGGGGCTCCAGCCGGACCAGTCCCTTGGCTTCGAGCAGCGCCACGATGCGGGTCATCGACGGCGGCTGGACGTGCTCCTTGCGGGCCAGTTCGCCCGGAGTGGCCGAGCCGCAGCGGAAGAGGGTGCCGAGCACCGACATCTCGGTGGGGCTCAGCGACTCGTCGACCCGCTGGTGCTTGAGCCGACGGCTCAGCCGCATCACGGCCGAGCGGAGGGAGTTCACGGCGGCAGCGTCGTCGCCATGGGTGAGGTCCAGGTCCGGCATGTCTTTAGGGTAACTCATTACTCTCTCTAAGGACCACCGCGGCACGGATCCGATGCCCGTGACCCTGGCCACTGAACCCCTCGGTCACCCGTATGAGTGAGTCAATTCCGGAAAGTGACGCACCGGGCACCCGGATGTGGCGACCCTCGTACACATGGGGACCAGTGTGCTCAGCCTGCGGATAGACGGGGAGCTGCTCGAAAGGCTCCGGCACCACGCGGCGAAAAGAGGAATGAGCGTGCAGGACTATGTGGTCCGCACGCTCATCCGGGACGACTTCGACGAGCGGTTCCAGACCGCCGTCGAGGAGACGGAGAGGTTCTACGGGGTCACCTGACCCCGGCCGATCAGAGCAGGCCCAGGGCCGGCATCAGGTAGTAGAACGCGAAGACCGCCGAGACGAGGTACATGGGCGGCGGGATCTCCCGGGCCCGGCCGGCGGCCAGGCGCAGGATCGTGAAGGTGATGAAGCCCATGCCGATGCCGTTGGTGATCGAGTAGGTGAACGGCATCATCAGCATCGTCACGAAGGCCGGGATCGCGATGGTGTAGTCGGCCCAGTCGATCTCCTTGACGGAGTTCGACAGGATCAGGAAGCCGACCGCGATCAGCGCCGGGGTGGCCGCCTGGGAGGGGACCATCGTGGCGATCGGGGTGAGGAACAGCGCGAGGGTGAACAGGCCGCCCGTGACGACGTTCGCGAGGCCCGTCCGGGCACCCTCGCCGACACCGGCCGTGGACTCCACGAACGCCGTGGTGGCCGAGGCGGAACTGGCGCCGCCCGCCGCGACCGCGAGGCCGTCGACGAAGAGGACCTTGTTGATGCCGGGCATATAGCCCTGGGCGTCGGTCAGCTTGGCCTCGTCGCTGATGCCCATGATCGTGCCCATCGCGTCGAAGAAGCACGACAGCAGGACCGTGAAGACGAAGAGGATGCCGGTCAGCACGCCGACCTTGGAGAAGCCGCCGAACAGGCTGACCTTGCCGACCAGGCCGAAGTCGGGGGTGGCGACCGGGTTGCCCGGCCACTTCGGGACCGTCAGGCCCCAGGAGGGGATGGTGGTGACGGCGTTGACGATCACCGCGAGGACGGTCATGCCGACGATCGAGATCAGGATCGCGCCCGGCGTCTTGCGGACGATCAGCGCGAAGGTGAGCAGCACGCCGAGGATGAAGACCAGCACCGGCCAGCCGTGCAGATGGCCGCCCGTGCCGAGCTGGAGCGGGACGGTGGTCTGGGCGGCGTCCGGCATGCGCGTGACGAACCCGGAGTCGACGAGGCCGATCAGCATGATGAACAGGCCGATACCGATCGAGATCGCCTTGCGCAGCCCGAAGGGCACGGCGTTCATCACGCGCTCGCGCAGACCCGTGGCGACCAGCAGCATGACCACGAAGCCGGCCAGCACGACCATGCCCATCGCGTCCGGCCAGGACATCCGGGGCGCCAGCTGGAGGGCGACGACCGAGTTCACGCCGAGTCCGGCGGCGAGCGCGATCGGCACGTTGCCGATGACGCCCATGAGCAGCGTGGTGAACGCGGCCGTCAGCGCGGTCGCGGTCACCAGCTGGCCGTTGTCCAGGTGATGCCCGTACATGTCCTTCGCGCTGCCGAGGATGATCGGATTCAGCACGATGATGTACGCCATCGCAAAGAAGGTGGCCAAACCGCCCCGTACCTCGCGGACGACCGAGCTGCCGCGCTCGGAGATCTTGAAGTAGCGGTCGAGCGCACCGGCGGACGCACCGCCCGGCTTCTCGGGGGTGGGGGCCTTGGCGGGTGCCGAGGTGGACATGCGAGACCTCATCACCGACGGGGTTCCCCCGAGCCCCGTTGGAGTTTCATACGAGCAGAAGTGGCCAAAGACAAACGGTTTCAGTATGAAGGTATGAGTGACAGATCGCTATCTCCGCGCGTAGACCGTTCGGCCGTCCGGACGCCTCGTAAGCTGTCCCCATGACCAAGTGGACCCCGAAGCACGAGGCGCCGGAGCCCCTGGAGGGCCCCGTGGTCGCCACCATCACCGGCGGCACGATCGTGTGGTTCGTCCTCTTCCTCGTCCAGCTGCCCTTCTACGGCTGGTTCGACGACCACGGCCATCTGTGGTGGCTGTGGACCTGTCTGGCCGGGGGCGCACTCGGACTGCTCGGCATCTGGTACGTCCGCAAGCGCGACGCGGCGATCAAGCGGGACGCGGCGCTGAAGGCGGCGACGGCGAACTAGCCGCCGCCGTACGACCAGCGCACGAATCGCCTCCTCCCCAGGTCGGACATCGGCTCTGCTCGGCAGGTAAACAGGTAAATCCGCACGTACCGTCGGATACATGACCCACATAGACGCGGGCTCTGAACTCGACCCCGTTCACCCCGTGGCCCTGCCCGAGAGCCCCTCGGCCGGGCTGACCGGTGCCGAAGTCGCGCAGCGCATCCAGCGTGGGCAGGTCAACGACGTCCCCGTGCGCAGCAGCCGGTCGCTCGGGGAGATCGTCCGGGCGAACGTCTTCACCCGGTTCAACGCGATCATCGGCGTGCTCTGGCTGATCATGCTGTTCGTCGCGCCGATCCAGGACAGCCTGTTCGGCTTCGTGATCCTCGCCAACACCGGCATCGGCATCGTCCAGGAGTGGCGGGCCAAGCAGACCCTCGACTCGCTCGCGGTGATCGGTGAGGCCCGGCCGACCGTCCGCAGGGACGGGACGGCCGTCGAGGTCGCCACCCACGAGATCGTGCTCGACGACCTGATCGAGATCGGTCCCGGGGACAAGATCGTCGTGGACGGGGCGTGCGCGGAGGCCGACGGTCTGGAGATCGACGAGTCACTGCTCACCGGCGAGGCCGACCCGGTCGTCAAACGGCCCGGCGACCCGGTCATGTCCGGCAGCTTCGTGGTCGCGGGCGGCGGCGCCTTCAAGGCCACCAAGGTCGGCCGCGAGGCCTACGCCGCCCAGCTCGCCGAGGAGGCCTCGCGCTTCACGCTGGTCCACTCCGAGCTGCGCACCGGCATCTCCACGATCCTCAAGTACGTCACCTGGATGATGGTCCCGGCCGCGATCGGCCTGGTCGTCACCCAGCTCGTGGTCAAGAGCAACGACTTCAAGGACGCCGTCGCCCGCACGGTCGGCGGCATCGTCCCGATGGTCCCCGAGGGGCTGGTGCTGCTCACCTCCGTCGCCTTCGCGATCGGCGTCATCCGGCTGGGCCGCAAACAGTGTCTGGTGCAGGAGCTGCCCGCGATCGAGGGGCTGGCCCGCATCGACACCGTCTGTCTGGACAAGACCGGCACGCTCACCGAGGGCGGCATGGACGTCACCGAGCTGCGGATGCTGGACGGCGCCGACGACGGTTACGTCCGCAAGGTCCTCGGCGCGCTCGGCGAGTCCGATCCGCGCCCCAACGCCTCCCTCCAGGCGATCATCGACGCCTACCCCGACAGCGAAGACTGGCGCTGTGTGGAGTCGCTGCCGTTCTCCTCGGCCCGCAAGTACAGCGGGGCCGCGTTCAGCGAGGGCGACGGCGAGACCAGCACCTGGCTGCTGGGCGCCCCGGACGTGCTGCTCGCCGACGGGGACCCGGCCCTGGCCGACACCGGGCGGCTCAACGAGCAGGGGCTGCGCGTGCTGCTGCTGGCCCGCGCGAGCCGCGAACTGGACGACACCGAGCCGGCCCACGGCGCCCGCCCCACCGCCCTGGTCGTCCTGGAGCAGCGGCTGCGGCCGGACGCCGCCGACACCCTGCGCTACTTCGCGGACCAGGACGTCCGCGCCAAGGTCATCTCCGGGGACAACGCGGTGTCGGTCGGCGCGGTCGCGGCCAAGCTGGGCCTGGAGGGGACGACGGTGGACGCGCGGCGGCTGCCCGCCGACCCGGCGGGGATGGCGGACGCGCTGGACGAGGGAACCGTCTTCGGGCGGGTCACCCCGCAGCAGAAGCGGGACATGGTGGGCGCGCTCCAGTCCCGGGGGCACACGGTCGCGATGACCGGCGACGGCGTGAACGACGTGCTCGCGCTGAAGGACGCCGACATCGGCGTCGCCATGGGCTCGGGCTCGGAGGCGACGCGGGCGGTGGCGCAGATCGTGCTGCTGGACAACAGCTTCTCGAGCCTGCCGTCGGTGGTCGGCGAGGGCCGCCGGGTGATCGGCAACATCACGCGCGTGGCGACGCTGTTCCTGGTGAAGACCGTCTACTCGGTGCTGCTGGCGGTGCTGGTGGTGTGCTCACAGGTCGAATACCCCTTCCTGCCCCGGCACTTGACCCTCCTGTCCACCCTCACCATCGGCGTCCCGGCCTTCTTCCTGGCCCTGGCCCCCAACAAGGAGCGGGCGAAACCGCACTTCGTACGGCGGGTGATGCGCTACTCGATCCCGGGCGGCGTGGTGGCCGGTACAGCGACCTTCGTGACGTATCTGATGGCCCGTCACTACTACACCGGACACGGCCAGTTGAACGCGCAGACCAGTGCGGCCACGCTGACCCTGTTCCTGATCTCCATGTGGATCCTGGCGATCGTCGCCCGCCCCTACACCTGGTGGCGGGTGACCCTGGTGGCCGCCATGGGCGTGGCGTTCCTGCTGGTCCTGGCCGTCCCGGCACTACAGGGCTTCTTCGCCCTGAAACTGGTCGGCGTCACGATGCCCTGGGCCGCCGTCGGTATCGCGGTGGTGGCGGCGGCCGCCCTGGAGTTCCTGTGGAAATGGGTCGACCGCCGTTTCCCCGACTAGGCGCGGGTGGACCGGGCGAGGGCTACTGCACGTCCACGTAGTCGCCCGCCGAGCTGACCGCCGGGGTCGTCGAGACGCCCCCGAAGCTGTAGCGGTAGTAGCCGTCGGAGCCGGCCGTGACCGTGGTCTTCAGGACGCCGGTGGAGGCGGAGGTGACCGTCTTCACCGTGGTGTAGGTGGAGGTGCCCGCCTTGCGGAACTGGAGCTGGACGGACTGGCCGCCGAAGGTGTTGTAGGTGTGGCGCTCCCAGTCGGCGCGGGTCAGCTTGCCGGTGACGGTGATGGTCCTGCCCTTCTTCACCGGCTCCGGGGTGGCGTCGGCCGTCAGTGCGGAATTGCGCTGGACGAGGGTGGTGGCCAGACCACTCTGGTCCTTGTAGCCGACCTTGCCCAGGTCGGGGTTGCTCTCGTTCTGGCCGTTGAGGGCGACGGCCTCGGCGGCCACGCTCCAGCCGCCGGCCCAGGTGTTCTTCAGGTCGCCGTCGGACGGGTAGATGTTGATGGAGCCCGTGCAGGTGGCCGTCGTCGACGTCACGGCCTTGCAGGTCGCCGGGTTGTCGCCGTACAGCTCGGGCGCCGAGTCGGTGTAGGAGCCGTGGTAGAGGAAGGCGTCCGTGATGAAGTCCTTCGCGGCGATGTTCACGTTGGTGCCATGCGTCAGCGTGTACGAGTACGAGACGCTGACCTCGTTGGTGGAGCCCACCTTGACCGCCTTGGCGATCGAGAGGTGGGAGAAGCTCGCGTTCAGCGTGTACGGCGTGCCCGAGTCGGCGGCGGCCTGCGCGGCCGGGACTGCGAGGGCGGACAGGGCCAGGGCGCCGGAGACGGCGGCCACGGTGGCGCGTATGCGCATGTGCGTTCCCTAGGAGGGAGAAGTGATCGTGGAGTCGGTTGACTCACGCGATCAGATCCACGACCCCTGGGGCTGGTTGTACGGCAAGGACGATTTCCGGCCAGATTTGGGACGGGCATTGCCTGTTCATGGTGTAGGCCATGAACAGGCGATGCCGGCCGTGTCCCGGGGGCGCTCAGTCGAACCAGCGGTCCCGCGCCAGCTCCTCCGTCCGTGACGGGTCCTCCAGCAGGGCCGCCACCTCGAAGCGCCGGGGCCACTGGCCCGCCGCCCAGGCGAGACCGGCCGCGACCCCTTCCAGCGTGGCCGCGTGCAGCACCCCGTCGTCGGTGAGCCGCCAGTCGATCTCCACGCCGTCCACGACCAGTTCCTCGTGCTCGACGTACGTCGCCGGCGTACGCGGCCCGAGCAGCACCCCCACCGGCTCCGGTACGTCGTGCTCGGTCCCCTCGGAGTGCACCTCGCCGGTGACGGACTCGCTCAGCCGCCGTACCTGGAACAGCTCCGCCAGCTCCGCCGCCCGGGCCGGCCGTACCGGCAGCAGCGGTACCCCGGAGGTGAAGGGCAGCAGGTCGGGCGAGTCGACCACGACGGCCTCGGCGGCGTCCACCACCGCCGCCCTCCCGTCGACCACGGCCCGCACCTCGTCCGGCAGGGTCACCTGATCGGGGTCCATGTCCGCCAACGCACCGTACAGGCCGTGCAGTTGGCCCGGGGTGAGGGTCCGGCCGGGATCGGCCAGCCGGTCCAGCAGTTCGGCGGCGCCGCCGGGCTCGTCCAGCAGGGCGGCCACGGAGGTGCGCACCCCCAGGGCCCGCAGCACCTGCTCGTCCTCGAACCCGGTCGCGTCGGCCTCGTCGTACAGGCCGTGCAGCAGCGGATCGCCGCCGGCCGCGAGGAGCCCGGCGGGCCGGCGCCCGTCGAGCACGGGGTGCCCCCGCAGCCACCACGCGGTGTACGACCGTACGACCTCGTGCGTGCCGTCGGGCAGCAGGATGCGGACCGGCTGGGTGAGGGCGTCCCTCAGCGGCGGGCGCGCGAGCAGCATGAGCGCCTCGGGCCAGTGCTCGTCGTCCACCAGGTCCAGGTCGCGCACGGCGACCAGCTCGGTGGCGACCGGGGGTACGGGACTGTCCGGGAAGCGGTCGAGGATGTCCTCGCACCACACGTCGACGGAGTCGAGCAGCCCGGCGTCGTCCGGCTCGGCGAAGTCGCCCTCCCGGGGCTCCAGTTCGTCGGGGTCGAGGACGACGTCGGTGGCGCGGACCAGCGCGAAGTCGGCGAGCACCCCGCACGCGGTCAGCGGCTGTTCGCCCCACTTGTCGGCCAACTCGCGCTCCACGGTGGCCAGTTCTCCGTCACGGATCACCCGGGCGAACGGGCTGCCGGGAAGGACCAGTTCGCCGGCGGGCGCCAGCTCCCCGTCCTCGTCGGGCAGGGCGAGCGCGCCCAGCCAGGGCTCGTCACCGGGCTCCAGGCCCGCGTCGCGCACCAGGGCGAGAACGGTCTCGGCCAGCTCCTCGGCGTCCGGCGCGTCCTCCTCCCACCCGATCCCCTCGTCGTCCAGCGAAGCGGCGACGGCGGCCCGCACCTGCGGGGTCGTCAGCACCGCGCGCGAGGTGGCGGGCAGCGCGCCCAGCTTCTCCAGCAGCGGGTGCGCCGCGCTCTCGTGGGCGACCTTCAGCCCGAGCCGGCCAAGGACGTCCGGGTCGATCAGCGCGCCGTCCGGGGTGGGCAGCAGCACCTGCCGGGGCCCGATCGTGCTCCGCCCGTCGGCGAGCGGCACCGGCAGCCCCGACAGCCGGTCCGGATCGACCCCGGCGAGGCTGTCGTAGAGCCGCCACCACCAGTCGGGGTCCTTCTCCAGCCCGGCGAGCCGGTCGACGGCGTCGGCGAGCGAGAGCCGGGCGACGCCGAGGCCGCGCAGTTCGGCCCGGCGTTCCAGACCGGCGGGCAGCAGGGTGGGCAGCACCTCGGCGAGCACCCGGACGGTCTGCGCCCCGGCGCCCTCCACGATCTCCGCGTCCCGGGGCCGCAGCACCTCGGGCAGCTCGTCGTCCTCCCCCGCCCGGACGGCCGGCGGCAGGAAGGCGATCCGCGGCAGCCGCTCCAGCACCGCCTGCCGCAGCGCGCCGTCCAGCTCCCCCCTGCCCAGCGGCCCGGGCACGAGGTCGATGATTTCCTCCGTCACCGGCCGCCAGCCGGCGAGGAGTTCGGCGTACGCGTCGGCCGCGCGCAGCACCAGGAAGTCGGTGAGGGGGCCAGGGGCCGCGTGCCGGCGGGTGGTGTCGAGGGGGAAGGAGGCGATGAGGAGCGCCGGGACACCGAGGGGCTCGTCACTGGGGGTGGGCGCGTGCACGACGGACGCGGTCCGGGGCCGCAGCGGACGCCCGGCCTCGTCCTCGGGGACGGCCCAGGTGACGGACCAGTGCGGCCGCAGCCGCTCTTCGACGGGCCGGTCGGCGAGCAGGTCGGCGGAGAGCGGCCCGTGCGCGGAGGCGGTACGCCACCGTGTGCTCCCCTCCCGCGAGTCCTCCACGACGGTGACGGCGCCGTCGCCGCGACGGCGCAGTGTGCGGGGCGCGCCGCCGTCCACCTCGATCACGACCTCCTCGAGCCCGGGCAGGGCGAGGAGCAGCGCGTCGTCGACGGTCTCCAGCAGCCGCTCGGCGAGATCGGCGGCGGCCGTGTCCCGCAGGGGCAGGATGACGGCGGTGTCGTACGGCTCCGGAGCGGTGCCCTCGGCGGCGAACGGCAGCCGGAGCAGCGGCACGTGCCCGTCCCGGCGCCGTACTTCGTCCCCGAGTCCCGGGCTGTGCCGGGCGGTGTCACCGGCCAGCTCCCGTGCCTCGGCGAGCGACCAGCGCACCCCGCCGTGCCGTCCGACGATCGCGGGCTCGTCGGTGACGGCGATGACGGCGGCGAAGCCGACCCCGAACCGTCCGACGGCGCCCTGGACGCCCTCGGTGTCCCGCTTGGCGGAGGCCCGCAGCGTGGACAGCGACTCGACGCCCGTCGCGTCCAGCGGGGCACCGGTGTTGGCGGCGACGAGGACCCCGTCCCGGAGAGTGAGCCGCAGCCGCCCCGGCACGTGCGCCCGCGCGGCGGCGTCGGCGGCGTTCTGCGCCAGTTCGATGACGAGCCGGTCCCGGTATCCGCCCAGGACCAGATCCTCCTCGGCGTTGGCGTCCTCCCGGAACCGGGCGGGGCTGGTGGCCCAGGCGTCGAGCACACCGCGCCGCAGCCGGGCCGTCCCGAACGGATCGGCCCCTTCAGCGGCCGGCCGCACGTACTTGCTGCTCACGTTCACTCCCTCGTCTACGTGAGGACGAAGGTACAGCGCGGGCGGGGAAGGGTGCGGTCAGCGGGGTGGTGGCCGGGCAGCTGGCGGGGCATCACGTCAAGGGACCACGGGAGCCGACGCGGCGGCCTGTTGGCCGCTCCGCGTCCCCGTACGCCGCGTCCCGGCCCACCCGCCGACAACCACCCGAACCGGCGGCCCGGCGGTCCGCTGGGGTCACCTGTCCGGACTTCCGGGCCGCCCGCCGGACCGCAGGCGGCTCGCCGCATCCGGTACCGCTACGAGTGACCCAGTTCCGCCGTCTCCTCGTCGGCCGGTTCCGGGACCGAGCCCGAGTCGCGGGCCGGGCGGAGGGGGAAGGCGTCGACCTTCGTCTCGTCGACGACCGGCGGGGCCGGCTGCGGGGGCTTCGGCATGACCGCGGCCTCGGAATGGCCGCCGCAGCCGTAGGCGAGAGAGACCACCCGGCCGTCGGCCGGGGAGAACTCGTTGGCGCACACGCCGAAGGCCTGGCCCAGCGAGCCGCCGATCGGAGAGAGGAAGCCACAGGTCACACAGGTGGCCGGGGCCGCCTGGGCCATCGGGGTCTTCGGGCCGAAGGACTCCTCCCAGCGGTCGGCCGCGATGTGCAGGCCGTAGCGGGACAGGACCCGGGCGCGGCGCAGGCCCAGCTCCTCGGCGACCGCGGCGATCGAACCCCGGGACGGGATCGTGGGCTGGACGGCCGGGGCGCCGGGGGTGACGTCGGCGTCCTCCGCCTCGGCCAGCTGCGCCATCTCCTCGCTCACCGCCGAACTGGGCGGCGGCTGCTCCTCGGTCGTGTAGCCGGGCTCCAGGCGCAGGTCCTCCTGGTCCGTGGGCAGCAGATCGCCGGGGCCCAGGTCGCCGGGGCGCAGGCGCTCGCTCCACGGGACCCACTCGGGGGCGAGGAGTGCGTCGCGGCCGGGCAGGAGGACCACCTCGTCGAGGGTGACGACCTTGGCTCGGGAGGCGCGGGCCACCGTCACCGCCCAGCGCCAGCCGCGGTAGCCCAGCTCCTTGCACTCGAAGAAGTGCGTGACAACGCGGTCGCCCTCGGACACCACGCCGGCGTGCTCGCCGACCACGCCGGGTGCGGCGGCCTCCTCAGCGGCGGCGCGGGCGAGGTCGACGGCCTCCGCGCACAGACGGTCGGGGGTGCGGCTTCGCGTGGTCGCTGCGCTCACAGGTATCGCTTCTCTCCTACGCCGTCTCACGAGTGCGGCTGCCTCCGGCGGGTTGGCCAACGGAGCGGACCGGGGGACCGCATCGACGTCTGCATCCGCGCGCTCGGGCGCACCTCTGCCATCCATTCTGCGTTATGGCTGAGATACGCACGCTACACCGAACAGGATTCGTCGCCGCTACGCGGCATCTTTTCGCACCCGCCCACCCGGCCCCACCCGACCGGAAAGCGGGGGCCCGCACAAGTCTTCCTCGGCCGCGGAGCGGGGGGCCACACGGGTACCCCTCGACCGGGGCCGGGGTGTTCCGTGGCTTGCGGGGCGGATTTCGCAGTATCGACCGGCTTCTCAGGGCACTATGAACGGCGTGGCAGCCGCGGACAAGGCGAGTGGTCGTGGCGGCGGTGCGGGTCGTGTGGGCGGCGCCGTCCGTTCCGTCGGGCGTGCCCTGCACTTTCCCGTGACCGGGGCCGCGCGCGGCATCCGGAAGGCCACGCACGCCCATGGCGCGGGCGAGTCGGGACTGGGCAAACTGATCGAGCTGCACGCCGTGAACGGCGCCGGCGACGTCATGGTCACCGTGGCGCTCGCCTCCACCGTGTTCTTCTCCGTGCCCACCGACGAGGCGCGCGGGCGCGTCGCGCTGTACCTCGCCATCACGATGGCGCCCTTCACGGTTCTCGCCCCGGTCATTGGGCCCCTTCTCGACCGGCTGCCGCACGGGCGGCGCGCCGCGATGGCCGCGGCCATGCTGGCCCGTGCCCTGCTCGCGCTGATCATCTCGGGCGCCGTGGCGAGCGGCAGCCTGGAGCTGTACCCCGCCGCGCTGGGCGTGCTGGTCGCCTCCAAGGCGTACGGGGTGGTCCGCAGTGCCGTCGTGCCCCGGCTGCTGCCGCCCGGGTTCTCGCTCGTGAAGGCCAACTCGCGGGTCACCCTGGCCGGCCTGCTGGCCACCGGCGCCGCCGCGCCGCTCGCGGCCGGGCTGCACAAGGTCGGTGACCCCTGGCCGCTCTACGGCGCCTTCGTGATCTTCGTCGCGGGAACGTTCCTGTCGTTCACCCTGCCGCCCAAGGTCGACTCGGCCAAGGGCGAGGCCGTGGCGCTGCTCGCGGCCAGGGACGGCGGCCCGGGCCCGAAGGAGCAGGCCAGGCGGCCGGGGCTGCGGAGCGTGGGGCCCGCCGTCACGTACGCGCTCGGTGCCAACGCCGCCCTGCGCTGTCTGTCCGGCTTCCTGATCTTCTTCCTCGCCTTCCTGCTCCGCGAGCACCCGCTGACCGGGGAGAGCGCGGCGGTCTCGCTGGGGATAGTCGGGGTCGCCGCCGGCGCGGGCAACGCCCTCGGTACGGCCGTGGGGTCCTGGCTGAGATCGCGCGCCCCGGAGATCATCATCGTGACCGTCGTCGCCGTGGTGCTCGGTACGGCGGTCGTCGCCGCCGTCCTCTTCGGCGCGTTCCTGGTGGCCTGCCTCGCCGCGGTCGCCGGATTCGCCCAGGCGCTGGCCAAGCTGGCCCTGGACGCGCTGATCCAGCGGGACGTGCCGGAACAGGTGCGCACCTCGGCGTTCGCCCGCTCGGAGACCCTGCTCCAGATGGCCTGGGTGTTCGGCGGAGCGGTCGGCATCGTGATGCCGCTCAACGGCACGGTCGGGCTCCTCGTCGGCGCCGCGTTCGTCGCCGTCGGCTGGCTCACCACCCTGAAGGGGCTGCTCGCCACGGCCCGGCACGGCGGCCGGCCCCGGACCCGCGTGGCGTGACGAGGTGGCGTAACGAATGGGACACGGTCCGCCGCTCGCGGGCGCACCTGGCGTAACGAACCGGGCACGCCGCACCCCACGTGGCCGGACGGCTCCGGGCGCCCGATAGCCTTCGGCCATGACCACGCTGCAATCCGCTGTGCGACGCCGCCGCGCCGTCGCCGCCGCCGGCGCCGTTTCCGCCGGACTGCTTCTGCTGTCGGCCTGTGACAAGCCGACGCCCGTCGCAACGATCACTGTCGGGCGGAGCTCGGTCAACTCCGAGGCTCTCTGCTACAACGACGGCAACACGCTGGACGCCAAGTCGCTGACGAAGTGCGCCAAGAAGGTGAACGACGTCAAGTCGATCACCGTGGACACGGACGACACCGTCCGCTTCGGCGTCGACCCGAAGATCGCGGACGCCGGCTGGGTCATCCTGGTGAACGGCCGCCAGTTCACCGACTCCAGCAAGAAGACGTACCGCACCATCCCGGGCAGCGCGTTCTTCAACGCCCAGTACGGCACCCAGGGCGACACCAACACGGTCTCCATCCAGACGGGCAGCAGCAGCCCGGGCAAGGGCCTGTGGTCCTTCAAGCTGAAGAAGGCCTCCTGACCACGTCTTACGCACGCGTCCTCGTAGCCACCGCGGTTCCCGCCGAACGGGACGCGGTGGCGCGGGCGTTCGCCCCGCCGGTGGAGCACGTCGGCCTGCCCGGCGCGGCTCTGACGCGTACGGCCGACGCCTGGGACCTGCTCGCCGCCGGGGTCGGCCCGGCCCGCGCCGGCGCCTGTGTCGCGTCCGCGCTGACCGCCGCCGCCCTCGCCGGGACCCCGTACGACCTGGTCGTCTCGGCCGGGATCGGCGGCGGCTTCCAGCCCGGGGCACCCGTCGGCTCGCTCGTCGTCGCCGACCGGATCACCGTCGCCGACCTCGGTGCCGAGACCGCGGACGGCTTCCTCCCGGTCACCGAACTCGGCTTCGGAACCGTCACCCACCGCACGCCGGAATCACTCGTGCGGGTCGCCACCGAGGCCACCGGCGCCCGCACCGGCACGATCCTCACCGTCTCCACGGTCACCGGCACCGCCGCCCGCGCCACCGAGCTGCGCACCCGGCACCCCGGCGCGCTCGCCGAGGGCATGGAGGGCTTCGGGGTGGCGGAGGCGGCCTACGCGCACGGGACGGCCGTACTGGAGATCCGCGCGATCTCCAACCCGGTCGGCCCGCGCGACCGCGCCGCGTGGCGCATCGGCGACGCCCTCACCGCCCTCACCGAGGCGTTCGGGAAGCTCGCCCCCGTACTGGAGAGTTGGCAGACACATGAGCAGTGAGCAGCAGCACGCGCTGAAGATCGCGTACTCCCCCTGTCCGAACGACACCTTCGTCTTCGACGCCCTCGCCCACGGCCGCGTCCCCGGCGCCCCCGCGCTGGACGTGACGTTCGCCGACATCGACATCACCAACGGCATGGCCGAGCGCGGTGAGTTCGACGTGCTGAAGGTGTCGTACGCCGTCCTGCCGTACGTCCTCGACGAGTACGCCCTGCTGCCGTGCGGCGGCGCGCTGGGGCGGGGGTGCGGACCGCTGGTGCTCACGCGGGAGCCCGGCGCTGGGGGCACCTCCCACGCTTTCGGCAGTGGGGGACTGGCGGGCCGTACGGTCGCCGTGCCCAGCGAGAAGTCGACCGCCTATCTGCTGTTCCGGCTGTGGGCCGCGGACACGCTGTCCGACGGCGGTGTCGGCGAGATCGTCGTCATGCCGTTCCACGAGATCATGCCGGCCGTGCGGGACGGCAAGGTGGACGCCGGACTGGTCATCCACGAGGCGCGCTTCACGTACCAGAACTACGGGCTGCACAAGCTCGCCGACATGGGCGAGCACTGGGAGCACACCACCGGGCTGCCGATCCCGCTGGGCGCGATCATCGCCAAGCGCTCGCTGGGGGCGCCGGCGCTGACGGGACTCGCGGACGCCGTCCGCGCCTCCGTACGGGCCGCCTGGGACGAGCCCGAGGTGTCCCGGCCGTACGTCATGGCGCACGCCCAGGAGATGGACCCGGCCGTCGCGGACCAGCACATCGGGCTGTACGTCAACGAGTTCACCGCCGACCTCGGCGAGGACGGCTACGCGGCGATCCGCGGGCTGCTCACGCGCGCGGCGGCCGAGGGGCTCGTCCCGCCCCTCGGCCGCGATGCGCTCGTCTTTCCCTGACGCGCGTCTAGACGTCCAGCTGGTCGGCGACCGCGCGGAGCAGGCCGGCGATCTTCTTGCCCGAGGTCTTCTCCGGGTAGCGGCCCTTCTCGAGCATCGGGGTGATGTTCTCGAGAAGGGTCGTCAGGTCCTGCACGATCGAGGCCAGCTCGTCCGGCTTCTTGCGCTGGGCGGCGGCGACCGACGGCGTCGGATCGAGCACGGTCACCGAAAGAGCCTGGTCACCGCGCTGACCGGCGACGACGCCGAACTCCACGCGCTGTCCCGGCTTGAGCGCTTCGACTCCGGCGGGGAGAACCGAGGAATGGACGAAGACGTCACCGCCGTCGTCGCGGGAGAGAAAGCCGAAGCCCTTCTCGCTGTTGAACCACTTGACCTTGCCGGTAGGCACGTCTGTCCTCGTCCTCGTATCTCGTCGTGGAACTACTTCGGAAACGGCTCTTGATAGCAGTGGAGCGGGTCGACCGTGACCCGCTGCTACCTAGCGCTACCAAGGCTAATGGTCTTCGAGCGGGTGACAAGACGTCCCCCGGTTGTTCACCGTGGCTGGGAACTACCCTGGTCCGGTGCGTGACAAAACCCAAACGAATTCCGCCGGGCCCGGTGACCGACTGATCCGCGCCGGTGTCGTCGTCTTCTTCATCGGGGCCCTGGCCACCCTCGTCACGGTGACCCCGCTGTTCCTCGGCGCCACACCGTTTCCGACGTACATGTATCTGCTGAGCATGCTCATGGGCGTCGGTTTCCTGCTCGCGGGCGCCGGTGTGCTGCGGTCGGTGACGGCCGGCCGGCGTCAGGCGCGGGCGGCCGCCGCCGAGCGATAGCCGTCCAGCCAGCCCGGGAACGCGGACAGGTCGTCCAGTACGACGTCCGCTCCGGCGGCGCGCAGTTCGTCGGCCGAGCAGGGGCCGGTGGCGACGGCGACGGACAGCGCGTCCGCCGTCCGGGCCCCGCGGACGTCCCCGAGGTGGTCACCGACGTACACGGCGGCGCCGTACTCGCGCAGCGCCTGCGCCTTCTGCTCGGCCCACAGGTCGCCCACGACCACGTCGGGCTCGATGCCGAGGTGCGCCAGGTGCAGCTTGGCGTTCGGCTCGTACTTCGCCGTGACGACCATGGTCCGCCCGCCGGCGGCCCGCACCGCCTCGATCGCCTCCTGGGCGCCGGCCATGGCGGGGGTCGCGGCGATGGCTATGGACGGGTACATCTCCCGGTACAGGTCGGCCGTCGCCGGCACCTGCTCGGCCGGGAACCAGTTGATCAGCTCCTCGGCGAGCGGCGGCCCGAGCCGGGTCACCGCCAGATCGGCGTCGATGTACGTCCCGGTCCGCTCCGCCAGCGCCAGGTAGCACGCACGGATGCCCGGCCGGGAGTCGATGAGGGTCATGTCGAGGTCGAAGCCGACGGTGAGAGTCATGTCCGACATTGTGCCGGTTGCCTCCGGCGGGGGGTGGGGGACGGGTTGGCGCCCCCTGCCCCGCTCACTTCCTCCGCTGCGACCGCCACACCAGATAGAGCGCCGACGTCACCGCCGCCCCCCGGACCACCCACGGCCACGTCCCGGCGACCGCGTCGTTCATGTGGCCCTGGGCGATCGGCTCCCCCCAGCGCCCGTCGTTGCGTCCCCACAGCCACACCAGCCCGGCCGCGACCGCCGTGCCGGGCAGGATCATCACGGCCGTCCTGGTCTCCGCCGCCGTCAGCCGCCGGGAGCCGTAGGCGATCACCCAGCCGAGGAGCAGCGCGAACCAGTTCCCGAGCACCGCGCCGGCGATCAGTGCGGCGGCGGCCAGCAGCAGGAGGGGGTTGGTCCAGCCGACGGCGGGGCGCAGGGCGAGCAGACGACGGCGCGGGGCGGCGGCGGCCTCCGGTGCCTCCTCCGCCTCCTTGGGCACGTCCGCCGCCTCTGCCCGCGCCGCCTCCCGCGTCTCCTTCTCGGTCTCCCTGGGCGGTCGCCGCAGCAGTTCCGGGATCTCCACACCGCCGACGAAACCCGGCACCGCGTCGCTCTCGGTGCCGCCGAAGGGGGTGCCGCCGACCCGCCACCAGTCGGGCCGGGTCGCGCTGTCCCCGAGTTCGTGCGCGGCCGCGAGGTGCGGCGGGGACGGTACGTCGCGCGGGGCGGCAGGCTGCCCGGGCTCGGCGGGGCGCGGGCGCGGTACGACCCTGCGCAGGCCCTTCGGACGATCACCGCTCTCCGCCGGCCTCGGCTTCCGCTCGCGCGACGCCGGCTGTGCGGGCCCGGCGGTGGTGGGCGGCTGGGGGGCGCGGCCAGTGCCGGAGGTGCCGCCCGCGGCCTGGACCACCTCGTCCGGGGTGCCGATCCGCTCCAGGATGCGGCGGACGGCGGCGGGACTGTCCACCGTCGTCCTGGCCCGGTGCCGGTCGATCTCGTTACGCAGCTCCGACACGAGCCGCATCCGCGCGGCCGACGGCAGCTGCCGCTGCTGAGCGATGTCCCCGACACGGCTCAGGTACTCGTAGACGACCTGGTCGCTCTCGATCCCCAACGGAAACCCCTCCGGGGCGACGGCGATGAAACCCCGTGAGGACGGTACCGCTTGCCCGCCCTCCCCCGGCTCACTCGGCTGGAACGTACGCAACCGCTAACGTGGGTCAGATGAGCCAAGCGGCCCAACCAGCTCCCCGTTCCCTCGCGGAAGCGCTGCGCGCCAGGGACGACGCCTCCCTGTCCGCGCTCCTGCGCAGCCGGCCCGACCTCATCACGCCCGTCCCGACCGACCTCACCCAGCTGGCCACCCGGGCCGGGACCCGCGCCTCGGTGCTGCGCGCGCTGGAGCGGCTGGACCGGTTCGCCCTCCAGACCGCGGAAGCGCTGGCCGTGGCCCCGGACCCGGCGCCGTACGACACGCTGCTCGGGCTGATGGCGGGCGACGCGCAGGACGAGGCCGTCACCGCCGCGCTGCCGCGTGCCCTCGCGACCCTGCGCGAACAGGCGCTGGTGTGGGGCGACGACCAGCGGCTGCGTCTGGTGCGCACCGCCCGCGAACTCCTCGCGCCCACCCCGCAGCACCCCTCGCCGACCGGGCTCGGGCCCACCGTGCAGGAGGCGACCTCGGGCATGTCGCCGGGCCGGATCCAGGAGATCGTGACGACGGCCGGGCTGCCGACGACGCACGACGCGGTGTCCGCCGTGGCCGCGCTCACCGCGCTGTTCACCGGCCGGAAGAAGATGGCCAGGCTGCTCGCCGGGGCCCCGGAGGGCGCCCTCGAGGTGCTGAACCGGCTGGTGTGGGGGCCGCCGTACGGACAGGTCACCCCGGACCCGGCCGCGCATCTGCGCTGGCTGCTCGACCGGGGCCTGCTGCTGCCGACCGCACCGGGCACGGTCGTCCTGCCCCGCGAGGTGGCCCTGCGGCTGCGCGAGGGCCGCGCCCATCGCGCGCCCGAGCCGCTGCCGCCGGCCGTGGCGCCGGCCACGACGCACGGTCCGCAGGTGGTGGACGCGACGGCCGCCGGGCAGGCGTACACCGCGCTCGCCACCGTAGAGGAACTGCTGAAGGACTGGGACGAGGGCGGCCCGGCGGTGCTGCGGGCCGGCGGGCTGAGCGTGCGGGACCTGAAGCGGACCGCCGTCGCCCTGGACGTGTCCGAGCCGGTCGCCGCGTTCTGGGTGGAGCTGGCGTACGCGGCCGGTCTGATCGCCTCCGACGGCGAGGCCGACGAGCGGTACGCGGCCACGCCCGGCTACGACGAGTGGCTGGAGCGGCCCGCCGCCGAGCGCTGGAGCCGGCTCGCCGAGGTCTGGCTGGCGGGCACCCGGACACCGGGGCTGGTCGGCGGGCGGGACGCGAAGGACCGTACGCTCTCCGCGCTCGGCCCGGGCCTGGACCGCTCGGCCGCGTCCGAGGTACGGCACCGGGTGCTGACCCTGCTGTCCTGGCTGCCCGCGGGCACGGCGCCCGACCCCGAGTCGGTCCTGGCCCGGCTGCGCTGGGAACGGCCCCTGCGCGGTCCTCAGCGGGACGGCGAGGAGGACCTGCGCTCCCGGCTGGCCCGCTGGACCCTGTCGGAGGCGGAACTGCTGGGGATCACCGGGCGGGGCGTGCTCTCGGCCCAGGGGCGCGCGCTGCTCGGGGCGCCGGCGGCTGCCACCACCCGTCCGGTGGACGACGGGGCGGGCCCGGGTGCCAAGCTGCCGGTCCATCACCACCAGCCGGCCGCACCCGCCCTCGCGGCCCTCTCCCCCGCCGAGCAGGCGGTGGCGACGGCGGCCGCCGCCCGGATCCTCGCCCCGCTGCTGCCCGAGCCCCTGGACCACGTGCTGCTCCAGGCCGACCTGACGGCGGTGGCGCCCGGCCCGCTCCAGCGGCCGCTCGCCGAGACGCTGGGCGTGCTCGCGGACGTCGAGTCCAAGGGCGGCGCGACCGTGTACCGCTTCACTCCGGGCTCGGTCCGCCGCGCGCTGGACGCCGGCCGCACGGCCGCCGATCTGCACGCCTTCCTCACCGAGCACTCCCGGACCCCGGTCCCGCAGCCGCTGGCGTATCTGATCGACGACGTGGCCCGCAAGCACGGTCATCTGCGGGTGGGCGCGGCCTCGGCGTATGTGCGCTGCGACGACGACACCCTGCTGAACGAGATCCTGGCCGACAAGCGCGCCGCCGTCCTGCGCCTGCGCCGCCTCGCGCCGACCGTGCTGGCCGCCCAGTCGGACCCGGCGGCTCTGCTGGAGGGCCTGCGGGCGATGGGCTACGCGCCCGCCGCCGAGTCCGCCGAGGGTGACGTCCTGATCGCCCGCGCGCACGCCCACCGCACCCCGCCGCGCACCGCCCCCGAGCCCGTGCCGGACGGCCCTCCGCCGCCCGACGCCACGCTGCTCACGGCCGCGATCCGCGCGATCCGGGCGGGCGACCTGGCCGCGACCACCCCGCGCAAGACCACCGGGTCCGGGGCCTTGTCGGCGGTCGGCGCGCTGCCCCGCACGTCCTCCGCCGAGACCCTGGCCACGGTGCAGGCCGCCGTCCTGACCGGCGGCTCCCTCTGGATCGGCTACGTCAACGCCGAGGGCGCCGCCAGCCAGCGCGTCATCGCCCCGGTCCGTGTCGAGGGCGGCTTCGTCACGGCGTACGACCACACGGCGGACGAGGTACGGACGTATCCGCTGCACCGGATCACGGGAGTGGCGGAGCTGGCGGAGGACTGACCCGGTCGGGCGGCGGATGCGGCACACTGGAGGTTTGGCCGTCATGGAAAGGGTGTGCCGCTCGTGAACGGACCGCTGATCGTCCAGTCCGACAAGACCCTGCTCCTGGAAGTCGACCACGAGCGGGCCGACGACTGCCGACGGGCCATCGCGCCGTTCGCCGAGTTGGAGCGGGCGCCGGAGCACATCCACACCTACCGGGTCACACCGCTCGGGCTGTGGAACGCGCGCGCGGCCGGACACGATGCCGAGCAGGTCGTGGACGCGCTGGTGGAGTACAGCCGGTATCCCGTGCCGCACGCGCTGCTCGTGGACATCGCCGAGACGATGGACCGCTACGGGCGGCTCACCCTGAGCAAGCATCCGGCGCACGGACTCGTGCTCACCAGCACCGACCGGCCGGTGCTGGAGGAGGTGCTGCGGTCCAAGCGGATCGCGCCGCTGGTCGGGGCGCGGATCGACCCGGACTCGGTCGTGGTGCACCCCTCCGAGCGGGGGCAGATCAAGCAGGTGCTGCTGAAGCTGGGCTGGCCGGCCGAGGACCTCGCCGGGTACGTCGACGGTGAGGCGCACCCGATCGAGCTGCTGGAGGACGGCTGGGCGCTGCGGCCGTACCAGAAGCAGGCCGTGGAGAACTTCTGGCACGGCGGGAGCGGTGTCGTCGTCCTCCCCTGTGGTGCCGGAAAGACGCTGGTCGGCGCCGGTTCGATGGCGCAGGCGAAGTCCACCACGCTCATCCTCGTCACGAACACCGTCTCCGCCCGGCAGTGGAAGCACGAGCTGGTGAAGCGGACGACGCTGACCGAGGACGAGATCGGCGAGTACAGCGGGACGAAGAAGGAGATCCGCCCGGTCACCATCGCCACCTACCAGGTGCTGACCACGAAGCGGAAGGGCGTCTACCCCCATCTCGAACTCTTCGACTCCCGGGACTGGGGCCTGATCGTCTACGACGAGGTGCATCTGCTGCCGGCTCCTGTCTTCAAGTTCACCGCCGATCTCCAGGCCCGCCGCCGCCTCGGTCTGACGGCCACCCTGGTCCGCGAGGACGGCCGCGAGTCCGACGTGTTCTCCCTGATCGGGCCCAAGCGGTTCGACGCGCCCTGGAAGGAGATCGAGGCGCAGGGGTACATCGCGCCCGCCGACTGTGTCGAGGTGCGGGTGAACCTGACCGACTCCGAGCGGCTGGCGTACGCCACCGCCGAGCAGGAGGAGAAGTACCGCTTCTGTGCCACGACCGCGACCAAGCGGAAGGTCACGGAGGCGATCGTCCGCCGCTTCGCCGGCCAGCAGATCCTTGTCATCGGTCAGTACATCGACCAACTCGACGAGCTGGGCGAGCACTTGAACGCGCCCGTGATCAAGGGCGAGACGTCCAACGCCCAGCGCGAGAAGCTCTTCGACGCCTTCCGCGAGGGCGAGATCAGCGTGCTGGTCGTGTCGAAGGTCGCGAACTTCTCCATCGACCTGCCCGAGGCGACGGTCGCCGTCCAGGTGTCGGGCACCTTCGGCTCCCGTCAGGAGGAGGCCCAGCGCCTCGGCCGGGTACTCCGTCCCAAGGCCGACGGCCACCAGGCGCACTTCTACTCGGTCGTCGCCCGCGACACGCTCGACCAGGACTTCGCCGCCCACCGCCAGCGCTTCCTGGCCGAACAGGGCTATGCGTACCGCATCGTGGACGCGGACGAGATCCTGGCGGAGGGCACGGGCTGAGCCGGCCGGCGCCGGGTCCGGCGGGGCGTGCGGCGGGCCCAGAGGGCGCGCCGGGCCGTCACTTGCGGCGTATGCCCGCTTCCTCGCCGTACTCACCGAGGATCACGACGCCGAACGCCGCTTCCGCGAAGACCTTGATCGCACGCAGGGCGTTGCCGAGGGGGTGGTGGTGGGGGCCGTCCGTCGCCGTGGCACCGGACGGGGGCCGTGCGGGGCCCGGAGAGATGGTTGCTGCGCTCATGTCTCCATGGTCGCTCTCCGGGCACCGCACCCGCATCGGTCTGCAGAGCCAATCCCGGGCGCCCCGGACTAGGCCCCCGGGTGGACCCCGGCCCCTAGTTCAGGGTGTCCGCGTCCCCTAGGGGATATTCATTGGCGCCCGCTCCGCGCCCTGACTAAAATCCTCGCTCTTGCCCGCCTCCGCCCACGGAGTGCTGCCGTCCGGACGGAAACCGGACGGCCCCGATCACGCAGGCCAGAGCAGTTCCAGATCCGGAGGCACCCCCTTGTCCACGCCCGCCCGAGAACCGCTGGACGACCCGCTCGCGCGCGAGCGGGCCCATCTCTCCTCCTCCCGCGCCGCGCTGCGCGCCATGCGCGAGGACGTGGAGTCGCTGGACATCAAGGACGTCGCCGCGAACTGGGTGAACGCCCAGGTGCTGACCCGCCAGATCGACGAGCGGATCAAGGCGCTGGCCGACCTCAGCGACACCCCGCTGTTCTTCGGCCGCCTCGACTATCTGCACGCTCCGGGGGCGGAGCAGGCCGAGGGGGCCGAGGGCGAGCAGTTCTACATCGGGCGGCGGCATGTGCACGACGCCGGCGGCGACCCCATGGTCATCGACTGGCGTGCCCCGGTCTCGCAGCCGTTCTACCGCGCGTCGAAGAAGGACGCGATGGACGTCGCGCTGCGCCGCCGCTTCGGCTACACGGGCGGCGACCTCACGGCCTACGAGGACGAGCACCTCTCCGACCCGGAGGAGAGCGCGAAGGCCAGCAAGCTGCTCCAGCGGGAGATCGAGCGGCCGCGCGTCGGCCCCATGCGGGACATCGTCGCCACCATCCAGCCCGAGCAGGACGAGATCGTCCGCAGCGGGCTGAGCGGGACCGTCTGCGTGCAGGGAGGGCCCGGCACCGGGAAGACCGCCGTGGGTCTGCACCGGGTCGCCTACCTCCTCTACGCCCACCGCGAGCGGCTGGCCCGCACCGGCACCCTCGTCATCGGGCCGAACCGCTCCTTCCTGCACTACATCGAGCAGGTCCTGCCGGCGCTCGGCGAGTTGGCCGTGCAGCAGGCCACCGTGGACGACCTGGTGGCGCATGTGGAGGTGCGCGGCACGGACGACGCGGCCGCGGCCGTGATCAAGGGCGACGCCCGCATGGCCGGGGTCCTCAGACGCGCCCTGTACTCCCATGTGACCCTGCCCACCGAGCCGGTCGTCGTCGTGCGCGGCTCCCGGCGCTGGCGGGTGCCGGCGTACGAACTCGAGGACCTCGTGCGGGAGTTGCTGGAGCGCGACATCCGCTACGGCGCCGCCCGCGAGGCCCTGCCGCAGCGGATCGCGCACGCGGTGCTGGTGCAGATGGAGCGGTCCGGGGAGGCGCCGGACGACCGGGTGCAGGACGCGGTGGCCCGCAACAGCGCGGTCAAGGCGGCCGTGAAGGCGGTCTGGCCGGCCGTGGACCCGGCCAAGCTCGTGCTGCGTCTGCTGACCGACGCGGACTTCCTCGCCGAGCACGCCGCGGGCGTCCTCGACGAGGACGAGCAGAAGACGGTCCTGTGGGCCAGGCCGGTGCGCAGCGTGAAGTCGGCGAAGTGGTCGGCGGCGGACGCGGTGCTGATCGACGAGGCGAGCGATCTGATCCAGCGCACCCACTCGCTCGGCCATGTCGTCCTGGACGAGGCGCAGGACCTGTCCCCCATGCAGTACCGGTCGGTCGGCCGCCGCTGCACCACCGGCAGCGCGACCGTCCTCGGCGACCTGGCCCAGGGCACGACCCCGTGGGCGACCCGGAGCTGGGACGAGGCGCTGGCCCACCTCGGCAAGCGCGACGGTGTGATCGAGGAGCTGACGGCCGGTTTCCGCGTGCCGACGGACGTCATCACGTACGCCTCCCGGCTCCTGCCGCACATCGCGCCGGGCCTCACCCCGGTCGCCTCGGTCCGTGAGAACCCCGGCTTCTTCGAGGTCCGCACGGTGACGGACACCGCCGAAGTCGTCGCCGCCTGCGAGGAGTTGCTCCGCAACGAGGGCTCGACGGGTCTGATCGCCGCCGACGCCCGCGTCCCGGCGCTGGCCGAGGCCCTGACGGCCGCCGGGATCGCCTACCTCGCCCCCGGCGAGGAGACCACCCGTGAGACCCGCCTCACCCTGGTCCCGGCGTCCCTCGCCAAGGGCCTGGAGTACGACTACGTGGCCCTGGACGAGCCGCAGGCGGTGGTGGACGGCGAACCGGACGAACGGACGGGCCTGCGGCGCCTGTACGTGGCGCTCACGCGAGCGGTCTCGGGCCTGGTCGTGACGCACACGGCACCGGTGCCTGCGCAACTCGTCGAGAGGAACGGTGAGTAGGGTGCTGATCCGTTCCGCCACGTCCCCATGGAAAGGCCTCCGTTGAGCACACCGCCGTCCCCGCACCCCGGCTACCAGCAGGCGCCCGGGCCGTACCCGCAGCAGCCGGGTCCGTACCAGCAGGCTCCAGGGCCGTACCAGCAGCCGGGCCCTTACGCGCAGGCGCCCGGGGCGTACCAGCAGCCCGCGCCCGGGCCGTACCAGCAGGCGCCCGCACCGTACCCGCCCCAGCAGGTGGCCGCCGGCTACGGCCAGGCCCCGGCTCCGTACCCGCAGGCGCCCGCCGCCTACCCGTCCGCCGCCGCACCCGCACCCGGCGGACCCGGGTGCGAGGTGTGCGGGGCCGCGCCCGCCGCACGGGTGACGGTCCGCGGCCACCAGGGCATGCTGATCGTGATGCGGAACCTGTGGCGGAAGGGCACCTTCTGCCATCCCTGCGCGCTGTCCGTGTTCCGGAAGATGCAGTCCGACACGATGGTGAAGGGCTGGTGGGGTCCGATGTCGATGATCATCACGCCCATCACGCTGCTGATCAACCTCTTCACCCTGTCCAGGATCCGGAAGCTGCCCGCGCCGACGGCCGCCTACGGCCCCGGCCTGGACCCGGGCCAGCCGGTGCTGCGGCGTCCGGCCGGAATGCTCGGTCTGATCCCGCTCACCGGCTTCTGCCTGGTGTTCCTCTTCGTCCTGTTCGCTCTCGCGACCGCCTGACGGGGCTCGTCCTACTCCCCGTCCAGCGCCCTGCGCCACTCCAGGACAGCGGCCTCGGAGACCGGTCCCTCCCACCCGGAGGGCCGGGCCGCGCCACCGATGTGGAAGGCGTCGATCCCGGCGTTCCGCAGCGGGCGTACGTGCTTCAGCCGCAGCCCGCCGCCGACGAGGACCGTCTGGTCGTACCCGGGCTCACCCCGGCGGCCCGCCTCCGCGACCAGTGTCGGCAGGCCCTCGTCGACGCCCGCGGCGGCGCCCGCCGTCAGATAGGTGTCCAGTCCGGGCAGGTCGGCGAGCTGCTTGCGCAGGGCGTCGCGGTCGGCGGCGCGGTCGATCGCCCGGTGGAAGGTCCACGCGCAGCCGTCCAGCGCGCCGACGACCGACTCCACCGCGGCCAGGTCCACCGCGCCGTCCGGGGCGAGGAACCCGAGCACGAACTGGTCGGCGCCCGCGTCCCGCAGCTCGCGCGCCACCCGGACCAGACGCTCGACGTCCTCGGGGCCCCCGGCCGCGAAACCGTCCGCCGGCCGCAGCATCACGCGCAGGTCGATGTCGACGGCGGCCCGGACGGCGGCGACGGTGGCGGGCGCGGGGGTGAGCCCGTCGGCCGCCATCTCGGTGACCAGTTCCAGGCGATCCGCGCCTCCCGCCTGGGCGGCGACCGCGTCCTCGACGTCGAGCGCGATCACCTCCAGGACTGCACGCTTGCTCATGGCACCCCATTCATCGGCCGCTACGGCTCTGCATAGCCCTACAGGTCTAGTCCAATTCACCAGACTACGCCTGTCCCCCGGCACCCTTCACCCGGAGCCGCCAAGTAGCCCAAGGACGCACACCGGCCACAATGAGCGCATGGCCGACCTCGACGCCCTGCGCCTCCGCTTCGCCCGCGCGCTGGAAGCCGCCCGCGCCCCCGGCGGCGGCCCCGACCCCGCGCCGTACGCCGATGACCTGCTCGCCCGCTGGCAGGAGCCGCAACGCCGGTACCACACGCTGGCCCACCTCACGGCGGTGCTCGACCACGTCGAGGTACTGGCGGAGCACGCCGCCGACCCGGACGTCGTGCGCCTGGCCGCCTGGTTCCACGACGCCGTCTATCTGCCCGAACGGTCCGAGAACGAGGAGCGCTCCGCACGGCTGGCCGAGCGGGCGCTCGCCGAGGCCGGGGTCTCACCGGTACGGACGGCCGAGGTGGCCCGGCTGGTCCGGCTCACCGTCACGCACGACCCGGCCGGCGACGACCGCGACGGCCAGGCGCTGTGCGACGCGGACCTGGCGATCCTGGCGGCGCCCCCGTCGGCGTACGCCGCCTACGCCGCCGAGGTGCGCGAGGAGTACCACTTCGTGCCGAACGACGCCTTCCGGACCGGGCGTTCGGCGGTTCTGCGCCAACTCCTCGACCTGCCGAGGCTGTTCCACACCCCCCACGGCCAGGAGCACTGGGAGGCCACCGCCCGCTACAACCTGGCGGCAGAGCTGGAATTGCTGTCGACCTGAGCCGACGCCTTCCCTAGAGTGCGCCTCATGCGAATGATCGACGGGGATGATGTGAGCGCGGCCGTCGCCGGATGCCTGGCGGCGCTGCGGCCGGTGGCGGACCGGGACTGGGAGAGCACGCGGGCCGCGCGGCTGGAGTGGAGCTGCCGGAAGACGGCCGAGCACATCGCGAGCGATCTCATCGCCTACGCGGGCCAGTTGGCGGGCCGGGCCGAGGGCGCGTACGTCCCCTTCGACATCACCCTCGACGAGGGCACCGACAACACCGGTCTGCTGTACGTCATCGAGACCACCGGCACGCTGCTCGCCACGGCCGTCCGCGCCGCCCCGCCCGGCGTGCGCGCCTTCCACCCCTACCCCTTCCGCAGCGCCGACCGCGAGGGCTTCGCCGCGATGGGCATCGCCGAGGTGCTGCTGCACACCCATGACATCGCCGAGGGCCTCGGCATCGCCTACACGCCCGCCGAGGAACTCGCCGAGTCCGTCCTGACCTGGATCTTCCCGCACATCAAGCCCGGCCCCGCGCCCTGGCCGACCCTGCTGTGGGCCACCGGCCGCGGCGAGCTGGAGGGCCGTGCCCCGGTCACCGACTGGCGCTGGCGCAACAACCTCACCCTGACCGCCGACCGCATCACGCTCACGGGCCTGCGCCCGGCCGTCGCCCGCGATCTGCGCCTCGGCGGCGACGGCGGCCTGGACTGGATTGAGGGCGGCCCGTACGAGGGCACCCGGGAGGCCTCCGGCCACCTCGTGAAGGCGTACGAAGCGGGCGTGCACCGGCCCGAGTTCGGGGTCTTCGCCCTCGTCCGGCACGAGGACGGCCGCGCGATCGGCGGCATCGGCTTCCACGGCGCCCCGGACGAACAGGGCTGGGTGGAGATCGGCTACGACCTCGCCGAGGGCGCCCGGGGCCAGGGATACGCCACCGAGGCGCTGCGCACGCTGACGGAGTGGGCGCTGGCCCGGGACGACGTCGAGATGGTCTTCGCGACCATCGAGCAGGCCAACGCCCCCTCGCAGCGCGTGGTGTCCCGGGCCGGGTTCACCCGGGCGACCGTGGAGGAGGAGCGGCTCGCCCGCGAGGAGCACGGCATGGACGACGGACTCCAGCTCCACATCCGCCGCGCCTGACCCTCCTCAGACTCCGCGCTTGCGCCGGCGCAGCCCGGAGGCGTGCAGCAGCCGTACCACCGTGCGGCTGCTGACCTCCACCGCCCCGGCGGCCACCGCGTCCGCGTACCGGTGGGCCGGCAGATCGTAGTGGTCGCGGTCGAAGGCCCGCCTCGGCACGTCCAGCGTCCCGGCGAACGCGTGCAGTTCGTCGTACGACACATCGCTGACCAGATGCGACCACATGCGTCCGTGCCCGGGCCAGGCGGGCGGGTCGATGTAGAGCGTCACGACGAGGTCGTTCCGCCGGTGGCCGAGCCCAGCGAGCCGACCGACGCGACCTTCACGCCCGCCTTGTGGCAGACCCAGTGCGGGTCGGGGCCCAGTTCCGGCTCGACGTCCAGCGCGTGCGGGTCGCCCGAGCCGCACACCGGGCACACCGGCCAGCGGCCGTACCGCTCCAGCAGCGCGTCCTGCACGTCCTGCGCGATCAGCCCGGCGACGTAGGCGACGCCGTCCGGCCACTGCTGGACCCACCAGCGGCGCTCCGCGACGGAGTCCTCGACGAGCGAGACGACGTCCGCGTGCGCGACCCCGCCGGCGACGAGATCGGCGAGGACCAGGGCGCGGGCGGCATGCAGCGCCTGCTCAAGGGGGCTGGCGGGATTGACGGGCTCCATGGAACCCATTGTGCGCACCCTTGACCGCCACACCGAACCGAAAATATCTTTCACCTGTGACCCAGGACGTGAAGGAAACTTTCGGCAGTCCGGGCGGTTCCCTCGCCGCGAAGGTGCGCACCCTCGCCCCTTCCATGACCCGGTCCATGCACCGCGTCGCCGAGGCCGTCGCGAACGACCCGGCCGGCTGCGCCGCCCTCACGGTCACCGGCCTCGCCGAGCTCACCGGCACCAGCGAGGCCACGGTCGTGCGCACCGCCCGGCTGCTCGGCTACCCCGGCTACCGGGACCTGCGGCTCGCCCTCGCCGGGCTGGCCGCGCAGCAGCAGTCGGGCCGGGCGCCGGCCATCACGACCGACATCGCGGTGGACGACCCCATCGCCGACGTCGTCACCAAGCTCGCCTACGAGGAGCAGCAGACCCTCGCCGACACGGCGGCCGGGCTCGACACCGTCCAGCTCGGCGCCGCCGTGACCGCGCTGACGGGCGCCCGGCGTACGGACGTGTACGGCATCGGCGCGTCCGGGCTGGTCGCCCAGGACCTCACCCAGAAGCTCCTGCGCATCGGCCTCATAGCCCACGCCCACGGCGATCCGCATCTCGCGGTGACCAACGCGGTGCAGCTCCGGCCGGGCGACGTGGCGATCGCGATCACCCACTCCGGCTCGACGGGGGACGTCATCGAGCCGCTGCGGGTCGCCTTCGAGCACGGGGCCACCACCGTGGCCATCACCGGCCGGCCGGACGCGCCGGTCACCCAGTACGCCGACCACGTACTGACCACGTCCACCTCACGGGAGAGCGAGCTGCGGCCCGCCGCGATGTCCTCGCGGACGAGTCAACTGCTCGTGGTGGACTGCCTGTTCGTGGGAGTGGCCCAGCGGACGTACGAGACGGCGGCGCCCGCGCTGGCCGCGTCGTACGAGGCGCTGGCCCATCGGCATCGCACCAGCCCCAGGTGAGTACCAGCACGCGAACCCGGACCTGACGAACCTGAAGAGCCTGAGAGAGCCGCCCCCCATGACCTCGCATGACCTGCGCAGCCAGTTGGCCTCCCTGACCACCGAGGCCTTCCGCCCCGAACTCGCCGACATCGACCGTCTGCCCACCCTCGACATCGCCCGTCTGATGAACGGCGAGGACGCGGGCGTGCCCACCGCCGTCGCCGCGCAGCTCCCCCGGATCGCCGCCGCCATCGACGCCGCGGCCGAGCGGATGGCGAACGGCGGGCGGCTGATCTACGCCGGCGCCGGTACCGCCGGGCGGCTCGGGGTGCTGGACGCCTCCGAGTGCCCGCCCACCTTCAACACCGATCCCGCCCAGGTCGTCGGCCTGATCGCGGGCGGCCCCCCGGCCATGGTCACCTCGGTGGAGGGCGCCGAGGACTCCCGGGAGTCGGCGCGGCAGGACCTGGACGCGCTCAAGCTCACGGCGGACGACACCGTTGTCGGGATCTCCGCCTCGGGCCGTACCCCGTACGCGATCGGCGCCGTCGAACACGCCCGGGCGACAGGCGCGCTGACGATCGGCCTGGCCTGCAACGAGCACAGCGCGCTGGCGGCGGCCGCCGAGCACGGCATCGAGGTCGTGGCGGGGCCCGAGCTGATCACCGGCTCCACGCGTCTGAAGGCGGGCACCGCCCAGAAGCTGGTCCTCAACATGCTCTCGACCATCACGATGATCCGGCTCGGCAAGACGTACGGGAACCTGATGGTCGACGTCCGGGCCTCCAACGACAAGCTCCGGGCCCGTTCACGCCGTATCGTCTCGCTGGCCACGGGGGCGGGGGACGAGGAGATCGAGCGGGCACTCGCCGAGTCGGGCGGTGAGGTGAAGAACGCGATTCTCTCCCTCCTCGCGGACGTCGACGGCCCGACGGCCGCCCGCCTTCTGGAGGAGTCCGGCGGCCATCTGCGCGCCGCGCTGGCGCACACGCCCCGCTGACCCGCACGCTCGGGGCGTGCGCAACGACCCCGCCTCCACCGCGACCGCCGTCCTCGCCCTGGTCGGCGGCCCGGCCAACATCACCGACGTGGCCCACTGCATGACCCGCCTCCGCCTGACCCTCGCCGATCCGACGGCGGTGGACGAGGAGGGCCTGCGGGCGGTACCCGGCGTAGTGGGCATCGTGTCCGACGGACCGTCCCGCCAGATCGTGCTCGGCCCCGGTGTGGTCGAGGAGGTCACGGAGGAGGTGGCCGCACGGGTGGCTGCGGTCGGGCTCCGGGCGACCGAGGGCGGGGCGGAGGGAGCGGCGGGGGCGGAGGGGCTGGTGGCTTGGGGGGCTGCCGGGCGGGACTGGACCACCGGGACCGGGGCTGAGGAGGAGGCGCGGCGCCTCTGGCCTGCGAACGCCGGGGCCGGGGAGGAGA
This sequence comes from Streptomyces sp. MMG1121, assembly GCF_001280015.1. Taxonomy (GTDB): domain Bacteria; phylum Actinomycetota; class Actinomycetes; order Streptomycetales; family Streptomycetaceae; genus Streptomyces. Next base: position 214,186 of record NZ_LGDV01000118.1, read on the forward strand.
CGGGCGGGTCGCTCGTCGGGCGGGCCCGGGCAGCCGACGGCGGAGCGGAGGCAGCGGCGCGGGAGTCCGTCCGGCGGCCCCGGCAGGCCGACGGCCGGCCGGGGCAGGCGGCTCCCCTCAAGGCCGTCCTGCGTCGGGTCGCCAACGTCTTCCTCCCGCTCATCCCCGCCCTGATCGGCTGCGGCATCCTGGCCGGCCTCAACGGGCTGCTGCTGAACGCCGGTTGGCTGCCCGGTCTGACCCCGGCCCTGTCCTCCGTCGCGTCCGCCTTCCTCGCGCTGATCGCGGTGTTCGTCGGCATCAACACCGCGCGCGAGTTCGGCGGCACGCCCGTGCTCGGCGGGGCGGTCGCGGCCGTCGTCGTGTACCCGGGGGTGGCGAAGGTGACGGTGTTCGGGGCCCAACTGGCCCCCGGGCAGGGCGGGGTGCTCGGCGCACTGGCGGCGGCGCTGCTCGCGACCCGCGTGGAGAAGTGGGTCCGGGGCCGGGTGCCGGGCGCGCTGGACGTCCTGCTCACCCCCACGGTCACCGTCCTCGTTTCCGGACTGGTGACGCTGTACGGCCTGATGTACGCGGCCGGTGCGGTGGCCGGGGCGATCGGCACGGCGGCGGGCTGGCTCATGACCACCGCCGGGGCGGCCGCCGGACTGGTCCTGGGCGGCCTCTTCCTCCCGCTGGTCATGCTGGGCCTGCACCAGGCCCTCATCCCCATCCACACCACGCTGATCGAGCAGCAGGGCTACACGGTCCTGCTGCCGCTGCTGGCCATGGCGGGCGCCGGTCAGGTGGGCGCGGCGCTCGCGGTGTACGTCCGCCTGAACCACGACACCTCGCTGCGTACGACGATCCGGTCGGCCCTCCCGGCGGGCCTGCTGGGCGTGGGCGAACCACTGATCTACGGCGTCTGCCTCCCCCTCGGGCGGCCCTTCCTGACCGCCTGCGCGGGCGGCGCGGCGGGCGGGGCGTTCGTCGGCTTCTTCGCGATGCTCGGCACCAAGGTCGGCGCGACGGCGATCGGCCCGTCGGGCTGGGCCCTGTTCCCCCTGCTGACCGGCAACAGGGGCGCGGGCGCGGCGGTCGCCGTCTACGCGGGCGGCCTGCTCACCGGCTACGCGGTCGGCTTCGCCGCGACCTACCTCTTCGGTCTCCCCCGCCGCCCCCGAGTGGCCGCGACGACGTAACACCCCACCCGCAGCGGTCGTTTGCCCGGCGTGACGAGGAAGCCCCCCCGTTCTCAAGGCCGTGTCCCCGCTGTCGCTGCCCGACGCCGCCCCCGCGTGCGGCAAGGGAAGCCTCATCAAGAAGCACGGGCACTGACGGGGGCGCGCCAGAGCAGGGTGTAGCGCCAGAAGAGCCGGCGGCGCAGCCGGGCGCCGGGCAGGATCCGGCGGGCCTCGCGGCCGATCTCGGTGAGGGTCAGCTCCGGGTCACGGGTGGGGGCGGTCATGGAGACCGGCCGCCGCGCCGTGGCCCGCCCCCGGTTCTTCACCCACCCGGTCAGCATGTTGAGCGGTACCGCCGCCAGCCCGATCGCGTGGTCGAGGACGCCCTTGGGCCGGGCGCAGCCGACGACCACCAGGGTGCCGCCGGGCGCGAGTTCACGCCGGAAGCGGGTCAGGGCGTCGGCGCAGGGGAGGTGGTGGAGTACCGCGACGCAGGTGATGACGTCGTAGGGGCCGGCGGGCAGGCCGTGCGGGGCGGAGGCGAGCGCGTAGGTGACGGGGGCGGCCGCGTCGGTCAGCCGCCGGGCCTCCTCCAGCATCCGGGGCTCCGCGTCCGCCCCGACCACCGACTCCGCGCGCCCGGCCAGCAGCCGCACCAGATCCCCGCTGCCGCACCCCACGTCCAGGACGCGGCCGACCCTGCGGGGCAACTGCCGTAGCAGCCAACGGTGGTAGTGCGCGTTGTGGTCCCAGGGGTGGTCGGCGTTGAAGCGATGCAGGGCCTCGACCAGTCTGCTCAATGGCTGCGCCTCTCCCGGTTCACCTGCCGCACCTTGACCCGCAGTTCCTCACCGACGGACATCGCCCTCAGCACGTCCGTCAGCCGCTCGGCGGTACGGACATTGCAGCGCCCCAGGTCGACCAACGCGAACGGTTCATCGCTCGCGCCGGTCACCGGGTCGACGCACAGGGACGGCAACACGACACCGACCCCGGCGAGCGCGTCCCGCAGCGACTCCACGATCTCTTCGGTGGTGCGCACGTCCTCTGACCTCCACGGTGAGTTCCGGTTTTGCTACATAGCGTGGTGGGCGGCTCGCTAGCCTGGCCAGATACGGCGCCCCAACAATCCCGTTTGTGCGAGAGGGAGCTGCTGCCATGGCAGGACCGAAGAATCTGGACCCGTCGTCATCACCCCGGGCCCTGCTGGGCGCGGAGCTACGACACGCCCGCGAAAGAGCCGGACTGAGCCAGGAGGAACTGGGCCAACGGCTGTTCGTGAGCGGGTCGTTCATCGGTCAGCTGGAGGCGGGTACGAGACGGATGCAGCCGGAGCACGCGCGGATGCTTGACGAAGCCCTGGGGACGAAGGGCTTCTTCACGCGGAACTGCAAGGCGGCGGCCAAATCGAAGTATCCGGAACACTTTGCGGAGGCAGCGGAGGCCGAAGCTCAGGCCACGGCGATCAGGCAGTACGCCCCACTGCTGATTCCCGGCTTGCTCCAGACCTCCGCGTACGCACGGGCCGTGTTCCGCGCGTACCGGCCGACAGCACCGGAGACGGAGATCAACGAGTTGGTCGCCGCCCGGATAGAGCGGGCCCACATCCTCGACGATCCAACAGAGCCGTTGTTGTGGATGGTGCTCGACGAAGCAGCCTTGCGGCGAGTGACCGGTGGGCGCGAGGTAATGACACAAGCGCTGAGTCACATCATCGATGTGATCCACCAGAACCGGGCCATCGTGCAGGTCCTGCCGTTCGGCGCAGGCGCGCACGCGTCAATGGAGGGCTCCATCAAGCTGATGGACTTCGAGGACGCCCCTCCCCTGCTCTACTTTGAGGGAGTTGGCACGGGACGACTGGAGGACGACCCAGCCGTTGTCCGCTACCAGCGGCACACCTTCGAACTCCTCGCAGCGTGCGCACTCTCGCCGGAGAAGTCCTTGGCTGTCATCGAGGCGATGGCACAGGATTACGGCCATGAGGAGCATCCCTGAGTACGATCTGGACGCGGCTACCTGGCACAAGTCCAGCTACAGCGGCGGTAGCGGCGGCGACTGCCTCGAAGTGAACGACACCCACCCCGCCCTCGTCCCCGTCCGAGACTCGAAGACCCCCCACGGCCCGAAGCTCTTCTTCGGCTCCGCCGCCTGGGCCGCCTTCACGTCCTCCCTCAAGTGACCGCCCGAAGCTCAAGCCTCGAGCGCCAAGCTCCTAACGTGCGGCCATAAGCAAACGGCCCCCGCCGGACTACCTGCCCCGTCCACCACCCGGCCGCCCTGGTCCGCCGCCGCCTGACCGACAAGCTTCCGCCCGCCCCGCCGCCCACCCCGCCCACTCGCCGTCTTCTGGAGTGCGGCGAGTGCGGTGTGCCGGGGCGGCCGGAGGCGCTGGAGGGCGGGCTGTGCCGGGCGTGCCGGAGTGCGCTCTCCACCGGCAGCACGCACTCCAACGCGCCCCTGACGGCTTCCGCGATCCGGTCATATGCAGATGGCATGCGTGCCGCGATCTTGCAGAGGCGACGAGACAGGGCACCGGGATGACCGGTCCTACGGTCCGACGAGACCACTCCAGGGCACCATGGAAGGGAGGAGGCACGCAGATGTCCGTCGAGGAATTCGAGGAACTCGTCCGCAGGGCTCCGAGGGAGCTGCCCGACCGGCTCCCCGCTACCCCTGGGGCGCTACCGTCGAACTGCCGCCCCCGGTCGGCATCACACTGGACACGGAGAAGCTGAAGGACTACGCGGACTGACATGAACCACGCCCAGCTCACCACCCTAGGACGAGCCCTGCGCCTCCTCGGGGACCACGGGGACGAACTCACCGCCGACACCCCGGACGCCCGGCTGCACGAGATCAAGGCCGATCTGCGCCGGGCGCTCGACCTGGTGGAGGAGAGCGCCGTGAGCAAGGCGCCCACCACCCGGTGCCCCGAGCATCCGCAGGGGCCCGTGGACAAGAGCGCGCCCGATCTGTGTCTGCTGTGCGAGACCCGGCGCCGGGCCGCCCGCCGGTCGGAGTACCAGGGCCGGCCGAGCGCGGCCGAGCCCGTGGCCACCGCGCCCTCCCGGTACGGCGTCCGCGCCGACCGGCCCCAGCCCCAGCAGCGGTGGCTGCCGGAGTCGTGGAACGGGCAGGAGTGGCAACTGTGCGGGACACCCCGGCGGGACCGGCGTGAGGCCGAGACGTATCTCGCCGCCCAGCGGCGCTCCTCGCGGCCCGCGATGGCGTACCGGCTCGTGCACGAGTTCACCGACTACGAGGTGCTGCGCGTGTGGGGGACGCCCGTGCACGTCCCCATCGAGCCGATGAACAACCCGCTGGGCGATCTGTAGACGCCCCTCAGACCAGCAGCGGCAGGGGCGCGAAGTCGTACCCCTCCCAGATGCGTCTGATCCGCTCCTCCGGGTACGGCGCCACCCGCTGTTCGGCGTCCAGGATCTGGACCGGGCGGGTGTCGGCGGCGTACGCGGGCCAGCCCGGGTCGCCGGTCCGGGCGAACGCCGTCCAGGCGCGCTGGAAGAACGCCGAGAGCCGCTCCGCCTCCGGTGTCGGCTCGCCCCGGGAGAAGAGCAGAGCGCCCAGGTCGGCGCCGAACGTGCCGAAGAGCAGCGGGACGTCCAGGCCGTGGCAGGCGCCCAGCACACCGGCGCTGTCGGGAGCCGGCCAGGTCAGCTCGTAGACATGCGCGCGCCCGCCGCCCGCCAGCTGGGCCTCCGCCAGGCGCAGGCTCGGCATCGCGAACAGCCAGTCGGTCTGGACCCGTTCGAAGAGCCGCTCCGGGCCCGCGTCGGGGAACGCCGAGCGGTAGGCCGCCTCGCCCGCCTCGCCACCCGGCGCGTACAGCCGCAGGGTCTGTGCCGCCGTCTCGTCCGTGATCTTGCCGGACAGACCGGCCATGACCATGAACAGGCGGAACTCGTCGCGGTTGTGGCCGAGGAGGAGGTCGATGTCGCGGGCCGCGCCCGCGGCGAGGGCCTGCCAGGGCGTGCTGGGGAGGACGTCGCCGTCGACCACCGGCGAGAAGGGCACCGAGGTCGGGGCCGCCTGACCCCAACGGTCGGTGTACGACAGCATCTTGACGCCCAGCGCCTGGCCCGCCTGGGTGAGCTGCCGCGGGTCGGCCTCGGCCAGGTCCGCCGCCGTCGGCCTACGGCCCGCCTCGGCCGCCAGGACCGCGGCGATGTCCCGGGCCAGGTCCACGGAGAAGAACGTACCGGGCACGCTCTGCGTCACCGCGCGCCGGAACAGTCCGCGCGCTCTCGGCATGGCCAGCAGCGCGGCGATGCAGCCCGCGCCCGCCGACTCGCCGAAGACGGTGACCTGCGCCGGGTCGCCGCCGAACGCGGCGATGTTCTCCTGGACCCACTCCAGGGCCGCGACCTGGTCCAGCAGGCCCCGGTTGGCGGGGGCACCGGCCCAGAGGGCGAAACCCTCCATGCCCACGCGGTAGTTGAGGGTGACGATCACGACGTCGCCCGCGCGGGCGAGATGCTGCGCGTCGTAGCCCGGCTGGCCGCTGTGGCCCAGTTTGAACGCGCCGCCGTAGAGCCACACCATCACCGGGCGGGCGGCGCACGGGTCCGGCTCCGGGGTCCAGACGTTGACCGTCAGCCACTCGTCACCCTGCGGGAGCGGGACCTGGGCCGTGCGCCCCGCGAAGCCCGTCTCCTGCGGGGGCGGCGGGCCGAACGCGTACGCCTCGCGGGTGCCGTCCCAGGGGCGGGGCGGGCGCGGGGCCTGGAAGCGGTCCGGGCCGACGGGGGGTGCGGCGAAGGGGATGCCCCGGAACACCGACAGGCCCTGCTCGCGCAGACCGCGCACCGCACCGGAGGCGGTGCGCACCACGGGGCCGTCGGTGTCCGGGGCCGGGGACTCACCAGTCGTCATGCTCGCTCCTCACTGCCCTGCTGCCCGCACTGCTCATCAGGGGAACGCACGACGCCGGTCACAAGTGCCCGGCCTCCAGGGTCAGCTGAGGGTCTTCACCGCGGCCGCGTCGTACGACTTCAGCTCGTCGTAGCGGTCGCCGAGCACCTTGGCGGCCCACTCCGGGTCCTGGAGCAGCGCGCGGCCCACGGCGACCATGTCGAACTCGTCGGCCTCCAGGCGGTCGAGGAGGTTGTCTATGCCCTGGACCGGGGAGCCCTCGCCCTGGAAGGCGTTGATGAAGTCGCCGTCGAGGCCCACCGAGCCGACGCTGATGACCTGCTTGCCGGTGATCTTCTTCGTCCAGCCGGCCAGGTTCAGGTCCGAGCCCTCGAACTCCGGCACCCAGTAGCGGCGGGTGGAGGCGTGGAAGACGTCGACGCCGGCCGCCGCCAGCGGGGTCAGGATGGCCTCCAGCTCCTCGGGGGTCTCGGCGAGGCGGGCGGTGTAGTCCTGCTGCTTCCACTGCGAGTAGCGGAAGAGGATCGGGAACTCGGGGGACACCGCCCCGCGGACCGCCGCGACGATCTCCGCCGCGAACTTCGTGCGGGCCACCGGGTCGCCGCCGTAGGCGTCGGTGCGGCGGTTGGTGCCCTCCCACAGGAACTGGTCGAGGAGGTAGCCGTGGGCGCCGTGGAGCTCCACGCCGTCGAAGCCGATGCGCTCGGCGTCGGCCGCGGCCTCGGCGAACGCGCCGATGACGGCGTCCAGGTCGGCCTGCGTCATGGGCTTACCGGTGGGCTCGGCGTCGGCGGTGACCAGGCCGGAGGGGCCCATCGCGGGGGCTTCGGGGTAGGGGGCGTCGCCGTCCTTGCGGACCATGCCGATGTGCCACAGCTGCGGGACGATCGTGCCGCCCGCCGCGTGGACGTCCTCGGCGACCTTCGCCCAGCCCGCCAGCTGCTCCTCGCCGTGGAAGCGCGGCACCCGGTCGCTCTGCCCGGCCGACTCGTGGCCCACGTAGGTGCCCTCGGTGACGATGAGGCCGACACCGGCGGCGGCACGGCGCGCGTAGTAGGAGCGCACGTCCTCGCCGGGGATGCCGCCCGGGGAGAACATCCGGGTCATCGGCGCCATCACGATCCGGTTCGGGACGGTGAGACCGTTGAGCGCGATCGGGCGGGACAGGATCTGGGCCGCGCGGGAGGCGGACGTCGTGGCGGTCACGGTGGGGCTCCTCGTGAGTGGCTGGGTGGACCGAGTGGCGCGTGCGCCGACCGTTGGGTATGTGCGTGCGCATTGTTGCACCTTCTGAAGGAAACCGACGCGCGGAGCTCCCTATTCCGCACCCGGCCCCGGTTTCCGTGTGGCCCCGGCCACTCGGGCGGTCCTAGCCGACCAGCAGCTCCTTCTTCAGCTCGCGCAGCTCGTGCCCGTCGATGCCGAGCCCCTTGCGCAGGTAGGTGCCGAACGAGCCGTACGCGGCCTGCACCTCGTCGAAGCCGGAGTCGAGGTACTCGGGGCGCACGTCGAGCAGCGGCTTGTAGATCTCGGCCTGGGCGGGGGGCATGGCCGCGAGGGTCGCCGCGTTGGCCGCCGCCCGGTAGGTGTTGCTGGCGAGGTAGTCGTCCATCACCGTCCGGCGCGGCACGCCGAGGGCCGTCAGGAGCGCGGCGCTGGACCAGCCCGTGCGGTCCTTGCCGGCGGTGCAGTGGTAGACCAGCCCGTGCTGCCCCTCGTCGGCGACACCCGCGTACACCGCGCCGTAGGCGGCGCGCGCGGTGCCCCCGCCGACCATGAACTTCTCGCCGTCCACCATCATCTTGACCGCGTCGTCCGCGGACGTCGGCATGGCGCTGAAGGCCGGGGAGCCGGCGAGCACGTCGGCGACGTCGTAGGCCGCGCCGGCCGGCACACGGTCGGGCCCGGACGTGCGCTCCGACTGCGTGCGCAGGTCGTACACCGCGTGGATGCCGAGGCGGTGGAGCTTCGCGAGGTCGGCGTCCGTGAGCTTGTTCAGGGCGTCGGAGCGGTAGATCTCGCCCATCTTCACCCAGTGGCCGTCCTGGGTGCGGTAGCCGCCCGCGTCCCGGAAGTTGACCGCGCCGTCGAGCTTGATCAGCCGGTCGGCGAGGCGCAGGGAGCCGCCGCGCTCGGGCACGAGGTCGAACCACTGGCGGTCGGCGGCGGGCAGCCCGCGCACCGTGACGTCCCCCGCCGCCCCGCCCCGCGCCACGACGTGCCCGTTCGCCCGGATGGTCACCGTGCGCACCCCGGGCGCCTTCCAGACGATGCGGTACGAGCCGTCGTCACCGGCGGTGACGGTCGCGGCCGTGAAGGGGATGCGGTGGCCGGCGGTGTGGTGGGCGGCAGGGCGGTGGCCGGCGGCCGGGGCGGCGAGGGCGGCCGACGTGGTGAGGGGGACGGACACTGCGGTGAGCGCGAGGGCGGCACCGGCGAGAGCGAGCTTCTTCATGAGGCGGATGCTGTGTGCACCCGCTGACACCGAGATGAACGCCGAGCGAATGACACCCTCTGCCGAAGTGGCAGTTTGTGCCACTCACGCTGCCCCGCCCCACCCCTTCGCCGTCCGCACCCGGAAACGCCCGAGGGCGGCACCCCCTGTCACAGACAGGAAGTGCCGCCCTCGGCAAGGACGTGATCAACCAGGGGTCGATCAGAAGTCCATGTCACCGCCCGGCATGCCGCCCGGAGCGGCCGCGGCGGCCTTCTCCGGCTTGTCGGCGATGACGGCCTCGGTGGTGAGGAACAGCGCGGCGATGGAGGCGGCGTTCTGCAGCGCGGAACGGGTCACCTTCGCCGGGTCGATGATGCCCTCGGCGATCATGTCGACGTACTCGCCCGTGGCGGCGTTCAGACCGTGGCCGACGGCCAGGTTGCGCACCTTCTCCACGACGACGCCACCCTCGAGACCACCGTTGACGGCGATCTGCTTCAGCGGGGCCTCCAGCGCGAGCTTCACGGCGTTGGCGCCGGTCGCCTCGTCACCCTCGAGGTCCAGCTTCTCGAAGACCGAGGAGGCCTGCAGCAGGGCCACGCCACCACCGGCGACGATGCCCTCCTCGACGGCGGCCTTCGCGTTGCGGACGGCGTCCTCGATGCGGTGCTTGCGCTCCTTGAGCTCCACCTCGGTGGCGGCACCGGCCTTGATGACCGCGACACCGCCGGCGAGCTTCGCCAGGCGCTCCTGCAGCTTCTCGCGGTCGTAGTCCGAGTCGCTGTTCTCGATCTCGGCGCGGATCTGGTTGACCCGGCCGCCGACCTGCTCCGAGGAGCCGGCACCGTCGACGATGGTGGTCTCGTCCTTGGTGATGACGACCTTGCGGGCACGGCCCAGGAGGTCCAGGGTCGCGTTCTCCAGCTTGAGGCCGACCTCCTCGGAGATGACCTCGCCGCCCGTGAGGATGGCGATGTCGCCGAGCATGGCCTTGCGGCGGTCGCCGAAGCCCGGGGCCTTGACGGCGACGGACTTGAAGGTGCCGCGGATCTTGTTGACGACCAGGGTCGACAGGGCCTCGCCCTCGACGTCCTCGGCGATGATCAGCAGCGGCTTGCCCGACTGCATGACCTTCTCCAGGAGCGGGAGCAGGTCCTTGACGGAGCCGATCTTGGAGTTCGCGATGAGGATGTACGGGTCCTCGAGCGACGCCTCCATGCGCTCCATGTCGGTCGCGAAGTAGGCGGAGATGTAGCCCTTGTCGAAGCGCATGCCCTCGGTGAGCTCGAGCTCCAGACCGAAGGTGTTGCTCTCCTCGACGGTGATGACGCCTTCCTTGCCGACCTTGTCCATGGCCTCGGCGATCAGCTCGCCGATCTGGGTGTCGGCGGCGGAGATGGACGCGGTGGAGGCGATCTGCTCCTTGGTCTCGACGTCCTTCGCCTGCTCCAGCAGGGCGGCGGAGACGGCCTCGACGGCCTTCTCGATACCGCGCTTCAGAGCCATCGGGTTGGCGCCGGCGGCGACGTTGCGCAGGCCTTCCTTGACCAGGGCCTGGGCCAGCACGGTCGCAGTGGTCGTACCGTCACCGGCGACGTCGTCCGTCTTCTTGGCGACTTCCTTGACCAGCTCGGCGCCGATCTTCTCGTACGGGTCCTCGAGCTCGATCTCCTTGGCGATGGAGACACCATCGTTGGTGATCGTGGGGGCGCCCCACTTCTTCTCGAGGACGACGTTGCGGCCCTTGGGGCCGAGCGTCACCTTCACGGCGTCCGCGAGCTGGTTCATGCCGCGCTCGAGGCCGCGCCGCGCCTCCTCGTCGAACGCGATGATCTTGGCCATGTGAAGTGGTCCCTCCAGGACTGGGGGTGATTCCTTCGGACCGCGCCCGCGCCCGCGACGGACGGCTCGCTGACCCCGTGGTTCCTTGCCCCACCTGGCCTGCGGGCCTCACCGACCCGGTCCTTCTTTGTCACTCTCACCTTCAGAGTGCTAACGCAATGATTAGCACTCGGCATGCCCGAGTGCAAGGCTGCGCCCGCGCAGCGGGCTCGCCGGGGGTGACGGTCGGGTGACGGGCGGGTACGACGAAGGGTCCGCACCCCTGCGGGGTGCGGACCCTTCGTACAAGAAACGTTCAGGCGCTGAGGCGAACCATGTCGGCCTGCGGGCCCTTCTGGCCCTGCGAGATCTCGAACTCCACCCGCTGGCCCTCTTCCAGGGTGCGGTAGCCGTCCATCTGAATGGCGCTGTAATGGACGAAGACGTCCGCACCACCGTCGACCGCGATGAAGCCGTACCCCTTCTCCGCGTTGAACCACTTGACGGTGCCCTGAGCCATGCCTAACTCCCCTATTACTGGCCCTTGCACAGATCCACACTTCGCGGACCCGGGTCAGACCTCACCCCCCATTGGTCGGGGGCGTGCGCCGGAACGCGTCGACCGCGGCTGAATGTATCTGTCCAACTGCCGTCTGCAACAGGTCAATCGGACGAGAATTCTGGACGAGCCCAGTCCGGAATCTGCCTAAAGTTCGGCTGAATTCAGGGCAAGTCGGGCCGTACAAAATGGAACGAAAGCCGCATAAAGCCCGCACACTTTGGCTACTTCTTATCGGGCGTGCGGCGCGGAATCCGGGACCGGGGAGGCGCGGGTCCGGCGCGCGTTCCCCAACTGTACCGCGCTCAATCACACTGAATGGCCCCCTCCGTTTCTCTCACGGAGGGGGCCATTCGATGAACAATCAGTAACCCGGGTTACCGAAGGTAATGACCGGTCATTCGGTCAGCAGGATCAGCGCGATCAGCAGCCGCCGGCGACCGCCGGAATGATGGAGACACCCGCACCCTCGGGGGTGGCCGTCTGAAGGCCCTGCTCGAAGCGGACGTCGTCGTCATTGACGTAGACGTTGACGAAACGGCGCAGCTTGCCCTGGTCGTCCAGGACGCGGGCGGCGATCCCGGTGTGGTTCTTCTCCAGGTCCTCGATGACCTCGGCGAGGGTCCCGCCCTCGGCGGGCACCTCGGCCTGACCGCCGGTGTAGGTGCGCAGGATGGTGGGGATGCGAACGGTCACGCTCATGCGAGGCCAGCCTCTCGGAAAGAGTCCAGGGTGGGGCGGATCGTCGCGGTGAGGCCCGTGTCGGCCACCGCGTCGAGGGTCTTCAGGCCGTCGCCGGTGTTGAGGACGACCGTGGTCTTCGTCGGGTCCAGGAGGCCTTCCTTGAGCAGCTTGCGGGTGACGCCGACCGTCACGCCGCCCGCCGTCTCGGCGAAGATGCCCTCGGTGCGGGCCAGCAGCCTGATCGCGTCGACGACTTCCTCGTCGGTCACGTCCTCCACCGCACCGCCGGTCCGGCGCGCGATGTCCAGGACGTAGGGCCCGTCGGCCGGGTTGCCGATGGCGAGGGACTTGGCGATGGTGTTCGGCTTCTGCGGGCGGACCACGTCGTGACCGGCCTTGTACGCCGTGGACACCGGCGAGCAGCCCTCGGCCTGGGCGCCGAAGATCTTGTACGGCCTGTCCTCGACCAGACCCAGCTCGATCAGTTCCTTCAGACCCTTGTCGATCTTCGTGAGCTGGGAGCCGGAGGCGATCGGGATCACGATCTGGTCCGGCAGCCGCCAGCCGAGCTGCTCGCAGATCTCGTACGCCAGGGTCTTGGAGCCCTCCGCGTAGTACGGCCGCAGGTTGACGTTGACGAAGCCCCAGCCCTCGCCGGCCGGGTCGCCGATCAGCTCCGAGCAGAAGCGGTTGACGTCGTCGTAGTTGCCCTCGATGCCGACCAGCTCGCCGCCGTAGACCGCGGCCATGACGACCTTGCCCTGCTCCAGGTCGTGCGGGATGAACACGCACGAGCGGAGGCCGGCGCGGGCGGCGGCGGCGCCGACGGCGCCGGCCAGGTTGCCGGTCGAGGAGCAGGACAGGGTGGTGAAGCCGAAGGCGCGGGCGGCCTCCAGGGCCTGGGCGACGACGCGGTCCTTGAAGGAGTGCGTCGGGTTGCCGGAGTCGTCCTTCACGAACAGGCCGCCGGTGACGCCGAGTTCGCGGGCGAGGTTGTCGGCCCTGACGAGGTTGGTCCAGCCCGGGTTCAGGTTCGGCTTGTCGGCGACGTCCGCCGGGACGGGCAGCAGGGGCGCGTACCGCCAGATGTTGGCCGGGCCGGACTCGATCCGCCGGCGCAGTTCCTCGGTGTCGTAGCCGGAGAAGTCGTAGGCGGCCTCCAGCGGGCCGAAACACTCCTCGCACGCGAAGACCGGACCGAGCGGGACGCGGTGACCGCACTCGCGACAGCTCAGAGCCACGGCGGGACCGAGGTCGACGGCGGGGGTGGTGGTGCTTGCAACTGTCTGCACAGCCATGGAGGCGAGGCCCTTTCTCCTCATCTTCCTCACGACGCATCTCGCCGTGAGACGGATTTGGCACCTTCCCTAGCCGGGAGCCTCGCTTCGAGAAGACGAGAATCGGCTGGAGGGTTGCCGGGGCTTCATCGGGCCGTATCCCTCTGCCCCTCTGGATGAGCGGTATTCGATTGTGAACGCGCGCGAGCCCCGACATGCGATGGTCATCGGCGTTGTCCAAGACTGTAACCGAAGGCCAGGACAGTTGAGATAGTCGTCCGAACCGCGAGATGGATCACACTGTCACCACCTGTGATCACGAACAGTGAGGAGCCGCAGACCGTGCTGGAAGAAGTCGAGCGCTGGCTGGCAACCCGCTCCTGGTCCGTGACCGACCGTCCGCTCCACCGGATCCTGACCGCCAAGCAGCGCACGGGACAGACGATCAGCGTCGTCCTGCCCGCGCTCAACGAGGAGGAGACCGTCGGCGACATCGTCACGGTCGTCCGGCGCGACCTGATGGAGCGGGTCCCGCTCGTCGACGAACTCGTCGTCGTCGACTCCGGCTCCACCGACCGCACCTCCGAGGTCGCCGCCGCGGCGGGCGCGCGGGTCGTCCACCGGGACACCATCCTGCCGCGCATCCCCGCCGTTCCGGGCAAGGGCGAGGTCCTGTGGCGCTCCCTGCTCGTCACCGGCGGCGACATCGTCTGCTTCGTCGACGCCGACCTGAAGGAGTTCTCCGCCGACTTCGTCTCGGGAATCGTCGGCCCGCTGCTCACCGACCCCGAGGTGGCCCTGGTCAAGGCCATGTACGACCGCCCGCTCGGCGCGGCGGCGGGGCAGGGCGGCCGGGTCACCGAGCTGATGGCCCGCCCGCTGCTGAACATGCACTGGCCGCAGCTGGCCGGTTTCGTACAGCCGCTCGGCGGTGAGTACGCGGCCCGCCGCAGCCTGCTGGAACAGCTCCCCTTCCCCGTCGGCTACGGCGTGGAGCTGGGCATGCTGGTGGACGCCCTGCACCTGGTGGGGCTCGACGCGCTGGCACAGGTGGACGTGGGCGTGCGCAAGCACCGCCACCAGGACGGCCAGGCGCTGGGCCGGATGGCGGCCGCCATCTACCGCACCGCCCAGCTGCGGCTGGCCCGGGGCCATCTCATCCGGCCGTCGCTGACCCAGTTCGAGCGCGGCGAGGACGGTTTCGAGCCACGCACCTACTCGGTCGACACGGAGGAACGGCCGCCGATGGTGGAGATCACGGAGTACGCCGAGCGCAAAGTGGCCTGAGCCGAGCGCGTGACGGCCCCGGTCGGGCGCGGTGGCCTGTCTTCGTATACGGCCGAGGCGTCGGGCGTGGCCGTACGTTTGAGCGTTTCCGGGCCGGGCTAGGTTGAGGACCATGGCTTCCACCGGCGGTGCTGAGGTGCTGGTCGCGTCGAACCGCGGCCCGGTTTCGTACGAGCTGCACGAGGGCGGGGTGCTGCGCGCCCGGCGGGGTGGCGGCGGGCTGGTCTCGGGGCTGTCGGCCATCGGACCGGACGCGAACGCCGTGTGGGTGTGCGCCGCGCTGGGCGAGGGCGACCGGGAGGCCGTACGGCGCGCGGACGGCGCGCTGCTGCCGACGGAGGACACCGGCGGGCAGCGGGTGCGGATGCTGGACATCGACCCGGCCGTGCACGCCGACGCCTACAACGGCATCGCCAACTCGGTGCTGTGGTTCGTCCACCACATGCTGTACCAGACCCCGCTGGAGCCGGTCTTCGACGCCGGGTTCCGGCGGCAGTGGGCGTCGTACGAGGCCTACAACCGGGCGTTCGCCGAGGCGCTGGCCGAGGAGGCGGCCGAGGGGGCCGCGGTGCTCGTGCAGGACTACCACCTGTGTCTCGTGCCCGGGATGCTCCGTGCGCTCCGCCCCGACCTGCGCATCGGCCACTTCTCGCACACCCCGTGGGCGCCCAGGGAGTACTTCGAGCTGCTCCCGGGGGACATCCGCGAGCAGCTGCTCACGGGCATGCTCGGGGCGGACCGGGTGGCGTTCCTGACCTGGCGCTGGGCGACGGCCTTCATGAGGTGCGCCGAGGGCCTGGATCCCGAGCGCTACCGGGTGACCTGGCCGTCAGGTGCCCCGCGGGCGGTCCAGCACCTGCGGGAAGGCCGGAGCACCGAGGTCGGCGTGCACTCCCTCGGTGCCGACGGCGACTTCCTGCGCGAGCGTGCGCACCGGCCGGACGTCGAGGAGCGGATCACGGCCCTGCGGGCGGAGATCGGCGAGGGCCGCAGGACCGTCGTACGCGTGGACCGCACGGAGCTGTCGAAGAACATCGTGCGCGGTCTGCTGGCGTACCGGCAGCTGCTGGACGAGCACCCCGAGTGGCGCGAGAAGGTCGTCCACGTGGCCTTCGCGTACCCGTCCCGCCAGGACCTCGCCGTGTACCGCGACTACACGGCCTCGGTGCAGCGGCTGGCGGAGGAGATCAACTCGGCTTACGGCACGCCCGGTTGGACGCCGGTGGTGCTGCACGTCAAGGACGACTTCGCCCGTTCCCTGGCCGCCTACCGGCTTGCGGACGTGGCCCTGGTCAATCCCGTCCGGGACGGTATGAACCTGGTCGCCAAGGAGGTCCCGGTCGTCTCCGACCGGGGCTGTGCGCTGGTGCTGTCCCGGGAGGCCGGGGCGTACGAGGAGCTGGGCGCCGACGCGTTCGTGGTGAACCCCTACGACGTGCTGGAGACCGCGCGGGCCCTGCACGAGGCGCTGTCCCTGCGGCCGGAGGAGCGGGCGGACCGCGCCAAGAGGCTGGCGGCGGCGGCCACCGCGCTTCCCCCGGCCCAGTGGTTCCTGGAGCAGCTGCGGGCGCTGGAAGGGCTTCAGTCCAGCTGATCGGCGAGCGTCCGCAGCAGGTGGACGACCCCTGCCGGGCCGTCGACCACCACGTCCGCCCGTTCCGCCAGTTCCGTGACCTCCGTGCTGCCGCTGCAGACCAGGAGGCCGGGGACACCGTCGGAGCGGAGTTTTTCCACGGCGGCGAAGGCGGGGAGGTCGCCCAGGTCGTCACCGGCGTAGAGGACCGAGCCGGCGTCGATCCGGCGGGCGTACTCGGTGAGGGCCATGCCCTTGTCCATGCCGGGCGGGCGCAGTTCCAGGACGAGGCGGCCGGGTTCGACGATCAGGCCGTGGCGGGTGGCGAGGTCGGCGAGGGGGCCGCGCAGGGCCTCGAACGCGGCCTCGGGATCGGCGGCGCGGCGGGTGTGCACCGCGACCGCCCGGCCCTTCTCCTCGATCCAGGTACCGGTCCAGGCGCCCGCGCGGTCCAGAACGCCCGGCAGCTCCGCGCGGACCGCGGCGACGCCGGGGTGCGGGGCGGGGGCGGTGACCGTGCCGGTGACGGCGTCCCAGCGTTCGGCGCCGTAGTGGCCGAGGACGGTGAGGTGGTCCAGGCCGGGCACACCGGCGAAGCCGCCGTAGCGGACCGCGACGCCGGCGGGGCGGCCGGTGATCACGGCGACGGAGGCGACCTTCGGGGCGAGCGCGACGAGGGCCGGTACGGCTTCGGGGTGGGCGCGGGCCTGTTCGGGGTCGGCGACGATGGGGGCCAGGGTGCCGTCGAAGTCGAGTCCGACGAGCGCCGTACCCGGCCGTGCGAGCAGCGCGGCCAGTCCGTCCCGGCCGGGTTGGGTCTGCGGGGTGGGCAGAGGGTCCATACCCCGACAGTATCCAGCGCGGGCAGCCATCACGCCTGGGTCCCGGCCCCGAACCCTGCCGGGTGCTCCGCCTCGTCGGCCGGGAGGGCACCCGCCCCGGCCCACCCGGGTTCAGCGCTCCGCTGCGCGGCCGTCCCGGCCGGCCGGGCAACGCGGAGCGGGGGTCAGCGTTGCGAGCGTTGGGTCTCCCGTACTCTGCGCAGGCGGTTCACCGTCACCGGGTCCGCCGCCAGTGCCCGCTCGTCGTCCAGCAGCGCGTTCAGCAGCTGGTAGTAGCGGACCGGAGCCAGGCCCAGTTCCTCGCGTATCGCGCGCTCCTTCGCGCCGGGGCCGGGAAAGCCCCGGCGTTCCAGCGCGAGGATGGCTTGTTCGCGGTGGCCGAGTTCCATGGCAGCCACCGTAACGCCGGGTACTGACAGCGGGCTCAGCCGCCGTTGCTGCCGTCGGCCGCCGTGGCCGTGGCCTGGAGGCGGGTGAGGACGCCGGAGGGGCTGCCGCCGGGGGCGACGGCCTGGCCGATGTTCTGCTTCACGGCCGCGCTGACCGCCGCCCAGGAGGTCTTGCCGACCGGGTACAGCTCGGAGGTGGGCAACTGGTCCAGGAAGGGGTGCAGGGCCTTGTCGGGCTCGGCGTCCGAACCGCTCATCGCCGTCGAGGCGGAGCCCGTCACCGGCAGCAGGCCGTAGTCGCGGGAGAACGCGAGGACGTTCTTCTCGCTGTAGACGAAGTTGAGGAAGTCGCCGATCTGCTCGGCGTGGCCGCTCTGCTTGAACGCCATCATCCAGTCGGTGACGCCCATCGAGGCCCGGGCCGCGCCGGTGCGCCCCGGCATCGGCACCATGCCGAACTTCACGCCCTTCTTCCCGGCCTGCTGGATCAGCGTGGGGTGCCCGTCGAGCATGCCGACCTGGCCGTCTGCGAAGGCGGCGAAGGCATCCGCGCGATTGAGCTTGCCGGGCGCGACCGGGCCGGTCAGACCCTTGCCGACCAGGTTGTCCCTGAGCCAGGTGAAGGTGTCGACGTTCTGCGCGGAGTCGATCGTGTAGGTGCCGACGTCGTCGGTGTAGCCGCTGCCGCCGTTGTCGCTGTTCCCGCTCAGCATCCACTGCATGGTCTCGGCCTGGGCCTCCTCCGGGCCCAGCGGCAGCGCGACGGGGTACTTCACGCCCTTGTCCTTGAGTGCCTTGGCGTCGGCCGCCAGCTGGTCCCAGGTGCTGGGCGGGGTGATGCCGGCCTTGGCGAACAGGGTCTTGTTGTAGAAGAGCACGCGCGTGGAGGCGGCGAAGGGTATGCCGTACTGCGTGTGGTTCCACTGGCCCGCGTCGGAGAGCTGGGACAGGAAGTCGGCCTGGGTGCGGATCGAGAGCAGGTCGGAGGCCGGGTAGAGCTTGCCGGCGGCCGCGTAGTCGGCGTAGGCGCCGATCTGGGCCAGGTCGGGGGCCTTGCCGGCGGCGACCATCGCCTTGACCTTGGCGTCGACGTCGTTCCAGGAGTAGACGCTGACCTCGACCTTCACCCCGGAGTGCTTGGCCTCGTACGCCTTGGCCAGGCTGTCCCAGTACTTCTTGGAGCTGTTGGCGGAGGAGTCGCCGTAGTCGGCGGCGACGAGTCTCAAGGTCACGCCCGAGGAACCGGTGCTTCCGCAGCCCCCGAGAACCGCTGTCATGCCCAGTGCGGACACCACCGCGATCGTTCCTGCCGTACGCCGACGCACGCTCAAAGCCCCAACCCTGCTGTCTGACCGTTCAATATATGGACAGATAAGGTCTACACCACGTGAGTGGACTAGACCTCTCCCGGGTGCGAGGGCCACACTAGGGCCCGTGGTGAGACATGTCATCGCCCTGGACGTGGGCGGTACCGGGATGAAGGCCGCCCTCGTCGGCGACGACGGCGAGCTGCTCCACCGCGCCCGCCGCGCCACCGGCCGCGAGCGCGGGCCGGACGCGGTGGTCAGGGCGATCCTCGACTTCGCCGCCGAGTTGCACGCGTACGGCGTCGAGCACTACGGCACGCCCGCGCTCGCCGCCGGCATCGCGGTCCCCGGCATCGTCGACGAGGAGCGGGGCAACGCCGTCTACGCGGCCAACCTCGGCTGGCGGGACGTACCGCTGCGCGCCCTGCTCGCCGAGCGGCTCGGCGTGCCCGTCGCCCTCGGGCACGACGTGCGCACCGGCGGCCTCGCCGAGGGCCGGATCGGCGCGGGCAAGGGTGCCGACCGGTTCCTGTTCGTGCCGCTCGGCACCGGGATCGCCGGGGCCATCGGGATCGACGGCCGGGTGGAGTCGGGCGCGCACGGCTTCGCGGGCGAGATCGGCCACATCGTCGTACGGCCGTCCGGCACCCCCTGCCCCTGCGGACAGCACGGCTGTCTGGAGCGGTACGCCTCCGCGTCCGCCGTCAGCGAGGCCTGGGCGGCGGTCTGCGGGGACCCGGACGCGGACGCGGCCGACTGCGCCAAGGCCGTGGCCTTTGGCGACCCGAGGGCGGCCCAGGTCTGGCAGGAGGCGGTGGACGCCCTCGCCGACGGCCTGGTCACCGCGCTCACCCTGCTGGACCCGCGCACACTGATCATCGGTGGCGGTCTCGCCGAGGCGGGGGAAGTGTTGTTCTCACCCCTGCGGGACGCCGTACGGCGCCGGGTCACCTTCCAGAAACTGCCGGCCATCGTTCCCGCCGCCCTGGGCGACACCGCGGGCTGCCTGGGCGCGGGCCTGCTCGCGCGGGACCTGCTCGGCTCGCCCACTTCTTCTACGACTCCGGAGGTAAGCGCCTGATGGCTCCCAGCTTGGTTCTCACAGGTGCTCGGGTGGTACTGCCCGGCGGGGTGGTGGACGACGGGCGCGTGTCCGTCGAGGGTACGAAGATCACGGCCGCCGCTCCCGAGAGCGCCGAGGTACTCGACGCGACCGGCCACTGGGTCGTCCCCGGCTTCGTCGACATCCACAACCACGGCGGCGGCGGAGCCTCCTTCTCCGGTACCCCGGACGACATCCTGACGGCCATCCGCACGCACCGCCTGCACGGCACCACGACGCTCGTCGCCTCCACGGTGACCGACGAGATGGACCTGCTGGTGAGCCAGGCCGGGCTGCTGAGCGAGCTGGCGGAGCAGGGCGAGATCGCGGGCGTCCACTTCGAGGGACCGTTCATCTCGCCGTGCCGCAAGGGCGCGCACTCCGAGAAACTGCTGCGCCACCCGGACCCGGCCGAGGTCCGCAAGCTGATCGACGCGGCGCGCGGCAGGGCGAAGATGGTCACCCTCGCCACCGAGCTGCCGGGCGGCATCGACTCCGTACGGCTGCTCGCCGAGCACGGCGTGATCGCGGCGATCGGGCACACGGACGCGACGTACGAGCAGACGGTCGAGGCCATCGACGCGGGCGCCACGGTCGCCACCCACCTCTTCAACGCGATGCCCCCGCTGGGCCACCGCACGCCCGGCCCGATCACCGCCCTGCTGGAGGACGAACGGGTCACCGTCGAGCTGATCAACGACGGTACGCACCTCCACCCGGCCGCGCTGGAGCTGGCGTTCCACCACGCGGGGGCGGACCGGGTCGCGTTCATCACGGACGCGATGGACGCGGCCGGCATCGGCGACGGCCGCTACATGCTCGGCCCGCTGGAGGTCGAGGTCAGCGAGGGTGTGGCCCGGCTGGTGGAGGGCGGCTCGATCGCGGGCTCCACCCTCACCCTGGACCGCGCGTTCCAGCGGGCGGTCACCATCGACAAGCTGTCGGTCGAGGACGCGGTGACGGCCCTGTCCGCCAACCCGGCCCGGCTGCTCGGCCTCTTTGACCGCATCGGCTCCCTGGAGCCCGGCAAGGACGCCGACCTGCTCGTCCTGGACGCGGACTTCGGCCTCAAGGGCGTGATGCGCCGGGGCGAGTGGGTGGTAGCACCCCAACTGGCCTGATCCGCCCTACTTCTGCGCCGACGGCGGCCGACCCACGACTGGGCCGGCCGCCGTCTGTTTGGCATGATCGAGGCCCCGGAAACGGAAGACGGACACAGGGACTTCGAGGGAGGTCGGCCCGGGTGATCCTCACGGTCACACTGAACACCGCTCTCGACCTGACCTATCGCGTACGGTCGCTGCGGCCGCACGCCTCGCACCGGGTCTCCGAGGTCGTCGAACGGCCCGGCGGCAAGGGCGTGAACGTGGCCCGTGTGCTGGCCGCCCTCGGACACGAGGTGACGGTCGCGGGCTTCGCGGGCGGCGCGACCGGACGGGCGATACGCGAGCGGCTCGCCGACACCCCCGCTCTCACCGACGCCCTGCTCCCGGTCGCCGGAGCGACCCGGCGCACGATAGCCGTGGTGGACGAACTCTCCGGCGAAACCACCCAGTTGAACGAGCCCGGCCCACAGATCGAGCCGGCCGAGTGGGGCACCTTCCTGGACCGCTACGCCGAACTCCTGCCGTCCGCCTCGGCGGTGGCCCTGTGCGGCAGCCTGCCGCCGGGCGTGCCGGTCGGCGCGTACGCGCACCTCGTCCGGACCGCACGTTCCGCGGACGTCCCCGTCCTCCTCGACACCAGCGGCGAGCCACTGCGCCGAGGCGTGGCGGCCCGCCCGGACCTGATCAAGCCGAACGCCGACGAACTGGCCGAACTGACCGGCTCCCACGAGCCGTTGCGCGCCACCCAGGACGCCCGCCGGCGCGGCGCCCTCGCGGTCGT
Source organism: Streptomyces sp. MMG1121 (assembly GCF_001280015.1). GTDB lineage: Bacteria > Actinomycetota > Actinomycetes > Streptomycetales > Streptomycetaceae > Streptomyces. The sequence goes on from NZ_LGDV01000118.1 coordinate 235,407, forward strand.
CGCCTCCCTCGGCGCGGAGGGCCTGCTGGCCGTCACCCCCGAGGGCCGCTGGCGCGCCACCCCACCAGCCCGCGTCCACGGCAACCCGACGGGCGCGGGCGACTCGGCGGTGGCGGGCCTACTGTCGGGCCTGCTGGAAAAGCTCCCCTGGCCGGACCGCCTGACCCGCGCGGTCGCTCTGTCGGCGGCGACGGTACGATCCGCGACAGCGGGCGACTTCGACCACGCGCACTACGAGAAACTCCTGGCGCAAGTGTCGGTGACGCCGCCGTGAAAGGCAGTGTGGCCAAGAATCACCCTTCCCTTCATGTCAGCCGAGTGATCTGATGATCACCCGTTCGCTGCGCTGACCAGCAGCGAAAGACATAGGGGAACTCCACATGAGCCTGCTCAAGAAGAGCCTGACGACGGTGGCTGTGACCGGCGCGTTGCTGGCCGGTGCCTTTGCCACACCGGCTGCGGCGGCCGATCCCAACACCTGCCCGAAGGGGAAGGTCTGCGGCTGGTCGGGGACGAACAGGACCGGAACCAGGACCGCCATCTCTGTGACGCCCGGTTGCTATCCCTTCGGCACTTTCCGGTCCGTCTCGAACCAGACGTCGTATCGCATAGAGTTCTGGCACGCCACCACGGGCTGCCACGCTGGCACCCGGCTAGTTACTCTGAAGCCGGGCACCTACTCGGACAACACCCATGGCACCGTTACGGGGATTGAAGTCTGGGCGAGTTAGTGCTGCGGCCTTTTAGCGGCGGCCGAGCCTGAGGGTGCACCGCCGGTGCTCCGCACGTCACGGTAAAGCTTCATGACGGTCCGCCGGGCTACCGACGGACCGTTCCGCTGTCTGACCCCTACTGCACCCACAGTTGGTCGATGAGGGCGTTGCACTGGTTCCCCTGACCACAGGAGATCGTCAACGTGTTGGTGCCCTTGGTCAACGTCACTGGAGCCCAGGTGGACTGCCAGCCCTTCTCAAAGTTGCCCTTCGGAGAGCCGATGAAGTTCTTCATACCCAGTGGCTGTTCGTTGGGCTTGCCGTTGACCGTCAGCGTCGCGTTGGCATCCACACCGGGAATGCTGTAACGCACATACAGGCGGTACGGGCCAGCTTTCTGGATGTCATTGACAGTCCAGGTGACCGAAGCGCCGACAGTGTTGAACCCCGCCACATAGAGCCCGCCGTCCGTTTTCGCCCCCTTGACGCCCGAGGCCGTGGACGCGCCGCCGCCCAGCTGGAGGTCCTTCGCGTCGGTCTTCGGCAAGTCCCCCGACGCGCTGCTGCTCGCCGACTGGCTCGGCTGGGAGTTCTGTGAGGCGGACTGCGAGGGCGAGGAGTCGCCGCCCGCCTTGTTGTCCGAGGAGTTGCCGTTCATCATCGCCACGCCGATGCCGACGACGACCGCCGCGACCACCGCGATCGCGCCGATCAGCAGGCCCTTGGTGTTGGGGCCGCGCCGGCCGGGGGCGGGCGGGGCCTGGCGGCCGGTGGGGGCGCCGCCCGGGAGGGTCTCCGGGGCCTGGTAGTGGGCGTTCGGCTGGCCGTAGCCGCCCTGCTGCTGGGGCGAGCCCTGGCCGCCGTAAGTCGGCTGCTGCTGCGGCACGCCCTGGCCGTACACGGGCGCCTGCTGGCCGTACTGGCGCTCGCCGACCGCACGCACCCTGCTGACCGAGTTCGGGTAGCCGTAACCGCCGGACGGCGGCTGGGCTCCTCTGGCCTGGCCGTCTGCGTACAGATAGCCGAACGGGTCGTCGTCCTCGGGCGTGCTCGCGCCGTTGTCGCCGGGCGTCATCCCTAGGTACTCCTCAACAGGTGCGGGCGGATGCGGTACAGGTATGTGAAGGGCGAGCCTACCCGCTCTGGCTGAGCCAAACAGGTGACTCGCACCGCATCAGGTCGCTGACCTGCGACTCATCCGGCGCGTCGGTGCTGTTTGGGACGAGATCGTTTCTCTACGTACATCCGCTCGTCAGCAGACTTCAGGACTTCGTCCGCCGTCATGCCGCAGTGTGCCCACCCGATGCCGAAACTCGCGCCCACCCGGACGGCCCGGCCCTCGGCCCGGATCGGCTGGATGATCTCGTTGCGCAGCCGTACGGCGAGGTCCTCGGCGTCGGCCCGGCCGAGGCCGTCGGCGAGGATCACGAACTCGTCGCCGCCGAGCCTGGCCACCGTGTCGCCGTCGCGGACCCCGCGCGAGAGACGTCGGGCGACCTCGATCAGAACCGCGTCGCCCGCGTTGTGGCCGAACCGGTCGTTGATCGACTTGAAGCCGTCGAGGTCGCAGAAGAGCACCGCGAGGCCCTTGGTGCCGTCGTCGCGGTCGTCCTCGGGCGCGACGGTGTGCACATGGTGGTCGAAGGCGTCGAAGCCCTCCGCGCCGGGCCGGAAGTCGAAGCCGTGGCCGGCCGGGGTGTCGAAGACGGGGTGGCCGTAGGCCGCGTCCAGGGACTCCAGGTCGCCGGGCTGCGAGGGGCGCCGGCACAGCCGGGCCGCGAGCCGCGAGCGCAGCTCGGCGGAGTTCGGCAGGCCGGTCAGCGAGTCGTGGGAGGCGCGGTGGGCGAGCTGGAGCTCGCGGCGCTTGCGCTCCTCTATGTCCTCGACGTGGGTGAGGAGGAAGCGGGGGCCGTCGGCGGCGTCGGCGACGACCGAGTTGCGCAGGGACACCCAGACGTACGTGCCGTCCCGGCGGCCCAGGCGCAGCTCGGCCCGGCCTCCCTCGGCGGAGGTCCTCAGGAGCGTGCCGATGTCCTCGGGGTGGACGAGGTCGGAGAAGGAGTAGCGGCGCATCGCCGAGGCGGGGCGGCCGAGCAGCCGGCACAGGGCGTCGTTGGTGCGCAGGATCCGGCCGTGCTGGTCGCCGCCCATCTCGGCGATGGCCATGCCGGAGGGGGCGTACTCGAAGGCCTGCCGGAAGGATTCCTCGCTGGCGCGCAGGGCCTGCTGCTCGCGCTCCAGGCGGACCAGGGCGCGCTGCATGTTGGCGCGCAGCCGGGCGTTGCTGATGGCGATGGCGGCCTGGAAGGCGTACATCTGCAGGGCCTCGCGGCCCCAGGCGCCGGGGCGGCGGCCGTTGCGCGGCCGGTCGACGGATATGACGCCGAGCAGCTCGCCGGAGGAGCCGCCCTGGAGGCCGGGCGTGAGCATCGGCGCGAAGAGCCGGTCGGAGGGGTGCCACTCGTCCTCGAAGCGCGGCGCCGGGCCGTCGGTGTACCACTGGGGGACGTCGTCGTCGTCCAGCACCCAGCCCTCGGTGTGCGGGATGAAGATCAGGTCGTCGCCCCAGCGCTCGCCCATGTTCAGCCGCCGCTCCCAGGACTCGCGGGAGCCGACCCGGCCGGTGATCAGGGCCTCGGCGGCGGAGTTGCCGGAGAACGCGGCGACGACGAGGTCGCCGTCGGGGCGGACGAGGTTCACGCACGCCATCTCGTACCCGAGGGCCTGTACGGCGCCGTCGGCGACGGTCTGCAGTGTGTCCGCCAGGCTGCGCGCCGTGTTCATGTCGGCCATGACCTGGTGCAGCTGCCGCAGGGACGCAAGACGGACATACGGCTCCGACTCGGTCTCCATGCTCGCCCTCCCCCCGAGACCTCGCAGCGAATCAAGGGTTGTCTTCGGCGCTTCTTTACTGTGCCTCTTACGGTGGTCTTTCAGCTCCCCCGCCACTGAATCACAGCGCGCTGCCCACTCGGTACACAGGGTCAACAATTCCTGCCTTCTGTGACTCAAGTCACAGATGAACGTGAACAATTGAGTGGAGTTTCCGCGATTTCCACGTGCGATTACTGAACGCAGGCTTTGCGAGCGTGCGCACAATTGGTCCTTGATCCTCCGCTGGTCCTAGGACCCGGCTCAGGCTCAGGCCCGATGCGGCGCGCACAGGGCGGACACTAGCGTTTCCGGCGTGCTGAAGACTGCCTCCCCCACCGCCCTCACCGCTTCCGGGCATGCTGAGGGGGTGAGCAACGACGAGTTCCGGGCCGCGATGTCCCGGCTGGCCGCGGGCGTGGTCCTGGTGACCGCTCAGGAACCGCCGCTCGACCCGGACGACCCGGCCGCGCCGGGCGTGGAGGACGTCGGCATGACCGCCACCGCCTTCCTGTCGGTCTCGCTCGACCCGCCGCTGGTCCTAGTCAGCCTGCGCGAGGGCTCCCGCATGGACGACCTGCTGGACGAACAGCCCCTGTGGGCCGTGTCGGTGCTCACCGAGAACCAGCGGCACATCGCCGGCCGCTTCGCGATGAAGGGCCGCATCAGCGACCGGCTGCTCTTCGAGGACGTCCCCTGCGTCCGTGGCGAGGCCACCGGCGCGCCCCTGGTGGGCGGTGCGCTGGCCACGCTGGAGTGCCGCACCGAGCAGCGGGTGAGCGCCGGGGACCACACCCTGGTCGTCGGCCGCGTCCTGACCGCGCACGTGCCGAGCGCGGAGGGCGGACCGCTGCTGTACTTCCGCGGCCGGTACCGGCAGTTGGGCTGAGCCCCCGCCCCCGAGGCGTACCGCCTCGGGCCCGGGCGGCCGACGGCCGCGTCTACGCCGGCTCGACGGTCAGCTCGGACAGTCGGGCCGGGTCCGTCACGATGTCGATCGCCGCGATGCGGTCGGCGACGAAGGTGAAGGTCAGGACGCGCTCCAGACGGCCGTCGACGGCGAGGACCAGGCCCGTGGCGCCGTCCACCAGCGCCGGGCTCGACAGGGCGGCCAGGCGGGCGAAGCCCGTCGCGCCGGAGGCGACCCCGATCGCCCCGACGGTCGTACCGGCGTCGCTGCGGGCCAGCACGTCCGGGTCGAGGACGGCGAGCAGCCCGTCGAAGTCGCCGTCCCGCGCCGCCGCCAGGAAGGCGTCGACGACCTCCCGCTGCCGTACCAGGTCGGCCTCCGGCGCGCCCGCGCCCCGCACCCGGCGCCGGCCCCGGCTGGCCAACTGCCGCGCGGCGGCCGGGCTGCGCCCGAGGATGCCGCCGACCTCCTCGAACGGCACCCCGAACAGGTCGTGCAGCACGAACGCCAGTCGCTCGGCCGGGTTGAGCGTGTCGAGGACGACGAGGAGGGCCGAGCCGACCGAGTCGGCGAGCAGGGCGTCCTGCGCGGGGTCGGGCTCGGCGGAGGCCACCGGATGCCAGGTGTCCAGGGGCTCCTCGCCCCGGGTGCGGCGGGAGCGCAGCATGTCGAGGCAGACCCGGCCCACGACGGTCGTCAGCCAGCCCCCGAGGTTGTCCACCCCGCTCGTGTCGGACCGGCTCAGCCGGAACCAGGCCTCCTGCACGGCGTCCTCGGCCTCCGCGGCCGAGCCCAGCATCCGGTGGGCGACGCTGCGCAGATGCCCCCGGTAGACCTCGAACCGCTCGGCGAGGATGTCGTGGTCGTGCTGCTGCTCGTGCTCGTTCATCGCGGGGCCCGGCCTCTCGGTCGCCGTCATCAGTCCTCTGCGACACCGACGAACGGCGGCCCGGAAGTGTGACGGACACCCCGCTCCGCGCGCTCCGTGGCCTACTGCCAGTCCCGGCCCGTGCGACCGCGCTTGGTCTGCGAGCGCTGCTTCTTCTCCCGCAGCCGGCGTTCGTTGATGCCGCGCGGGATGCGGGTGGGCCTGCGGGGCTTGGGCGGGGGCGCGGCGGCCTCCGCGAGGAGCGCGGCGAGGCGTACGGCGGCGGCCTCGCGGTTGCGCCACTGGGAGCGGTGCTCGGAGGCGCGGACGGTGACGACTCCGTCGACGAGCCGGCCGGCCAGCCGCAGCAACGCCCGCTCCTTCCACACCGGCGGGAGCGCCTCGGTGCGGGCCAGGTCGAAGCGCAGCTCCACCTGTGAGTCGCTGGTGTTGACGTGCTGTCCGCCGGGCCCCGACGACCTGGAGAAACGCCACATCAGCTCGGCCTCGGGAAGGGAGACGGAGCCACGGATGACGTAGGGACCGGACATGCCCACCATGGTCGCGCGACCGGCAGGTCCACGTCACGTGAATAAGCGGGGCCGATGGAGTGGGCCGGGCGGGACACAGGAGGGTAAAGAAAGTAAAGAGACCTGGAACCTTCCGCACCCCCCTTGGCGTTCATACGGGTAGCTGTAGCTTTTCCGCCGTACCGAACCGAAGGAAGGGACTCCCAAGAATGGCTGTAAGCCTGTCCAAGGGTGGCAACGTCTCGCTCACCAAGGAGGCTCCGGGCCTGACCGCCGTCACCGTGGGCCTCGGCTGGGACGTCCGCACCACCACCGGCACGGACTTCGACCTGGACGCCTCCGCGATCGCGGTCAACGCACAGGGCAAGGTCTACTCGGACGCCCACTTCGTCTTCTTCAACAACAAGCAGACGCCGGACAACTCGATCGTCCACACGGGCGACAACCGCACGGGCGAGGGCGCGGGCGACGACGAGTCGATCAACGTGAACCTGGCCGCGCTCCCGGCCGACGTCGACAAGATCGTCTTCCCGGTCTCCATCTACGACGCCGAGAACCGCGGCCAGAACTTCGGCCAGGTCCGCAACGCGTACATCCGCATCCTGAACCAGGCCGGCGGCGCCGAGATCGCCCGCTACGACCTGTCGGAGGACGCCGCCACGGAGACGGCGATGGTCTTCGGCGAGCTGTACCGCAACGGCGCGGAGTGGAAGTTCCGCGCGGTGGGCCAGGGCTACGCCTCGGGCCTGGTCGGCATCGCCCAGGACTTCGGCGTCAACGTCTGACGGACACCATGCCGAGCAGAAGCCCCGGACCGCGGCGGACAGCCCTGGGCCGGGGCTTTCGCCGTAGCGGGCGCACGCCACGGGCACGGACGGTGGATTCCCCCGGTGCTCCTCGAACTCCTGTCGCGGCGGGTGGTCCGGCGCTGGACACATGGGAGTTCGAGGAGCGGCGGCTGAAGCACGCTCGCCCGGCGTGGGCGGCGATGCGGGCGGGGCCGGCCCGCGAGGGACAGCCCCCGCGCCCGGCCGCCCCCGGCCTCACGGGTGGGCCGGTTTGCCGTCGCCGTAGAGCCAGTCCTTCCAGATCTCGGTGAAGTCCTTGTCCGGGGCCTGTTTCTCGACGTAGGCGGTGAAGTCGGCGGTGTCGGCGTTGCCGTAGCGGTGGCTGGCGGGCCAGCTGCGCAGGAGGGCGAAGAAGGCCTTGTCGCCGATCTTCTGCCGGATCTTGTGGAGGACCATCGCGCCGCGTTCGTAGACGGGGCTGTCGGAGATGTGGGCGGCGCCGGACGGCTTCGCGGGCGGATAGGCCCAGATCTGGTCGTCGTCGCCGTTGTAGAGGTCGGTGAAGATCTTCTGCGCGGAGTCGCCGCCGTGGTCCTCCTGCCACAGCCACTGGGCGTAGGTGGCGAAGCCCTCGTTGAGCCACATGTCCTGCCAGGACTTCGGGGTGACCGAGTCGCCGTACCACTGGTGGGCGAGTTCGTGCACCACCGTGCCGGTGTCCGGGGCACCGGGGAAGGTGGGCCGGTTCTGGGTCTCCAGGGCGTATCCGGCATCGTCCGGCCCGGCCACGATCGCGCCGGCGGAGGAGAAGGGGTACGGGCCGAAGGTGTCCTCCTCCCACTTGATGATGTCGGGGAGCTTCGCCAGCACCTCCGCGCCGTCCTTCGCCTGGTCCGGGGCGACGGCCGTGAGGATCGGCAGCCCGTGCGGGCCGGTGCCGCGGCCGATGTCGAAGTGGCCCACGGCGACCGTGGCCAGATAACTCGCCATCGGCTGGGCGGTGTGCCAGTGGAAGGCCGTACGGCCGCCCTGGGTGGACCGGCCCGCCAACTCGCCGTTGGAGACGGCCACAAGGCCCTTGGGGACGGTGACGGTGATGTCGTAGGTCGCCTTGTCGGAGGGGTGGTGGTCGCCGGGGAACCACGCCATGGAGCCGACCGGTTCGCCGAGGCCGAGAGCGCCGTCGGCGGTGGGCAGCCAGCCCTCCTTGGAGCCGTCGGGGTCGGTGAGGGTCCGCGGGACACCCGAGTAGCGGACGGTGGTCCGGAAGGTCTCACCCGCGCTCAGGTCGGCGTGCGGGCGGACGGTCAGTTCCTGCCCGGCCCGGCTGAAGGGGGCGTGCTCGCCCTCGACGGTGACCGAGTCGACGTGCAGACCGGCGAGGTCGAGGTCGAAGGCGGACAGATCCTGGGTGGCGCGGGCGGTGATGACCGCCGTACCGGTCAGACGGCGGGTGGCCGGGGTGTAGTCGAGGGTCAGGGCGTAGTGCCCGACGTCGTAACCGCCGTTGCCCGCCTTCGGGAAGTACGGGTCGTGTACGCCGGAGTCGCCCGGGGTGCCGTGCACACCGCCGTCGCACGCGGTGCCGGTCAGGGCGAAGCTGAAGGCGAGCAGGGCCGCGGCGGCCGGGACCAGGCGTACGGATCGGGGCACAGCAGCGATCTTAGGGGGCACCGGTCTTACTTATGGGGCCCGAGATCCGGGGCCGGGCAGGAACTCCCCCGCCTTCGTGACACCATCTCTGCGTGCTCGACATCGGCTACGCCCTCTCCAATCGGTTCCCGGACCCCCCGCAGACCGACTACCGCCGCGCGGACGTCCACGCGCTGCGGCACGACCTGTTCTGCGGTGACGTCTACCTCGCGGACACCGAGACGGACCGGGAGCTGTCCACAGCCTGGGGATGGGTGCCGGTGCTGGACTTCGCGTGGGCGCTGTGCGACATCGCGGAGCGGCTGGACCGGGATCCGATGGGCTCGCGCGCCGCCCGGCCGCAGCAGGCGGAGCTGGACTTCACCGAGTCCACGGACCGGATGCTGTTCGAGCGCCGCTTCGGCTGGGTGGACGTCGAGGCCGACTGGATGCCTGCCGAGGAGGCCCCGCTGGCCTTCTCGCACGCCGAACTGCGCCGCGAGGCCCGCGACTTCCTGCACGACCTGATCGCTGACCTCACCGACCTCCATGAGGACCTCGCGGAGAACCCGGCGATCTGGACCCTCCAGGCCCGCTTCCCCCGCCTCCCCTGACCGGCGGCCGGCCGGCCGCCCCGATGGTCAGCCCTCCACTCTGATCCCCAGCTCTGCGGCCAGCACCGGTGCCAGATCCAGCAGCTGCCCCGTGCTGATCACCGCTCCGGACAGCCGGTCCAGGCCGCGGACGATCTCCAGCGGGACGGCCCCGCGCAGGTCCACGTCCTTCAGCGTCGCACTGCCGAAGTCGGCCTCCTTCAGCGCGCAGTCGACGAACTCCACCCGCTCCAGGGTCGCGCCCGCGAAGTCCGGCTCGACCAGGACGCAGGACTCGAAGACGACGTCTCTGAGGCGGGCCTCGCGCAGATTGAGATAGTCGATCTTGCCGCCGCGGACCACCACCCGCTCCAGTACGGCACCGTGCAGCTGGGTGCCGCCGAGGCGGGCGTCGATCAGCTCGACGTCGCGGAGCGTGGACTCGGCGAGATGGGTGCCGACCCCGCGCAGCCCGGTCAGCACCGAGTCCAGCACTCTGGCCCGGCCCAGCGCCGTACCGTCCACCGCGCAGCCCGTCAGCGCGCAGTCCATGAACCGGGCACCCACGCCGTCCTGCCCGCTCAGGTCCGCGTCCCGGAAGTCCAGCCCGTCGTAGTCCCCGTCCGGTTCCAGCCCGCCGTCGGCCCACGGTGTCAGGGGCGGCAGCCGCAGCTCCGGCCGTCGCGCACCGTTCACTGCGCCCCGGCCCGCCGCGGGACCGCCACCCGTCGCTCTCCTCGCCATGCCCCCATGCTGCACCCCGCCACTGACAATGTCCCTGACCTGGGCAGACAATGATCACTTGGCCTCAAGCACGGTTGAGGCCGGAGCCTGGACCCACCGAGACAGCCCCACCTGAACGCCGTCCTCCCTTAGGTCCCGTGCACGCCGTCCGCCTCTACTCCTTCGGTCCCGCCGAGAACCTGCGCCGAAGCCGCCAGCGGCCGGCTGCGCCCGGCCGTCACCCGCTTCCCACTCTCACGAGCGGCCGCCGCGCGTCTGGGGCGTGCGGCGGGCAGAGCGCGCCGGATACCTCGCGACGCACCGTCGTCCTGGGCCCTGCCCGGCTACTGCCCCGCACCCAGCCCGGCCAGTGCGTCACCGGTCAGCCGGTACACCGTCCACTCGTCCTGCGGGCGCGCGCCCAGCGCCTCGTAGAAGTCGATCGCGGGCCGGTTCCAGTCCAGGACCGCCCACTCCAGCCGCCCGTACCCCCGCTCCCCGCAGATCCGCGCCAGCTCGGTCAGCAGGGCGCGGCCGTGGCCGCCGCCGCGGGCGTTCGGGCGTACGTACAGGTCCTCCAGGTAGATGCCGGGCACCCCGCGCCACGTGGAGAAGTTCAGGAACCACAGCGCGAGGCCGACCGGCTGGCCGGTCTCGTCGTCCACCGCCAGATGCGCGAACGCGGCCGGCCGCTGCCCGAACAGCGCCTCCCGCAACTGCTCCTCGGTCGCCCGCGCCTCCTCCAAGGCCTTCTCGTACTCGGCCAGTTCACGGATCAGGGCGAGGATGACGGGGAGGTCGGCGGGGGTCGCGGCACGAATCATGAGGCGAGGCTAGATCACCTGGTCATGGGGCGGGGCTCACGGTGTCCGCTCAGTGCCGCCCCGCCACCCGGTCCGCGACCTTCGCCAGACGGGAGGACTCCGTGCCCGGGTGGAGGCGTTCTCGCCGGTCGGCGGTGCGGTAGGTGGCGTACATGCCGTGGACGCCCAGCCAGCGCAGGGGTTCCGGCTCCCACTTGCGGACCTTGTGGTTCACCCAGGGCAGATCCGTCAGCTCGGTGCGGCCGCCCTGGCCGGAGTCCTGCTGGACCAGGTCGCGCAGGGTGCGGGCCGCCAGGTTGGCGGTGGTGACACCGGAGCCGACGTAGCCGCCCGCCCAGCCGAGGCCCGTGGAGCGGTCCAGGGTCACCGTGGCGCACCAGTCGCGCGGGACGCCCAGCACACCCGACCAGGCATGGTCCACCCGCGCCCCGGCCAGCGACGGGAAGAGGCGGGTCAGCAGCTCGCGCAGTGCCTCGACCGTCGCCGGCTGCGTCCGGCCGTCGTTGTCCGTACGGGAGCCGAAACGGTAGGGCACCCCGCGCCCGCCCAGCGCGATCCGGCCGTCGGCGGTGCGCTGCGCGTACATGTACGCGTGGGCCATGTCGCCCAGGGTCTCGCCACCCGCCCAGCCGATCGACGCCCACTGCTCCTCGGTCAGCGGCTCGGTCGCGATCATCGAGGAGTTCATGGGCAGCCAGGTGCGCTTCTGGCCCTTCAGGGAGGCCGTGAAGCCCTCCGTGCAGCGCAGGATGTAGGGGGCGCGGACCGTGCCGTACGGGGTGACCGCGTGTTTGGGGCGGATCTCCGTCACCGGGGTCGACTCGTGGATGGTGACGCCCAGCGCCTCCACGACCGCCGCCAGGCCCTTCACCAGCTTCACCGGGTGCAGCCGGGCCCCGTGCGGGGTCCAGGACGAACCGACCGCGTCCGCGACCCGGATCCGCCCGGCCGTCTCCCGCGCCCCGTACAGCTCCCGGTCCTTCTCGCCGTACGACAGCTCGTGCTCGTGGAAGGCCTTGAGGCGCGCCAACTGGGCCGGTGTGGTCGCCACTTCGAGCACACCGCCCCGGAGGACGTCGGCGTCGATGCCCTCCGCCCCGGCGACCGCGATCACCTCGGCCACCGCGTCGTTCATCGCCTTCTGCAGCCGTACGGCGGCCTCGCGGCCGTGCAGCTTCGCGTACCGGTCGCGCCCGGCGATGCCGTTGTACAGCCAGCCGCCGTTGCGGCCGGAGGCGCCGTACCCGCAGAACTTCTGCTCCAGCACCGTGATCCGCAGGAAGGGGACCGCCTTCTTCAGGTAGTACGCCGTCCACAGGCCCGTGTAACCACCGCCGACGATGACGACGTCCGCCGACGCGTCCCCGCACAGCGGCTCGCGCACCGCCGGGAGACCGTCGTCCGCGTACCAGAAGGAGATCCCGCCGTTGACGACACCACTGCTTGCCGAGCTGCTCATGGCCGGGACGTTAACCCCTCGGAGCAGCCAGTGTCTCCTTCGGATTCCATGGTTTTCCGCGCCCTCTGACCAGCGGATAGCAGGCCAGCCCGATCAGCACGGAGACGAAGTGGCCGAGATCGGTGAAGGTCCGCCCCTCGACCAGCGGCAGCCCGAAGACCAGCAGCACCACCGCCAGATACCCGTACCGCCAGGGCGCCGCGAGCCGGTAGGTGAGCACCCCGATCACCCCGGCCAACGCGTAACTCACCCCGATGTCCAGGGTGTCGACCGCATGGTGCGGGGCGATGCCGTCCCGGATCGCCTTCAGCAGGGCGCCCTCGCTGATCAGCGTCGCCAGCACGTGCGCCAGGACGCACACCGCGAGCCAGCGGGCCGTACCCAGCCAGCGCTCGGCCGGCGCGTGGAACACCGTGTACAGGAAGGCGTACGGGATCCAGTGGCCGCTGTCGATCCAGAACGCGCTCGCCACCAGCACCCGCACCGGGTTGTGCGACAGCTCGTGGATGTTCGTCGACCGCTGCCGCAGGAAGTGCTGCTCGAACTCCGGCGACATGCGGTGCAGGGCGACGGTCGTGACGAACAGCACCACCAGCCACACATACGCACCGGGAGCACTGCGGATCCACGCCCCCACCGCGTTCCGAGCCCGGTCAATTCGCATGAGCCGATTCACGCATGCCAGTATCGTCCGGTCCGTGATCGACATCCCCACCGCACTGGCCGAGGCGCAGGAGACGTACAACGGCGCGGCAGGGAGGGCCTTCGTCGCCGGGCTGCCGGACCTCGTGGCGGCCTTCCTGGACCGCTGGCGGCTGCGGCTCGACGGGCCCTCCATGAACGGGGTCAGCGCCCTCGTCCTGCCGGTCCGCCGGGCCGACGACACCCGCGCCGTCCTCAAGCTCCAGCTGCTGGACGAGGAGAGCGAGGGCGAACCGGTCGCGCTGCGCACCTGGAACGGCGACGGAGCCGTACGACTCCTCGACCACGACCCGCAGACCGGCACCATGCTCCTGGAGCGCCTGGACGAGTCCCGGATGCTCGCCTCGCGGACCGACACCCGCGCGGCCGTCGAGGTCATCGCCCGGCTCCTGGCCCGCCTCACGTCCTTCCCGGCGCCGCCGGGCCTGCGCCGCCTCGGCGACATCGCCGAGGCCATGCTGGAACAGACCCCATGGGCGCTTCGGCACATCCCCGACCCCGCGGCCCGCCGCCTGGTCGCCGACTGCGCCGCCGCCGTACGCGAGGTCGTCGCCGAGCCCGGTGACCGACTGCTGCACTGGGACCTGCACTTCGAGAACGTCCTCGCCGCCGACCGCGCCGACTGGCTCGCCATCGACCCCAAACCGCTGGCCGGCGACCCCGGCTTCGAGCTGTGGCCCGCCCTGGACAACCGGTTCGACGCGGCCGACGTCCGACCGCGTTTCGACGCGCTGACGGACACCCTCGGCCTGGACCGGGAGCGGGCCCGCGCCTGGACGCTCGGCCGGCTGCTGCAGAACGTCCTGTGGGACGTGGAGGACGGCCGCCCGACCGAGGAACGCCAGCTGGAGATCGCCCGCAGGCTGCGCGCCTGAAACCGGCTGCGGACACAATCCTGATCAAGGATTTACTTGTTCCTCGTTGTCGCGGTCGAGGCGGGTCGGCACCATTCGGCTGACATGAGCAGACCATTCGGTCTCCCTCCTCACCCCACCAGAAGGGCACTTCCTTGCTCTCAGGAAGACGCCGGGCGGCCTCCACCGCCCTGCTGTCCGCCACGGCCCTCATATCCACCGCGGCGTCCACCGGATGGCTCACGTCGACCGCGGCCGCCGCACCGTCGGCCAACGGCACGACCCACGTCAAGCACCTGTGCGCCCACGCCGGCACGCCGGGCCATGTCGCGTGCCTCGCCGAGGCCCGGACCGACATCCTCCAGCGCCTGACCGTCAGCCCGCACACCGCCCCGTCCGGCTACGGCCCCTCGGACCTGCAGAGCGCCTACAACCTGCCGTCCGCCACCGCCGGTTCGGGTCGCACCGTCGCCATCGTCGACGCCATGGACGACCCCGGCGCCGAGTCCGACCTCGCCGCCTACCGGACCCAGTACCACCTTCCCGCCTGCACCACCGCCAACGGCTGCTTCCGCAAGGTGAACCAGACCGGCGGCACGACGTACCCGAAGGCGGACGCGGGCTGGGCCGGCGAGATCTCCCTCGACCTCGACATGGTCAGCGCCGTCTGCCCGCAGTGCCACATCACGCTCGTCGAGGCCTCCTCCACGAGCACGAGCGACATCGGCAAGGCCGAGGACGAGGCCGTCGCCCTCGGCGCCAAGTACGTCTCCAACTCCTTCGGCGGCACCGAGGACCCGAGCGAGACCACCGCCGACGTCCAGTACTTCAACCACCCCGGCGTCGCCATCACGGTCAGCGCGGGCGACAGCGGCTACGGCGTGCAGTACCCGGCCTCCTCCCCCTACGTCACCGCGGTCGGCGGCACCTCCCTCAGCCGCTCGGGCAGCACCCGCGGGTGGAGCGAGTCGGTCTGGTCCACCTCCAGCACCGAGGGCACCGGATCCGGCTGCTCCGCGGACGAGGCCAAGCCCACCTGGCAGACCGACACCGGCTGCTCCCACCGCACGGTCGCGGACGTCTCCGCGGTCGCCGACCCGGCCACCGGCGTCGCCGTCTACGACACCTACGGCGGCGCCGGCTGGGACGTCTACGGCGGCACCAGCGCCTCCGCGCCCATCATCGCGGCCACCTACGCCCTCGCCGGCACCCCGGCCGCGAACAGCTACCCGTCCTCGTACCCCTACGGCCACGCCTCGGCGCTCAACGACGTCACCACGGGCTACGACGGCACCTGCACCACGAACTACCTGTGCGGCGCACGCACCGGCTACGACGGCCCGACCGGCCTCGGCACCCCCAACGGCACCACCGCCTTCGCCCCCGGCGCCACCGCGGTCAACTCGCTGCAGCCCGGCGGGAAGCTCACCGCCGGCCACAAGCTGAGCAGCGCGGACATCACCCTGTCGATGGGCAGCGACGGCAACCTGGTCGCCTACCTGAAGACGAACGGCACGAGCGGCAGCGGCCCGGCGATCTGGTCCAGCCACACCTCCGGCCACACCGGCGCGTACGCGTACATGCAGACGGACGGCAACCTGGTCGTCTACTCGAGCGGCGGCAGCGCCCTGTGGTCCACCCACACCAACGGCCACAGCGGCGCGTCCTTCCTGGTGCAGGACGACGGCAACATGGTGGTCTACGGCTCCGGCGGCAGCCCGGCGCTGTGGTCGACCGGCACCTATCTGCGCTCGACGAAGATCGCCTCGGGCCAGAGGCTCCAGGGCGGCTGGTGGGCCCAGACCCAGTACGCCCGCCTGGTGATGCAGCCGGACGGCAACCTCGTGATGTACCGCAAGCACGACGGCAAGGCGATCTGGTCCAGCGGTACCTCCGGCCACACCGGCGCGTACGCGTACATGCAGACGGACGGCAACCTGGTCGTCTACTCGAGCAACGGCGGCCCGGGCAAGGGCGGCGCCCTGTGGTCCACCCACACCAACGGCCACAGCGGCGCATACGCCGTCCTGCAGAGCGACGCCAACTTCGTCGTCTACACGGCCTCCGGCGGCACCGGCAAGGGCGGGGCCCTGTGGGCCAGCAACACGCGGTCGTACGTGCCCTGACCTGCCCCGACAATCCCTGAAAACCGACGATGACCTGGGGAACACCCCAGGTCATCGCCGTTTGTGGAGCCTCCTGTCGGATTCGAACCGACGACCTTCGCTTTACAAGTGGGGTCGAATCCATGATCGAGGGTGTTCGTGCCTGCCGGGTGGTGCTGTTCTTGCAGGTCAGCGCCACCCGGCCTGACACTGTGTCCTGCTTCCAGGTCCTCATGTTCAGCCGTCCGCTCACGCATCGCTCACGCATGACGGACGGCTGGCCGGGCACGCGGCGCGCCGTGGCCTATGAGGTGGTCACAGCCCGGAAGGTGGGCGTTCCCAGCGGGCGGGACAATGATGGCGCTGGGCGCCTGCCCATGTCTGATCGCCCGTGGCGGTACGTGCCCGCGTGCCACGCGAGGGGCGGAGCCGTCGGGCGGGCAGGCGCACCCCGCCCCGATCACGAGGTCACAGCGTTGGCCAGTCAAGGGTTGTCGTCCTTCCCAAGCCGGATGTCCAGCTTGCTGTCTACGTCCTGCGGCATGAGGACCGTCGATGTCCGACCACCGTGGCATTCGCTCATCACCCGCCTGCCTCGGCCCGGCAGCGGCTGATCCGGCGTACCCGGGAAGGGGAACCAACGCGCGCACCGCAAGCCGGCATCATCCTTGAACGGCTGGAAGAGCAGTTCGCCGAGCGGATCGGCGGGGAGGCGGTCGACGCCCCGCGGACGACGCTGGAGGCGCCGTGGCGGTCAGCTCCGCGGCATCCCGCCCCAGTTCTCTTCATCTCGTTCACCGCGAAAATCACCCGGCAGCGCGGGGCATGGGCCTTGATCTCCCGGGCGCACGCGAGCGCGGCCTGGAACTGCGGGCGGACCCGCACCAGGGTGCTGATCTTCTCGGCGAAGATCTGGTCCCGGGGGATGCCGCGTTCGGCGAGCGCATCGAGCTGCGACTGGAGTACCGGCAGGGTCGTGTGGTCAGCTCAGGAAAGACAGCCGGACATGGCGTTCTGGGTTGTCCCGGTCGGTGCTCACGAGTACGACGGACTGCGAGGTCCCCAGCTCAAGCTCACCGTCGACTACGGGCAACGTGGCGTGTGGTGGGACCAGAGCCGGGAGCATGTGGGCGCTGCTGCGGTCAGGTCTGCCGTGGCGGTCTTGCCAGCGGTCGTCGGCGGGAAGAACGTCGCGGAGGGCCGCCAACAGATCATTGTCGCTGCCCACGCCGGTCTCGATGACGGCCAGGCCGGACGTCGCGTGGGGAGTGAAGATGTTCAGCAGTCCGTTCCGCCCGTGAGCGACCTCTCGGAGGAAGGCGGAGCATGCGTTCGTGAGGTCGTGCAGGGTCTCGGTGGAGCCGGTTGTGATGTTGATCGTGCGGGTGGTGAAGGTGCCAGCCATGGTTCACCGGTACCCGTCGCGGAGCCCGAGCGCTGGCGGCCGGATGGGTGAACAGCATTCGCTTCGCGTCAGCCCCGCTTCTCCTCTTCGGCTTCCATGAGCCGGATTCCCTGGTGCATCAGCGTGACCATTACGGGTGTGTTTCCTTGTTCCCAGTCGACGGTGACGAGCCCTTCGCCCACCAGATATGCGCATGCGGCGGCCAGATCCCGCTCAGGGATCTGAAGATCGTCGCGTAGCTTTGCCCCGGTGACGCCGAGGAAGCGATTGCCTTCCGTGGTCTCGTACAGGGCCTTCATGATCGCATCGCGGTAGTGCTTCCGCTCTTGCAGTGTTGCCATGATCGCTGTCCACTCGTGCCAGCGCCGGACTCGGAGCCTGCGGGCCTTCGCTTCAGATTTCGTCCGCCTGTGTGCGGGCGTCCCCGGAGGATCGGCTGGATACCAGCCAGGGCTGCGCCGGCTCCGGTGTGCGGGTGGTGTCGATGGTGAGGTGGAGGCGGGTTCCGCCCGAGTCGTCGACGGGGTAGCTGCGCTGTTCGGTGGCGGCGAAGCGACATCGGAGGGCTTCTCCGACCTGACGGGCGGCTTCGGGGGACGCGGCGACGATGCGTACGTCGGCGCGCCCGGCCGAGGGGAGTTCCGGGGACTTCATGGTGACCTCGCTTGCGTGGGACGGCAGGATGACGTGTCGGTGGGTGTGATGCCGTGCGTCATAACCGCCCCCGGTCAGAAAAAGGTCGGTGTCATGCGCGGCCCCCGTTTGCCGAGACGGCTCCGCCGTCGGTCTCCCAGTCTTCTTCCCGCCACAGCGTCTCCTGTGCGTCATGGGTGGTGTGCTCGCTCGCCATGAGGGCGCTGGCGGTCAGCAGGCCGCCGGGGGTGGCTGCGGCGGACATCAGCCGGGCGGCGGCGGCCGGATCGCTCTCCGGCGGGATCACCAGCAGGTCCCAGCGGCCCGCGGTGTAGGAGAGGAGGATCAGCTTGTTCGGATCCTGCTCCTCGGCGAACCAGCCCACATGCACGGTGTGCCCGGCCACCGGCACTTTGCGCGGCACCACGGGCCAGTAGGTCGGGTTCACCGTGACATGCGTGATCCGGCCCCAGCGCGCGTCCAACACCTTCGTCAGTGCGGGAAGTTCGCGGAAGAGATCGCGAGAGCGGGGCCACCAGGCACCGTCCAGGAGCCCCGGAGGTGATCCTGCCGGAGTGAAGGAGAGGCGGGCCGGCAGTGAAGGTGCGCGCTCGCTGATGATGATGCGGTCAATGGTCGCGGTCATGGCGCGGACCTGTCCCCGGGACTCGTCGTCGAATGTCCCGGTGTTGTTGCTCGCCGAGAACGACGCCGACGTGGGAGCCGGTGCGCGAAGTACTCCCGGTCTCTTCACTCTACTCCGGCCGGTAGTCCGTGAAGGCGCTTTCGCCAGGGACTTTCCTGGCGAAAGCGGATCGGCGCCGGCGCCGCGGGGCGCGTCCGTGCCCTGGCTCGCGGAGTACGGTGAAGTGAGGAGGTCGCCTCGCCGGGCGGACGCACCGCTCTGGAAGGCGGGCGAACGCCCATGGCCGAATCCGACGCTTCGCGAGTCCCTCCGGGGGTTCTTCCGGAGGCGGTGCACCAGGCCGTCAGGCCCGGGACGGCCCTCTTGAGACTGATGACCACGCAGACCCGCGAGCAGGTTCTCGACGGCGCGTGGTGGCCGCGTTCCCGCGACATCGGCGCCGAGCTCCCCGGCCTGATCGCCGCGCTGACCGAGCACCTCGGCCCCGTCCTGCGCGTCGGACTGGACACCGACGCCTGGGAGGAACTGCCGACCCGGCTGATCATCGACGACCGGGTCGTGCACATCGACTCCTTCCCGGTCGGCGACGACACCATCCTCATCACCCGAGGCGACCAGGACCACTTCTCCCTGCTGGTGGTCCCGCCGCACGCGACGCCTGAAGCGGCCCGCACCGCCATGGCCAGCGCCGTCGCGGCCGGCAACGTCACCCAGGCCGAGAAGATCCTCATCGACACCGGTACCCATCGGGCACCCCCGGTTCCCACGGAAGAGCCTCGGACGGACCGTGAACCCGGTGAGCGGTGAGCCGTGAGGGAGCCAGCGAGACGTCGAGGCGCTTTGACGACAGGGATTCAGATCGCCCCGAAGGTGCGGCTTCGACGGACACCAATAGGTGACACTACGTCACGTGTCGCATGTGCAGAGTGATGGCGGTGGAGAGGGCCGGGACTCCGGTGTGCTGAGCCCTTCGGCCGCCTTGCCGGGGCTCGACGAGGAGCAGTTGGGGCTGCTGCGCCGGGTGGGGCGTGAATGGGGGCGGGTGTCGACTCCTGAGGCGTGGCACCGGGCGCTGCCCGTGGATTCCGATCTGGGCCGTTTCCCGTCCCCCGCGGAGATCCAGCCCGTCGGGTGGGGGCGTCTGGTCAGCGTCTCGCCTCTCGGCGGGCAACCGCCCGCCCCCGGCGAGGCCGCGGGGGAGCTGCCGCCCGGCCGACTGGGCCGCTTCGGCTACCACGTGCGCCGCGTCGTCCTGGGGGCCGCCCTGAAGAGCACGGCAATCGCGCAGGAGCGGATGCGCAAGCTGGTGGCGCTGCCCGTCCTGTCCGCCGACGCACTCTCCTCGGTCGCCTACGGGCCCGAGGCCATGCTCGCCGTCCTCGTACTCGGCGGCGCGGCGGGACTGGCCTACTCCGTGCCGATCGCCGCCACGATCGCCTTCCTGATGCTGACGGTGGGGGTGTCGTACCGCCAGACCATCCGCGCGTATCCGCACGGCGGCGGCTCGTACATCGTCGCCAGCGACAATCTGGGCCGCGTGCCCGGACTGATCGCCGCCGCCGGCCTGATGACCGATTACATCCTCACGGTCGCCGTGTCGATCGCCTCCGGGGTGGCGGCGATCACCTCGGCGGTTCCCTCGCTCGCCACCGACGCCGTCCCGATCGGCGTCGGTGTGATCGCCCTGCTGCTCGCCGGGAACCTGCGGGGCATCCGGCAGGCCGGCGCGCTGTTCGCCGCGCCGACCTACGCTTTCGTCGTCGCGGTGTTCGCGCTCGTCACCGTGGGCCTCGTCGACGCCGCCGGCCGCGGTTTCCACCCCACTGCGGCTCCGCACCTGAACGCCACGGAGAGCGTCGGCGTCCTGCTCGTGATGCGCGCCTTCGCTTCCGGGTCCACGGCGATGACCGGTATCGAGGCGATCTCCAACGCGGTGCCGGCATTCAAGCCCGTGGAGTGGCGCAACGCCCGCACCACGCTGACCTGGATGATCGGCCTGCTCATCACGCTGTTCGCCGGCACCATCGCCATGGTCCGACTCGACGGCGTCGTCCCCAGCACCCAGGAGACGGTCCTCTCCCAACTCGCCCACCACAGCTTCGGCTCCGGACCGCTGTACGTCCTCACACAGGCCGCCACGGCCGCGGTCCTGCTGCTCGCGGCGAACACCGCCTACAACGACTTCCCCCGCGTGCTGTTCCTGCTCGCCCGCGACCGACACGCCCCACAGATCTTTCTGCGCCTGGGCGACCGCCTCGCCTTCAGCAACGGGATCATTCTGCTGACGATCGCGGCGACGTTGGTCTACGTGGCCTTCAACGGCACGACCGCATCCCTGATCCCGCTCTACGCCGTCGGCGTCTTCCTGGCCTTCACCCTGTCCCAGGCCGGAATGGTGGTCCACTGGTGGCGCCTGCGTGACCGCCACTGGCGCAAGAGCCTGTTCTTCAACGCCACCGGCGCCCTGCTGTCGGCCGTCGTCTTCCTCACCGCCGGCCTCACCAAGTTCACCGAGGGCGCATGGGTCGCCGTGCTCGCCGTCGGACTGTTCCTCGTGGTGACGATGCGCATCCGGCACCACTACGAGACCGTCGGCAAGGCGCTGCGTCTGCACCCGCACGCCATCGAGTTGCCCGCCCCCGCCATCCCCGTACACCCCGGCCCCGACGCGGCACCGCCCGCGGCGACAACTCCGCAGTTCCCCGCGGCACTTCCCGACGCCCGGACGGAAGAAGAGGACGAGGAGACACCCCAGGAGATCCGCCACCTCTCGGTCGTCCCCATCGCGACCATGGACCTGGCCGGCATGCGTGCACTGGCCTACGCCGCCTCGCTCCACCAGCCCGTACTCGCCCTCCACGTCAGCCCCGAAGAGGACGAGGCCGAACGCTTCCGCCAGTACTGGACCCTGTGGGGCGACCACCTCCCGCTGGAAGTCGTGGTCTCCCCCTACCGCGCGATCGTCGCACCACTGGTCCACTACATCGAAGCCCTGCACGCGAAGCGCCCGGACCTCACCTTGACGGTCATCGTGCCGGAGATCGTCACCATGCGCCGGCGCTACCGCCTGCTGCACAGCAGGATCGCCCCGCGGCTGCGGCACGCCCTGCGCCCACTGCCGAAGATCGTCATCACCACCGTCCCCTTCCATGTGTAGCCACCTCCCCGTGGCTGTGTCTGTGGTTGCGAGGACCGGAAGGCATGAAGTGGCGGGGGTGTAAAAGCGCGGATCGGGCTCACAGCGAGGGTGTGCCCGACCCGATTGTCTGAGCCCCTCGGCTCAGGCGAACGGGGGCAATGTACCTGCCTCTTGTCCGACACCGTCTCGCAGGAATGGGGGTTGCCGTCCCGGCATTGATCACGTATGCAGGGCTGCCGACCAGGAGGTCGGCAGTTATGCGACGCCGATACCGCGAGGAGTGGGAGAGCGCCTGGGTGGAGACCGGCCGCGTCTTCACCCAGGAGAACGGCGAGATGCTCCACCCTGCCAACGTCACCCGGCGTTTCATGGAGCTGTACGAGGAGATCGGTCTCCCGCCGATCCGGCTCCACGACCTGCGCCACGGCGCGGCGACGTTGGCCCACGCGGCCGGGGCCGATCTGAAGGACATCCAGGAGATGCTCGGCCACTCCTCGATCGCCATCACGGCCGACACGTACACGAGCCTGCTGCCCGAGGCGGATCTGGCGATCGCCGAGGCCGCAGCGCGGCTCGTACCGCGCGCCCGCCGAGCGGGTGATGCCGAGAAGCCCGAAGCCGAGCGAGGGGCGGCTGACGGCGGGAAATCCGGCACCGAGGAGATGCCGGCGGATGCCGAGCGATCCGTCGGCCAGCCGGGCCGTGGCGGCGCATCCGCTCACGCACCGCTCACGCAAACGGCCCCGGACGCGGAGTCCGAGGCCGAATAGAGCGTCTCGCCTGGGAGAAACACCAGGTCAGAGCTGGTTTTCCAGAGCCCCCTGTCGGATTCGAACCGACGACCTTCGCTTTACAAGAGCGGCGCTCTGACCAGCTGAGCTAAGGAGGCCTGCGCATGGGCGCCCGTGCAGTGTACCCACGTCCGAGCCGCCTCCTGTCGAAAATTTCCGCGAAGTTCACCGGCGCCCGGGTACTGACAGACCGAGTGAACGCCAGGTACGGTCCTGAGCCAGTTCACTCGTGTGGACTACACCAACCACCTTCCTACAACGGATCGTCCGGCACGTTCCTGCCGGTAGAAGGGGGCCCATTCACCATGGCCACTGTCACGTTCGACAAGGCGACCCGGATCTACCCGGGTTCCACCAAGCCCGCCGTCGACGGTCTCGACATCGCGATCGAGGACGGCGAGTTCCTCGTCCTGGTCGGCCCGTCCGGTTGCGGAAAGTCCACCTCGCTGCGGATGCTCGCGGGCCTGGAGGACGTCAACGGCGGCGCCATCCGCATCGGTGACCGCGACGTCACGCACCTGCCGCCCAAGGACCGGGACATCGCCATGGTGTTCCAGAACTACGCCCTGTACCCGCACATGACGGTCGCCGACAACATGGGCTTCGCCCTGAAGATCGCGGGCGTCAACAAGGCGGAGATCCGGCAGAAGGTCGAGGAGGCCGCGAAGATCCTCGACCTCACCGAGTACCTCGACCGCAAGCCGAAGGCCCTCTCCGGCGGTCAGCGCCAGCGTGTCGCGATGGGCCGCGCGATCGTCCGCGAGCCGCAGGTCTTCCTCATGGACGAGCCGCTGTCCAACCTGGACGCCAAGCTCCGTGTGAGCACCCGTACACAGATCGCGTCGCTGCAGCGCCGGCTCGGCATCACCACCGTCTACGTCACCCACGACCAGGTCGAGGCCATGACGATGGGCGACCGGGTCGCCGTACTGAAGGACGGTCTGCTCCAGCAGGTCGACTCGCCGCGCAACATGTACGACAAGCCCGCGAACCTCTTCGTCGCCGGCTTCATCGGCTCCCCCGCCATGAACCTGATCGAGGTCCCGGTCACCGACGGCGGCGTGAAGTTCGGCAACAGCGTCGTCCCCGTCAACCGGGAGGCCCTGAAGGCCGCCACCGACAAGGGCGACCAGACCGTGACCGTGGGTGTGCGCCCCGAGCACTTCGACGTCGTCGAGCACGACAGCGGCGCGGCGGCCTCCCTGAGCAAGGACAGCGCCGACGCCCCGGCCGGCCTCGCCGTGTCGGTAAACGTGGTCGAGGAGACCGGCGCCGACGGCTACGTCTACGGCACCGTCGAGGTCGGCGGCGAGACGAAGGACCTCGTGGTTCGCGTCAGCAGCCGCGCCGTGCCGGAGAAGGGCGCCACGGTGCACGTCGTGCCGCGGCCGGGCGAGATCCACGTGTTCTCCACGTCCACGGGCGAGCGGCTCTCCGACTGAGCGGACTGAGCTGCGCGTTCGCGCAGAGGTTGACGAAGAGGGCCCCGCGGACCGCCGCGGGGCCCTCTTCGTACCGGGATGTACGTGTGGTCGCACCTCGGATATACCCCGGCACAGCGATCATTTCGGGTGGACGGCGTCAACCCTCTACCCCGAAAACGGCGCTTCCTCATCCCCCATAAGAGTGACGCAATGTCGCCAAATCATCACCGGGCGCTACCCTCACACGCGTGAAGCACTCCACCACTCCTCAGACGCGACGCGGCCACCGGGGCGGCCCTGCCCGCCGGATCGGCCGCACCCTCGCCCTTGTCCTGCCTGTCGTCCTGGTGCTGTCCGGAACCCTCGCGGTCACCCGGGTCAACTGGACCGGGAGCCCCTCCGGCTCGGCGCTGGCCGCCTCGGACGTCACCTCGGCGGCGGTCTCCTCCAAGGCGGTCCCCGAAGCCCCACAGGACGCGCTCCGCGACCGGCTGATGGGCGAGCTGCAGGACGAGAACCCGGGGGTGGTCCTCACCAACCTCCAGCAGGCCGTCAACGAACACCCGTCACTGGCCCGGCACTGCTCCTCCATCGCCCGCGCCCTGGGCAAGGCCGCGGTGCGGATCTACGGCGCCCCGCGCGCCCAGTCCTACGCCCGACCGGTGTGCGACACGGCGTTCGCCTCGGGCGTGCTCGCCGCGCACAGCTGAGGGTGGCCGGCCCGGGCGGGGCGGCACGTACAGTGCGGGCATGACCCATCCCAACGCCGAGTCGCGCCCCACCCAAGCCGTGGTCCTGGCCGGTGGCCAGGGCTCCCGGCTGCGTCCGTACACCGACGACCGGCCCAAGCCGATGGTCGAGATTCCCGGCACGGGCACCCCGATCATCGGCCATCAGCTGACCTGGCTCGCCGAGGAAGGCGTGACGGACGTGGTGGTCTCCTGCGGCCACCTCGCCGAAGTCCTGGAGAAGTGGCTGGACTCCGCCGACCTGCCGGTCTCCGTCACCACCGTCGTGGAGACCGAGCCCCTCGGCCGCGGCGGCGGCCTCAAGTACGCCGCCGCGCATCTGCCCCGTCCCGACCGGCCGTGGTACGCCACCAACGGCGACATCTGGACCCGCTTCTCCCTGCGGGACATGGCCGACTTCCACACCGAGCGGGACGCCGTCGCCACCCTGGCGCTGGCGCGGCCGCGTATCCCGTGGGGCGCGGTGAAGACCGACGGGTTCGGGCACATCACCGACTTCATCGAGGCTCCGCCGTCGACGTTCGAGATCAACGCGGGTGTGTACGTGTTCTCGCCGGAGTTCGCGGCGTCGCTGCCCGAGCGGGGGGACCACGAGCGGACCACGTTCCCCCGGCTGGCCCGGGAGCAGAAGCTCTTCGGGTTCCCCATTCCGCAGGGGGCCTACTGGCGGGCCATCGACACGGCCAAGGATCTGACCGAGGCGGCCAAGGAACTGGCGGCCTTGGGGCGGTAGGCACGGTCACCCCGCTCCCGGCCCAACCAGCCCGAAGGGCCCCGCATCTTCGTGATGCGGGGCCCTTCGCTGCTTCTCGTACGCGCTATCCGAGCAGTCCGCCCACCAGGCCCGGCTGGCCCGAGGACGAGGAGCCGCCGTCCGAGCTGCCGGTGCCGCCCGTCGAGGACGGGCCGCCGGTGCTGGTCGGGCCCGCTGTCGTGGTCGGGGAGCCGCCCGTCGGGGACGAGTGGCGGGGCGGGATCTGGCCCGTGGCGCCCTGGGTCTGGCTGGGCGTCGTGGTCGTACCGCCGACGGTGTGCGTGGCGCCCGGCGTCGTCGCCGCGCCGGACGGGCTCGCGCCGGCCGTGGCGCCGCCCGTGGGGGCCGTGGAGGCCGACGGTGCCGTGCGGTGTCGCGTGCCCGGTTCCTGGGGGAGCGCGGAGCCGGGGAGGTTGTTGCGGGGGGCCTCGCCCGGGCCGGGGACGACCACGCGGCTGGAGTCGCGTACGGCGCCGCCGAGCATGGAGCCGACGAGCAGGGTCACTCCGACGGTGATCACCGTGATCAGCGCGCCACGGCGCAGGACGTACTGGCGCAGCTCCCAGATGTCCGCACGGGGGCCGAGACGGCGCCAGGCACCGGCGGCGAGGCGGCCGTCCACGGAGTAGACGGGGGCACCGGCGATGATCAGCGGGGACCAGGCGGCGAGGTAGATGATGTCGGGGGCGTCGTAGGCGGGGACGGTCTTCCAGCTGACCGTGACGATCAGGGCGGCGGAGAGCAGGGCGCCGACGACCGCGGCCACGCGCTGCCAGCAGCCGAGGATCGTCAGGACGCCGACGACCACCTGGAGGAAGGCGATGACCAGGCCGGCGCCGACCGGGTGGTGCAGGGCGAACTGGCGCAGCGGCTCGGCCACGTCCCACGGGTGCAGGGTGTTGAGCCACTTGACCATCGAGCCGCGCTTGCCGCCGTCGAAGTAGACGGGGTCGCACAGCTTGCCCATGCCGGCGTAGATGGAGATGAAGCCGAGGAAGATGCGCAGGGGGAGCAGGACGACGCCGAGGTTCATACGGCGGCCGGGGTAGTAGGCGTGCCGGGCCGGGTCGTCGCCCTGGCGCTTGAGGGGGCGCTCGGTGTCGTCGGGAGCGCTGGGGTCCCGGTAGCCGTCGTAGTCGCCGTAGCCGTCGCGGCGGTCGAAGTCGGCTTCCGTGTAGGGGGGTTCGTCGTAGGCGCCGCCGACCGTGCGCATGTGCGGCAGCAGGCGGGTGCCGTCGGCTTCGGAGGCGGTGCGCTGGTGGCCCACGACGGGGGTCTCGACGGTCTGGTCGAGCGCGTCGTAGTCGTCGCCGTAGCCGGGCTCGACGCGCGGGATGACCTGGGTGGCGCCGCCCTCGGGCTCCTCGGCCTGGCGGACGCTGCCCCGTACGGCCTGGAGGAGTCGGTGGGCGCCGGTGTCGTCGGGGGCGGACTTGCCGCTCCACACGACGGGGCGGCGGCGGCCGGCCGTGCCCACGACGGGCATCCGGGCGGGGTCCTGTGCGCTCAGATGCCGGGCGATCCGCGGGGATTGGGTGCGCTTCGCCGAGGCGCCCAGCTGCACGCGGAAGCTGGCGTGAGCGACGATGACCTGCGCCGGATCGCTCGGCACCTTCACCATGCTCAGCGCGGGAGCGTCGTCGAGTCCGGCCTGGAATCCCGATGAGCGGTCCCCCGTGGGTGTGCGGGGTGTTCTGGTGTCCACACTCATCTAACCGAGTGACGCGGAGTTAGGACACGTCTTTGACCGGCCGGATGTGTCCGGACCCCGTCAAAGCGGCCCGGAACACCGTACGGACGCCGGAACCACCCCGAAGGGATGAGAATCCGAACGGCCGTTCAGACGCGCCTGCGCGCCGCCTCGTACAGCACGATGCCGGCCGCCACACCGGCGTTGAGCGACTCCGCGCCACCCGGCATGGGGATGCGGACCCGCACGTCGCACGTCTCGCCGACCAGCCGGGACAGGCCCTTGCCCTCGCTGCCGACGACGATGACGACCGGGCCCCCGAGGGCCGCCACGTCGCCGAGTTCCGCCTCGCCGTCCGCCGCCAGGCCCACGACCGTGATGCCGGCCTTCTTGTACGCCTCCAGGGCGCGGGTGAGGTTGGTGGCGCGGGCGACCGGGGTGCGGGCGGCCGTGCCGGCGGAGGTCTTCCAGGCGCCCGCCGTCATACCGGCCGAGCGGCGCTCGGGCACGACGACGCCGTGGCCGCCGAAGGCGGAGACGGAGCGGACGACGGCGCCGAGGTTGCGCGGGTCGGTGACCCCGTCCAGGGCGACGATCAGCGGGTCCGCGCCCTCGTCGTAGGCCGCGGCGGCGAGGTCCTCGGGGTGCGCGTACTCGTACGGCGGGACCTGCAGGACGAGGCCCTGGTGGTTGAGGCCGTTCGTCATGCGGTCCAGCTCGGGGCGCGGGGCCTCCATCAGGTTGATGCCGCCGCGCTCGGCGGCGAGCTGGAGGGCCTCGCGGACGCGCTCGTCGTTGTCGATGAACTGCTGGACGTAGAGCGTGTTCGCGGGCACGCCCTCGCGCAGCGCCTCGACCACCGGGTTACGGCCGACGACCAGCTCGGAGGCCGACTTGCCGCCCCGGCCCCGGGCCACGGGACGGCGCGCGGTCTGCTTGGCCTTGGCGTTGGCGATGCGGTTCTTCTTGTGGCCCTTGCGCATCTCGGCGGGCGGGGTCGGACCCTTGCCCTCCAGGCCACGGCGCCGCTGGCCGCCGGAGCCGACCTGCGCGCCCTTCTTGCCGGACATGCGGCGGTTGTTCGCGGCCATGAGTTACTCGTCTCCGTGAGCTTCGTACGTACGTCTTATGCAGTGTGCCGCCCGGACGGCCGGGCGGCACAGTCGATCAAGCGGGGGTCAGCGCGGGCCGAGTGACCAGCGGGGGCCCTGGGGGCTGTCCTCGATGACGAGGCCGGACTGGCCGAGCTGGTCGCGGACGGCATCGGCGGTGGCCCAGTCCTTGCGGGCGCGGGCCGACTCACGCTGGTCCAGGACGAGCCGCACCAGGCTGTCCACGACGCCGTGCAGGTCTTCGCTGCGGCCCGCGTCCTCGCCGGCCCAGAACGCGTCCAGCGGGTCGAGACCGAGGACGCCGAGCATGGCCCGTACCTCGGCGAGCCGGGCCACGGCCGCTTCCTTGTCGTCGGCGGCCAGCGCGCTGTTGCCCTGCCGGACGGTGGTGTGCACGATGGCGAGGGCCTGCGGAACGCCCAGGTCGTCGTCCATCGCCTCGGCGAAGGCCGGCGGGACCTCGGCGGCCGGCTCGACCACCGCCCCGGCCTTCTCCACCACACGCTGCACGAAGCCCTCGATCCGCGCGAACGCCGACGCGGCCTCGCGCAGCGACTCCTCGCTGTACTCGATCATCGAGCGGTAGTGCGGGGAACCCAGGTAGTAGCGCAGCACGATCGGACGCCACACCTTGACCATCTCGCTGACCAGCACACTGTTGCCCAGCGACTTCGACATCTTGTCCCCGGCCATGGTGACCCAGGCATTGTGCACCCAGTACCGGGCGAAGTCGTCACCGTAGGCCCTGGCCTGCGCGATCTCGTTCTCATGGTGCGGGAAGATCAGGTCCAGCCCGCCGCCGTGGATGTCGAAGGCACTGCCCAGGTACTTGTGCGCCATCGCCGAGCACTCCAGATGCCAGCCCGGACGGCCGGGGCCCCACGGAGTCGGCCAGGACGGCTCACCCGGCTTGGCGGCCTTCCACATGGCGAAGTCCCGCGCGTCCCGCTTACCGGTCTCCCCCTCCCCGGAGGGCTGCAGCAGGTTGTCCAGCTCCTGACGGGACAGTTCCAGATAGTGCGGGAAGGACCGGACGTCGAAGTACACGTTTCCGTCGGCCGCGTAGGCGTGACCGCGCTCGATCAGGCGCTGCATCATCTCGATCATCTCGGTGATGTGGCCGGTGGCACGCGGTTCGTACGTCGGCGCCAGGCAGCCCAGAGCGGTGTAGCCCTCGTTGAAGGCACGCTCGTTCTGGTACCCGATCGCCCACCACGGACGGCCCTGCTCACCCGCCTTGGCGATGATCTTGTCGTCGATGTCCGTGACGTTGCGGACGAACGTCACCTCGTAGCCGCGGTACGCGAACCAGCGGCGCATGATGTCGAAGTTGAGCCCCGACCGGATGTGACCGATATGCGGTGCCGCCTGCACCGTGGCGCCACACAGGTAGATCGAGACACAACCCGGCACGAGCGGGGTGAAGTCACGGATCTGCCGGGCGCTGGTGTCGTACAGGCGAATAGTCACCACTCCAGGGTAGTGGGCGCAGGACAGTGCCTCACGCCCTTCCCCGCGATGCCGGGACCTCAGATCCCCCCGACGATCTTCTGCGGCCGGATCCGTACGACCACGCGCTGGGCGTCGCCGGCGGAGGCCGGGTTGAACTCCGCGTACTTCTTGCCCGTGTACTTCAGGCTCAGTTCGTCGATGAGTTCATGGCCGCCCTCGGTGGTCAGTTCGGCGGTGCCGCGGATCTCTGCGTACAGGTAGGGCGTGTCGAAGGGCTGGAGGAGGACTGTCACCCGGGGGTCGCGGGTCAGGTTCTTGCACTTGCGGCGGTCGACCGTCGTGGAGAAGACGATGTCGTCGCCGTCCCGCTTCACCCAGACCGGGGACATCTGCGGGCTGCCGTCGGGCTGGACGGTGCCGACGACGACGAACACCGGCTCGTCGAGCTTGGACTTGAGCGCGTCGGGCAGAGGGACGGACATCGCTACCTCCGGCGAACCATGGTCAACGGTGACTCGGGACTCTCCCGTACCCTCGCACGCCCCCGGCGCCCCCGCACCAGGAACCCCGATGGCCTCCAGCACACTTCGAGCTCCGGGCCGACGTCGGTACGGCCGGTGGCCGGACGGCAAGCCCCGGGCCAGTACCGGATCAGGCCGAGGCCGGGCAGCGAACACCGGGGCGGTGTCGGTGCGGGCAGGTGCCGGGTGGCTCCCGGTGTCAGGACGTGCGGATCACCAAGGCCGTCGCGATTGCCATCAGGCCTTCGTCGCGGCCCGGGAAGCCGAGGCCGTCCGTTGTGGCGCCGGAGACGGAGACGGGGGCGCCGGCCGCCTCGGAAAGGATCTTCTGGGCCTCGTCGCGGCGCTTGCCGATCTTCGGGCGGGGGCCGACGACCTGGACGGCGACGTTGCCGATGACGAAGCCCGCCGCGCGGACCAGCCGGGCGGCCTCCGTCAGCAGGGTCACGCCCGACGCGCCGGACCACTCGGGGCGCCCGGTGCCGAAGTGCTGCCCCAGGTCACCGAGCCCGGCGGCGGAGAACAGCGCGTTGCAGGCCGCGTGGGCGACGACGTCCGCGTCGGAGTGCCCGGCCAGCCCCGGCCCCTCGCCCTCCCACTTCAGGCCGGCGCACCACAGCTCGCGGCCCTCCTCG
This sequence comes from Streptomyces sp. MMG1121, assembly GCF_001280015.1. GTDB lineage: Bacteria > Actinomycetota > Actinomycetes > Streptomycetales > Streptomycetaceae > Streptomyces. The sequence continues at coordinate 265,930 of NZ_LGDV01000118.1, forward strand.
AAGGCGTGGATGTCGGTGCCGACGCCGACCTGGGGGAGCACCGTCGAGGGCGGCTCAGAAGCCATCGTTCAGCCTCCTGCGGGCCAGGACCGCCTCGGCGAGGACCAGGTCGAGCGGGCGGGTGACCTTGAAGGCCTCCTCGTGACCGGGGACCGTCACGACCCCGAGGCCGAGCTGCTCGACCATGCTCGCGTCGTCCGTCACGTCGTCGGTGACGGTCTCGTGCGCGCGGACCAGGATCGTACGGTCGAAGCCCTGCGGCGTCTGGACGGCGCGCAGTCGGGCCCGCTCAGGGGTGGCGACGACCGGCTCGGGGTCGCCGGGCACGGCGGCCGGCTCGACCTCCTTGACGGTGTCGGCCAGCGCAAGCGCGGGGACGACGGCGGGCGCGCCCGCGCGTACGGCCTCGATGACCGCGTCGACCGTGTCGACCGGGACCAGCGGGCGGGCCGCGTCGTGCACGAGGACGACGCCGTACTCGGGGGGAAGCGCGTCCAGGCCGAGCTTCACCGACTCCTGCCGGGTGTCACCGCCAGGCACGACCAGGAAGTCCGTGCGCTCAGGCAGGGCGTGCGCGTCGAGCAGGGACTTGACCTCGGCGGCGCCGTCGGAGGGGGCGACGACGATGACCAGGGAGACATGGCGGGACGCGGCGAGTGCGCGGACCGCGTGGATGAGCATGGGCGTGCCGTTCAGCGCGCGCAGCGCCTTGGGGGCGCCCGGGCCGAGGCGCACGCCCCGGCCGGCGGCGGGAATCACGGCGGCGACGGGGGTCTGCGCAGGTGAAGGGCGCGATTCGTCAGACATCGGTTCCTGTCAGGTTTGTGTGCTCGACCTAGGTGGGTATGGCCTGGAGGAGTGCCGGGCGCGGCGCCTTGACCGGACCCTTCCGTGACCCTGGTCGAGGCCGACCGTCCGGGCCTGGCACCTCAAGTATCGGGGGATCTTTCTTCGTGAAGGGTTTCCCGACGTACGACCGCGCGGGTATGAACATGCCGCAGCGCCCGGCGACAGGATCAGTGTCATCGGGCACCGCGGCATTTCACTGTGCTGAGCATGCTGAGCGAGCCGGAAGCGAGGGAACGCCACCGTGACGCGTCAGGAGGCGAGCACCTCGTCGAGCAGGGCCTCGGCCTTGTCCTCGTTCGTGTTCTCCGCGAGGGCCAACTCGCTCACCAGGATCTGGCGGGCCTTGGCGAGCATGCGCTTCTCACCGGCGGACAGTCCGCGCTCGCGCTCGCGACGCCACAGGTCACGCACGACTTCCGCGACCTTGATGACATCGCCGGAGGCGAGCTTCTCCAGGTTTGCCTTGTAGCGACGCGACCAGTTCGTGGGCTCCTCGGCGTACGGCGCGCGCAGCACCTCGAAGACCCGGTCCAGCCCGTCCTGACCGACCACATCACGCACACCCACGAACTCAGCATTGTCCGCTGGCACACGTACCGTCAGGTCACCCTGGGCGACCTTCAGCACCAAGTAGGTCTTGTCCACGCCTTTGATCTGGCGAGTTTCGATGGCCTCGATCAGCGCGGCCCCGTGATGGGGATAGACCACGGTGTCGCCAACCTTGAACGTCATGTGACAGGTACCCCTTCCGTGGCTATCCAGGGTAACACGGATACGGCGTCTTCTGAATGGCGTTTTCGCAGGTCAGGGCATATCTCGGGGCTTGACAACAGCAACAGGAACGTGCTGCGAGGGGCCTGCGGAAGCGGGTATTCGCAGGTCGGAGGGGCTCTCCGGGCGGGGCGAAACGCGTGCGTCACACACCCCGAGCACCCTCTCCAAGTGGCCTAACGTCCCGATTTGTCCTGTTCCAAGCGTACGACTTCCGCTACTCCGTTCGGCGCTCCGGAGGCGTGTCCGGCTTGAATCCGGAATTGATCAACGACTGTCACAGGCGCGCCCGGTGATCAATTTTGAGGACGGTCATCGAGGGTTCGCGCATTCCTTCACGGAAAATTTGCGCGCGGTTATGTGAATGACGGACGAGCGCTCGGCAAAGTGACTGAAGGGTCACTTGTGTCTGGAGTGACGACAGCCCCGTAGTACCCCCAGCCGGAGGGAAGCCGGACGCTTGGGGAGGGTCGGGTGCGATGGCGCCGGAACGGCTCGGTAACCTAAGGCCGCTGACAGACACTTAGAGCGGCTTTATAAGAAGGCCGCCCCTGCGTTCAAGGAGTTGCCGCCGCCGTGAGCAGCAGCCTTCGACGCGGCGCCCTCGCCGCCTCCGCCATCGTCTTCTCGATCGCCTCGCTCGCCGCCTGTGGCGCCGGCAACGACTCGCAGACACTGGAGGTCAAGCCGGACAACGCGGCGACCTCCGTCGGCGACATCAAGATCCAGAACGCCCTGGTCATCACCCAGCCCGACCTTCAGTCGACCGGACCGGCCGTGATCTCCGGGTACCTGTACAACGCGGGTTCCACGGACCAGACCCTGCAGTCGATCACGCTCCCGGGCACCAGCGAGACGGTCAAGCTCACCGCCGCCAAGGGCCAGAGCCTGACCGTCCCGGCGCACGGCGCCCTGACCCTCGGCGGCAAGGGCAACGCCTCCGCGGAGCTGCCCAGCGGCCGTGAGGCGGTCAAGGACGGCAACGTCCAGAAGATCACCTTCACCTTCAGCAAGACCGGCGACGTGAGCCTCGGCGCCTTCGTGGTCCCGGCCACCAGCTACTTCGACAAGTGGGGCCCGAGCACGATTCCGTCCGCCCCGGCGACCCCCACCGGCGCCCCGGGCGCCACCGCCTCCGGCAAGCCTGCCAAGGGCAAGGGCAAGGGCGACAAGGCGACCCCGTCGTCCACCGCGAGCGGGGCCGCGACCGGCGGCGCCACCCCGAGCGACTCGGCGTCCCAGTCGGTCGCCGGGCACTGAGCACCGGGCCACGCCACGCACGAGGGCGGCACCCCCTGCCGGGGGTGCCGCCCTTCGTCGTGCGCCGTCGGGACCGTACGGTTTACGGCTCGAACTTGTAGCCCAGACCGCGGACCGTCACCAGGTAGCGCGGCGCGCCCGGGTCCGGCTCGATCTTGGCGCGCAGGCGCTTGACGTGGACGTCCAGGGTCTTGGTGTCGCCCACGTAGTCGGCGCCCCAGACGCGGTCGATCAGCTGCATACGGGTCAGGACGCGGCCGGCGTTGCGCAGGAGCATCTCCAGCAGGTCGAACTCCTTGAGCGGGAGGTCGACCTTGGAGCCGGCGACCGTCACCACGTGGCGGTCGACGTCCATACGGACCGGGCCCGCCTCGAGCGCGGCCGGGGTGACCTCCTCCGGCTCGCCGCGGCGGCGCAGGACGGCACGGATACGGGCCACCAGCTCGCGCGAGGAGAACGGCTTGGTGACGTAGTCGTCGGCTCCTATTTCGAGACCCACGACCTTGTCGATCTCGCTGTCCTTGGCCGTCACCATGATCACGGGGACGTTGGAGCGGCCGCGCAGCTGGCGGCAGACCTCCGTGCCGGGCAGGCCCGGCAGCATCAGGTCGAGGAGGACGAGGTCGGCGCCGTTGCGCTCGAACTCGTCGAGTCCGTCGGGGCCGGTGGCCGCGATGGCGACCTCGAAGCCCTCCTTGCGGAGCATGTACGACAGGGCGTCGGAGAAGGACTCCTCGTCCTCGACGACGAGCACTCGGGTCACGGAAGGACCTCCGGGGCAGGAAGCGGTTCGTACGGGGATGACTCGGTGGGAACGCCGGCCTCGTCATCGAGGTCGGGGTCGGGGTGCTGCCCAGCGCGGTCGCGGGCCACGCCCGCCTCCGGCAGTCTGAGGGTGAAGGTGGAGCCCTGGCCTTCGGCGCTCCAGACCGTGACCTCCCCGCCGTGCGAGGCGGCCACGTGCTTGACGATCGCGAGACCCAGACCGGTGCCTCCGGTGGCCCGGGAGCGGGCCGGGTCGACGCGGTAGAAGCGCTCGAAGATGCGGTCCTTGTCCTTGTCGGAGATGCCGATGCCCTGGTCCGTGACGGCGAGTTCGATCATGTCGCCGCCGGGTGCGGAGACATGACGGGCGGCTATGCCGACACGGGTGCGGGCCGGGGAGTAGTTCACGGCGTTCTCGACGAGGTTGCCGAGAGCGGCGGCCAGCTGCCCCCGGTTGCCCCAGACGTGCAGATCGGCCGTACCGCCGGCGGCCATGGTGATCTGCTTCGTACCGGCCTGGTGGCGGCAGCGGTCGATGGCCTCGGCGACCAGTTCGTCCACGCGGACGGGCTCGGCGTCTTCGAGAGGGTCGTCGTTCTGCACGCGCGACAGGTCGATCAGTTCCTGGACCAGGTTGGTCAGCCGGGTCGCCTCGATCTGCATGCGGCCCGCGAAGCGCTGGACGGCCTCGGGGTCGTCGGAGGCGTCCATGACCGCTTCGGAGAGCAGGGAGAGCGCGCCGACGGGCGTCTTCAGCTCATGGCTGACGTTCGCCACGAAGTCGCGTCGTACGGCCTCGATCCTGCGGGCCTCGGTCAGGTCCTCGACCAGCAGCAGGACCAGGCGGGAGCCGAGCGGGGCCACGCGGGCGGAGACGGCGAGGGCCTCGCCCCGTCCGGTGCCGCGCCGGGGCAGGTCCAGCTCGACCTGGCGTATCTCGCCGTCTCTCCTGGTGTCCCGCGCCATCTGGAGCATGGGTTCGACGGCCAGCTTGCCGCCGCGCACCAGCCCGAGGGCGTAGGCGGCGGAGCTGGCCTTGACCACGGCGTCGGCCTCGTCGAGGACGACGGCCGAGGAGCGGAGCACGGACAGCACGGTGTCCACGCCCGGCGGGAGTATGGGATCGGTATGCAAAGAAGTCCTGGTCGGTCGCTTCTGGTCGCGTTCACTCCAGCGGAACGCCAGCATGGCGATGACACCGGTGAGCACCCCGGCGATCGCTGCCGCTGCGGCGACCGCCGCGTTCACGTCCATGCATCCAGGTTAAGCAGGGGGTACGACATGCCCACAGCCGTCCGGGTGCGACCTCGGACACTCGTCGCCCAGAGTTCACCTTGGAGCCAGCATTGGTTCATTTGTGGTGGCAGAAAAGGACGCGTGCGAGCCCGACCGTGGGAGCGTGGGGTTCGCACCGCCGGTTTCGTACCCCGGAAAACACGCACGTAGGAGAGGGAACCCTGATGCGGGACGCGTACCACGAGGAACTTGACTCGATCGGCGACGGTCTGGTGGAGATGGCCCGGCTGGTCGGGTCGGCGATCGGGCGCGCCACGACCGCCATCCTGGACGCCGACCTGAAGCTCGCCGAGAGCGTGATCGAGGCGGACCAGAAGGTCGACGAACTCCAGCACGACCTGGAGGCCCGGGCGATAGCCCTGCTGGCCCGGCAGCAGCCCGTGGCCACGGACCTGCGGATCGTCGTCACGTCACTGCGGATGTCCGCCGACCTGGAGCGCTCCGGCGACCTCGCCCAGCACGTGGCGAAGCTGGCCCGGCTGCGCTTCCCGGAGCGCGCGGTCCCGCAGGACCTGCACGCCACGATCCTGGAGATGGGCCAGCTCGCGCAGCGCCTGATGGCGAAGGCGGCCGAGGTGATCATCACGAAGGACGTCGACCTCGCGCTCCAGCTGGAGCAGGACGACGACGAGATGGACCTGCTGCACCGCACGCTCTTCCAGCACCTGATCGACGAGCGCTGGAAGCACGGCATCGAGACGGCCGTGGACGTCACCCTGCTCGGCCGCTACTACGAGCGCTACGCCGACCACGCCGTGGCCGTCGCCAAGCGCGTGGTCTACCTGGTCACCGGCGAGCACGCGGACGAGCTCCAGCAGGACATCCGCCCGGCGACGGGGGTCGAGGGCGCCTGATCCTGGGCGGAACGTTTCGACCGGGAGGCCGTACGGCCGGGGGCCGGGCCGACCGCAGCCGTACGACCGTGGGGCTTGCGGCGCCCCGGCCGGGGCGCGTGGGCGCCTCCGTGCGCCGTTGATGCGCCCGGGGAAACGGGCATGAAATGGACGAGGGCATCTCTGCCCCAGCGTCTAGGAGGGACCCATGGCCGAATCCCCCGGCATCACGCCCGACCCCACGCAGGAGCGCGAGACCGACCAGCCCGCCGAGATCAGGAGCCTTCCGCTGTTCGGCGCGTGCGGCTGCGGCTCGGGCTGCGGCTGCGGCTGCCAGTCGGGCAACCCCTGCCAGTGCGGCTGAAGCACCACCCGGGGCCGGTGTGAACTCACTTCACACCGGCCCTTCGCCTGCCCGTGTTCACGCCGTGCTCACGGCCTTCATGGCGCCGCATTCGGCGGATCGGTATGGGTGGCGTGCCGGGCCCGGGGCTTGGCCGGGATCTGGCCGACGAGTTCCCAGAAACACACCAGGGCGGTGACCGGCGGAATTCCGAAGATCACTAATGAGAGCATCGCGTGTGACGAGTGGCTGACGCACAGTGCCACGGCCATTGCGGAAGCGGCCAGTACGACGCACCAGGACCGCCGCGCACTGCGGTGCTGAGCGGTGGCGCGCAGGACGGAAAGGGCGGCCACGAACCACGGGCCGTACACCGTCAGCGGCCAGCATTTCGCCAGGCTCCCCGGCAGCACCGTCGAGGCGATCACGCACAGTTGGCCGTAGGAATAGCACAGGGACCATCCGAGCATGCACACCGCGCACAGTGAGACCGTCACGATCAGCAGCGTGATGTGGGTGACGCGACGGCCGCCGTCGAGCAGATGGGATTCCTGGCGCAGTCGCCGACGGTTGCTCCGGCGCTGGCGCGGTACGTTCGGCGGGGTGGGAGCGGGGATGGTGACGGTCGGCGAGGCCAGCATCTGGGCCAGTTCCTCGACCGGGTCCCAGTCGTTCGGCCCGATGTCCTGTTCCGGGGCGCTCCAGGCGTCGTCGTAGAGAGGGGCGTCGCCGTAGAGGCCGGCATCGTCGTAGAGACCGGCGTCCTGCTGAATCCTGTCCACGATAAACCTCCGGGCGTGGCCTCAGAATGTTCCGTAAAGATCCGTCATGGCCCGCCAGTATTCATTTTCCATGGCGCTGAGTCTTTTCATGAAATCATCGAGCAGGTCCGAGCATGACGTGCGGTCCGCATCGTCGTCCCAGCGGAGCGTCCTTGTCGGATGATCTGCGGCCGTGCGCCAGTCCAATCGAATCACGGACAGCTAACGACCATCAACGGAGGCGGGGTTTGGGGCATTCGGGGGAACGCGGGCGCCCTGAGGGGTGAACTTACGAGTGCACTCCTACACATGTTTGAAGGAACGGTGAATATGAATGCAATTACATTCCGCGGACACTGGAATTAAATGGTCGACCGCTGGAATTAAATGCTCGGCGCCGACTCGGGCCTCGCGGCCGGCCGCGGTTCCTCGGCGACGGGCCGCTCGGCCGCGGGCTGCTCGGCCGCTGGCTGCTCGGCCGCTGGCTGCTCGGCCGCTGGCTGCTCGGCCGCTGGCTGCTCGGCCGCGGGCAGCCCCCGCATGAGCAGGCCGTACCCCAGCCCGGCGGCCGTCCCCACCGCGGCGCACGTCCCCCACAGCCACGCGGCCCCCAGCCGGTCGATGACCATGCCGGACATCAGCGGGGCGACCAGTGCGGCGACGGACCACGACAGGGTGTACACGCCCTGGTAGCGGCCGCGGCCGTGGACCGGGGACAGACGGACGACGAGGCCGGTCTGGGTGGGGGCGTTGACGATCTCGGCGAGGGTCCACACGCACACGGTGACCATGAAGACGCCGACCGATCCGGCGAAGGCGGTGAGCCCGAAGCCGTACCCGGCGAGGAGCGAGGAGGCGACGAGCAGGGTGCGCGGGTCGCGGTGCTCGATGAACCGGGTGACCGGGATCTGCAGGGCGACGATCAGGATGCCGTTGACGGCGATGGCGAGGCCGTAGTCGGCGGGCGAGAACCCGGCCCGTCCCATGGCCACCGGCAGGCCGACCGAGCCCTGCTGGAAGACCAGCGCGACCAGGAAGGACAGCCCGACGACCGCCATGTACCGCCTGTCGCGCAGCACGGTGACGAGGCTGACGGCGTCCTCCGCGCCCTTGGTGTGCGCGGCCGCCGGCGGGCGGGACTCGGGCACCTTGAGGAAGACGACGAGCGCGCAGGCCAGGGTCATCCCGCCCTCGATGAGGAACCCGGCGAGGTAGCTGAACTCGGCGATGAACCCGGCGGCCATGGAGGAGACGGCGAAACCGAGGTTGATGGCCCAGTAGTTGAGGGAGAACGCGCGGACGCGGTCCTCGGGGCGGACGATGTCGGCCATCATCGCCTGCACGGCCGGCCGGGAGGCGTTGGAGGCCATGCCGACGAGGAAGGCGACGCCGGCGATGGCGACCGGGTCGGTCATGAAGCCGAGCAGCGCGACGGAGGCGGCGGTGGCCGACTGGGCGATGAGCAGGGTCGGCCGCCGTCCGAGCCGGTCGGCCATCACCCCGCCGCCCAGCGAGGAGACGACGCCGCCGAGCCCGTGCAGGGAGGCGACGAGACCGGCGTACGAGGCCGAGTAGCCGCGGTCGAGGGTGAGGTAGAGGGCCATGAAGGTGGCCACGAAGGCGCCGAGCCGGTTGACCAGGGTGCTGGTCCACAGCCACCAGAACTCACGGGGGAGCCCGGAGACGCTCTCCCGGGCGGCACGTCGGAGACGAGCGGCGGACATGACAAATCCCCCCACGGATCGCAAAGCGCCCTCATGGAGGCGCCGTAAGTGGCTCAAGCGGTGAGCACAACTTACAGATGGAGGCTGCCGGCGACCACTCGATTAACAGACGCCGTCAACCGTCCACCCACCGGCCGGTCCGGGCGGCGCCCCGAACGCGTGGATTACGCTCTTTCCCATGGCCGACGCACCGTACAAGCTGATCCTCCTCCGCCACGGCGAGAGCGAGTGGAACGCGAAGAACCTGTTCACCGGCTGGGTGGACGTCAACCTCAACGAGAAGGGCGAGAAGGAGGCAGTCCGCGGCGGCGAGCTTCTGAAGGACGCCGGCCTCCTCCCCGACGTGGTCCACACGTCCCTCCAGAAGCGCGCGATCCGCACGGCCCAGCTGGCGCTGGAGTCCGCGGACCGCCACTGGATCCCGGTCCACCGCAGCTGGCGCCTGAACGAACGCCACTACGGCGCCCTCCAGGGCAAGGACAAGGCGGCCACGCTGGCCGAGTTCGGCGAGGAGCAGTTCATGCTCTGGCGCCGCTCGTACGACACCCCGCCCCCGCCGCTCTCCGACGACTCCGAGTTCTCCCAGTTCGACGACGCGCGCTACGCCACGCTCCCGCCGGAGCTGCGCCCGCGGACGGAGTGCCTGAAGGACGTCGTCCTCCGCATGCTCCCGTACTGGTACGACGCGATCGTCCCGGACCTCCTCGACGGCCACACCGTCCTGGTCGCGGCGCACGGCAACTCGCTGCGCGCCCTGGTCAAGCACCTGGACGGCATCTCCGACGCCGACATCGCGGGCCTGAACATCCCGACGGGCATTCCGCTGTACTACGAGCTGGACGAGAACTTCAGGCCGGTCACCCCCGGCGGCAAGTACCTCGACCCCGAGGCGGCCGCCGCGGCGATCGAGGCGGTCAAGAACCAGGGCAAGAAGAAGTAGGTTTGGTGATCATGCCCCTGACCTGCGCTCATGGCGCGGATCGGGGGCATTTTCACGGCCCGGGCCCACTGTGGGCCCTCAGTCCCCCGAGCCTTGCGGCCGGAGCGCCTGCCCGAGAGCCTTCCGGGCACGGTCCCGGCTGCTGGGCATGAGGTGCGCGTACACCTTCAGAGTCAGGCCCGGATCGGAGTGCCCGAGGTACTCACTGACGGCCTTGATGCTTTCTCCGGCGTCCAGGAGGACGGACGCGTAGAAGTGCCGCAGGGCGTGCATGCCGTGCTCGCGGGCGGCGGCGTGCTCGCGGCTCTTGGCCTTCGGGATGACGCCGACCTTCGCGAGAGCGGGCTTCCAGTGGTCCTCGTTTAGCGACGTACGCCAGACGTGCCCACCGTTGGGCCCGCTGAAGATCAGGCGCTTGGTCACGGGCTGGCCGTTCGCTCGCATCCAGGGCAACGTGATCTCCACGGGCGGGAAGCGCTCGATGTGTATCTTCAGCGCCTCCGCCACGGGATCAGGCAGAGGCACGTCACGGAGCTTGCCGCCCTTCGGGGGCGCGAACACGGCCTTGCTCAGGCTCAGCTTGAGTTGCTGCACCACGTGCAGGGTGTTGGTGTCGAAGTCCAGCTCATCGACGCACAGGCCGAGGATCTCACCCTGTCTCAGGCCGCAGCCGGCGCCCATGTCGACCATGGTGCGGAAGCGCTCGACCATGGCGGCCCGCACAGCGAAGACGCGTTCCGGCTGCCACGGGACCACACGGCGCAAGCCCATCTCGGGGAGCGTCACCGTGCGCGAGTTGCAGGGGTTCCGGCGAAGGTAGCCGTCCTCGACGGCCGCGCCGAGAACGGCGCGGACGTTGGAGAAGATCACACGGGCGTACGCGCCAGACATGCCGGACGCTTCGAGCTGCGTCACGAACTCGCGAACGTGGCTCGGCTGGAACGACCCGAGCGGACGTGACCCGATGCGGGGAAAGGCGTGCAGCCTGAGTTGGGACTGCATCGACGCTCGGGTGTTCGGGTCTCCGCTCTGGCTCACAAGCCACTCCTCCGCAAACTCCTGAAAGGACGTCCGGGACGCGTTCGGGTCGATGTAGTCGCCACGAGCCACGTCCGCAGCCATCTTGCTCAGCCACTGCTCGGCGAGGCGCTTCTGTCCGTCGGCGAACGACTTGCTCTTGCGCTTGCCGTCGGGCGCGAAGTAGCGAGCCCTGTAGCGCAGGCCGGTGCCATGGCGCTCGGTCTTGACCCGGATGGTCTTGCCGTTGGTGTCGGTCTCGGTCCTGAACCAACGGTCTTGGATGCTTCCTGCCATTTCGGGCAACAGCCCCTTCCGGACATGAGGCGGGGAGGGCCACGTCGTGGCCCTCCCCGAGGAGTGGAACGGTGCGGTGCGTGGACGCCTAGGCAGCGTCTTGGGTGACGCTCTTCCGTTGAGTGACGTAGGCGTACACGTCGGAGGGGTCGTAGCGCACGTGCTTGCCGATACGGAAGCCGGGCGGGCCCAGGCGCTTCTTACGCCACTGGTAGACGGTCTCTTTGGGCACCTCGAAGATCTCGGCGATGTCGTCCGGCGTCAGATACCGGTCGGGGAGGCCGTTGCGGAGGATGGCGCGGGGGTCGGGTTGAGCGGAACCATTTCGGTTCATGGGTTCCTCAGAGGTTGAGTCGCGTTGACTTCGGGGGTTCCTCGGACTCCGCGTGTGTCCGAGGTGCGGATTTCTGCGTCACTGCGTCACCTGCGTCATTCAGGCCTTCTGACCTGCGGTTTTTGGGTGACGCAGAGCGTTGGAGGTGCGTCATCGGTGACGCAGGCTGTCCGTCACGGGTGACGCAGGTGACGCGGCGTGACGCAGAGATGGGCCATCTGCGTCACGCCTGTAGGCGCAGGTCACCCGCCGTTTTCGCGGGCCCCGTGACGCTGTGACGCAGCATTCCCCTACTTAGGAGAAGGAGGGGGTGTTTGTGGTGGTGCGGCGCGGCTCAGGGCGTGAAGAAGGAGCCGCTGCGCGGCGCGACCATCGGGCGGCGCGAGCGCCGAACAGCAAGAGGAGCACGCGCCGCCGCCGGTGCTCCTCTTGCTCGTACGGCCGTGGCGCCGGTCAGAACGCCTGCTGCTCGTGCGACGGCGCGCCGAGTGTGCGGGTCATCACGATGTAGCGGCCCTCCCTGGTGCGGCCCGAGTCGATGAGGACACCACGGGCGGCGAGGGTGGGCTGTAGCCGCTTGAGACGGTCGGAGAGCACCTTGCCCGTGGTCGGCCAGCCTTTGGGCAGGGGGCGGAAGTCGTCCCCGGTGTAGACGCGGCTGAGGCAGTGCAGCCACTCCGTGGACGTCATCCGCTGTTCCGCACCCGTTTCCAGGCCGGCGGCATACGCGAGGACGGTCTGTGCCAGGAGGTCGCCCTCGATGACGTCGTCGTTGAGGTCGTCCAGGCTGGCTCGGTAGGCGGTGAGCGCTCCGAGACCGGTGGCCGCGTCGAGCTGCGCGCACAGGTGCGCGAAGTCCGCCATCCGCAGGTCGGTAGGGGTCTCCGCCTCTGCCGCGCGGACCTTGACCGTCAGGTCCAGGATCGAGCCGAGGACGACGGGCAGCACCTCTGCGTACTCCGTCCACAGCTCATCTTCGGTGCGCCGCACCTGAGGCCGCTCCAGCCGCAGCGGCAGGAGCCGTTCGGCGAGGTCGGGGCGGATGACTCCCACGTCGATACCGGTCAGGAGCAGGGGGCGGCGGTAGCCGACACGGAAGACGTCCCCGTCGGTGAACAGCGCTCGCTTGACGTTCTCGGCTCCGGTGACGATGCAGCACATGGCGTCGGACAGGTCCGGGCTCATGTGGGAGAGGTTGTCCAGCGCGGTCACCCAGCCCGCCGCGACGGCGGCGATCAGGTTCTCTTCGTCCTTCGGGGCCCGTCGCAGGTCACCGGTCATGCCCTCGACGATCCGCACGAGCATCCGGCCGCCGGTCGACTTGCCGGCGCCCTGCGGGCCGGTGAGGAACGGGGCCGGGACGGGCACGGACGGCCCGAGGCACCCGATCAGCCACGCGATGGCCAGGCACTCGGTTTCTGCGTTGGCGAAGTTGCACAGCCGCATCAGCAGATCGATGCCCTTGCCGTCCGTGTTCTTGACTGGCATCGGGAGTTCGCCGGTGAGCTGGGTGCGCCGCCAGCACACCTCACGCGGATCGGGAACGGCGATGTCCCAGCCGGTCGGGTGGATGCGGACGGATTGCCCGTCGGCGCGGCCGAGGTCCAACCAGGTGGCCCCGTCGAACCCCGGGGCGACGCGGATGTACACGGGCTGCACGTCCTCGGACAGTGCAAGTGCTTCGATCAAGTCCAACGCCTCCTTGAGCGCAGTCCCGTTGAACACGCCGAGTCCGTCCCTGTACAGGCCGACCATGAGTTCCTGGCGGTGGCTGCCGGTCGTGCCCTGGGAGCGGATCGGGCGGGCCACGGGGTGGCCGTTCCTCTGCGCGTACACGGTGCCGTCGGCGGTGCGGAAGTACCGGAAGTGCGCCTGTGCGTAGTCGGTGATGACCTCACGGGCCGGGTTCTTGTCGTCGTCGGACATGGTTACAGCCCCAGCGTGGTCAGGGCGTTGGTCCACGCGTCGGTGCAGTGCCTGGGGGATTCGCCCTTGGCTTGTGCGGCGGTGAACAGCCGCGCGACGTGGGCGTCGGTGAGGCAACCGCACCGGCCGTGCGTCGACAGCACCGCGAGGAACGTGCAGTACACGGTCGCGTGGATGGCGCTGCGGGCCTCGGTGATGCGCTGCACGGCCATGGCGATGCCACGGTCCAGATAGGCGGGCATGCGGTGTGGGCACTCGCCCCCATGGCTCTTCAGAGGCGCTGAGAGCGTCTGTGGCGCCCTGCGGGCGGGCGATGGGTTTACTGCCAGCGCGCGCACAGCGCCCGGGAGAGCGGCTGTGGCGCCGGTGCCGGGACCAAGCCAACGGGCGTACTGCATCAGGGACTTGATGTCGACGCCGGGCCGTACGGCGTTCGATGACGGCATGGTGCCCCGGTAGATCCAGTGCTCACCCCTCGTGGTGGTCACGGTCCGCGTGAGGGGCAGGGTGGTGCGGGCCCACCGGACGGCGGCGGGGTCGTCCAGGTCGACCACGGTCACGCCGGCGCCGCCGGGGTGGTAGGCGACCGTCGCCGCGTGCCGCCACGCCGATGCCCAGGCAGGGGAGTTGAGGACGTGCGGGTCGGTGGTGGCGGCGGCCCAGCCGTGGCACGGCTTCGGGCAGGCGCAGGGGCCGGGGGTCTTCATGTTCGGCCGGCCGCCGCACGCGTTCTGTGCGCAGGCCGGGCAGTTCCCGAACGGCACCTTCCCCTTGCGCAGCGGCAGCACTGGAAGACCGTCCGCCGCGAGGTGCAGCGCGGTGTGCAGGTGGCCGCGTGCTCGCCGGTTGTCGGTCGGATGGGTCATGCTGGGTGACCTCCACTGTTCAGTTGGTGGGTGGAACGAGGGCGGCCCCGGTTCTTGGCGGAATGGGGGGCCGCCCTTGACGTAGCTAGTGCTGTGACCGGCAACCTTCACCGGGTCGATCGTTTGCTTCGGCTGAGCAGGCCAGCCTCCACACGGCCTGCCACCGTTTAGGTGACTTCTGGCTCCTGCGTTGTCGTGGCGGGTACGTCTCTACCTGGCTCCATCAAGGAACTCGGACATCGACTGGGAGACACGACCATGGCTCAGGGCACTGTGAAGTCGTTCGATGCGGAGAAGGGGTTCGGGTTCATCACCCCAGATGGCGGGGGCCCTGAGGTGTTCGTCCACTACAGCGAGATCCAGGGAAGGGGGTTCCGGATCCTGGAGGAGAACCAGCGTGTCGAATTCGAAATCGGCCAAGGCACGAAGGGGCCGCAGGCGACAGCAGTCAGCGTGATCGCCTGAACCGGACGTCTCACGCAGCGGAAGTAGGACCCAACGCCGTCCACTGCATCCGTCGCCCCGGTCAACGTTTCCGGTCACAGCACTAGGAGTCGGTGCCGGTGTAGTGGGCGACGTAGCCGGGGCAGAGGTTGTCGGGGCAGTCGCAGCCGCCGCACTCGTTGCAGATGTCGCCGGAGCACTCCTCACACATCTCGTGTTCGGGGCATCCGTAGTCGGCGCAGTCGTCGCAGTAGATCTCGTCTTCCACGTGCGGGATTCCTTCCCTCACTGGTGGTTGTTGGTCTTGGCCCACACGCCGCGCGTGGTGGTGCGCACGTTGCGCTGGTCCTGGTAGACGGGGCCCTCGTAGTGCTGGTGGATGTCCGGGGCGGGCTGGGCGCGCTTGGCGAGCTTGGCGAGGGCGAGGACGAAGGCGGTGGGGGCGCCGAAGACGATGGCGCACACGACGGGGTTGGCGGTCTGGGAGACGTACATGAGTACGGCGGCGGTGAGCCCGGTCATGGAGGTGGCGGCGGCGCCGGAGAGCATGAGGACGCTGGCGTCGGTGGCGCCCTGGCTCATCGGCGGTCGGCCCGGCTGGGCGACGGGCGGGGTGCTGCCGTAGCGGGGAAGCGGGGTGTCGTCGCGGTGCGCGGTCGGGGTTTCGGGCGCCGGCCGGTAGGCGTCGGCGATGATCCGGCGGGCCTCGGCGGTGGCTTCGTCCTCGGTCATCCCGGTGGTCGCAGGAGACGTTGTCGGGGTGGTTTCGGGGGTCATGCGGAATCCCTTCCGGTGCTGGGTGAGGGAGGACGCGGCACCCCCTTCGAGATGCCGTGTAGAGGGGGTTTTCGAGAGTCTGGCCTGCGCGGCTCCCTGACTCCCTGAGCGATCATTGGTGCTGGTCAGGGCCAGGGAGGCGGGTCAGGGAGGGGGTTAGGGAGTTCTCCCTGCCTCCCTGGCCCGGCGGGGGTCGCCTCCCTGTGATCAGGAAGCGGAAGCGGAACCGGTGTCGTCGCGGTCGGCGAGTGCGCGGGTGAGCCGGTCACGGCTGATGACCATCACGCCGTCGGACTTGTACGGTTCGGCGCCGGTGCCGTCGAGGACGCGCTTGAGGTCGAGGAAGGTCCAGCCGCCGTAGGCCTCGGTGTTCAGGCTGGCGAGCCGGGTGATGACCTCCTGCGTACGCACGCGGGCGTTGGTGCCGACCACGGCCGCGATGTCGGCGAGCGGGTCCCGCTCCTCGTCGCGCTCGATGGCGTGCAGGGTGACGACGCCGGAGCGCAGGGCCTTGGCCCGGTCGGTGATGGCCGTAGCGCCCTCATCGTCGATGAAATGCGTGCGCACCGTGATGGACGACTGGCCCTTGGGAATCTCGATACCGTCGGACGCGACGACCAACGTTCCCTTGTCCAGGCCCTGACGCAGCAGGTGCGGGGCCGCGCCGCCGTCCACGGCCTTGTCCCCCAGCGCCATGCGGGACTGGGATTCGGTGCCCAGGGCGAGAGAGGCGCGGGTGTGGGCGCCCTCACGCACGAGCTTGGGAAGGTTCTGATCGGTGGGGTCCTGCGTTCCCTCCCACATCAGCACGTCCACGACGCGGCCCTGGTTGTGGACCTTGCGGACGCCCATGAAGTAGCGGGAGGTTGCCTTGGCCCCGCCGTAGGGCTTCTTGCCCTCGTCCACGGCCGGGCACATGAACGCCACCTGTGCCTCGTCCACGATGCCGATGAGCGGATCGAACACCGCACCGGGGTTGCTGCGGCGGACCTCGATCCGGCGGTTCATCTCCTCAACCAGACCCTCAACCATCTCGGTGGCCTCGATCACCTGCTCATCGGCCGGACCCTGAATGAGCACCGTGGCCAGGCCGTCGAACATGGCCCAGTCGCCGGCGCCCTTGAGGTCAGCGATCCGGAACTCGACGGTCTTGTCGAGAGCGGCCCACAGGGCGAGCGCACGCAGAGCGGCAGTCTTGCCCTGGTTCGACAGACCCGTCACCAGCAGGTGGCGCTGATACAGGCTCAGGCTCGCGGCGTCACCGCGCAGGTCCTGACCCCACGGGGCCTTGCCGGTCTTGTAGTTGGCGGTCATCGTCTCGTCGGTGACCAGCGGGGACGGGCCGATCGGCTCGTCCAGCGCTCCGGAGTCGGCGACCCACAGCCGCACCGTGCGGGCCGCCTGCGGGATGGTGATGAACACCTCGTGCTCGTGCCGGGAGAGGTTCTCGGCGAGCTTGCGGCGGCGCTGCTGCACCTCGTTCGTGGACACCCCGGAGGGCAGGGTGACGTCCACCTCGACCCCGCACCCGGCAATGGTGATCGGCCCGAGCATGGACGCGCCGGCGTCGCCCATCTCCGTGATGGCCTTCCGCAGCGCCGGGACACCGAGGTCGCGCAGGGCCTTGACCACGATGGACGGGGTGATCGGCTCGCCCTCACCGTTGCGGACGCTGGCGGGCAGCGCCCACTGAGGGGCGGCGTGCTGGTGGGCGCCGACCGACCACAGCGCGAGCAGCGCAAGGAGCGGGCCGATCGTGATCGCGGGCCCCCACACCACCTGGACGATGGTGATCATCAGGTTGATGAACTTGATGACCGCCATCAGCGGCGTGACCACCTCGGTGGCGTCCTTGGTGGCGATCGCCATCACGACACCGAGCAGCACCAGGCCACCGACGCCCATACCGGCGCTGACGGCCGCGCCCTTGGCGGCGTCGAGGGGGGAGTGGAGCAGGTCCATGCGGCGGCGGTGGCGTGCCTCGCGGAAGCGCTGCCCGCGCTCTTCCCACTCGGCAGCCCCCTCGTGGTTCCCCGCGGCTTCCGCCGCACGAAGCATCCGCTCATAGCGGGCGGCGGTACGGCCGTCCCAGGTACGGCGGGCCGCGATCCGGGCCCCGCCGGCCACGTAGAGGGTGTGCCGGGCGAGGGCGCGGGCGGTGGTCCGGGTGGTCTCGTGGGTGACAACCGTTTTGATGGCGCGGCCGGAGCGCACCCACAACGGCAGTACCTGCGCCGGGGGTTCGGCCGACGGGTCGGTGACGAGGGTTAGAGTCGACCCCTCACCAGCCACGGAACCGGCGGGCTCGCGGTCGGGGTCGGTGGCCTTGTAGAGGTGAACGACGTTCTCAGACATGCTGGGACTGCTCCAGACTGCCCCGATCGGGGCGGGAGTTGAGAGAGAAGCGCCGGGGTGGCCGGGACCTGGCAGGGACGGCCGCCCCGGCTGTCGAGGCGTACAGGCCGCGCGTCAGCCGGCGGGAAGAGCGCGCGGCGCGGGAGTCGTCACCACCAGCGGGACGGCTTCTTGGGCACGATGTACGGGCAGCCGTTGACCATGTGGTCCACGCACTGCGGGCAGTCCTCGCGGGGCCGCAGCTTGCGGTGAATGCTCCGGTCGTAGGCGTGCTGCCAGCACTGCGGGCACTGGCCCGGAGGCGTCGCCTTGGCGGCCATGGTCACCACCACCCCGAGGACTTCTTCGCAGCCTTGTCCCTGGCGGCCTCGGTCACCAGACGCTGACGCTCGGCCTTGAACGCGGCGATCTCCGTGATGAGCCGGGTCTCGGCCGAACTGAACAGGTTGTCGATTTTGTTGTCGGCGCGGGCGGTGCCGTTGCCCCGGTGCAGGCTGTAGGCGCCGCCGGCGGCGGCCCGCAGGACCGCGCGCCGCTCGTGACCCTCCAGCGGCCACATCTCCTGGTTGCGCACCGCCTGGAGCTTGCGTTCGGCGTTGTGGATCGCCTTGTCCAAGCGGCGGATGTCGGACTTGCTCACGGTCAGGCACTCCTTACGGCAGAGGAGGGTTCGGGGAAAGCACAGGGCGCACACGTGCCGAGCGAGGGCGGGATGACGTATCCGGCATCCGCGCGGCACTGCGGGCAGATGCGGCGGGCGGCGTTGGCCTTGGCCAGGGCCGCCCACTTCGCCGGCGTCATCGGCCGCACGGGCTTGGCCAGGTCGACCCGGTACAGGTAGGCGACCAGTGGTCCACGCCGACGCCGCGGGCGTTCGAGCTGAGCGGCCACCGGCTGACCGCCGGGGCGCAGTCCGCGCGCCCGAAGCTGGCGGGAGGTGGCGTATCCGTCCGGAGCCAGACGCCACCGGAACACCGGCAGCGCCGCCATCACACGACGCGCTTCCAGGCGGCCCGCAGGCGGACCTCGGACGCAGAGTGACCGGCGGCCCGGAAGCGGGAGGACATCTCCCGGTACGACAGGGCCGGGTCTTCGCTGTGACGGATGTCGTCCACCAGCGAGTCGAGCGCGTCATCAGTGAGCACGGGCCCTTCCAGCGCGGGCACCACAACTGGCTCCAGCGGGCCCCACACGGGCAGTTCCCAGTGAGGCGTGACACCGGGTGTGACGCAGGCCGTCACGCTGGTCAGCGCCCTGCCGGTCTCCTCACCAGCGCGGGCTGCCTCCAGCGTCGACCACGCCCCCGCGAGGGTCTTGGCGGTCTTGGCCGTGACGCGTGCGACGCGGGCCCCAGCTCCCGTCACGGCCTCAAGCCGGGTCGCCTCGGTGGCCGCTTCAGCCCGCAAGCGGGCGCGGGCCACGGCCGCCTCGTCGCGGGCTTCCTGCTGGATGCCCCGGATCGCGTCCAGCGCGGTCGGAGTGAGCGCGGTGCGCTCCCACAGCCCGTGGACCAGCCAGAGTGCCTTGGCCGCGATGGGGAGCCAGGACACGGCCAGCCACGCGGTGGCGGAGCCGTCGGCGGTGAGCGCGTGCGCCACCAGGACGCCGGCCGCGATGACGCCGAAGGACCAGCCGACGGCGGTCACGCCGTTGCTGTGGTCGCCCTGCGCGGCGAGACGGCGTTCGTAGGCGAGAGTGGCCAGCCATCCACCGTCGATCCCGAGACCGACGACGAGCGCGACCGGCCACGGCACCGTCCGGCCCAGCCACATCACAACCACGGCCAGCGTGAGGACCATCGAGACCGCCGTCATCGCGACGGCGGGCAGCACGGTCTTCGCCTTCACGCCGCGCCGCCCTGCGTGCTCGCCGTGGCCGTGCGGTTGGCCAGCGTCGCCCGCTCCGTCAGCACCCGGCGGCGGGCCCGGCGGATCCGGCGGACGTCCAACTCGTTCGGGGTGCGGTCCAGGGCGATGATCTGCGCGTCCAACAGGTCGACGTCCGCCAGGATCAGCGGCATCTCCTGCTCGATCGCGTCCAACTCCGCATCCGTCGGCTCGTTCCAGTCCGCGAACGCGGTAACAGCATCCTGAACAGTGACGATGTGGTTCATTGGGTTGTGGTTCCTCTCAGGTGGAACGGCCCGAAAAGCACCCCCGGAGTAGCCGCTCCGGGGGTGCGCGCCGTTTCGGTTGGATGGGTTGGTCTTGCCTGTCAGATCAGTTCGGCCGCCGCGCAGACGAGGCGGTCTGCCGCGCTGATCGCCGCTTCACGGCGGGCGGTCAGTACGTCGTTGTCGGCCACCGCCCGCAGGGCGTAGCAAGCACGTGCCGCGTCCTCGGCCGCCTCGGTGAGCGACGGAGCGAGGATCTTCACGGCAGTGAGCGGCGCCGTGATCGCGGCGCGTGTGGTATGGCTCTGTGCCCGCGCTTCCGCATAGGCGTCGGACGGAGCATCAGCGAGGCGTAAGTCTTCCCGGACCCACATCGCGCGGCGATGCTCGCTCAGCGCGGCGACCAGGCTCGTCACGGCCGAGAGCCGCTCACGGCGCAGTGCCTGATCCTGCGTGTCCCGCCGGTCCAGGCGGGAGACGCGGTGCTGAAGCAGCCCGGCGACCACCGCGCCAAGGAGTGTTCCGACTACAGCGATCACACTGCTCACCAGCGAATCCATGCTGACGTCTTCCTTTCGGTTAGCGGCCGTTGGTCTTGGCGGCCTTGTGCTTCTCGCCCATCTGCTTGGCGCGGGTGTAACTGCCGCTCACCCAGCCCGTGGCGCCGCAGCTGCACGAGTACTGGTAGCCACGGCCGCGCGGGCCGTGCATGACGACGATGCTGTGCCTGGTACCGAACATGCGGTGTCCCTTCCAAGGCGACCTGTGGAGTCGAGATCCGGCTCCCCGCACTCCCGCCCGTACAGCCCCGCTCACGGCAGGTCCGGACGGACGGGAGAGGCAACCGGCGCAGCAGACGAGCTGCGAAGAGGTCGATGCGCGGCGTAGCTGCGCGGTCCGCCTTTTCGACTCGGGGAGGCGGGGCCCACCTATGCAGTTCTCAAGCAACCACCAGCGCGGGGCCCCTAGTTGCGGGAGCCATCCCGATCCAGAACCACCCCTCACGAAGCAGGAGCGGCGTTGCATGTACAGACTGGACCGGTGGACCGGTCCAGTCAAGCGGTGAAAATGGAGTTGAGTGACGCACTGGATGATTTCCGCAGGTCAGATGACATGACGGGGCATCAAAAAAGCTGGACCGGCGGACCGGTCCAGCTTGAGATTTGAAGACCCTACATGGCGTAGGTGTCCACCTGCTCGAAGAGCGAGGACGGGGTTACGCCTTCCTCGCAAACCAAGGGGCGACCGTCCTCGTCGTATGCCGTGTGAAGGAGCACGGCGACCGCAGTGACAGGTGCCACCTGCAAGCGGTCCGCTTCCGCATCCGTAGCGAGCCGAACAGAGGTGACGTCTACGCCCTCGACCGGGAACCGACCGGTCTGCCTACGGACGTAGCGAGTCGTGCCCTCGGCGATGGGGGCGGTGTCGGCGAGGCGAGGTGCTGCCTCCGCGATCTCTGGAGGGAACCACGCCTCCACGCAGCTATTCGGGGTTCCGTCCGGAAGCTGGAGAACGCGTATGCGTCGGAGCGCCAGTACTCCGGGGGAGATCCCGAGCGCATTGGCGACCCGGGTGGGAGGTTCTGCCCAGTCGGGCGCACCGATCCGGAGGAACGGCATCCCGCCCAAGATGCGCGCCGACCCGGCTCGGCGGGCGCCGGCGGGGCGCGCCACGGGCGTCTCCGTGACGACGAAACCGGTACCTTGCTTGGCCACCACCACACCGTCGTTGCGCAGCACGTCCACGGCTTTGATGGCAGTGGCCCGCGAGACGTCCCACTGCTCGGCAAGATCGCGCCCGGATGGGATGGTGGCCCCAGGGGCGAACTCGCCAGCGGCGATGCGGGCGCGCAGAGACTCGGCGATCTCCTCGTACTTCAGAACGGCCATGGCTTCCCCTACTCCGCGCTGGACTGGTCCACCGGTACACAGGATACTGCGACCATGTCGAATCTCGAATTGGCTCCCTCCGTGATGCGGTTCTACGGCGAGACCGTGAACGAGGACAGCCGCCTGCGTAGCTCGGCAGACGGACGTATGGAGTTGGTCAGGACTCAAGAGCTTCTCCGACGGTTCTTGCCCCCCGCGCCGGCGCGCGTGCTCGACGTGGGAGGGGGAACCGGGATTCACGCTGAATGGCTCGTGAAGGACGGCTACGAGGTGACACTTGTGGACCCCGTGCCCCGTCATGTCGAGCGTGCAGAGGCCGTATGCTCAGCGATTTTGGGAGACGCCCGTGAGCTGCACGAGCCGGACGACAGCTTCGACGTGGTACAGCTTCTTGGGCCGCTGTACCACCTGCCCGACCTCGATGATCGACGCAAGGCGCTGGCGGAAGCTCAGCGAGTGGTGAAGCCGGGCGGATTGGTTGCGGCGGCAGCAATCAACCGTTATGCGTCGCTTTTTGAGCACGTCGCGTACGCCCACCTGCACACCGAGCGGATTCGTGACTCCGTCTCCAAGATTCTTGAGACGGCTGTCTATGACGGTGTACGAGGATTCACCTTGTCCTACTTCCACCGGGCAGAAGAACTTGCGGCAGAGATGGTGGCCTCGGGGTTGTCGGACGTGCAGGTCTTCGGGATCGAGGGGCCTGCATGGTCACTCGCGAAGGCGGCTGAGCAGCAGCCGGGCGAGGGGCCCACGGACGAGCTGATTGCCTCCGCCATGGAGGCGGCGCGCATGGCAGAGCCGTACCCGGAATTGCTTGCCGCCAGTTCGCATCTACTGGCCGTGGGCAGGGCTCCCGCTGACATCAAGGCCTGACATCAACGATGGCGAACGCTGACGTACGCGCCCAGCCATTCCACGGGCCGTAGGCGTCGTTACAGGTAAGCGGGGCAGGGTGCGCATCCTCAGCGCACCCGCCTACGGATCAGAAGATTGTCCGTTCGAATTCTGTCGAGTGACGCTGCTCCTCTTCGTCAGTGAGGGTCCGGGTGATACATCGCCGGGCCCCCACTGGGCCCTCCGAGCACGACCGACAACGACCAGCGACGACCGACAACGACCACCCGACCGCAGGTCAGTTGGGGTGCACGCCCCGCTGACCAGGACCGAAAAACGGGCCCCCCAGACCCAGGGCAAGAAGAAGTAACCCGGCACGATCAGGCCCCCTGCCGGCGGTTCGCCGCCGGCAGGGGGCCTGTTGCTGCGCCGGGCCGTCTCCGGGCCGCGCCGAGCGGAAGGAGAAGGTGGCGGCCGTCACACTCGGTCATGTCACATTCCGGCGGATCCCGCCGTCAGGAAGGTGAAGCAGCACCGAACGCACAGGAGCACATCATGGAAGCTCGTCTCAACCTCCACGCCAGCCCCCTCGCCGCCAAGGTGATCAAGCACTTCAACGCGGCGGGGCAGGCGATCGCCGAGGCGGGGGTGCCGGCCGCCACGCAGGAGCTGGTGAAGATCCGGGCCAGCCAGATCAACGGCTGCGGGTTCTGCACCGACATGCACACCAAGGACGCGGCCGCCGCCGGCGAGACCGGGCAGCGGCTGCACCTGGTGGCGGCCTGGCGGGAGGCCAAGGTGTTCACCGAGGCCGAGCGGGCCGCGCTGGAGCTGGCCGAGCAGGGCACCCGGATCGCCGACGCGGCCGGCGGCGTACCGGACGACGTGTGGGACAACGCCCGCAAGCACTACGACGACGACCAGCTCTTCGGGCTGGTGGCGCTGATCGCCCTCATCAACGCCTACAACCGCGCGAACGTCATCGTCCAGATGCCCGCCGGGGACTACCAGCCGGGCATGTTCCAGCACTGACCCGGCCGAGGGGGCGCGGTGTCCTCACGGGTGCATCCGCGCCCCCTTCAACACCTTGTCCACGCCGTTGCGGGGCCCGTACACGGCCAGCCCCACCAGATCCAGCTCGGCCGTCGGCACGGCGCGTACCGCCGCGCGGTTGTCGCGGTCGTTGCCCGTCGTGAAGAGGTCCGCGGTGAAGACCGCGCGGGGCAGGGCCCGGCTCAGGGTCCTGGTGTGTGCCGCCTTCAGGGTCTCCTTCGTGCCCTCGAAGATCAGCACCGGCTGGCGGAACATGGGCAGGTACGCCACCCCGTCCGCGTCCTCGTACGGGGCGCCGATCACCTCCGGCAGCTCACTGCCCAGGCCGCTGACCAGGAACGCCGTCACATTGAGGCGCTGCCAGGGCTCCAGGTCCTCGCGGAGCAGTACGGCGATCTTGGTGTCGAAACGCACCGGCTCGGTGTTCTCGCTGTTCATGGGGTGAGACTGCCGATCGCCGTACGCCGTCGTCTTGTACGTTTTTAGCGTGGCCGCCGCAGCTCAGCCGGAAGTCTCCGCCTGGCGCCCCCGTATCGCGGGGGTCGTGGAGGTATTCCACGCCCACTTCACCGAGTACGCGTATCCGATGCACGTGCACGACGCCTGGACGCTGCTCATCGTGGACGAAGGGGCCGTACGGTACGACCTCGACCGGCATGAGCACGGGACCCCGCACGACACCGTCTCGCTGCTGCCGCCCCACGTGCCGCACAACGGCTCCCCCGCCACTCCGCACGGCTTTCGCAAACGCGTGCTCTACCTCGACGGCAGCATCCTCGGGGACGAGCTGATCGGTCCGGCGGTCGACGGGCCCGACCTCAGGGATCCGGTGCTCAGGCTGCGGGTCGGGCAGGTGCACGGCGCGCTCGGGCGGCCCGGTGACGAACTGGAGGCGGAGAGCCGGCTGGCTCTCGTCGGGGAGCGGCTGCGGGACCATCTGCGGCGCCGGGAGAGCGGCGCCGGCCGCCCCGACCCGGACCTGGCGCGCTCGCTGCGCGAGCTGCTCGACGCACACGTCACCGAGGGGCTCGCGCTCGCCGACGCCGCGCGGCTGCTGCACGCCCATCCCGCCCATCTGGTCAGGGCGTTCAGCCGCGCGTACGGCATCCCGCCGCATCAGTACCTCATGTCGCGTCGGGTCGGGCGGGCCCGGCGGCTGCTGCTGGACGGGCTGGCGCCGGGCGAGGTGGCGGTCGCCACCGGGTTCTGCGATCAGGCCCATCTCACCCGGCACTTCAAGCGGCTGGTCGGGGTCACTCCGGGGCGTTACCGGCTCAGTTCGCGCTGAGCGTCGTACAGGTTGCGCGGGCGTACGACGTCCGTGGTGCCGTACAGCTCCAGGCGGGAGTGCAGGTCGCCGGTGAAGTCGGGCACGTCGATCTGGTCGAACTCCGTCACCGTGTTGAGGCCGACCGTCGCCGAGTACGGTGCCAGGCCGTCGATCCTCATCAGGCCGGCGCGGCCGTTGGTCACGCGGACGTTCCAGTGGGTGAAGCGGGCGCCGAAGAGCGGGCCGGCGTTGGCGTCGCCGCCGTGGCGGCCGTTGTTGTTCACCGTGATGTCGGTGCGGACGTTCGCGAACGGCAGGCCGCGGTGGCTGTCGAAGGTGCCCATCCGCATCTCGCCGCGCGACCAGACGTTGTGCGAGGACAGGCCCTCGACGTTGATGCCGTGCAGTTGGGTGTTCGCCGGGGCCGGGACCGTGCGCTGTTCGATCGTGAAGTCCTCGATCAGGTTGTCGTGCGAGCCCTCGCGGCAGAAGTACGGGTGGTGCGAGCCGCGACCTCCGACGCGGGTACGGCGCAGGGTGCAGGCGGAGGCGGCGACCAGGCCGAAGCCGTTGTCGACGTTGCGGACCGTCACGTCGTCCAGCCAGCAGTCGTACGCGCACTGGAGCACGACCCCGTTGTAGCCCTTGTCCAGGAGGTGCGGCGACATCGGGGTCTCCTGCACCTGAAGGGTCAGGCCCTCGACTCCCGATCCGGTCAACTCCGTTACATGTGTGGTCAGTTGAGGGTTCCACTCGGGGCGCAGATCGAGCGGGAGCGGGCGTTCGAGGGTGATGCGGCGGCCGTGGACGCGGGTGACGCGGACCGGCCACTCGTAGGGGACGTAGGACAGCAGCTTGGTCTTGTCGTCCCAGTAGTACGCCGCCGGGCCGGGGCCGCCGCCCGCCAGGTGCTGGAGGAGGGTGTGCCCCGCGTCGTCGGCGACGCGGAGGAGGACCAGCTGGCCGGGCCTCAGCCCGTGCGCGTCGGCCACGGTCACCGTCCGGTCGCCCCGGCGGGCCGGGCCGGCCACCGTGAGCGGGGTCCACTCGTCGCGCCTGTTGCCGGTCCAGCCCTCGAAGGGCCAGGCCCCTGCCTCGATGGCGGCGGTCAGGGAGTCCCAACGGGCCCGCGGGGCGAGCCAGATGAGGCCGCCGGCCCAGGACCAGGCCGACTTGTCGCCGCCGTAGCGGGAGCCGTAGACGCCGATCAGCTCCGTGAGGCTCTTCGTCGCGTAGAGGGTCGTACGGCCGCTGCCGGCGCCGCGCAGGACGACGTTCGAGTCGCCGATACGGATCAGTCCGTCGATGCGGAACGTGCCGGGCGGGATGGTGACCGTGCCACCGCCGGCCCTTCCGGCGGCGGCGATGGCACGGTTGATCGCGGGGGCGCAGTCCGTGCTGCCGTCGGGCACGGCGCCGTGGTCGGTGACGTCGGTGACGGTGCGGGGGCGGGGGAAACGCGTCGCTCCACCGCGGTAGCCGGCCCGGCCGACGTAGGGGATCTGCGGGTGGGTGAAGGGGGAGCGGGTGAACTCCCGCCAGAGGGAGGGGTCTTCGGCCGCACGGGCGGTGCCGGTCGCGGCGCCGAGGGCCACCGCCGTGGCACCGGCCAGCAGGGTCCGTCTCGTGAGGTGTGCGCTGCTCATCTCCACCCGCCCCTTCATATTCATGAATATGAACGTCGTTCAGGAATGCGTTGGCGGTGAGCATGCCACTGGTGGGATGTGGGCGGAAGGGGTTGTACCTGGGTCAGTCTGTCGGGCGGTCGATCAAGTGCCTGAACGCGTCCAGGTTCCGCGTCGACTCGCCCCGGGACACCCGCCAGGCGTACTCCTTGCGGATCGAGGAGGCGAAGCCCAGCTCCAGGAGGGTGTTGAAGGCGCCGTCGGCCGCTTCCAGGACCTGGCCGAGGAGGCGGTCGATCTCGTCGGGGGTGACCGAGGCGAGGGCCAGCCGGGCGGTGACGTAGACGTCGCCGAGGCGGTCGACGGCGTAACCGACGCCGTAGAGCTTGAGGTTGCGCTCCAGGAGCCAGCGGTGGACGCCCGCCTCGTTCTCGTCGGGGTGACGGATGACGAAGGCGTTCAGCGACAGGGAGTGGCGGCCGACGCGGAAGGAGACCGTCGTGGACAGCTTGCGGGTGCCGGGGAGCTTGACCACGTAGGAGCCGGGCTCGGGGCTCTCCCACTCCAGTTCGGTGTCCTTGAGGACGCCTTCGAGGATCCGCCCCGCCTTCTCCACATCACCCATGGGGGGAGCGTACGCGACGGCGGTGGGACTGGGTCGCGGCCGTGTAGACCTCGGCGGTGGCGGCGGCCGAGGCGTCCCAGCCGAAGGACTGCGCGTGCCGGGCGGCGGCCTCGCCCATGGTGTCCGCGAGGGCGGGCTCGTCGGCGAACCGGCGCAGCACGCGCGCGTAGTCGGCCGGGTCGTGGCCCTGGACCAGGAAGCCGGTGGAGCCGTCGCGCACGGCCACCGGCAGCCCGCCGACCGAGGCGGCGAGCACCGGCGTGCCGGCCGCCTGCGCCTCGATGGCGACCAGCCCGAAGGACTCGCTGTACGACGGCATGACGAGCAGGGACGCGGCCCGGAACCAGTCCGCGAGCTGTTCCTGGCCGACCGGCGGCCGGAACCGTACGACGTCCGCGATGCCGAGCCGCGCGGCGAGCTTCTGCAGCCCCTCCGGTTTGGCGAGCCCGCTGCCGCTGGGGCCGCCGACGACCGGGACGACGATGCGCGAGCGCAGCTCGGGGCGCTCGTCCAGCAGGACGGCGACGGAGCGCAGCAGCACGTCCGGGGCCTTCAGGGGCTGTATGCGGCCCGCGAAGAGCGGGATCAGGGCGTCCTGCGGCAGGCCCAGGCGGGCGCGGGCGGCGGCGCGGCCGTCCGCCGGGCGGAAGCGGTCGAGGTTGACGCCGGGGTGGACGACGGCGACCTTGGCCGGGTCGGCCGTGTAGTGCCGCACCAGTTCGTCGGCCTCCTCCGCCGTGTTGGCGATGAGCCGGTCGGCGGCGGCCACGATCTGGGTCTCGCCGATGACGCGGGCGGCGGGCTCGGGGGTGTCGCCGGCGGCCAGGCTGGCGTTCTTGACCTTGGCCATGGTGTGCATGGCGTGCACCAACGGCACGCCCCAGCGCTCGGCGGCGAGCCAGCCGACGTGGCCGGAGAGCCAGTAGTGGGAGTGGACGAGGTCGTAGTAGCCGGGGCGGTGGCCGGCCCAGGCCTGCATCACGCCGTGCGTGAAGGCGCACAGCTGGGCGGGCAGCTCCTCCTTGGCGAGGCCCTCGTAGGGACCCGCGTCGACGTGCCGGACGAGGACGCCGGGGGCCAGCTGGACGGTGGGCGCGAGGCCGCCGGAGGTGGCCCGGGTGAAGATCTCGACCTCGATGCCCAGCGCGGCGAGCCGCTGGGCCAGCTCCACGATGTAGACGTTCATGCCGCCGGCGTCACCGGTGCCGGGCTGGTGGAGCGGGGACGTGTGCACGGAGAGCATGGCGACCCGGCGGGGCCTGCGGTGCAGCCTGAGCCGGGGGGCGGCCGCCGGAGAGCGTCGCCCGAGCCTGCTGACGTACTGGCTCACGTGGCGGTCCTCCTCGCTGCGGGCATGCCGGACGGAGGACCTGCCTCGCCCTCCACGGGGGTCCAACAGCGACCGGGTGCCCTGCCATTTCCCGATCAAGCAGCTTTACTCAATCATGACCCTGACTCGATCAACCGTTCGGGTGGCTGTCGTGTCGCCGGACAGCCTCGCCCGGCGGGTCCGCGGGTGTGCTTGACCGGCCGCAGGGATCCCTTTGGGGCAGCCTTGGCCTGCGGTGATACAACCTTTGACAGCGCGCGCACGAGCCCTGTACACGCTTCTCGTCGGACCTCCCCGTCGAACCCGAGGACAAGCGTGCCCCGTTCCCGTCGCCTCACCAGGGCAGCTCGTGTCATAGGCACGTCAGCCGCCGCAGCCGCTCTCTCCGTCGCCGCCGCCCAGACGGCGCTCGCCTGCAGCATCGGCGACTTCTCCGCCGCGCCCGCCTGTGACAGCGCGGGCAAGCCCGTCATCCGCGTCACCGACAAGGACGGCTCCGGCACGCCGGCCACCGTCACCCTGCTGGTGCAGCTGAACACGCCCGGCCAGCAGCGGAACACCGACACCCAGAAGATCGACCACCCGACCGCGCAGGGCGTCGGCGTCGACCTGCACCCCCTGGACTGGTACGCCGGAGAGACCTTCGTGGTCCACGTCAAGGCGGGCGACCGCGTCGACGAGGACCTTCAGCCCGCGGTGGTCGTACCGGACGACTTCACCTGCGAGCCCGCCGGCAGCCCCTCCCCCTCGGTTTCCGCGACGCCGTCCGCCCACCCGTCCTCGACGCCGTCCGCCGTCCCGAGCCCGGCCGCGAGCGGCAGCGCGGCCCCCACGCCGGCCGCGAGCAGCGCTCCCTCGCCCGCGGGCGGCGGCACCCGCCTCGCCGAGACCGGCGCCTCGTCGGACACCCCGGTGCTCGCGGGCGCGGCGGTGGCGCTGGTCGTCGTGGGCGGCGGCCTCGTCGTCGCGCTGCGCCGCAGGTCGGCGCAGCGCTCCCGCTGACCTGCGGAACACGGCCCGGCCGCCCTCCAGCGACCGGGCCGATACCGGACTGTCGCCCGCTTACCCTCGTAGACATGACAGCCCGCGCCGCCTCCCTCCCCCGCTCTCGGCTTCGCTCGAGCGGGGGGACCCCCATCGTGGGAACGGTGACGCGCGGGACGACCAACCCCAACCGGCTGCGTCGCATGGACCGCTGGATCGCCGCCACGCACGGCGTCGAACTGCGCCGCGCCGCCGACCCGCTGGCGATCGACCTCGGCTACGGCGCCGCGCCCTGGACCGCCGTCGAACTGCTCGGCCGGCTGCGGACCGTCGCGCCACACGCGCGCGTGGTCGGCATCGAGATCGAACCGGAGCGGGTCGCGGCGGCCCGGCCGTACGAGCGGGACGGGCTGGTCTTCCGGCACGGCGGGTTCGAGATCCCCGTCGCCGGGCGCCCGCTGCTCATCCGGGCCGCCAACGTGCTGCGCCAGTACGACGAGGACCAGGTCGCCGCCGTCTGGGAGCGGCTGTGCGCGCGGCTCGCCCCGGAAGGCGCCGGTTCGCGCGGCGGACTGCTGGTCGAGGGGACGTGCGACGAGATCGGGCGGCGGCACGTATGGGTGGCGCTCGGTCCGCAGGGGCCGCGCACCGTGACCTTCGCCACCCGGCTGGGCTCGCTGGAGCGGCCCTCCGATCTCGCCGAGCGGTTGCCGAAGGCACTCATCCACCGCAACGTACCCGGCGAGCCGGTGCACTCCTTCCTGCGCGACTTCGACCGCGCCTGGGCCGCCGCCGCGCCCTACGCCTCCTACGGCGCCCGCCAGCGCTGGCTGCGCGCGGTACGGGACCTGACGGCCGACTGGCCGGTGACGGACTCCCCGGCGCGCTGGCGGCAGGGCGAAGTGACGGTGGCGTGGAGGGCGTTGGCCCCGCGCGGCTGAGAACACCCCTTCTGGGGCCGCCGGGACGGAACGATCTCGCTGCGTCGTTCGTCACACCGATGGGGAGATCGTCTTGCGGGGCGGGTGCGGGGGGACCAATGAGTGCGGGGGGACTGACACCTGTGGCTGTGTCATTTTCCGCGCCTCTGTCGCTTTGCGCCGTGACGTGGCACGATCCCCCAGGCGCGTAAGTTACTGACGGTAAATCAGTTTGGGGGACGTGTGATGGGCTGGGGCAAGCGCGGCATCCTGACAGCCGCCGTGACCGTGGTCTGCGCGGCGACCGTGCTGACGGCACCCGGCACGGCGTTCGCCGACCCGGCACCCACGACGAGCGCGTCCCCGACGCCGTCCACGACTCCCGTGCCCGGCAAGGACCTTGAGAAGGTCCGCGAGAAGCTGGACAAGCTCTACCACGACGCGGCCGTCGCCACCGACGCCTACAACGCGGCCGAGGAGAAGGCCAAGCAGCAGTCCGCCGAGATCGTCTCGCTGGCGAAGAAGATCGCCGAGGGGCAGTCGAGGCTCGACCGGCTCAAGGACCAGGCGGGCGCGGCGGCCCGGCAGCAGTACCGCACCGGCGGCCTGCCGCCCACCGCCCAGTTCCTGCTCAGCGACGACCCGGGCCAGTTCCTGGACGGCGCCGGGCTGGTGCTCCAGGGCCAGCGGGCGACGAACAAGCTGATCGGCGAAGTGAGCGGCACCCAGAAGGACTTGCAGGCGTACGCCGCAGACGCCGCCGATCAGTGGCAGAGACTGGACACCGAGCGCAAGGCCAAGGCCACCGCCAAGAAGAGGATCGAGCAGCAGATCTCCGCCGCCGAGAAGCTCGAGTCCGAGCTGGCGAAGAAGGACAAGGAGCGGCTCGCGAAGCTGGAGGAGCAGGCCGCGCTGAAGGCGCAGACCTCCTGGCTGGACACCGGCATACTCAAGGAGATCAACGGCAGGGCCACCGCGCAGGACAAGAAGGCCGTCGCGTTCGCCACCGCCCAGCTCGGCAAGCCGTACGTGTGGGGTGCCGAGGGCCCCGACTCCTTCGACTGCTCCGGCCTGACCTCCCAGGCCTGGGCGGCGGCCGGCCACCCCATCCCGCGCACCTCGCAGGAGCAGTGGCAGCAGCTCAAGCACATCGACGTCAAGGACATGCGGCCCGGCGACCTCATCATCTACTTCTCCGACGCCAGCCACGTCGCCCTCTACGTGGGCGACGGCGCGATCATCCAGGCCCCGCGCCCCGGGCGGGACGTGACGATCGCGGGCGCCGGTTCGATGCCGATCCTGGGCGTCGTACGACCGGACGCGTGAGGCGGGCCGTTTCGGCCAGGTCCCGTGGCGCGGCCCACGTCCCCGTGACAGGGGTCACGTGACCCACCGCACGCCCCCAACCCCCGCTCGCATCGGGGCAGGACGTGAGCTTCGTCATCCCGGGCGCCCGGTCGGCCTGTCCAACTGCGGTACGGAACGCGGCATATGACAGTGGCCTGCGTGCGAGCGACGCGGCTCACACCATTCCATCGGGGCGGGCAATGCCGCTATGGTCACCCGTCGGTGGCCTCGAGACCCTCGACGCCGCCGTGCCCTCGGGGGGAGGGAAGGAAACCGAGACGATGCCCGTACCCGTACCGCGGCAGAGAGCGATCCCGGCCGTGGAGAGTGGTCAGGCGCAGGCCGCCACCGCAGTCGGCGGCCCCCTCAAGGAAGAGGCCCACCGCGACGCCACGCCCACCAGCGGCACCGGCGCCACTCTCACCCTGCTGCTGATCGAGGACGATCCGGCCGGCTCGCCGATCGTGCCCGAACTGCTGGACCCGTCCGGCAAGCCGATCCGTGTGCGCACCGCCCGTAACCTCACCGAGGCCGAGCGGCTGCTCACCGACGACGTCCACTGCATCCTGCTGGACCTCGCGCTGCCCGCACCCGGCGCCGCCGACGAGGACGAGCTGGCCGTGCTCAAGCACGTGCTCCGGCTCGCGCCCCGGCACGCCGTGCTCGCGCTGACCGCCTCCGCCGACGCCGAGCGCGGCGCCGAGGCCGTGCGCGTGGGCGCCCAGGACTATCTCTTCCGCGACGAGCTGGACGGCCGGCTGCTCAGCCGCGCCATCCGGTACGCGGTGGAGCGGAAACGCTCCGACACGGCCGAGCGGCGCCTCGCCGAGGGCCGGCTGCGCGCGCAGGAGAACCGCCGGCTGGAGCGCGGGCTGCTGCCCACGCCCCTGCTGGACGGCTCCTCGCTGCGCTTCGCCGCCCGCTACCGCCCCGGCCGCTCGCGGGCCCTGCTCGGCGGCGACTTCTACGACGCCGTGCGCACACCCGACGGCACGGTGCACGCCATGATCGGTGACGTCTGCGGCCACGGCCCGGACGAGGCCGCGCTCGGCGTGGAGCTGCGCATCGCCTGGCGGGCGCTGACGCTGGCCGGGCTGTGCGGGGACGAGCTGCTGGGCACGCTCCAGCAGGTGCTGGAGCACGAGCGCGCCGACGAGGAGATCTTCGCGACGCTGTGCACGGTGGACATTGCGCCCGACGGCCGCCGGGCGGGCCTGTGCCTGGCGGGACATCCGGCCCCGCTGCTCGCCCGCCCCGGCCGGATCGCGCGACTGCTGCCCTACGACAACAACGGCCCCGCCCTCGGGCTGCTGCCCGGCGCCCGCTGGCCGCGGATGCAGGTGGAGCTGGGCTCCGAGTGGAGCCTGATGCTCTACACCGACGGGCTGATCGAGGGGCGGGTCGGCGCGAGTGGTGAGCGTCTGGGGCAGGACGGGATGGTGTCGATGATCCGTCGGCAGCTGTCCGAAGGACTGCGGGGGGAGCATCTGCTGCGCGCCGCCGTCAGTGAGGTGCGGGATCTCAACGGAGGCGAGCTGACGGACGACGTGGCCGTGGTGTTGCTGGACCGGACGTCATAGGCCGGCTCTCGCCATGGGTGACCGGGTGACGTCGCCGGGTGCGGGCGCGTGAGGGCCGCGACCAGCCACGACGCACCCGCGCACCCGGGAACCGGCTAGCGGCCCCCGTTCCACGGCCCGTAGGGGCCGTCGCTGCTGCTTCCGCCCTTTCTCCTGCGGAAGCCCTTGCCGCCGCCGACCTGCTGGAGTGCGGGGCGTACGTCCACGAAGAAGACGATCGTGGCGACCAGACCCGCGAGCTGGAGGAACAGCATGGGCACGAACAGGTTCACGGCCACCGCGATGCCCAGGATGATCAGCCAGAAGCCCTTGTTCTGCTTGTCCGCGGCGCGGTAGGCGTCCTCGCGGAAGATCGCGGCCATCACGAACGCCACGATGGCGAGCGCCAGCATGGCGGTGAAGATCAGCCACATCACTCCGCCCACTGCCGTCATCAGCACAGTACCCACCACCCGAGTCGAGTCGTCCGTACACCCACCGTACCCATACAACGGGCCGGACACCCCGAAGGTGCCCGGCCCGATACCGCTTCGTCGCCCGCGCTCACTTCGTCGGCGGGGTGGTCTTCTTCGCGGTGGTGCTCTTGCGCGGGGCCGGAGTCTTCTTGGCCGCCGGCTTCTTGTCGGCGGCGGGCTCGGCCTCGGCCCTGTCCTCGGCCGGCTTCGGCTCGTCCTTGACCTCGACGGGCTCGGCCCTGCCCTCGACGACGACGGCCAGCTCCTCGATGTCCTCGGCGGCTTCGCCGCGCCAGGTCTTCACGGCCTGCTCGCCGTGCTCGGCGACCTTCTCGTAGGTCTCGCGGGCCCGGACGGCGTACTCGGCGGCGACGCCGACACCGCGCAGGGCGAAGTCCTGGGCCTGCTCGCCGAGCTTCTTCAGGTCCACGTCGAGGGTGCCGAGGAACTCGTTGACCTTGGTCTGGAGGGTCTCCTGCGCCTCCTTGGCGCGGGCGGTGGCCTTCTCCTGCACGGCCTTCGGGTCGGTGTTGCGCACGGCCTCGATGCGGGCCGGGGCCTCGGCGCGCAGCTGCTCGACCAGGCCGGGCACCTTCTTGGCCTGCTGGAGGGCGAGGTCGGCGGTGCCGGCGGCGAAGTAGAGCGGAGTCGGGTCGCTGAGGGTCTTGCGCAGGTCGTCGGTGATGGCCATGGTGATCTGGTCCTCCCGGATTCGCGTTCGGCTGGGGTTGGTGTGGTCCGCGGTGGAAGCCGGCGCCCTGGTCCGGTTATCCGGCCGTCCGCCGCGGGCCTGCATCGGCATCGTGTCCGCCGGCCGTGCCGGTGCCGCCGGTGTCGTACTCCGTACGCCCCGCGCCGTCCGCGTCGACCGCGTCGTCCTCGGACCCGGCGGGCTCGCCGATCCCGAATCCGTTCTCCTTGCGGAAGGACTCGTAGATCTGGAGCAGCACCTGCTTCTGCCGCTCGTTGAGCGAAGGATCGGCGAGGATCACCGCCCGGGTCTCCACTTCGTCCCGGTCCCGCTCGGCGTCGAGAATCCCGGCGCGGACGTAGAGCGTCTCGGCGGAGATGCGCAGGGCCTTGGCGACCTGCTGGAGCACCTCCGCGCTGGGCTTGCGCAGCCCGCGCTCGATCTGACTGAGGTACGGATTGGACACCCCGGCGGCATCGGCGAGCTGCCGCAGCGACAGCTGGGCGTTCCGCCGCTGCTCGCGCAGGTACTCACCGAGATTGCCGACGTTCAGCGATGCCATGTCTCCACCTTGCCCCACCCCTGCTAACAATTGCAAGCACCCGCTTGCAAAAGTGTGCCGAGCGGGTGGGCCGCACCGGCCGGGCCGCGAACGTGACACCTCGCCCGGTCAGTCGGCGACCAGGTCCTCCGGGGCCGAGCGGGCGAGGCCGGCGAGGGTGGTGAGCGCCTGGGCGAGGACGTCCGGCCCGGGAGTGGCGAGGCCCAGGCGGACGGCGGGAGGTGCGTGGTGGGCGGCGACGGTGAAGGCGGCCGCGGGCACCACCGCGATGCCGTGCCGCGCGGCGGCGGCGACGAACGTGTCCGCGCGCCAGGGGCGGGGCAGCTCCCACCAGCAGTGGTAGGAGCGGCCGTCGCCGCGCACCGCGAACCCGGCCAGGTGCCGGGCCGCGATCTCCTGCCGCACCGCCGCCTCCCGCTGCTTGGCGGCCACCAGCCTGCGCACCGTGCCCTCCTGCTGCCAGCGGTGGGCGGCCTCCAGGGCGAAGCGCATCGGGGTCCAGCCGCCCGCGCGCAGGGAGGCGGAGACGACGGCCGTCAGGGCGGGCGGGGTGACCGCGAAGCCGAGCGTCAGCCCGGGGGCGATCCGCTTGGAGAGGCTGTCGATCAGGACGGTCCGCTCGGGAGCGCAGGCGGCGAGCGGCGGCAGTTCGTCGCGCAGGAACGCCCAGACCGCGTCCTCCACGGCGGGCAGCCCGAGCCGCAGCAGCACCTCGGCCAGCCGCTCGATCCGCGGCTCCGGCATGGTGAGCGAGAGGGGGTTGTGCACCCTCGGCTGGACGTAGACGGCGTGCAGCGGGGCGGTCGCGTGGGCGTCGGCCACGGCCTGCGGGACCAGGCCGTCCTCGTCCATGGCCAGGGGTACGAGGGTGACGCCGAGCCGGGCCGCCACCGCCTTGATCACCGGGTAGGTCAGTTCCTCGACGCCGAGGCGCCCGCCCGGCGGCACCAGGGCGGCGACGACGGCCGAGAGGGCCTGCCGGCCGTTGCCGGCGAACAGGATCCGCTCGGGGTCGGGCCGCCAGCCGCCGCGGGCGAGGATGCCGGCGGCGGACTCCTGTACGGCGGGCAGGCCGAAGGTGCCGACCGGTCGCAGCGCCTGCCCGAGGGCGTCGGGACGCAGCAGTCCGCCGAGCCCCTCGGCGAGCAGTTCGCTCTGCCCGGGCACGGCCGGGTAGTTCAGCTCAAGGTCGATCCGGCCGACGGCCGCCGGTTCGGTGAGCGCGGGAGCCGGGCCGTCGGCCGCCGCGCGTACGAACGTGCCGCGCCCCACCTCGCCCACGGTCAGGCCCCGGCGGGCCAGTTCGCGGTACACGCGCGTGGCGGTGGAGTCGGCGATGCCGTGCCGCTTCGCGAACGCGCGCTGCGGGGGCAGCCGGTCGCCGGGCCGCAGGACGCCGGAGCGGATCTCCTCGGCGACCGCGTCGGCGACGCTCCGGTAGTCCTCGTTGTCCTTCACGGCGCGCCATCCCACCACAAAATTGCACCGAGCGCAATCTTTTGGTTGCACTGAGCTATTGCCCTGCCCTACGCTCGCCGCAATGCACTGGCACAAGGGGGCTTCCATGATCGGTACGAGCGGGATCCTCGGTGTGGGCGTGGTGGCACTCGGCATGGTGCTCACGCCCGGACCGAACATGATCTATCTCGTCTCGCGCAGCATCACCCAGGGCAGGCGCGCCGGGATGATCTCCCTCGGCGGGGTGGTCCTGGGCTTCGTGGTGTACCTGCTCGCCGCGAACCTGGGCCTGTCGGTCGTCTTCACCGCCGTACCCGAGCTGTACGTCGCGGTGAAGCTGGCCGGCGCCGCCTACCTCGCCCACCTGGCCTGGAAGGCCCTGAAGCCGGGCGGCATCTCGGTCTTCGCCCCGCAGGACGTGCCGCACGACTCGCCGCGCAGGCTGTTCACCATGGGCCTGATGACGAATCTGCTGAACCCGAAGATCGCCGTCATGTACGTCTCCCTGATCCCCCAGTTCATCGACCTGGACCGGGGCCACGTCCTGCTCCAGGGCCTGTTCCTCGGCTCGGTGCAGATCGTGGTCAGCATCGCGGTGAACCTGGCCATCGTGCTCGCCGCCGGTACGATCGCCGTCTTCCTCGCCCGCCGCCCCTCCTGGCTCAAGGTGCAGCGCTGTCTGATGGGCACCGTTCTCGGCGCCCTCGCCCTCTCCCTGGCCGTCGACACCTCGGGCCCGGCCTAGCCGACAGGCTCGTCAGGATTCGAGAAGCGCCGGCGCCGGGGCCCGCGTTAGCGTGACCGGCATGGAGCTCACCGCAGCGCACGCCGCCGACAGCCACGATCTGATCCGGGTGCACGGCGCCCGCGAGAACAATCTCAAGGACGTCGACGTCGAGCTGCCCAAGCGTCGGCTGACGGTGTTCACCGGCGTCTCCGGCTCGGGCAAGAGCTCGCTGGTGTTCGACACGATCGCCGCCGAGTCACAGCGGCTGATCAACGAGACCTACAGCGCGTTCGTGCAGGGTTTCATGCCGAATCTGGCGCGGCCCGAGGTCGACGTCCTCGACGGGCTGACGACCGTGATCACCGTCGACCAGCAGCGGATGGGTGCCGACCCCCGGTCCACCGTCGGCACCGCCACCGACGCCAACGCCATGCTGCGCATCCTCTTCAGCCGGCTCGGCACGCCGCACATCGGCTCGCCCAAGGCGTTCTCCTTCAACGTGGCCTCGATCAGCGGCGCCGGCGCGGTCACCGTGGAGCGCGGCGGACAGAAGGTGAAGGAGCGGCGCAGCTTCAGCATCACCGGCGGCATGTGCCCGCGCTGCGAGGGCCGGGGCGCGGTCACCGACCTCGACCTGACCCAGCTCTTCGACGACTCCCTGTCCCTCAACGAGGGCGCGCTGATGGTCCCCGGCTACAAGACCGGCGGCTGGAACTACCGGCTCTACACCGAGTCCGGCCTGGTCGACCCGGACAAGCCGATCCGCAGGTACACCAAGCGGGAGCTGCAGGACTTCCTGCACAAGGAACCGACCCGGATGAAGATCGCGGGCATCAACATGACCTACGAAGGTCTGATCCCGCGGATCCAGAAGTCGATGCTCGCCAAGGACAAGGAGGGCATGCAGCCGCACATCCGGGCCTTCGTGGACCGCGCGGTCACCTTCACCGTCTGCCCCGAGTGCGAGGGCACCCGGCTCACCGAGGCGGCCCGGTCCTCGAAGATCGCGGGCGTGAGCATCGCGGACGCGTGCGCGATGCAGATCAGCGATCTCGCCCTGTGGGTGCGGGGGCTGGCCGAGCCGTCGGTGGCCCCGCTGCTCGCCTCGCTGCGGCACAGCCTCGACTCGTTCGTGGAGATCGGCCTCGGCTATCTCTCGCTGGACCGGCCGGCGGGCACGCTCTCGGGCGGCGAGGCACAGCGCGTGAAGATGATCCGCCACCTGGGGTCTTCCCTGACCGACGTGACGTACGTCTTCGACGAGCCCACCACCGGCCTGCACCCGCACGACATCCAGCGGATGAACGAGCTGCTGCTGCGGCTGCGCGACAAGGGCAACACGGTGCTCGTCGTGGAGCACAAGCCGGAGGTCATCGCGATCGCCGACCACGTCGTGGACCTCGGCCCCGGCGCCGGTACGGCGGGCGGCACGGTGTGCTTCGAGGGCACCGTCACGGAGCTGCGGGCGAGCGACACCCTCACCGGCCGGCATCTGGACGACCGGGCCGCCGTCAAGGACGAGGCCGCGGTGCGCGAACCGACCGGCGCGCTGGAGATCCGCGGCGCGAGCACGCACAACCTCCAGGACGTGGACGTCGACATCCCGCTCGGCGTGCTGTGCGTGGTCACCGGCGTCGCGGGCTCCGGCAAGAGCTCACTCGTGCACGGCTCGGTGCCGCCCGGCGCGGAGGTCGTATCGATCGACCAGACCCCGATCCGCGGCTCCCGGCGCAGCAACCCGGCGACGTACACCGGACTGCTGGAGCCGATCCGCAAGGCCTTCGCCAAGGCCAACGGCGTCAAGCCGGCGCTGTTCAGCCCCAACTCCGAGGGCGCCTGCCCCACCTGCAACGGCGCCGGCGTCATCTACACCGACCTGGCGATCATGGCCGGTGTCGCCACCCCCTGCGAGGAGTGCGAGGGCAAGCGGTTCGAGGCGTCGGTGCTGGAGTACACGCTCGGCGGGCGGGACATCGCGGAGGTGCTGGCGATGTCGGTGACCGAGGCCGAGGAGTTCTTCGCCGCGGACGAGGCGCACATCCCGGCCGCCCACAAGATCCTCCAGCGGATGGCCGACGTCGGCCTCGGCTACCTCACCCTGGGCCAGCCGCTGACCACGCTGTCGGGCGGCGAACGCCAGCGCCTGAAGCTGGCCACGCACATGGCCGACAAGGGGGGCGTCTACGTCCTGGACGAGCCGACGACCGGTCTCCACCTGGCCGACGTGGAACACCTCCTCGCCCTCCTCGACCGTCTGGTCGACTCCGGCAAGTCGGTCATCGTGGTCGAGCACCACCAGGCCGTGATGGCCCACGCCGACTGGATCATCGACCTGGGGCCGGGGGCCGGGCACGACGGCGGGCGGGTGGTGTTCGAGGGGACTCCGGCGGAGTTGGTCGCCGCGAGGTCCACGTTGACCGGGCAGCACCTGGCGGCGTACGTCGGTTCGGCCGGGCGGTGAGCGCGCCCCCTTTCGGGCGCTAACCCTCAGCCATGAGGATCTCGTCGATCCGCGCCCGGTGAGCCCTCTCCCAGTCGTCCAGGGTCTCCTCGGCCTCCTTCGCGAGCTTCGCCCGAGCGGCCCTCACCACCTCCTCCGCGCGCCCGCCCGGCACCACGACCACGCCCTCCTCGTCGGCCACGACCACGTCCCCGGACTCCACTCGCACGCCCCCGCAGCGCACGGTCTCGTTCAGCGGTCGTACGGCCTTCTTGGCGCCCGGGACCGGGATGATTCCCCGGGCGAAGACGGGGAAGCCGAGGGCGCGGACCTCGGCGAGGTCGCGGATCAGGCCGTCGGCGACGAACGCCGTCACTCCGCGGCGCCGGGCGACGGCGCACACGTTGCCGCCGGCCAGCGCGTGGTCGAGGTCGCCGGACTCGACCACGATCACCGAGCCGGGGCCGGCGCGGTGGATGGCCGCGTGCAGCATGAGGTTGTCGCCGGGCGGGCAGCTGACGGTGAAAGCCGGTCCGGCGACGCGCGGTACGGGTTCCCACAGCGGCCGTATCCCGATGTCCATGACCTGCTCCCGGCCGAGGAGGTCGGCGAGGGTGGTGGTGGGGATGTCCCGGAAGGCGGCGAAGTCCCTGGCGTCGGTCATGGCCGCACGCTATCGCCTGCGGAAAGGCAACGGGCGGGGCCGGGTGACAGCGTGCCGCCAGCATACCGTTACTGAGTTAGATTTTTAACCCGGCCTCGCGAAGACTCACCCGTCGCCCCTCAGGCCCGCCAGGCCCACCGCCAGTCGCGCGAAGGCCCGCTCGGCCGCCCGTACGGCGTCCGGCGCCACCTTCTCGACCGGCTCCCCCGCCGCGATCCGCCGCCAGTTCTCCAGGGCGAGGATCCGCTGGACGGCGATGAGCTGCCCCGCCGCCAGCCGGGCGTCCAGGTCCCCGCCGAGCATCTCGGCGAGCGCCGCCTCCGAGCGCTCCTGATGCCGGTACGCCCGCGCCACCAGGGCCGGGGTGCCGTAGAGCAGCCGGTGGAAGGCGAGCACCCCCGGGTGGTCGTTCAGCCCGGTGACCGGATCGTGGCGCTCCAGCCCGGCGAGGAAGTTGCGGCGCAGCGCGTCCACCGGGTCGTCCGTGCCGGCGACCACCCGTGCGGCCTCCGTCTCGTGGTCGGCGATCCGGTGGAGGACCAGGTCCTCCTTGGCGGGGAAGTACCGGAAGAGGGTCGGCTTGGAGATCCCGGCCGCGGCGGCGACCTCCGCCACGGACACCGCGTCGAAGCCCCGCTCCAGGAACAGCCGCACGGCGATGTCCGACACGTCCTGGTACATCCGCTGCCTCTTGCGCTCACGCAGGCCCATCTCACCCATGGGGCCGAGCCTATGCGGGACCACCCGGGCGAGTGGGCCAGGCGAGGGCGGGCGGCAACCGCGGGTCGTGTCGCCGCCGGGACGACAGGCCCAGGGAGGCGGTGGCGGCGGCGAGGGTCATGGCGTACGAGTCGAGCGCGCGGCGGACGTTGGGGGCGTCCAGGCTGGCGCCGGTGACCAGGCGGTCGAGGTCGACGTAGGCCGAGCGGACGATCTCGGTCCACCGGTACACGCGCCAGTCCGCCTGCCAGTCCTTCGTGAACCGTGCGGGCAGCCGCGCCTCCCAGCGGCGGAACATGCGGTCGCGGATCTCCGGCCGGGTCGGGGTGAGGTGCATGTGCCGGACCAGCTCGTACAGCGGGTCGCCGACCAGAGCCATCTCCCAGTCGATCAGCGTGAGCACCGGGCCGTCGTCCCGGCGGACCAGGTTCCAGGGGTTCAGGTCGCCGTGCAGCAGGGCGGGGTCGCGGTCGGTGACCCGGTGCCGGGCGAGGATCTCGCGCAGCCGGGGGGCGTCGGGCAGGCCGAGGAAGCGGGCCAGTTGCTGGGACTCCTTCGGCAGAGCGGCGACCAGCGCCACGAGCTGCTCGCTGAGCCAGTCGTAGAAGCCGGGCCGGCCGGCCACCGGGTCGACCGGCGCGTAGTCCACCGTCGTCAGCTGGGCCAACTGGTCGACCAGGCAGTCCGCCTCGTGCGGGCGCAGCCCGTGCACCGGATGCTCGGGTCTGCGTCCCGGATCCCGCCCGGCCTCGTAGGTGTGCACGGCGAACCGGTCGCCGCGGTAGCGATGGGCGGGATCGGTGGCGTGGCTCTCGCCGAGCGCCAGCACCCGGGGCGCGGCCACGGCGGCCCCGGACCGCTCGATCGCCGCGAGGACGGCGTGCTCGCTGAGGAAGCTGCGCTCGCGCCGCAGGACGACGGTCACCTCGCGGCGGACGACGACGGGGAAGGCGGTGCCGGGCACCCGGATCACGGTGTTGAGATGGGCGGCCCCCTTGAACACCCGCTCGGCCGGCGCCGCCCCTTCGAGAAGGAGCGCCTCCCCGACGGCGGCATGCGAAAACCCGGGATGCTCAGGCACCCGCCGGTCAGCAGCCCACGCGATCCCCCCGCCGACACCACCGGGGCCGCCCGCACCCGGCGACGGAAGGCGCACGGGCGGGGCGGGCGGGAAGCCAGACCCCGTCAACGCACCCGAAACCCCCCGCCGGAACAGCACCCGCTCGATCTCCCCCCGCTCCGGCACCCGCCCGAGCCGCAGCACAGCGGCGGCACGGCGCAGGGCCGTGTGGACGGCGGCCGTGGCCGCGTCCAAGGCCGCCTGCCCGAAACGGCCCTCAGCGCCCTCCAGGGAACGCGCGGCCCGGATCACCGTGGCGTACAGGCACTGCGCGTACTCGAAGGCGACGTAATGGCGCAGGTCCTTGGCCAGACCGGCCACCGCGGCCGGCCGCACCCCGCGCACCGCCCGCTCCCAGGCGTCGACCACCTCACGCCACTGCCGCTCGGGGTAGCGCATCCGCACGAGGTGGACGGCGAGGTCGTGCAACGGGTCGCCGTAACCGGCCAGTTCCCAGTCCACGCACGTCAGCGGCACGGCACCGGCCGACGGCACGACCAGCGTGCCGCCGTGCAGATCGCCGTGGAGCAGACCGTACGGCCGCCGGGTCATCGCCGGGACCCGGTCGGCGAACCGGAGCAGGGCGTCCTCGGGCACACCGAGCGCCACGAACAGGCCGCCGTAGCGGCGCCAGTTGGGCCGGCGGATCTGCTGGTCGGCCTGGTGGGCGAGGGCGCGCAGGAAGCCCTGGGAGTCGGTGTGGTTGCCGGGCCGGCCCGCCGGCAGCGGCGGCAGTGCCGCACCGCGCACCTGGACGACGGCGGCGAGCAGTTCGGCCACGTCCGTCAGCAGGGCGGCGTCGACCGGTTCGCCGGGTGCGCGCGGCCCGGCCGGCGAGGTGCCGTCGACATGGCCGAGCACGGCGAAGCCGTCGCCCTCCAGCAGGACTTCCGGCGTGTGCGGCAGCACGGCGCGGACCGCTCGCAGGATCTCCGGCTCGCTCGGCCAGGTCCGGATCACCACCGGCGGTGCGTCGGCCCGCCGTACCCGTACGGTCACCAGGGTGCCCGGCGCCCGGCCGAGGAGGCGGGCCGGCGGTCCGGTCAGCGGCAGGACGTGGTCGTCGTGTCCGTGGCCGGTGCGCGTCGGGGGCGTCGCGAGCGCGCGGGCCAAGAACGTCCGGACGACGGCGTCCGCGCCGACGCGGCCGGCGTGCCCCCCGGCCGCGGCTCGGGGAACAGGCGGTACGCCCACGGGCCGCTCCAGGGTCGGTCACGCGAAAGGGAAGGGCGAAAGGGATGGGCCGGGCCGTTCGAGCGGCCGGGCGGTGGTCCGCCACTCGGCTGTGTGCCAGGCCGGCGGCCGGGGTCCGGCGCGTCGCCGTTCCCCGTCGTTCCCTGCGCGCGCGTACGCACGATGTCCGGGCGGTGGCCCGGATGTGTCGGCATGCTAGCCCACCGGACGACCGCTCCGGAGCAGCCTCAACAGGGGTTCGAGCGACTGTACGACCAACTCGGCGCCCGCCGCCCGCAGGTCGTGCTCCTTGCGTTCGTTGCGCGCGTAGCCGAGGAACGGCACGCCCGCCTCCC
This sequence comes from Streptomyces sp. MMG1121, assembly GCF_001280015.1. Classification (GTDB taxonomy): domain Bacteria; phylum Actinomycetota; class Actinomycetes; order Streptomycetales; family Streptomycetaceae; genus Streptomyces. The sequence goes on from NZ_LGDV01000118.1 coordinate 309,427, forward strand.
GGGCCGCGGCCAGATCCGAGGGGGCGTCGCCGATCATCAGCGCGGCCTCGGGCGGGGCGCCCATCGCGCTCAGGGCCCGGTGCACACAGTGCGGGTGTGGCTTGAGGTGGTGCAGTTGCTCGGTACGGCCGTACAGGTGAGGGGTGAAGCAGCCGGTGAGGCCGCGGGTGTCCAGGTAGGTGCGGGCCACGCGGGGCGAGTTGTTGGTGGTGACGGCGAGCCGGGCGCCGACGGCCGACCAGGTGCGGATCAGCGGATCGGCGTACGCGGTGGGCAGGGCGGAGGCGGCGGCCCGCAGCTCCTCCTGGGTGAGCCGTTCCTCCAGCCCGGCGACGAGGTCGCTGCCCGGGCGCCGACGGCCCACGGCGCGCAGGACCACCTGCGGGTCCAGGGTGTCCCGTTCGGCGTCCGTGAGCAGTCCGTGCAGACCCTGCCGCTCCAGCCACTCCACCAGGTCGGCGGCCACCCGCTCCGCCCGGTGCCCGGCGAACAGCCGGCAGATCGGCCCGTCGAAGTCCCACAGTACGAACCGCGCAGATGTGATCAGGTCCCGAAGCTTCTCGATCTCGTTCGCATCAGAAGTCACTAGGAGAGTGTCAGGTCCGTGGTGATGGTTTCCCAGAGGGCGTCGAACCACTTCCGCGATTGCTCCACGAACGCCGCGTCCCGCTGTCCGGCCCGCTGCTCGAAGGAGAACAGCAGGGACTCGGAGCCCAGCGTGTCCCACATCTCCAGCGTCCCGCTGTCGGTCGGCTCCGCGCGGCGCGTGATCATGTAGTGCGCGAACAGCGCCTCCGCCTCGTTGAGCAGGTACAGCTTGACCGGCGGGGTGAACGGCAGCGCCCGGAAGGTGACGTGGACGTCGATGCCGTGGGTGCCGCGCAGCGCCTGGAGGTTGTACTGGAGCACCTGCCCCTGGGCGTTGCGCATCGCCAGCCAGCGCTGGTGCACCGCGTCGTCCTCCTCGCTCCCGGCGTCCACCGAGACCGGGAAGGCGAGGTTGATGTCCCGGCTGGGCAGCAGGATGCGGGCGTCGATCCTGGCCGGTCTCAGCCGGCCCTCGTGGATCAGCCGCAGCGGCTCGCCGAGCGCGGGGATCAGGCTCTGCGCGGTCAGGCAGACGGCGTCGATGCGCACGTGCGGCGCCGAGAACGCCTCGGTCAGCCGGGGCGCGAGCGCCACCATGGTGGGCTGCGGCCCCTCGCGGGCGGGCCGCTGCTCGGCGACCCGCGGCGGACTGCCCTTGCTGACGTCGCTGAGCAGCCCGTCCTCCTGGAGCACGCGCAGCGCCTGGCGCACGGCACCCCGCTCGACCCCGAACTCCCCCGCCAGCTCGGCCTGGGTCGGCAGCCGCGCGCCGGGGCGCAGCGTGCCGGCGCGGATGCGTTCGCGCAGGGTGTCGGCGATCTCCTGGGGCGTGCGTCTTCTGCTGCCGTTCACTGCCACATGCTCCTGAGTCACGACCAAACGCTACAACTCTGATCCATCCATGGAGAGTTGCCCAGAAGTTGTTCACGCATAGCTGCCAAGCACGGCCAACTTGGCCGGAGTTGGCTGCCACACACGTGCCCGGCGACTATGCGCCGAACCGCAGCTCCGAGCTGATCGTCCCCCACAGCGCGTCGAACCACCGGCGCGACTGCTCCACGAACGCGGCGTCCCGCGGCCCGGCCTGCCCCTCGAAGGCGAACAGCATCGAGCGGGTGCCGTCGGCGTCGTACAGCTCCAGGTGCTCGTGCTCGATCTCCCGCTCGCCCCGCTTGAGCGTGTAGTAGGCGAACAGCGCCTCCGAGCCGTTCAGCAGATACAGCTTGACCGGCGGGGTGAACGGCAGCGCCCGGAAGGAGACGCGGACGTCGATGCCGTGCGTGGTCAGCAGGGCCAGCAGGTTCTGCCGCAGCACCTGGCCCTGGGCGTTGCGCTGGGCCAGCCAGCGGCGGTGCAGCAGACCGCGGTCGTCGGCGGCCACCGGCGCCGGGAAGGCGAGGGCGATGTCACGGCTGGGCAGCAGCACCCGGACGTCGATCTTGGCCGGTTTCAGCCGTCCCTCGTGGATCAGCCGCAGCGGCTCGCCGACGGCCAGCGTGAGCGAGACCGAGGTCAGACAGAGCGCGTCGATCCGCACGTGCGGCGCGGCGAAGGCGGCGGCGATGCGGGGCGCGAGCCCGACCATGGTGGGCTGCGGCACGGCGCCCGGACCGGCCGGGAGAGACGCGGGCCCCGGCACCGCCGCCACCGTGGCCGGGCTGCCTTTGGACACGTTGGTGAGCAGCCGCTCGGCCTGAAGGATGCGCAAGGCCTGCCGTACGGCCGCGCGCTCGACGCCGAACTCGTCGGCCAGCCTGGCCTGGGTGGGCATGCGCTGCCCCGGCCGCAGCACCCCGGACCTGATCCGGCTGCGCAGTTCGTCGGCTATGTCGAGATGGGACGAGCGGGACTGCTGTGACCTCGTCCGCCCATTGACGGAGACGTGCTCCGGGTCCACGGAGAAACACTACAACTTCCCGCCAACTTACGGCAGTTCGCCGGTAGCTGGTTATGAGCCGCTTCCGCGCGGAGATAAGTACAGTGAAGTTGGCTGCCAACTTGCACGACATGGTCGAGCTTCCCAGTGGTTGGCCGATCGGGCTTCCTTCCGGAGGGGAGCCGGGAGCCCGGGCAGGGGACGGCCACCGAAGCGCACAGTCACAACTGAACACGACATGGCACAGCCACAACTGAACACCGCACAGCACAGTCACAACTGAACAGCTCGCTACGGATGAAAGTCAGGGCAGCCGGGAGAAGGGAACCTCAGAAGAGGTCCGGGCACCACGGGAGCCCGGGCGAGCGGAACAGGGCGTCGGCCTTCCGGGCGGCGCCCTCTCGTTCTTCCCGGACCCGCCCGAGCGCCGCGAGCCGTACGAACGACTCACCGCCGAGCCACACGGTGCCCAACTCCCCCACACCGAGGGCGAGATCGGCGCTCTCGGAGGTCGGCGTACAGGACGCGCCCGCCTCGGAGGCCTCCAGCCGGAACCGTCCGCCGGCCGGCCCGTCCCGGTCGGAGACCTCCAGCACCACCGCTCCCGCCGCCTCGTACGTCCGCGCCTCCAGGGCCCGTACGACGTCCAGGATCCGCAGCCACAGCCAGTCCGTGTGCTCGGTGACGCGGGCCGCGCGGGGGTCGGGCAGGAGGTGGGGCAGCAGGTCGTCCGGGGCACGTCCGTCGCTGCGCACCTCGGTCACCCAGTCGATCGAGCACAGGAAGTGCCACAGGGCGCGCTCGGCCGCCGGGGTGACGGCGAGCAGCCAGTCCACGACGATCGTGTCGCCCGGCTGGTTGCCGGGCCAGGCGTGCTCGCACCGGTACGACACCAGACCCTCGACCTCGCCGGAGGCGGAGCGGTAGACGGCCTGGAACGGCTCGGTCCAGTCCGGACGGGCGGGCAGGGCACCGGTCGCCACCTCCCACCACGCCGCGGTACGGCTGACCGCGCCGGGCCGGCCGGCCCGGAACCGCTCGTGCAGCTCGGGGCCCAGCTTGCGCACCTCGGCGCCGTCCACCAGCTCGATCCGGCCCCCGTCCACGGGACCGGCCCAGCGCGGGTCGAGGCCCGTCCGGGGCACCTCGACGGTCCACTTGGCGGCCCAGGTCGCCGGGCCGAAGCCGTAGCGGCCGTAGATCGGGTACTCGGCGGCGATCAGCGTGGCCACGACGTCACCGCGCTCTTTCGCCGCCGCGAGGTCCCGGCTCAGCATGCGGGTGAGCAGGCCCTGGCGGCGGTGCGTGGGGCTGACGGTGGCACCGGAGACGGCGTTCGCGGGGACGAACGCGCCGCCCACCGCGGTGACTTCCTGCGGGAAGGAGCGCAGGGTCGCCACGCACCGCTCGCCGTCGAAGGCACCGATCAGCCGGGAGGACCCCTCGGTGTCCAGCCGACGGTTGCGCTGCACCTGCGCATCGCGCGGAGTGGGCGGGCTCAGGAAGCCGATGTTCACGGCCCGCAGCCAGTTCTCGTACTCGGAGTCGCCGACAGCCCGCACGTCCAGGTCGCTCATCGGCCCACGATAGGCAGGCGTCCGCGCGGGTGTCGCCCCGTTTTCCGCCCTCAGCCCAGCAGGTCGTCCACCTGCGCCTCGCCCACCCGGTACCGGCGCGCGATCTCCCCGCTGCACTCGTCGGTCGTGTGCTGGAGCCGCTGGCGGCGCCGCGAGACCTCCTGCTCGTAGCCGACCAACCGCCCCATGGCGCTGTTCAGCTCAAGATCCGTACGGGCCTCCAGATCGCTCAGCTCGACCTCGCCCAGCATCTCGGTGGCCAGCTGCCGGTACTCCTCGTTGTGCGGGGTACCGAGCGTGACGTGGCGGGCCGACGAGCGGTGCCGGGCCGGGGCGTCCTGGAGGATCTCCGGGAGCCGGTCGACCACGGAACCGTCCGCGGGTGCCGGCACGGAGGTCCGGCCGCGCCGGGTCAGCTCCGCGCGCAGGATGTCGATCCGGCCCTGGAGCAGCCGCCGCACATAGCTGAGGTCCGCCTCGTCGCGCTGGGCGTCCCGGCGCAGCGTGCGCAGCTCGGGCAGGCTCAGCCGGGCGAGATCGTGCTCGGGAGGCTGCGTGGGCAGGGCCGGGCCGTCGGCGCGTTGCGTGGGCGGCCGGTACGTCCCCTGCGCCCCCAGCCGCCCACTGGTACTCGGTGTGCTCATGTGTCCCAACCGTCCCCTCGACCGGCGTGTGGAAGCATCGTGCCACCCCAACCGACCGCTATGTGACCGAGTGCCCCCGAACGGCCCTAGATGGGGGGTAAGGGATCAATAATGGACCCCCTGTGAGCGCGCGCCGGGCACCCGGCATGATGGTCCGCATGCGAGCGGTGGTACAGCGGGTGGACGGCGCGAGCGTCGTCGTGGACGGCGAGACGGTGGGCGCGATCGAGGGCGAGGGGCTGTGCGTCCTCGTCGGGGTGACCCACGAGGACACCAAGGAGAAGGCGGCCCAGCTCGCCCGCAAGCTGTGGTCGGTCCGCATGCTCCAGGACGAGCGGTCGTGCAGCGACATCGACGCCCCGCTCCTGGTCATCAGCCAGTTCACCCTCTACGGGGACGCCCGCAAGGGCCGCCGCCCCACCTGGAACGCGGCGGCCCCGGGAGAGGTGGCGGAGCCGCTGGTGGACGAGGTGGTGGCCCAGCTGCGCTCACTCGGGGCAACGGTGGCGACGGGCCGGTTCGGCGCGCAGATGCGGGTGTCCCTGACGAACGACGGCCCGTTCACGGTGCTGCTGGAGATGTAGGCGTACGGCACCGCGGCTGCCCAGCGGCGCTACGGCTCGACCACGACCTCCTGCGCAGCCGCCGTCTCTCCGGCCAGGAGCCGCGCGTCCACCGGCACGTTCCGCTTCACCAGCGCCAGAGCGATCGGCCCCAGCTCATGGTGGCGTACGGACGTGGTGATGAAACCGATCTTGCGCCCGTCGGGCCCCTCGTCCGCGACGCGGATCTCCGTGCCCGCCACCGGCAGGTGCACGTCGCTGCCGTCCAGGTGCAGAAAGACCAGCCGGCGCGGCGGCTTGCCCAGGTTCTGGACGCGGGCGACCGTCTCCTGCCCCCGGTAACAGCCCTTCTGCAGATGCACCGCCGTACCGATCCAGCCCAGCTCGTGCGGAATGGTCCGGTGGTCGGTCTCGAAACCGAGCCGGGGCCGGTGGTGCTCGACGCGCAGCGCCTCGTGGGCGAGGAGGCCGACGGCGGGCCCGTGCGTGGCCGCGAAGGACTCCAGGTCCTCGCGCGGCAGGAACAGATCACGGCCGTACGCCGTCTCGCGTACGACGACGCCCTCCGGGACCTCGCCGATGGACCCGGCGGGCAGGTGGACGACCGCGAAGTCGGCGGTCCGGTCGGCGACCTCGACCCGGTAGAAGAACTTCATCGACTCCAGGTAGGCGAGCAGCGCGTCCTGCGTGCCCGGCTCGATGTGCGCCCACACCGTCGTACCGTCGTCCACCAGGTACAGCGCGTGCTCGATGTGCCCGTGCGCGGACAGGATCAGCGCCTCGGTCGCCTCGCCGACGGGCAGCTCGCTGACGTGCTGGGTGAGGAGCAGATGCAGCCAGCTCAGCCGGTCGTCACCGGTGACCGCGATGACCCCGCGATGGGAGAGGTCGACGAATCCGGTGCCGTCGGCGAGGGCGCGCTGCTCGCGGAACAGGTCGCCGTAGTGGGCGGCGACGCCTTCGTCCACCCCCTCGGCGGGAACGGCGCCGGGCAGGGACAGCAGGGGGCTCTTCATACCGCCAGCCTACGACGTGGTAGTTGAAGTCTTCAGTGAGCAGTCCTTGCACCGGCCGAAGATCGCGAAGTGCTTCATGTCGGTGTCGAAGCCGAACTGCCCGCGCAGCTTCGCCGTGAACTCGGCGGCGACCGCCACATCGGCCTCGATCACGTTCTCGCAGTCCCGGCACACCAGGTGCAGATGGTGGTGGCGGTCGGCGAGGTGGTACGTGGGCGCACCGTGCCCGAGGTGGGCGTGGCTGACCAGGCCCAGCTCCTCCAGCAGCTCCAGGGTCCGGTAGACCGTGGAAATGTTGACCCCCGACGCCGTCTTCCTCACTTCCACGAGGATGTCGTCGGGGGTCGCGTGTTCCAGGGTGTCCACGGCTTCGAGCACAAGCTGCCGTTGCGGCGTCAGCCGGTAGCCGCGCTGCCTGAGGTCACTCTTCCAGTCGGTGCTCACCACACCGAAAGTCTAGGGCGACCGGACCCCTTACTGCATCGCCCGGCCCACCCAGTCGCCGGTGAGGGCCTGAACGGCGGACCCGTCGAGGTCGGAGAGCTTGGCGCCGACGAAGTCCCGGGCCCACTCGGAGGTCTGCACGCGGAACGGCGGCCGGTCGGCGGTCAGCGCCTCGATGATCGGCGCGGCGGCCTCGGCCGGGCTCTGCGCGCCGCCGAAGGAGGTCTGCGTCCGCTCGATGTAGGACTGCAGCGCGGGCGCGTACGGCCCCGCCGCCTCCAGCATCGCCGGGACGTCCAGGCGGACGTTGGCCACGAACTCGCTCGCGACCGCGCCCGGCTCGACCACGGTGACGTCCACACCGACGGTGGCGGCGGCCGGGGCGAGGGACTCCATGAAGCCCTCGACAGCGAACTTGGCGGCGCAGTACGCCTCGTTGAAGGGCTGGCCGATCACCCCGCCGACGCTGGTGACCGTGATCAGGCGGCCCCGACCGGCGCGCAGGTGCGGCAGCGCGGCCCGGCTGACCAGCACGACCCCGAAGAAGTTGACCTCCATCACGGCCCGGACGTCGTCCACGGTGCCCTGCTCGATCGTGCCGACGTGCCCGGCGCCGGCGTTGTTGACGACCGCGTCCAGCCGCCCGTGCTCGGCGATCACCTCGTCGAGACAGGCACCGACCGACTCGGGGTCCACGACGTCCAGGCGCTTGATCTGCACCCGCTCCGCCACCCCGGCGTCGGCGGCGGCCTCGCGCAGCGGCTCGGCCTTGCCCGGGTCCCGCATGGTGGCCACGACGTGCCACCCCGCACGGGCGGCGGCCACGGCGGCGGCCAGCCCGATACCGGAGGAGGTCCCGGTGATGACGACGGTCTTGTAGCTCATGGCGGAGCCCGCTTCCCTGTTCCGTGTGGCAACTTGTGTGCGTGTACACACACCATACATTGCGTGCGTGCGCACACAACCAGCCGCGCCGACTAAGCTGCCCCCATGGACCGCGCCGACCTCACCCTGGGCGAACTCGCCGCCCGCGACCACGCCTTCTACGGCCTAGTCTGGGCCGGCACCACCCTCACCGCCCGGGTCGACCAGGCCCTGGTCCACGCCCACGACCTGCCGCTGTCGTGGTTCGAGGTGATGCTGTGGCTGCACGGGCAGAGCGCACCGGTCGCCGCCTCGGATCTCGGCGCGAAGACCCTGCTCAGCCGCAGTCAGGTCTCCCGCGTGATCAACTCGCTCCAGACCCGGGGCCTGGTGACCCGCGCGGCCTCCCCCACCGACGCCCGCTCGGTCCGCATCACCCTCACGGACGCCGGCCGCCGGGCCTTCGCCGAGGCGGACGCGACCCGCAGGGCAGCCCTCGCCGAGGTCTTCGACGACCGCCTCGACGAGCGGGACGTCGAAGACCTGGAGCGGATCTGGCAGAAGCTGAAGCACAAGCCCGCATAAGAAGCGAAGGCCCGCATGAAGCGGGCCTTGTGCTGTCCGTGTACTGCGGGGGTCCTACTTGAAGAAGGCGATGCCGTCGTCCGGCATGTCGTCCGGCAGGGCCTTGGCCCAGCGCTCGACGTCCTCCGGGGTGACGACCTTCTTGAGGTGGGCCGACATGTAGGGGCGCAGCTCGACGTCGGGCGTCTGCTTCTCGCCGACCCACATCAGATCACTCTTGACGTAGCCGTAGAGCCGCTTGCCACCGGTGTACGGCTGGGCGCCGGCGATCCGCGCGACGGCGTCGGTGACGATGTCGATCTGCGGCTTCTTGTCGGCCATCTCGCCGTACCAGATCTCGATGACACCGTCGTCGCGGGTCATCGTCACCTCGACCTTGCGGTCGCCGTCGATCCGCCAGTAGCCGGACTCCGACTCCAGCGGGCGGACCTTGTTGCCGTCGTTGTCCAGCACCCAGGTGTGGGAGCGGTACTCCAGGAAGTCCCGGCCGTCGTGGCTGAAGCTGACCTCCTGCCCGAAGTTGCACTTCTCCGAGCCGGGGAAGTCGTGCACGCCCGCGCCGGCCCAGTTGCCGAGCAGGAAGGCGAGCGGGACGAGGTCCTTGTGCAGGTCGGACGGGATCTCGATCATGAGCAGAAGCTTTCCTAGGTATGGATCAGCGCTGGCCCTGGTACAGCTTCTTCACTGCCAGAGCGGCGAAGGCGAGCACGCCGACGCAGACCAGGACCAGCAGGGTTTCGAAGAAGATCTCCACGGGTGCTCCTTGAGCGAGGGTGGGCATACGACAGAGCCGGGGCCCAGCTTACGCGGCCGGGGCCCGGCCCTCTTGGCGAGGGCTCGGTCGAGCAGTTCCGTCTGGGGACCACCGTCCGCCGGAACGGGATCTCCGGCGCGGCGCCCTTGCGGGACCGCACGACGAGCGCGATGACGTCACCGGCGGCGAGGCAGGCCTGCCGGACCTGCTGCCGCCGTCCTGGATGACGGCGGCGGGGCACGAGTCGTCCGACGCGTTCGAGCCTGAGGCCGTGGTCGACGAGATCACCCCGGAGGGTGTCCCGTTCGCCCTTGTGCGCGTACTCCGCGAGGAGCACCTCCGGCTTCACCCACCCCGGGTCACCGGCGAACGCCGGGCCGACCTTGGCATGGCCATGAAGTCGTGCGGAGTCTGATTCAGAATGCAGCGCGCTTGACGTCGTCGACGAACGCCGCCCAGGCGCCCGCGCCGATCAGCAGGGGGGTGCGGGTGGTGTCCTTGCTGTCCCGGACGGGGACGAGGGGGAGGTTGTCGGCGACCTCCAGGCACTCGCCGCCGCCCTGGTTGCTGTAGCTGCTCTTGCGCCAGTCGGCGGTGCGGAGGAGGTCGTCGGAGACCTCGACGCACTGACCGCCGTCCTGGTTGCTGTAGCTGCTCTTGCGCCAGCCCGCAGTGCGGAGGAGGTCGTCCGAGACCTCGACGCAATTACCGCCGTCCTGGTTGCTGTAGCTGCTCTTGCGCCACGTGATGGTGCTCAGATCGACGGCTCGCATCACGCTTCCTCCAGCATCCGCTCGATGAACTCCCGCGATTCGTCCGGCGTCAGGGCCAAATCGCGTACTCGATCGTATCGGAGCTGGAGCTGCTGAACAGCTGTACTTTCCTGGACCAGCTCGCCCGAGTAACCCGTTTCCACCCAGGCGACGACTCCTCTGGCACCCTGCAGGAACATGACGTCGGTGTCGGTCAGCCCGTGCAGGCCCTTCGCGCCGGGCAGCACGTGAACGGTGACATTGGCGCGTCCCCCCATCGCCAGAAGATGGCGCAATTGCACCTGCCACGCCTCCGGATCGCGGAGCGGAGTGCGCAGAACAGCCTCGGAGAGAATCGCGCGGAACTGCGGCCCGCCTTCCGCGAGCAGCAATTCCCGGCGCCCCATACGGGCAGCCACCTGCTCCTCCAACTCCGCACCCGTCAGCCCGCCCTGCTGGAGCAACTCAGCGGCGTACTCAGGCGTTTGCAACAGGCCAGGCGCGATGCCGGGCGAGTACTGCCACATACTCACCGCCTCGGCCTCCAGCCGCATGTACTGCCGGTACCGCTCCTTGAACTGCGTCGGGTCGGCCACGGCCAACTCCCACAGCGTGAGCAGCAGCTCGCCCGATCCGTAGTACTGGTCCAGCGCCTCCACCACCTCCGGCCCGCCCAGCGTCTGGACCTTCTCCATCTTCCCGAACAGGGACGCGTCCCAGCCCACCGCGTCGGCCAGCGCCCGCAGGGTCACCCCCCGCTTCGCCCGCAGTATCCGCAGCTCCTCGGCGAAGCGTGCCCTCGGCTCCTGACTACGACCCGTGATCGCCCTTCGCTGCGGCACCGCGCCCTCCCCGGCTGCGGAATTTGTGGAATTTGGAGCGCCCGCCGTCGCACTAGCGGCAATTCCGCTCGTATCCGCCTCCGTCCTGGGCCATCCTCGTACCAGCCCAGGAGCACGCAGAGTAGTGCAACTGTCGCATTTCGTATAGATGTTGAGAAAGGGATCAAATCCTATGGGAACGGATCTGGCCAAACCGCTGGAGGACTGGGAGGACCTCAGCCGGCCGCCCCGGCCGGTGCCGGGCTGCCCGGCGTGCGTGAGGCTCGGGGAGCGGCGGGAGGCGGCGCGGGCCGCGTACGACCGGAGCGCGGAGACCGATGCCAACGTGTTGCTGCGGCAGCACCAGCGACAGGAGCACCGCGCATGACCGGGCTGCCCTACGAGGAGTGCAGGCGGTCATGGGAGGAGGGGCGGGCGTTACCCGGGGACGGGCCCGCCGTCACGCCCGCTTACGCCCTGCCGCCCTTCCATCCCGGCCATCCGCCCCGGTCCCGGCACCGACGCGGGCGGCGGGCGGTCGACGGGGCCCTCGTCAGCGGCGTACTCGGCGTTCTCTGTGTCGCCACGCTGATCGTCACCGTCGTCGTCGCGGCTACGCTTCCGGTATGACCAAGAAGCTCGTGATCAAGGTGACGGCCGGGGCGGACGCCCCCGAGCGCTGCTCGCAGGCGTTCACCGTGGCGGCGGTGGCGGTGGCCAGCGGCGTCGGCGTGTCGCTGTGGCTGACCGGCGAGTCGTCCTGGTTCGCGCTGCCGGGGCGGGCGGCGGAGTTCGAGCTGCCGCACGCCGCCCCGCTGCCGGATCTGATCGAGTCCATCCTCGCGGCGGGCCGCATCACGCTGTGCACGCAGTGTGCCGCCCGCCGGGAGATCACCGAGAAGGACGTCATCGAGGGCGTACGGATCGCGGGCGCACAGGTCTTCGTGCAGGAGGCGGTCGCCGACGACACGCAGGCGCTCGTGTACTAGTCCAACGGCCGGCGCTCACTGGCCCATGACGTACTTCACCGTCGGGCCGGTGGTCCAGCCGCCGTCCACCGCCAGCTCGGCGCCGGTGACGTACGAGGCCGCGTCCGACAGCAGGAAGACGACCGCGCCGGCGATCTCGTGGGGCTCGCCGACCCGGCCCATCGGGGTGTTCGGGTAGTTGCCCTCGCCCTGCCGGATGCCCACGGCCGCCGTCATGGGGGTGTACGTCATCCCCGGGTGCACGGAGTTCACGCGGATCCGGGACGTGCCCAGTTCCACCGCGCCGATCTTCGTCAGGCCGCGTACGCCCCACTTGGAGGCGCCGTAGCCGGCCGTGAGCGCGAGGCCCATCAGGCCGGCGGCGGAGGAGATGTTGACGATCGACCCGCCGCCGTTCTCCTTCATCGCGGGGATCACGGTCCTCATGCCGATGAAGACGCCCGTGAGATTGATGTCGAGCACCTTCCGGAAGTGCTCCACCGATTCCGCCTCCAGCAACTGACCGGTGGAGATACCGGCGTTGTTCACCAGGCCGTGGATCGCGCCGAACTCGGCCAGCGCGTGGTCGGCGACCCGCCGCCAGTCCTCCTCCGAGGTCACGTCGTGGTGCAGGAAACGGGCACTGGCGCCCAGCTCGCGGGCGGTGGCCTCGCCTTCCTGGTCCAGGACGTCGGTGACCACCACGTGCGCACCGGCCGCGACCGCCTGCCGGGCCGCCTCCGCCCCGAGACCCCGGGCGCCGCCGGTGATGATCACGCTCTTGCCGGTCAAGTCGTGCATGGTCCGTTTCCTCGCCTTTGAGTGCCTGCCCTTGGTTTCACGTTACGCCTAAGTGGCATGTTTTGCCATGACGTCACAACGCGCCAAAGTGAGGTCACGGGGCAGCGGGGACCAGCACGGAACAGGAGAGGCGGTGAGAGGCGACGGACGGTCCAGCAGGGCATGTCCGACGAGTCGGACCCACAGCCCTCGGTCGGGTGGTTTCGGAACCGATCCTTCGCCTGCACGCCGAGCCGACCGGAAGGATCAGGTCCGCTGATGCCGTCGGCGGGGACGTCCGACCCGGCGGGACCAAGGGAGGAAAATGGGATGGGAACGAAACGGTCTGCCGCTCCATGGGGCGTGGGGTTGGCCCTGGTTGCCGTCATGGCATCCGCGGCAACGCCGGCGGCTGCGCACAGCCAGGCACCGCACCAGACGGCCGTGCACGTGGTCCTCACGAACGCGGACAACGGCAGGACCGTGCCCGCGCGGACCGGTGACGACATCGACGTAACCCTCACCGGCTACCGCGAAGACGGGCTCACCTACTCCTGGAGCCGACCGGTGAGCGACTCCACCGGCCTCCGGCGGACCGCAGGCGGCACGAACCCCAGGGGCGGCGCCACGGCGCGCTTCCACGTCGAGAAGGACGGCGTCGCCACCCTCAGCGCGGGGCGACACTGCCGTCCCGACGCCGGTCACCTCTGCCCTCTCGTCGTCACGCCGTGGAAGGTGCGGGTGGAGGTGAAGTGACCGATTGACGGGGGCCCGGCCTTCGCCGTCACCTGACCCACCGGACACGGTCTAGCGGGGCGGGCGCTTCTTGCCGTCCAGCTCGTCCCACCACTCGTCGGACTTCGGGTCACCGGACGGGTCGTCCCACCAGCGGTCCTCAGGGCCCCGCCGGTTCGCGATCATCGCGGCCACCGGCGGGATGACCATGGCTACGACACACATGCCGACGGCCGCCGGCACGGACCAGATGCGTACAACTCCCCAGGCCAGAACGAAGAGCCCGATACAGGCTCCCATCATGGCGAAGTAGACGTGACGCCGCCGCGCGTACATACGTCCAGGGTAGGGCGACAGGCGGATCCGAGGGAGCTGTCACAACTGATCGACAATCGCCGCCCGCCCTTCCCCCGCAGGGTTACCGTGACGTAGCCGTACACCGACCACGCCGACCGCCGACCTGGGGGAACCACCACATGCGCGCCCTGCGAATAACTCTGATCCTCGTCGTGATCCTGGGCGGGCTGTTCGTGATCGCGGACCGGGTCGCCGTGCACTTCGCCGAGGGGCAGGCGGCCGACAAGCTGAAGTCGACCGAGAACCTGGCCTCGACGCCGGACGTGAACATCAAGGGGTTCCCGTTCCTCACCCAGGTCGCGGGCGGGTCGCTCGACGACGTCGAGGTCGGGATCGCGGACTACCAGGCCGCCACGGGCACCGCCGGCCAGACGATCCGGATCGACCACCTGAAGGCCGACATGAAGGGCGTCTCCTTCTCCGGCGACTACAGCTCCGCCACCGCGTCCACCGCCACCGGCACCGCGACCGTCTCCTACGCCGAGCTGCTGAAGACCGCCAAGTCCGAGCCGACCGAGGTCGCCCCCGGGATCACCGCCCGGGTGGTCGGCCTCTCCGACGGCGGCAACGGCAAGATCAAGGTCAAGGTCGAGGGCACCGTCTCCGCGCTCGGGATCACACAGACCGTCTCCGTGCTCAGCTCCGTGACCGTCGAGAACGACAAGGTGCAGGTGCACGCCGACTCGCTGCCCAAGCTGGGCGCCGGTGCGATCGCCGAGGACCGCATCCGCCGGATCACCGACTTCCAGCAGGCCATCGACCAACTGCCCGGCGGCATCAAGCTGGACAAGGTGCAGGCGGCGCCGGACGGCGTGGAGATCAGCGTGAAGGGTTCGGACGTCAAGCTGGCCGGGTAGGGACACCCGCGGCACACCGGCGGTGGACGTACGGCGTCCGACTGGCGAGACGGCCGCGTCCGTACCGTAGATGGGTCACCCGCGCGAGCGCCCGGAGGTCGTACGACGACGCCCCGTGCGCTCTTGCAGTCCCACCATTCGGACGATCGCATCTCGTCATATGACACCCCGGTGACACGCCCGCCCAGACGTCCCTACGATCGGGGCCATGAGGCGACAGGCGGATCTCACCAAGCGGCGGGCAGTGGACCTGTGCCGCGTTGCCGCCATGCTCTGTCGCCCCTTCTGAGTGGAAGTCGCCCGCTTCCGCATCCCTCAGCCGCCCTGCTGGTAAGGGCACCCGTGCGCCCCGGCCCCCGAGCGCGCACCCTCTCTACTTCTGCACGCCCCGCCGCGACTGCCCCGGAGGAGAAAGAGCATGAGCCGCAGCGACGTCCTCGTAGACGCCGACTGGGTCCAGGACAACCTGGACAACCCCACCATCGCACTGGTGGAGGTGGACGAGGACACGTCCGCCTACGAGAAGAACCACATCAGGAACGCGATCCGCATCGACTGGACCAAGGACCTGCAGGACCCGGTCCGCCGCGACTTCATCGACCAGGCCGGCTTCGAGAAGCTGCTGTCGGAGAAGGGCATCGCCAACGACACCCTGGTGATCCTCTACGGCGGCAACAACAACTGGTTCGCCTCGTACGCCTACTGGTACTTCAAGCTGTACGGCCACGAGAACGTCAAGCTCCTCGACGGCGGCCGCAAGAAGTGGGAGCTGGACGCCCGCGAGCTGGTCCCCGGCGACGAGATCCCCGAGCGCGCCAAGACGGACTACAAGGCCAAGGCCCAGGACACCTCGATCCGCGCCTTCCGTGACGACGTCGTCGCCGCGATCGGCGCGCAGAACCTGGTCGACGTGCGCTCGCCCGACGAGTTCAGCGGCAAGCTGCTCGCCCCGGCCCACCTGCCGCAGGAGCAGTCGCAGCGTCCGGGCCACGTCCCGAGCGCGCGCAACATCCCGTGGTCCAAGAACGCCAACGACGACGGCACGTTCAAGTCGGACGACGAGCTGAAGGAGCTCTACGCCGAGGAGAGCGTGGACCTGGCCAAGGACACGATCGCCTACTGCCGCATCGGTGAGCGCTCGGCCCTGACCTGGTTCGTGCTCCACGAGCTGCTCGGTGTGCAGAACGTCAAGAACTACGACGGCTCCTGGACCGAGTACGGCTCCCTCGTCGGCGTGCCGATCGAGCTCGGCGCCGGCAAGTAATCCCACCCGACCGACCTTCTGGTCAGACCCCTCTGGAGAAACAGCATGTGCGGAGCGAAGGCCGGCGGCCCGGACGCCTCGGCGATCAAGCCCGGTGAGACCACGATCCAGGGTCAGGTGACCCGCGACGGCGAGCCGGTGACGGGCTACGTCCGGCTGCTGGACTCGACCGGCGAGTTCACGGCCGAGGTGCCGACCTCGGCGACCGGCCAGTTCCGGTTCTACGCGGCCGAGGGCACGTGGACGGTGCGCGCGCTGGTGCCGGGCGGCTCCGCCGACCGCACGGTTGTCGCCCAGAAGGGCGGGCTCGCGGAGGTCGCCATCGCGGTCTGAGCGAGCCGAACGGGCTCAGTGACGGGCCGAAGGGCCGTACCCCTGGGGTTGGACGCCAGTGGGGGTACGGCCCTTCGGCTTCCCGGGCCGCCGTCAGCCGAGCGCACGCCCCAGTGCCCAGACGACCGGTGCCGCCGCCGACAGCGGCAAGGCCACGCCCGCCGTGAAATGAACGAAGCGGGACGGGTAGTCGTAGCTGGCCACGCGATGACCGATCAGCGCGCACACGCCCGCCGCCCCGCCCAGGGCGGCGCCCTTCGTGCCGAAGCCCGTCATCCCGCCCACCGCGATTCCCGCGCCGGCGGCGGCCACCACGGCGACCAGGGCCGATGCCACGGTCGGCAGGGGCAGGGCCCGGGCCAGGACGGCGACCGCGACCGCCGCCGCGCCCACCGACACCGCGTGCGGGTCGGCGGCCAGGTAGCCGGTGGCCAGGACGGACAGCGACGCCGAGGCGACCGTCGCCATCAGGCCGTACATCCGCTCGTCCGGCGAGGCGTGCGAGCGCAGCTGGAGGACCAGCGACAGCAGGACCCAGATGCCGAGCGGGCCGAGGATCGCGACCGGGGCGTGGTCACGGCCCGCGGCGAGCACCGCCACGTCGGCCGTCAGCCCGCCCGCGAAGGCCAGCGCGATGCCCTGTCGGGCGGGCCACATGCCGTTCAGCCGGAACCAGCCCGCCGCCGTCACCGCCTGGAGCACCACCAGCGGGACGACCAGCGCGTACGAGGCGATCGGCGCGGTCGCGGCCAGCAGCAGGCCCAGCACCGCGGTCAGCAGCGCCGGCTGCATGCCGGGCTCTATGACCGGCGAACGGCCCTCCAGGCGCGCCCGCTGGGCGTCCGTGATCCGGGAGTTGCCGGCGAGGGTCGCGGGGCCGTACTCCGGTCCCGGCTCGGCGTTCTGCTCCGCCTCGGGCTCCGGTACGACTGCCGGTGCCGGGGCGGGTGCCTGTGCGTACTGCTGCTGGTACGGCTGCTGATAGGGCTGCTGCTGGTACTGCCCCTCGTACGGCTGCGGCGGCATGTACGCCGTCTCCGCCGCCTGCACCGGCGCGTGCGTCTGTGTCTCCCAGGTCTGGCCCTGCCACTGCTGGGTCGCCTGGGCGTCGTAGCCGGGCTGCTGCCCGTACTGGTCGTACTGCTCGTACCCGGACCACTGCTGCTGTTGTTGCTGCTGCTGGTACGGGTCGTAGCCGTCGTAGCCCTCGTACGGCTGTCTGCCGTGCTGATACGGCTGGTCGCTCATCGCCTCATCCTCCTGCGAACGGCGGGAGCACCTCGACCGTGCCGCCCTCGGCCAGCCGTACCGTCTCATGCGCGCGGGTCCCGACGGGGTCGCCGTCTATGAGGAAGGAGCATCGCTGCAGCACGCGCGTGAGTTCACCGGGGTGCCGCACGCGCACCGCGGCCAGCGCGTCGGCCAGCGTGTCCGCGTCGTACGGCTCCTCGGCTACGCCGGACGCGGCCTTGGCGGCGGCCCAGTAGCGCACCGTGACCTTGGGCATCTCGTTCCTCAA
This sequence comes from Streptomyces sp. MMG1121, assembly GCF_001280015.1. Lineage (GTDB taxonomy): Bacteria > Actinomycetota > Actinomycetes > Streptomycetales > Streptomycetaceae > Streptomyces. The sequence goes on from NZ_LGDV01000118.1 coordinate 326,724, forward strand.
TCGACGGCAAGAAAAGAACAAAGACAAAACACAGATGGTGTCAGGCTAGCCCGCCGCGCTGACGGCCCAGTCCGCGATCCGGGCGAGCAGCGCGTCGTCCGCCGCGTGCTCGGCGTGGCCCATGCCCGGCTCCACCCAGAGTTCCGCGTGGTCACCGGCCGCCTCGGCGAGCATCCGGGGGTGGTCGAGGGGGAAATAGCCGTCCTGGTCGCCGTGGACGATCAACAAGGGGGTCGGGGCGATCTCCGGTACCGCCTCCACCGGGGAGAGCGGGACCGGATCCCAGTCGCGGTGGTGGATGCGGGTGCGCAGGCCGTAGCGGCCGACCAGGCGGCCCTCGGGACGGGTGACCAGCCAGTGCAGCCGGCGCATGGGGGCCGTGCCCCGGTAGTACCAGCGGGCGGGGGCGCTGACCGAGACCACCGCGTCGGCCGCGCCCGGGTGCAGGGCCGCGTGCCGCAGGACCACCGAGCCGCCCATGGAGAAGCCGACGGTCACCACGCGCGCGTGCCCGAGGCCGCGGGCCCGCTGCACGGCCGCGTCGAGGTCCAGCACCTCCTTGTCGCCGACCGTGGAGCGGCCGCCGGAGCGTCCGTGGCCCCGGAAGGAGAAGGTGACGACCGCGCCGTAACGGGCGAGCGCGCCCGCCACCCTTCGTACGTGCGGCCGGTCCACGTCCCCGGTGAAGCCGTGGGCGATCACGAACACCGGGTCACGGGCGGGCGGACATGAGGTGCCGGGGAGGGATTCCGCCGTTTCGTATACGAAGGTGCCCGGGTCGTATACGGAATCGACCGGAATTCCATCGGCAGTGCGCAGGAACGTCCGCAAAGCTTCCCGTCTGTGCGTCTCGGGATTCGGACGAACGGTGGAATGCGCCACTTGACCTGCCCGACGGTTGCTCATGTGGGCTATTCTGCTGGGCAGAGGACTCGGGCAGCGAAGCCCCCGGGTCCTTTCGTGCTTTCGGAAGCGTTGTATACGAAGCGGGAAACCTGAGGTGACCGCGGGTGTGTACGGGGCCTTCGGGATCGCGGAGGAGTGCCGTATCGCACACGTCCTCGCGGGGACCGAGGAGGAACCAGACATATGAGTTCTCTGCTGCTCCTGACCAACGCCCTCCAGCCGTCGACGGAGGTGCTCCCCGCCCTCGGCCTGCTCCTGCACAACGTGCGGGTGGCCCCGGCGGAGGGGCCCGCCCTCGTCGACACGCCGGGCGCCGACGTCATCCTCGTCGACGGCCGCCGCGACCTGCCGCAGGTGCGCAGCCTGTGCCAGCTCCTGCGGTCCACCGGCCCCGGCTGTCCGCTCGTCCTCGTCGTCACCGAGGGCGGTCTCGCCGCCGTCACCGCCGACTGGGGCATCGACGACGTGCTCCTCGACACCGCCGGCCCCGCCGAGGTGGAGGCCCGCCTGCGGCTCGCGATGGGACGCCAGCAGATCGTCAACGACGACTCCCCCATGGAGATCCGCAACGGCGACCTGTCGGTGGACGAGGCCACCTACTCCGCCAAGCTCAAGGGCCGCGTGCTCGACCTCACCTTCAAGGAGTTCGAGCTGCTGAAATACCTCGCCCAGCACCCGGGCCGCGTCTTCACCCGCGCCCAGCTGCTCCAGGAGGTGTGGGGCTACGACTATTTCGGCGGCACCCGGACGGTGGACGTGCACGTACGGCGGCTGCGCGCCAAGCTCGGCCCCGAGCACGAGTCGCTGATCGGCACCGTACGGAATGTCGGTTATCGGTTCGTCACGCCCGAGAAGGGCGACCGTGGCGCCGACAAGGCCGAGCGGGCCGCCGGGGACGCCAAGGCCGCGGCGGGGCGGGCAAAGGCGGAAGATGCGGACGCATCGGCCGTCCTCGGCGACGCCGACGTCCACGCGGACGTCTAGCCGCACGTCCAGGCGCTGATACGCCCTGCCCAGGGCGGGTCAATCCGCGTAGACTCCGCGCGTGGCCAAGGTGACTCGGGATGACGTGGCACGGCTGGCGGGGACCTCCACCGCCGTCGTCAGTTATGTCATCAACAACGGACCCCGGCCGGTCGCCCCGGCCACGCGCGAGCGTGTCCTCGCCGCGATCAAGGAACTGGGGTACCGCCCCGACCGGGTCGCCCAGGCCATGGCCTCCCGGCGCACCGACCTGATAGGCCTGATCATCCCGGACGCCCGTCAGCCGTTCTTCGGCGAGATGGCGCACGCGGTCGAACAGGCCGCCTCGGAGCGCGGAAAGATGGTCCTGGTCGGCAACACCGACTACATCAGCGAGCGCGAGGTCCACTATCTGCGCGCCTTCCTGGGCATGCGCGTGTCCGGACTGATTCTGGTGAGTCACGCCCTGAACGACCTGGCCGCCGCCGAGATCGACGCCTGGGACGCCCGGGTGGTGCTGCTGCACGAGCGCCCCGAGGCCATCGACGACGTCGCCGTGGTCACGGACGACCTGGGCGGCGCCCAGCTCGCCGTACGCCACCTGCTGGAGCACGGCTACGAGTACGTCGCCTGTATGGGCGGTACCGCGGAGACGCCGGCGGTCGGCGACCCGGTCTCCGACCACGTCGAGGGCTGGAAGCGGGCCATGGCCGAGGCGGGGCTGCCCACCGAGGGCCGGCTGTTCGAGGCGCCGTACAACCGCTACGACGCCTATCGCGTCGCCCTGGACGTCCTCTCCGGGCCCCACCGCCCGCCGGCGGTCTTCTGCTCCACCGACGACCAGGCGATCGGCCTGCTGCGGGCCGCGCGCGAGCTGCGCATCGACGTGCCCGGCGAGCTGGCGGTGGCCGGCTTCGACGACATCAAGGAGGCCGCGCTCGCCGACCCGCCGCTGACCACGGTCGCCTCGGACCGCTCGGCGATGGCCCGGGCGGCGGTGGACCTGGTCCTGGACGACGGGCTGCGGGTGGCCGGGTCGCGGCGGGAGCGGCTGAAGACGTTCCCGTCCCGGCTGGTGCTGCGGACGAGCTGCGGCTGCCAGTAGCTCCATCAGCTGCGAGAAGCGTCCTTATATCGGGCAAACGAGGTTCTGCCGGGCTTCTCAGCAAGCACTCAGGAAGCTCTCACGTTCGCGGGGGACCCTCTATGACATGACCGAGAGCCAGGGCAACGACGCGCAGCACTACTCCTCCGCTCCTTACTCCGCTCCCGTGCACCCCGAGTGGCCGCCCCCGCCGCCGTACCAGCCGGTGACGGCCACGACAGGTCCGGAGCCCGAGCCGACGAAGAAGCGCACCCGCGGGCCGGTCGCCCTCCTCGCGGCGGTCGCGATCGTCGCGGCGGCGGTAGGCGGCGGCACGGCGTACGCCTTCCAGGAGCTGACCGGCAAGGACTCGGTCGCCTCCGCCGGCACGTCCACCAACGTGGTGCCCTCCAGCAAGAAGGGCGACGTCGCCGCGATCGCCGCCGCGGTCAGCCCGAGCGTGGTCGAGATCAACGCCACCCTCGACAGCGGCTCCTCCACCGGCTCCGGCGTGGTCATCACGTCGTCCGGCGAGATAGTCACAAACAACCACGTGATCTCCGGCGCTCAGTCGATCAAGGTGCGCACCAGCGACGGCAAGAGCTACACCGCCCAGGTCGTCGGCACCGACAGCTCCAAGGACCTGGCGCTGATCAAGCTCCAGGGCGCCTCCGGTCTGAAGCCCGCCTCCCTCGGCAACTCGTCGAACGTCCAGGTCGGTGACTCGGTCGTGGCGATCGGCTCCCCCGAGGGCCTGACCGGCACCGTCACCAGCGGCATCGTCTCCGCGCTCAACCGGGACGTCACCGTCTCGACGGACGAGAGCCAGGGTCAGGGCCAGGGCGGCGGCGACGGCAACTGGCCGTTCCAGTTCGGCGGCCGTCAGTTCAACGGCGACACGGGTTCGTCCACGACGACCTACAAGGCCATCCAGACCGACGCGTCCCTGAACCCCGGCAACTCCGGCGGTGCGCTGATCGACGCGGGCGGCAACATCGTCGGCATCAACTCCGCGATGTACTCGTCGAGTCAGCAGTCCTCGTCGTCCTCCGACGCGGGCAGCATCGGCCTCGGCTTCGCGATCCCCATCAACACCGTCAAGTCCGACCTGGCCAAGCTGCGAGCGGGTTCCACCAGCTAGCCGCTTGACCGGCACAGCACCAGTCAGCAGGGAGTACGTCATGATCATGCACATCTCGCACCGGATCACCGGCCTCGACCCCGCCGACGTCAACCTGGCCCTCGTGGTCGCCCGCGATCTGCACCTGCCGATCCCGAAGCCCCGCGCCCCCGAGGTCGTCGCGACGCCGGTCCCCGAGCTGATGGGGCTGCGCACCTCCGCCGTCCGCACCCACCGCCGCAAGGTGCCGCTGAACCGCCTGTCCGCGGTCCGGGCCTGAGCGTGGCAGTCTGAGAGACACCCGTAGTCCCCCGCCCACCGCACCCCGAGGAACCGCGAGCGATGAGTCCCGCCGAAGGCGACCGTGACCCCCAGCGCATCCTGATCGTCGACGACGAGCCGGCGGTACGCGAGGCGCTCCAGCGCAGCCTCGCGTTCGACGGGTACGACACGGAGGTGGCCGTCGACGGCGCGGACGCGCTGGAGAAGGCCACCGCCTACCGGCCCGACCTGGTCGTCCTCGACATCCAGATGCCGCGCATGGACGGCCTGACGGCGGCCCGCCGGATCAGGGGGGCCGGCGACACCACCCCGATCCTCATGCTCACGGCCCGTGACACCGTCGGCGACCGGGTGACCGGCCTGGACGCGGGCGCCGACGACTACCTGGTCAAGCCCTTCGAACTGGACGAACTCTTCGCCCGCATCCGCGCCCTCCTGCGCCGCAGCTCCTACGCGGCCGCCGTGTCGGCCGAGGCCCAGGAGGACGAGGCCCTCACCTTCGGCGACCTGCGCATGGACCTCGCGACCCGCGAGGTCACCCGCCGCGGGCGCCAGGTCGAACTGACCCGCACGGAATTCACCCTGCTGGAGATGTTCATGGCGCACCCGCGCCAGGTCCTCACCCGCGAGCAGATCCTGAAGGCGGTGTGGGGCTTCGACTTCGAGCCCTCGTCCAACTCCCTCGACGTCTACGTCATGTACCTGCGCCGCAAGACCGAGGCCGGCGGCGAGCCGCGCCTGGTGCACACGGTCCGGGGCGTGGGGTACGTCCTGCGGCAGGGCGGCGCCGAGTGAGGAGGCTGGTCCGCCGGTACCGGTCCCTGCCCATCAGGGCCCGGCTGGCGATGCTGGTCGCGGCGGCAGTGGCGTTCGCCGTGGCGGCGGTCTCGGTGACCTGCTGGTTCATCGTGCAGGGGAAGCTGTACGACCAGCTCGACAACGATCTGACCAAGTCGTTGCGCGGCGCGGGTCAGTTCGATCAGCTGGACTTCACCCTCAAGACCTGCACCGACACACCGGCTGCCAACGGCTTCTTCCAGGACCGGTACTCCCAGCTGATCACCGAGGACGGCAAGATCTGCCTCATCGCGGGCGCGTCGGGCCGGATCAAGGTCACCCAGGCCGACAAGGCCGAGGTCAAAACCCTCGACAACAAGATCTACTTCCGTAACGGGATGGACGACAAGGGCAACGAGCTGCGCGTGCTCACCCGCCCCTACCTCCCCACCACGACCACCAGCGGTGCACGCGGACCGAACATCGGCGTGCAGGTCGCCGCTCCGCTCAGGAGCACCCAGAAGACCCTCAACGACCTGGCCCTCGTCCTCCTCCTCGTCTCCGGCATCGGCGTCATAGGAGCCGGCGCCGCAGGCCTCGCCGTGGCCCGCGCAGGCCTGCGCCCGGTGGACAAACTCACCGAGGCCGTGGAGCACGTGGCGCGGACCGACGACCTGGCCATCCGCATCCCGGTGGAGGACGACAGCGAGGACGAGATCGCGCGCCTGTCGCGCGCCTTCAACTCGATGACCGCCTCGCTGGCCAGCTCCCGCGACCTCCAGCAGCAGCTGATCGCCGACGCCGGCCATGAGCTGCGCACGCCCCTGACGTCGCTGCGCACGAACATCGAACTGCTCACCCGCAGCGAGGAGACCGGCCGGCCGATCCCGCCGGCGGACCGCATGGCCCTGCTCGCCTCGGTGAAGGCCCAGATGACCGAACTGGCCTCGCTGATCGGCGACCTGCAGGAGCTGTCCCGCTCGGAGGGGCAGCAGGGCGAACGGGTCCAGGTGGTGCCGCTGCTGGACACCGTCGAGGCGGCCCTGCGCCGCGCCCGCCTGCGCGGCCCGGAGCTGACGATCACGGCGGACCTGAAGCCCTGGTACGTCCGGGCGGAGCCGTCCGCGCTGGAGCGGGCGGTGGTCAACATCCTGGACAACGCGGTGAAGTTCAGCCCCGAGGGCGGCACGGTCGAGGTCGGGCTGGGCGACGGCGTCCTGACCGTCCGCGACCACGGCCCCGGCATCCCCGAGGACGAACTCCCGCACGTCTTCGACCGCTTCTGGCGCTCCCCCAGCGCCCGCGCCCTGCCCGGCTCGGGCCTCGGCCTGTCCATCGTGGCCCGCACGGTCCAGCAGGCGGGCGGCGAGGTCACCCTGACCCCCGCGACGGGCGGCGGCACGGTGGCGACGGTACGACTGCCCGGGGCACCGACGCCCCCGCCGGAACCTCCGGAGACACCGGCCGACTGAGCGCTCACGGACCGGCCGGGCGGCTGGGCGCCGGCCGTGTCCTGAGGCCCCGCCAGGGGATTCGTCGGCGGGGGCTCCGTAGGGTGGCCCCATGCCGGAAGACTCTCCCCTGATACGCAGCCTGCGTGCCGCCGTGGCCGCCGCGCCCGCCGATGTGCCGCTCCGTCTTCATCTGGCCGAACTTCTGCTGGGCGAGGGGCAGTCGGAGGCCGCCGTCGCCGAGGTGGCCGTCGCCTTGCAGCACGCGCCGGGTGACGAGCAGGCGCGGCAGCTCATGACGCGGGCCATGGGTCTGCCGGCCCGGCAGCCGGCCCCGGCCCCGGCGTCGGCCCCGGCCGCCCGGCCCGGTTTCGACTGGAGGGCCGCCGAGGCGCAGGTCGGGGACGCCGTGCCGCCGCGGTTCGTCGCGGAAGAGGTCGCGGCGGAGGTGGAGGCAGCGGATCCGTTGCGGGCGGACGGGGGAGGCGAACCCGACGCCGGTGCCTGGGACGTGGAGCGGCCCGGCAGCGTGCGGCTCGCCGATGTCGGCGGGATGCAGGAGGTCAAGGAGCGGCTGGAGGCCGCCTTTCTCGCGCCGCTCAAGAATCCCGAGTTGCGCAAGTTGTACGGGAAGAGTCTGCGGGGCGGGCTGCTGCTCTACGGGCCGCCCGGGTGCGGGAAGACCTTCATCGCCCGCGCCGTCGCCGGAGAGCTCGGGGCGTCGTTCCTGTCCGTGTCCGTCAACGACGTGCTCGACATGTGGACCGGCAACTCCGAGCGCAATATGCACGAGATCTTTCAGACCGCCCGTCGGCAGGCTCCCTGTGTCGTCTTCCTCGACGAACTGGACGCGCTCGGCGGCAAGCGCAGCCGTAGCGCGCACAACGGGATGCGCAACACCGTCAACCAGCTGCTGACCGAGCTGGACGGGATCGACGCGGTCGCCAACGAGGGGGTGTTCGTGCTCGCCGCCACCAACGTGCCCTGGGACGTGGACAACGCGCTGCGGCGGCCGGGACGGCTGGACCGGACTCTGCTCGTGCTGCCTCCCGACGCGCCGGCGCGGGAGGCGATCCTCCGCTACCACCTGCGGGACCGGCCCATCGAGAACATCGACCTGACCAAGCTCGCCAAGGTCACCGACGGGCTCTCCGGGGCCGACCTCGCGCATGTCTGCGAGGCCGCCGCCGAGCGGGCCCTGCTCGACTCCGCCCGGACCGGGACCGTGCGGATGATCGGGATGAAGGACCTGCTGGGCGCGGCGAAAGAGGTCGTACCGTCCACCGAGCCCTGGTTCGCCGCCGCCCGGAACGTGGCGATGTTCGCCAACGAGGGCGGCATGTACGACGACCTCATCGCCTACCTGAAGAAACGGCGGAAGCTGTGAGCACCGGACTGCATCCCGCCCTGGAGCGGGCCGACGCACTGCACGGACTGCGGCGCTACGACGAGGCGAAGGCGCTGCTCGGGCAGCGGCTCGCACAGGATCCGGAGGACATCGACGCCTGGGTGCGGCTCGCCAACTGCCACCTGGCCGTCGAGGACGAGGCGGCCCAGGCGCTGGAGGCGACCGAGCGGGCGCTGGCCCTCGATCCCTCGCACATCGGCGCGCTCATCCAACACGCCCGCGCGCTGCAGGGCGTGGGCGGCCGCTTCCCGGAGACCGAGGACGTCCTGCGCGAGGTCATCCGGCTCGCCCCCGACTACTGGTACGGGTACGCGCTGCTCGGCCACTGGCTGTACCGCATCCGCTCCATCCGGTTCGCTCGGACCAACGGTGCGAACACCATCACCCAGGAGCAACTGCACTCCTTCCTCCGGGAGTCGGACGAACTGGCCCTGGAAGCCGTCCGGCTGGCGCCCGAGGAGGTGTTCCCCTACGAGGTGCGCTGGTTGATAGCCGACCTGGGCGGCGACCGGGCCCTCGCCGCCGAGATGGACCGGGCCATCCTCCGGCTCGATCCACAGCACCCGCAGGCCCTCGCCCGGCGGACGCAGCAGGCCGCCGCCGCGCCCGGCGTGAAGGCCGCCGAGGCCGCCACCCTCTACGCCGACGCGCTCGCCGCCACCCCGGACTCCACACACCTCCAGCAGGGTCTCGATCACGCCTCCTACCGGCTGCTGCGCGGAGTGCGCTGGCTCGCCCTGCTGTGCGTGGGCCTCGCCGGCACCATGCTCGACCTCTTCGCCACCGAGGGCGACACACAGCGCGCCCTGCCGGTCTCCCTGGGCCAACGGCTGTGGGTGCTCGTCCCCTTCACGGTCATCTGGGCCGTCGGCGCCCTGCTGCGCTATCGCCGGCTGCGTACGGGCGTCAGGTACAACCTCCGGTCCCTGCTCCACCGCCGCCGCTGGCCCCGCATCGTCCTCGCCCAGGCCGCCTGGGCCATGCTGTGCGCCCTGCTGATCAGCCAGGTGCCGTGGTCCGCGCGCACGGTGCCGCAGGTTCTTTTCTGGGCGGGCTTGGTGCCGACACTCGCGACCGTCTGGTTCGACAGGAGGAAGACCACCTGAGCACGGTCACCATCTGAGGATCATCGTGTCCTCCGGAGCAGCCTGCACCGCCGCCGCGGGCAGCGGCGCGGCCAGCCGGGCGTACGCGCCTGCCCGGCCCACGAGTTCCGCGTGCGTTCCCGTCTCCACCAGGCGGCCGCGGTCGACGACCAGGATGCGGTCGGCGTCGGGGGCGAGCGACAGGTCGTGGGTGATCATGATGGTCGTACGGCCGGACACCAGACGGCGCAGCGGCCGCACCACCTGGCGCGCGGCGACCGTGTCCAGGCCGGCCGTCGGTTCGTCCAGGACGAGGACCGGGGAGGCCCGCAGCATCGCGCGGGCGATGGCGATGCGCTGGAGCTGGCCGCCGGAGAGAACGGTCGTGCCCGGGGATATCCGCGTGTCGTAGCCGTCGGGGAGCGCGGTGACGAAGTCGTGCGCCGCCGCGTCCCGTGCCGCCCGCTCGATCTCCGCCTGCGTCGCGCCGGGGCGGCCGCAGGCGATGTTCTCGCGGAGGGTGCCGTTGAGGACGAGGGTCTGCTGGGGCAGCAGGGTGATGTGCTCGCGCAGGAAACGCAGGGGTACGTCGGTGAGGGGGACGCCGTCCAGGGTGATCGCGCCGGCGGAGGGGTCGTAGAAGCGGGTGAGGAGCCCGGCGAGGGTGGACTTGCCGGCGCCGCTCGGGCCCGTGACGACGGTCAGCTCGCCCGGTCCGGCGGTGAAGGTGACGTCCCGGAGCGAGGCGCACGGGGAGCCCGGGTAGCGGAAGGAGACCCGGTGGAAGGCGAGATGGCCGCGCACCGGCCACTTTGCGACCGGTTGGGCGGGGTCGGTGACGGCGGGCTCGGCGTCGAGGATCTCGCCGATGCGCCGGGCGCCGGCGGTGGCCGCGGTGATGGTGAGGCCGAGCTGGCCGAGGTTGCGGATCGGCGGGTAGAGATAGCCCAGGAAGGCGGCGAAAGCCAGGAGTTGACCGAGGGTCATACGGCCGGCGGAGATCTCCCACACGCCGAGGCCGATGACCGTGAGCACGCACAGCGTCTCGACGACCTCGACGCACTGCTCGTACATCTCGCTCAGCCGCGCCCCGCGCACGCTCGCCCGCAGCCAGGCACGGGCCTCGCGGTCGAGCCGCAGTTCCTCCTCGGCGCGGCGGTTGTAGGCCTGGGTGAGGACGATGTTGCCGAGCGACTCCTCCACCACGGAGGTGATCGCGCCGTCCGCGGCCCGGCCGTCCCGGGACGCCTGGGCGATCCGGCCGGAGAAGCGGCGGGCGGCGAGCAGGAACAGGGGCGCGAGGACGAAGGCGGCCAGCGCCAGGTCCCAGCGCAGCCAGAACGCGGCGACGGCGTAGAAGACGGCCGAGAACACCGCCGAGACGGCTCCCACGACGCCGGACACCACGAGTTGCTCGATGGACTCGACGTCTCCGGTGAGCCGTTCGACCAGATCGCCCTGGCGGTGGCGCTGGAAGAAGTGCGGGGGCAGGTCCTGGACGTGCCGGAAGACGGATGCCCGTAGGCGCAGGACGAATCTCTCCGCGGTCCAGGTGGCCAGGGAGTTGCCCAGATAGCCGACGAGCGCGGCGAGCGCGGCCACGCCCAGCCAGGCGCCGGCCGGTCCCCAGAAGGCGGCGAGCGAGCCGGCTTCCAGGGCGTGGTCGGTCAGCTGGGCGAACAGCAGGATGGCGGCGGTCTCGGCGAGCGCGGCCACGACCACGCACGCGACGACCGTCCCGAGCCACTTGCGGTCCCCGCGGGTCAGCGGCCAGAACCGGCGGAAGGCCTCGCGGGATTCCCTCAGCATCGGCAACTCCTTTCCACAGCTGTGGACACAGCCCCCCGAACAGCCGGGGCGGGGCCACCGGTACGACCACGCGGTAACCGGTGACCCCGCCTCGCGACGGCCTTCATGGGAATTAGCCGTGCCCCGCTTTGAATTACTTGTGGCCGACCGGGCGCTTGGGCTCGTGCTTCTTCGGCTCGCACTTCCGGTGCTTGTGGGCCGGGGCCGGGGCGGGCTTGCGGGTCTTCTTCACCGGGACGATCTTGTGGAAGCTCATGGCTGTGACCTCTCTGTTCGCTTCTTTTCTGCGCCGTCCGCGCTTTTCGCTTTCGACATGGAAAACATTACGGGACGCGCGGGCCGAGAAAAGCCAATTCCGATGAGACCTCAATGAAATACCCCTGTGAGCAATTCACAGGGGAATTTCGGAACCGGGAAGTATTCACACAGGTTTTATCGCGGTGCCTGCGCTTCCCCCGGCCCGCCCCGTACCCTCATACGCATGAGCAGCGACGACACCGTACGGGCCTTCTCCGCCCGATCCATCGAGACCCACTCCGCGCTCACCTCCGCGCAGGCAGAAGCCGTGCTGGAGCTGCTGGCCGAGGCGGCCCGGACCGACGGGCAGCAGCCGGTGTCCGAGCAGGGCCGGCTGCAGTTGCGCGGGGAGGCCCGGGAGGGCGTCTCGCATCTGCTGCTGACCGTCGACGGCGAACTCGTGGGCTACGCGCAGCTGGAGGACACCGACCCGGTGGAGGCGCCGGCCGCCGAGCTGGTCGTACGGCCCGCGCAGCGCGGACACGGGCACGGCCGGGCGCTCGGCGCCGCCCTGCTCGCCGCCTCCGGCAAGCGGCTGCGGGTGTGGGCGCACGGCGGACACCCCGCCGCCCGGCATCTCGCCCAGGTGCTCGGACTCAGCATGTTCCGTGAACTGCGGCAGATGCGGCGGGCGTTGACCGACCTGGAGCTGCCCGAGCCGAAGCTGCCGGAGGGCGTGAGCGTGCGCGCCTTCGTGCCGGGCAAGGACGACACGGCCTGGCTCGCGCTCAACGCGGCCGCCTTCGCCCACCACCCCGAGCAGGGCTCGCTGACCCAGCGGGACCTCGACGACCGCAAGGCCCAGCCGTGGTTCGAACCGGCCGGCTTCTTCCTGGCCGAGCGGCGCGGGGAGCTGGTCGCCTTCCACTGGACGAAGGTGCACGCCGAGGAGCAGCTCGGCGAGGTGTACGTCCTCGGGGTGCGGCCCGGCGAGCAGGGCGGCGGGCTCGGCAAGGCCCTCACCACGATCGGCCTGCGCCACCTCGCGGCCGAGGGCCTGCCGACCGCGATGCTCTACGTCGACGCCGACAACACGGCCGCGGTGGCGGTGTACGAGCGGCTGGGGTTCGGGACGTACGAGACGGACCTGATGTACCGCACGGAGACCTGAGCCACGCCTTTCCCGCCCGGCGGGGCGGCGGCTCCCGCAACGACAGCGTCCACGCCGGCGCCGAGCAGGGTGGCGGGGACGGCCGCGCCGGGCTCCGGGTCGTCGCGGTACCGCACGGCGGCCGTGGCCGCGGCGAGGGCCAGGACGAACGCGGCGCCGGCCTCCGGAGTGACGTCCCCGACGGGCGGCCGGTCCGGTCCGGGCACGAGGAGCAGGGCGGCCGTCCGCCACAGGGCCGCGACGGGCGCCACGAGAGCGCCCCGCAGCACGGTACGGACCGCCCGCCGGGCCGGGACCGGGGCCGTGATGTGCCGGGCGGGGGCCGTCCGGAAGTAAGGCGAGCCCCAGGGCGAAGGCGAGGACCGCGGCACGCACCAGGCCGACCGCCCCCGGCGCCCCGGCCCACCGCACGCCCCCGGCCACCGGCCACCGGCCACCCCCGGCACCCGCCAGGGCAGGGTCCGCCACCAGGGGACGACCAGCGCCAAAAGCACCCGGGACCCGGTTCACCCAGCCTCGCTTGACTTTCGGACCGGGCTTGCACCACCCTTTCACTACTCAATTAGTGAAAGGGTGGTGGAACGCGTGGTCGAGTACCGCATCGACCGGCACAGTGGGGTCGCCACCTACGTCCAGATCGTCCAGCAGACCAAACAGGCCCTGCGCATGGGCCTGTTGGAGCCGGGAGACCGGCTGCCCACGGCCCGCGAGGTCGTGGAGGCCACCGCGATCAACCCCAACACCGTCCTGAAGGCGTACCGCGAGCTGGAACGCGAGGGACTGGTGGAGGCCCGGCGCGGACTCGGCACCTTCGTACGGCGCTCGCTGGGCACCGCGACGGCCGACGCCGCACTCCGCACCGAGCTGGAGGCCTGGGCCGGCCGGGCCCGCGAGGCCGGGCTGGACCGGGACGACGTGGCCGCGCTCTTCACCGCCGTACTCGACAAGCACTTCGCCGCACTCGACAAGCACCTCCAGGGAGACCCGTCATGACCGACACGGCGCTGACCGCCGAGGCACTGGGAAAACGTTTCGGTCGCCGGGGCGGCTGGGCGCTGCGGGAGTGCGGCTTCCGGCTGCCCGCCGGGCGGGTGTGCGCGGTCGTCGGCCCCAACGGCGCCGGCAAGTCGACCCTGCTCGCACTCGCCGCCGGACTGCTCCCGCCCACCGAGGGCCGGCTGACGGTGCTCGGCACCACCCCGGCCGAGGCCCGCCCCCGGGTCGGCTTCGTCGCCCAGGACAAGCCGCTCTACCCGCAGCTCACGGTCGCCGAGACGCTGCTCATGGGCGCCGACCTCAACCCCGGGCGCTGGGACGCGGCCGTCGCGGAGAAGGTCGTGGGCGCCCTCGACCCCAAGGCCCGCGTCCGCGCCCTGTCCGGCGGACAGCGCACCCGGGTCGCGCTCGCCCTCGCCCTCGGCAAGCGGCCCGAGCTGCTGCTCCTGGACGAGCCGATGGCCGACCTCGACCCGCTGGCCCGGCACGAGCTGATGGGCACGCTGATGGCGGAGGCCGCGCAGTACGGCACCACGATCGCGATGTCCTCGCACGTGGTCGCCGAACTGGAGGACTCCTGCGACCATCTGCTGCTGGTCGGCGACGGCCGGATCCGGCTCGCCGGGGAGATCGACGAACTGCGCGCCGCCCACCGCAGGGTCAGCGGCGCCGCCGACACCGCCGCGCTCGGCGCACACACCGTGGTCGAGTCCCGGACCACCGGCCGCCAGCTCACCGCCCTGATCCGTCCGGCCGGACCGGTCACCGGCGACTGGCGGACCTCGGTGCCGTCCCTGGAGGAACTCGTCCTCGCCCACCTGCGCAATCCCGAGGCCCCCGCCCTCACCACCGCTCCGGCCGTCCCCGAGGAGAGTGCCGCGTGACCGCCCCGACCGCCCACCGACCGCGCACGACCCGCTGGCTGCTGCGACTGCACCGCCCCGCGGTGTACGGCTTCGCCGCCCTGGTGATCGTCGTGGCCGCCCTGCAGATCGCCCTGGCCGGCCCGCTCGCCGACGCGGCCGCCGAGGGCTGGCGCCAGTACGACGCCTGCGGCACGGGCCTGTGCACGTACGACCAGGCCGCGATCCTGCGCTACAAGGACTGGTACAACTACGCCACCTACGTCCTCGACCTGCTGCCCTTCCTGGTGGCCACCTGGGCCGGCGCCGCCCTGACCGGCCGCGAGCTGGAGTCCGGCACCGCCCTGCTGTCCTGGACCCAGGGCATCTCCCCGGTGCGCTGGCTCACGGTCCGGCTGGCGGTCCCCGCGCTCGCCGTCGCCACCGGCACCGGTCTGCTGTTCTGGCTGCACCACCGCGCCTGGGCCGCGGGCCGGGGCCGTATCGACACCGCCAAGCAGTGGGACGACCTGTTCACCTTCCACGCCAACGGCCCCACCGCCGCCGCCCTGGCCCTCGCCGGGCTCGCGGCCGGCGCCCTGGCGGGCCTGCTGTGGCGCCGTACCCTGCCCGCGCTGATCACCGGCGCGCTGATCACCGCGGGCGTCGCGGGCCTGGCCCAGCAGCTGATGCCCCACCTGTGGCCGACGGTCACCAACGTCACCACGCTGAAGCAGGGCGGCGTCGGCTCGGGCATCGTGGTCGAGCAGGGTCTGGTGGCCAAGTCCGGCGGCCACCTGCCCCTCCCCCAGTGCTCCACGAGCGCGGCGTGCGACGCCGCCTTCGCGAAGGCCTCCGGCTACTACACCTCCTACCACCCCTACTCCCACTACTGGCCGCTCCAGCTCACCACCAGCGCGCTGATCCTGGCCGTCACCGCACTGCTCGTCCTGGGCTGCTTCCTGGCGCTGCGCCGGCTGACCGGGGCTCTGCGCACGACCCGGCACGTCGTCCCGGCGGACAAGGCCACGCTCGTCGGCACCGGGGCCCCCGCATGACCGCCCTCGCCCCCGTCCCCGCCCGGCCGGCCGCCCGGCGTGCGCTGCTGCGGCTGCACCGCCCTGCCCTGCTCGTCTGGACCGCCTTCGTCGTCCTCACCGTCGGTGAACTGCTCTACGTCCACTTCTCGGCCGCGCCCCGGGACCGGGCCTGTTTCAGCACGCCGGGCGCGGTCTGCACGTACTTCGTGTTCACCGACACCAACAACGTCGTGAACTTCCTCGGCGAGGTCCTCTCCTACACCCCCTGCGCGGTGGCCGCCTGGGCAGGCGCCGCGCTGATCGGCCGCGAGCTGGAGTCCGGCACCGCGAAGCTGGCCTGGACCCAGTCCGTGTCCCCGGCCCGCTGGCTGACCGCGAAGCTCACCGCGGCCGCCGTACCGCTGCTCACCGGCGGCGCCGTCCTCGCCGTGGCCTTCGGCCGGGTCTGGGGCGCCGACCAGGACGTCCTGGTCACGAACTGGACCTGGGACCGTGTGTTCATCCCGCGCGGTCCGCTGCTGCCCGCACTGGCGTTGTTCGCGCTGGCCGCCGGCGCGTACGCTGCGCTGGCCCTGCGGCGCGTTCTGCCGGCGCTGACCGCGGGTCTGGGCGTCACGCTGCTCGTACGGCTGTATCTGCGGGAGCTGTGGAAGCCGCTGCGGGACGTCCTGCCGGGCTTTTGGGCGCTGCAGTCGGCTGCCGCCGGGGTGCTGGTCGTGCTGGCCGGTGTGGTCTTCGCCGGGGCGTATGCGGTGCTGCGGCGGCAGGCCGGCTGAGCACCCGACGGGAGTGCCGCATCGGTGTCGTCGAGCGGGTGCGGGGCCGTAGTGGCCGATGGCGCAGCCGGCGCACCTCTTCGGGGCACTCCCCCCTGGGAGCCTCCCCCCGATATCCCGCACGTCATGTCGCCGTAACCATTGATTCAGCCAAGCTTGCGACGCTCGGCCAATGAAGCCCGCCGTGCCAGAGTCTTCACCGCCCCCCGAGGGGCCCGGGCGGAACGGGACCGTGACGGTCCCGCCCGCCCGTTCCGACGCGCCCGTGACGCCTGTGGCGCGGAAGAATGGGGTCATGAGTCAGCAAGACGCCCAGGCACAGGTCCAGCACCCCCAGCCCTCCGTGGGTTCCCTCGCCGCGCACCGCCCCCACACCGTCGCCGCCACGGTCTCCGACCTGGAACCCGACATCGACGCGGACCTCGACGCCTACGAAGAGGCACCGTACGAGGGCACGCCCCTGCCCCAGGGCCGCTTCCTCGACCGGGAGCGCAGCTGGCTCGCCTTCAACGAGCGTGTCCTGGAGCTGGCCGAGGACCCGAACACCCCCCTGCTGGAGCGCGCCAACTTCCTCGCGATCTTCGCCAGCAACCTGGACGAGTTCTTCATGGTCCGGGTGGCCGGTCTGAAGCGCCGTATCGCCACCGGTGTGGCGACGCGGTCCGCCTCCGGACTCCAGCCGCGCGAGGTGCTGGAGATGATCTGGGCCCGCTCGCGCGAGCTGATGGCCCGGCACGCCGCCTGCTACCACGAGGACGTCGCCCCCGCACTCGCGGAGGAGGGCATACACCTCGTCCGCTGGCAGGAGCTGGCCGAGAAGGAGCAGGCCCGCCTGTTCACGCTCTTCCGGCACCAGATCTTCCCGGTCCTCACCCCGCTGGCCGTGGACCCCGCGCACCCCTTCCCGTACATCTCCGGCCTCTCGCTGAACCTGGCCGTCGTCGTACGCAACCCGGTCAGCGGCCACAAGCACTTCGCGCGCGTGAAGGTGCCGCCGCTGCTGTCCCGCTTCCTGGAGAGCAGCCCCGGACGCTACGTCCCCATCGAGGACGTCATCGCCGCGCACCTGGAGGAGCTGTTCCCGGGCATGGAGGTGCTGGAGTCCCACACCTTCCGGCTCACCCGCAACGAGGACCTGGAAGTAGAGGAGGACGACGCCGAGAACCTGCTCCAGGCGCTGGAGAAGGAGCTCATGCGGCGCCGTTTCGGGCCGCCCGTGCGCCTGGAGGTCGAGGAGTCCATCGACCGCGAGGTGCTCGACCTGCTGGTGCGCGAGCTGAAGATCAGCGAGGCCGAGGTCTACCCGCTGCCCGGCCCGCTCGACCTCACCGGCCTGTTCCGGATCCACTCCCTGGACCGGCCCGAGCTGAAGTACCCGAAGTTCGTCGCCGGCACCCACCGCGACCTCGCCGAGGTCGAGTCGGCCTCCGCACCGGACATCTTCGCGGCCCTGCGCACCCGGGACGTGCTCCTGCACCACCCCTACGACAGCTTCTCCACGTCCGTGCAGGCCTTCCTGGAGCAGGCGGCGAGCGACCCGGACGTCCTCGCCATCAAGCAGACCCTGTACCGCACCTCCGGCGACTCCCCGATCGTCGACGCGCTCATCGACGCCGCCGAGTCCGGCAAGCAGGTCCTGGTCCTGGTCGAGATCAAGGCCCGCTTCGACGAGCACGCGAACATCAAGTGGGCGCGCAAACTGGAGGAGGCCGGCTGCCACGTCGTCTACGGCCTCGTCGGCCTGAAGACGCACTGCAAGCTGTCCCTGGTGGTCCGCCAGGAGGGCGAGACCCTGCGCCGCTACAGCCACGTCGGCACGGGCAACTACCACCCGAAGACCGCCCGCCTGTACGAGGACCTGGGCCTGCTCACGGCCGACCCGCAGGTCGGCGCGGACCTCTCCGACCTCTTCAACCGGCTGTCCGGCTACTCCCGCCGCGAGACCTACCGCCGTCTGCTGGTGGCCCCCAAGTCGCTGCGGGACGGCCTGATAGCGCGGATCGACAAGGAGGTCCAGCACCACCGTGCGGGCCGCCCGGCCTTCGTCCGCATCAAGGTCAACTCGATGGTCGACGAGGCCGTCATCGACGCGCTCTACCGGGCCTCCCAGGCAGGCGTGCCGGTCGACATCTGGGTGCGCGGCATCTGCGCGATCCGCCCCGGCCTCCCGGGCCTGTCGGACAACATACGGGTCCGCTCCATACTCGGCCGGTTCCTCGAACACTCGCGGGTGTTCGCCTTCGGCAACGGCGGCGAGCCCGAGGTGTGGATCGGCAGCGCCGACATGATGCACCGCAACCTCGACCGCCGGATCGAGGCCCTGGTCCGTGTCGTCGACCCGGCCCACCGGGCGGCCCTGAACCGGTTGCTCGACACCGGGATGTCCGACACGACGTCCTCCTGGCACCTCGGCCCCGACGGCGAGTGGACCCGGCACGCGACCGACACGGACGGACAGCCCCTGCGCAACGTCCAGGAGATGCTCATAGACGCCCGGAGGCGCCGGCGTGGCACAGCAACACCTTGACCCGACGGACCCCACGGCCGGCGTGGCGACGGGGGAGGCCCTCGCGGCCTATCTGCGCGCCCAGGCCACGGAGTTCCTGCGCGCCCTGCGCCTGCACCGGAAGACCGGGGGCGGCGGGAGCGGCCCCGCGCATGGGGGTGCCCCCGCTCGAGCGAAGTCGAGAGTGGGGGAGTACGCGGGCGTCGGGGAGAACGGCGCGGAGCAGTCCGTCGACGCGGCGCGCGCCCTGCGCCGCTCGGCCCGCCGCATCAGCGGCAGCCTGCACACCTTCCGCCCACTCCTGGACCCCGACTGGTCCGAGGCGATGCGCCCCGAACTGGCGTGGCTGTCCGGCACGTTGGGCCTGGAGCACGCCTACGAGGCGCGCCTGGAGCGGCTGTTGCTGGCGCTGCACCGGCTGTCGGGGGCGGCCGTGCTCCCCGCCCAGACGGTGGACGCGGCGGTACTGGAAAGCGCCCGCGCCCCGGCGGGCCCCGCCCCGGAGCGCGGCAACCTGACGGTGGGCGCGGCGAAAGCGGGCGCGCTGCTGGAGCGCCAGCTCACCCTCGCCCGGACGAGGGCCCACTCGACCGCCCTGCAGGCACTGGGGTCGAGCCGCTTCCACGCGGTCGCGGACAAGGTCGCCGTACTGGCCAGCGAGGTCCCCCTCACCCTCATCGCGCCGAGCACCGATCTGCGCCCCCTGGCAGCCGCTGCGGAGGAACGGCTGACAGCGGCGATCGGTGCGCTTCCCCTGGTCACCGCGGGCCACCCCTACAACGCGGAGGCCCTGGTCCACGGCCTGTCCCCGGACCCGTCCCCCCACCCCCAGGACGGCCCCTGGCATCAGGTCCGGCTGCTGCTGCGCCTGCACCGGTACGCCCAGGAGGTGCTGCACGCCGGCGACTCCGCGGTCGACGTACGCCTGTTGACGGCCGGTCAGGCGCTGAACCGGCACCGGGACGCCTCGGAGGCCGCCGCGGCGGCGGCGCAGGCGGCGCGCACCCCGCGCATCGCGCCGGCGACGGCGTACGCGCTCGGGGTGCTCCACGCCGACCAGCGGCACGAGGTGGAGGCGGCCAGGTTCGCGTTCCAGCAGGCCTGGCAGAAGCAGACCGTCAGCGCACCCTGAAGCCCATGCCGGACGTTCCCGAGGAGGCGGTGTGAACGACACCTTGGTCCAGGCGGCCGGCTGCGTGCTCTGGCGCCGCTCCCCGGTCGCCGGGGACCTGGAGATCTGTCTGGTCCACCGGCCGAAGTACGACGACTGGTCCCACCCCAAGGGCAAGCTCAAACGGGCCGAGGACCCGCTCGCGGGCGCCCTGCGCGAGGTGGCGGAGGAGACCGGGTACACGGCCGAGCCCGGCGCCGAGCTGCCGACCGTGCGCTATCTGGCGGGCGGCCGCCCGAAGCAGGTGCGCTACTGGGCGGCACAGGCGGTTTCCGGCCACTTCACGCCGAACGACGAGGTGGACCGCATCCTGTGGCTCTCCCCCGCGTCCGCCCGCGGCCGGCTCACCCAGCCGCGCGACCGGGACCTGGTGGAGGACGCCCTTCACGGACTGGTCGTGTGAACCTCCGCGTCCGTACGGGCCTGACTGCGGGCCCGGCGGGCCGGACCACGCCAGCCGCAAGTACAGCGGGCCAGACAGAAGCGGCCCTGATCCGTCGTAGAAGTGAGGTGTTCCCGTCGGGCCGGTTCCGGCCCGTCCTCCTGCTGCGCCACGCCGTCAACGGTACTCCCGCGCCCCCCGTACGCCTTCTGTACGCCCGCCGTCGCGCGTGACGGCGCTCCCTACCCGTCGTTAACCGGAACGACAGGGGGCCCGTGACGGACGTACCGGCTTGGGGGTAGGCAGGCGATGGAACGGCGGCAGCAGCACAGGCACACGGGCAGGACGGTCATCGCGGTCGGCATCCTGCTGGGCCTCGGAGCGGGTGCCACGGGCTGTTCGGACAGCCGGGCCGCCGCCGACGACGTCAAGGGCGGCGGCGATCCGGTCGCCCTGCTGCGGCGGGCCGCGGACACGCTCGGCGGCGCGGGCAGCTCCAAGGCCACCACCTCCATGGAGATGGCCACCGGCGGCACCCGGGTCACCATCCGCGGCAAGGGGGTCTACGACTACCGGCACCGGCTCGGCCGGCTCACGGTCGTGCTGCCCGAGGACCCCACGGGCACCGCCGAGCACCAGCCCATCACCGAACTCCTTGCCCCCGGCGCCCTGTTCATGAAGAACCGGGGCGCGGGCGTGCCCGCCGACAAGTGGGTGCGGGTGGACACCGCCACCGTGTCGGACGGCAACCTGGTCACCGGCGGCGCGACCGATCCGTACGCGGCGGCCGAGGTACTGCGCGGCGCCCGTACGGCGGCCTACGTCGGCCGGGCCGAGGTCGGGGGCACGCCCGTACGCCACTACCGGGGCACCGCCGACCTGGCCGCCGCGGCCGGCCGGGCCTCCGCCGCGGACCGGGCGCCGCTGGCCGCGGCGGCGAAAGGGTTCGCCACGGCCGAGGTCCCGTTCGACGTCTACCTCGACGACCAGGGCCGGATCCGCAAGCTCAGACAGCGCTTCAGCTTCGTCAACGGCCTGCAGAAAACCCCGGTGGCGGTGGCCTCGACCACACTGCTGTACGACTTCGGCGTCCCGGCCGACGTGCGGCTGCCGCGTCCGCGGGACATCTACGCGGGCCGGATCGCGGAGGACGGGCACTAGTCCGGGGTGCCCTGCCGTAAGTAGCCCGTCCGTGCCATGCGCGGTGTGTAGAGCGCTGCCTACTCTAGGAAGTCGGTGACGGCAGGAATGAGGTGAGGCGGGTGGCTCCGGTCGGCGGCACGGCGGTACAGGACCACGTGGCCCTCGCCGAGATCGAGCTGTGCGGAGAGCTGATCATCGCGGCCTCGGCCGCCGAGGACCGGCTCAGTCTGGAGAGCATCGACGAGGTGCTCCGGGTGGAACGCGAACCCGGGGACTGAGGACTGAGCGAACCGAGCGGCTCAGGTGCGCAGGAGCCGGCCGATCGCCTTCGTCGCCTCGTCCACCTTCGCGTCGATCTCGTCACCGCCCTTGAGGGCCGCGTCGGCCACACAGTGCCGCAGATGCTCCTCCAGCAGCTGGAGCGCGAAGGACTGCAGCGCCTTGGTGGAGGCGGAGACCTGGGTGAGTATGTCGATGCAGTACGTGTCCTCGTCGACCATCCGCTGCAGCCCCCGGATCTGCCCCTCGATCCGGCGCAGCCGCTTGAGGTGCTCGTCCTTCCGCTTGTGATACCCGTGTGTGGCGGGGGCGTCCTGGCACGTGCCCTCGGCGGGGGCCGGGGCGCCGGCCTCGGTCGTCGTCATCGCGGGCCCTCCATCTCGACGGTCACCAGTGCGGTCCATACCCCTACTGGGTATATGGTAACGAATTTTGCTGGGTATGGGGCCCTTGGTACGCCCCCGTGCTGACCACTGTGCCTGATGGGCGACACTGGGGGACGGCCCATTAGCCGTGGCCGGATGATGCACTTAGCATCAGCCTGACCGAAACCGATGCACCCCGAGGACCCCTTGTGCGCTTTCGTCTGACCCCCAGGGAGACGAGCTTCTACGACATGTTCGCCGCATCCGCGGACAACATCGTCACCGGCTCGAAACTCCTGATGGAACTGCTCGGGGCGGACGGACCTGCCCGAGCCGAGATCGCAGAGCGTATGCGGGCCGCCGAACACGCGGGTGACGACGCCACGCACGCGATCTTCCACCAGCTGAACTCCTCGTTCATCACGCCGTTCGACCGCGAGGACATCTACACCCTCGCCGGGTCCCTCGACGACATCATGGACTTCATGGAGGAAGCCGTCGACCTGGTGGTCCTCTACAACGTCGAGGAACTGCCGAAGGGCGTCGAGCAGCAGATCGAGGTACTGGCCCGGGCGGCCGAGCTGACGGCCGAGGCGATGCCGAACCTGCGCACGCTGGACAACCTCACGGAGTACTGGATCGAGGTCAACCGGCTGGAGAACCAGGCGGACCAGATCCACCGGAAGCTGCTGGCCCACCTCTTCAACGGCAAGTACGACGCCATCGAGGTGCTCAAGCTCAAGCAGATCGTGGACGTCCTGGAAGAGGCGGCGGACGCGTTCGAGCACGTGGCGAACACGGTGGAGACCATCGCCGTCAAGGAGTCCTGAGGCGTCGATGGACACCTTCGCCCTCATCCTGACCATTCTGGTCGCGCTCTTCTTCACGTACACGAACGGCTTCCACGACTCGGCGAACGCGATCGCGACGTCGGTGTCGACCCGCGCGCTCACGCCCAAGGCCGCCCTGGCGATGGCGGCGGTGATGAACCTGGCCGGTGCCTTCCTCGGCTCCGGCGTCGCCAAGACGGTCTCCGAGGGTCTGATCGAGACGCCCTCCGGCGGGACCGGGATGGGCATCCTCTTCGCGGCCCTGATCGGCGCGATCGTCTGGAACCTGGCCACCTGGTACTACGGCCTCCCCTCGTCCTCCTCCCACGCCCTGTTCGGCGGCCTGGTCGGCGCGGCCCTGGCGGGCGGTACCGCCGTCCACTGGAACGGCGTGGTGGACAAGATCATCATTCCGATGTTCCTCTCCCCGGTGGTCGGCCTGATCGTCGGCTATCTGGTCATGCTGGCCATCATGTGGCTCTTCCGCCGCTCCAACCCGCACAAGGCCAAGCGCGGTTTCCGTATCGCGCAGACGGTCTCGGCGGCGGGCATGGCCCTGGGCCACGGCCTGCAGGACGCCCAGAAGACCATGGGTGTGGTGGTCATGGCCCTGGTGATCTCCGGGCACGAGACGTTCGGCGACCCGATCCCGGTGTGGGTGAAGATCGTGTCGGCGCTGATGCTGTCACTGGGCACCTACGCGGGCGGCTGGCGCATCATGCGCACCCTGGGCCGCAAGATCATCGAGCTGGACCCGCCGCAGGGCTTCGCGGCGGAGGCCACCGGCGCGTCGATCATGTTCGGCACGGCGTTCCTCTTCAAGGCCCCGATCTCCACGACCCACGTCATCACCTCGGCGATCATGGGCGTGGGCGCGACGAAGCGCGTCAACGCGGTGCGCTGGGGCGTGGCCAAGAACATCGTCCTGGGCTGGTTCATCACGATGCCGGCGGCGGCCCTGGTCGCTGCGGCGGCCTTCGGCGTGGTGAAGCTGACGGTGCTGTAACCCCCCTCTCCCCTTCCGCCCACCCCCCTCGACCAGCTGAGACGCCGGCCGAGAGGGGTGGGCGGTTTGCTGTATGGGGGGTGAGGCGGAGGCCGACGGGGTTGGGGCAGAGCCCCGGCGGGACCGGGGGCGGAGCCCGGCGGGGTTGAGGCAGAGCCCCGGCGGCGTTGGAGGCGTCGCCCCGGCGAGGTCAGGAGCATCGCCCCCCCCAAACGGGGCCCGGCCAAGCGCACCGGCCCGGCAGGGTTGGGGGCGGAGTCCGACAGGGTCGGGGGCGGAGCCCCGTCAGAGATGGGGCAGAGCCCCGGCGGGACCGGAGGCGGAGCCCGGCGGGGGTGAGGCGGAACCAAGTCAGGGTTGGGGCAGAGCCCCGCCGGGGT
>NZ_LGDV01000119.1 GCF_001280015.1 Streptomyces sp. MMG1121
GAGACCAGCGGTGTCTGCCACTTCGCCTACGACGACGAGGAGACCTGCCTCGCCGAGGTCCGCTACCTCCTGTCGCTGCTCCCGCAGAACAACCGCGAGAACCCCCCGCGCGTGGAGTCCTCCGACCCGGTCGACCGTCGCGGCGAGATCCTCTTCGACCTCGTCCCGGCGGACGGCAACCGGCCCTACGACATGGCCAAGGTCATCGAGGAGATCGTCGACGACGGCGAGTACCTGGAGGTCCACGAGCGCTGGGCACGGAACATCATCTGCGCGATGGCCCGCCTCGACGGCCAGGTCGTCGGCATCATCGCCAACCAGCCGCAGGTCCTCGCGGGCGTCCTGGACATCGAGGCCAGCGAAAAAGCTGCACGCTTTGTCCAGATGTGTGACGCTTTCAATATCCCGATCGTCACCTTCCTGGACGTGCCGGGGTTCCTCCCCGGCGTCGACCAGGAGCACGGCGGCATCATCCGCCACGGCGCGAAGCTGCTGTACGCCTACTGCAACGCGACCGTGCCGAGGATTTCGCTGATCCTGCGCAAGGCGTACGGAGGTGCCTACATCGTCATGGACTCCCAGTCGATCGGTGCCGACCTCACCTACGCCTGGCCGACGAACGAGATCGCGGTGATGGGCGCCGAGGGCGCCGCCAACGTCATCTTCCGCCGTCAGATCGCCGAGGCCCCGGACCCGGAGGCCATGCGGCAGAAGATGGTGAAGGAGTACAAGGCGGAGCTGATGCACCCGTACTACGCCGCCGAGCGCGGCCTGGTGGACGACGTGATCGACCCCAAGTCCCTGGCGATGCTCCAGTCCAAGCACGCCGACCTGCCCTCCCGCAAGCACGGCAACCCCCCGCAGTAACCGAGCGGACCCGCCGCGGCAACCCCGCGGACCTCTCTCTCACGGAGACTGACACCCATGAGCACTCCTGACATCCGCGTCGAGAAGGGCCACGCCGAGCCCGAGGAAGTCGCCGCCATCACGGCCATCCTCATGGCCCGCGCGGCCGCCCGCCCGACCCCGTCAGCCCACCGGGCCCACCCCAAGCCGGGCTGGCGCCGCCTGGAGCGCGAGGGCGGCTTCCGCTCCCCGCACAGCTGGCACTGAGCCTGTACGACGACGAAGGGCCCCTCTCGCAGGAGAGGGGCCCTTCGGGCTTTCGGGGGCGCGGGGCCCCCGTGGCCGAATCAGCGGAGTCGAGCCATCAGAGCGTGCTCGACCAACGTGATGAGCGCGGACTTGGCGTCAGCCCTGTGCCGCGCGTCCGTCGTGATGATCGGCGTGTCGGGGCCGATCTGCAGCGCCTCGCGCACCTCGTCCGGGTTGTACGGCTGGTTGCCGTCGAAGCCGTTGAGGGCGATGACGAACGGCAGGCCGCTGTTCTCGAAGTAGTCGACCGCGGGGAAGCAGTCGGCGAGCCGGCGGGTGTCCACGAGGACGATCGCGCCGATCGCGCCGCGCACCAGGTCGTCCCACATGAACCAGAAGCGGTCCTGGCCGGTCCCCGGTGTGGGTGAGGTCGTCGATGCCGGCCGAAGCGGACGTCATGACGGCCTCGGTGCGCAGCGGATTGATCTCCGAGACGGCACCCACGAACGTGGTCTTGCCCACGCCGAAGCCGCCCGCCACCACGATCTTCGCGGAGGTGGTGGAGCGGGAAGGACCGCCGCTAGAGCTTGCGAAGTCCACTGAGCACCCTTTCGAGCAGTGTCACGTCTGGCTGGCCACCGGCGTTCTCGTCGCCGCCGGGCTGATGGATGGCGACCAGGCCCGCCTCCGCCAAGTCGGCGACGAGAATCCTGGCCACGCCGAGGGGGATCGTGAGCAGGGCCGAGATCTC
This sequence comes from Streptomyces sp. MMG1121, assembly GCF_001280015.1. Lineage (GTDB taxonomy): Bacteria > Actinomycetota > Actinomycetes > Streptomycetales > Streptomycetaceae > Streptomyces. The sequence goes on from NZ_LGDV01000119.1 coordinate 1,847, forward strand.
GGCCACCGACTTGATCTCCCGGCACAGGTTGCAGATCCGCTGATGCTCGGGCAGCTGGCCCTGCATCTGGTGCGGAGCGGCGGTGGTGTGCACCAGTGCCTCGATGGCGAGCTGGTAGCGCGGGCGCGTCCGGCCGCCGGTCATGGCGTACGGACGCACCAGGGGGTTGTTCGCTGCCGTGGCCGGCGCCGGCTCGGGGCGGCGCTGCGGCTGCACCGGCTGGATGCGCGGCGCCTGCGGCTGGTCGTACGGCGAGGGACCGGGGCCCTGCGGCGCGTACGGCTGCCGGTGGCTCGGCGCGGAGGGGAAGTTGTACCGGTTCGCCGAGCCGTCGCCCTGGCCCTGGGCAGGGCCGTACGACCAGTTGCCCGAAGACGAACCGCCTGGGGGTGTTGCCACTTTCTCCTCCTCCGACTGTGCCGGGCGCCCATCGCTGTGGAGCCGCGTCCCGAAACCTTACGGCCCCGGGACGCGAATACGCACCGTCCGATTACTAGTTGAGAAGGCTCCCCTGGAGCTCCGCACGGAGATCCGGGGTCAGGACCGTGCCCGCGCGGTCCACCAGAAGGGCCATCTCGTACCCGATGAGGCCGATGTCCGCTTCCGGGTGGGCCAGGACCGCGAGCGACGAACCGTCGGATACGGACATGATGAAGAGGAATCCCCGCTCCATCTCCACAACCGTCTGGTTCACGCTGCCTCCCTCGAAGATGCGGGAGGCGCCTGCCGTCAGGGACGTCAGACCGGAAGCGACGGCCGCGAGCTGGTCGGCGCGGTCGCGGGGGAAGCCTTCGGACATCGCCAGAAGGAGTCCGTCGGCGGAGACCACCACCGTGTGGGACACCCCCGGGGTGTTGTCCACGAAGTTGGTGATCAACCAGTTCAGGTTCTGTGCCGCCTGGCTCATCGGGCTCACACTAACGCTCCTGGTTGTAGGTGCTGTCAGGACCACTGTGTTGATTTCTAGTGGCCTGGCCGTTCGTTTCACTGCCTGCGCTGCGTCCGCGCTGGACGCCCCGACGCAGGTTGCTCAGCCTGCCCCGGACGTCCTCCGGGGCGCGGGAGACCTGGGGGCCTCCCTGAGGGGTGTTCTCGGCGGCGCCCTCGACCAGATTGGCCTTGGGCACCCGCCGCGGCAGCCCGGAGGCGGTGACCCCGCCTGCCTTCGGCTTCCGGAGCTGCGCGGCCTGCTGCCACCGCTCGTCGTTGGTCGAACGCCAGTCGCTGTCGCCGCTCGCCCCCGGGGCGCCCGCACCCGGTGCGGGAGCCGGCGCCTCCTGCTGCACGTGCGCCGTGGCGCCCGCGGCACTGGAGCCGTTGGAACCGCTCGCGGCGGACCCGCGGCGGGGCAGCCCGGCGTCGGTCATCTGGTGGGCGGCGGGAGAGGCCGGTCCCGGACGGTCGAAGCCTACGCGGTTGCGCTCGCCCACATCAGCGGCCTGCGAGGATTCCGTTTCCGGAGCGTACTGGGCCGGATACCCGTTCTGGTAACCGTCCTGCTGCGGCCAGTCGTCCTGGTAGGAGTGCGACTGGGCCGGCTCCTGGTACGCAGGGTCCGGGTAACCGCCGTTCGCGGAGAAGCCGTCGCCCTGCGGCAGACCGCCGTTCGGCGCGAAGTACTGCTCTTCGTACGGCTTGTCGTACGTCTCCTCGTACGAGGTCTGCTGCCGCTCCTCGTACGCCTGCTCCTGGTACGCCTGCTGCGGCTGCTCCTGGTAGGCCTGCCGGCCGTCGAACAGCGGGTCGGCGTACGACGCGGGTGCCTCGGGCTCCTGCTGCGGCTCACCGTGGCCCTGGGCCTCCAGGGCCGCGCGGCGCTCCTCGCGCATCAGGGAGCGGCCCACCGGGTCCAGCTCGCGGATGTCGTCGGGGACCTCGGTGTACCGGGTGTCGTCGAAGCCGAGCTCGGCGGCGGTGCGCATCGGCTCCACCTGGCCGAAGCTCTCACCCTGGAACTGCTGCTCCGGGATGATCTGCGAGACGGTGAACTCCTCGCGGTCCAGCGGCGCTTCGCCGCCACCGCCGTGCGTGATCGCGTCCGGCAGCATGACCAGGGAGGTCGTACCGGCCTGCTCGCCCGAGGGGCGCAGCTGGACACGGATGCCGTGCCGGTCGGACAGCCGGCCGACCACGAACAGACCCATGCGCTGGGAGATCGCGGCGTCCACGGTCGGCGGGTTGGCCAGCTTGTGGTTGATGTCCGCGAAGTCCTCGGCGGTGAGGCCGATGCCCTTGTCGTGGATCTCGATCATGATCCGACCGTCGGGCAGCCGGGTGGCCGTGACGCGAACCTTGGTCTGCGGGGAGGAGAACGTCGTCGCGTTCTCCAGCAGCTCGGCGAGCAGGTGCACGAGGTCGGTGACCGCGCGGCCGTGGATCTCGGCCTCCGGCACACCGGACAGCTCGATGCGCTCGTACTGCTCCACCTCGGAGGTGGCGGCACGCAGGACGTCCACGAGCGGGACCGGCTGGTCCCAGCGGCGGCCGGGCTCCTCGCCGGCGAGGACCAGGAGGTTCTCGCCGTTGCGGCGCATACGGGTCGCGAGGTGGTCCAGGCGGAAGAGGTTCTCCAGCTGGTCCGGGTCGGCCTCGTTGTTCTCCAGGTCGGTGATCAGGGTCAGCTGGCCCTCGATCAGCGACTGGTTGCGGCGCGACAGGTTCGTGAAGATCGCGTTGATGTTGCCCCGCAGCAGGGCCTGCTCGGAGGCGAGCCGGACCGCCTCGCGGTGGACCTGGTCGAAGGCGCGGGCGACCTCGCCGATCTCGTCCTTGGTGGTGATCGGGATCGGCGCCACCCGGGTGTCGACCCGGCCGGGGTCGGTGCGGGAGAGCTGGTCGACCAGCATCGGCAGGCGCTGCTCGGCGATGCCGAAGGCGGCGTTGCGCAGCTGGCGCATCGAGCGGCTCATCTGGCGGGCCACGGCACCGGCCAGGATGAAGGCCAGCAGCAGCGCGATCACGACGACGGCACCGGTGGTGAACGCGGAGGTCTTCGCGTCGTCGGCGATGGACGAGGCCTCGTTCACGGCCTTGTCGGCCATGTCCGACTCGATCTGCCGGTAGGCGTTGAACTTGAGCGTGTTGACCGCCCACCAGTTCTGCGCGGTGATGCCCTTCTGGGCGAGTGCCTCACGCGCGACGGGGTCGGTCGAGTCCAGCGTGGCGAGCGCCGTGACCATCTTCTGCGGGTCGGACGGCGGCGCGATGTAGGCCGGGTCCTTGGCCTTGGCCTGCTGGGCCATCGCCGCGGCCTGGGTCTGGATGTCCCTCTTCTCCGTGTCCAGCTTGTCCGCGTCGGCCTGGGTGCCACCGCCGATGTACTCCTCGACGGCGATGCCCTCCAGATAGGCGTAGGAGGACAGGGCGACGCGCTGGCTGGCCAGGTTGGGGGCGTCGGGACCCGGCTTGACCAGGATGTGCGTGCCGATCGAGCGCTCCAGCGACAGTGCCGCCTTGGTGAGCGAGATGGCGTAGACGGTACGGCCGTAGGAGGTGATGTTGCCGGTGCCCAGACCCAGCTCGTTGGCGAACTCCATCAGCGGGTGCGCGACCTTGACGTAGCCCTCCTCGGTCTGCACACCCGGGAACTTGGTGGTGTACGCGCCCGCCCGCAGCGTCTGCAGATAGGGCTCGGCCTCCCGGAACAGCTTCAGCCGGCGCTCCAGGCCGGACTTGTGCGGCATGCTCTGGGCTGCCTGGTCGAAGGCGTCGGCGGCCTTGTCGGTCGCGGCGCGGGCGGCGGTGACCGTCTGCTTGTCCTGGGCCGTCTCCAGCTTGCCCTTGAGCAGGGGAGCGGCGGTGGTGTCCCGCTCGTTGTAGAGGGCGTCGGCGTACGACAGCGAGGCGCGCACCAGACGGGCGGTGTTCTCGGCGTCACGGGCCTGCTGCCAGGTGTCGATCGAGTTGTTCACCTGGAAGCCGCCCATGACGAGGCCGACCGCCACGGGTATCAGCAGGATCGCGTTCAGTCTGGTCGGCACGCGCCAGTTGCGCGGGGAGAAACGGCCGCCGCTGGGCGCGGGAGCGGCCGCCGGTTCCGCGCCGGTGACGGGGGTGGGCGCCGCAGCGCGCGGCGGCGGGGTGAAGTTGCCCCGCGCCGACGGCTCGGGACCGTTCTTGCTTCGCCTCACTCGACCAACAACCTCTCGGCGAACGGCACCTACGTCGTGCCGCAGTCTCTCAGAGCCCGGTTCGTCATCGACCACGTAGTACGTCTTTGACTATTGGGCAGTTCACGCATTCCAGCACGTGGACCAGCGCTCTTCCAAACAGCGGAAACCTCTGAAGAGCGGTGATGTAAGCCCTAGATAAAACGGTCATAAAGAGCGAGCCCCGCCAAAAGGCGGGGCCGTTGTGAGCGCAGCGGTACCGCTCGACCGCGTCGCGTGGTGATACCCGGGGATTCCTCTGCCGAACTGTTATGAACACCGGAGCCGACCGTGTCAAAGGCCACAGTCGGCTCCGGTGCGTGATTCCGGTGCGTTTACGACAACTGCCGTACGGGGCGTCGTACTTGGGTGCGTATGCGCGTGTTATCGCAGGCGGGCCATCAGGGCGTGCTCCACCAGCGTGATCAGCGCACTCTTGGCGTCCGCGCGGTGCCGGGCGTCGGTCGTGATGATCGGGGCGTCCGGTCCGATCTGCAGCGCCTCGCGCACCTCGTCGGGCGTGTAGGGCTGCTGGCCGTCGAAGCCGTTGAGGGCGATGACGAACGGCAGGCCGCTGTTCTCGAAGTAGTCCACGGCCGGGAAGCAGTCGGCGAGCCGGCGGGTGTCCACGAGGACGATCGCGCCGATCGCGCCGCGCACCAGGTCGTCCCACATGAACCAGAAGCGGTCCTGGCCGTGGCCACCGTGGTGGTGGTCTTGTCCCCGGTGTGGGTGAGGTCGTCGATGCCCGCGCTGGCGGACGTCATGACGGCCTCGGTGCGCAGCGGGTTGATCTCCGAGACGGCGCCGACGAACGTGGTCTTGCCCACGCCGAAGCCGCCCGCCACCACGATCTTCGCGGAGGTGGTGGCCCGACCCGTGTCAGAGCTTGCGAAGTCCACTGAGCACCCTTTCGAGCAGCGTCACGTCCGGAGCGCCGCCGTTGTTCTCGTCGCCACCAGGCTGGTGGATGGCGACCAGGCCGGCCTCGGCGAGGTCGGCGACCAGGATCCGGGCCACACCGAGCGGCATGGCCAGCAGCGCGGAGACCTCCGCGACCGACTTGACCTCCCGGCACAGGTGGCAGATGCGCTGGTGCTCCGGGAGCAGTCCCATGAGCGCTGCCGGGTCGGCCGTGGTGCTGATGAGCGCCTCGATGGCGAGCTGGTAGCGCGGCCGGGTCCGGCCACCGGTCATCGCGTACGGACGTACCAGCGGCTGGTCGCCCTCGTCCCCGTACGGCTCCGCGTACGGATCATGAGAGGCGGTGGGCGGGGTCATGAATCCTCCGGGCGGGACAGCAAGTCGGTCAGTCGTGCCGTCTGACGTGGGCCGGTGGGGGGATTGTGGCGGCCGGACGGTGTTTTGGTGAGGTGGGTGGTGCCGGGGCGAGTCAGTGGAGCAGACTGCCTTGGAGTTCGGCGCGCAGATCCGGGGTGAGAACCGCACCCGCGCGGTCGACGAGCAGTGCCATCTCGTAGCCGACGAGACCGATGTCGCACTCGGGGTGGGCCAGTACCGCAAGGGAAGACCCGTCCGAGACGGACATCAGGAAAAGGAAGCCGCGCTCCATCTCGACGACCGTCTGCGCCACGTTGCCGCCCTCGAAGATCCGGGACGCCCCGGCCGTGAGAGAGGTCAACCCGGACGCGACGGCCGCCAGCTGGTCGGCGCGGTCCCGCGGGAAACCTTCGGACATCGCCAGCAGAAGGCCGTCGGCGGAGACCACCACCGTGTGCGACACCCCGGGGGTGTTGTCCACGAAGTTGGTGATCAACCAGTTCAGGTTCTGTGCCGCCTGGCTCATCGGACTCAACTAACGCTCCTGCTGGTGAGTGGGGCTCGGGTAGCTGCCGGTCTGGCCGCTGCCGGCCTGACGGCCCTGAGCGATGCCCCGACGGAGATTGGTCAGCCGTCCGCGTACGTCGTCAGGCGCACGCGAGACCTGCGGACCGGCTTGGTTCTGCTGCTGCTGAGCCGTGCCCGGGACGAGGTTCGCCCGGGGCACCCGGCGCGGCAGGCCGGAGGTGGTGACACCGCCGGCGGCGGGCTGCCGGACCCGCTCGGCCTGCCGGACGAGTTCGTCGTTCGGCGAGGTACGCCAGGAGCCGGTGTTCGAGCCGTTGCCGTTGCCGTTCACCCCGCGCTGCGGCGCGGGAGCCTGCGCGGGCGCCTGCGCCTGCTGCGGCTGCTGCTGCGCGGGCGCGCCCTCCGCCTGCGGACCGCCGTGGAACCAGTTGGTCTCCAGCGTGTCGAACAGCGGGGTACGTCCGTCTCCCGGGCCGCTGGCCGGCGGCAGAGCCTCCGGCTCACGGTGGACCGGGCGCTGCTGCTGCGGGGTCGGCGGGCGCGGGGCGCCGAAGTCGTTCCGGGCGCCCGGCTGCGGACGCTCGAACTGGCCGGTGTGCGACGGGTTCTGCGCCGGGCTCTGCCGCCCGGGCAGCGAGTGCTGTCCGGTGGAGCTGTCGTCGAAGTGGCCGTCGTACGCCTGCGGAGCTGTGAACCGGCCGGTGTCCCGGGCGCCGTCGTCCTGCCGCGCGGGCGCCGCCGGAGTGCCGAAGACGTCGGAGCGGACGAATGAGCCCGAGCCCTGCTGACCACTTTGCTGATCGCCGTGACCGTCGAACCGGTCCGGCAGCTGCGGGGCCTCGGGACGGGCGAACTGACCCGTCTGCTGGGCGTTGTCCGGATGCGCGAACTGCCCGGTCTGCTCCGGGCTGTCCGGGCGGGGGAACTGCCCGGTCTGCCGGGGGCTGTCGGGGCGGGCGAACTGGCCGGTCTGCTGGGGGCCGTCGGGCCGCGGGAACTGGCCCGTGTTCTGGGGGCCGCCGAAGGTGCTCAGCTCCGGGCGCGGGAACTCGCCCGTGGCGGACGGGCCCTGGGCGTCGATCCGGGGTATCTCCGAGGTCGAGCCCGGACCCTGCCGGTCGTCGACGCGCGGCATGCGCGCGGTGTGCGACGGGTCCTGCTCGTCGTGGCCGCGCGGGGTGTCCAGCGAGGCACGCGACAGCGGGGCCTGGGAGTCGGCCCAGTTCGGGGTGCGCGGCTGCGGGCCGCCGCCGGGCAGTTCGGCCCGCGGACCGCCGCGCGGCGGCAGCTGGGGCTGACGGCCCTGGTCGGAGGGGGCGCCGGGGCGCTGCTGCGAGCCACGGCCGCCGAAGGCGTCCTGCTGCGGCCCGCCCGGGTTCGCGGCCTGCAGCCCCTGCGGGGCACCGGGTGCCTGACCGCCGAAGCCGCCCGCACCGGAACCCGTGGGCACCGGCCGGCCCTGCTGCGGACCACCGAGGCCACCGGGCCCACCGGGACCGCCCTGGGGGCCACGCTGACCGCCCGGCGCACCGGGACGTCCGCCCTGGCCCGCGCCGGGCAGCGCGGCCCGGGGACCCTGGCCGGAGCCGACCTGACCGCGCGGGGCGGGACCGGCACCGAGCAGACCGCCGCCCGCCGGGGCGCCGCCGAGGGCACCGCCCTGGCCGTTGCCGCCGTTTCCGCGCCGTGCCGCGGCCACACCGGCGGCGGCCTGCGCGGCGGCGGGACCACCGCTCGCGCCGGGCGCGCCCGGCTTGCCCGGAGCGGGCTTCTTGCCGCCCTGGGCCACGTCCACGGGCAGCATGACCAGCGCGGTCGTACCGCCGGAGTCGGACGGGCGCAGCTGGATGCGGATGCCGTGCCGCTGCGACAGCCGGCCGACCACGAAGAGGCCCATGCGGCGGGAGACCGAGACGTCCACGGTGGGCGGCGAGGCGAGCCGCTCGTTGATCGCCGCGAGGTCCTCGGGGGAGAGGCCGATACCGGTGTCGTGGATCTCGATCAGCACGCGGCCGTCGGGCAGCGCGTGACCGGTGACCTTGACCTTGGTCTGCGGCGAGGAGAACGAGGTGGCGTTCTCCAGCAGCTCGGCGAGCAGGTGCACGAGGTCGTTGACGACGCGGCCGGCGACCTCGGTGGTGGGCACGGAGGCCAGCTCGATGCGCTCGTACTGCTCCACCTCGGACGCGGCGGCACGGAGCACGTCGACCAGCGGGACCGGGCGGGTCCAGCGGCGGCCGGGCTCCTCACCGGCGAGGACGAGGAGGTTTTCGCCGTTACGGCGCATACGGGTCGCGAGGTGGTCGAGCTTGAACAGCGAGGACAGCTGGTCCGGGTCGGCCTCGCGGGACTCCAGTTCGGAGATGAGCGACAGCTGACGCTGGATGAGGCCCTGGGAGCGGCGCGAGAGGTTGGTGAACATCGCGTTGACGTTGCCCCGCAGCAGGGCCTGCTCGGCGGCGAGGCGGACCGCCTCGCGGTGCACGTCGTCGAAGGCCGCGGCCACCTGGCCGATCTCGTCCCGGGAGTGCACACCGACGGACTCGACGGAGGTGTCGACGTCCTGCGGGTCGGACTCCGACAGCTGCTTGACCAGCTCGGGCAGCCGGTCCTGGGCGACCTTGGTCGCGGTCTCCTGCAGTCGACGCAGCGAGCGGATCATGGACCGGGCCACGACGAACGCGCCGACCAGCGAGACGCCGAGCACGAGCAGGATCAGCGCACCGGAGATGATGGCGTCCTGCTGGGTCGCGCTCTTCAGCTCGCGGGCCTTCTGCTCCATCTCCTCGAGCAGCGTGTGCTCGATCTTCTTCATCTGCTCGATCTTGGTCGAGCTGTCGTCCACCCAGTCCTTGTACGACCGCGCCGGCAGCTGCTGCATACCGGTGGAGGACTCGAAGGAGCGCTTGGCGTAGGTGTCGGCGGACTCGATCGTCGGGTTGCCCGCGTCGATCGGGCCGAGGAGTTCCTCCGCGTTCCCCTGGCTCGCGTAGATCTTGCGGAAGATCGCCAGCTCGGAGTTCTCGCTCTCGTAGGCCGACTGGCCGTAGAGGCGGTCGTTCTCGGAGAGGTTGCCCTTGGACGAGGTGGTCGCGGGCAGCGCGGCGGCGATCGCCGCGCGCTGCTCGGAGGCGTACTCCTTGGCGGTGGAGAAGGCCGCCAGGGCGCGGGTGCGGGAGATCATCTCCGGGTTGCTGGACGCCTCGGCCATGTCCTGGGACAGGTCGATCAGCTGGGTGATCAGCCGGTGGTACGACTCGATGGTCTGGGTCGAGTTGCCCTGCGCCTGGTAGGCGGACCGGCGGATCTTGGCCAGGTCGTCCAGCTGGTTGGCGAGGCCGACGAGTGCGTCACGGACGCCCTGGAGGTTGCCGTTCTTGCTGGCCGCGTCGATCTGCTCGGAGGCGTCGAGGAAGTTCTCGCGGGCCCGGTCGGTCTTCTCCTGGTAGCCCTTGACCGTGTAGTCGGTCGCCTTCAGACCGTGGGCGAGGGGACCGGCGGACTGGTCGCGCTCCTCCTGGAGCGCGGCGGCCAGCTCGGTGGCCTGCTTGGTCATGTCCGTCAGCAGCTTCATGTTGTCGAGCTGCTGGATGTCGTTCATCGACTGGTCGATGCGCAGCGCGCCCAGCGAGGTCGCCGCGACCACGGGCAGGGCGAGCAGCGAGACCAGACGCGTGGAGATGCGCCAGTTGCGCAGGGCCATGCGCGAACCGGGGCCGGTGGGGCCCTTGACGGGGCTGACGCTCGGCGTGCCGGTCCCGGAGGTGCCGGACCCGCCCGAGGCCGACGCCGTCGGCGAGGACGCTCCCGGGGCGCCGGGGCGCCCACCGCCGTCTCCGGCCGGGGCCGTGCCCTGGTTCTGGGCGTGCTGGGGCGAGGAGCTGCCCTTCATGGGGCCAGTCCCGTCGTGCGACTCCGGCTCCGCCGAAGCGCTGCCATCCCTCTTGAAACGTCCCTGCACTAGCGTCGCAACCTCTGGACCAGGCACCCCTCCGCGCGAGCGGAGAGACACGGTGTCGGCGTTTTGGAGAGCGCCCTGAATACGCCCCCCGGTGGTCTTGAGTGACCGGCGCTGGTTCCCCCCTGTCCCGCCGCCGCTCGGCGCTGCGTCGCGCCGCTGTGCGCCGGCTCGATCCCGCGGCGGTCCGTGGAATTCCAGCACAGTGCCGGATCTCCAACAAGGGCCGTGTGCCGAGCCGTGTGCTCGGTGACGGGCTGTGAGTGCCGTGTCACCAGACGTGGAAGCTTATCCCGTGCATATCGGGCGTATGCCTGCGAGTTGCCGGTCGGTGCCAGGTGTCCCAGTCGCCATGATCAGGAGCGGAATGATGGCTTCAGGGGGTCAATGTCCGTTTCGTCAGGGCGGATTGCTGGCCAGATTTGACCGGTTTGTCTGTGAGGTCGTGAGGAAACTCACATGCGTCACGGGGGCAGTTGGCGCCATCGGTGGGGAATCGGATGTTTAGCCTGACGCTTTACAAGAGGGACGACTCTGCAAACCCACTCGACCAGAGGGCACAGGACGACAACGGTGAAGACGACGATGATGTTCCACAAGATCGCCAACCCGCGGCGCACGACCCTGGCGCACCTCAAGGACGCCGACGAGCTGCAGACCCCCGAGCTGCCGGAGCACTCCCTCGACCTCCCGGCCCACACGGCGAACCCCCGGCGCACCATCCTGGTCGACGTCCCGGCCCAGGCGATCGCCGCAGAGTAGCCGACCGGCACTCACCTATTCCGCCGAATTCCCGGGAGCGCTTTTTCGAACGGTGCCCGGACCGGCCGTGACGCTCGCGCCGGAATTTCCCCGGACGGCTTTTCCGGGCACCTCGGCGACCACCCGGAACACCTCGGTGGCCGTGCTGCCACGGCCGTCGACGTGCCGTACGGACCAGGACGCGGCCACCCGGAGCGCACGCCGGACAACGCGAAGCCGGAATTCCGACCCCCTCATTTCCGTACCGGAAAAACGGCGTCGCCAGGCCGCACCGGCCGAACGCCGGACGGCCCGACCGGTTAACCTGGGGCGTCAGTACGCCGGTTCTAGTTGAGGGGCGCAAGGATCCCGTGCGCATCGCCAGGTTCTCCATCGACGGGAACGTCGCCTTCGGCGCGGTCGAGGGCGACAAGCAGGACGAACTCGTCCTCGACATCATCAAGGGCATCCCGTTCGCGGACTACGAGCTGTCCGGTACGAAGGTGCCGCTGAGCAAGGTCAGGCTGCTCCCGCCGGTCCTGCCCAACAAGGTCGTGGCGTTCGGCCGCAACTACGCCGAGCACGCGCGCGAGCTGGGCAACGAGGTGCCCGAGGCCCCGTTCGCCTTCTTCAAGCCGTCCACCTCGGTGATCGGGCCCGGCGACGCCATCCAGTACCCGCCGTTCTCCGAGGAACTGCACCACGAGGCCGAGCTGGCCGTCGTCATCGGCCGCATGTGCCGTGAGGTCCCGCGCGAGCGCGTCAAGGACGTGATCTTCGGCTACACCTGCGCCAACGACGTCACCGCCCGCGATGTGCAGAAGCGCGAGAAGCAGTGGGCCCGGGCCAAGGGCTTCGACACCTCCTGCCCGCTCGGCCCCTGGGTGGAGACGGATCTGGACCTGGAGCGCGCGAGCGATCTGACCGTCCAGTGCACGGTCAACGGCCAGCAGCGCCAGCTCGGCCGGACGAGCGAGATGATCCACCCCATCGAGGACCTGATCGTCAACATCTCCGAGGCCATGACCCTGCTCCCCGGCGACGTCGTCCTCACCGGCACCCCGGCAGGGGTCGGCCCCCTGAACGTCGGCGACGAGGTCGCCGTCACCATCGAAGGCATCGGCACTCTCACCAACAAGGTTGTCAAGCGTGGCTAGCGCACCCGGCTCCCCCGTACGCGTCCGTTTCTGCCCCTCGCCCACCGGAAACCCCCATGTGGGCCTGGTCCGCACCGCCCTGTTCAACTGGGCGTTCGCCCGCCACCACCAGGGCACCCTGGTGTTCCGCATCGAGGACACCGACGCGGCCCGCGACTCGGAGGAGTCGTACAACCAGCTGCTCGACGCGATGCGCTGGCTCGGCTTCGACTGGGACGAGGGCCCCGAGGTCGGCGGCCCGCACGCGCCGTACCGGCAGTCGCAGCGCATGGACCTCTACAAGGACGTCGCGGCCAAGCTCCTGGACGCCGGCCACGCCTACCGCTGCTACTGCTCCCAGGAGGAGCTGGACTCCCGCCGCGAGGCCGCCCGCGCCGCAGGCAGGCCCTCCGGCTACGACGGCCACTGCCGCGACCTGAGCGCCGCGCAGGTCGAGGAGTACCAGGCCCAGGGCCGCGCCCCGATCGTCCGGTTCCGGATGCCCGACGAGACGATCACCTTCACCGACCTGGTCCGCGGCGAACTGACGTTCACGCCCGAGAACGTCCCGGACTACGGCATCGTCCGCGCGAACGGCGCCCCGCTGTACACGCTGGTCAACCCGGTCGACGACGCCCTGATGGAGATCACCCACGTCCTGCGCGGCGAGGACCTGCTCTCCTCCACCCCGCGCCAGGTCGCCCTGTACAAGGCGCTGATCGAGCTGGGCATCGCGCAGCAGGTCCCGGCCTTCGGGCACCTGCCGTACGTGATGGGCGAGGGCAACAAGAAGCTCTCCAAGCGCGACCCGCAGGCGTCCCTCAACCTCTACCGCGAGCAGGGCTTCCTGCCCGAGGGGCTGCTCAACTACCTGTCGCTGCTCGGCTGGTCGCTCTCGGCGGACCAGGACATCTTCACGATCGAGGAGATGGTCGCGGCCTTCGACATCTCGGACGTGAACCCCAACCCGGCGCGCTTCGACCTGAAGAAGTGCGAGGCGATCAACGCCGACCACATCCGCATGCTGGACGTGAAGGAGTTCACCGAGCGCTGCGGTCCGTGGCTGAAGGCCCCGTTCGCCCCCTGGGCGCCGGAGGACTTCGACGAGGCGAAGTGGGAGGCGATCGCCCCGCACGCGCAGACCCGCCTCAAGGTCCTCTCGGAGATCACCGACAACGTCGACTTCCTGTTCCTCGCCGAGCCGGTCGAGGACGAGGCGTCGTGGACGAAGGCGATGAAGGAGGGCAGCGACGCCCTGCTCCGCTCGGCCCGCGAGAAGCTGGAGTCCGCGGACTGGACCTCCGCCGAGTCGCTGAAGGAGGCCGTCCTGGCCGCCGGCGAGGCCCACGGCCTCAAGCTCGGCAAGGCCCAGGCCCCGGTCCGCGTCGCCGTCACGGGCCGTACCGTCGGCCTGCCGCTCTTCGAGTCCCTGGAAGTCCTGGGCAAGGAGACGACGCTGGCCCGCATCGACGCGGCCCTGGCGAAGCTCACCGCGTAACCGCACGGCACCCGCAGGGGCGGCATCCGGATGTCCGGATGCCGCCCTTGTCGTATGTGCCACGGGATAGGTTCGAAGCATGACGATCAGAGCCGTGGTCTGGGACGTGGACGACACCCTGTTCGACTACACGACGGCGGACCGGGAGGGCATGAGCGCCTTCCTGGAAGCCGAGGGGCTGCTCGCCTGGTACGGCGGACCGGACGAGGCGCTGCAGTGGTGGCGGGAGTGCACCGACCGCCAGTGGGCGCGGTACGCGGCGGGCGAGAACACCTTCGAGGGGCAGCGGCGCGACCGCGTCCGGTACTTCCTGGGCGAGCCGCTCGGCGACGCCGAGGCGGACGCCTGGTTCGCCCGCTACCTGCGTCACTACGAAACCGCCTGGCGGCTGTTCCCGGACGTCCTGCCCGCCCTGGACGCCCTCTCCGCCCACCGGCACGCGGTGCTGTCCAACTCGAGCATCACGGTCCAGGAGCACAAGCTGCGCACCCTCGGCATCCTCGACCGCTTCGAGGCCGTCCTGTGCGCCGCCGAGCTGGGGGTCTCCAAGCCGCAGGCCGCCGCCTTCCTGGCGGTCTGCGAGACCCTCGGACTGCCGCCGCACGAGGTGGCCTACGTCGGCGACCACCCGGAGATCGACGGGCGGGGCGCCGCCGAGGCCGGGCTGCTGTCCGTGTGGATCGACCGCGGGCGGGCCGGCGAGCAGGAGGCCGGGGAGGTCGCCCTGCACCGGATCTCGACCCTGGCCGAACTCCCCGCGCTCGTCCGCGCGGATACCCGTTTTGGAGCCCCGTCCACCTTCGGGTAATGTTCTTCCTGCGCCGAGGGGAGCGGGCCGAAAGGCCGGAGCCCCGAGGAGCAAACTAGAACGAGGACCCCGCAGGGGCTTGAGTTCCAGTGGCCTATGGTGTAATTGGCAGCACGACTGATTCTGGTTCAGTTAGTCTTGGTTCGAGTCCAGGTAGGCCAGCTCGCAGAGCTCATCTGCAAAGCCCCCGTTGTGTAGCGGCCTAGCACGCTGCCCTCTCAAGGCAGTAGCGCCGGTTCGAATCCGGTCGGGGGTACTGATCCTGATCCTGTCGGGATCGCTAGGGCCCCCGTTGTGTAGCGGCCTAGCACGCCGCCCTCTCAAGGCGGTAGCGCCGGTTCGAATCCGGTCGGGGGTACTGACTGGTCTAAACCATCATTGGTCTATGGTGTAATTGGCAGCACGACTGATTCTGGTTCAGTTAGTCTTGGTTCGAGTCCAGGTAGACCAGCTCGGACCTGCGGAAACGCAGTGTCCAGGCCCCCGTTGTGTAGCGGCCTAGCACGCCGCCCTCTCAAGGCGGTAGCGCCGGTTCGAATCCGGTCGGGGGTACATCAGAGAAGGCCCTTCGCTTCGGCGGAGGGCCTTCGTCGTACCCGGCGCCGACTACGTGAAGCCGTACCGCCGCGCCGTCTCCTCCTCCTGGGCCAGCCGGTGCAGCGCCTGCTTCACCGGCTCGTTGAGGATCACTCCCAGGATCGCGAACTCGATCCGCTCCGCCTCCGACGGGTACGCCTCCATGTTGTCCAGGTCTAGAACGGCTGTCCGGTACATCAACTCGGCGTACGGGGCGAGGAGTTCGGCCCCGAAGGTGTAGCCGATGCGGCGGAACGCGGCCACCGCCACCACCAGCGAGCGGTACGCGGGGGAGATGGTGATGAGCTGCTTGGCGTTCTCCCAGCCGAGCTGGTCCAGGAGCCTGTCGACCTCCTGGTGCGCGGCCCGGACGTACTCGTCGTCCTCGTCCGGCTCCGGCACCTGCGGCAGCGCCCACAGTGCCGCGCCCAGGCGGATCGTGCGGGGCAGGGAATCGTCGTCCACGTGACCGAGCACCTCGCGCACCTTCGCCACCGGTACCCGGCCCACCTGGATCATCGCGCGCACCAGCCGCAGCCGGCGCAGGTGTTCCTCGTCGTACTCCGCGGTCGTCGTGTTGACCTGGTGGCCCGGCGGCAACAGCCCTTCGCGCAGGTAGTACTTGATCGTCGCGGTGGACACACCGCTGCGTCTGCTCAGCTCGGCGAGCCGCATGTCTTGCGCCCCTTCTTGGATAACGGCACTATCTAAGCATCGGTACTTGGATAGCTTTGCTCGCCAACGAGGGGGACGTCGTCATGGTGACCCGTACGACCGCCGACGCGAAGGGCGAGGTCGTCGTCCTGTTGATCGGCATGCGCATCAACCGCTTCTGGGCGGTGCACATCTGGCTGCCGGTGATGCTCGCGATGCTCCGCATGCTGCGGGATCTGCGGCGGGAACCCGAGCGGGGTCTGCTCGCCCACGTCCTGCTGACGGCCTCGCCGCGGACGTACTACGTCGTGCAGTACTGGGAGTCCAGGGACAAGCTGTACGGCTACGCGACCGCGTCGGACGCCTTCCACCACAAGGCCTGGGCGCGCCTCAACCGCAAGGAGCGGGACGGGAAGCTGCGGGGGCGGGTCGGCATCTGGCACGAGTCGTACGTCGTGCCCGAAGGGTCGTACGAGGCGATCTACGGAGACATGCCCGCGTTCGGGCTGGCCGCGGCGCACGGGCAGATCCCGCTGCAGAAACGGGGCCGGTATGCGAAGGACCGCTTCGCCTACCGGTCGCAGGGGGCGCCGGTGGCCGAGAAGACCGGCTGACCGGGGGGTCGGGGGAGTGGAGGAGGGCCTGCCGCGGCGTTGAGGCAGGCCCTCCTCCGCATGTCCCGGAGCGGGGTGCTCAGCCTGTGCGGCGCAGGGCCTCCGACAGGCGGCCGGCCGCGTCGATGACGGCCTGGGCGTGCATACGGCCCGGGTGGCGCGTGAGGCGCTCGATGGGGCCGGAGACCGAGACGGCGGCCACCACGCGGTTGGAGGGGCCGCGCACGGGCGCGGAGACGGAGGCGACGCCCGGCTCCCGCTCGCCGATGGACTGGGCCCAGCCGCGGCGTCGTACGCCCGACAGGGCTGTCGCCGTGAAGCGGGCGCCCTGCAGCCCCCGGTGCAGGCGCTCCGGCTCTTCCCAGGCCATCAGGATCTGCGCCGAGGAGCCGGCCTTCATCGTGAGCGTGGAACCCACCGGGACCGTGTCCCGCAGGCCGGACAGGCGTTCCGCCGCGGCCACACAGATGCGCATGTCGCCCTGGCGCCGATAGAGCTGCGCGCTCTCGCCGGTGACGTCGCGGAGGTGGGTGAGCACCGGGCCGGCCGTCGCGAGCAGGCGGTCCTCGCCGGCCGCCGCCGCCAGCTCCGCGAGGCGCGGGCCGAGGATGAAACGGCCCTGCATGTCGCGTGCCACCATGCGGTGATGTTCCAGGGCCACGGCCAGGCGGTGGGCCGTGGGTCGTGCCAGTCCGGTGGCTCCGACCAGACCCGCGAGGGTGGCCGGACCGGACTCCAGAGCGCTCAGGACGAGGGCCGCCTTGTCCAGAACGCCGACGCCGCTACTGTTGTCCATGCAACGATACTCACGTCTCACTCTGTGAAACGCAAGTTCAATTTTCCGTGGAACGCGCCACTCTGGAATCACACAGCGGCCCGCGGACCAACGGGCCCGGTGGCGGACGCCCGGACACACACCTGGGGCGCGGGCGTCTCCTCCTCAAGATCTCTAGTTGGGCCGGTGGACGCTTGCCGGCCGGAGGGAAAGCGATGGGTAGGACACTCGCGGAGAAGGTCTGGGACGACCACGTCGTCCGGCGCGCCGAGGGCGAGCCCGACCTCCTCTACATCGATCTGCACCTGCTGCACGAGGTGACCAGCCCGCAGGCCTTCGACGGGCTGCGCAAGAGCGGCCGGCAGGTGCGCCGGCTCGACCTCACCATCGCGACCGAGGACCACAACACCCCGACCCTCGACATCGACAAGCCCATCGCCGACCCGGTCTCCCGCGCCCAGCTGGAGACGCTGCGCAAGAACTGCGCCGAGTTTGGGGTGCGCCTGCACCCGCTGGGCGACGTCGAGCAGGGCGTCGTGCACGTCGTCGGCCCGCAGCTCGGTCTGACGCAGCCCGGTACGACCGTCGTCTGCGGTGACTCGCACACCTCCACGCACGGCGCCTTCGGGGCGCTCGCGTTCGGCATCGGCACCTCGCAGGTCGAGCATGTGCTGGCCACCCAGACGCTGCCGCTGGTCCGCCCGAAGACCATGGCCATCACCGTCGAGGGCGAGCTGCCCGACGGCGTCACCGCCAAGGACCTGATCCTGGCGATCATCGCCAGGATCGGTACGGGCGGCGGCCAGGGCTACGTCCTGGAGTACCGCGGCTCCGCCATCGAGAAGCTCTCGATGGAGGCCCGCATGACCATCTGCAACATGTCGATCGAGGCCGGCGCCCGCGCGGGCATGATCGCCCCCGACGAGACCACCTTCGCGTATCTGAAGGGCCGCCCGCACGCTCCCGAGGGCGCCGACTGGGACGCCGCGGTGGAGTACTGGAAGACCCTGCGCACCGACGACGACGCGGTCTTCGACGCCGAGGTCGTCATCGATGCCGCCGCGCTGTCGCCGTTCGTCACCTGGGGCACCAACCCCGGCCAGGGCGCGCCGCTTTCGGCGGCCGTCCCCGACCCGGCTTCGTACGAAGACGCATCGGAGCGCTTCGCCGCCGAAAAGGCCCTGGAGTACATGGGGTTGGAGGCCGGTCAGCCGCTGCGCTCCATCAAGGTGGACACGGTCTTCGTAGGCTCCTGCACCAACGGCCGCATCGAGGACCTGCGCGCCGCGGCGGACATCCTGCGCAGCCGCAAAGTCGCCGACGGCGTACGGATGCTGGTCGTCCCGGGCTCCGCGCGGGTGGGTCTGCAGGCCGTCTCCGAGGGCCTGGACGTGGTCTTCAAGGAGGCCGGCGCCGAATGGCGGCACGCGGGCTGCTCGATGTGCCTCGGCATGAACCCCGACCAGCTGGCCCCGGGCGAGCGCTCCGCGTCCACCTCCAACCGCAACTTCGAGGGCCGGCAGGGCAAGGGCGGTCGTACCCACCTGGTGTCGCCGCAGGTCGCGGCCGCGACCGCCGTCCTGGGCCACCTGGCCTCCCCGGCCGACCTGACCGACGTCCCCGCGCCCGCTGGAGTCTGAGAACCATGGAAGCCTTCACCACCCACACCGGCCGGGCCGTCCCGCTGCGCCGCAGCAACGTCGACACCGACCAGATCATCCCTGCTCACTGGCTCAAGAAGGTGACCCGGGACGGTTTCGAGGACGGTCTGTTCGAGGCCTGGCGCAAGGACGAGAACTTCATCCTCAACCGCCCCGAGCGACAGGGTGCAACCGTCCTGGTCGCCGGTCCCGACTTCGGCACCGGATCCTCCCGTGAGCACGCCGTCTGGGCGCTGCAGAACTACGGCTTCAAGACCGTGATCTCCTCCCGCTTCGCGGACATCTTCCGGGGCAACTCGCTGAAGAACGGGCTGCTCACGGTGGTTCTGGAGCAGAAGATCGTGGACGCGCTGTGGGAGCTGACCGAAGCGGACCCGCAGACCGAGATCACCGTCGACCTGGAGAACCGTGAGGTGCGCGCCGCGGGCGTCACCGCCTCCTTCGAGCTGGACGAGAACTCCCGCTGGCGGCTGCTGAACGGCCTGGACGACATCTCCATCACGCTCCAGAACGACGCCGACATCGCCGCCTACGAGACCAAGCGGCCGTCCTACAAGCCACGGACGCTCCAGGTCTGATTTCGGCCACCGCCCCTGCCTTCTGTACCCCCGATCGCCACGATTGGGGGTACAGCCATGTCTGCACCCGAACGGAGCTGCGACTCTCTTACGCGGCGCTCAACTTCCCACGCTATGAAGGGCGTTGCGCGGGTGGATGAGTGCAGTGATCGCCCCCTTCGCAAGTGCCTGGAAGGCCATTTGAGGCGGCAGTTACACCCTGCGCAGGCGACAACTCGCCCCAGATGGCACAATCTGTGCATGGAACACGACGGCCAACTCCAGCTCTATACGGCGGTCGCGAACCAGCTGAAGGAAGCGCATGCAAGGGTGCGCGCACTGCAAGTCCCGGAGGGCGTACGGATGGCGCTGACCCGGAAGCTGCTGGTCATTACGGCCGCGGCCAAGCACGATCTCGCCTCTGCGGCAAGGCGGCTCGAGCGGTTCAACGCGGACCTCGACGCGGGACGGATCCCCGAAGAGGACCGCTGAACAGCCAGAGATCGCCGAGTCCGTTGCGGCACAAGGGTGATAAGCCCGTTTCGTGTTTGATTTGCGGTATATATCTGCCTAACGTGCGAAAAAGCTTGAACACTTTCGTTCTGGCGATGTCTCCGAAGGGGAAGACGTGAACAAGGCGCAGCTCGTAGAAACGATTGCCGACAAGATGGGCGGCCGTCAGCAGGCCGCCGATGCTGTCGACGCGGTCCTGGACGCCATCGTCCGCGCGGTCGTCGCGGGCGACCGGGTCTCGGTCACCGGCTTCGGGTCCTTCGAGAAGGTGGACCGCCCCGCCCGTTACGCCCGTAACCCCCAGACGGGCGAGCGGGTTCGGGTCAAGAAGACCTCTGTGCCGCGCTTCCGCGCCGGTCAGGGCTTCAAGGACCTGGTGAGCGGCTCGAAGAAGCTCCCGCGGGGCGGCGAGGTCGCCGTCAAGAAGGCGCCCAAGGGCAGCCTCACCGGCGGTGGCGCCGCCGCGACCGTCAAGAAGGCCGCGGCGAAGAAGACCACCAAGGCGGCCGCGAAGAAGACCACGGCCAAGAAGGCGACGCCGGCGAAGAAGGTAACGGCGAAGAAGGTCACCGCGAAGAAGGTCACCGCGAAGAAGACGACCGCCAAGAAGACCACGGCGGCCGCCAAGAAGACCGCCACGGCCAAGAAGACCGTCGCCAAGAAGGCCCCGGCCAAGAAGGTCACCGCGAAGAAGGCGCCGGCCAAGAAGTCGACGGCCCGCAAGACCACCGCGAAGAAGGCCACCGCGCGCAAGGCGTAGCCAGGCCGGTCGCAGGGCAACCAGGGCAGGCACTGACGCGCCGGGCCGGACTCCCTCGGGGAGCCCGGCCCGCGGCCTGTGTAAGGGCAGTTACAGGGTCTGAAGGGTTACGAGCGTGATCCGCAGGGCGTCGCCCTCGCCCTCGGTCTCGATCCGTACGCGCTGCCCGGGGCGCAGCAGCAGCAGGCCTCCGGCGTCGAACGCCGCGGTGTCGTACGGCACGGGGGTGCCGTCGTCGAGCAGCACGTGACCGCTGCGGGTCGTCGGGTCGTAGGTGTATGCCGTGGCCTGCATGACGGCCAGCCTAATGCTCGCCGTACGGGTTTTGCCGCGGGGCGCCGGCCGGTCCGCGGTCTGCGGATCATCGTGGCCCGTCGCGCGGTTCCGCGCCCCCAGGGGGCGGCGGTGGGCGACCCGGCGCCCGTCAGGAATCCGGAATCAGCAGACCCGCCGACACCGTTGCCGTGTACGGGCCCACCCCCAGGGCCAGGGCCGCTCGCAGGTCGTCTCCGGTGTCGACGTCCTGGCGTACGGAATCCACCTCGAGCAGCGAGAGTTCCTTCGCGCCCGAGGCCCGGTGGCGGGAACGGGAATCGATGCCGAACGCCGGCTGCAATTCCGCGTCGGGCCCCGCTGTCAGCAATGTGGTGCCCAGTCCCGCCGCATCCGCCAGAAACGCGCGCGGAAACTCGGTCGCCGCGTCCAGTACCAAGGCCAGTTCCGGCGGTCGCAGGGCCGGCAGATCGGCGTTCAGGGCCGCGACGGGGGCTCCGGGGCGAATTCCGCGTACGACGGCCGCGCCGTGCGCCAGGGCGGCGTTCAGGCCGTCCGCCGGGGTGTCCGGGACGATCCGTGCGCCGAGCGCGGCCAGCTCGCGCCCGGCCAGCTCGTCGTCCGTGACGACCGCCACATCCGCCACCGCCGCACACGCCAGCGCCGCAGCCACCGTGTCCTGCGCGAACGCCAGCGCCAGCCCCGGGCGCACCCCGTCCGAGGCCGTGTCCGAGAGCCTGCTCTTGGCCCGTGCCAGGGGCTTCAGGGGGATGACCAAGGTCCACTGCACCGGCGTACCGTCCCTCTCTTGTCGCGCTCATTGTCACCCTGCGCATCCGGGGACACGGAGGGCGGGGCGTACGGTGTTCTCGACAGACCGGCGGCCCGGGGCGACACTTGTGCGGCCCCCGGGCCCGGAGCAAGTCCTAGAGGAAGGTGTCCGCGTGTCCCGCCGCAGAATCGGGTTCTGGTACCGCTTCGCAGCGGTCCTCTGCAAACCGCCACTGGTGGTTCTGATCAAGCGGGACTGGCGTGGAATGGAGAACATTCCGGCCGACGGTGGATTTATCACCGCGGTGAACCACAATTCCCACGTGGACCCCTTCGCGTACGCGCACTATCAGTACAACACCGGACGGGTTCCGCGATTCCTGGCGAAGAGCGGGCTTTTCAGGAAGGGATTCGTCGGCGCCGCCATGCGCGGTACGGGGCAGATCCCCGTCTACCGCGAGTCCACCGACGCCCTCAGCGCCTTCCGGGCCGCGATCGACGCCGTGGAGCGCGGCGAGTGCGTCGCCTTCTACCCCGAGGGCACCCTGACCCGCGACCCGAACGGCTGGCCCATGACCGGCAAGACGGGCGCCGCCCGCGTGGCGCTGCAGACCAAGTGCCCGGTCATCCCGGTCGCCCAGTGGGGCGCCAACGAACTGCTGCCGCCGTACGCCAAGAAGCCGAACCTCTTCCCGCGCAAGACGCATCGCGTGCTCGCGGGCCCGGCCGTGGACCTGTCGCGGTTCTACGACCAGGAGATGACCCCGGACGTGCTGAAGGAGGCCACCGAGGTCATCATGGCGGCCGTCACCCGCCAGCTCGAGGAGATCCGCGGCGAGAAGGCGCCCGAGACGCCCTACGACCCGCGCCGCGAGCGCATCGAACAGCGGCGCCGCACCCAGGCGCAGGGGCAGAGCAAGGAACCGCTGGCGCAGCGCAAGGAACCGGAGGAGCAGGGCAAGTGAGCAAACCTGTGCGGGTGGCGGTCATGGGCACCGGCTCCTGGGGCACCGCCTTCGGCATGGTCCTCGCCGACGCCGGCTGCGAGGTGACCCTGTGGGCCCGCCGCCCCCAGCTGGCCGAGGCGGTCAACTCCACCCGGACCAACCCCGACTATCTGCCCGGCGTGGAACTCCCGGAGAACCTGCGCGCCACCGCGGAGGCGGCCGAGGCGCTGCGGGACGCGGACTTCACCGTCCTCGCCATCCCCTCCCAGACCCTGCGCGAGAACCTCGCCGAGTGGACCCCGCTGCTCGCCGCGAACACCGTCCTCGTCTCCCTGATGAAGGGCGTCGAACTCGGCTCCGCCATGCGGATGAGCGAGGTCATCGAGGACGTCGCCAAGGTCGGCGCCGATCGCATCGCGGTCGTCACCGGGCCCAACCTGGCCCGTGAGATCGCCGCCCGCATGCCCGCCGCGGCCGTCGTCGCCTGCACCGACGAGGCCGTCGCCCGGCGCCTGCAGGCCGCCTGTCACACGCCGTACTTCCGGCCGTACACGGAGACCGACGTGGTCGGCTGCGAGCTGGGCGGTGCCGTGAAGAACGTCATCGGGCTCGCCGTCGGCATCGCGGACGGCATGGGGCTCGGCGACAACGCCAAGGGCTCGCTCATCACCCGCGGCCTCGCCGAGACCGCGCGGCTCGGTGTGGCGCTCGGCGCCGACCCGCTGACCTTCTCCGGACTCGCGGGCCTCGGCGACCTGGTGGCCACCTGCTCCTCGCCGCTGTCCCGCAACCACACCTTCGGCACCAACCTCGGCAAGGGCATGACCCTGCAGGAGACCATCGCGGTCACCAGGCAGACCGCCGAGGGCGTCAAGTCCTGCGAGTCCGTGCAGGATCTGGCCCGCCGGCACGGTGTCGACATGCCCATCGCCGAGACGGTCGTCGCCATCGTGCACGAGGGCAAGTCGCCCGTGACCGCCGTCAAGGAACTGATGTCGCGCAGCGCGAAGCCTGAACGACGCTGAGCGACGTTGAGCGAACCCGCCCGTTTTCGCGCGTTCCCGGGCGGAGCCGACGCTGTATCCGGGCTCTACCAACGGGTACTCTCGACGCGATATGAGCACCGAGAACCTTCCCCAGAGCCCTGAGCAGCCGTCGCGGAAGCCGCGTGTGGCCGTCGTGTTCGGCGGGCGCAGCTCCGAACACGGGATCTCCGTGGTCACCGCCGGCGCCGTCCTCGCCGCCATCGACCGCACCAAGTACGACGTGCTGCCGATCGGCATCACGCGGGAGGGCCGCTGGGCGCTCACCGCCGACGAGCCGGAGCGCATGGCGATCACCGAACGCCGCACCCCCTGCGTCGAGGACCTCGCGGAGTCGCACGAGGGCGGCGTGGTGCTCCCCGTCGACCCCGCGATCCGCGAGGTCGTCTACAGCGAGCCCGGCTCCGTGCCCAAGGCGCTCGGCGAGGTCGACGTGGTCTTCCCGGTGCTGCACGGCCCCTACGGCGAGGACGGCACCCTCCAGGGCCTCCTGGAGCTGTCCGGGGTGCCCTACGTGGGCGCCGGTGTGCTCGCCTCGGCCGTCGGCCAGGACAAGGAGTACATGAAGCGGGTCTTCACCTCCTTCGGACTCAAGGTCGGCCCGTACGTGGTGATCCGCCCCCGCGAGTGGGCGCAGGACCAGTCCGCCGCCCGCAAGAAGATCATCGACTTCGCCGGTGAGCACGGCTGGCCGCTGTTCGTGAAGCCCGCGCGCGCGGGCTCGTCGATCGGCATCACCAAGGTCGACGACCTCTCCGGCCTGGACGAGGCGATCGCCGAGGCCCAGTCGCACGACCCGAAGATCCTCGTCGAGGCCGCTCTGCGGGGCCGCGAGATCGAGTGCGGCGTCCTGGAGTTCGAGGACGGCCCGCGCGCCTCCGTACCGGCCGAGATCCCGCCGCCGCAGACGCACGCGTACTACGACTTCGAGGCCAAGTACATCGACTCCACGCCCGGCGTCGTCCCGGCCCCGCTCACCGGGGAGCAGACGGCCGAGGTCCGGCGGCTCGCGGTGGAGGCGTTCGAGGCGGTGTCCTGCGAGGGACTGGTCCGCGCGGACTTCTTCCTCACCGAGGACGGCGAGTTCGTGATCAACGAGGTCAACACCCTGCCCGGCTTCACGCCGATCTCGATGTACCCGCAGATGTGGCAGGCCACCGGGGTCGGCTACGCCGAGCTGATCGACCGCCTGGTGCAGGCGGCGCTGCGCCGCTCCACCGGACTGCGCTGAGCGGCCGGCAGGTCAGCCGCGCATGGAGGCGATCCCCTTGGGGATCGCCTTCTTCACGGCCGCGGCGAGATCCGCGAGCACCGCGGTGCCCTCCTCCTGCGCGGACATGCCCTTGGGCAGGCCGATCTGCACATAGGCGACGCGGTTGGCCGTGGTGAACCGCCAGGTGCCGTCGCCCTGCTTCTCCATCAGCCAGTCGACGCCGTCCACCCCGCCCGCGATCGCGTCGGGGTCGTCCCCGTTGGCCACCTTCGGGTCGATCATCTTCGGCGGCCGTACGACACCGCAGCGCAGTATGATCGCCGGGCTTCCCCAGCCCGCCGTGTAGGCGGACCGGGGCTCGGGGTCGTCACGGCTCCGTCCGTCGAGCTTCTGCGGCAGCACCTTGTGCAGTTCCCGGCACACCGGGGCTGTCTTCGCGTCGGGGGTGGGAACCGCCACCGGCGCGCTGTCGTCTGCCGAGGAGCAGCCCGCGACCGCGATCAGCAGCGCGGGCGCGAGCAGGCCGAGGGGCCGGTGACGGAAGATGTTCACCGGCCAAGCGTAGACGGGGGCTACAGATGCACGACCGGACAGGTCAGGGTGCGCGTGATGCCGTCCACTTGCTGGACCTTCGCGACCACCATGCGACCGAGGTCGTCGACCGTGTCGGCCTGGGCGCGCACGATGACATCGTACGGACCCGTCACGTCCTCGGCCTGGATCACTCCAGGGATCTTGCTGATCGTCTCGGCGACGGTCGACGCCTTGCCGACCTCCGTCTGGATCAGGATGTACGCCTGTACCACGGAACCTCCAGGGCGGCCACGAGGATCATGTGGGGAAAAGGAACGCCACGGTATCGCGTTGCCGCTCCCCGAGGGGAGACCTGCGGGAACCGGGCTTGCGCGCCAGGGTGCAGGCACGACGGAAGTTGACGGGTCACTTCGACCGTGACGGTGGTCATCCAGACCGCGGCGACGGTCACCTCGACCGTATCGGGGACACTGATGACGCGCGAGTGGGCACGGCAAGGCAGAGAAGGGGAGTCAAGGGAAATGAAGGGCACTGTTGGTGAGCTCGGGGAATTCGGGCTCATCAGGGAGCTCACCTCCCGTCTCACCACCACCCCGGCGGTGCGGGTCGGCCCCGGCGACGACGCCGCGGTGGTCGCCGCGCCGGACCGGCGCGTGGTGGCGAGCACCGACATCCTGCTGGAGGGGCGGCACTTCCGCCGCGACTGGTCCACGGCCTACGACGTCGGACGCAAGGCGGCCGCCCAGAACCTCGCCGACATCGCCGCGATGGGCGCCGTGCCGACCGCGCTGCTGCTCGGCCTGGTCGTCCCGGCCGAACTCCCGGTGACCTGGCCGAGCGAGCTGATGGACGGCCTGCGCGACGAGTGCCAGGTCGCGGGCGCCTCCGTGGTCGGCGGGGACGTCGTACGCGGGGACACGATCATGGTGTCGATCACCGCGCTCGGCGATCTGCGCAACCAGGAGCCGGTCACGCGCGCGGGTGCCCAGCCCGGCGATCTGGTGGCCGTCACGGGCTGGCTGGGCTGGTCCGCGGCCGGGTACGCGGTCCTCTCCCGGGGCTTCCGCTCGCCGCGCGCCTTCGTGGAGGCGCACCGCCGCCCCGAACCGCCGTACCACGCGGGCCCGGCCGCGGCGGGGCTCGGCGCGACCGCGATGTGCGACGTGAGCGACGGGCTGATCGCCGACCTCGGGCACATCGCCGAGGCCAGCAAGGTCCGTATCGACATCCGCTCCGGAGCGATCGACATCCCGACCCAGATGAACGACATCGGGCAGGCCGTCGGCGTCGACCCGCTCCAGTGGGTGCTGAGCGGGGGAGAGGACCACGCGATCGTCGCGACCTTCCCGCCGGACGTGAAGCTGCCGGCCCGCTGGAAGGTCATCGGCGAGGTCCTCAACCCCTCCGCGCTGCCCCAGGTGACCGTCGACGGGGCGCCCTGGACCAGCAAGGGCGGCTGGGACCACTTCGGGGACATCGAGTCGTGAGCGCGCCGCGTGTGCCTCCCCGTGTGCTGACGGTGGCCGGCTCGGACTCCGGCGGCGGCGCCGGCATCCAGGCCGACCTGAAGACGATGCTGGCGCTCGGCGTGCACGGCATGAGCGTGATCACGGCCGTGACCGCGCAGAACTCGCTGGGCGTCCAGGGCGCCTGGGAGCTGCCCGCGGAGGCCGTACGGGCGCAGTACCGCAGCGTCGTGGACGACATCGGCGTCCAGGCCGTGAAGACCGGCATGCTGGCCTCGGCGGAACTGGTCGAGGCGGTCGCCGAGTTGATCTCCGGCACGGACGCGCCGGCCGTGGTGGACCCGGTGGGCGTCTCCAAGCACGGCGACCCGCTGCTGGCCGCCTCCGCGCTCGAGTCCGTACGGACGAAGCTGCTCCCGGCGGCCACGGTCGCCACCCCGAACCTCGACGAAGTGGCCCAACTCACAGGGGTGTGCGTCGAGTCGGAGGACGATCTACGACGGGCCGCGGCGGCCGTGCTGGAGTACGGGCCGCGCTGGGTGCTGATCAAGGGCGGGCACCTGCCCGGGAACGCCGACGCCGTGGATCTGCTCACGGACGGCTCCGCGGAGCGCTGGCTGAGGGCCCCGCGCCACGACAACCGGCACACCCACGGCACGGGCTGCACGCTCGCCTCCGCGATCGCGTGCGGGCTGGCGAAGGGGCTGGCCGTACCGGAGGCCGTCACGGCGGCCAAGGAGTACGTCACCGGGGCGATCGCGGCCGGCTTCGCGCTGGGCGCGGGGATCGGGCCGGTGGATCACGGCTGGCGCTTGCGCGGTTGATGCCCGGCTACGGCCTCGGGCACGGCCCCGGGCACGGCAAAAAGCCGGTCCACCAGAGGTGGACCGGCTCTGTGCAGCGAACCAGGCAGTGGCCGCGCGCTCAGCTGTAGCGTCAGCGCGAGACCTTGCCGGCCTTGATGCACGAGGTGCAAGCGTTCACGCGCTTCGGCGTCCCGCCGACCACGGTACGCACACGCTGGATGTTCGGGTTCCAGCGGCGGGACGTACGGCGGTGCGAGTGCGAGATGTTGTTGCCGAAGCCCGGCCCCTTGCCGCAGACGTCGCAGTTGGCAGCCACGGGTCACTCCAAAGACTTCAGATGCACTTACGGTTGATCCCGGCATGCCGGGGATCGAGATCGTACGACCTGAATCTGAGTGGCGGTGCCAGGGGGAATGGCCCGATCGGGATCGGGCAACCGGAGCAGCATACAACGACTGCGTCCGTACAACGAAACTACCATGGCAGATCAGGGCCCCGCTCCCGGCCCTCTTCCGGTGGGCACCGGATCGGGGTCTACGCTGCGACCCACGTCCAGCCAGCTCAGGGAGGCGCAGGTGGCGCAGGTGCCGCAGACATTCTTCGATGCTCTCGCGGTACGCACCTGGTGCGGTCTGGCGCTCGGCGCACTGGGGCAGGCCCGCGAGGAGATCGACGCGATCAACGTCTACCCGGTGGCCGACGGGGACACCGGCACGAACCTCTACCTCACCCTGGAATCGGCGGCTACGGCCGTGGAGGCGGTGTTCGCCGGGTACGAGACGGGCGCAGGCGAGCCGTCCCTCGCGGACGCCGTGCACGCGATGGCCCACGGGGCGCTGATCGGCGCTCGGGGCAACTCCGGGACGATCCTCGCGCAGCTGCTGCGGGGGATGGCCCAGGTGCTCTCCGACGACTCCGGGCACGAGAGGCCCCGCATCGACGGTGCCGGGCTGCGGCGGGCGCTGCGCCGGGCCGCCGACTCCGCCCGGCAGGCCGTGGCCCACCCCGTCGAGGGCACGGTGCTGACGGTCGCCTCGGCCGCCGCCGACGCCGCCGAGCGGGCCGAGGGCGACTGCGGCGCCGTCGCGCGGGCGGCCCACGAGGGCGCGCGGGCGGCCCTGGTGGCGACTCCGGGCCAGCTGGAGGTGCTCGGCCGGGCCGGGGTGGTCGACGCGGGCGGACGCGGCCTCGTGGCGGTGCTGGGCGCGCTGGTGGAGGCGTTCACGGGGGAGCCGGTCCGCGAGAACGCGCGCGCGGCGGCAGCCGTCGCACACGCGCGCGTGGCGGCCGTTTCCGACGCGGGCCCGTGCGCCGACGGGAGCGGCAACGGCGATCCGGCCTACGAGGTGATCTATCTCCTGGAGGCCGACGACACCGCCGTGACCCGGCTGCGGGAGCGCCTCGACGCCCTCGGCGACTCCCTGGTCGTGGTCGGCGGCGACGGGCTGTGGAACGTCCATGTGCACGTCGACGACGCGGGCGCCGCCGTGGAGGCGGGCGTGGAGGCCGGGCGGCCGTACCGGATCCGGATCACGCACTTCGGGCTCGGGGACGTGCACACCGGGCGCGGGCGGCCCCCACGACAGCGCGTCCAGCGGGCCGTCGTCGCCGTCGTGCCCGGCGAGGGCCTGGCCGGGCTGTACACCGAGGCCGGCGCCACGGCCGTCCTCGCGCGCCCCGGGGAGCCGCCCGCCAGCGGGGAACTGGTGCAGGCCGTACGGCGGGCCCACGCGCGCGAGGTCGTCCTGCTGCCCAACGACGCCGAGCTGCGCCACACGGCCGCCGCGGCCGCCGAGCAGGCCCGTGCCGAGGGCATCCGCGTGGCCCTGATCCCGACCCGCTCGGCGGTCCAGGGCATCGCCGCGCTCGCCGTGCACGAGCCGGGACGCCGGTTCGACGAGGACGTCGTCCAGATGACCTCGGCGGCGGGCGCCACCCGGTACGCCGAGGTCGTCGTCGCCGAGCACCAGTCCTGGACGACGGCCGGCATCTGCCAGGCCGGCGACGTCCTCGGGCTGATCGACGGCGACGTGGCGGTGATCGGCCCCGACGTCACCGCCACCGCCGTCACCGTCCTGGACCGGATGCTCCAGGCCGGCGGTGAGCTGGTCACCCTCGTCGTCGGCGACGAGGCCCCCGAGGCCGTCGCCGAGCATCTGGAGGCACGCGTCCGGGAGTCCTACCTCGCCGTGGACACGGTGGTGTACCGGGGCGGCCGGCAGGGCGCGCTGCTGCTCATCGGCGTGGAGTGAGCGGCGGGATGATCAGCGGGGTGCGCACGCGCGGGGCTCACTGCTCGAGCTCCAGCATCTGGGCGGCCTCCACCCGCCGGGCCCGGACCGTCCCGTCCTCGTCGCCGGCGTCCTCGTAGGCCGCGAGCACGGCACGCGCGCGTGCGGCCGCCTCGCCGGGCCGGCCGAGGTCCGCCTCCAGCCAGCCCGCGGCGAGTTCGGCGCCGGTACGGCTGTGCAGCCCGTCCGCGCCGAGCGTGCCGAACAGCGCGGACGCCCGGTCCATCTGGACCAGCGCCGCCTCGAACGCGGCCTGGATCACGGCGTCTTCGGCCTCCTCCGCCTCCTCGGTCGCCGAGCGGGCCAGCAGGTCGCCGAACTGGCGGTGCGTGGCACCCAGTTCGGCCGTGAGCTGCTCCCGGGCCACCGGGTCCGCCGCGGCCTCCAGCGCGCCCTCGCACCCACGCACCGCCTCCGCCATCAGCCCACGCGCCTCCTGCGCGCCCGCCTCCCCGCGCAGCGCCAGCCACGCGCGGGCGCGCAGCGAGCGGACGAGGAACTGCGGGTTGCCCAGCGCCCGCCACAGCGCTCCCGCGCGCGCGTAGGCCTGTTCCGCCTCCTCCAGCAGACCGGCGCTGCCCAGGGACTCGGCGGCAAGGTGGGCGAGCGTGGCGTGGTCCTGCTGCTCGGGCCAGTGCCGGGCGAACTCGGCCGCCCGCAGCCGTCGTTCGGCGGCCGCCCGGTGATCACCCAGCTCGCTCAGACAGTCGCCGAGCCACCACAGCGCCTGTACGACAGCCTCGTCGCCGTGCGTCCGGGCGGACAGGTCGGCCAGGGCCGACTCCAGCACCTCGGCGGCCTCCGCGCAGCGGCCCTGGCGCAGCAGGAAGCCGCCCAGCTGCTGCCGCGCCCAGGCGCCCAGCGTGCCGCTCTCACCCGCCTCGTCGGCCCAGTGCGCGGCCTGGAGGGCCTGTTCGGCGGCCTCGACGACCTCACCGCGCCCGCCGACGACCTCGGCGAGCTGGAGATGCAGCTGGGCCCGCCCGACCGGCTCCACGTACGGTCCGCCGTACTCCAGGGCGGACCGCAGCGCGTGCTCGGCCCCGGCGGGGTCGCCCGCCTGCTGGGCCAGGGCCGCCACCTGCACCTGGTACTCCACGGCGAACCACGGGATCCCGGCAGCCACGTAGCCGGCGGCCGCCTCGCGGAACAGCTCCGCGGCCCGCCCGGCGTCCCCGCGAAGCCCCGCCAGCTCGGCGAGCATCGCCCGCGCCTCCGCGGCCCGGGCGGCCAGCCGCACGTCGTCCGCGCCCCGCCCGTCGACAAGAGCGAGCACCTCACGCACGGCCTGCCCGGCCCGGACCGCGGCATCCGCCCGCGGCCCGCCCAGGACCGACCCGGACCCTCCTGACCGGCCCCCCGGTCCGTCCGGCTCCGCACCCTGTGGCCCAGCGGAAACGGTTCCCTCCGGCTCCGGCCCGCCTGAAGCGGCTCCCTCCGGCAGGGCCCTGCCGGGTACCGGTTCCCCGGGCGCCGCCGCGTCCGGCGTCGCACCCTCCGCAACCACCTCGCGCCGCACCGGCTCGTCCGGCTCCGGCCCACCGGAAACAGACCCTTCGCGCACCGCCCCGCCCGGCGACGAGTCCTCGGCCGCCGCCTCGAACACGGCCCCCTCGTGCACGCCCCGCATCAGGACGCGGGCCCGGCTCATCGCCACCGACGCCGTCTGCCGTACCCCGGTGCCCTCGTCGGCGTACAGCGCGAGGATCTCGTCGTACAGGTCCGTGACCGTGACCAGGGCCGTGTCCACCTCGCCCGTCAGCGCGCGGACGTACGCTCCACGCGCGCGTGCCGCCAGCGCCTCGCCGGGGTCGCCCGCCTCCGCGTACAGCGCGGCCGCCCGTGCGAACAGCTCGATGCCCTCGGGGCCGCGGGCCATCGCCTCATGGTCGGTGATCTCCGCGCGGTCGCGCGGCTCCAGTCCCACGCACTCCACGCCCTGCGCGGCCCGCGCGACCGCCGCCCAGGCCTGCAGCGCGTGCGGGCGCAGTGACTCCGACAGCCGCCGTGCCTCGGTGAGCAGGGCGGCCAGGTCGGGCGCGCCCGGGGCCTCGGGCGCCGGGGGCGCGGGCGGCGGCGCGCTGCGCACCGTACGCACCCCCAGCGGCAGGCGCTCCGCCAGCGGCCGCTGTGCCATACGCGCGCGTGCCCGGTCGCCGACGTACGACGTGCCGTTGCGCCGGTCGAAGCGCTCGGCCAGTTCCAGAGTCTTCGCGCGCGCGTGGACGGCGAGTTCGCGCGCCGTCCAGGTCCGCCCGGCCGGACCCGGCACCCGCCGGCCGTCGAGCCCCAGCCCGGTCAGCCGGTCCATCAGCAGCGTCACCGCGGCCAGGAAGTCGAGCCGGCTGCGCGGCTGCCCGGTGTCCGTGAAGTACGCCGGCCGCTCGGCGAGCAGCTCCAGACCGCGCGCCTCGTTGCCGGTCAGCGCGCAGAACTCCACATGGTCGGCGTACGCACCGCGCATCGACTCCAGCGGGCGGACGAGACGCAAACCCCGCAGGTGGTTGGCGCGGGCCTCGTCCGTCCGGCCCAGGCGCAGCAGCGGCCGCAGCGACGACGCCAGCACGGTGTGCGGTTCGTGCGCGCAGCTGTACTCGTCCTCCAGCACCGGCCGCCACAGCTCGATCGCCTCGGCGTCCCGGCCGCACTCGATGTGCCAGGTGCCCTGCCCGTGCAGCTCGCAGGCGTGGCAGTCGGCCATCGAGTCCCGGTCGGCGGCCAGCCATGCCGCGTACGCCCGCTCGGCGCGCGCCAGGTCCCCGATGTGCGCGGCCACGCTGAACTCGGCGCTGCGCACGGCCCGTTCGGAGTGCCCGGCGAGCCGGTAGCGGTACGCCATCTCGCCGAGCCACTTCTCGATCGAGGCGAGCGGGACGTGCGGCTGGTCCAGCATGCCCGCCGAGACCCACTTGAAGACCCAGTGCAGCGAGTGGGCCTCGTACGCGTCGAAGTCCCCGGGCCGTTCGTCCCACAGGCGCAGCAGCCGCGCGAACGGGACGAACATCTTGTCCTTCTCGGAGCTGTAGTTGTAGACCTTCAGCTGGTGTCCGAGCGCCTCGATCACGGCGAGCGGGACGTTCAGCCGCTCGGCGTCGGCGAGCAGTTGCTCCGCGCGCGCGTTGCGGGCGGGCCCCTCGGGCTGTTCGGAGTTCTCCGCCATCGCCCGGCGCAGCGCGTCGAAGTCCGCGATGTCACCCATCAGCGACCGTTCTCCCCCTGTGTGGAATCCCCGTATGCGGAGTCCCCGCTGGAATCCCCGTGTGTGGCCCACTCCAGCAGGCCGGTGAACGCCCGGTTGAGCAGCGCCGAGTCGCCCGGCCGCAGCGGGCGCCGCGCCATCAGCAGGGCCTGGCCGTACAGCGACTCGGTGGCGGTGCCGATCAGTTCCGGATCCTTCAGTGCACCGATCCGCCGCACCAGCGGGCTGAGATGGTTGAGCACCAGACGCGCGCGTGGGGCGCCGCCGCGCAGCGAGCCCAGGATGCCCGCCCACAGGTCGTCGGCCTGCTCCTCGGCGGCCGCGCGTGCCTGCTCGTGCCGGGCGGCCCGGTCGTCCAGGTGCAGCGCGGGCACCGACAGCGGACGGAAGGTCCGCAGGGCGACGTCACAGCCCAGCGGGTCCAGCCTCGCCCGCGCGGCCGCCAGGAAGCCCGACAGCGCCAGCTCCTCGGCCGGATCCACCGCGTCCAGGTGCGCGGTCACGGTGTCCGCGTCCAGCTCGGCGACCACCGTCCCCGGCCGCACCGACGCCAGCGCCTCGACCAGCTCGCTGTCGTACGTGTAGCCGCCGTTGACCACGCCCACGCCCTGTGCGGCCGCGATCGGCGCGACCTGCCGGTACTCCTCGACGGTCCGCGTGAAGTGCACCACCGGGTGCCGCCGCGCGAACTCCTCCAGGGACAGCTGTCCGTCGGTCGTCTCGAACGGCAGCCACGGCAGCATCGTGCGCAGCATGTCGCCGTCGTGCCGGGCGAGGGATTTGGCGCCCAGGTGGTGCACGGCGAGGAAGGCCGTCAGCCGCTCCGGATCACCGGCGGCGAGCCCGGTCAGCCAGGACCGGATCCGCGCACCCAGGGCGTCCCGTACGGCGGCCAGCGTCTCGTCCTCGTACAGCGACTCGCGCGAGGCCGTGGGCCGCAGACTGTCGGTGTCCAGCACGCAGCGCACGAAGAACGCCCAGTCCGGCAGCAGCTGTTCGGCCCGCTCGGTCAGCAGCATGCCCTTCAGATGCACCCGGTGCGTCGCCCGCCGGGCCGGACCGACCGCCGTCGGCAGCACGTACGCCACCCCGCGGACCCCGGCCAGCGGCACGGCCAGGTCGATCGAGTCCAGCGGTGTGAACCCGAACAGCTCGTGACAGTGCCGGGCCAGCGCCACCCGGCGCGCGGCGGGACTCGGATACGGCCGGTCCCAGGGCGCGGGCAGCTCGGTGACCGCCTCCTCGCCCACCCGGACGTCGTACGGCAGCAGCGCGCCGAAGTCCCGGGCCAGGGCCAGGACGCGTTCGGGCGTGAACCACTCGGCGGCGCCCGCGCGCGCGGTGAGGTACACGGTGGTGCCGGGCTCGGGCCGCGCCGAGCCGTCCAGCGTGCGCACGGTGTACGACCCGTCGTCGCTCGCCGTCCACTCGACCGGCGGCGCGCCGGGCGTGCGGGCGCTGCGGCTGACCACGCGGATCCGCTCGGCGACCACGAAGCAGGCGAGCAGGCCGATGCCGAACTGGCCGAGGAAGCCGGACCGCGCCTCCCGCAGACTGTCGGCCCGCTTGGAGCTGCGCCCGATGGTCGCCAGCAGCGTGTGCACGTCCGACTCGGTGAGACCGACGCCGCTGTCCTCCACCCGCAGCCCGCCGTCCGCCGTGTACAGCCGGACCAGCGCCGGGGCGTCCGGCTCCGCGGCCCGCCGGGCGGTGACGGCGTCGACCGCGTTCTGCAGCAGTTCGCGCAGATAGACCCTGGGGCTGGAGTCGAGGTGATGGGAGAGCAGGTCCACCAGACCGCGCAGGTCGACCTGGAACGTGTGAGGTGAGTGGGGTGACCGGGATGCCTGGGATGACTGTGAGGTCTGGGAGTCCATCGTCACTGCGCCGGCGGGGGGAGCGCGTGCGGCGCGGGGTCGGGCGGTCCCGCAAGGGGGGCGGTGACCGCGGAAAGGAGGGCCGGAGCGCGCCATCCTAGGGCCGGATCAGCGCACCTGACCAGGGGTTTCCC
Source organism: Streptomyces sp. MMG1121 (assembly GCF_001280015.1). Classification (GTDB taxonomy): domain Bacteria; phylum Actinomycetota; class Actinomycetes; order Streptomycetales; family Streptomycetaceae; genus Streptomyces. The sequence continues at coordinate 36,609 of NZ_LGDV01000119.1, forward strand.
GGATGTTCACGGGGCCAGGGAAGGAATCCGCGGCGCAGCGCCCGCTCCGTATGCCAGGGCGGTGCCACGGCATTGTCAGTGCAGTGGTGTGCAATGGATCTCGTGCCCGCACTGGAAGAACCACTGAAGCAGCCACTGAAGTCAGTGCTCGGCCCCGCCACCGCGAAGGTGATGGCCGAGCATCTCGGCCTGCACACCGTCGGCGACCTCCTGCACCACTACCCGCGCAGATACGAGGAACGCGGCCAGCTCACCCACCTCGCCGACCTCCCCATGGACGAGCACGTCACGGTGGTCGCCCAGGTGGCCGACGCCCGCCTGCACTCGTTCGCCTCCGCCAAGGCCCCGCGCGGCAAGGGCCAGCGCCTGGAGGTCACGATCACCGACGGCAGCGGCCGGCTCCAGCTGGTCTTCTTCGGCAACGGCGTCCACAAGCCGCACAAGGAGCTGTTGCCGGGCACGCGCGCGCTGTTCGCCGGCAAGGTCTCGGCTTTCAACCGCCGCCTCCAACTCGCCCATCCTGCCTACGAGTTGCTGCGCGGCGACAGCGACGAGACGGTCGAGAGCTGGGCCGGTGCCCTGATCCCCATCTACCCGGCCACCGCCAAGCTGGAGTCCTGGAAGATCGGCAAGGCGGTCCAGACGGTTCTGCCCACCGCCCAGGAAGCCCTCGACCCGCTTCCCGCCTCCCTCCTCGAAGGCCGCGGCCTGCTCCCGCTCCCCGAGGCCCTGCTCAAGATCCACCGCCCGCACACCAAGGCGGACATCGCCGACGCCCGCGCCCGCCTGAAGTGGGACGAGGCCTTCGTCCTCCAGGTGGCCCTGGCCCGCCGCCGCCACACCGACGCCCAGCTCCCGGCCGTCCCCCGCACCCCCGGCCCCGACGGCCTCCTCACGGCCTTCGACGACCGCCTCCCCTTCACCCTCACCGACGGCCAGCAGAAGGTCTCCCGCGAGATCTTCGACGACCTCGCCACGGAACACCCGATGCACCGCCTGCTCCAGGGCGAGGTCGGCTCGGGCAAGACGATGGTGGCCCTGCGCGCCATGCTCGCCGTGGTCGACGCCGGCGGCCAGGCGGCCATGCTCGCGCCCACCGAGGTCCTCGCCCAGCAGCATCACCGTTCGATCACCGAGATGATGGGGGAACTGGCCGAGGGCGGCATGCTGGGCGGTGCCGAGCGGGCCACCAAGGTCGTCGTGCTCACCGGCTCGATGGGCGCCGCCGCCCGCCGCCAGGCCCTGCTCGACCTGGTCACCGGCGAGGCCGGCATCGTCATCGGCACGCACGCGCTCATCGAGGACAAGGTCCAGTTCCACGACCTGGGCCTGGTCGTGGTCGACGAACAGCACCGCTTCGGCGTCGAACAGCGCGACGCCCTGCGCGGCAAGGGCAAACAGCCTCCGCACCTCCTCGTCATGACCGCGACCCCCATTCCGCGCACGGTCGCGATGACGGTCTTCGGCGACCTGGAGACCTCGGTCCTCGACCAGCTCCCGGCCGGCCGCTCGCCCATCGCCAGCCACGTCGTCCCGGCCGCCGACAAACCCCACTTCCTGACCCGCGCCTGGGAGCGCGTGCGCGAGGAGGTGTCGAACGGCCACCAGGCGTACGTCGTCTGCCCCCGCATCGGCGACGACGTCGACGAGGCCGACTCCAAGAAGGCCGGCAGGAAGAAGTCCCCGGAGGACGAGGCCGAGAAGCGACCCCCGCTCGCCGTCCTGGACGTGGCGGACCAGTTGAGCCGCGGCCCGCTCCAGGGCCTCGGGGTCGAGGTCCTGCACGGCCGTATGCACCCCGACGACAAGGACGCGGTCATGCGCCGCTTCGCGGCCGGCGAGACGGACGTCCTGGTCGCCACCACGGTCATCGAGGTCGGCGTCAACGTCCCCAACGCCACGGCCATGGTGATCATGGACGCCGACCGCTTCGGCGTCTCCCAGCTCCACCAGCTCCGCGGCCGTGTCGGCCGGGGCTCGGCCCCCGGCCTGTGCCTGCTGGTCACCGAGATGCCCGAGGCCAGCGCGGCCCGCCAGCGCCTGAACGCGGTCGCCGCCACCCTCGACGGTTTCGAACTCTCCCGCATCGACCTCGAACAGCGCCGCGAGGGCGACGTCCTCGGCCAGGCCCAGTCCGGCGCCCGCTCCAGCCTGCGCGTCCTCGCGGTCATCGAGGACGAGGAGGTCATCGCCGAAGCGCGGGAGGAGGCGACGGCGCTGGTGGCGGCGGACCCCGAGCTGGAGCGCCTTCCGGGCCTGCGTACAGCTCTGGACGCCTTGTTGGACGAGGAAAGGGAGCAGTACTTGGAAAAGGGGTGAAGCGGACCTGTCCGAGGGGCCCGGGGCCGTATGGCCTGTGCGGCTACCGCCGCGCGGGCGCGACCAGCGACAATGAACGGGACAGCCGCCCACGACCAAGGACCGAAGATGACCCGCGTGATCGCCGGCGCCGCCGGCGGACGTCGCCTCGCCGTCCCGCCAGGCACCGGTACCCGCCCCACCTCCGACCGCGCCCGCGAAGGTCTCTTCTCCACCTGGCAGTCGCTGTTGGGCGGTCCTCTGGACGGCGAACGCGTCCTCGACCTCTACGCCGGCTCGGGCGCCGTGGGCCTGGAAGCCCTGTCCCGCGGCGCCGGCCACACGCTCCTCGTCGAGGCGGACGCGAGAGCGGCCCGCACGGTCAGGGAGAACGTGAGAACTCTCGGCCTGCCCGGCGCCGAAGTACGAGCAGGCAAAGCGGAACAAGTCATCAGAACCGCACCCCCCGCAGACCCCTACGACCTCGTCTTCCTCGACCCTCCGTACGCCGTCACGGACGACGATCTTCGCGAGATTCTGCTCACACTCCGCTCGGAGGGCTGGCTCGCCGCAGAAGCCCTCGTCACCGTGGAGCGCAGCACCAGAGGCGGCACGTTCGACTGGCCCGACGGCTTCGCACCACTGAGGTCCCGTCGCTACGGCGAGGGAACGTTTTGGTACGGTCGCGCCGCCTCTACGTGCGAAGACGCACGATGACCGGACCGGAGAGCGAGGGATCACAAGTGCGCCGCGCCGTCTGTCCCGGGTCGTTCGACCCGATCACCAACGGACATCTCGACATCATCGCCCGAGCCTCACGTCTCTACGACGAGGTGTACGTGGCGGTGATGATCAACCAGGCCAAGAAGGGCCTGTTCGAGATCGAGGAGCGGATCGAGCTGATCCGCGAGGTCACCGCCGACTGCGCCAACGTCCGGGTCGAGGCCTTCCACGGCCTCCTCGTCGATTTCTGCAAGCAGCGCGACATCCCCGCCATCGTCAAGGGCCTGCGGGCGGTCAGCGACTTCGACTACGAACTCCAGATGGCCCAGATGAACAACGGCCTCACCGGCGTCGAAACGCTCTTCGTACCCACCAACCCCGCCTACAGCTTCCTCTCCTCCTCCCTGGTGAAGGAGGTCGCGGCCTGGGGCGGCGACGTCTCCCACCTGGTGCCCGCCCCGGTGCTGGCGGCCCTGAACAAGCGTCTGCGCAGGGACTGATGGGGCTACAGTCGTCCCGTCCGTCTCCAACCCGGCTGTAGAGAGTGGCGAGCACAGGTGGACGTGCAGAAGAAGCTCGACGAGATCGTCTCCACGGTCTCCGGCGCCCGGTCCATGCCCATGTCGGCCTCGTGCGTGGTCAACCGCGCCGAGCTGCTCGCGCTGCTGGAAGAGGTGCGCCAGGCGCTGCCCGGCTCCCTCGCGCAGGCGCGGGAGCTGATCGGCGACCGTGAGCAGATGGTCGAGCAGGCACGCCAGGAGGCCGAGCGGATCATCTCGACCGCGCACGCCGAGCGCGGCTCGCTGATCTCCGACACCGAGGTCGCCCGCCGCTCCCAGAACGAGGCCGACCGGATCCTCGCCGAGGCCCGCCAGGAGGCGGAGGAGGTCCGCGCCGAGGCCGACGACTACGTCGACTCCAAGCTCGCCAACTTCGAGGTCGTCCTCACCAAGACCCTCGGCTCGGTCGGCCGCGGCCGCGAGAAGCTGCTCGGCACCGGGCCCGGCCTGGACGAGAACGGCTACGAGGACGAGGACGCCCCCGAGCGCAGCCAGGACCCGGAGACCCTGCGCCACAACGCCGACACCTACGTCGACGCCAAGCTGGGCGCCTTCGAGGCGGTCCTCGCCAAGACCCTGGAGGCCGTCGGCCGCGGCCGGCAGAAGCTGCACGGCCGGATCGCCTCGGACGACCTCGGTGCCCTCGCCGACGACACCACGACCTTCCAGCACTCCAGCGACGCCGACTACCTCGCCGACCTCGCGGCCCTCGCCGAGCAGGACGCCCCGGCCGAGCGCCCGGACCGGCCCGCGTCCGTACCCCAGCAGCCCCAGCAGCCGCAGCAGCCGTCGTACGAGCCGCAGCCGGCCTACGGCTACCAGCAGCAGCCGGACCCGTACGCGGGTTTCCCGCAGCAGCCCGGATACGGCGGCCAGCAGGACGCCTACGGCTACCAGCAGGCCGACCCCTACGCCTACCAGGGCTCCTACGACCACCAGCAGGCCGCCTACGACCCCGGGCAGCTCCAGCACCAGGCGCAGCAGGGCTACGCCCTCGACGAGACCAGCCTCTTCGACACCGGCATGATCAGTGCGGAGCAGCTGCGGGCGTACGAGCAGGGCCGGGGCCTGTAGCCACGGACCCGATTGGGCCGAGAGCGAAAGGTCCAGTATCCTGGCTGTTCGGTCGCGCGTATGTCCGCGATCACCGCTGCCCGGAACACCGACGGGTGGCGTCCCTTCGAGTTCGAAGATCGAAAGCAGGAATGGCTCCTCACGCCCGCCTAGACCACCGCAACCCTCTCGTGTTCGACACGCACGAGCTGGGGCGGCGTCCTGGCGCGCTGCAGCGCCTGACCCGCACGATCGACGCCCCCCGGGACCTCGGTATCCAGGGAGTCATCGGAGTGCCGGAAGGCGCGCCGCTGGAGCTCGACCTCCGACTCGAGTCGGTCATGGAAGGGGTGCTCGTCACAGGCACCGCCCGTGCACAGGCCGAGGGGGAGTGCGTAAGGTGTCTGGAGCCGGTCGGGCTGGAGCTCGAAGCGGACTTCCAGGAGCTGTTCTCGTACCCTGACGCCGACGACCGGGGCCGTGTGATCGCGGAACCGGGCGACGACGCCGAGGACGACGAGGACAGGTTCTTCCTCGAGGACGGACTCTTCGACCTCGAACCTCTGCTGCGTGACGCGGTGGTGCTCGCACTGCCGATGCAGCCGGTGTGCCAGGACGACTGTGCCGGCCTGTGCTCCGAGTGCGGAGCGCGGCTCACGGACGACCCGGACCACCACCACGACGCCGTCGACATCCGTTGGGCGGCTTTGCAGGGACTCGCCGGTTCACTCGAAGACGGCGAGAAGGACGAGATGAGCGGCGGCGCGCTTCCATCAGCGCACGCCGACGAGAAGCAGGAGAAGTAGCCGTGGCTGTTCCGAAGCGGAAGATGTCGCGCAGCAACACGCGCCACCGCCGGTCGCAGTGGAAGGCTGCGGTCCCCACCCTGGTTGCGTGCGAGCGCTGCCACGAGCCCAAGCAGCAGCACATCGCGTGCCCGTCTTGTGGCACCTACAACAAGCGCCAGGTCCTCGAGGTCTGAGCGGCTGGTGAGAGGCACTGTGTCCACGCCGAAGAAGAACTCAGCGGACCATCAGGCCTCGTCCCACACGCTTCTGGAAGGGCGGCTCGGCTACCAGCTCGAGTCCGCCCTTCTGGTGCGCGCGCTGACCCACCGTTCCTACGCATACGAGAACGGCGGTCTGCCGACGAACGAGCGGCTGGAGTTCCTCGGGGACTCCGTGCTCGGCCTCGTCGTCACGGACACGCTGTACCGCACCCACCCCGACCTGCCCGAAGGCCAGCTGGCCAAGTTGCGGGCCGCGGTGGTCAACTCGCGTGCGCTGGCGGAGGTCGGCCGTGGCCTCGATCTGGGCGCCTTCATCCGGCTCGGCCGTGGTGAAGAGGGCACAGGAGGCCGGGACAAGGCGTCCATTCTCGCCGACACCCTGGAAGCGGTGATCGGTGCGGTCTATCTCGATCAGGGCCTCGACGCGGCGTCCGAGCTGGTTCACCGGCTCTTCGACCCGCTGATCGAGAAGTCCTCGAACCTCGGAGCCGGCCTGGACTGGAAGACCAGCCTCCAGGAGCTCACCGCGATCGAGGGGCTCGGCGTGCCCGAGTACCTGGTCACGGAGACCGGTCCCGACCACGAGAAGACCTTCACTGCTGCCGCCCGCGTCGGAGGCGTCTCGTACGGCACCGGCACCGGCCGCAGCAAGAAGGAGGCGGAGCAGCAGGCCGCCGAGTCCGCCTGGCGGTCCATCCGGGCCGCGGCGGACGAGCGCGCCAAGGCGGCCAAGGAGGCCAGGGAAGCCGACGAGGTTCCCGCGGCCGACGCGCCCGCCGCCAAGGACGGCGACCCGTCGTCCGCCCCCGCCTGACCCACAGCAGTACGCAGCGCCCGCCCCACCGTTCACGAGGGGCGGGCGCTGTGCTCATCCACCGCTTACGGGGGTTCTGATGCCCGAGTTGCCCGAGGTCGAGGTCGTCCGGCGCGGTCTGGCGCGCTGGGTCGCCCACCGCACCGTCGCCGAGGTCGAGGTGCTGCACCCGCGCGCCGTACGCCGGCACATCGCGGGCGCCGACGACTTCGCGCACCGCCTCAAGGGCCGGCACATCGGCACCCCCAGCCGTCGCGGCAAGTACCTGTGGCTGCCGCTGGAGGAGACGAACCAGTCCGTCCTCGCCCACCTCGGCATGAGCGGCCAGCTGCTGGTGCAGCCGCACGAGACGGTGGACGAGAAACACCTGCGCATCCGCGTCCGGTTCGCCGACTCCCTCGGCACGGAACTGCGCTTCGTCGACCAACGCACCTTCGGCGGGCTGTCGTTGCACGACAACACCCCCGACGGCCTGCCCGACGTCATCGCGCACATCGCCCGCGACCCCCTCGACGAACTGTTCGACGACGAGGCCTTCCACCAGGCGCTGCGCCGCAAGCGCACCACCATCAAGCGGGCCCTGCTCGATCAGTCGCTGATCAGCGGCGTCGGCAACATCTACGCGGACGAGGCGCTGTGGCGCGCCCGCATCCACTACGAACGCCCGACCGCGAACTTCACCCGCCCGGTCACGACGGAACTGCTCGGCCACGTCCGGGACGTGATGAACGCGGCGCTCGCCGTCGGCGGCACCAGCTTCGACAGCCTGTACGTCAACGTCAACGGCGAGTCCGGCTACTTCGACCGGTCCCTGGACGCGTACGGCCGTGAGGACCTGCCCTGCAAGCGGTGCGGTACGCCGATGCGCCGCCGCCCCTGGATGAACCGGTCCAGCTACTTCTGCCCGAAGTGTCAGAGGGCGCCGCGCGTCTCGTCGTAACGCGTGCGTGCCGCGAGCACGTCGTCCATCGAGCCCTCCACGCACTGGATGAGCGCCAGCAGCCGCTCGGCGACCTGGCGACCCAGGGCAGTCAGCTCGTAGTCCACGCGCGGCGGGTTCGTGGGCTGCGCCTCCCGGTGCACCAGACCGTCGCGCTCCAGCGCGTGCAGCGTCTGGGACAGCATCTTCTCGCTCACTCCGTCGACCCGGCGGCGCAGCTCGTTGAAGCGCAGCGACCCCTCGTACAGCGCGCCGAGCGTCAGCCCGCCCCAGCGGCCGGTGACATGCTCCAGCGTTCCGCGCGACGGGCAGGCCTTGGCGAAGACGTCGTAGGCGAGGTCGTCGTGGTCCTGGGTGGTGGCGGTCATGTCACCAGAGTACGCGCACGCAGCGCTAACCATCCGCTTGCACTAACCAGAAGTTAGTGCTTTTCTTTGGTTACTGCTTCCGAGCTGCCCATTCGAGGAGTCCCCGTGACCACCCCTGTCGTTTCCATCGCCTACCACTCCGGATTCGGCCACACCGCCGTCCTCGCCGAGGCCGTCCGCGCCGGTGCCGCCGACGCGGGTGCCGAGGTGCACCTGATCAAGGTCGACGAGATCACCGACGAGCAGTGGGAGACGCTGGACCGCTCCGACGCGATCGTCTTCGGCTCGCCCACCTACATGGGCACCGCCTCCGGCGCCTTCCACGTCTTCGCCGAGGGCACCTCGGGCCGCTGGTACACCCGCGCCTGGCAGGACAAGCTGGCCGCCGGCTTCACCAACTCGGCCTCCAAGAGCGGCGACAAGCTGCACACGCTGCAGTTCTTCCAGACGCTCGCCGCCCAGCACGGCATGAGCTGGGTCAGCCTCGGCCTGCTCCCCGGCTGGAACGCGAGCACCGCCTCGGAGAACGACCTCAACCGCCTCGGCTTCTTCGCCGGAGCCGCCGCGCAGAGCAACAACGACCAGGGCCCCGAAGGTGTCCACAAGGCCGACATCGCCACGGCCGAGCACCTGGGCCGCCGGGTGGCCGAGACGGCTCTGGTGTTCGCGCGCGGTCGCATCGCCGCCTGAGGTCGCCGAAACGCGGGGGACGCGGGCGGGCCGGGGCGCGTACGGTCCCGGCATGCCCGAGCTGTGTCTGCTCCACCCGGACCACGCGCCCGCACTCCTCGCCTTCGAGCGGGACAACCGGGCGTACTTCGCCGCGTCGATCCCGGACCGGGGCGAGGAGTACTTCGCCCGGTTCGACGAGCGGCTGCGCGCGCTGCTGGCGGAGCAGGAGGCGGGGGAGTGCTACTTCCACGTGGTGGTCGACGCCGACGGCGAGGTACTGGGCCGGGTCAACCTCGTGGACGTGGCCGACGGCGGCGCCGAACTCGGCTACCGGATCGCGGAGCGGGCGGCGGGCCGGGGGCTGGCCGGCCGGGCCGTGCGGGAGGTGTGCGCGCTGGCCGCCGAGCGGTACGGGCTCACGGTCCTGCGGGCCCGGGCCACCCTCGACAACGCCGCGTCGCGGGCGGTGCTGGCCCGCACGGGTTTCGTGGTCGTCGGCGAGACGCTGCTCAACGGCCGCCCCGGGCTGGCCTACCGCCGCGCCCTGTGAGCCTCAGTAGCCGAAGTCCTGCGTCCACCAAGGGCCGCCCGTGCCGAAGTGGACGCCGACACCGAGGGTCTTGAAGTCGCAGTTCAGGATGTTGGCCTTGTGGCCGGGGCTGTTCATCCAGGCCTGCATCACGGCTGCCGCGTCGGCCTGGCCGCGGGCTATGTTCTCGCCGCCGAGGTTGCTGATGCCGGCCGCGGCCGCCCGGTCCCACGGCGACTTGCCGTCCGGGTCGGTGTGGTCGAAGAAGCCCCGCGCGGCCATGTCGGCGCTGAACGACTCGGCCAGCCGGGTCAGCGAGGAGTTCCCCGACAGCGGGCTGCACCCGACCTTCGACCGCTCCTGGTTGACGAGCTTGAGCACCTCCGCCTCGGCGGCGCTCTGTGACGAGACCGCCATCGGCGCGGCGCTCGCCGCCGCTGCCTTGCTCGCCGTGCGCGACGGGGTGCTCTTCGGCTGTGACGTGGACGCGCTGGCCCTCGGCGTCGGCTTCGCGGACGCCGTCTTCGACGCACTGGGCGTCGGGGAGGCCGGTGGCTTCGACGTGGAGGGGCTCGGGGACCGAGGGTGTGCGGAGGTCGGGCCGGTGGTGCCGAGGCCGCCCGCGAGGCTGTCGGCGCTGCCCGACGTACCGCCCTGTTCGGCCGCCGCGTCGCTCGGCGAATCCGCCGCCCGCACCTGCTCACCGCCGGTGGTGTCCGTGCTGCCGCCGAGCTTGTAGTGCCCCAGGCCCGGCACCACGCCCGTGGCCACCGCGGTCGTGCCGAGCGCGACGGCGGCGGCCGTACCGAGCAGACTCGCGCGCACCGGCCGCGCGACCCTTCTGCGGCGTCGGCGGCCAAAGGAGCCGCGGCCCGGGGTGAACCCGCCGCCCGCGCCGGAGTCCGGTCCGTCTCCGTCGCCCGCGAACAGATAGGTGCGGGCCCTGGCGCTCGCCTCGGAATAGGCCTCCGGGTTCAGATACGGCGCGATGCCCCTGGGCGCCTGGCCACCCGCGTACGAGTCCTGCGGGCCGGCGCTCCCGGTGGCGGAGCCGTTCGTCTGCGTGACCCCCGTGGTGCGGCCCGCGGCGGCGCGGCCGGCGGCGGAGCGTCGGTGGCGACCCATGTCCCCTGCCCTCTTCCTCGTGCTCGCGGTCGGCCCGGGCCCTGCCTGGCGAGTGACTCCCTCTGGCCAACCCGACTCACTCGATCGAGTGAGTTTCATATGAGATTCATTGGGTGGGGACGGTACCCCATGCCTCTGGGCGCCGCCGTGTCCCGAGCGACATCGGCCGGTTAGGTTGCACGCATGAACGAGGACGTACGACTGGTTGCCTGGGTGCGTGGACACGTGCAGGGCGTGGGTTTTCGCTGGTTCACACGCGCCAAGGCGCTGGAGATCGGCGGCCTGAGTGGTTTTGCTCTCAATCTGGCCGACGGCCGGGTCCAGGTGGTCGCGGAAGGGCCGCGCGAGGGCTGCGAGGGGCTGCTCGACTGGCTCCAGGGCAGCGACACGCCCGGGCTCGTGGAAGGCGTCACCGAGATCTGGGACACACCTCGCGGCGGCTACGACAGCTTCGTCATCCGCTGAGCCGGTTCCCGCGACACCCTGCGGGCCGGCCCGCAGGGAGCTGCCGGGGGCAGGTGCCCACAGCGGAAACGGCCTGGTGGTTGCCAAGAACGGCGTGGCATGGCAGGCTCCGCTGATACAACTGATCGTCACGCCCGCAGGCACCGGAAGAGTCGCAGCGCCGCCGATTTCCCGGCCGCGTGCCCCCGGTTCGCCCGCCAATACGGGGCGTGATCGTGTTGACCGTCAAACTTTTTGGTGAGACGCTGAAAGCCCCGCGCACCTTAGCTGTTTGGCATGAAGCAACAGCAGAGCAACACCCGGATGTGCCAAGCACCGCGGGTGCGAATCCCTCACGACCCACACCGCATCGGTCGGTCACTCAGTGTGGAGGACCATCCATCATGGCAAAGGCGCTTCTCGGTTACGTCGGCGGCTCGGACCCTCGACTCCTCGCCGAGATGCGACGGCTGCAGCAGCGCGTCCAGGACCTGGAGTCCGAGCTTGTACGGATCCAGGCGGAGAACGACGCGCTGACGGCTGCCGCCTCTCAGGACAGGATCATGGAGAGCATCGACGCACACCAGGCGGAGCCTGCGCTCACCTGATCACTGCATCGCTCCACGACAGCAGTTGCAGCGATCAGGCTGCCGTATCAACCGCTCAGTTGATCCGGGCGACTGAAACCCAGTCGTCAGAGTTGCAAGGGACGCTTCGGCGTCCCTTCTTTCTTCCCCCGTGCATCCTTTCACCCTCTTTAACGTACGGTGTGCCCTGCATGTTCAGTGGTGAAACCGCGCGGTTGCGAGGGTTCGTGGAGTGTGCCGGTGGCGCCCGGTAGAGTCCGGCGGCGTGCACCTCAAGGCCCTGACCCTCCGCGGGTTCAAGTCGTTCGCCTCGGCGACCACACTCCGGTTCGAACCGGGCATCACGTGTGTCGTCGGCCCGAACGGCTCGGGCAAGTCCAACGTGGTGGACGCGCTCAGCTGGGTCATGGGCGAACAGGGTGCCAAGTCGCTGCGCGGCGGCAAGATGGAGGACGTCATCTTCGCCGGCACCACCGGCCGCCCGCCGCTGGGCCGCGCCGAGGTGTCCCTGACCATCGACAACTCCGACGGCGCGCTGCCCATCGAGTACGCCGAGGTCACCATCACGCGGATCATGTTCCGCAACGGCGGCAGCGAGTACCAGATCAACGGCGACACCTGCCGCCTCCTCGACATCCAGGAACTCCTCTCCGACTCGGGCATCGGCCGGGAGATGCACGTCATCGTCGGCCAGGGCCAGCTCGACTCCGTCCTGCACGCCGATCCCATGGGCCGCCGCGCCTTCATCGAAGAGGCCGCCGGTGTCCTGAAACACCGCAAGCGCAAAGAGAAGGCGCTGCGGAAGCTGGACGCGATGCAGGCCAACCTCGCGCGCGTGCAGGACCTCACCGACGAACTGCGCCGCCAGCTCAAGCCACTCGGCCGCCAGGCGGCGGTCGCCCGCAGGGCCGCCGTCATCCAGGCGGACCTGCGGGACGCGCGGCTGCGGTTGCTGGCCGACGACCTCGTACGGCTGCGCGAGGCGCTGAAGAACGAGATCGCCGACGAGGCGGCCCTGAAGGAACGCAAAGAAACCGCCGAACAGGAACTGAAGAAGGCGCTCCAGCGCGAATCCCTGCTGGAGGCCGAGGTACGCCAGCTCACGCCCCGCCTCCAGCGCGCCCAGCAGACCTGGTACGAGCTGTCCCAGCTGGCTGAACGCGTGCGCGGCACCGTCTCGCTGGCCGACGCCCGGGTGACGAGCGCCACCTCCGCGCCCCCCGAGGAGCGGCGCGGGCGCGACCCCGAGGACCTGGAGCGCGAGGCCGCTCGCATCCGCGAACAGGAGGCCGAGCTGGAGGCCGCCCTGGACGCGGCCCAGCACGCCCTGGACGACACGGTCGCCCACCGGGCCGAGCTGGAGCGCGAACTGGCCGTCGAGGAACGCCGGCTGAAGGACGTGGCCCGCGCCATCGCCGACCGTCGCGAGGGCCTCGCACGGCTCTCCGGCCAGGTCAACGCGGCCCGTTCACGCGCCGCTTCGGCCCAGGCCGAGATCGACCGGCTGACCGTGGCCCGCGACGAGGCCCAGGAGCGGGCGGTCGCGGCGCAGGAGGAGTACGAGGCGCTCAAGGCCGAGGTCGACGGCCTCGACGCCGGCGACGCGGATCTCGCCGAGCGGCACGAGGCGGCCAAGCGGCAGCTCGCGGAGGCGGAAGCCACCCTCGGCGCGGCCCGCGAGGCGCTCACCACAGCCGAACGCCGCCGCGCCGCGACGCAGGCCCGCCAGGAAGCCCTGGCCCTGGGCCTGCGCCGCAAGGACGGCACCGGAATACTGCTCGGGGCACGGGACCGGCTCACCGGAGTCCTGGGCCCGGCGGCTGAACTGCTGACGGTCACCCCCGGCTACGAGGTCCCACTGGCCGCGGCCTTCGGCGCGGCGGCGGACGCCATCGCGGTGACCACCCCCGCATCGGCAGCCGAGGCGATCCGCCTGCTGCGCAAGCAGGACGGGGGCCGGGCGGCACTGTTGCTGGCGGCAGAAGCGCCCCAAGGGGGCGCGGGGCCGTCTCGATATGGGGCTCCGCCGCAGGGCGCGACCGGCCCCGACGAACCCGCGGACCTTCGACTGCCGATGGCGGGCCCCGCCGACACAGCCGACGGCGCGGGGAACGGTGCGACCAGCCACGACGAGCCCGCGGACGCCCGGCCGTCCGTCAGTCCCCTCTCCGCAGAGCGCACGGCCCTCCCCGCAGAGCGCCTCGCCGCCGACCTGGTCCGCGGGCCCGCCGAACTCATGCCCGCCGTCCGCCGCCTCCTGCACGGCATCGTCGTCGTCGGCTCCTTGGAGGATGCCGAGGACCTGGTCTACGCGCACCCGGAGCTGACCGCCGTGACCGCCGAGGGTGACCTGCTCGGCGCTCACTTCGCGCACGGCGGGTCCGCCGGGGCGCCGAGTCTGCTGGAGGTGCAGGCCTCGGTCGACGAGGCCGGTGCCGAGCTGGCCGAGCTGGCCGTGCGCTGCGAGGTGCTGACCGGGGAGCAGCGGGCGGCAGTCGAGCGGCGTACCGAGGCCGCCGCTCTCGTAGAAGAGATCGGAGAGCGGCGGCGGGCCGCCGACCGGGAGAAGTCGGCCGTCGCCCAGCAGCTCGGCCGGCTCGCCGGGCAGGCGCGCGGTGCCGCCGGCGAGGCCGAGCGCTCCGCCGCTGCCGCCGCCCGCGCGCAGGAGGCGCTGGAGAAGGCCGTACAGGACGCCGAAGAGCTGGCCGAGCGGCTCGCCGTCGCCGAGGAGATGCCGGTCGAGGAGGAGCCGGACACCTCCGTGCGCGACCGGCTCGCCGCCGACGGGGCCAACGCGCGGCAGACGGAGATGGAGGCCCGGCTCCAGGTCCGTACCCACGAGGAGCGGGTCAAGGGTCTCGCCGGGCGGGCCGACTCGCTCGACCGGGCCGCCCGCGCCGAACGCGAGGCACGCGCGCGTGCCGAGCAGCGCCGCGCCCGGCTGCGACACGAGGCGGCCGTCGCCGGGGCCGTCGCCTCCGGCGCCCGGCAACTGCTCGCCCACGTCGAGGTCTCCCTCGCCCGCGGCGAGCAGGAACGCGCCGCCGCCGAGGCCGCCAAGGCCGCGCGCGAGCGGGAGCTGACCGCCGCGCGCACCGCCGGCCGCGATCTCAAGGCCGACCTCGACAAGCTGACGGACTCGGTGCACCGCGGCGAGGTGCTCGGCGCCGAGAAACGGCTGCGGATCGAGCAGCTGGAGACCAGGGCGCTGGAGGAGCTGGGCGTCGAACCGGCGGGGCTGGTGTCGGAGTACGGGCCGCATCTGCCCGTGCCGCCCTCCCCGCCCGCCGACGGCGAGGTGCTGCCCGACGACCCCGAGCATCCCCGCAACCAGCCCCGGACCTTCCACCGGGCCGAGCAGGAGCGCAGGCTGAAGGCGGCCGAGCGGGCGTACCAGCAGCTGGGCAAGGTCAACCCGCTGGCGCTGGAGGAGTTCGCGGCGCTGGAGGAGCGGCACAAGTTCCTCAGCGAGCAGCTGGAGGACCTCAAGAAGACCCGCGCCGACCTGCTTCAAGTGGTGAAGGAGGTCGACGAGCGCGTCGAGCAGGTCTTCACCGAGGCCTACCGGGACACCGCCCGTGAGTTCGAGGGCGTCTTCAGCCGGTTGTTCCCGGGCGGTGAGGGACGGCTGATCCTGACCGATCCCGACAACATGCTCGCCACCGGCGTGGACGTCGAGGCGCGCCCGCCGGGCAAGAAGGTCAAGCGGCTCTCCCTGCTGTCGGGCGGCGAGCGCTCGCTGACGGCCGTCGCGCTGCTGGTGTCGATCTTCAAGGCCCGGCCCAGCCCTTTCTATGTCATGGACGAGGTCGAGGCCGCGCTCGACGACACCAACCTCCAGCGACTCATCCGGATCATGCAGGAGCTGCAGGAGGCCTCGCAGCTGATCGTGATCACGCATCAGAAGCGCACGATGGAGGTCGCCGACGCGCTCTACGGCGTGTCCATGCAGGGCGACGGCGTGTCAAAGGTCATCTCTCAGAGGCTGCGTTAGCCCGCACTCAAGATCCACTAGAAGATCGACTCACTCTGTGTTCACTTGTTGAACACGAACCCCTTGGGCGTTTCTCAAAACTCACAGCCGTTGAACTATTGACTTCGAAACTTGAAGGCATAGTCTCTGCAACGTTGCTTTTACCTTCAGGTGTAAGTGGTGTGAACGTATGCGCCACTGGAAACACCGGGAAGGGCTCGCCCCCCCACCCCGGCAGCGTTGCCGCGGCCCGAGGAGATACACGTGACCAGCACAGCGCAGGCACCTCAGTCAGGATCCGGAACGGCTCATCCCGAGCATCTCGGGCACGTCATCTTCATCGCTGCGGCTGCCGCCATGGGCGGCTTCCTCTTCGGCTACGACAGTTCCGTGATCAACGGCGCGGTCGAGGCCATCCGCAGCCGTTACGACATCGGCTCCGCCGCCCTCGCCCAGGTCATCGCGATCGCCCTGATCGGCTGCGCCATCGGTGCCGCCACCGCCGGCCGCATAGCCGACCGCATCGGCCGTATCCGCTGCATGCAGATCGCCGCCGTCCTCTTCACCATCAGCGCCGTCGGCTCCGCGCTGCCCTTCGCGCTGTGGGACCTCGCCTTCTGGCGCATCATCGGCGGCTTCGCCATCGGCATGGCTTCCGTCATCGGCCCCGCCTACATCGCCGAGGTCGCCCCGCCCGCCTACCGCGGCCGGCTCGGCTCCTTCCAGCAGGCCGCGATCGTCGTCGGCATCGCCATCTCCCAGCTGGTCAACTGGGGCCTGCTGAACGCCGCCGGCGGCAACCAGCGCGGCCACCTGATGGGCCTGGAGGCCTGGCAGGTCATGCTCGGCGTGATGGTCGTCCCGGCCGTGCTCTACGGCCTGCTCTCCTTCGCGATCCCCGAGTCCCCGCGCTTCCTGCTCTCCGTCGGCAAGCGTGAGCGCGCCCGCGAGATCCTCGCCGAGGTCGAGGGCACGCACATCGACCTGGACGCGCGCGTGGGCGAGATCGAGCACGCGATGAAGAGCGAGCACAAGTCCACCTTCAAGGACCTGCTCGGCGGCTCCTTCTTCTTCAAGCCGATCGTCTGGGTCGGCATCGGCCTGTCCGTCTTCCAGCAGTTCGTCGGCATCAACGTCGCGTTCTACTACTCCTCGACGCTGTGGCAGTCGGTCGGCGTCGACCCTTCGCAGTCGTTCTTCTACTCCTTCACGACGTCGATCATCAACATCGTCGGCACCGTGATCGCGATGATCTTCGTGGACCGCATCGGCCGCAAGCCGCTCGCCCTCATCGGCTCGGTCGGCATGGTCGTCGGTCTCGCGCTGGAGGCCTGGGCGTTCAGCTACCACCTGGTCGACGGCAAGCTCCCGGCGACTCAGGGCTGGGTCGCCCTGATCGCCGCCCACGTGTTCGTCCTCTTCTTCGCCCTGTCCTGGGGCGTGGTGGTCTGGGTCTTCCTCGGCGAGATGTTCCCGAACAAGATTCGCGCCGCCGCCCTGGGTGTGGCCGCCTCCGCGCAGTGGATCGCCAACTGGGCCATCACCGCGAGCTTCCCGTCGCTGGCCGACTGGAACCTCTCCGGCACCTACATCATCTACACGGTCTTCGCCGCGCTCTCCATCCCGTTCGTCCTGAAGTTCGTCAAGGAGACGAAGGGCAAGGCGCTGGAGGAGATGGGCTGATCCTCCCGAAGGAGGCCCTCCGAGACCGAGGAGTAGGGGCCAAGTCCCCGCTGCCCCTCTCCTCGTACCATCCGCCGTCCCCGCTCCGGCCACTGCCCGGACCGGGGGCGGCGGTGTCGTGTGTGCCGGTCACCGGCACGGGATGAGTCACCAGATGAGCACGCCCCCGCCGATCTCCAGCGCATGGCGGGCGTTCTCCTCGATGATCCGCAAGCGGGTGTCGATCTGATGCCGGTGTTCCTCGACCGTCCGCGGCCGGTCGGTGCCCTGCGCGACCGCGTCGAGACGGGTGCGCAGCAGGGCGACCTCGCGCAGGAACTCCGGCACTTCCCCGGCTTCCACGGAGAGATCCTCCTCGGCCAGCCGGGGCAGGAAGCGGGCACCCAGCGCGCGCACGAACCCGGACCCCCACACCGTCGTACGCCACGACTCGAAGCCACCGGACCGGTACACGTCGTCCGGCACGTCGAGGATCCGTATCCGCCCGTCCGGCTCCCGGACGAACACCTCCACCAACAGGCTCATGGCCCCAGTGGAGCACCGCCGGACCCGGCCGGACCACCGGATACCACCACGGCTCAGCCCTCCAGCTCGGGCAGCACCCGCTCCGCGAACAGGCGCAGGCTGCGCCAGCCCTCCTCCACCGGCATGCCGCCGGCCAGCGGATGCAGGACGAGGCTGTCCAGCCCCTGCGCCGCGCACTGCTCCGGGGTGAGGATCCGGTACACGCCCTCCGCGCGCAGCTCCGCCACCGTCGTGGCCGCCGACTTCACCGCCGAGCGGATCTGCCCCGACTGCCAGGCGGCGTACGTCCGCGCCTCGTGCAGGAAGTGCTCGCCGTAGACGGCCCACGCCCGGTCCGGGTCCTCGGCGAGGTGCAGGAGCGGGGTCTCGGCGGCGGGCATCATCGTCCAGCCCTCGGTGCCGTACTCGCTGAGCTTCTCCTTGTAGTACGCCTCCAGCTCGGGCAGGTGCGCGCTCGGGAAGAACGGCAGGCCGAGGCGGGCGGCCCGGCGGGCGGCGGCCTTCGAGGAGCCGCCGACCAGGAGGAGCGGGTGCGGATCGGTGTACGGGCGCGGGGTGAGCCGTACCGTACGGCCCCGGTAGGTGAACTCCTCGCCGGACCACGCCCTCAGCAGCGTCTCCAGCAGCTCGTCCTGCAGCCGTCCCCGGCGCTTCCAGTCGACGCCGAACAGGGCGTACTCCTGCGGCCGGTAGCCGATCCCGGCCACCGTCACCAGCCGCCCGCCGCTGAGCAGGTCCAGCACGGCGATCTCCTCGGCCAGCCGCAGCGGGTCGTGCAGCGGGCCGATCACCGCCGACACGGTCACCGCGATGGTCCGGGTCGCGCCGAACACCGCGCCCGCGAAGGCGAACGGCGACGGCAGCCAGTTGTTCTCGGCGCCGTGGTGCTCCTCCGTCTGCACGGTGCTGATCCCGTGCTCGTCCGCGTACGCGGCCATCTCCAGGGCGGCCCGATAGCGGGCGGAGAGCGCGGCGGGGGCGGCGCCGGGAGCGACGAGGTTGAAACGGACGACCGTGACGGGCATGGGAAAGTCCCCCTCCGGTGCGGTGCGGTGGAGGGGGACGGTAGCTGACACTGCGTCAGATGGCCATGGTGGTGCGGCGGATAGACTCACGGGATGACCGAAGCCGTACCCACGGATCCACGGGCGGAGGCCGGCCGGGGCCGGGTCGCCCTGTGGCTCGACCCGGCGGACCTGCACTGGCTCGCCCGCCACTGCTGCTGCCCGGACGATGCCGAGCAGGAGGTGAAGGACCGGTGCGCCCGCCTGCGGTTCCGGGCGGGCGCGGCTCTGCACAAGAGCGGTCCGTCCGCCTGAGGCGCCTCAGGCGGAGACGGTCGCGCGCTCCTCGGCCGGCTCGGCGGCGGCTGCCGGGACCACCACCGCCGGCTTCGGCAGGATCAGGTACAGCAGGCCCGAGATCACGATCGTGGCGACCCAGCCGAGGCCGTACTCGCCGATGACGTTGTTCTTGGCGAGCGGGCCGGTGAACCAGTCCGACGTCGTGAACATCAGGCCCGAGACCAGGCCGACGGCCCAGGAGGCCACGGCCGCGGGGGAGAAGCCGCCCTTGTACCAGTAGGCGCTGGTGCGCGTGGTGTCGGCCAGGGCCCGGCCGTCGTACTCCGTGCGGCGCAGCATGTCCGCGCCGAACACGCCGACCCAGGCGGAGAAGGCGACCGCCAGCAGCGACAGGAAGGCGATGAACGAGCCCATGAAGCTCGTCGCCACCAGCATCAGCACGCCGCCGAAGACCAGCGAGATCACGGCGTTCACCGAGACCGCCCAGTGCCGCGGCACCTTGAAGCCGAGGGTCTGCGCGGTGAAGCCCGCCGAGTACATCGACATCGAGTTGATCAGCAGCATGCCGATCAGGGCGATGCACAGATACGGCACCGCGATCCACGTCGGCAGGATCTCACCGAGGAAGGACACCGGGTCGGTGGCCGAGGCCAGGTCCGGCGTGGACACCGCCATCACCGCGCCCATGAGGACCATGGGGAGGACGACGACTCCGGCGCCGCCGACCGCCGTGCCGACGATCGCCTTCGAGGACGCCGTGCGCGGCAGGTAGCGGGTGAAGTCCGGCGCGGTCGGGATCCAGCTGACACCGCCGGCCGCGATCATGCCGACGCCGGTGATCACCGCGGCCGTGGAGCCGGCGCTGTGGTGCATCACCTTGGACCAGTCGGTGTTCGCCACCAGGTAGCCGAGGACCAGCACCGAGAAGACGCCGAAGAGATAGGTCGCGTACTTGTTGCACTTCTGCACGGCGTTGATGCCGAGTCCGGAGATCGCGAACGTCGCCACGACGAACGCCAGCAGCGTCACCATGTCCAGCACGCTGTTGGCCTTGATGCCGAGCACGATGTCGAGGATGGTGAGCATGGCGTAGGCGCCGGTCACCGCGTTGATCGTCTCCCAGCCCCAGCGCGCGACCCAGATCAGCGAACCGGGCAGCAGGTTGCCGCGCTGTCCGAAGACCGCGCGCGACAGCGCCATACCGGGCGCGCCGCCCCGCTTGCCCGCGATGCCGATCAGCCCGACCAGGCCGTACGACACGATCGGCGCGGCCACCGCGCACACGAGCGCCTGCCAGATGTTCAGGTGGTACGCCACGACGAGGCTCGCGCCCATCGTCAGCAGCAGCACGCTGATGTTGGCGCCGACCCAGGTCGGGAACAGCTCACGGGTCTTCGCGGTGCGCTCGTTGTCCGGGACCTGCTCGATGCCTCGGGTCTCGAGAGCGCCTTCGGTCTCGACGGATTTGCTCATGGAAAAAGGGCCAGACGTGGGGGGATAGGGGAACGGTCGGACTCTACGCGCGTCAACAGAGTCGCCACCATCGTACTTTGCTCCGACTCCTCGCTCTTAGTGGCGTTTGTCTCTCAGAGGAAGCCACAAACAACGTCTCGTCGTAACCCATGACTGATACTGGACGAGTTATGGAAACCGTCATCCTTGCTGTAGTCATCGCCGTGGTCGTGCTCGGCGCGCTCGGCGGGCTGATCGTGGGCAGCCGGCGCAAGAAGCCGCTTCCCCCGCCGCCCCCGAAGACGCCCGACATCACCGCGCCCCCGGCCGAGCCGCACGTCGGCGACGAGGCCGAGACGCCGCGCGACGAACCGCGCCGGACGATCGAGGAGGTGGATCTCCCGGGCGGCCAGGCACCGGTCGCCGTGGAGGAGCCGCCCGCAACCGTCGAGGCTCCCGAGATCGAGATCCCGGAGCCCACCGCAGGCCGGCTGGTCCGCCTGCGCTCCCGCCTGTCCCGCTCGCAGAACGCCCTCGGCAAGGGCCTGCTCACGCTGCTGTCCCGCGAGCACCTCGACGAGGAGACCTGGGAGGAGATCGAGGACACCCTCCTCACCGCCGACGTCGGCGTGCAGCCCACCCAGGAGCTGGTCGAGGGCCTGCGCGAACGCGTGAAGGTGCTCGGCACCCGCACCCCCGAGGAGCTGCGCGGCCTGCTGCGCGAGGAGTTGCTCAAGCTGGTCGGCACCGACGTGGACCGCACGGTCAAGACCGAGCCCGAGGACCGCAAGCCCGGCATCGTGATGGTCGTCGGCGTCAACGGCACCGGCAAGACCACCACCACCGGCAAGCTCGCGCGCGTGCTCGTCGCCGACGGCCGCACGGTCGTCCTCGGCGCCGCCGACACCTTCCGCGCGGCCGCCGCCGATCAGCTCCAGACCTGGGGCGAGCGCGTCGGCGCCTACACCGTGCGCGGCCCCGAGGCCGGCGACCCGGCGTCCGTGGCCTTCGACGCGGTCAAGGAAGGCAAGGAGATGGGGGTCGACGTCGTCCTCATCGACACCGCCGGGCGGCTGCACACCAAGACCGGCCTCATGGACGAGCTGGGCAAGGTCAAGCGGGTCGTGGAGAAGCACGCGCCGCTCGACGAGGTGCTGCTCGTCCTGGACGCCACCACCGGCCAGAACGGTCTCGTGCAGGCCCGGGTCTTCGCCGAGGTCGTGGACATCACCGGCATCGTGCTGACCAAGCTGGACGGCACCGCCAAGGGCGGCATCGTCGTCGCGGTCCAGCGCGAGCTGGGCGTGCCGGTGAAGCTGATCGGACTCGGCGAGGGCGCGGACGATCTGGCGCCGTTCGAGCCGGAGGCGTTCGTGGATGCCCTTATCGGCGACTGACCGTGACCTGGGAGCGTTCCTAGGTCCTCTGCGAAGAAGTGCCCGCCCCAAGGTGCAGTTGGGGTCGGGCACTTCGCTCTTTCCGGGCTCTCTCCCGGCTGGCTCCCCGCTCTTTGCGGGTGCTGTCCGGCGGGACTACGCCCTGGCCCGCGACCGGTGTGCCACATACGCCAGCGTCCCCAGCAGCAGCCGCGCGGCCGGAGGTGCCGTCGCCGAGTCCAGCGCCGGCGGGCGCAGCCAGCGCACCGGGCCGAGGCCGCCCCGGTCGGAGGGCGGAGCCGTGATGTACGTACCGGGACCGAGGCCGAGCAGGTCCAGGGCGGAGGAGTCGTCCCAGCCCATGCGGTACAGCAGCCGGGGCAGGTCGGCGGCGGCGCCGGGCGCGACGAAGAAGTGGGCCCGGCCGTCCGGCGTCGCGGTCACCGGGCCGAGCGGCAGGCCCATGCGCTCCAGCCGGACCAGAGCGCGCCGGCCGGCCGCCTCGGATACCTCGACGACGTCGAACGCCTGGCCCACCGGGAGCATCACCGCGGCGCCCGGGACCTCCGACCAGGCCTTGCCCACCTCGTCCAGCGTGGCCCCGGCCGGCACCTGGGGCGCGAAGTCGAGCGGATGGGCCCCCGGCGCCGGGCAGTCGGCGCGCCCGCACGAACAGGCGCCCGCCGCGGCCCGCGCGCCCGGCACCACGTCCCAGCCCCACAATCCGGTGAACTCGGCGACGGCGGTGCACTCCGAAGAACGGCCGCGCCGACGCGCGCCGGCGCGGATCTCGCGGATGCCGCCGATCGTGAAGCCCATGCCCCCTCCAACGGGTCCTGCGCGCCGGTGGTTACGACACGGAACGAAACGAAAGCGGAACGTAGTGCTACGGCTCCGCCTTCCCACGCCGGCCCGGCGTCAAGCGCGAGGTCAAGGCGGCGCCCGGAGGTGTGTCGGGTGGTGCGCCGGGGTTCATGCGCCCTCGAGCGCATCACTCCGCCCACTTCCAGTCGTCCTATGTCAAGTGAATCGCGTACCGGGGACCGTGAGTTCATTCGAAGGGGTGGCGAATGGTGGCGTTTCCCGGATCGCCATGGCCGGACCGGTGATCGTAGGATTACTGTGAGTGTGCGAGTCCTGGGGGCATATGCATCCATGGGTATGCCGGAGGCGAGTCGGGAACCCGTTCGAAGGGTGGCAACCGGCGGACGGGAGGCCGTATTTACCGGCATTCTGATAGGGCTGGCGCGTGGCGGTCGCCCTGCGGGGGCGGCCGAGGATCGCAACGGCGACAAGTGGTCTCAGGAATGGGGGCGTTCCAGTGAGCGGCAACGGCGGTAGCGGGACGAACGCTGACAAGCGCCCCAACGAGCTGCTCGGCTCGTGGTTCGTGCGCAGCGGCTGGTCCAAGGGCGAGCTGGCCCGCCAAGTGAACCGCCGGGCCCGTCAGTTGGGTGCCAACCACATTTCCACCGACACCTCGCGCGTACGGCGCTGGCTGGACGGGGAGAATCCGCGCGAGCCGATCCCGCGCATCCTCTCGGAGCTGTTCTCCGAGCGCTTCGGCTGCGTGGTCTCCATCGAGGACCTCGGCCTGCGCGCCGCCCGACAGACACCCTCCGCGTCCGGCGTCGACCTGCCCTGGACCGGCCCGCAGACGGTCGCGCTGCTCAGCGAGTTCTCGCGCAGCGACCTGATGCTCGCCCGGCGCGGCTTCCTCGGCACCTCCCTGGTGCTGTCCGCCGGCCCGTCCCTCATCGAGCCCATGCAGCGCTGGCTCGTGCCCAGCCCCGCCTCCCCGCTCCCGGCCGTGCCCGAGCCCGTCCTCGACCCGCGCCGCCCCGGCCGGCTGTCCAAGCCCGAGCTGGACCTGCTGGAGTCCACCACCCGGATGTTCCGCGAGTGGGACGCCCAGTGCGGCGGCGGTCTGCGCCGCAAGGCGGTCGTCGGGCAGCTGCACGAGGTGACCGACCTGCTCCAGGAGCCCCAGCCCGAGGCCACCACCCGCATCCTCTTCAAGGTCGCCGCCGAACTGGCGGAGCTGGCGGGCTGGATGTCGTACGACGTCGGCCTCCAGCCGACCGCGCAGAAGTACTTCGTCCTCGCCCTGCACGCGGCCAAGGAGGCCGGCGACAAGCCGCTCGGCTCGTACGTCCTGTCCAGCATGAGCCGCCAGATGATCCACCTCGGCCGGCCCGACGACGCCCTGGAACTGATCCACCTCGCCCAGTACGGCAGCCGCGACTGCGCGAGCCCGCGCACCCAGTCCATGCTGTATGCGATGGAGGCCCGCGCGTACGCCAACATGGGCCAGCCGGGCAAGACCAAGCGCGCGGTCCGTATGGCCGAGGACACCTTCGCCGAGGCCGACGAGTGGGACGAGCCGGACCCCGACTGGATCCGCTTCTTCTCCGAGGCCGAGCTGTACGGCGAGAACTCCCACTCCTACCGCGACCTCGCCTACGTCGCCGGCCGCAGCCCCACCTACGCCTCCCTCGCCGAGCCGCTCATGCAGCGTGCGGTGGAGCTGTTCGCCAAGGACCCGGAGCACCAGCGGTCGTACGCGCTCAACCTGATCGGCAAGGCCACCGTGCACCTGCTCCGGCGCGAGCCCGAGCAGGGCACGGCCTATGCCTCCCAGGCCATGGAGATCGCCAAGAAGGTCCGCTCCGAGCGGGTCAACACTCGTATCCGAAAGACGGTCGACACGGCCGTGCGGGACTACGGCGACCTCGCCGCGGTCGTCGACCTCACCGACCAGCTCGCCGTAGACCTCCCGGAGACCGCCGAGGCCGTCTGACGACCCCGGCACCGCAAGCCCCGGCCGCGGCCGGGCCTCCCGAACTGCCCGACTCGGCTCCCCCACGCCAGGTCATCGAGAGGCCCGCCGCGGCCGGCCCGTCTCCGTCGAGGACTCCTCCCCGGCCGGTTGCGTCACGATAACGATCGCCGTGCCGGAGATCCGGCAGTTCATGGACGCGTAACACGCAAGGCGCCTTCGTCACCCCGGCGAAACAACGAGGGGCTCCCGCCGAAACCGCACTGCGCCAATCTCATGGCGCATAACCGGCCCACCCTTCACCCGACCGGACCGCTCAGGCACCGCCCGCACGGGGCCGTACCAACCGACGAGGAGACGCCGATGGCCCCAGCCGTCACGCTTGCCGCGGAGGCACCCAAGCTGTCTGCCGCGAACACAGGCTTCATGCTCATCTGCTCCGCCCTGGTGCTGATCATGACCCCGGGTCTCGCCTTCTTCTACGGAGGCATGGTCCGCGTCAAGAGCACCCTGAACATGCTGATGATGAGCTTCATCAGCATGGGCATCGTCACCATCCTGTGGGTGCTCTACGGCTTCTCCCTCGCCTTCGGCGAGCACAACGGCCTCATCGGCTGGAACTCCGACTGGTTCGGGCTCAGCCACATCGGCCTGACACAGCTCTGGCCCGGCTACACCATCCCGATCTTCGTCTTCATGGTCTTCCAGATGATGTTCGCCATCATCACCCCGGCCCTGATAAGCGGCGCCCTCGCCGACCGTGTGAAGTTCTCGGCCTGGGCGCTCTTCGTCGCCCTGTGGGTCACGATCGTCTACGTCCCGGTCGCCCACTGGGTCTGGGGCGCGGACGGCTGGGCCTTCAAGCTGGGCGTGATCGACTTCGCGGGCGGTACGGCGGTCCACATCAACGCGGGTGCGGCGGCCCTCGGCGTCATCCTCGTCATCGGCAAGCGCGTCGGCTTCAAGAAGGACCCGATGCGCCCGCACAGCCTCCCGCTGGTCATGCTCGGCGCCGGTCTGCTGTGGTTCGGCTGGTTCGGCTTCAACGCGGGCTCCTGGCTCGGCAACGACGACGGCGTCGGCGCGCTGATGTTCGTCAACACGCAGGTTGCGACCGCTGCCGCCATGCTGGCCTGGCTCGCCTACGAGAAGATCCGGCACGGCGCCTTCACCACCCTCGGCGCCGCCTCCGGCGCGGTCGCCGGTCTGGTCGCGATCACCCCGTCCGGCGGTGCGGTCTCCCCGCTCGGCGCGATCGCCGTCGGCGCCATCGCCGGTGTCGCCTGCGCCGCGGCCGTCGGGCTGAAGTTCAGGTTCGGCTTCGACGACTCCCTCGACGTCGTCGGCGTCCACATGGTCGGCGGCATCATCGGCTCCCTGCTCATCGGCTTCTTCGCCACCGGCAAGGGCCAGTCCACCGCCACCGGCGTGTTCTACGGCGACCACTCCTTCACCCAGCTGTGGAAGCAGTGCGCCGGAGTCGGCGCGGTCCTCGCCTACTCCCTGGTCGTCTCCGCGGTCCTCGCCTTCCTGCTCGACCGGACCATCGGCATGCGGGTCAGCGAGGACGAGGAGGTCTCCGGCATCGACCAGGCCGAACACGCCGAGAGCGCCTACGACTTCAGCGGTACCGGCGGTGGTGTCATCGGATCCGCCGCCCACGCCCCGTCCCTGGCCGCCGCACAGACCAAGAAGGTGGACGCATGAAGCTCATCACCGCCGTCGTCAAGCCCCACCGGCTCGACGAGATCAAGGAGGCCCTCCAGGCCTTCGGCGTCCACGGGCTGACGGTCACCGAGGCCAGCGGCTACGGCCGGCAGCGGGGCCACACCGAGGTCTACCGCGGCGCCGAGTACACCGTCGACCTGGTCCCCAAGATCCGCATCGAGGTGCTGGCCGAGGACGACGACGCCGAGCAGCTGATCGAGGTCATCGTCAAGGCGGCCCGCACCGGCAAGATCGGTGACGGCAAGGTCTGGTCCCTGCCGGTCGACACGGCCGTACGGGTCCGTACCGGCGAGCGCGGCCCCGACGCGCTCTGACACGAGAGCGAACAAGACAGGAGTCACTGGGTGACGGGTACGGACGTGGGCACGGAAGCAGAGGACTCGGGACCCAGCGGCTACGCGGCGGCCCGGCTGCGCCTCCTCACCGAGGGGGCGCGGTCCGGGCCGCCGCGCCGTGCCGCCCTCGCGGAACTGACCGACGACTGGCTCGCCGGACTGTTCACCGCGGCGGCCGCGGGGCTCACGGGAGCCTCCCTGGTCGCCGTCGGCGGTTACGGCCGCGGCGAGCTGTCCCCGCGCAGCGACCTCGACCTCGTGCTGCTGCACGACGGCTCCGACCCCGGCGCCGTCGCCGCCCTCGCCGACCGCCTCTGGTACCCCGTCTGGGACCTCGGCCTCGCCCTCGACCACTCCGTGCGCACCCCGGCGGAGGCCCGCAAGACGGCGGGCGAGGATCTGAAGGTCCAACTCGGCCTCCTGGACGCCCGCCACCTCGCCGGCGACCTCGGCCTCACCGCCGGCCTGCGTACGGCCGTCCTCGCCGACTGGCGCAACCAGGCGCCCAAACGCCTGCCCGAACTCCAGGAACTGTGCGCCGAACGCGCCGACCGGCAGGGCGAGCTGCAGTACCTGCTGGAACCCGACCTCAAGGAGGCGCGCGGCGGCCTGCGCGACGCCACCGCGCTGCGCGCCGTCGCCGCTTCCTGGCTCGCCGACGCCCCGCGCGAGGGCCTCGCCGACGCGCGCCGGCGCCTGCTCGACGTACGCGACGCCCTGCACCTGGCGACCGGCCGGGCGACCGACCGGCTCGCGCTCCAGGAGCAGGACCAGGTGGCCGCCGAGCTGGGCCTGCTGGACGCCGACACCCTGCTGCGGCAGGTGTACGAAGCGGCGCGTGTGATCGCGTACGCCAGTGACGTCACCTGGCGTGAGGTGGGGCGCGTACTGCGGTCGCGCGCCGTACGGCCGCGCCTGCGCAAACTGGCGAGGGAGCGAAGCGACTTCCTCAGGAGGGCGGTGGCGGGCGAGGGGAGGGCGCTGGGCGGCGGCACACCGGTCACCGAGCGGTCTCCGCTGGCCGAGGGAGTGGTGGAGCAGGACGGTGAGGTGGTGCTCGCCCGTGCCGCGCGCCCCGAGCGCGACCCCGTGCTCCCCTTGCGTGCGGCGGCCGCCGCGGCGCAGGCCGGCCTTCCGCTCTCCCTGCACGCCGTACGGCGCATGGCCGCCATCGCGCGCCCCCTGCCCACGCCCTGGCCCGCCGAGGCCCGGGAGCAACTGGTCACGCTGCTCGGCTCCGGCCGCCCGACCGTCGAGGTCTGGGAGGCGCTGGAGGCGGAGGGCCTGATCAGCCGCCTGCTGCCGGACTGGGAGCGGGTCCGCTGCCGTCCACAGCGCAATGCCGTCCATATCTGGACGGTCGACCGGCACCTGATCGAGACGGCCGTCCGCGCCTCCGCGCTGACCCGCCACGTCAGCCGACCCGACCTGCTCCTGGTCGCCGCCCTGCTGCACGACATCGGCAAGGGCTGGCCCGGCGACCACTCGGTGGCCGGCGAGATCATCGCCAAGGACGTGGCGGCGCGGATCGGCTTCGACCGCGCGGACGTGGCGGTGCTGTCGACCCTGGTCCGCCATCACCTGCTCCTGATCGAGACGGCCACGCGCCGCGACCTGGACGATCCGGCCACGGTCCGCTCGGTCGCCGAGGCGGTCGGCACCCAGAGCACCCTGGAGCTGCTGCACGCGCTGACGGAGGCCGACGCCCTCGCCACCGGACCGGCCGCCTGGTCGTCCTGGCGCGGCTCCCTCGTCGCCGACCTGGTCCGGCGGGTCGCCGCCGTGCTCGCCGGGGACACCCCGGACGAGCCCGAGCCGGCCGCGCCCTCGGCCGAACAGGAGCGCCTCGCCATCGAGGCGTTCCGCACCGGGGGCCCGGTCCTCGCCCTGCGCGCCCAGACGGAACCGGCCACCGAGGACGAGACCTCCGGTGGACCCCTCGGCGTCGAGCTGCTCATCGCCGTACCGGACCAGCCCGCCGTGCTCCCCGCGGTCGCCGGTGTCCTCGCCGTGCACCGTCTGACCGTGCGCACGGCCGAGCTGCGCGCGCTGCGCCTGCCGGACGACGTGGACGACGGCGCGGTCCTGCTGCTGAACTGGCGGGTCGCCGCCGAGTACGGCTCCCTGCCGCAGGCCGCCCGGCTGCGCGCCGACCTCGTCCGCGCCCTGGACGGCTCCCTGGACATCGCCGGGCGCCTCGCCGAACGGGACGCGGCCTACCCACGCCGCCGCGGCCGGCTCGCCCCGCCGCCCCGCGTCACGGTGGCCCCCGCCGCCTCCCACCACGCCACGGTCATCGAGGTCCGCGCCCAGGACGCCCCGGGCCTGCTGCACCGCATCGGCATGGCCCTGGAGAAGGCGGGGGTACGGGTGCGCAGCATGCACGTGAGCACGCTGGGCTCCAACGCGGTCGACGCCTTCTACGTCACCACCGGCGCGGGTGCTCAGCTGCCGGGGGAGGACGCGTCGTCGCTGGCCCGGGTGCTGGAGGAGACGTTGCGCGGATGAGTCGGGGGACGACCCTGCCCCGGTGTCTTCGGCGCCGGGATACCCTGGAGGGCGATTCCCAGACCGTCACCGACCCCGAGGACCGCGAGCGCCGTGTTCGACACTCTCTCCGATCGCCTGTCAGCGACTTTCAAGAACCTGCGCGGCAAGGGACGGCTCTCCGAGGCGGACATCGACGCCACGGCGCGCGAGATCCGTATCGCGCTCCTCGAAGCGGACGTGGCCCTGCCCGTCGTGCGCACGTTCATCAAGAACATCAAGGAGCGCGCACTCGGTTCCGAGGTCTCCAAGGCGCTGAACCCCGCCCAGCAGGTCCTGAAGATCGTCAACGACGAGCTGGTCACCATCCTCGGTGGCGAGACCCGTCGCCTGCGCTTCGCCAAGCAGCCGCCCACCGTGATCATGCTGGCCGGTCTCCAGGGCGCCGGTAAGACCACCCTCGCGGGCAAGCTCGCCAGCTGGCTGAAGGAGCAGGGCCACTCGCCGCTGCTCGTCGCCTGTGACCTGCAGCGTCCGAACGCCGTCAACCAGCTCAGCGTCGTCGCCGAGCGCGCCGGTGTCGCCGTCTACGCCCCCGAGCCGGGCAACGGCGTCGGCAACCCGGTGAAGGTCGCCGAGGACTCCATCGAGTTCGCGAAGTCCAAGGTCCACGACATCGTGATCGTGGACACCGCCGGCCGCCTCGGCATCGACCAGGAGATGATGCAGCAGGCCGCGGACATCAGGGACGCGGTCAAGCCCGACGAGATCCTCTTCGTCGTCGACGCGATGATCGGTCAGGACGCGGTCAACACCGCCGAGGCCTTCCGCGACGGCGTCGGCTTCGACGGCGTGGTCCTCTCGAAGCTCGACGGCGACGCCCGCGGTGGTGCCGCGCTGTCCATCCGGCAGATCACCGGCAAGCCGATCATGTTCGCGTCGAACGGCGAGAAGCTGGACGACTTCGACGCGTTCCACCCGGACCGGATGGCCTCCCGCATCCTCGACATGGGTGACCTGCTCACCCTGATCGAGCAGGCGGAGAAGACCTTCAGCCAGGAAGAGGCCGCCAAGATGGCCTCGAAGCTGGCGTCCAAGAAGGGCCAGGACTTCACCCTGGACGACTTCCTGGCCCAGATGGAGCAGGTCAGGAAGATGGGCTCCATCTCCAAGCTGCTCGGCATGCTTCCGGGCATGGGCCAGATCAAGGACCAGATCCAGAACATCGACGAACGGGACGTCGACCGCACCGCCGCGATCATCAAGTCGATGACCCCGGCCGAGCGCCAGGAACCGACGATCATCAACGGCTCGCGCCGCGCCCGTATCGCCAAGGGTTCCGGTGTCGAGGTCGGCGCGGTGAAGAACCTGGTCGAGCGGTTCTTCGAGGCCCGCAAGATGATGTCCCGGATGGCGCAGGGCGGCGGGATGCCGGGCATGCCGGGGATCCCGGGCATGGGCGGCGGTCCCGGCCGGTCGAAGAAGCAGCCGAAGAAGGCCAAGGGCAAGCAGCGCTCCGGCAACCCGATGAAGCGCAAGCAGCAGGAACTGGAGGAGGCCCAGCGCCGCGACACCGCGGCTGCGGGCGGCAACGCCTTCGGCCTGCCCCAGCAGGGCGGCCAGGACTTCGAGCTGCCGGACGAGTTCAAGAAGTTCATGGGCTGACCGAGCCCGTCGTACGTCCCGGAGGGCGCCCTTCCACGGAGGGGCGCCCTCTGCGCATGCCACCGCCTGAACGGTGTCGTACCGTCCCGGTATGACCAACCCCGCGCCGCCACGCAAGTCGCCCGACCAGCCCTGGCGTACCGAGGGCGCCCCCGACGAGCCGCCGCAGCAGCCGCCCGGCGGGCGCCGGATGCGCGGCGGCTGGTGGCGGCTGGTCATCACGGCGCTGATCGTGTACCTGATCGCCAACCTGGTGCTGTCCTACTTGGACCAGGAGAACGAGCCGACGATTTCGTACACCGAGTTCAGCAAACAGGTGAACGACGGCAATGTCGCCAAGATCTACGCCAAGGGCGACTCGATCCAGGGCCAGCTGAAGAAGGAGCAGAAGAACCCCGACGGCGGCAAGAACTACACCAAGTTCAACACCGAGCGGCCGTCCTTCGCCCACGACGACCTCTGGGCGAACCTGACCAAGCACAACGTCA
This sequence comes from Streptomyces sp. MMG1121, assembly GCF_001280015.1. Taxonomy (GTDB): domain Bacteria; phylum Actinomycetota; class Actinomycetes; order Streptomycetales; family Streptomycetaceae; genus Streptomyces. The sequence continues at coordinate 67,526 of NZ_LGDV01000119.1, forward strand.
CGGTCACCGCCGAGCCGGTCGTCCAGCACCGCAGCTTCCTGTCCAACCTGCTGATCTCGCTCGCGCCGATGCTGATTCTGATCGCGGTCTGGATCTTCATCGCCCGGCGGATGAGCGCGGGCCTCGGCGGCGCGGGCGGCATGCTGGGCCGCAAAGCACCGCCGAAACCGGTCGAGCTGGTGCCGGGGGAGAAGCGCACCACCTTCGCCGACGTGGCCGGCATCGATGAGGTCCAGGGCGAGCTGAACGACGTCGTCGACTTCCTGAAGAACCCCGACGCCTACCGTCGGATGGGTGCCAAGATGCCCCGCGGTGTGCTGCTCGCGGGCCCGCCCGGCACCGGAAAGACGCTGCTCGCGCGCGCGGTGGCGGGCGAGGCGGGCGTGCCCTTCTTCTCCGCCTCCGCGTCCGAGTTCATCGAGATGATCGTGGGCGTGGGCGCCTCGCGCGTGCGTGAGCTGTTCGCGGAGGCCCGCAAGGTCGCCCCGTCGATCATCTTCATCGACGAGATCGACACCATCGGGCGGGCCCGCGGCGGCGGCGCCTCGATGGGCGGGCACGACGAGCGCGAGCAGACCCTGAACCAGATCCTGACCGAGATGGACGGCTTCTCCGGCTCGGAGGGCGTCATCGTCATCGCGGCCACCAACCGCGCCGACATCCTCGACCCGGCCCTGACCCGTCCCGGCCGTTTCGACCGGGTGGTCCAGGTCTCGCCCCCGGACCGCGGCGGCCGCGAGGCCATCCTGGAGATCCACACCCGCGACATCCCGCTCGCCGCCAACGTCGACCTCGCCCAGGTCGCCCGGACGACCCCGGGCATGACCGGCGCGGACCTCGCCAACCTCGCCAACGAGGCCGCCCTGCTGGCGGTGAAGCGGAAGCAGGAGCGCGTGACCCAGTCCGACATGTCCGACGCGCTGGAGAAGGTCCAGCTGGGCGCGGAACGGCCGCTGGTGATGCCCGAGGAGGAGCGCCGGCGCACCGCCTACCACGAGAGCGGACACGCCCTGCTCGGCATGCTCCAGCCGGGCGCCGACCCGGTCCGCAAGATCACCATCGTGCCGCGCGGCCGGGCCCTCGGCGTCACCCTGTCCACGCCGGACGCGGACAAGTACGCGTACACCGAGGAGTACCTGCGCGGCCGGATCATCGGCGCGCTCGGCGGCATGGCGGCCGAGCACGTCGTCTACGACGTGATCACCACCGGTTCCGAGAGCGACCTGGAACAGGTCACCAACATCGCGCGCGGGATGGTCTCCCGCTGGGGCATGAGCGAGGAGGTGGGCCGCCTCTCCGCGCTCCCGAACGACGCCCAGCAGGCCTACGGACTCGCCGCCGCCCCGCAGACCCTGGACGTCATCGACTCCGAGATGCGCCGGATCGTGGACGAGTGCTACGAGGAGGCGTGCCGCAAACTCCGCGACCACCGCGGCCAGTTGGACGCCCTCGCCCAGGCGCTGCTGCAGAACGAGACGCTGGAGGAGGCGGACGCGTACCGGATCGCCGGGATCACGCGCCTGACCAAGGACATCGACTCCTAGGGCACGCGGGCGACCAGATAGCGGAAGACGTTCGGCATCCACACGGTCCCGTCCGGGCGCCGGTACGGATGCAGGGCCTCGGTCAGTTCCTTGTCGACCTGCTTGGCGTCCGTCGCCGCGATCGCCGCGTCGAACAGCCCCGTCGACAACAGACCCCGTACGGCACTGTCGAGGTCGGCGTACCCGAACGGGCAGGCGACCCGCCCCGAGCCGTCCGGCTTCAGCCCGGCCCGCTGCGCGACCTCCTCCAGGTCGTCCCGCCCGGCGGGCCGCCAACTGCCCGTGCCGCACAGCGGATCGGCCAGCTTCGTCGCCACCCGCAGCACCGAGGAGGTGGCACAGCGCTCCGGCGGCCCCCACCCGGCGAGCACCACGGCGGCCCCGCGCCGGGCCCTCGGCAACGCCTGCGCCAGCGACTCCCCGAGCCCCTCGGAGCCCCCCGAGAGACAGCCGACCGGCTCGAAGAGGGTCACCAGGTTGTACGCCTCCGCCTCCGCGGCACCCCCGTCAGGCACGTCGGCGGGCGATCCGGCGACGAGCTCCACACCGGCACGCGCGCGCGTACGGCCGCTCGTGCCGGGCCCGCCGAAGCCGCTCCCGCCCCCCTTCCTGCCCCCCCTCCCGCTCGGCGAGGCGTGCGGCAGGAGGCGTTCGCGGGCCAGGGCGAGGCGTTCGGGGGAGTGGGCCTCGACGCCGGTGACCGCGGCCCCTCTGGAGACGGCCATCAGCAGCGCGAGCCCGGATCCGCAGCGCAGGCCCAGGAGCCGGGTGACGGGGCCCACTTCGAGCCGCTCGTAGACGGCTTCGTAGAGCGGGACCAGCATCCGCTCCTGGATCTCGGACCAGTCACGCGCGCGTGCGCACAGGTCCACGCGGGGTGCGGAATCCGCGTGAGCCGTGTGCTGCCGCACGAGCGTAGGTGTCATAGGTAAGCGCCCCAATCCGCCGACAGTTCGCCGCTGCGCCCGGTGCATGGCCCCCGTACCGTGCGCGCGCACTTCCCACGTATGTCAGGTAACTCCCGGCTCGCGACGGCGTCCAGGGGTCGTGGAGCCCCGCTTGGGGTCCGATCGCGTCTGTGGCGAGATTTCACATCCCGGCAATCTGGATGGCCGTACGGTGTCCGCTCCCGCAGACGGGCCGGTGCCAGGGGGTCGGACGGTGCGCGGTAGGGTCGCGACCGTCTCCGGACGCGGGCGAGCCGGGGCTTCGCACCGACAGCGGCCGAAACGCCTCTTGCGCATCCGCCGGTTCCCGCCCCACCGGGTACTACACGCCGGGTCGTACGGCGGACTACGCACCAGCTTGGTATGAGCTGTGAGGCTTCTCCGCAGATCAGCGCACCCGCCCTCGTCAGGACGCATCAGTGGCAACTGACGGGTACGTGCAAATTATTTGGGATGCCCCGGAATAGGAACACAGGGGCACCCCCGCTCGTTGTCATTACGTGAGCACGACACAGACACCACCTGTACTCGCCGCAGAGCTGGCGCAGGCGTGGGCCGACATTCAGCGGTACCACCCCGAGCTGCCGGACCTTGCCGCGCCAGAGTCCCTGATCGGAGAGTCGTCTTCCGCGTGTGGGCACGAGCTCTCCTTCGAACGACTGCTCCATGAGGCAGTCCACGGCATCGCCGCAGCCCGTGGGATCCGCGACACCTCCCGCGCCGGCCGGTACCACAACCGCCGCTTCCTGGCGATCGCCGAGGAGCTGGGCCTGGACCACCCCGAGGAGCCGCACCCGAGCAGCGGCTTCTCACTGGTCACGCTCAACCCCGAGGCGAAGCGGCGCTACCGCCCGACCATCGAGCGGCTCCAGCGCGCGCTGAAGGCCCACACGGCGGCCACCACGACCGACACCACCCGCTCCTTCCGCGGCCCGGCCGCCCGGCACGGCTCCTCCGGTGGGGGCGTCCGCGTCAAGGCGGTCTGCGACTGCGGGCGCAATGTCCGGGTGGTCCCCTCGGTCCTGGCCCAGGCGCCGATCGTCTGCGGCGGCTGCGGCAAGCCGTTCAGAATCCCCGAGGTCGCCGGAGCCGCGTGACGCGCACCGCGAGAACCGGCATCTCGTGGGTGCCGGGTCGCAGGCGGCCATGTGGACAGCCCCGGGCAGCGCACCCGACGTGACCTCACCTCCACGCCGGGTGCCGCACCGGCATGCCCGGACGCGGCTCACGTGCCCTCGACCGAGAGCGACCCGCGGGGTGTGGCACAATGGCTAGCTGTACTCGACAGCCGCACAGGACCCCTCTCTCCTCCGGCTGACGCGTCCGTCGGGCACTCGGGTACCGCAACCCCACGCGGCAGCTCGCCGTGCCCAACCACGTCAATCCAGGAGAATCCACTCCCGTGGCAGTCAAGATCAAGCTGAAGCGTCTGGGCAAGATCCGTTCGCCTCACTACCGCATCGTCATCGCCGACTCCCGTACCCGCCGTGACGGCCGGGCCATCGAGGAGATCGGCAAGTACCACCCGACCTACAACCCGTCGGTCATCGAGGTGGACGCCGAGCGCGTGGCGTACTGGCTGGGTGTCGGCGCGCAGCCGACCGAGCCCGTTCTCGCCATCCTGAAGAAGACCGGCGACTGGCAGAAGTTCAAGGGCGAGCCCGCCCCGGCTCCGCTGCTCGTCGCCGCCCCGAAGGCCGCGCGTCCGTCGTTCGAGGCTCTCGGCGGTGACGACGAGGGCAAGGGTGAGGCGATCACCCAGAAGAAGAAGGCTGAGAAGAAGGACGAGGCCGCTGCCGAGTCCGAGTCGACCGAGGCCTGAGCAGCATGCTCGAAGAGGCGCTTGAGCACCTCGTGAAGGGCATCGTCGACAACCCTGACGATGTGCAGGTCGCCTCGCGCAACCTGCGTCGCGGGCGCGTGCTGGAGGTCCGGGTGCACCCCGACGACCTCGGCAAGGTGATCGGCCGCAACGGCCGTACCGCGCGCGCCCTGCGCACCGTCGTGGGCGCCATCGGCGGTCGCGGTGTCCGCGTCGACCTCGTCGACGTGGACCACGTCCGCTGACGCTTCATCGCAACCGGCTCGGGCCGGGGAGGGCCACTGGGCCGTCCCCGGCCCGAAGTCGTATGCGCAGTCGTATGCGGCAGGAGATGACAGGAGAATTGGACTCGTGCAGCTGGTAGTCGCACGGATCGGCCGCGCCCACGGCATCAAGGGCGAGGTCACCGTCGAGGTACGTACCGACGAGCCGGAGCTGCGGCTCGCCCCGGGGGCCGTCCTGGCCACCGACCCGGCCACCGCCGGGCCCCTCACCATCGCCACCGGCCGCGTCCACAGCGGCCGCCTCCTGCTGCGCTTCGAGGGCGTCACCGACCGCACCGCGGCCGAGGCCCTGCGTAACACCGTGCTGATCGCCGACATCGACCCCGAGGAACTCCCCGAGGGCGAGGACGAGTACTACGACCACCAGCTCATGGACCTCGACGTGGTCACCGAGGACGGGGTGGAGGTCGGCCGGATCACCGAGATCTCGCACCTGCCCTCGCAGGACCTGTTCATCGTGGAACGCCCGGACGGGACCGAGGTCATGATCCCCTTCGTGGAGGAGATCGTCACCGAGATCGACCTGGAGGAGCAGAAGGCCGTCATCGCGCCGCCGCCCGGACTGATCGACGACCGCGCGGTGATCGACTCGACCCGGGAAGAGTCCTGATGCGCCTCGACGTCGTCACGATCTTCCCCGAGTACCTGGACCCCCTGAACGTCTCCCTCGTCGGCAAGGCACGCGCGCGTGGGCAGCTCGACGTCCAGGTGCACGACCTGCGCGAGTGGACGTACGACCGGCACAACACGGTCGACGACACCCCCTACGGCGGCGGCCCCGGCATGGTCATGAAGACCGACCCCTGGGGCGACGCCCTGGACACGGTCCTCGCCGACGGCTACGAGAGCGGCGCGCAGGCCCCCGCGATCATCGTCCCCACCCCCAGCGGCCGCCCCTTCACCCAGGAGTTGGCCGTCGAACTCTCCGAGCGCCCCTGGCTGATCTTCACGCCGGCCCGCTACGAGGGCATCGACCGGCGGGTCACGGACGAGTACGCGACCCGCGTGCCCGTCTACGAGGTCTCCATCGGCGACTACGTCCTCGCCGGCGGCGAGGCGGCCGTACTCGTCATCACGGAGGCCGTGGCGCGGCTGCTGCCCGGTGTCCTCGGCAACGCCGAGTCCCACCGCGACGACTCCTTCGCGCCCGGCGCCATGGCCAACCTGCTGGAAGGCCCCGTCTACACCAAGCCGCCCGTCTGGCGCGGCCGGGACATCCCCGACGTGCTGCTCAGCGGCCACCACGGCAAGATCGCCCGCTGGCGCCGCGACGAGGCCCTGACGCGTACGACCGCCCACCGGCCCGACCTGATCGAGCACTGCGACCCCAAGGCCTTCGACAAGAAGGACCGCGAGATGCTCTCCATCCTGGGCTGGGAACCGGATCCCGAGGGTGAGCGGTCCGGCCGATTTTGGCGGCGGGCCGGGGGCGTGGAAGAATAGGGCGCTGTTGTGCGCCCGTCCGGCGTGCGCCCCTGCCACAGGGGGACACGACGCCCGTTCCGACCCGCACGACACACCTCTTGTACACCTAGTTTCCGTTGATGACCTGTGGCATCAGCGAAGAAAGCAGACGAAATGTCTCACCTGCTCGACTCCGTCGACGTCGCGTCGCTGCGCACCGACATCCCGGCCTTCCGCCCGGGTGACACCGTCAACGTCCACGTCCGCGTCATCGAGGGCAACCGCTCCCGTGTGCAGCAGTTCAAGGGCGTTGTGATCCGTCGCCAGGGCTCCGGTGTCCGCGAGACCTTCACGGTCCGCAAGGTCTCGTTCTCCGTCGGCGTCGAGCGCACCTTCCCGGTGCACACCCCGATCGTCGAGAAGATCGAGCTGGTCACCCGTGGTGACGTGCGCCGCGCCAAGCTGTACTACCTCCGTGACCTGCGCGGCAAGGCCGCGAAGATCAAGGAGAAGCGCGACAACTGAGCGCTCTCCGGATTCCATAGCGAGGCGGGATAGCATCTCGCCCCGATGGACACCGAAGCTCAGCCGACGGAACGCGACCGCTCCTCCCACCCGGACTCCCCGGGGCCGGAGGGACGGTCGCGTTTCGCGTTGGTGTCGCGGATCGCCGAGTGGGTACCGGGCGGCCGGATCACCCTCACCCTCTTCGTCTGCCTGGCGTTTTTGCTGTTCCTCAACGCTTTCGTGGTGCAACCGTTCCAGATTCCGAGCGGATCCATGGAACAGGGCTTGAGGATCGGCGACCGCGTTCTCGTAAATAAGTTGGCGTACCGTTTCGGTGCCCAGCCGCGCCGTGGCGACGTGATCGTGTTCGACGGCACCGGATACTTCGGGGACGCCGACTACGTCAAACGCGTCGTCGGGGTAGGAGGAGACCACGTGGTCTGCTGCGACAGGGAGGGCAGGATCGAGGTGAACGGCCGCGCGGTCGACGAGTCGGCCTTCCTCTATCCCGGGGACAGCGCCTCCGGCGTGCCCTTCGACGTCGCCGTGCCCGCGGGCCACCTGTTCGTCCTCGGCGACCACCGCAGCGACTCCAGCGACTCCCGCGACCACCTCGGCTCGCCCGGCGGCGGCATGATCCCGGTCGGCGACGTCATCGGCCGGGCCGACTGGATCGTCTGGCCGTACGACCACTGGACGCACCTGACACGGCCCTCCGCCTACGCGCGCGTGCCGGCGGCGCAGCAGCCGACGGGGGCCGGTGCGCATGGGTAACCGCGGCAAACCGCGCGGGGTGCCCGCCGGCCCCGCCGACAATCTGCTGCCCACCGGGGCGCGCCGCACCTCCGCCCCCGGCGGCGGCCGCACGCGCGCGGAGCGGCGCAAACTCCAGCGCAAGGTCAAGCGCAAGCGCAGGCGGTCGGCCGTCCGGGAGATCCCCCTTCTGGTCGGCGTCGCCGTCCTCATAGCGCTGGTCCTGAAGACCTTCCTCGTCCAGGCCTTCGTGATCCCGTCCGGCTCCATGGAGCAGACGATCCGGATCGGCGACCGCGTCCTGGTCGACAAGTTCACCCCGTGGTTCGGTTCCACACCGCAGCGCGGGGACGTCGTCGTCTTCCACGACCCGGGCGGCTGGCTCGCGGACGAGCAGACCACCAAGAAGAACGACCCCGTCATCGTCAAGCAGGTCAAGGAAGGCCTCACCTTCATCGGCCTGCTGCCCTCCGACAACGAGAAGGACCTGATCAAGCGGGTCATCGGGGTCGGCGGTGACCACGTCAAATGCTGTGACGCGCAGGGCCGGGTCACCGTCAACGGCACACCGCTCACGGAGGGCTCCTACCTCTACCCGGGGAACGCGCCGTCCTCCGCCCCCTTCGACATCACCGTCCCCAAGGGGCGGCTGTGGGTGATGGGCGACCACCGGGACAACTCCGCGGACTCCCGCGCCCACCAGGACACCCCGTACGGCGGCACGGTCTCCGAGAAGTCCGTCGTCGGCCGGGCCATGGTCATCGGCTGGCCGATCGGCCATTGGACACGCCTGCAGGAACCTAAAACCTTCGCAAGCGTCGGCCACTCCGTGTCGGGGACGGCCGCCGCTGCCGGGCTGTCGCATAGGGTTGCCCCCGAGAATCCGAACAGAATCACCCAGCTCCCGACCCCTGCGGAACTCCCGCTCGTTATGGGAGTGGTGGGCCTGCGTCTTATTCGGGGCAGGCGGCGGCACAGAGTGAGGAGTTGGCGTGGGGGATGTGGCGGTTGGCGCACGGTCGGGACACGACGGCGAGGAGCACCGCGGGCACCCCGTGGAAGCGAACGTCCCCGGCCCGGACGGCGCCATGACCTCCGGGAATGACCCGGCGACGGGCGACGACGGCACGCCGGACGACGAGCAGGGCCCCGGGACCGGGGACGCGGGCAGGGGCGAGGCCACCCACCCGCCGAGGAAACCGCGCTCCTTCTGGAAGGAGCTGCCGATCCTCATCGGCATCGCGCTGGTCCTGGCGCTGCTGATCAAGACTTTCCTGGTGCAGGCGTTCTCGATTCCGTCCGACTCGATGCAGAACACCCTCCAGCAGGGTGACCGCGTCCTGGTCGACAAACTCACCCCGTGGTTCGGCTCCGAGCCGGAGCGCGGCGAGGTGGTCGTCTTCCACGACCCGGACAACTGGCTGGCGGGCGAGCCCGCGCCGAATCCGAACCCGGTGCAGAAGGTCCTCAGCTGGATCGGCCTGATGCCGTCCGCGGAGGAGAAGGACCTCATCAAGCGGGTGATCGGCGTCGGCGGCGACACGATCGAGTGCAAGAACTCGGGCCCGCTGCTGGTCAACGGCCACCCGTTGAACGAGCCGTACGTCTACCCCGGCAACACGCCGTGCAGCGTGGACGACCAGGGCGGCCAGTTCAGGGTGCAGGTCCCCAAGGGCTACATCTGGGTGATGGGCGACCACCGCCAGAACTCCCGCGACTCGCGCTACAACCAGACCGACAAGCACCACGGCATGGTCCCGGTCAGCGACGTCGTGGGTCGCGCGATCGTCAAGGCCTGGCCGATCAACCGTTGGGGCACCCTGCCGATCCCGGACACCTTCGACCAGCCCGGCCTGGGCGACCAGTCCAACGTCTCGGCGTCCCTGACGGTGGCTCCGCAGGGCGTGGCCATCGCGGCGGTGCTGCCGGTGGTGGTGTGGCGGCACCGGCGCACGGACCGCCTGGAGTCCAAGGTCGAGCGGAAGACGTCCGCGGGCAGCCGGTGACCGGACGGCACTGACGAAGCTCGCGGCCGGGTCCGGCGGGTCCGGTGAGACGTCAGGCTGGGCCGCCCGCCGGGTGCGGCCGGTTCCCCCGGGGCCTGCTGGAGGGAGTCCTGGCTTCCTGGCCATGGCCCTCCGGGCCCGGGTCCGGGTCCGCAGGCGCGGGACTCGCGACCGCTGCCGGGAGCGGCACGACCTGCCAGTCGTCCGGGGCGGAGCCCCAGGGCCACTTCGCGGCCGACGGAGTCGGACGGGAGGGTGGGCCGGTCCGGGTACCGCCGGGTAGGGTGCGGGTCCATGGGTGGCGAGAGCACGACGCGTACGGCCCCGCGCAGCGGCGGGACAGGCACGGCACAGGCCGGCGGCGGCCGGCTCGGACAGCGACTGTCCGGAGTGGCCGTCGCCCTCGGTCTGGTGCTGTTCCTCGGCGGTTTCGCCTGGGCGGCGGTGACCTACCGGCCGTACACCGTGCCGACCAGCTCCATGACCCCCACCATCGACGCCGGCGACCGGGTGCTGGCGCAGCGTGTCCACGGCGGCGACATCCGGCGCGGTGACGTCGTCGTCTTCGAGGACAAGTCGTGGGTCGACAACTCCAAGGTGGTCAAGCGGGTCGTCGCCGTCGGCGGTGACACCGTCTCCTGCTGCACCGACGGCAAGCTGACCGTCAACGGCAAGCAGATAGACGAGCCGTACCTGCCCAAGGGCAGCCTGGCCGAGGTCCAGAACTTCCCGACGGTGACCGTCCCCGCGGGCCGTCTGTTCCTGCTCGGCGACGAACGCCAGGGCTCCCTGGACTCCACGGCCCACCTCACCGACGCGGCCAAGGGCACGGTCTCCCGCGATGCCGTCTCCGCGCGCGTGGACGCCGTCATCTGGCCCTGGAAGGGCATGCTCCAGCGCCCCACCGGCTTCGAGGCCCTCGGCACCCTGTCCCAGCCCGGTCCGCTGGGCACCATCGAGGTGCTGATCGTCGCGGGCGCCGTCCTGGTCCTGGTCGGCGGTGCCTACGGCCCGATCGCCACGCGCATGGGCCGCCGCTCCCGTGCGCGGAGCGCCCGCCCGGAGACGGCCGGTGCCCGCTGAGACCACGCGGACGGGCGAGGACTCCTACGAGGGCGGCCTGCGCAAGGTGGCCCGGGTGGTCCTCCTCGACCCGCGGGACCGCATCCTCCTCCTCCACGGCCACGAGCCGGAGGACCCGTCCGACGACTGGTGGTTCACCCCCGGCGGCGGCCTGGAGGGCGCCGAGACCCGTGAGGAGGCCGCACTGCGGGAGCTGGCCGAGGAGACCGGCATCACCGATGTCGAACTCGGCCCCGTACTGTGGCGGCGCAGGTGCTCCTTCCCCTTCGCGGGCCGCCGCTGGGACCAGGACGAGTGGTACTACCTGGCCCGTACGACGCAGACGGCCACCGCGCCGGCCGCGCTGACGGACCTGGAGCGGCGCAGTGTCGCCGGAGCGCGCTGGTGGACGTGTCAGGAACTGACCCGGGCACATGAGACGGTGTATCCGACCAGACTCGCCGAGCTGCTCCAGCGGCTGCTCGACGAAGGTCCCCCGGCCAGGCCCGTGACCCTCGAGACGGAAATCGTCTGAGGGCGCCCGGGACTGGCGCACAATGGTGGGATCGCACGGCTGAAGGGGAACATGCCATGAGCGCCGAGGACCTCGAGAAGTACGAGACCGAGATGGAGCTGAAGCTCTACCGGGAGTACCGAGACGTCGTCGGTCTGTTCAAATACGTGATCGAGACCGAGCGCCGCTTCTACCTCACCAACGACTACGAGATGCAGGTGCACTCGGTCCAGGGCGAGGTGTTCTTCGAGGTGTCGATGGCCGACGCCTGGGTCTGGGACATGTACCGGCCGGCTCGCTTCGTCAAGCAGGTACGCGTGTTGACCTTCAAGGACGTGAACATCGAGGAGCTGAACAAGAGCGACCTGGAGCTTCCGGGCGGCTGATGGGCCGCGGTGGCGGCCGCGCTGTCGCATCGTCCCCGATCGGGTGACGGAGTTTTCCACAACCGCCGACTAGCTCACCAAGATCAACATCTTGGCGGTGGATGCGTGACCGTTGGCGCCGGAGGTGGTGCCGGCATGAACGCACGAGAAGCACTCGGCAAGTACGGCGAGGACCTGGCCGTCCGGCGGCTCGCCGAGGCCGGAATGACCGTCCTGGAGCGGAACTGGCGCTGCGGACGGTCCGGTGAGATCGACATCGTGGCGCGCGACGGGGACGCGCTCGTCGTCTGCGAGGTGAAGACCCGCAGGGGCGGCGGGTACGAACATCCGATGGCCGCGGTGCGCCCCGAGAAGGCGGCGCGCCTGCGTGAGCTGGCCGAGCGCTGGATCCAGGCCCACGGAGGAGCCCCGCCGGGCGGCGTCCGCATCGACCTCATCGGCGTCCTGCTGCCCCACCGGGGCGCCCCGTCCGTCGAGCACGCTCGGGGGGTGGCCTGAATGGGATTCGCCCGCACCTGCTCGGTGGCCCTGGTCGGCGTCGAGGGAGTGGTCGTCGAGGTCCAGGCCGACCTGGAACCCGGCGTCGCCGCCTTCACCCTGGTGGGGCTGCCGGACAAGAGCCTGACGGAGAGCCGGGACCGGGTCCGGGCGGCGGTGGTGAACTCGGGCGGCGAATGGCCGCAGAAGAAGCTGACCGTCGGCCTCAGCCCCGCGTCGGTGCCCAAAGCAGGATCCGGCTTCGACCTGGCCGTCGCCTGCGCGGTGCTCGGCGCCGCCGAACGGATCGATCCCCGCGTCCTCGCCGACATCGTCATGATCGGAGAGCTGGGCCTGGACGGCCGGGTGCGGCCGGTGCGGGGCATCCTGCCCGCCGTGCTGGCGGCGGCCGACGCAGGCTACGAGCAGGTGGTCGTACCCGAGTGCGCCGCCGCGGAGGCCTCGCTGGTCCCCGGCGTCTGCGTGCTCGGCGTCCGCAGCCTGCGCCAGCTCGTCGCGGTCCTCACCGACGAGCCCGTCCCCGAGGAGGAACCGCACGGGCAGGGACGCCCCGATCCGCTCCTGGCCGGCCTGCGGATGCCCGGCACGGGCGCCTCCACCGGCATGCACAGCCTCGGCGCCGCTCAGCCCGACCATGATCACGACCTGGCGGACGTCGTGGGCCAGACCTCGGCCCGCACGGCCGTGGAGGTGGCCGCCGCCGGCGGACACCACCTCTTCCTCGAAGGACCGCCGGGCGCGGGCAAGACCATGCTCGCCGAACGGCTGCCCGCCGTCCTGCCCAGGCTGACCAGGGAGGAGTCACTAGAGGTCACGGCGGTGCACTCGGTGGCCGGTCTGCTGCCACCGGGCAAGCCGCTCATCGACGTCTCCCCCTACTGCGCCCCGCACCACTCGGCCACCATGCAGTCACTCGTCGGCGGCGGCCCCGGCATCGCACGTCCCGGCGCGGTGTCCCTCGCCCATCGGGGTGTGCTGTTCCTGGACGAGGCGCCCGAGTTCCGCGGCCAGGTCCTCGACGCGCTACGACAGCCCCTGGAGTCGGGGCACGTCGTGATCGCGCGCAGCGCGGGCGTGGTCCGGTTCCCGGCCCGCTTTCTGATGCTGCTGGCGGCCAACCCCTGCCCGTGCGGGCGATTCTCGCAGCGCGACTCGCTGTGCGAGTGCCCGCCGTCGGTGATCCGCCGCTACCAGTCCCGGCTCTCCGGCCCGCTGCTGGACCGGGTGGACCTGCGCGTCGAGGTCGACCCGGTCACCCGGGCCCAGCTCACCGAACCCGGGGCCGGGGGCGAGTCCACGGCGACCGTCGCCGAGCGGGTACGGCAGGCCCGGCAGCGGACGGCGGCCCGCCTCGCCGGGACCCCGTGGCGCACCAACAGCGAAGTGCCCGGCCGGGAGCTGCGCAGCCGCTACCACGCCGCGCCCGCAGCGATGAACGAGGCCGAGCGCAACCTCGAACGGGGCGTGCTCACTGCCCGCGGGATCGACCGGGTCCTGCGCGTCGCCTGGACGGTCGCCGACCTCGTCGGGCACGACCGGCCGGACGCGACCGACGTCGCCCTGGCCCTGCAACTGCGCACCGGAGTCCCGCGCGGGGTGCCGATGGCCATCGGGGCGCTGACATGAGCGCGGACGACGGCCCCGCGGGCGAACTGCTCGGGCGTGTCTTCCTCACCCGGGTCATCGAGCCCGGGGACGACATCGGTGGGCGGTGGGTGCGGGAGTTCGGGGTGAGAGAAGTGGTGCGGCGGTTGCGAGGGGGTGGCGTGGCGTTGCCGGGGGTGAGTGAGGTGCGGTGGACCGGGCTTGTCGCGCGGGCCCGGCAGGCCGAGCCGGAACGGGATCTGGAGATGGCCGAGGGGGCCGGAGTGCGGTTCGTGCGGCCCGGGGACGCCGAGTGGCCCGGGCAGCTCGATGATCTCGGGGATGCCCGGCCCCTCGGGCTCTGGGTGCGCGGGCGGCCCAGTCTGCGGGTGTGGGCGCTGCGGTCCGTCGCCGTGGTGGGCGCCCGCGCCTGCACCGGATACGGCGCCCACGTCGCGGCCACCCTCGCCGCCGGCCTCGCCGAGCGCGGCTGGGTGGTGGTCTCCGGCGGGGCGTACGGCGTCGACGGCGCCGCCCACCGAGGCGCCCTCGCCGCCCGTGGAGCCACCGTCGCCGTCCTGGCCTGCGGCGTCGACCGGCCCTACCCCCGCGGTCACGCCGCGCTGATCGACAGGATCGCGGGACAGGGACTGGTGGTGGGCGAGTTGCCGCCGGGCGACCATCCGACGCCGAGCCGGTTCATCCTGCGCAACCGGGTGATCGCCGCGCTGACCAGGGGCACCGTCGTCGTGGAGGCCGCCCACCGCAGCGGCTCCCTGTCCACCGCGCGGGCCGCGCAGCGCCTCGGACGGTTCACCATGGGCATGCCCGGCCCCGTCACCAGCGCGCTCTCCGCCGGCGTGCACGAACTGCTCCGCGGCGAGGCCGCCCTGGTCACCGATGCCGCGGAGGTGGTCGAGCTCGTCGGAGACATGGGCGAGCTGACACCGGTCCGGCGCGGTCCCGTACTCCCGAGAGATCTGCTGGAACCCGCCGTACGGGCCGTGCTCGCCGCCCTGCCCGGCGATCGCCCGGCCACGGCCGCGGACATCGCGCTGGGCGCGCCGACCACCCGGGACGAGGCGATCGCGAGACTGTACGAACTGCAGGCACTTGGTTACGTCGAACGACACGGCGACGGCTGGAAGTTGACACGCCAGGCGGTGATGTCGGTCCGCACCGGTCGCGGCCCCCGCTGACCCGGCGTGTTCGGCCGTCCGGGGGAATGCCCGACGCCCTTGGCGTTTCCCGGAGTTGGCGTCACCGGCCGGTCCGCGGAGCGCGTCGCGGAACCTGCCCGTGAGGCCGACCGGGGGACCCCGCGCAGGGGTGGAGCCTCACTGTTCGCACACCGCGACACCTCAGTCACGCTACGCTCACAGCGGCACCGACGCAGATCGCGTCAACTCGACACCAGACCGACAGCTCACCCAGGCAGCCCATTCGCCCACCAACCCCATCCCTTCGCACTTCACGGCACTTCACAGCACTTCACGGCAGAACGGCACAAGGCGACGAATGCCCCAGCACACCTCCGGGTCCGACCGGGCGGCGATCCCCCCAGCCGCCCGCGACGGTGGCAGCGTGCGGCCGCCCGCTCCCTCGACGCTCGACGAGCTGTGGCGGTCGTACAAGGCGACGGGAGACGACCGGCTGCGGGAGCAGCTGATCCTGCACTACTCGCCGCTCGTGAAATACGTCGCGGGCCGGGTGAGCGTCGGGCTGCCGCCCAACGTGGAGCAGGCCGACTTCGTCTCCTCCGGTGTCTTCGGGCTGATCGACGCGATCGAGAAGTTCGACATCGACCGGGAGATCAAGTTCGAGACGTACGCGATCACCCGGATCCGGGGCGCGATGATCGACGAGCTGCGGGCGCTGGACTGGATTCCGCGGTCGGTGCGGCAGAAGGCGCGAAACGTGGAGCGGGCCTACGCCACGCTGGAGGCGCGGCTGCGGCGCACCCCGAACGAGAGTGAGGTCGCCGCCGAACTGGACATGGAGGTCGATGAACTCCATGCCGTGTTCAGCCAGTTGTCGCTGGCCAACGTGGTCGCCCTGGAGGAGCTGCTGCACGTCGGCGGCGAGGGCGGGGACCGGCTCAGCCTCATGGACACGCTGGAGGACACCGCCGCGGACAATCCCGTGGAGGTGGCCGAGGACAGGGAGCTGCGAAGGTTCCTCGCGCGGGCCATCAACACGCTGCCCGAGCGGGAGAAGACCGTGGTCACGCTGTACTACTACGAGGGACTCACGCTCGCCGAGATCGGCAATGTGCTCGGCGTCACCGAGAGCCGGGTCAGCCAGATCCACACCAAGTCGGTGCTCCAGCTGCGGGCCAAGCTGGCGAGCTTCGGTCAGTGAGGGCCGCCTCGCACCGGTGCCGTCGCGTGGGTGAGTGACTCCCGTTCGGCTCGGTGCGTCCGTAGAGTGGTCGACGTGCCAAGGATTCGAGCGGCCTCCGTGGCCGAGCACCGGTCGATGCAGCGAGCCGCCCTGCTGGACGCGGCTCGAGCCCTGCTGTCCGAGGGCGGGACGGAGGCGCTGACCTTCCCGGCCCTCGCCGAGCGGACGGGGCTCGCGCGGTCGTCCGTGTACGAGTACTTCCGGTCGCGGGCCGCCGTGGTCGAGGAGCTGTGCGAGGTCGACTTCCCGCTGTGGGCGGCGGAGGTGGCCGCCGCCATGGAGCGGGAGACGTCGGCCGAGGGCAAGGTCGAGGCGTATGTGCGCCGGCAGCTGGCGCTGGTCGGGGACCGGCGGCACCGGGCGGTCGTGGCCATCTCCGCGAGTGAACTGGACGCAGGGGCGCGGGAGAAGATCCGGGCGGCGCACGGCGGGCTGGTCGCGATGATCGTCGAGGCGCTCGGGGAGCTGGGGCACGAGCAGCCCCGGCTGGCTGCGATGCTGCTGCAAGGAGTGGTGGACGCGGCGGTGCGGAGGATCGAGCTGGGGGCTGCCGAGGATCCCGGTGTGGTGACGGACACCGCGGTGGCCATGGTGCTGCGAGGCGTGACGGGCTGAAGCGCCCCTAGCCCGCCGGGAGCGGCACCCCCCACACCGGCAGCAGTCTCGACGGACCCCTGTGCAGCAACCACGGGGGCAACAGCAGCAGCGGGTCCAGATAGGTCTCCCCTCGGAGCAGACCCCAGTGCACGCATGCCGTCGGGCAGTGCGTGCCCGACGGCTCCACCGTCCCCACCACATCCCCCGCCCGCACCGCGTCACCCTTCTTCACCGAGGCACGCACCGGCTCGTACGTCGTCCGCAGGTCCGTCCCCGCCAGGCGCACCGCCACCACCCCCTGTCCCGCCACCCGCCCCGCGAAGGACACCCGGCCCGCCGCCACCGCCCGTACGGCCGAGCCGGCCGGTGCCGACAGGTCCACGCCCCGGTGCCCCGGGCCGTACGCCGTCGCCGGGGGTTCCCAGCCGCGCAGTACCGGCGGCCGTACGCCCACCGGCCAGGCGCGCGCGATCGGCGGCACCCGGACGGGGGCCGGAGCGGGGGCCGGGGGATCCGCGCGGGCCCAGGTCGCAGGAGTGAGCGCGAGCACCGCCAGCACGGTCGGCGGACCCGCCCAGCACAAGAGCCGACGCATCATTCGTCGCATGAGGGGCATGCGTCCCACGGTCCCGCATCCCGCCGAGCACGGCCCGGCTCTGTGGACCACTCCCCGGTTGTGGACAGCGGCGTCACCCGGTGCCCTGACGTTCCCGTACACTTCTTCTGGCGATCCGGGTCACCGGGTCGACTTCGCACGCCCCGACATCTGGTGATCACAAGCCGGTGTCAGCGCCTCTCGGTCCTTCGTGGCACGGCGCACCGCGGGCGTCAGGCGCGGGAGCCGTCCGGCATCCGCGGCACAACCGAGAACACCAAGGAGAACGGCCATGGCCGTCGTCACGATGCGGGAGCTGCTGGAGAGCGGCGTCCACTTCGGTCACCAGACCCGTCGCTGGAACCCGAAGATGAAGCGCTTCATCTTCACCGAGCGCAACGGCATCTACATCATCGACCTGCTCCAGTCGCTGTCGTACATCGACCGCGCCTACGAGTTCGTCAAGGAGACCGTCGCCCACGGCGGCACGGTCATGTTCGTCGGCACGAAGAAGCAGGCGCAGGAGGCCATCGCCGAGCAGGCCACCCGCGTCGGCATGCCCTTCGTGAACCAGCGCTGGCTGGGCGGCATGCTCACTAACTTCTCGACCGTCTACAAGCGTCTGCAGCGCCTCAAGGAGCTTGAGCAGATCGACTTCGAGGACGTCGCCGCGTCCGGTCTGACCAAGAAGGAGCTTCTCGTGCTCTCGCGCGAGAAGGCCAAGCTGGAGAAGACCCTCGGCGGTATCCGCGAGATGTCCAAGGTTCCCAGCGCCGTCTGGATCGTGGACACCAAGAAGGAGCACATCGCGGTCGGCGAGGCCCGGAAGCTCAACATCCCGGTCGTCGCGATCCTCGACACGAACTGTGACCCCGACGAGGTCGACTACAAGATCCCGGGCAACGACGACGCGATCCGCTCCGTCACCCTGCTGACCCGTGTGATCGCCGACGCCGTCGCCGAGGGCCTCATCTCCCGTTCCCGTGTCGCCACCGGCGACAAGGGCGAGAAGGCCGCGGGCGAGCCGCTCGCCGAGTGGGAGCGCGACCTGCTCGAGGGTGAGAAGAAGGCCGACGAGGCCGCCCCGGCCGCTGAGGCTCCGGCTGCCGAGGCCCCCGCTGCCGGGGCCGCCGCTGAGGCTGAGGCCCCCGCCGCCGAGGCTGAGGCCCCCGCCGCCGAGGCCGCTCCGGTCGAGGAGAAGGCCGCCGAGGGCGAGCAGGCCTGACTCAGGCGTTGACAGCGGGGGCGGTACTGAACTCCATCGCGCCTGCGGCGCGGTGAAGTCCGCCCCCGCTGTTCACCCGTAGGTCGGCACGATGTACGCGCTCCGCGGCTACAGCTGTCTGTGGAACGCAACCGTGCGGATCTGAAGATCTTCCAGACTTCGAGAAAGACTCACAGACTCATGGCGAACTACACCGCCGCCGACGTCAAGAAGCTCCGTGAGCTCACGGGCGCCGGCATGATGGACTGCAAGAAGGCGCTGGACGAGGCCGAGGGCAACGTCGAAAAGGCCGTCGAGGCGCTCCGTATCAAGGGCCAGAAGGGCGTCGCCAAGCGCGAGGGCCGCTCCGCCGAGAACGGCGCCGTGGTCTCCATCATCGCCGACGACAACTCCTCCGGCGTTCTCGTCGAGCTGAAGTGCGAGACCGACTTCGTCGCCAAGGGCGAGAAGTTCCAGGCCGTCGCCAACCAGATCGCCGAGCACGTCGTCAAGACGAACCCGGCCGACCTCGAGGCCCTGCTCGCCTCCGAGATCGAGGCCGGCAAGACCGTTCAGGCGTTCGTGGACGAGGCCAACGCCAACCTCGGCGAGAAGATCGTCCTGGACCGCTTCGCGCAGTTCTCCGGCGGTTACGTCACGGCTTACATGCACCGCACCATGCCCGACCTGCCGCCGCAGATCGGTGTGCTCGTCGAGCTGGACAAGCCGAACGCCGAGATCGCCAAGGGCGTCGCCCAGCACATCGCCGCCTTCGCGCCGAAGTACCTCTCCAAGGAGGACGTGCCGGCCGAGGTCGTCGAGTCCGAGCGCCGCGTCGCCGAGGAGACCACCCGCGCCGAGGGCAAGCCCGAGGCCGCCCTGCCGAAGATCGTCGAGGGTCGCCTCAACGGCTTCTTCAAGGACGCCACGCTGCTCGGCCAGCCGTACGCGCTGGACAACAAGAAGTCGGTCCAGAAGGTTCTGGACGAGGCCGGTGTCACCCTGAAGCGCTTCACGCGCATCAAGGTCGGCATCTGAGTCCGTACCGCGATCGACGCGCGACCCACGGAGAAATCCCGATAGGGTCGACAGCAGTCGTCCGTGCACACCGCCACACCCGGGCGTGCGGCGGACGGCAGCAGATCTGACGAGGAGGCCATTGCCGCGAATGGGAGCGAAAAGCGACCCCACCGGCAATGGCCTTCTTCGTATGTGCAACACGTGAAAGAGGCGGGATCTCCCATGACCACCAAGGCCCAGAAGAGCGACGACGGCAAAGTACGCGGCCGGTTTCTGCTGAAGCTGTCCGGAGAGGCCTTCTCCGGCGGCGGGGGCCTGGGCGTGGACCCGGACGTGGTGCACAAGATCGCCCGCGAGATCGCTGCCGTCGTGCGCGACGGGGCCGAGATCGCGGTCGTCATCGGCGGCGGCAACTTCTTCCGCGGTGCCGAACTCCAGCAGCGCGGCATGGACCGGGCCCGCTCCGACTACATGGGCATGCTCGGCACCGTGATGAACTGCCTCGCCCTCCAGGACTTCCTGGAGAAGGAGGGCATCGACAGCCGGGTGCAGACCGCCATCACCATGGGCCAGGTCGCCGAGCCGTACATCCCGCTGCGCGCCGTGCGCCACCTGGAGAAGGGCCGCGTGGTCATCTTCGGCGCCGGTATGGGCATGCCGTACTTCTCCACCGACACCACCGCCGCCCAGCGCGCCCTGGAGATCGACGCCGAGGCGTTGCTCATGGGCAAGAACGGCGTGGACGGGGTCTACGACTCCGACCCGAAGACCAACCCGGACGCCGTCAAGTTCGACGCCCTCGGCTACGGCGAGGTCATCACCCGCGACCTGAAGGTCGCCGACGCCACCGCCGTCACGCTGTGCCGTGACAACAAGCTTCCGATCCTGGTCTTCGAGCTGCTCGCGGAGGGCAATATCGCTCGGGCCGTCAAGGGTGAGAAGATCGGCACACTGGTCGGCGAGCAGGGCAGCCGGAGCTGACCGGCACCCCCGTCATCGGGGTGGGCCGCCTGTCCGGGGGACGGGCGGGACGCGCCCTGGCCGGGGGATGGACAATGTCCTGCCGGTCCGGAACCGTGCAGGAAGAAGACGCGACGCAGCCGGCCGCCGCCCCGACGAGGACGTAGCCGGGCCTTACTCAAGACACGCAGGAGCAAGTGGTGATCGAAGAGACCCTCCTCGAGGCCGAGGAGAAGATGGAGAAGGCCGTCGTGGTCGCCAAGGAGGACTTCGCCGCGATCCGCACCGGCCGTGCGCACCCGGCAATGTTCAACAAGATCGTGGCCGACTACTACGGTGCCCTGACGCCGATCAACCAGCTGGCCTCGTTCTCCGTGCCGGAACCGCGCATGGCGGTCGTGACGCCCTTCGACAAGAGCGCGCTGCGCAACATCGAGCAGGCGATCCGCGACTCCGACCTGGGCGTCAACCCCAGCAACGACGGCAACATCATCCGTGTGACGTTCCCCGAGCTGACCGAGGAGCGGCGCCGCGAGTACATCAAGGTCGCCAAGCAGAAGGGTGAGGACGCCAAGGTCTCCATCCGCTCCGTGCGCCGCAAGGCCAAGGACGCCATCGACAAGCTGATCAAGGACGGCGAGGTCGGCGAGGACGAGGGCCGCCGTGCCGAGAAGGAGCTCGACGACACCACGGCGAAGTACGTCGCCCAGGTGGACGAGCTTCTGAAGCACAAGGAAGCGGAGCTGCTCGAAGTCTGATGAGCGAGTCATCCTGGGGGGCGCCGCCGTCGGGTCAGGTCGGCTACTGGGGGCCCACCGGGGGCGGGCCCGTCCAGGGAGCCGCCCCGGCGGGTCCCACGTACGATGCGCCTGAGGCGCAGCACACTCGCCCCATGCCCATCGTGCCCGACGTACCCGCGTATGGCGGAGACCAGGACGACGAACGGGGGGCCGCTCGGCCGAGCGGCCCCCCGTTCCACAACGAGGTCAGGCCCGAGCCCTCACCGGCCGGGTCCCTCCCGGCCGAGAACCAGAATCCGGAGCCCATGCCCGACGCCCCCCAGCCGGCGCCAGCGCCGCAGAAGAAGAGCGCGGGCCGTGACCTGAGCGCGGCCATAGGGGTCGGTGTCGGACTCGGTGTGGTGATCGTCGCGTCCTTGTTCGTCTACAAGGCCGTGTTCGTCGGCGTGGTCGCGGTCGCCGTGGTCGTGGGTCTGTGGGAGCTGACCAGCAGGCTGCGGGAGCGCAAGGGCATCAAGGCACCGCTGGCGCCGCTCGCGGTGGGCGGCGCGGCGATGGTCGTCGCCGGGTATGTGCGCGGAGCCGAGGGGGCGTGGGTCGCCATGGCCCTGACCGCCCTCGCGGTCCTGGTCTGGCGTATGACGGAGTCACCGGAGGGCTATCTCAAGGACGTCACGGCGGGCGTCTTCGCGGCGTTCTACGTGCCGTTCCTGGCCACGTTCGTCGCGATGATGCTGACCGCCGCCGACGGCCCCTGGCGCGTGCTGACCTTTCTGCTCCTGACCGTCGTCAGCGACACCGGCGCCTACGCCGTCGGCTGGCGTTTCGGCAAGCACAAGCTGGCCCCGCGCATCAGCCCCGGCAAGACCCGCGAGGGCCTGCTGGGCGCGGTCGCCTTCGCGATGGTCGCGGGCGCGCTGTGCATGCGGTTCCTGATCGACGACGGGACCTGGTGGCAGGGCCTGCTGCTGGGCCTCGCGGTCGCGGCCAGCGCCACCCTGGGCGACCTCGGCGAGTCCATGATCAAGCGCGACCTGGGCATCAAGGACATGGGCACCTTGCTGCCGGGCCACGGCGGCATCATGGACCGCCTGGACTCCTTGCTGCCGACCGCGCCGGTGGTCTGGCTGCTGCTGGTGATCTTCGTCGGCTCCGCGTGAGCCGGGCGTCGTACGGCAGTGCCCCCGTCCTCCACACAGGACGGGGGCACTGTCGTATACGGCGGTCTCAGGCCGTGGGGGTAGCGCGGATGGCCGCGATGTCGAACTGGAGGCGGACCGTCTCGCTCACCATGGCCCCGCCCTGGGCCAGCCGGGCGTCGTAGGTCAGACCCCAGTCGGAGCGGTTGATCGTGGTGGTGCCGTCGAAGCCGACGCGCTCGTAGCCGAACGGGTCCGTCACATGACCGATGTAGGCGAGCTCCAGGACGACCGGGCGGCGGGTGTCCTTGATCGTGAGGTCGCCGGTCATGCGGTACACGTCCTTGTCCGCGAGCTGCACGGTGGTGCTCGTGAAGGTCATCCGCGGAAAGCTCGCGGCGTCCAGGAACTGGCGGCCGGCCAGATGCGCGTCGCGCTGCTCCACGCCCGTGTCGACGCTGGCGGTGTACAGCACGATGTCGGCCCGGGAGCGGGCCGGATCGCGGCCGTCGAAGTACAGACGGCTCTCGTACTCCAGGAAGGCGCCGCGCACCGTCGTCACCATCGCGTGCCTGACCGAGAACCCGATCCTGCTGTGCGCGGGATCGATCATCCACTCGCCGGTGAGGGACGCCAGCGTGGGATCGGGCAGAACGGCGGTGGCGGTGGCACCGCCCGCCGGGACGGCGGTCGCCACGGGCGCGGCAGGCGGCTGCGCGCGCCGGTGGTGGGAGTTGCGGCCGAAAAGGTTCATGGCGCCTGTTGTTACGGCACGGCAAAGGGTGCGACAAGGGCCTACCAGGAAACCCGACCGTTCGTCGGCAGAACTTCACAGGTCGGGGCTTCACAAGAGCACGCACTCGGGCCACCCTGTTCGATCTGCGACACTGGTAGGACCATGCCCAAGCCCGGAGAACTCACTTTCGTCGCCCCGCGCGGAGCCAAGAAGCCGCCGCGGCACCTCGCCGACCTCACGCCCGCCGAGCGCAAGGACGCCGTGGCCGAGATCGGTGAGAAGCCGTTCCGTGCCAAGCAGCTCTCGCAGCACTACTTCGCGCGGTACGCGCACGAACCGGAGCAGTGGACCGACATTCCCGCCGGCTCGCGCGACAAGCTGCAAGAAGCGCTGTTCCCGGAGCTGATGACCGTCGTCCGGCATCTGTCGACCGACCAGGGCACCACGCGCAAGACGCTGTGGCGGCTGTTCGACGGGACGCTGGTCGAGTCCGTGCTGATGCGGTATCC
Organism: Streptomyces sp. MMG1121; assembly: GCF_001280015.1. Lineage (GTDB taxonomy): Bacteria > Actinomycetota > Actinomycetes > Streptomycetales > Streptomycetaceae > Streptomyces. Next base: position 90,740 of record NZ_LGDV01000119.1, read on the forward strand.
GGACCGGGTCACCATGTGCATCAGCTCGCAGGCGGGCTGCGGGATGAACTGCCCCTTCTGCGCCACCGGACAGGCGGGCCTGGACCGGAATCTGTCCACGGCCGAGATCGTCCACCAGATCGTCGACGGCATGCGCGCGCTGCGGGACGGCGAGGTGCCCGGCGGGCCCGCGCGGCTGTCCAACATCGTCTTCATGGGCATGGGCGAGCCGCTCGCCAACTACAAGCGGGTCGTGGGAGCCATCCAGGCGCTCACCGCCCCCGCGCCCGACGGGCTCGGGCTCTCGCAGCGCGGGATCACCGTTTCGACGGTCGGGCTCGTCCCGGCGATCCACCGGTTCGCCGACGAGGGCTTCAAGTGCCGGCTCGCGATCTCGCTGCACGCCCCCGATGACGAACTGCGCGACACCCTCGTCCCCGTGAACACGCGGTGGAAGGTGCGCGAGGTGCTCGACGCCGGGTTCGAGTACGTCGAGAAGAGCGGACGCCGGCTCTCCATCGAGTACGCGCTCATCCGCGACATCAACGACCAGGCCTGGCGTGGTGACCGGCTCGGCCGGCTGCTCAAGGGCAGGCCCGTGCACGTCAACCTGATCCCGCTCAACCCGACGCCGGGCTCGAAGTGGACCGCCTCGCGGCCCGAGGACGAGAAGGCGTTCGTGGAGGCAATCGCCGCCCACGGGGTGCCGGTGACCATCCGGGACACCCGGGGCCAGGAGATCGACGGAGCCTGTGGTCAGCTCGCGGCCACCGAGCGGTAATCTGGCAGCGTTCCATCACATCTTCATATTCCGACAGGGGAGCGCCACAGCGCTGAGAGTGCGGCGGACAGGGCCGCAGACCCTCTGAACCTCGCCCAGGTCATTCTGGGTAGGAAGTTCGGTCATCACTCGAGCTGTTGCGCCCTGCCCGGCCGTCTTCGCACAGGCCGGGCAGGGCCGCGTTCTTCCTGGCCAACCCCCAGGAGGACATCCAGTGCACAACAAGACCCTCGTGGCCGCCGTGGTCGGCCTCGGCCTGATCAGCCTGTCCGCATGCGGTTCCAGCAGCGGCAAGTCGTCTGCCGACTCCAAGACCGTGACCCTCGTCAGCCATGACTCGTGGGCCGTGTCCAAGAGCGTGCTCCAGGACTTCGAGAAGCAGTCCGGCTACCACGTCAAGGTGCTCAAGGACGGCGATGCCGGGCAGGCAGTCAACAAGGCCATCCTCACCAAGGACAACCCGCAGGGCGACGTCTTCTTCGGCGTCGACAACACCCTGCTCTCCCGCGCCCTCGACAACGGCCTCTTCCAGCCGTACCAGGCCAAGGGCCTCGACCAGGTCGGCGCCGCCTACCAGCTCGACCAGGGCGAGCACCGGGTCACGCCCGTCGACTACGGCGACATCTGCGTCAACTACGACAAGGCGTACTTCAGCAAGCACAAGCTGACCCCGCCGCAGTCCTTCGCCGACCTGGCCAAGCCCGAGTACAAGAACCTCCTGGTCACCGAGAACGCCGCCACCTCCTCGCCCGGCCTCGGTTTCCTGCTGGGCAGCGCCGCGCAGTTCGGCGACAAGGGCTGGCCGGAGTACTGGAAGAAGCTCCAGGCCAACGGAGTCAAGGTCGTCGACGGCTGGGAGCAGGCCTACTACCAGGAGTTCTCCGGCTCCTCCGAGGGCAAGAAGGCCGGCGGTGACCGGCCGCTCGTGGTGTCTTACGCCTCCTCGCCGCCCGCCGAGGTGATCTACGCCAAGAAGCGGCCCAGCACCGCTCCGACCGGCGTGGCGAGCGGGACCTGCTTCCGGCAGATCGAGTTCGCCGGGCTGCTCAGCAACGCCAGGAACACCAAGGGCGCCAAGGCGTTCATCGACTTCCTGGTCTCCAAGGAGTTCCAGGAGGACATGCCGCTGAACATGTACGTCTACCCGGTGCTGAAGGGGGCGAAGGTGCCCGCCGAGTTCACCGAGTACGGCCCGGCCGCCCAGCATCCCGAGACCATGGCGCCCGGCAAGATCGCCGCCAACCGCGACCAGTGGGTCAAGTCGTGGACGTCACTCGTACTGAAGTAGGGAAACACCGGCGGGGAAACGCGGCACGGCTCGGGCTCATGGCCCTGCCCGTCGTGTTCTTCGCGCTGTTCTTCGCCTGGCCCGTGGCCGCGATCGTCGCGCGCGGGCTGAAGGTGGACGGCGCCTGGCAGTTCGGGCGGATCGCGGACGTGGTCACGCAGCCGGACATCCGGCACGTGCTGTGGTTCACCACCTGGCAGGCGCTCGCCTCCACCGCGCTCACCCTGCTCCTCGCGCTGCCCGCCGCCTACGTCTTCGCCCGCCTCGACTTCCCGGGCAAGCAGGTGCTGCGGGCCGTGGTCACCGTCCCCTTCGTGCTGCCGACCGTCGTCGCCGGCAGCGCGTTCCTCGCGCTGGTCGGGCACGGCGGGCTGTTCGACGAGCTGTGGGGCGTACGGCTGGACACCACGGTGTGGGCGATCCTGCTGGCGCACGTCTTCTTCAACTACGCGGTCGTCGTACGGACCGTCGGCGGGCTGTGGGCGCAGCTCGACCCCCGCCAGGAGGAGGCCGCCCGGATGCTGGGGACCTCGCCGCTCCGCGCCTGGCGCAAGGTCACCCTGCCGGCCCTCGCACCCGCCGTGGCCGCCGCCGCCCTGATGGTGTTCCTGTTCACCTTCACCTCCTTCGGCGTCGTCCAGATCCTCGGCGGTCCCACCTTCTCCACCCTCGAAGTGGAGATCTACCGGCAGACCTCCGAGATCTTCGACCTCTCCACGGCCGCCGTCCTCACCCTTCTCCAGTTCGCGGCCGTCGGCGCGATCCTCGCCGTGCACGCCTGGACCGTGCGCCGCCGGGAGACCGCGCTGCGGCTGGTGGACGCGTCGGTGACCGCCCGGCGCCCGCGCGGCGGCGGACAGCGGGCGCTGCTCGCCGGGGTGTTCGCGACCATCGCGCTGCTGATCGTGCTGCCGCTCGCCGTCCTCGTCCAGCGCTCCCTCGACGCCCCCGGCTTCGGCTACTACCGGGCGCTCGCGAACGCCGACGGCGGTACGTTCCTGGTGGCGCCCGTGCACGCCGTATGGACCTCGCTGCAGTACGCCGTCGCCGCCACCGCCATCGCCGTGGTGATCGGAGGTCTCGCCGCCGCCGCGCTGGCCCGCCGGGACGCGGGACGGCTGGTACGGGGCTTCGACGCGCTGCTGATGCTGCCGCTCGGCGTGTCCGCCGTGACCGTCGGCTTCGGCTTCCTGATCGCCCTCGACAAGCCGCCGCTGGACCTCAGACAGTCCTGGATCCTCGTCCCGCTCGCCCAGGCGCTGGTCGGGGCCCCCTTCGTCGTACGGACCATGCTGCCCGTGCTGCGCGCGGTGGACGGCCGGCTCAGGGAGGCCGCCGCCGTGCTCGGTGCCTCGCCCTGGCGGGTGTGGCGCGAGGTCGATCTGCCGATGGTGCGGCGGGCGCTGCTGGTCGCGGCCGGGTTCGCGTTCGCCGTCTCGCTCGGCGAGTTCGGCGCGACCGTGTTCATCGCTCGGCCCGACAACCCCACGCTCCCGGTCGCCGTGGCCCGGCTGCTCAGCCGCCCCGGAGACCTCAACTACGGCCAGGCGATGGCTCTTTCGACCATTCTGATGGTGGTGTGCGCCGCCGCGCTGCTGATCCTGGAGCGGCTGCGCACCGACCGGACGGGGGAGTTCTGATGCTGCTCAGCCTCGATACCGCGACCGTGCGCTTCGGCGGCCGGGCCGTGCTCGATACGGTCGGCCTCGACGTCGCCGAGCACGAGGTGGTGTGCGTGCTCGGGCCAAGCGGCAGCGGAAAGTCGACCCTGCTGCGGGCGGTCGCCGGGCTCCAGCCCCTGGCCGGCGGACGGGTTCTGCTGGACGGCCGCGACCAGTCGGGCGTGCCCGCGCACAAGCGGGGCGTCGGCCTGATGTTCCAGGACCACCAGCTCTTCCCGCAGCGGGACGTCGGCGCGAACGTGGCCTTCGGACTGCGTATGCACGGCGTGGCGAAGAGCGAACGGGACGCCGAGGTGCGGGAGTTGCTGGAGCTGGTCGGGCTGCCGGGGGCCGCCCGGCGGGCCGTGGCCTCCCTGTCCGGTGGCGAGCAGCAGCGCGTGGCCCTCGCCCGCGCGCTCGCGCCGAAGCCCCGGCTGCTCATGCTGGACGAGCCGCTCGGCCAGCTCGACCGCTCGCTGCGGGAGCGTCTGGTGGTCGAACTGAGGGAGCTTTTCGGCCGGTTGGGCACGACCGTGCTCGCCGTGACCCACGACCAGGGCGAGGCGTTCGCGCTGGCCGACCGGGTGGTGGTGATGCGGGACGGGCGGATCGCGCAGTCCGGCACGCCTCTTGAGGTCTGGCAGCGGCCCGCCGACGCCTTCGTGGCCCGCTTCCTCGGCTTCGACAACGTGGTCCCGGCGACCGTCGTCGCCGCGGCCGCCGACAGCCCGTGGGGCAAGCTGCCGGTGCCCGACGGCTCCCCGCAGGGCGCGCGCACGCTGCTGGTCCGGCCCGCCGGCGTACGGCTCGTGGCGGCCGACGCGGGCCTGTGCTGCACGGTGACCGCCCGCACCTTCAAGGGCACCCATGTGGCCGTCCGTCTCCAGCCCGGGGACGGACCGCGCCTGGAGGCGGCCTGCGCGCTGCGGGACGCGCCGGAGGTCGGGGACGCGGTGGGCGTGGAGTTCGACGTGGCTGAAATCGTCGTGCTCGACTGATCTTCGGGCCCTAGGGTAAGGGGCATGACTTTGCTCGCGCATGACCGTTACTGCGATGAAATCGCCCACCAGGTCGAGCAGTTGAGGTCCGTGCTGACCTCCGGCGCCGACCTGTCCGCGACCGTGCCGACCTGCCCGGAGTGGTCGCTGGAGGATCTCGTACGACACACGGGTGGCGCCCTGCGCTGGGTGGACACCCTCGTCCGTACCCGGGCGCAGGAGAACGTCCCGCCGGAGCGGGTCCCGCTGGCCGGCGGACCCGAGGAGCGGGGCGACGCGGCCGCCCTGGACAAGTGGCTCGCCGAGACCGGCGAACTGGTCGTCGGCGCACTGCGCGAGGCCGGTCCGGACGCGACGGTGTGGGCGTGGGCCGGGGTGCTGAACGCCGGCTTCTGGGCCCGTCGTATGGCCCACGAGATCACCGTCCACCGCGCCGACGCCACGCTCGCCGCCGGACTGCCCTACGAGGTCGCGCCCGACATCGCGGCGGACGCGCTGGACGAGTGGCTCCAGATCGTGGAGTGGGCGCAGCGGACCATGCCGAAGGACCCGGCGCGGGACCTAGTCCGGCCGGACAGCACCATCCATCTGCACGCCACCGACACCGAGCCGGCGCTGAACGCCGAGTGGCTGATCGACCTGGGCCAGGAGGCGATCACCTGGCGGCGCGGCCACGAGAAGGCCACGGTCGCCCTGCGCGGCCCGCTCACCTCCGTGCTGCTCGCCTTCTACCGCCGGCTGCCCCTGGACAGCCCCGGGCTGGAGGTCCTCGGCGAGCGGGAGCTGCTGGAGTTCTGGCTGGAGCGGGCGACCTTCGGCTGACGGGGTTCCGGCACACGACCGCGGCCCGTCCCCTGGGGATAGGGGGACGGGCCGCGGTGGTGGAGCGGCGGGGCGGGGCGTCAGTTGTCGCCGCGCGCCCCACGACGGCGCATGCCGAAGAAGACCGCGCCGCCGCCGACGACGACCAGCGCGCCCGCGAGGCCGGCGATCAGGCCCGTGTTGGAGTCCGCACCGGTCTCGGCGAGGTTCGAGCTGCCGGCCGCCGGCGACGGCGCGTTGCCCGGAGCGGCGCTCGCCGGGGCGGAGCTGGAGGCGGAGTCCGACGGGGTCGGGGACGCCGACGGGGCCGGGGTGGACTGGGACGGCGACGGCTTCGGCGTCGGGGAGGCCGACGGGGTCGGGGTGGAGCTCTCGGTCTTGCAGGCGGTGGCCGGGGTCGTCAGGCCGCCCGCGATGTCCTCGTCGACGAGGTTGTTGCCCGCCTTGACGTGGACGCGGTACGTCGCGCTCGGCTTCCAGTCCTCCGAGAAGGTGACCGGAGTGCCCGCGGCGGAGCCCTTGACCTCCAGCTGGCCGACCTGCTTCTCGACTCCGCCGCTGTTCTCGAGGAACACGGAGACGGTGGCCGAGGTACCGGAGACGTCGGTGTCGGTGACGACGATGACGCCCTTGGCGCCGTCGCACTTGGCTTCGGCCTTGAAGTCACGGATGTTGCACGCGAGGGCGGAGCTGGACAGGCCCAGCACCACGGCGGCGGATGCGGAGGCAACACCGAGGATGCGCACGGAACGGCGTGCGCTGCGGCGAGTTATGGACACGTTTGTCCTTTACAGAGTGCATAACTGCGGGGGGCTGAGGGGGAGTTGGGGCCACGGATGAGGGTGAAGCCCCGGTACCCCCAGGAGGCTCACAGGTCTATAAGCGCTTCGTCAGCAGTGTCAATGCATATGCCCGCAACGGCTGTTGGCTTTGCCTGCTTATTAACCACCGGGGCGTTTACGTGGTCCGGGCGGGCGACTCGGTGTGGCGGTCACGGGCGGCGCGGTGCGGCTGGGCGGGTGCCGGAGCCGCCCGCCCGTGCCAGGCGCGATGGGGGACCCCGGCGGTCAGCCCTGGACCGCGGCCGGGTCCATCCACATGACCTCCCAGGTGTGGCCGTCGAGGTCGTCGAAGGCGCGGCCGTACATGAAGCCGTGGTCCTGGGTCTGGCCGGTGGCGGTGCCGCCGGCCGCGATCGCCCTGTCGACCAGCTCGTCGACCTGCGCGCGGCTCTGCGCGCTCAGGCAGATCAGCACCTCGCTGGTCGTCGTCGCGTCCGCGATCGCCTTCTTGGTGAACGTCGAGTAGAACGGCTTGGTGAGCAGCATCGCGACGATGGTGTCGCTGATCACCACGGAGGCCGCGTTCTCGTCGCTGAACTGGGGGTTGATCGTGTAGCCCAGCTCCGTGAAGAACTTCTTCGAGGCGTCGAGGTCGTTCACGGGCAGGTTCACGAAGATCATCTGCTGGTACATGAGGGTCTCTCTCCCGTGCTGGTGGGTGCTGGGGTCAGCGTGTCCGGTGAGGTAGACCGGGGGCCCCGCCAGAACTCATCGGCCGCCGGGGAAGTCGTGCGGCGGGCCCCTCAGCGGTTTGCGGGCAGGGCGGCGAGAGTGGCGACGGCGAGCGTGAGCGGGCCGAACACGGCGAGCAGGGCCGCCGCGCGCAGGGCCGCGGCCGCGCGCAGCATCGTGGCCGGAGCGCCGAGGCGCAGCAGCGCGGCGGTGGTGTCGGCCCGGCACTGGCGGGTCTCGACGGCCGCGGTGAGGAGGGTGGCGACCGCGCAGCCGGTGACCTGCGCCGCGCCGAGGGTGGTCAGCGGGCCGAAGGCCGGTGCCGGACCGGTGTACAGCGTGGTCATGGCGTAGCCGGCCGACGCGACCGCGCAGACGACGCCCAGGGGGCGGCCGATGCGGGTGGCTTCCGCCATGAGCGCCCGGCCGGCGAGGAGGCGCAGGGCACCGGGGCGGACGGACTGGAGCAGCCGGCCGCACAGATGGGTGAGGCCGGGCGCGGCCAGGACCAGTCCGGTGGCGATCAGGAGCCAGCCGAGGAGTACGGCGAGGGCCTCGTGGCCGGCGTAGGAGTGCACGGCGAGCCCGGTGACCAGGACGGAGGTGCCCCAGGGGAGGCCTGCGGGGGTCCCCTGGGAGGCGGGAATGGTCCTGGCCGGTTCGGGGTCCTGGACCGGCGGCTCGGGGGCGGTCCCGGTCCCGGTGTCCGGGGCTGTCGCGTCGCCGCTGTCGTCCGGGTCGGCGGCGGCTTCGGAGGTACGGCTGCCGGCCGGCGGCCGGTCGCGGCGCGCGCCGAACCTGCCGTACGTCCCGAACGTCTCCTGGGCCGTCGAGCGGCGGTACGCGCCGAAGCGGCCGAATCTGCGGCGGCCCGCGGCGGGGCGCGGGTCCCTCGGACGCAGGAACAGGGCCACCGTCGCCGTCGCGGGGACCGGGACCAGGAGCAGCAGCGTCAGGGCGGCCGGGACCGGGAGGGGCTGGTCGGCCGCCAGGAAGTCCGCCGCCGTACCCCCGAAGGGCAGGCCCGTCGGGTCGCCGCGCAGACGGAGGAAGACCAGCAGGGCCAGCAGCGAGCCCAGGGTGCAGGACAGGGCCGTGGTCAGGGCGGACATGGCCATCAGCCGGGCCGGGCCGAGACCCACCGCGGACAGGCCGGTGCGGGCCCGGGTGCCGGGGTCGGTGCGGGCGACCGCGAGCGCGAGGTAGGCCGTGGCGGCGAGCGGAACGGCGCACCAGACCAGACGCAGCGCGGCGGCGTCCGCCGATTCCGGGTGGCGCAGGGCGTAGCCGAGGCAGGACAGCAGGAGGAAGCCGGTGCCCGTCGAGGCCGCGGCGACCAGCAGGCGGCGCAGCTGGACGGCGGGCCGGGCAGCGCGGGTCAGACGGAGAGCGAGCACGCGGCCCGGCCTTCCGTCTCCGTGGCCGCCGGCAGGTGCAGGGTCCGCACGCGGCGCCCGTCCAGCAGGGCGACCGTCCGGTCGGCGAGGGCCGCGATGTCGGGGTCGGCGGTGGCGAGGACGACGGTGATGCCGTGCGAACGGGCGGCCGTGGTCAGCGTCCGCAGCACATGGGTGCGGTCCGCGCGGTGCAGCGGGGCCGTCGGCTCGTCGGCGAAGAGGACCGAGGGGGCCGGGGCCAGCGCCCGGGCGATCGCCACGCGCTGGCGTTCGGCCTGGTGCAGTGCGCGCGGACGGCAGCGGGATCGGTCGCCGACGTCGAGGCGCTCCAGCCACTCCAGCGCGGCCACCTTGGCCCGGCGGCGGCCGAAGCCGCGCAGCATCAGGGGGAGCGCGGCGTTCTCCCAGGCGTTCAGCTCGGGGATCAGGACCGGGGCGGGGTCGATCCAGCCGAAGCGGTCCCGGCGCAGCCGTTCCCGGGCCGCCGGGCCCAGGGTGTGCACGGGCACGCTGTTGAACCAGACCTCGCCGTTGCGCACCGGCACCAGGCCCGACAGACAGTGCAGCAGGGTCGTCTTGCCGCTGCCGCGCGGGCCGGTGACGGCGAAGACCTCGCCCTGCCGCACCTCGAGCGAGATACCGGCGAGCCCGGGGGAGCCGTCGGGGTGCCTGAAGTGCAGCGAGCGTGCCCAGAGCACGTCGTTGTCCGGCGGGGCCTCCATGGGCGTACACCTCGGTTCTGATCCGTATGTCCCGTGCCTGTTCCCTCGTACGGGGGAACGAAGGCTGGGCTGATCGGTCACTGGAACGCTAGGCAGCCGTCGTGGGCAGGCCGGACAGCACACGGCCCCGGGCCGCCGTTCTCACTCGAACGGAGGGCGCCGGGGCCGGATTGATCATCCAGTCGGACTGATCAGAGCTTGGTCCACGCCTCCGTGAGGGTGGCGCGCAGGATCTGCTCGATCTCGTCGAAGGTCTCCTGGTTGGAGATCAGCGGCGGGGCGAGCTGGATGACCGGGTCGCCGCGGTCGTCGGCACGGCAGTACAGACCGTTGTCGAACAGCGCCTTGGAGAGGAAGCCGTACAGGACGCGCTCGGTCTCCTCGTCGTTGAAGGACTCCTTGGTGTTCTTGTCCTTCACCAGCTCGATGCCGTAGAAGAAGCCGTTGCCGCGGACGTCGCCGACGATCGGCAGGTCGTGCAGCTTCTGCAGGGTCTGCAGGAAGGCGCCCTCGTTGTCGAGCACGTGCTGGTTGATGTTCTCGCGCTCGAACAGGTCGAGGTTGGCGAGACCCACCGCGGCCGACACCGGGTGACCACCGAAGGTGTAGCCGTGCAGGAAGGTGTTGTCGCCCTTGTAGAACGGCTCGGCGATCCGGTCGGAGACGATGCAGGCGCCGATCGGGGAGTAGCCCGAGGTCATGCCCTTGGCGCAGGTGATCATGTCCGGGACGTAGCCGAACTTGTCGCAGGCGAACATCGTGCCGAGGCGGCCGAAGGCGCAGATGACCTCGTCCGACACGAGCAGCACGTCGTACTTGTCGCAGATCTCGCGCACGCGCTGGAAGTAACCGGGCGGGGGCGGGAAGCAGCCGCCGGCGTTCTGCACGGGCTCCAGGAAGACCGCGGCGACGGTGTCGGGGCCCTCGAAGAGGATCTCCTGCTCGATCTGGTCGGCGGCCCAGCGGCCGAAGGCCTCGGGGTCGTCGCCGAAGAGCGGGGCGCGGTAGATGTTGGTGTTCGGCACCTTGTGCGCGCCCGGCACCAGCGGCTCGAAGGGGGCCTTCAGGCCCGGCAGGCCGGTGATGGACAGGGCGCCCTGCGGGGTGCCGTGGTAGGCGACCGCACGGGAGATGACCTTGTACTTGGTCGGCTTGCCCTGCAGCTTGAAGTACTGCTTGGCGAGCTTCCAGGCGGTCTCCACGGCCTCGCCGCCACCGGTGGTGAAGAAGACCTTGTTCAGGTCGCCCGGGGCGTAGTCGGCGAGACGCTCGGCCAGCTCGACGGCCTTCGGGTGGGCGTACGACCACACCGGGAAGAAGGCCAGCTCCTGGGCCTGCTTGAAGGCGGTCTCGGCGAGTTCCGTGCGGCCGTGACCGGCCTGGACCACGAACAGGCCCGCGAGACCGTCGAGGTAGCGCTTGCCCTTGTCGTCGTAGATGTAGGTGCCCTCACCCCGGACGATGGTCGGGACGGGGGAGTTCTCGTACGAGGACATGCGGGTGAAGTGCATCCACAGGTGGTCGTACGCGGTGCGGCTGAGGTCCTTCTGGGTCACGGTTATCGGGTTCCCCACATGTAGGTCTGCTTCTTCAGCTTCATGTAGACGAAGCTCTCGGTGGAGCGCACGCCGGGAAGTGCCCGGATGCGTTTGTTGATGACGTCCAGCAGGTGGTCGTCGTCCTCGCAGACGGTCTCGGCGAGGATGTCGAACGAGCCCGCGGTCATCACCACGTACTCGACTTCCGACATGGCGGTCAGCGCGTCCGCGATCGACTCGACATCGCCCTCGACGTGGATCCCTACCATCGCCTGCCTGCGGAAGCCCACGGTGAGCGGGTCCGTGACGGCGACGATCTGCATCACGCCCTGGTCCAGCAGCTTCTGGACGCGTTGGCGCACGGCCGCCTCGGACAGGCCGACGGCCTTGCCGATCGCGGCGTACGGCCGGCGGCCGTCCTCCTGGAGCTGCTGAATGATGGCGAGGGAGACGGCATCCAACGTCGGGGTGCCGTTCCTGGACTCGCGGGACGAGTCCCTCTGGTCTGCGCTTCGACTGGCCACGACCTCACTGTGCACGACGTCTCGACAGTTTCGCAACCCTCCAGCGATGAAATTCGTTGTTTGAGACTCCCAGTCTTGCGGATTTCGCAGAACCGATGGCGTCGGGGGTGTTGAAAACGTGGCCCCGGCGACTAGGGTGGGTGTCTCAGTCAGCGGACAGTGAGAACCAGATCAGGAGGCCGGCAGTGAGCACCGAGCTGCGTCGTCTGCGCAACCACATCGACGGTGAGTTCCGGGACGCCGCCGACGGACGGACCACCGAGGTGGTCAATCCCGCGACGGGCGAGGCGTACGCGACCGCGCCGCTGTCCGGGCAGGCGGACGTGGACGCCGCCATGGAGGCCGCCGCCCGCGCCTTCCCGGCCTGGCGCGACACGACCCCGGCCGAGCGCCAGAAGGCGCTCTTGAAGATCGCGGACGCGTTCGAGGAGCGCGCCGAGGAACTGATCGCGGCCGAGGTGGAGAACACGGGCAAGCCGATCGGGCTCACCCGCTCCGAGGAGATCCCGCCGATGGTCGACCAGATCCGCTTCTTCGCGGGTGCGGCGCGACTGCTGGAGGGCCGCTCGGCCGGCGAGTACATGGAGGGGATGACCTCGATCATCCGCCGTGAGCCGGTCGGCGTCTGCGCCCAGGTGGCGCCCTGGAACTACCCGATGATGATGGCCGTGTGGAAGTTCGCCCCGGCGATCGCCGCGGGCAACACGGTCGTCCTGAAGCCCTCGGACACCACCCCCGCCTCCACGGTCCTCATGGCCGACATCATCGGCTCGATCCTGCCCAAGGGCGTCTTCAACGTCGTCTGCGGCGACCGCGACACCGGCCGTCTGATGGTCGAGCACGACACCCCGGCGATGGCGTCGATCACCGGCTCGGTCCGCGCGGGCATGTCGGTGGCCGAGTCCGCCTCCAAGGACCTCAAGCGCGTCCACCTGGAGCTCGGCGGCAAGGCCCCGGTCGTCGTCTTCGAGGACACCGACATCGCCAAGGCCGTCGAGGACATCTCGGTGGCGGGCTTCTTCAACGCCGGCCAGGACTGTACGGCCGCGACCCGCGTCCTCGTCCAGGAGTCCGTCCACGACGAGTTCGTGGCCGCGCTCGCCAAGGCGGCCGCCGAGACCAAGACCGGTCAGCCGGACGACGAGGACGTCCTCTTCGGCCCGCTGAACAACCCGAACCAGCTCAAGCAGGTCGCGGGCTTCATCGAGCGCCTCCCCGCGCACGCCAAGGTCGAGGCGGGCGGCCAGCAGGTCGGCGACAAGGGCTACTTCTACGCCCCGACCGTCGTCTCCGGCCTGAAGCAGGACGACGAGATCATCCAGAACGAGGTCTTCGGACCGGTCATCACCGTCCAGTCCTTCTCGGACGAGGACCAGGCCGTCGAGTGGGCCAACGGCGTCGAGTACGCCCTCGCGTCCTCGGTGTGGACCAAGGACCACGCCCGCGCGATGCGCATGTCCAAGAGGCTCGACTTCGGCTGCGTGTGGATCAACACGCACATCCCGCTGGTCGCGGAGATGCCGCACGGCGGCTTCAAGAAGTCCGGTTACGGCAAGGACCTGTCGGCGTACGGGTTCGAGGACTACACGCGGATCAAGCACGTGATGACGTCCCTCGGCTGAACCTCGGCCGACCGGGGCAGGCGCCCTCATGATGCGCGGCCCCCGGGCGGGTTCACCTCCCCGCCCGGGGGCCGCGCCTTTGTGTTTCCGGCCCGTCCTGGGTCCGGTCGACAAGGTGTCGGGTCCCGTCCGGAGGGCTGGACGCAGCGTCGATTGTGGCTCCGAGCGCCGGGACGGCATGCTTCCGGGGTGCCCCAGACTTCTTCGCGCCACCCCGTGTTGTCCCGCCGTTCCCTGCTGACCGCACTCGGCGGCACGGCCGCGCTCGGTGCGCTGGCCGGCTGCGGGGTGCCCGCCGCCTACGTCGCACCCGGCGACCGGGCCGTCGCCGACCAGTCCGCGTCGGAAAAGAAGCTGACCTGGGCGAACTGGCCGCTGTACATCGACACCGACGACAAGAACCCGAACAAGCGGCCCACGCTGGACGGCTTCGAGAAGCGCACCGGCATCTCCGTCGACTACGTCGAGGAGATCAACGACAACGACGAGTTCTTCGGCAAGATCAGCCCCGCGCTGATGAACCACCAGTCGACCGGGCGCGACCTGATCGTCATCAGCGACTGGATGTGCGCCCGGTTCGTACGGCTGGGCTGGGTGGAGCAGATGGACCGCGCCCACCAGCCGAACGTGGCGAAGTACCTGGACCCCCTGCTCCGTTCACCGGCCTTCGACAAGGGCCGCCTCTTCACCGTGCCCTGGCAGTCGGGCATCACCGGCATCGCCTACAACCGCAAGAAGCTGGGCCGCGAGATCCGGCACGTCAAGGACCTCTGGGCGAGCGACCTCAAGGGCCGCGTGACCCTCCTGTCCGGCCTGGACGAGTCCTTCGCGCTGCTCATGCAGGGCAACGGCGTGGACATCACCAGGTGGACGGCGGACGACTTCCACAAGGTCTGCGACGAGGTGGAGCAGCAGGTCCACCGCGGCCAGATCCGCCGCTTCACCGGCAACGACTACACCAAGGACCTGGTCAGCGGCGACGTCCTCGCCTGCCAGGCCTACTCCGGCGACGTCATCCAGCTCCAGGCGGACAACCCCGACATCCGCTTCGTCGTCCCCGAGGAGGGCGCCGAGCTGTGGTCGGACTCCCTGATGATCCCCAACCGCGCCCACCACAAGGCCAACGCCGAGCGCCTGATCGACTACTACTACGACCCACAGGTCGCCGCGAAGCTCGCCGCCTGGGTCAACTACGTCTGCCCGGTGCCCGACGCCAAGGAGGTCCTGGCGGCCTCGAAGGACAAGGACACCGCGGCCCTCGCCGACAACCCGCTGATCTTCCCGGACACCGAGATGCGCAAGCGCCTGGCCATCGCCCGGGACATCACGTCGACGGAGCGGGTGGAGTTCGCGAAGCGGTGGAACAAGATCGTGGGGTTGTGATCCGACCACGCCGACTACGCGCCGACAGGCGTCAGATCACCGCACCACGCCCCCTCGGTCGCCCCGCCGCGGGACATGTCGGGCAGTCAGCCGCTCGCGGCGAGGCCACCATGCCTCGGAAGAGTCGAGGTCAGACCTCCTCGACATCGGTGAAGAGGAGCCGTACACCGCCGGTCGCCAGCTCGAAGACCTTGCCGACGAACGCCGATGCCTCTTCGGTCGTCACGGCCCTGCTGGCCGCCGCGTAGTCGGTGAAGTACAGGTCGAGTACGCGATAGGCCGGCGTCGCGCTGCCGTCCTCCTTCGGCCAGACCTTCGCGCTCTCGATCTTCTGGACTCCGGGGATCTTCTTCGCCAGCGCGATCTGCTCGTGGTGAGTGGCCTCGAACTCATCGGGGGATTTCGGGTTCTCGTAGACTGCAGTGATCTTCGTCGGCACTATTCCTGCTCCTTGTCCGCTACTGGGTCTTCCATTTCGCATTCTCGGGAATCGATTTGTCGGGTACGTGGACCTGGATGATGGATGGGCTGTCCGAGTTCTTCAGGGCGCCCATCACGGCATCCGTCAGCTCTCCGTACGTGCCGACTTCCCACCCTCGGCATCCGAATACCTCTGACAGCATGCTGTAATTCCACCGGTGCAGGACGCACGGCTTGTAGAACGGCTTGTCGGCATGGAAAACCGACGCATCACCGAGCCACTGCTCCACGGCGTAGACGCCGTTGTCGATGACGAAGATGATCGGGTTGAGCTTGAAGCGAGTCTGCGTCGAGAGGCATTGGGCGGTCATTTGGAATCCGCCGTCGCCCGAGAAGACCACGACCCTTTGATCGGGCGCCTTCGCCAAGCACATACCCGTCGCAGCCGCCGCGCTGTAACCTATCGACGAGTAGGACGACTGGGCAATGAACCCACCCGGTCTCGGCACATCGAGCAGCAGACTCCCGAAGTAGTTCATGCTCGCGTCGGCACCGACGAGAGTTTTCCTGTCGATGTACGGCTGGATGAAGTTGTAGAACCCCTGGTACGTGATCACATCGGACGAGCCCACGGCCGGCGCGCTACGAGCGGGTTTCTCCGGCAGTTTCCGTGCCTTGGGCGCGACTTTTTGCGCCAGGATGCCGTCCATCAGGTGCTCCAACGCGACCTGTCCGCCGAAAAAGGTTCCGAACTTGACCGCATCGAACGACGCGAACGCGGTCTTGTCGTAGTCCGGCTCCCAGCCCAACGAGTTGATGTCCGTCAGCCACACACCGAGGGCCAGTACGAAATCAGACGTCGCGGCCAGCTCCGTAACGGCCGCCGATGACGCCTGGCCGTCGAGAACACCGACAAACAGCGCATCTTCCTCGGAAAGGACGGCCTTGCTGAGGAGTTCCGTGACGAAGGGAACGTTCAGCTGCTGTATCAGACTCATGGCCTTGTCCTGAAGGCCGAACCGGTCGATCTCCACACCGACCCAGATGAGCGGGTTCTCGGCGCTTTCGAGCTTTGCGCAGATCTGCGCCACCGACTGTTCCAGGCTGGTCTCGTCCGACAAGATCCTGGCAGGCTTCAGAACACCCCTCGGCGGCTCGCACGGCAAGTCGACCATGTCCTGGAGAAGCTCGATGTAGATCGGGCGTCGTTCGCTTATGCACTGGGTCAGCGCATAATCTATGAGCGTCGGCGCAAGGTCCGGGTTGTCGACCCGTATGGCAGCGACCGTTATGTGCTCGAACGACTGAAGGTCTGTTTCGCGTCCGCTGATGAAGTGATGCGCACTGAAGCCGGTCTGCTCGAAGGTGATGGTCTTCTTTACGCTCGGCGTGCCATTGATCAGTACGATCGGCACCTTCTCGACGTAAGCGCCGGCGACCGCGTTCACGGCACACAACGCGCCCGCGGAGTAGGTGACACAGAGGGCCCCAATACCCTTCAGTCTTGCGTACCCGTCCGCCGCGTAACCGGCATTTACCTCGTTGACCTCCTCGATGATCTCAATGCTGCTCGGCGCGACGTACCGGTTCAACCACTCTATCGAGTAGTCGCCCGCGATGGAGAAGAGATGCTCCAACCCCAGTTGACGGAGCCGGTCCACCAGGTACTGTCCTACAGTGCAGCCCTCGTTCATGGTTGAACACCTCCTTGGTCAGTAGTCGCTCGCGCCGCCGAACAGCCGGGGCATGTATATGTCGAATATCCCCGGGCACTTGCGTTCGGGATACCGCTGGAGCATGAAACTCTTGAAGGCGTCGCCCGCCAGCCCGTTGCCGATCGCCTGCCGGGCGGCCGAGAGGTACTCGATGTTGCGAGCGACTTCATTCTTGTCGGCCGGCAGGCCGTGGCCCGGCATGAACAGATCGTAGTCCGACAACAGCATTTCCTGGAGCACCCGGATCCAGTGGCCCATATGCGTCGTCAGATACAGATGGGTGCCGCTGTAGATCAGGTCCTGTGCGAAACACACTCCCAGCTCAGGAAGCCTGATGGTCAGGTGGAAGTCGATTTCGGTTTCTGTCACCCGGTCGAATACGTACCTGACCCCGTCGATCGTCTCGGTGCCGGGCCGGACGGCTTGCTTGGGCACGACTATCTGGTCCGGAGCGAGATCGCCGAGTTTCCAGTGGTCACTTCTCGAGGCTTCTCCGTGCTCCTGGATGAAGCTCATGGTCTCAGGCAGTGCGTAGATCGCGATGTCGTTGAACGCTGTACCCAAACCGAACCAGTGGTCGGGGTGCCGGTGGGAAAGGTACAGCCTCTCGATCGGCTTGCCAAGGCTGTCCGCGTAGTCCCTGAACGCCCTTGCATAAGGCGCGAGAAACTGGCCGTCGACGAGAACCAGCTGGTTCCTGGTCTCGATGACATGCGTGGCGTTCGCGATATTGCTGTAGGCGAAGGACGAGACGAAGGTGTGAATACGGACATCGTCCGTCTGCTTCACGACCATGATGATGGGATCTGACACCTGGGCTAGCATTCGGAACCTTTCCGGGGCACTCGGGCGGAAGGAGTGATGATCTGCTCGCGCAGTTCCTCCAATGCGGCCCTCGCGACGTCGTAGGCGCTGTCGACGTCGGGCACCGGGTCGTCCTCGCCGGGCCGCCAGAAGCGCCGACGTGCCATGCGCATGGAGCTGACGAACGGCGGTATCGCGTTGAACACCTCGATCAGATACGGCCCGCGATACACCGGCTCGATCTCGTTCAGGACGACGTCCCACGGGATCCAGCTGTCTTTCACCGCACCCCGGTCGGGCGCGGAGATGTGAACGTAGTGGAGCCGGTCCTGCCGGGCGGCTTTCGCGACGTTGTCCTTGAAGACCGACGGACCCTGGCTCTCCATCACGACCTGCGCGGTGTCGATCGTCACGCCGGCCCGTACGTGCCCGAGGCCATCGAGGAAGTCCAGTGCCTCCGAGACCATGTTGGGTGGGGGCATCTCCCAGCTCTTGACGGGTTCGATGGCGAGCTTCACTTCGCGCGCCGCGGCGTACTCCGCCAGATCCTCGAAGACGGAACGCGCCGCGCGATAGCGCGACTCCATCCAGTCCTGGAGGGCGTCGCTCCATATCGGCTCATCAGCGTCCGTGACCGGAAACACGCCGTAGGGGTAGAGGAACGGCCCTGACATGATCGAGTCGCCGCCCAGGACCCGCGTGATGTCGACGCGTGACGTGAGATAGGACAGGGCTTGTCTGCGTTGCTCCTCATAGGGTGAAGTCGGGTCGAAGGTCCGCGTGGCCCCGACATTGGTCGTGAACTTCACGTCCTTCAGCCCTGCCTGGTCGAACGCCTTCTTGAGGGCGACATAGCTGTCGGTCTCGAGCTTGTGGTCGACGGTCGCGGGCCGGGAGGCGATATGCAGGTCGAAGCCGTCGTAGCCCATGTCGGTGAGGGCCTTCAGATGATTGATCAGGACTGCGGTGTAACGTGAGTCCTGCGGCCTCAAATCGGCCGTGAACATGAAGAAGCTGAAGAACACGTCCCGTTTGAATGTCGCGTTCATTCCCGGTGTCCTCCGTTCGCTACCAGCCCAAGACGTCGGCGAGGTAGGCGCGGGCCTTCTTGGCGTACTCGAGCGGGACGGCCTTGTGCGGGTCCTGCTCGGCTTCCACGACCAGCCACCCCCGGTAGTCGGCGTCGGCCAGCACCTCGAGGATGGGCCGGAAGTCGATCGCGCCGTCTCCGGGCACGGTGAAGACGCCGAGCTGGACGCCCTCCTGGAACGACAGGCCTTCTTCCCGCACCCGGCTCACGACCTCGGGCCGGATGCTCTTCAGATGCACGTGGCCGATGCGGTCGGCGTGGGCCCGGGCCATCTCCAGTGGATCGTCGCCGGCGAAGGCGGCGTGGCCGGTGTCGAGCAGCAGGTGGACCAGGGCCGGATCGGTCGAGGCCATCAGCCGGTCCACGTCGGCCCTCGTCATGACGCCGGTACCCATGTGGTGGTGGTAACTGAGCTTCATCCCGGCTGAGTTGGCAATCTTGCCGAGCTCGTGCAGGCCCGACGTGAGGGCGTCCCACTGGGCGTCGGTGAAGATCGGGCGGTTGGCGAACACGTCGACGGGGAGCAGGTGCGACGACGCTCCGAACTCGGCCACGACCAGCTCGGTCCCGCCCAGCGCCTTGACATGGGCGAGCGTCTCCTCGAAGGCGGCGATCGTCTTGTGCCGCATCTTGTCGATGGTGAAGTACGTGCTCGTCCAGGGCTCGGACACCCGAAGGCCGCGGAGATCGAGGGCGGCCTTGAGCGCGACGGCGTCCGAGGGGTACTTGTGCCCGATGCTGCAGCCCTGGAAGCCGGCGAGCGCCATCTCGCTCACGGCCTGGCCGAAGGAGATGCCGGCGTCGATGGCGGGGAAGTCGTCGTTCCACCACAGGGTGCAGCAGACGCCGAGCTTCACCTTGTCCGGGCCGAGGCGGTCAGCCGGTCCTGTCATGTCGTCGCCCCTTTCAGGTAGCGGTCCTCGATGCGCGGTGGCTGGGCCCAGGAGCCGTAGCCGGGCCCCTTGGCGCCTGGAGGATTGGCCCCGATGGCCCGCCACAGCAGCCCCTCCTGGTACGAGGCGGCAGTGATCGTGGAGGTTTCGCCCGCAGCACGGGCCCCGTAGCAGTCGGTCCACTCGGGTGGCAGCGCGTACCACGTCCCGGCGTACCAGAGCTTGATCACATTGCGGGCCACCGGGCCGAGGCGGTCGTCGCTGAAGATCCGGTGGCGCAGGGCCCGGTCGAGCAGGGCCCGGTCGAGCGGGATCCGGTCAGGCCTGCCGGCATCACCGGCTGCGTCGGCCCGGGCGGCCCGGTGGGCCTCCAGGAGGGCGGTGACGATGTCGTCGCCGCAGGCGGCCCGCACTTTGGCCAGGTACCGCCGGGCCAGACCGGTGCCGAGCAGGTCGGTCTCCTCGAAGGCGGTGAGGTCGACCGACAGGCAGAGGAACTCCTCGAACTCCTCGGGCGACGGGGCGGTCATCGTGTCACCGCCCGCGCTGTCTCACCGGAGGCCCCGACCGCGGTCGGGATCTCGAAGGTAGGAGCGGCGTGCAGGCCGTCACTGCCCGGCAGCGGGTTGCGTACCAGCCGGTTGAACCCGTCGCGCAGGCGGAACATGTCGCAGACGGCGTCCTGCAGGAGGCCTGGCCGCCCGTTGAACGCTCTGGTGAGCACGGCGAGGAAGGCCCCGTATTCGGCGTTGAAGTCCCGGGCGACACGGGCGAGTTCCGATCCCGGCGGGAAGTCGGCCAGCCGGACGCTCACCTTCACGTCGTACACGTCGTCCCAGCCGACGCTGAGCGGTGGACCCGACGGCGTGTCGGGGTCGTCGCCCACCTGGTAGTAGCGGCCGAGCTGAAGTTGCCGGAACCGGTAGTAGTGGGCCAGCTCCCCGTCCGCGTCGTAGATGCCCGAGTCGAGGCCCTCGCCCTGAGCGGCGATGAAGCGCAGCGCCCGGCAGGCGGAGTCCAGGTCGGAGACGACGATCACCGACCCGCCGCCGGAGTAGAAGTACTCGGGCCCCACCTGCAGGGCCGGATCTCCGCAGAAGAGCTTGGGATCGTCGGCCGCCACCTTCCCGAGCCCTTCGATGATCTCCGCGTAGAACTCGCCGATGCTGTAGAAGCGCATCCCCTCGGCCGTCGGGCTGAAGGCCAGTACCGGACGCCCGCTGTCCGGTGTGGGCAGCAGCCGTGCGTCGGCGCTGGGGGCCCGGCCCGGCCGCTCGATCTTGCAGAACGTCTCCACCGCCTCGGGGGACAGGGGCCGTAGGTCGACGGTGAAGTCGTTCTCCCCGTCCGGCAGGTAGGCCGGGTAGGACGGCACGAAGCCGGGGCGGGTCAGGTCGGGCCTGCCGCCGATGGCGTTCAGGACGTTGGCGACGAGGGTCAGGTGCAGCATCTCCTCCACCGCGACCACCCGGATGATGTGGGCCGCGTCGGAGTTGGTGGTGGAGTGGATGGAGTAGTACGCGGTCAGGTAGGGCGGGATGGTCGCGTGCTCGAGCGCCAGCGCCACGTGCAGGTAGCTGATCAGGTCGTCACGGTCGTTGATGGTCGACGCGGTCACCGGGCCACCTCCACGGCGATCGGCGCGGTCTCGGCGTCGAGCTGGGCCAGCATGGACCGGACGCTGCGCAGGCACAGGGCGGCGATGGTGAGCGTCACGTTCGACGTGCCCACGGTGGGCATGCTTCCCCCGCCGACCAGGTAGAGGTTCTGGTGGTCCCAGCACCGCTGGTCCGGGTCGACCACCGAGGTCGAGGGGTCGCTGCCCATCGTGTGGGTGCCGGCGAGGTGGTTGCCCCCTCGGATCTCGTACCCCTCGCCGGCGTGGACGGCGTAGCCCCAGAAGTTCGGGTCGTACTCGGTGTGGTCCTCGGCTCCGAGGCGGGCGAAGATCCGTTTCGACAGCTGCCGGGCGTACGCCACCCCCCGCATCGTGTAGTCGGGGATGTCGTAGGTGAGGATGGGCCGCATGTTCCCCAGGTGGTCGGTGTAGGCCGGGTCCACGGTGATCCGGTTGCTCGGGTTGGCGGGGACCTCGACCATGAACGCCAACTGCAGCTGGCGGGACACCCGGTCCACCAGACCCTGGCGGAGGGACTCGCCGTGGCGGCCGCCGGCGTCCACCAGGTCGATCAGGTCGGTCATCGGTGCCCCCCGGGCCCAGCCCCAGCCGTCGTTGTGGATGTCGACGCTGAATGCCGCCTGGCGGCGGCGGAAGCGGCCCCCGCGCAGGTCGGTGATGCCGCCCGTGCAGTTCGTGCCCCGGAAGGTGCCGGCCACCTCCGGTAACAGGGCCCACGCCAACAGGTAGGCGTGGTCCATGAAGTTCCGCCCCATCAGGCCGCTCGAGCTGCGCAGGCCGGAGGCCAGCATCAGCCGGGGGTTCTCCACCGCGTTGGCGGCGAGGACGAACAGCCGGCCCCGGGCCCTCATGGTGGTGAAGCCGGGGCTGTCGGGCCGGTCGTAGCGGCGGTACTCGATCTCGGTCACCCGGCGGGTGCGCTCGTCGACGTGCACCTTGTGGGCCACCGCCTGGGCCACCAGGTCCACCCGGCCGCTCTGGAGGGCCACCGCGAGGGTCTTGCCGGCGGTGTACTTGGCCTGCACCGGACAGATGGGCACGCAGTTGTTGTTGCCCTGGCACCGCCCGCCGACCTCGACCTGGTACGTGCTCACCGCCCCGCGCGGCAGGTAGCCCTTCCCGCCGTCGTAGGCCGGGTTCGGTATCCCGTTGCGCCCCTGCGGGAACGGCCGGACCCGCAGCTCGTGCCGCTCCCCGTCGAGCTCGACGGGCATCCCGTCGAGGTCCTTGGCCACCATTTGGTCCAGGTACGACAGAGGTAGCCCCTTCATGGGGAACACGTACCCCTCGTCGAAGGTCATCCCGAGGTAGGCCTGGTCCTCCACGTCGGCGGAGACGCCGATCTCGCGTTCGGCCTCGTTGTAGTACGGGGCGAGGTCCTCGTAGGTGAGCGGCCAGTCGGCCCCCTCGCCGTAGAGCGTGCGCATCCGGAAGTCCTCGGGGAGCATCCGCAGTGTCTTGGCCTCCCAGTGCATGGTGGTGCCGCCGAGGACCCGCGTATAGGTGGTGTCGGTGGCGAACGGCCCGCTCTGGACGAGGTAGGCGGAGGCGTCGGGCGCGCCCGGGACGATGCGCCGTGCGTCGGTGCCGCGGGGCATCGGGGCGTTGGCGGAGACCGGGTAGGGGGACTGGTTGTCCTTGCTCGTAGCCGAGTAGAAGCGGTCGAGGTAGCTCTCGTAGCCCCTCAGGGTGAGGTCCTCGACCGGGCCCGCTTCGAGTATCAGTACCCTCTTGCCGGCGTCACTCAGCCGTGAGGCGATGAGGGCGCCGGCTATGCCGCCGCCGACGATGACGGCGTCGTAGAGCACCTCGGCCGCCGCCGCGGGGTCGGTGCGTTTCGCCGCCCCCTCGGGGAACTTCGCGTACATGGGGCAGTCACTCCTCCGCTGCCAGGCGCGGCCGGGACCGGTGTGGTGGTGGGGGTTCGAGTCGGTCGGCCATGGGTCACACGGCCTCGGCGCGGGCCCGCATGGCGGACAGGTAGGAGGCGTAGCTCCACGTCAGGTTGTGCACACTGCGCTCGAAGCCGGTGGCGCCGTCGAACTGCTCGGAGAGCTCCAGGTTGTCACTGTGGTAGATGACGGCCCGCACCATGGCGTCACCGGTCGCCGTCAAAGCGGCGGCGGCTGCCGCCGGGGCCGTCGACGCGTCGATGCCGGACTGGGCGAAGAAGGGTGCGGACAGGTCGTCCACGGGCACTTTGCCGCTCGACTTGATCTCGGCGGCCAGCTTGTAGTGCAACTCGGCGACGTTGCACGTGGACAGGGCCCAGGGGTGGCCGCCGAGCACCGGGTGCGCGGTGTCACCGTCGTACACGTCGCCCGGGTAGCGGCCGAACAACGGCCCGATCCCGAACTGTTCCTTGTCGGCCTTGTTGACCGGGTAGAAGGCGATGCCGCCCTCCTCCCACTGCGAGCGCAGTCGGGCCGCTGTGGCCAGCAGCTTGGTGTCGGTGACGGGAAGGGCGCCGTAGACGGCCGACTGGACGATGTCGATGTTCGGGTCGTAACCGCTGACGACCGGGTTCTGGGGAGAGGGCTGGGACCCGTCACCGGGGTCGGCCAGCATGCTCACGTACGTGCTCCCGTCCCAGTGGCCCGCAAGGGCCTGGCGCAACCACTTGACGGCGGGCCGCAGTCCGGTCGGCTTGTCGATGCCGACGATGGTCGAGGCCTGGATCTCCTCGAAGCAGCGCAGCTGGGCGGAGCGGGCGAAGAAGCTGTACCCGCTGTGCTCCTCCCACAGGTTCGTGGTGGGGCTCTGGTAGACGCCGAGGAGGTAGGCCACGTTCGAGTTCACCAGGTCGACCGCGCGCTTCTGGGTGCCGAGATCGAGCTGGTCGTAGGCGGCCAGGATGGTGATCGTCTGCAGGGCCGGACCGTCGTTCTGCTCGGTCCACGGGCGGGCGTCGCCGGCGATGTTGAAGCAGGCGTGCCCCTTGGTCAACGGCGGCTGGGCGTTGGAGTGGCAGAGGTCGGCGAACTGCACGTAGTCGTTGAGCGTCTGCACCGTCCCGCCCGGGCGGGTGGGCATGTCGGCCTTGGCCACCTCCATGGCCGTGATGGCCCCGTCGCGCACCCAGTTGAAGACGTAGTCCTCGTCGATGCCGGGGGTGTCGGCCGGGAAGGACGGGGCGGCGATGATGCAACCCGGCTTCGAGTCCCGGGAAATGTCGCCCGGCGACTGCGGATCGCTGAAGACGAAGCCGTCACTGGCGATGTTCCGGAACATGTAGGTGTACATGATCGGCACAAGCGACGGTAGATCCACCGCTCCCGGAGTGGAGGAGATCTGGACGTTCGCCCGCGCTCGGGAAGTGTCGGCCGACCGGTTCGTGCGGGCGGGCGTGGTGGTGGAATCGGACATTACTGAACTCCCCCGTCATCTTTCCTGCAGAATTGTCGGATGCGGTCCGCGCCCTGGTCGCGTGAATCGAAAGGCTTGGAACCGAGTGCGTCCATGAGATGAATCCACGGGGTGCGTGGATTTTCGGCGCGAGCAAGCCGGATGGACGGTGCAAGAGGGTGCAGATTGTTCATGAGGACTGAGACGGCCGGGCTGCGAATTGGTATCGCTGCAGGCAACGCCTGGCGCGCAGACCGCTGCCCCGTCAGCAGCGGTGCACGGGAGCCATCGAGATCGCCGAGTGGGCCGCGGGCCCGTTCCCTGGCGGCCGCACGGGTGCGGCAGGCCTCTCGTGAGCAGGCAGACCGATCATCTCGGACTCATGTTCTCGCCGTGGGGCGCGGCGAGGGGAGTGACGCACGATAACGTCGTCAGGCTTGCGATGACACTGTGAATCAGCTGCCCGAGTCGACGCCATTCCCGTAATCGCGTTAATAGGGAATGCATCCCTTCGTCCCCCCGGTTTCTCGGAAAGCGCGCAATGCGGAGACTACTTGGTGTGCCCTTATCTTTGCGTACCGCAGGCTACAGCCAGCCGGGTAGGTGCCACAAGAGAAAATTTCAATGTTGCGCATGGGGTTGGGGTAATCGGGTGCAGCTCACTGTTGCGTAATTATCCGTCGAATACGTGTGGTGCGCGTGAGCATCTTTCCCGTTCTGTTTTCCCATGACCGCGTGCGCGGTTTGGCCGGCATCGGCGCAGGTCACGAACGTTGCCCTGGGGCGACGGGCAATCCTGGTCACCACCGCCCGTCCGACCCCCAGGATGCGAGGTGTTCCCGTGCCGCGACGTCCGCACAGGCCCGGTCGAACGCGCGTCGGAAGTCACGGGCCAGAGTTGCCAGCATGTGCTCGATGTCCGAACGGCGGGCTGTCTCCGTCGCCGGGTCGGGAATCCAGCCGGTCCGCGACGTACAGGTCAAGGTGATGCGGTCGCCGGCCGGGGCGAAGGTGATGACGCGTTCGATCCCCTGTCCGTAGAAGTCGATCTGTGCCCGGTCCCGCCGGCGGAGGGACGCCCGCGCCCGGGGGAGTTGCTCGATGACCGATGACAGGTCGTAGGAGACGTTCACGGGCCAGGGGTCCTGGCCGAACCCTGCCACATGGAAGCGGCAGTCCGTCTCGCCCAGCAGGTCACAGGCATCCATGACCAGCGACTCGTAGTCCTCGGACAGGTCCAGGTCATGCGTCACCGGTGTTCCGGAGGTGGGCGCAGACACGGTCGTGCGGAATGGCACGGAGTTGCTCACTCCTTCAGGGCCGGCAGCGCCGTCCCGTCGCAACCACCGGGTTCGGGGAGGCCATTGTCCGGCATTGCCGGCGACCCGTCGCGTGCGGGGGAGTGGTTCGCCGGCGGCCGCCCCTCTTTTGAACGTGTTCAATTCCCGGCGTACGCTGCTGCCATGAGCGACAGAGCCGCCCTGCTCAAGGGCATTCGCGTCTGGTTGGTCCTCTTCGTCGTGTGCCTCGTCCTCAGCGGGGCCACCGCCTTCCCCCTGGTGCACGAACTGCGCTGGACCGAGAGCGCGTTGCGCGCGCTGTCCGTGCCCGAGCACCTTCCGGGGCTGATGAACTGGATCGAGCGGGTACGGGACGGGCTCGACACCGCCGACGCCGACTACCCCTTCCTGCTCTACGGCACCGACTGGCTGGCCTTCGCCCATCTCGTCATCGCGGTCGCCTTCTACGGCCCGTATCGCGACCCCGTCCGCAACATCTGGGTCGTCGAGTTCGCGATGATCGCCTGCGCCGGCATCATCCCGCTCGCCCTCGTCTGCGGACCGATCCGCGGAATTCCCTTCTGGTGGAGCCTGATCGACATGTCCTTCGGGGTGTTCGGGGTGATTCCGCTGTATGTCGTACGGAAGAAGATCAAGCGGCTGGAGACGCTCGGCGCACCGGACGCCGCCCCGGCCACGGTCGCTTGAGGGCCGCCTCGACGATGCGCATGACCACCGGGTTCATCGACTCCCCCTCGGCGTCCGCCGAGTTCACCGAGTGGACGAGGGTGCGGCGCAGGTCCCGGTTGGCGGCGATCCCCGCCAAGCAGCCGTGGCGTGCACCGGACTCGGCCCAGAACGCCGTGCCCCCGGACGCGAACCGCTGGAGCCCGGCCCTGTGACCGGCCCTCCCCTGCCGCACCCGCGGCACCGTGAACATCTCCCGCGACTGCGGCCCGGGCACGATCCGGCCCGAGATGAGCGCCGTCACAAGCCGCTCCGGGGCGGCCGTCGTGGAGATCATGCCGCCGGCCCGGTCCGGGCGTCTTCCCGACCACCTGGGACGCCGTGCACCAGGACGTCACGACCGGCCCCGCCCAGGGCGCCCGGCAGGGCGGCCTGGGCCGGGACACGGGCAAGGACGGCACCCGGTGCCGCAGTACCTCACCCGGGCCGCCCCGCCGACGCCGCGACGGTGGCCCGGCGCTCACGCGTCCAGCACCGGGCGCGCCAGGCCCGCGGGGCCTACCGGGAGCGCAGGGCGTGCAGGACCTCGACCCGGTTCGTCGTGATCGAGTCGACGCCCAGGTCCAGCAGTCGGCTCATCGAGCGGCGGGTGTCCGGGGTCCAGACGGACAGCAGGTGGCCGTCGTGGTGGACGCGGGCCGCGAGGTCGCGGGTCACCAGCGAGAAGCGGTAGTTGAGCCAGCGCGGTCGGACCACGTCGAGCAGCGCCGGCCGGGGCGGGGCGAGGGTGGTCCAGGTCAGGGCGATCTCGGCGGCCGGGTCGGCGGCGCGGACGGCGAGCATGGCGTCGGCGTGCGCGCAGTAGTAGACGCGGTCCCGCGCCCCGCTCTGCCGGACCACGTCCATGACCCGGTCCACCACCTTGCGGTCGACCCGTCCGCACAGGTCCACCATCACCCGGCTGTCGCCGGTCGCGGCCAGTGCCTCGGCGAGCGTCGGCACGCCGCCCGAGGTGAGCCCGCGCACCTCCTCGGCGGACAGCGCGCCGAGCGGCCGGTCGAGTTCCCACAGCCGCTTGAGCGTCTCGTCGTGCAACAGCACGGGGACGCCGTCACGGGTGAGCCGTACGTCGATCTCGACCGCGTCCGCGCCCTGGTCGAGCGCGGAACGCAGCGAGTCGGTCGTGTTCTCGCGAAAGCGGTAGGGGTCGCCGCGATGGGCCACGGCGGTCACGGTCTGCATGGCCCCCATTGTGGCGGGGGCACGGGTTCAGCGGGCGAGCCAGGCGGTGGTGTACGTGTCGATCTCCGCCGCGATCCGCGCCTTGCCCGGCGCGTCCAGGAAGGACGCCTCGACGGCGTTCCTGGCGAGGTCGGCGAGGCCGCGCTCGTCCAGGTCCAGCAGCCGGGCCGCCACCGCGTACTCGTTGTTGAGGTCGGTGCCGAACATCGGCGGGTCGTCGGAGTTGATCGTGACCAGCACCCCGGCCCGCGTGAACTCCTTGATCGGGTGCTCGTCCAGGGTGCGCACCGCGCGGGTGGCGATGTTGGAGGTCGGGCAGACCTCCAGCGGGATGCGGTGCTCGGCGAGGTGGGCGAGCAGCTCCGGGTCCTGCGCGGAACTGGTGCCGTGCCCGATCCGCTCGGCGCGCAGCTCGGTCAGCGCGTCCCACACGGTCTGTGGGCCGGTCGTCTCGCCGGCGTGCGGCACGGAGTGCAGACCGGCGGAGATGGCACGGTCGAAGTACGGCTTGAACTGCGGCCGGGGTACACCGATCTCGGGCCCGCCGAGCCCGAACGACACCAGGCCCTCCGGCCGGATCCGGTCGTCCGTGGCCAGCCGGGCCGTCTCCTCGGCGGAATCCAGCCCGGCCTCGCCGGGAATGTCGAAGCACCAGCGCAGTACGGTCCCGAACTCGGCCTCGGCCGCTTTGCGGGCGTCCTCGATGGCCGCCATGAAGGCCATCGCGTCGATGCCGCGCCGCGTGGAGGAGAAGGGGGTGATGGTCAGCTCGGCGTACCGCACCTGCTGTCGGGCCAGGTCACGGGCCACCTCGTAGGTGAGCAGCCGGACGTCCTCGGGGGTGCGGATCAGGTCGACCACCGACAGATACACCTCGATGAAGTGCGCGAAGTCGGTGAAGGTGAAGAAGTCGGCCAGGGCCTCGGGGTCGCTGGGGACCTTGGAGTCGGCGTGCCGGGCGGCCAGTTCCGAGACGATGCGGGGGGAGGCCGAGCCGACGTGGTGGACGTGCAGTTCGGCTTTGGGGAGGCCGGCGATGAAGGTCCGCAGATCGCGGTCTGCCGTGCCGGTGGCGAGTGCGGAGCTGTGGTCGGTCAAGGGGTCCTCCCCGGGACGGGCGCCCGCGGACCGGAAGCGTGGTGCGGGCGTGGTGATCGGCTGATCGATTGCGCGGGATCATCGTAGGCCCCGGCCCGTGCCGTCCGGAGCGGCGGCGGCCCGTAGCATGAGGCACAGCCGTTCGAGGGGGTTACGTTCAGATGTCCGACGAGGTGCCGCGGTCCATGCCACCGGAGCAGCAGCCCGCCGGCGGGCGGCCCGAGTCCCCCGGGGTGCCGCTGGGCAAGTCCGCGGACGCGACGCCGACGGCCCCGCAGGCCCCGGCTCCGGGCGGCCCCGGACCCGGCTCCGTCCACGATCAGCAGACGCTGATCTCGGTGCCGACTGACGCGGTCCCCTCGACCTGGGCCCCGCCCTCCGCAGGCCCCGCGTCCGCGGCGAACCCCTTCGCGCCCCCCGCCGACCCGTACGCCCCGCCGACGGCCACCCCGATGGCGACTCCGTACGCGCCCCCGACCGCCCCCGCGAACCCGTACGCCCCGCCCGCCGGCACGGCGCTGCCGTACGCCCCGCCCGTCGGACAGTACCCGGCGACCGAGCCCGTGCCCCCGCCGCCCATCGCGCCCGACGGCCCCGGCCAGGTGCCGTACGGCTACCCGGGCACGCCGTCGGCCTACGGCTACCCGGGCGGCGGGACGCAGCTGTCCTACCCCGGCGCCTACCCGGCCGCGAACGGCTACGGCTGGCCCGGCATGCAGCCGGCCCCGAGCAACGGTCTGGGCACCGCCGCCCTGGTGTGCGGCATCCTGGCCGCGGTCGGCTTCCTGATGTGGCCGATCGCCCTGGTGCTGGGCATCCTCGCGATCATCTTCGGCGCGATCGGCCGCGGGAAGGCGAAGCGGGGCGAGGCGACGAACCCGGGCATGGCGCTGGCGGGGCTCATCTGCGGCGTGGCGGGCATCGTGCTGATGGTCGGCTTCTACGGTGTCGTCATCGCCGCCGCCACGTAGCCCTCGCCCTGCCCCGCGTCCTCGGTGACGGCCTGCGGCGACGAGGCCGCGTGTCGGCACGGCCCCGCGCCCCGGTCCGCTCAGGCCGCCGCCAGCCTCTCCCGCGCCGCCATCAGCGCGAACCCCAGCAGATTCGGCCCCCGCCACCGCTGCGGATCCATCGCCGCCTCGTCACTCGCCGCGAGTCCGATACCCCATACCCGGTCCACAGGGCTCGCCTCGACCAGCACACGGTCACCGGTGCCGAGGAGGAACGCGCGCAGCGCGTCGTCGGCGGCGAACTTGTGCACGCTGCCCTCGACCACGATCCGGAACCGCTCCCGCTCCCATATCGCCTCGTCGAAGCCCCGGACCAGCCGCCCGGCCTTCTTCGCCTCGGCGGGATGCCCCGCGGCCAGCACCTCGCGCTCCGCCGCAGCGTCCGCGAACAGCCGGGCCTTGCCCGCCATCATCCAGTGCTCCGCCGTCGCGTACTCCACACCGTCCACCACGAAGGGTGACGGCCACCACTGGCTCAGACAGCCCGAGCCGATGCTGCCGTCCTTCCGCGGCCGGTGCCCCCAGAAGTGGAGGTACTTGATGTGGGCCCCTGCCCGGACCTCGCTGATCAGGGCTTCCACCCCGTCGATCTTCCCCATGCACGCGAGTGTGGCACGCACCACTGACACTCCGTCCGTCCTTTTCCATTGCGACTCGACACCTGGTCGACAGATTCCGTCGCGTAACCAAAAGGCAACAACGGAATCACTTGTTGGAGTCCTATTGCTCTGTCAGGATCGGCACTCAAATCGAGCTGGAGCTACGCCACCCACCCCCGGGACGGGGCGTACGGCGGAGGAGAGCGACATGCACAACCCGGGCATTGCCACCCCGGAACGATTCCCCGCGCAGGACCGATTCGCCGAAGGCGCGCAGTTCATCGCGGGCCGCCAGGCGAAGGGTTCCTCGGGCCGTACCCACGCCGTGGTCGACCCCGCCACCGGGGAGGAGGTGTACACCTACGAACTGGCCGGCGCCGACGACGTCGACGCGGCCGTGGCCGCCGCGCGCGAGGCGTTCCCGGGCTGGGCCGCGGCCACTCCGGGCGAGCGCTCCGAGGCCATGCACCGCTTCGCCGCCGTGCTCGCCGACCGCGCCGAGGAGCTGGCCCGCGCCGAGTCACTGCAGTGCGGCAAGCCGCTGAAGCTGACCCGCGAGTTCGACGTGCCGGGCACCATCGACAACACCGCCTTCTTCGCGGGCGCCGCCCGGCATCTGCAGGGCCAGTCCGCCGGCGAGTACTCCGGTGACCACACGTCGTACGTCCGGCGCGAGCCGATCGGCGTCGTCGGGTCCATCGCGCCCTGGAACTACCCCCTCCAGATGGCCGCCTGGAAGATCCTCCCGGCGATCGCCGCGGGCAACACCATCGTGCTCAAGCCCGCCGAGCTGACCCCGCTCACCTCGCTGCTGTTCGCGCGGGCCGCGACCGACGCCGGAATCCCGGACGGGGTCATCAACATCGTCACGGGCACCGGCAAGGAGGCGGGCGAGCATCTGATCGGTCACCCCGACGTCGCCATGACCTCCTTCACCGGGTCCACGGCCGTCGGCAAGCGGGTCGCCGAGATCGCCACCGCCACCGTCAAGCGCCTGCATCTGGAGCTGGGCGGCAAGGCGCCCTTCGTGGTGTTCGACGACGCCGACCTGGAGGCCGCCGCGAACGGGGCCGTCGCCGGTGCGCTCATCAACACCGGCCAGGACTGCACGGCCGCCACGCGCGCGTACGTGCAGCGACCGCTGTACGAGGCGTTCGTGGAGCGCACCGCGGCGCTGATGGAGACCGTACGGCTGGGCGATCCCTTCGCTCCCGGCACCGACCTCGGACCGCTCATCTCGCACGTCCAGCGGGACCGGGTCGCCGCGTTCGTGGACCGCGCGCGTGCCTACGCGCGCGTGGTGACCGGCGGCGAGGCCCCGAAGGGCGCGCTGGAGAAGGGCGCCTACTACCGGCCGACGCTGATCGCGGGCGCGGCCCAGGACAGCGAGATCGTCCAGTCCGAGATCTTCGGGCCGGTTCTGGTGGTCCTGCCGTTCGACACGGATGATGAAGGGATCCGGCTGGCCAACGACACCCCGTACGGCCTCGCCGCCTCCGCCTGGAGCGGCAACGTCTACCGGGCCAATCGCGCCACCCGCGAGATCAAGGCGGGCTGTGTGTGGATCAACGACCACATCCCGATCATCAGCGAGATGCCGCACGGCGGCTACAAGGCGTCCGGCTTCGGCAAGGACATGTCGGTGTATTCCTTCGAGGAGTACACGCAGGTCAAGCACGTAATGTTCGACAACACCGCGGTGGCCAGGAAGGACTGGCACCGCACCGTCTTCGGGGACCGCTAAGCAACCGCCGGCCACCGACCAGGCCGACCCCTCCCGAAAGGGCACCACGCGCATGGAGCACTACGAGCCCCACCGCCTGACCCCGGCCGACGCGGCCGCCATGCGGCGCGGCCCGCGCGCCGGCCGCGCGTACCTGACCCGCCGGTCGCTGCTGCGCGCCTCGGCGGGCGGTGCGCTCGCGGTCGGCGGCCTCGGGGCGCTGAGCGCCTGCGGGATCCCCGCGGCGACCAAGACACAGGGCGGTGTGTCCGCCGACGACCACTCGGCCACGGAGAAGACCGTCAACTTCTCCAACTGGCCCGAGTACATCGACGCGGACAAGACCGGCAAGCGCCATCCCACGCTCGACGCCTTCACCAGGCGGACCGGCATCCAGGTCAAGTACACCGAGGACATCAACGACAACGACGAGTTCTTCGGCAAGATCCAGCCCGAGCTGGCCGCCGGCCACGACACCGGCCGCGACCTCATCGTGCTCACCGACTGGCTGGCCGCCCGCATGATCCGGCTCGGGTACGTCCAGAAACTGGACGCGTCCAACCTGCCGCACGCCTTCGCCAACCTCTCGGACCAGTTCCGGGACCCCGACTGGGACCCGGGCCGCGCCTACTCGTACCCCTGGCAGGGCATCTCGACCGTCATCGCCTACAACAAGAAGGCGCTCGACGGCATCGAGGTGAAGTCGGTCTCCGACCTGCTGGACAACCCCGGGCTCAAGGGCCGGGTCGGCTTCCTGACCGAGATGCGCGACAGCGTCGGCATGACGATGCTCGACATGGGCATGGACCCGGCGAAGTTCACCGACGACGACTTCGACGCGGTGATCGCCCGCCTCCAGAAGGCCGTCGACAAGGGCCAGATCCGCCGCTTCACCGGCAACGACTACACGTCGGACCTCGCCAAGGGCGACTTCGCCGCGTGCATCGCCTGGGGCGGCGACATCGTCCAGCTCCAGGCGGACAGCCCGGACGTCGGCTACGTCATCCCTGCGGCCGGCTACATGACGTCGACCGACAACCTGCTTATCCCCAACAAGGCGCGCCACAAGACGAACGCCGAGCGGCTCATCGACTACTACTACGAGCCCGAGCCCGCCGCGGAGCTGGCCGCCTACATCAACTACGTGAGCCCCGTCGCCGGAGTACAGCCCTATCTTGCGAAGATCGACAAATCGGCGGCGAACAACCCGCTGATCATTCCCGACAAGGCCATGCAGGCGAAGTCCCATGCCTTCCGCGCGCTGACGCAGAAGGAAGAGACGGCCTACCAGCAGAAGTTCTCGAAGCTCACAGGGGCGTGACGACGACGATGACGACACCAGACAACAGCGGCGACGTCCGCCTCTCCGGTATCAGCAAGACGTACGACAACGGCTTCACCGCCGTACAGCCGCTGGACCTGACCGTGCCGCAGGGCTCCTTCTTCGCCCTGCTCGGCGCCTCCGGCTGCGGCAAGACCACCACCCTGCGCATGATCGCGGGCCTGGAGGAGCCGACGAGCGGCACCGTGTGCCTCGGTGACCAGGACGTCACGCACCTGCCGCCGTACAAGCGGCCGGTGAACACGGTCTTCCAGTCCTACGCCCTCTTCCCGCACCTCGACATCTTCGAGAACGTCGCCTTCGGCCTGCGCCGGCGCGGTATCAAGAGCGTGAAGAAGCAGGTCGAGGACATGCTGGACCTCGTCCAGCTCGGCGAGCAGGCGCGCAAGAAGCCGCACCAGCTCTCGGGTGGCCAGCAGCAGCGTGTGGCCGTCGCCCGCGCCCTGATCAACCACCCCAAGGTGCTCCTCCTCGACGAGCCGCTCGGCGCCCTCGACCTCAAGCTGCGCCGCCAGATGCAGCTGGAGCTCAAGCGCATCCAGACCGAGGTCGGCATCACCTTCGTCCACGTCACGCACGACCAGGAGGAGGCCATGACCATGGCCGACACGGTCGCCGTGATGAACGCGGGCCGCGTCGAACAGCTCGGCTCGCCCACCGACCTCTACGAGAACCCGAACACCACCTTCGTCGCGAACTTCCTCGGCACCTCCAACCTCATCGAGGCCGAGGTCGACACGAAGAACGGCGACGACATCGTCCTCAAGGCCGGCGGCGGCAAGCTCGTGCTGCCCGAGGCCCGATGTTCGGCGCCCACGAAGGCCGGCGGCAAGGTGCTGGTCGGCATCCGCCCGGAGAAGATCTCCCTCACCCACGCCGACGACGCGGGCGAGATCCCCGAGGGCCGCAACCGCCTCACCGGCAAGATCGCCGACGCGAGCTTCATCGGCGTCTCCACGCAGTACGTGATCGACAGCCCGGTCTGCGACGAACTCGCGGTGTACGTCCAGAACGTCGAGCGCGACGGCCGGCTCGTGCCCGGCGCCGACGTCGTCCTGCACTGGAGCCCGGCACACACCTTCGGCCTGGACGCCGCCCAGGACATCGACGCGGGCACCGAGGAAGAGGCGGCCGCCTGATGTCGACGCTCACCGAGGCACCACCCCCGCTCGCCCCGGCCAAGGAGACCAAGCCCGTGCGCAGGCGCGGCCGGTTCACCCCGTACTGGCTGCTGCTGCCCGGCCTGCTGTGGCTGATCGTCTTCTTCGCGCTGCCCCTGGTCTACCAGGCCTCCACGTCCGTGCAGACGGGCTCGCTGGAGGAGGGCTACAAGGTCACCTGGCACTTCGTGACCTACTGGAACGCGCTGAGCGAGTACTGGCCGCAGTTCCTGCGGTCCGTCTTCTACGCGGCCGGGGCCACCGTGCTGTGCCTGCTGCTCGGCTACCCGCTGGCCTATCTGATCGCCTTCCGCGCGGGCCGCTGGCGCAACCTGATCATGATCCTGGTGATCGCGCCGTTCTTCACCAGCTTCCTGATCCGCACGCTGGCCTGGAAGACGATCCTCGCCGACAACGGCCCGGTCGTGCACACCCTGAACTCGCTGCACGTCCTGGACCTCACCAACTGGCTCGGCTGGACGGCCGGCGACCGCGTCCTCGCCACACCGCTCGCGGTGGTGTGCGGACTGACGTACAACTTCCTGCCGTTCATGATCCTGCCGCTGTACACCTCGCTGGAGCGGATCGACGGCCGGCTGCACGAGGCGGCCGGCGATCTGTACGCCAGGCCGTGGACCACCTTCCGCAAGGTGACCTTCCCGCTGTCGATGCCGGGCGTGGTCTCCGGCACGCTGCTGACGTTCATCCCGGCGGCCGGTGACTACGTCAACTCCGAACTGCTCGGTTCCACCGACACGCGCATGATCGGAAATGTGATCCAGACGCAGTTCCTGCGCATCCTGGACTATCCGACCGCCGCCGCTCTCTCCTTCATTCTCATGGCCGCCATCCTGGCCATGGTCACGATCTACATCCGCCGGTCCGGGACGGAGGACCTGGTCTAAATGCCCTTCGTCACCTGGCTCAAGCGCCAACTCGTCGTCATAGCGGGACTGCTGACGCTCGCCTATCTGCTGCTGCCGAACGTCATCGTCACGGTGTTCTCCTTCAACAAGCCGAAGGGGCGCTTCAACTACGAGTGGCAGCACTTCTCGCTGGACGCCTGGAAGCAGCCGTGCGGCGTCGCCGACATGTGCGGCTCGCTGTCCATCAGCCTCCAGATCGCCGTGTGGGCGACGATCGGCGCCACGGTCCTCGGCACGATGATCGCCTTCGCGCTGGTCCGCTACCGCTTCCGTGCCCGCGGCGCCGTCAACTCGCTGATCTTCCTGCCGATGGCGATGCCCGAGGTCGTGATGGCCGCCTCGCTGCTCACCCTGTTCCTCAACATGGGTGCCCAGCTGGGCTTCTACACGATCCTGATCGCGCACATCATGTTCTGTCTGAGCTTCGTCGTCACCGCGGTCAAGGCGCGGGTGATGTCGATGGACCCGCGGCTGGAGGAGGCCGCCCGCGACCTGTACGCCGGTCCCGTGCAGACCTTCCTGCGGGTCACCCTGCCCATCGCGGCACCCGGAATCGCCGCGGGCGCGCTGCTGTCGTTCGCGCTGTCCTTCGACGATTTCATCATCACCAATTTCAACGCCGGCTCGACCGTCACCTTCCCGATGTTCGTGTGGGGTTCGGCGCAGCGCGGTACGCCCGTGCAGATCAACGTCATCGGTACGGCCATGTTCCTCGTCGCCGTACTGCTCGTCCTGGCCTCGATGGCCGTCAACAATCGCCGTAACAAGCAAAAGGCACTGTAGGGAGTTGAAATCATGGCCCCAAGCGCCATGAGCCGTGGCACAGACAACTGGATAGCCTCTCTCTCCGAAGCCCAGCCGGTCCCGTACTGGCTGGAAGACCCCGGCAAGCCCGTCGCCGAGCCCGCCCTCACCGGCACCGACACCTGCGACCTGCTGGTCGTCGGCGGTGGTTACAGCGGGCTGTGGACCGCGCTCAACGCCAAGGAGCGCGACCCGCAGCGCGATGTGGTCCTGCTGGAAGGCCGCGAGGTGGGCTGGGCCGCCTCCGGCCGCAACGGCGGCTTCTGCGCCGCCTCCCTCACCCACGGCCTGCCCAACGGCCTGACCCGCTGGCCCGACGAGATCGGGAAGCTGCAGGAGCTGGGCCGGCGCAACCTCGACGAGATCGAGGCCGCGGTCGCCCGGCACGGCATCGACTGCGAGTTCGAGCGCACCGGCGAGATCGACGTCGCCACCGAGACCTACCAGGCCTGGGAACTGCGCGACTGGCACCGGGAGCTGGAGGAGAAGGGCCTCGCGGACGGCCTCGAGTTCCTGGACGCCGACGCCGTGCGCGCGGAGGTCGCCTCGCCCACCTTCGAGGCGGGCCTGTGGGACCGCCGGGGCGTGGCCATGCTGCACCCCGCGAAGCTGGTCTGGGGCCTGAAGAAGGCCTGTCTCGAGCTCGGCGTGCGGGTGTACGAGCACACGCCCGCGCTGACGCTGAAGACGTACGGCGCCGGCATGGCCGTACGCACCCCGTACGGCGCGGTCCACGCCCGCACGGTCGCGCTCGGCACGAACATCTTCCCGAGCCTGCTGCGCCGCGTGCGCTCCTACACCGTCCCGGTCTACGACTACGCGCTGATGACCGAGCCGCTCAGCGAAGGGCAGCTGGCGGAGATCGGCTGGAAGAACCGCCAGGGCCTGGGGGACAGCGCCAACCAGTTCCACTACTTCCGGCTCTCCGCCGACAACCGGATCCTGTGGGGCGGTTACGACGCGATCCACCACTACGGCGGCCGGGTGCGCGCGGAGTACGACGACCGCCCGGAGACGTACGCCAAGCTCGCGGGCCACTTCTTCGAGTGCTTCCCGCAGTTGGAGGGCGTCCGCTTCACCCACGCCTGGGGCGGCGCGATCGACACCTGCTCGCGCTTCTCGGCGTTCTTCGGCACCGCGCACCAGGGCCGGGTCGCGTACGCGGCCGGGTACACCGGTCTCGGTGTGGGCGCGACCAGGTTCGGCGCGGACGTGATGCTGGACCTGCTGGACGGGGAGCGCACCGAGCGCACGGAGCTGGAGATGGTCCGCAAGAAGCCGCTGCCGTTCCCGCCGGAGCCGTTCGCCTGGACCGGGATCGCCCTCACCAAGTGGTCCCTGGCCCGCGCGGACGCGCAGGGCGGCCGGCGCAATCTGTGGCTGCGGACGATGGACCGGCTGGGCCTGGGCTTCGACAGCTGAGGCATTTACCGGGCCTTTATCCGATCCTCGTGGCTGCGTCAAGCCACGAGATTTCGGAGCATGACCCCGCTCCCGCGTTCCGGCGTACTGGAAGCACGGGCCTCACCGGGAGGCACCGGCTTCCACTCCGGAACACAAGGAGAAGATCATGAACCCCATCGCCCGCATCATCCGCAAGGACGACGACTCCCGTGCCAAGCGCCGCCTGGGCCTGGCAACGGCGGCGGCCTCCTCCGCCGTCGTGATCGCGGGTGTCATGCTCCCGGCCGTGGCCGCCACGGCGGCGCCGATGCACCAGGCGTCCGCGGTGACCACGGCTGTCCGGCAGGACCACCGAGACCGGCAGGACCACCGAGACCGGCAGGACCACCGCGACCGGCACCACCACCGGCACTGCTACTGGGACCGTCACCACCACTGCCACTACTACTGGGACTAGGAACGCGCCGGGATCAGCTCCCCAGCCGGTCCTGGAGTGTGACCCATCCCACTCCAAAGGGTGCGCGGAACCCGCGTAATGCCCCGGGAAGGCCTCCCTCTCTCCTGCTGACGCGACCGCGTCGACAGAAGCAGAGGGAGGCCTTCTGATGACTGGGGCGAAGACGGCCGTCGAATGGCTCGCATCCGTCGCACCGGACCCCGAGGCCTGCCGCTGGGAATGGGAGCGCAACCCCCTCGGGATCGCGCTGCTGCCCGCCGGCAAGGCCTGGGACGTACTGATCCTGCCCGGTGACCTCGGCTATCCGGCCCTGGACGTGCTCACCAGGATCCTCGACCGGCCCGGCCCGGTGCTCGTCGACTTCGGCGACAACCGGGTCGGGTTCTTCGTGGCGCCGGGGACCGCGGCCCGTTGGGTCGGCACCGGCATCCGCACCGCCGGGCCCGGCACCTGGATCGTCGTGCCGTACCCCGGCCGGGCGACCCGGGGGGTGCGCTGGCTGGTGCCGCCGGACGGCTCGGGCACGCTGACCGATCCGGCGCTGCTGGAGCTGGCGATGCACGAAGCGGCGGCGGGGCCGGCCAGGGGCGGGGGTGGAGACGGGTAGCGACCGGACACCTTGACAACAGGATTGGTCTGGACCAAGTTGAGTGCGCTCCGCCCCTCCAACTCCCCCGGCACCGGAGGCCCTTGTGGACCGCGTCCGACCTCCCAGACCCCTCCTCGCCCTGCTCGCGGCCGTACTGCTGGCCGTGCCCGGCATGACCGCGCTCTCGTCGGCCGCCCGCGCGGCCGACGCGGACGTCGCGCAGAACGGCGGCTTCGAGTCCGGCCTGGCCGGCTGGACCTGCAGCGCCGGTACGACCGTCAACTCGCCTGTGCACAGCGGGAGTTCTGCCCTCCAGGCGACCCCGGCCGGCAGTGACGACGCCCAGTGCGCGCAGACCGTCACCGTCCAGCCGAACGCGACGTACACACTGTCCGGTTACGTCCGCGGCTCCTACGTCTACCTCGGCGCGAACGGCACCGGCACCACCGACGTCTCCACCTGGACCCAGTCCGCCCCCGACTGGCAGGAGCTGAGCACCACCTTCACCACCGGCGCCGCCACCACGCAAGTGACCATCTACACCCACGGCTGGTACGGCACCGGCGCCTACTACGCCGACGACATCTCCCTCGTCGGCCCGGGCGGCAGCGGCACCGGACAGCCGCCCGCCGCGCCCGCCGGCCTGCGGACCACCTCCGTCACCTCCTCCTCCGTCGCCCTGTCCTGGTCGGCGGTGAGCGGCGCCGGCAGCTACACGGTCTACCGCGACGGGGTCAAGTCGCAGACCACGAGCGGCACTTCGGCCACCGTTGGCGGGCTGTCGGCCTCGACGGCGTACAGCTTCCAGGTCACCGCGAGCAACGACGCGGGCGAGTCCGCCAAGTCGGCGGCCGTGACCGCGACGACCGGCGCGGACAGCGGCGGTGGCGGTGGTTCGACGGGCCTGCCCACCCACGCCCTCGTCGGCTATCTCCACGCGAGCTTCGCCAACGGCTCCGGCTACACCCGGCTCGCCGACGTCCCGGACAGCTGGGACGTCGTCGATCTGGCCTTCGGCGAGCCCACCTCGCCCACCTCCGGCGACATCCGCTTCAACCGCTGCCCCGTGACGGAGTGCCCGACCGCCGAGTCCGACGCCGACTTCAGGGCGGCCATCAAGGCCAAGCAGGCCGCCGGCAAGAAGGTGCTGATCTCGATCGGCGGCCAGAACGGCCAGGTCCAGCTGACGACCACCGCGGCCCGCGACACCTTCGTCTCCTCGGTCTCGAATATCATCGACACCTGGGGCCTCGACGGCCTGGACATCGACTTCGAGGGCCACTCGCTCTCGCTCGACACGAACGACACGGACTTCAAGAACCCCACGACACCCGTGATCGTGAACCTGATCTCGGCACTGAAGACCCTGAAGGCCAAGTACGGCTCGAAGTTCGTGCTGACCATGGCGCCCGAAACCTTCTTCGTGCAGAACGGCTACCAGTTCTACGGCACCGGCAAGTGGGGCGGCCAGGACCCGCGCTGCGGGGCGTACCTCCCCGTCATCTACGCCCTGCGCGACGACCTCACCCTGCTGCACGTCCAGGACTACAACTCGGGCCCCATCATGGGACTGGACAACCAGTACCACTCCATGGGCGGCGCCGACTTCCACATCGCCATGACGGACATGCTGCTCACCGGCTTCCCCGTGGCGGGCGACCCGAACAACGTCTTCCCGCCGCTGCGCCCCGACCAGGTCGCCATCGGCATGCCGGCCTCGACGAACGCGGGCAACGGCTACGTCGCGCCGGCCGAGGTCACGAAGACCCTGGACTGCCTGACGAAGAAGACGAACTGCGGCGCGTACGCGACCCACGGGACCTGGCCGGCGCTGCGCGGTCTGATGACGTGGTCGGTGAACTGGGACCGCTATTCGAACTGGGAGTTCCAGCACACCTTCGACGCGTACTTCGGCTGACCGGACCGATCACCAGGGCGAGGGCGGTCAGCAGCACGGTGCACAGACACCAGCTGGCCGCCACGTCCAGCGGCCAGTGATAACCATGGCGGACCAGGCCGTACGAGACCCCGAGGACCAGGGCCGCACAGAGGGTGACCAGGCTCCGGCGGGCGGCGGCCGACCGCAGCCAGGGCAGGAGCACGAGGGTCGCGGAGCCGTAGGCGATGGCCGCCGTGGCCGTGTGACCGGAGGGGAAGTAGCCGACGCCCGGGGGCACCACGGGGGTCCCCGGCCGTGCGGTCCAGTCCTTGAGCGGTACGACGATCGCCGGGACGAGCGCCATGAGCACGGCCGCGGCGGCGGGCGGCAGCCACCAGCGCCGCGTACCGGCCGCATGGCCCCGCCATAGGACGTACCCGAGGACGAGGACGAGGGCCGGCACGGCGACCTGGATGTTCCCGAGGTCGGAGAGCAGCTCGGAGAACCGGTCGGGGCGGACGAGGTCCCGGCTGAGGCGGGCGTCCAGGTGCAGCAGCGGACCGTGCGCCACGACCTGCCAGGTGGACAGGACGAACAGCGCGATGGCCGGGAGGGCCAGCAGCAGGGCACGGCGGACTACGGTCGACACGGCGCCCAGCTTGGCAGACTCATGAGGAAGGAGGTCGGCCGCCCCGGAACAGGGGGGGTGGTTCCGAGGCGGCCGTCCGGATCGGAACGTCGCGCGCCCCGGGGGGTTTGGGGCGGCGACCGTCCGATCGGTGAGGAGATCCCGGAGCCGCGAGGGCGCCGGTTGTGTGCGCGAGGGCACGGCCAGGTCGAAGCTGGGGAGGCCTCGGCCCGAGACCGCCCACAGTCCCCCGTGGGCGGGGTGTATCTCTCATCTGCCTAGAACCTACGGCAGGCCGAGGCGGTTGGGCAGACGGAATCGCGTCCCGTCATCCACCTCGCACACGTTCTTCACACGGCCTGCCGCAGGTAACGCCAGAGGTTCGGACCAGTGGCTCAGATGCGCGCGAAGGCCTGCTCGATGATGTCGAGACCCTCGTTCAGGAGGTCCTCGCCGATGACCAGCGGGGGCAGGAAGCGCAGCACGTTGCCGTAGGTGCCACAGGTCAGGACCAGCAGGCCCTCCTGGTGGCAGGCCTTGGCGAGCGCGGCGGTGGCCTCGGGGTTGGGCTCCTTGGTGGCGCGGTCCTTGACGAGCTCGATGGCGATCATGGCACCGCGACCGCGCACGTCACCGATGACGTCGAACTTCTCGGCCATGGCGGTGAGGCGACCCTTCATGATCTCCTCGATGCGCTTGGCCTTGCCGTTGAGGTCCAGCTCCTTCATGGTCTCGATGGAACCGAGCGCACCGGCGCACGCGACCGGGTTACCGCCGTAGGTACCACCCAGGCCGCCGGCGTGCGCGGCGTCCATGATCTCGGCGCGCCCGGTGACGGCGGCGAGCGGCAGACCGCCGGCGATGCCCTTGGCGGTCGTGATCAGGTCCGGGACGATGCCCTCGTCCTCGCAGGCGAACCACTGGCCGGTGCGGCAGAACCCGGACTGGATCTCGTCGGCGACGAAGACGATGCCGTTGTCGTTGGCGAACTTCACGATCTCCGGGAGGAAGCCCTTGGCCGGCTCGATGAAGCCGCCCTCGCCGAGCACCGGCTCGATGATGATCGCGGCGATGTTGTCCGCGCCGACCTGCTTGCTCATCTGGTCGATGGCCTGCTTGGCGGCCTCGGGACCGGCGTTCTCCGCCCCGGTCGGCCAGCGGTAGCCGTACGCCACCGGCACGCGGTAGACCTCGGGCGCGAACGGCCCGAACCCGTGCTTGTACGGCATGTTCTTGGCGGTCAGCGCCATGGTGAGGTTGGTCCGGCCGTGGTACCCGTGGTCGAACACGACGACGGCCTGCCGCTTGGTGTAGGCGCGCGCGATCTTGACGGCGTTCTCGACGGCCTCGGCGCCGGAGTTGAACAGCGCGGACTTCTTGGCGTGGTCGCCCGGGGTCAGCTCCGCGAGCGCCTCGGCGACGGCGACGTACCCCTCGTACGGGGTGACCATGAAACAGGTGTGGGTGAAGTCGGCGAGCTGCGCGCTCGCCCGCCGTACGACGGCCTCGGCGGACGCACCGACGCTGGTCACGGCGATACCCGACCCGAAGTCGATGAAGCTGTTGCCGTCGACGTCCTCGATGACACCGCCGCCGGCGCGGGTGACGAAGACCGGCAGCGTGGAGCCCACGCCCTGCGCGACCACGGCGGTACGGCGGGCCTGCAGCTCCTGCGACTTCGGGCCGGGGATGGCGGTGACGACGCGGCGCTCCTGCGGAAGTGCGGTCATGAGGGCTCCTGATGATCTTGCGTACCGGGCGGTCTGGTCGTGCGCCCCGGATGGCTCCGGGGGTGCGTTTTCGGCCGCTTACCTATCTTTCTTCGCAGGCTAGGGCCGGGAACGGAGGGTGGGCATGCTCCATGTGGGCGTTGTCCGCGCCGCCGCTTGTCCGTCCTGGACATAGTCACCCGGCCGAACTGCACCCGGTCGGCCCTCGCTCTCGGCCGCGTAAGCGGTGAACTCCCCTTGCCGGCGCGTTAGATTGGCTCGCTGACGGTGGACGGAACGGCTGGTCAGGGGGCAGGGCGATGGACAGCGACGGCACACGGGACGCACGCGGCACGCATGCGAATTCGGTACCTCGCCCGGCGGAGCCGTTTGAGGGGCCGGTGGTGCCGCCACGGCCGGCTCGCGCGCCGGACGTGCCGCCCCCGGGTGCGCAGCCCTCGCACACCCCCCACTCCTCGCCGCCCCGCTCGCCCGTCGCCGACTGGCTCGACCAGCCCCGCCCGGCCGTCGAGCCCGGTATCTGGCGTTATGGCTACCGCCCGCCCAAAGCCGTCCGCCCGGCACGGCGTCTGGCTCCCGTCACCATCGTCGGCTTCGTCGTCCCCCTGGTGGCGGGGCTGCTGCTGTGGTC
Source organism: Streptomyces sp. MMG1121 (assembly GCF_001280015.1). Lineage (GTDB taxonomy): Bacteria > Actinomycetota > Actinomycetes > Streptomycetales > Streptomycetaceae > Streptomyces. The sequence goes on from NZ_LGDV01000119.1 coordinate 134,064, forward strand.
GCTGTGGCGGCACGGCAGCCTCCCGTACCAGTGGGCCGTCCTCAAGCTGGTCACCCCGGACGACTGGTGGTGGGGCGGCACCACGACACCCAAGAGCTACCAGGGCGCCGAGGCCGTCACCGTCGCCGACGGCGTGTTCTTCGCGATCCTCGTCTTCGCCATGGCACGCCTGGGCAGCTGGTCCGACATCATCCGGCACGTCGTCACGCGCCGCGAACAGCCCGCCCGCGCCCTGATCGCCGCCCTGGGCGCGCTGATCGCGCTGGCCTTCGTCTTCCCGAGCGCGTTCGGCCTCGGCTGGAACGCGCTGCCCGTCCAGGATCCGCTGTTCTCGCTCATCGTCCTGATCACCGGCGACTACAGCGTGTTCGCGTCGGAAGCGCTCACGGACGGGCTGTACGCGTTCATCACCCTGCTCGTGCTGTGGCCGTTCGCCCGGATCGGCGGCTGGTGGCCCTTCGCGAAGGAAGCGCTCGCCGCACGGGGGCGGTCCAGGGCCGGGCAGGCCGCACAGCCGGCCGTCGACCGTCGGCCGTCACAGTGGCCCGAACTGCGGGAGGCCGGTCAGCACCAGGCCGCGGACCTGCTCGCCGCCGAGGTGCACGCCGGCCGGATGAACGACGTGGACTGCGCGAGGGTCGGCCGCATGTGGACCGTGGCCCGCGCCCGGGCCGGGGTCTCCTCCTTCTCCGACACGGTCCTGCGCGAGGGCGCCGCCGCCTGGACCCACCCTTCCGGCCACCGTGACCTGCCCGGCCGGGGCGCCCGGCACGATCTGCTCGCCGGGCAGGTCCGCATCGGGCAGTGGGTCGCGGGTGACCGCACCCCGCTCGGGTACGGAGGAGCGGGGGCCGCTCTCGCACCGGAGACCCTCGGCACCTCGCTGCTGGCCGTCGGTCCCTCCGGCGCCGGCAAGACACGCCATCTGATCCGGCCCGTCGTCGAGTCGCTCGGCCTGCAGGCGCTGACGGGACAGTGCGCCGTCGTCACCGTCTGCGCGGCCGGTACCCCGCTCGGGCCCGACTCGGCCTACGACGTCGTCGTACGTCTCGGCGACCCCGCGTCCGTCCACGACCTCGACCCGTACGCGGAGTCCGACGACCCCGACGAGGTGGCCGGCTTCCTGGCCGAGGGGCTCGCCGGTGACCTGGACTCCGTGAGCGGGCAACGGGCGGCCACCGCGCTCGCCCAGCTTCTCGGCCCCTACCGGGCGGCGTACGGACGCTTCCCGACGCTGCCTGTGCTGCGTGAGCTGCTGGAGGGCGAGCCGTCGGCCCTTGCGGGGCTGCGCGCGGCGCTCACGGGGGACGAGCACGGCGCGATGCGCCGCGAACTCGAGGCACGTGCCCGGCAGTCGGGCAGCGCCGGCGATCCCGGGGCGGTCCTGGCCGACCGGCTCGCCGTGCTGGACCGGCCGGCGTTCGCCGAGTTCTTCGGCGCGGACGGCGGGGGCGCCCGGGCGTTCTCGCTGCGCGCCGTCGCCCACCATCCGCTGCGGGTCCGCATCGACCTGCCCGAGCGCGGCCACGAAGAGGCGTCGCGGATCGTCACCCGGCTGGTGCTGGCGCAGTTCGGCGCCGTGGCGTCGGCAGGCGAACGGACCCACTTCGTCTGCCTCGTCCTGGACGACGCCACCGGCGCGGTGACGACCGAGTCCCTCCGCCGCATCCCGCGGCTGCGCTCCCGTAACGCGGGTGTGGTGCTCGCCCTGCGCACCGTCGGTGACGTCCCCGAGGCGCTGCACGGACCGTTGTACGCGGCCGTCGGCTGCCGGATGGCGTTCTCCGGGGTGGCCACGTGGGACGGGGGCAGGTTCGCGGACGCCTGGGGCACCGCGTGGGTGGAGACCCGGGACGTGGCCCGGCACACCGTCTTCGCGGACCAGCCGATGACACGCGCGATCCATGCCCTGCGGAAGCTGGTCACCGGCAAGGCGGTGACGACGGAGGCCGTGACCGTCCGGCAGGTCGAGCGGGAGCGTTGGTCTGCTTCCGAGTTGGCTCACGGGGTGCCCGCGGGGCATGCCGTGTTGTCGTTGACGAGTGTGCGGGGGGAACACGCGCCGCCGTTGCTGGTGGATCTGCGCGGGTGAGGGGCGGCGGGGGCTCGTACGGTGAGGCAGAATCGGGGTAGGCCGTTCATACGCGGCGGCCAAAAGATCACCGTGATCAGAGCGCTCGGCGCGGTCAGAGTGGTCTGAGTGGTCAGCGCGATCACCCGATCCGTGGATTTCCCCCTCACCATGAAGGTCCGATGCCCCCTACCCTCGCCTCGCTCGTCCACCACTCCGCGCTCAAGCTGACCGTGCGCGCGGGCGAGGACCGCCTCGACGTGCCCGTCCGCTGGGCGCACGTCAGCGAGCTGGCCGACCCCGTGCCGTACATGGAGGGCGGCGAGCTGCTGCTGATCACCGCGCTGAAGCTGGACGCGGAGGACCGGGAGGCGATGCGGCGGTATGTGAAGCGGCTGGTGGGGGCCGGTGTCGTCGGGCTCGGATTCGCCGTCGGGGTGAATTACGAGGAGATTCCCGAGGCTCTCGTCGACGCCGCCCGGCAGGAGGGGCTGCCGCTGCTGGAGGTGCCCCGCCGCACCCCCTTCCTCGCCATCAGCAAGGCCGTCTCCGCCGCCATCGCCGCCGACCAGTACCGGGCCGTGACGGCAGGGTTCGCCGCGCAGCGCGAGTTGACCAAGCAGGCGCTGATCGCCGGCCCGGAGGGACTGCTCGGCGCGCTCGCCTCGCAGGTCGACGGGTGGGCCGCGCTGTACGACGCCTCGGGCGCCGTCGTCGCCGCCGCGCCGGACTGGGCAGGCCGGCGCGCCGCACGGCTCACCGCCGAGGTCGAACGGCTGCGGGACCGCCCCGCCCCCGCCTCCTCGGTCGTCGGCGGCCCCGATCATGAGGACCGCGTCGAGCTGCACTCCCTCGGGACGGGCCGCCGGCCGCGCGCCGCGCTCGCCGTGGGTACGGCCGCCGCCCTCGGCACCGCCGAACGGTACGCCGTGCACTCCGCCATCGCCCTGCTCACCCTGACCACCGAACGCTCCCGCTCGCTGCACGCGGCCGAACAGCGCGTCGGTACGGCGGTGCTGCGCATGCTGCTCGCCGGCGAGCCCGACCACGCGCGGACCGTCGCCGGGGACCTGTACGGCGGGCTGCTCGACGCGCCGTTCCGGATGATCGTGGCCGAGTCGGTGTCCGGGTCGGCCGCGCGGGTGCACGCGGATGGGCATGCCCAGGCCCACGGCCGTGCGCGTGTGCCGGCCGGTGGAGGAGGAGGCGGTGGCGCCGTCGCCGACCTGGGCGGTGATCCGCTGGGCGGTCTCGCGGAGAGCGTGGAGTCCGCCGCCGCCCGCTCCGGCGAGGCCGTACTGGTCGTGCCGGACGGGGAGCGGCTGGTGGTGCTCGCCGCGGACGGGGGCGCGGCCGTGGCCGCCTGTACGCAGTACGCGGCGGCGCTCGAGGCGGCGCGGGCGGTGCCCGAGCAGGCCGGGGGCGACGAGGAGGAACTGGTCGTCGGACTGTCCGCGCCGGCCGGGCCGATCGCCGCGGCGGCGGCCTACAAGCAGGCCGAGCAGGCGCTGTCGGTGGCGCGGCGGCGGGGGCGGGTGCTGGTGGAGCACGAGCAGCTGGCAGCCGGGTCGGTGCTGCCGCTGCTGGCCGACGACGCGGTGAAGGCGTTCGCCGACGGGCTGCTGCGGGCGTTGCGCGAGCACGATGCCACGGGGCGGGGGGACCTGGTCGCCTCGCTGCGGGCGTGGCTGTCACGGCACGGCCAGTGGGACGCGGCGGCGGCGGACCTGGGCGTGCACCGGCATACGCTGCGGTACCGGATGCGGAGGGTCGAGGAGATCCTGGGGCGCTCTCTGGACGACCCGGACGTACGGATGGAGCTGTGGCTCGCCCTGAAGGCGACGTCGGCCGACTGACCACCCCGGGGGGTGGGCGGAGCGTTGCTAAGCGGTGGAGCTTGAGCGGGTTGCCCGGGCTGTGTCCCTCAGCGTTTCGAGCAGTCGCGTGAGCAGCGGCAGGCCCCACGCTCCCTGTCGTACCGCCGCCTGGATCGTGCGGACCGGTTCCGGGGTGCGCAGGCGGCGGACGGTCACGCCGGGGTGGCGGTGGCCGAGGCCCAGCAGGGGGATCAGGGCCACGCCCAGGCCGGCCGCGACGAAGCCCTGTGCGGCCCGGTGGTCCTCGCCGTCCACCACGAAGTCCGGCCGGAAGCCGGCGGCGGCGCACGCGTCCAGGACGGGGTCCAGGCAGGGGCCGGGACGGTCGCTGCCGCCGACCCAGGGTTCCCCGGCGAGGTCGGCGAGGTCGATGACGCGCCGGGCGGCCAGCGGGTGGCCCTTGGGCAGCACCACGCGGAACGGCTCGTCGAGCAGATGGACCAGGCGCAGCCCGGGATGCTCCGCCGTCCGCGGCCGGACCACCACCGCCAGGTCGGCCCGGCCGTCGAGCACCTCGGGCAACGGGTCGGCCGGATCGGTCATGCCGAGGTCGAGCCGTACCTCCGGGTGGTCCGCGCGCAGCGCTGCCACCGCCGGTGCCACCAAGTCCGCTGCGGCGGTGGCGAAGTAACGGACCGTCAGCGTTCCGGTGCGGCCGGCCAGCAGGTCGGCCAGGGCGGCGCCGGCCTGCGCCAGCTGTCGTTCGATCACCGCCGCGTGCTCGGCCAGCAGCAGCGCGGCGGCGGTGGGCCGTACGCCTCTCCCGGCCCGTTCCAGCAGTGCCGTGCCCGTCTGTCGCTCCAGCGCGGCCACCTGCTGGCTGACGGCCGAGGGGGTGTAGCCGAGCGCGGTGGCGGCGGCGCTGACCGACCCGCTGGTCACCACCGAGCGGAGCACCTGCAGGCGTCGTACGTCCAGTCCTTCGGGCATGTAGTCCAGCTTAAAGGTTTCCGGGAAAGTTTCACTTGTCCTCACGTGTTCCGGGGCCGCACCGTTGCGGGAGTGCCGGGCCGGCGGCGATCAGCGGCCGGCGGCGAGGAGAGGGAGGTTCCGTGGTGCGTGTGGTCGTGCTCGCCCTGTTGTGGGGTTCGGGATATCTGTGGACCGGACTGGCCCTGCGCCATGGCCTCTCCCCGTTGCACATCACCGTGCTGCGCTCCGCCCTCGGGGCCGCCGTCCTGCTCCTGCTCGCCCGGACCGGCCGGCAGCGCCTGCCGCGCGGGGCCGCGGTCTGGGGCCGGCTCGTGGTGGCCGCCCTGTTGTGCAACACGCTGCCGTTCTTCCTGGCGGCGCAAGGCGTGCGGACCGTCTCCACCGGTCTGGCCGGCGTACTGAACGCGACGACCCCGCTGTGGTCGCTGCTGCTCGGCCTCGCGCTCGGCACCGAGCGGGACCGGAACCCGCTGCGGTTCGCGGGGCTGCTGCTCGGCTTCGGGGGCGTGCTGCTGATCTTCTCGCCGTGGAGTTCCGTGCACGCCACGGCCGGCGGCGGCGCGTTCGGCCGGGGCGTGCTCGCGCTGCTCGGCGCCGCCGTCTCCTACGCGGTGGCCTTCGCCTACATGGGCCGCGTCCTCACCCATGCCGATAGGGGCACGGGCACGGGCACCGGGCCGCTCGCCGTGTCCGCGGCCCAGCTGACCGCGGCGACGGGGCTCGGCGCGCTGGCGCTGCCGGCCGGCGGCACCTCGGCCGGCAGCGGGTGGACCGATCCGGTCGCGCTCGTCGCCGTCGCCGTGCTCGGGGTCTTCTGCACCGGGTTCACCTTCCACCTCAACTACCGGCTGATCGCCACGGAGGGGCCGACCGCGGCCGCCACCGTCGGCTATCTGCTGCCCGTCGTCTCCGCTACCCTCGGCGCGCTCGTCCTGCACGAGCCGCTGAGCGCACGGACCGTCGCCGGGATGGCCGTCGTCCTGACCGGCGTCCACCTCACCCGACGCCGTCGTCCCGCGTCACCCGCACCGTCCGCATCACGCGCACCGTCCGCATCACCCGCACCGTCCGGCCCACCCGCACCGTCCGCGCCGGCCCCGCTGCCCGGGCCGCCCGCGCCCGCCCCCGTGGGATATCTGCTGCCCGCCGTCCCCGCTCCCCTCGGCCCCCTCGTCCTCCACGAGCCGCTGAGCGCACGGACCGTCGCCGGGATGGCCGTCGTCCTGACC
>NZ_LGDV01000120.1 GCF_001280015.1 Streptomyces sp. MMG1121
CCGCGGGTCCTCGGGGGGGCCCTGCCTCTCCATCAGCTAGTTGGGCAGCGCCCCGACGAGGGCCGGACGGTGGTCGAGGAAGTGCCCGGCGACGACGGCCGGGTCCGTCCCCCGGTGGGACGCCGCTACTTCCGACACTCTGCCCACGAAGGGCATCGGCGCTGCGAACGATGGGGCACGCCTGGGGCCGCAGCGAAAGGGCATGACCTTCCCCGAGAAGGGCTCCGCAGCCCACAAACCGACACTGCCCACGTTGAAGGTCCAGCGGCTGGCTCTGGCCCGCCGGTTCGCCCAGCAAACTGAGGA
>NZ_LGDV01000121.1 GCF_001280015.1 Streptomyces sp. MMG1121
CCGAAGCCGGCACACCATCAGCCAAAGCCACCAACCCAGAACTCAGCACATCCACACCACCACCCACCACCACAGCACGATGAGGAAAAACCGCACGCGACGTCACCAACGACAACGCGACATCAGCAAAATCCACCACCGGCACACCAGCACCCTCGCCCTGCACAAACGACAGCAACCGACGCGCCTGCCCCGCCAACGCCTCCTCACTCCGCGCCGACAACACCCACGGCACCACACCCGAACCACACCCAGCACCCCCACCGGCCACCCCACCAGTGACCACGACCTCACCCTCAAC
>NZ_LGDV01000122.1 GCF_001280015.1 Streptomyces sp. MMG1121
GTGCGGACCTGCTTCAGCCCCCACTGGCCCTTGAACAGGGCGCCCTCGTCCAGCCAGGACGCGTACTCCTTGAGCTGGATGCCCTTGACGATCCGGGTCTCCCAGAACGGCGGGGCCGGCACGGGGTTGTCGACGGCGACGTCGGAGCGGACGTGGCCCTCCTCCGGGCGCTCCTCGACCTCGACGGCGGCCGTGCCCCGCACCCGGCGCTGCTTGAGTTCGGGCAGCTTCGCGCCGGGCACCCCCCGCTTGACACCGATGAGGGCGTCCATCAGGCGCAGGCCCTCGAAGGCGTCGCGG
>NZ_LGDV01000123.1 GCF_001280015.1 Streptomyces sp. MMG1121
GCCCAGGGCCTCGTAGAGGGGCTCCTTCTTGTCGGCGTCGGCGGTCTGGATGCGTTGTGCGATGACTCCGAGTCTCTCAGTGATCTCGCGGATCTGGTCGGGGGTGAGGGGTTCTTCCTTCTTCCGGGTGACGGCGGGCAGGGCATCGAGCTTCTTCTGGGCTGCTTCCTTGTCGCGTTGTGCGTCGTTGATCCACTGGGTGACGATGGCTGGGTCGGCTCCGGCGTCGAGGGCGGCCTGGTAGCGGGCGAGGCGCCGCTCGCAGTCCTTGATCGCCTGGCGGGCCTGGGCCTGCTCGGG
>NZ_LGDV01000124.1 GCF_001280015.1 Streptomyces sp. MMG1121
GTGCTTGATCCGTACGGTGTCGTAGCCCTGCGGGATCGGCTCGAAGACGTTGCCGCCGATGAAGGACAGGTGGGCCTCCAGGCCCTCGGCCTTGAAGCTGGCCAGTGCCTCGCTCTGCTTGTCGGGCAGGTCGAAGGTGGTGACCCTGAGTCCCGGGGAGGCCTTGTGGCGGTAGGGGGGGATCGCGCCGGGGCCGGGGGTGCCGGCGACGTCGAGGACCCTGGAGCCGGCCGGGATGTCGATGTGGTCGAAGAACCAGGGGTCGATGTTGGCGGTGACGTTGTTCATCAGCTTCAGCC
>NZ_LGDV01000125.1 GCF_001280015.1 Streptomyces sp. MMG1121
CGAGGCCAACTCCTACCGCGACTACCTCGAACTGCACGGCCTGTCCGTGCAGTTGGCCGAGGCGCTCGCCGAGTACTGGCACGCCCGCGTCCGCAGCGAGCTGGGCTTCGCCGGCGAGGACCCGGCCGACATCGAGGACATGTTCGCCTTGAAGTACCGGGGTGCCCGCTTCTCCCTCGGTTACGGTGCCTGCCCGAACCTGGAGGACCGCGCGAAGATCGCCGAGCTGCTGCGGCCCGAGCGGATCGGCGTCCACCTGTCCGAGGAGTTCCAGCTGCACCCCGAACAGTCCACCG
>NZ_LGDV01000126.1 GCF_001280015.1 Streptomyces sp. MMG1121
CGAGGCCAACTCCTACCGCGACTACCTCGAACTGCACGGCCTGTCCGTGCAGTTGGCCGAGGCGCTCGCCGAGTACTGGCACGCCCGCGTCCGCAGCGACCTCGGCATCGCCGGGGCCGATCCGGACACCGTCGACGGCATGTTCCGTACCGAGTACCAGGGCTGCCGGTACTCGCTCGGCTACCCGGCCTGCCCCGACCTGGAGGACCGCGCGAAGATCGCCGAGCTGCTGCGGCCCGAGCGGATCGGCGTCCACCTGTCCGAGGAGTTCCAGCTGCACCCCGAACAGTCCACCG
>NZ_LGDV01000127.1 GCF_001280015.1 Streptomyces sp. MMG1121
CGTCGTTGCGGCGGGACGTGCCGGAGGACCGGGCGTTGATGACCGCGGTTGGACAGCTGCACGTACGCGGCGTCGGGATTGAATGGGAGCAGGTGTTCTCCGGCACCGGTGCACACCGTGTGGATTTGCCGACGTATGCCTTCCAGCGGCAGCGTTTCTGGCTGAATCCGACGCGGTCCGGAGGGGACCCCGCGCTGGCCACCGGACACCCTCTGCTCGACACCGTGGTCGGTGTTCCCGACACGGGCGGTGCGGTGTGTACCGGCCGGCTGTCCCTCGCGGCCCAGCCGTGG
>NZ_LGDV01000128.1 GCF_001280015.1 Streptomyces sp. MMG1121
CCGTAGACGCGTACCTGCGTCTGCGTCGAGCACATACGGCGGGGGCCCCCCCCCGGGGGGGGAAAGGGGGGGGCCCCCCCCCCGCCCCCCCCGGGCGCGGCGAGGGCGGGGGGCCCCCCCCCCTCCCCCCCCGGGGGGGGCGCCCCCGCCGTATGTGCTCGACGCAGACGCAGGTACGCGTCTACGGCCTAGCCCGGCCAGCCCCCGTTCCCGTTCCCACTGCTTCCTCCGTTGCCCTGGCCCTGGATGAAGTTGCCCGGAAGGGAGAAGGTCGGGGTCGGGACGGGGCCGC
>NZ_LGDV01000129.1 GCF_001280015.1 Streptomyces sp. MMG1121
CGCGAACTTCTGGGCGTCGGCACCGTTGCAGTCCCAGATCTGCAACCGCGTGCCATTGGCGGTGGCACCACTCGGCGCATCGAGACAACGCCCGGACTGCGGATTACGCAACGAACCATCCCCCTGCTGCACCCACTTCTGACCACCCACACCATCGCAATCCCACAACTCGACCTTCGCACCGTTCGCCGTGCCATCGCCCTCGATGTCAAGGCACTTGCCGATCGTGCTCAGCGAGCCGTCGGGGTTGTGGGTCCAGTGCTGGTCCTCGGCGTAGGTCTGGCAGTCCCA
>NZ_LGDV01000130.1 GCF_001280015.1 Streptomyces sp. MMG1121
GGGCGGGGTCGCCCGCGCAGGCGCAGTCGGCTCCGCCGGGGTGGCGGTGGGCGGCGGCCTTGACCGTGGCGGTGAGCGCGGGGAGGAGGGTCAACGGGGGCCTCGCGGGTCGGGGTGTGGGGGTGAGCGTACGACGGGCACCCGGTACGGGGGGCCGGGCGGGGGGGAGGTCGTTCGCCGCGCTCGTGGGGGTGTGGCTCCGCAGCTCCTTGAGGGGCCGTGCCGGCGGGCGGCTCCGCCGTGTGGGCGCGATCGGCCACGCCGGCGCCCACAGCCGGACACGCACGTGTCGCCGCCTCCGTGAACGGCGCAATGCCGGCGCAGCTCCCCAGCTGCGCCGGCATTTGTGCCGTCCGCCGCACCCCCGTCCCCACGGGGTTTCATGGATGGATGTCCCCGCCCGGACCGCTCTTCCGGGCCTGGGGTCGCCGCTCAGCGCCCCAGCATCGCACCCACGGACGACGCCTGTGTGGCCACCGTCTCCCAGCCGTCGAAGACGAGCAGGAGCAGGGCCGCCAGAGGAAGGGCCATGAGTGTCGCCACCAATGGGTGACGGCGACCCGTGCGGCGGGAGGCGAACGCCGTGCGTCGCGGTGCCGTGTGGGCCATGGTCCCTCTCCTGACCGTGTCGGTCGTTGTCGGAGCGGCGGGTGTCTGACCTCGGGGGACGAGTGCTGCACCCGCCGCTTGCCCTCAAATCTAGGCACGCGGCCCACGCCGGGCGTCATGCCCTCGTACCGATTGCCGGGCCTCCCGGAGGATGAGCCATGACCTGGGCCGTACTCCCCAGGGTGGAGACATGGGTGGAGGTCTCGGGGTCTTCCCTGAGGGGGCGGCCGCCGTATCCCGTCATTTCCGGAGCATCCGGGAACAGCGGGAGTGACTTCGATCACTCCGGCGAGGGGCCGGGGAGCGGCCGGGTCCGCTTCGCGGCCCGTCCGGTCACCGGTTCCCCGACCGCCGCACGGTATCCGTCGGGCGGGTGCGCGGACCCGCGCCACCTGGCCCCTTGCAGCTTCAACGACCCCGCGCCGTCTGCCGGTTGAGGGCGAGGACGGCTCAAAGGGGCCGTACGGCGCGGGTTCCTGACCGTGTTTCACATGGCATGGGCGGCCCGCACAATCCATTCGGCCCCGAGGGCGCGGCCTCTGCGCGCATGCGGCCGTGGAAACGTAAGCTGTGCCACGTCACAGGGACCGGGCAGCGGGGATGAACATGGCGATGATGCGCCTGAGGCGCGAGGACCCGCGCGTCGTCGGCTCGTTCAGGCTTCACCGACGGCTCGGCGCGGGCGGGATGGGTGTGGTCTACCTCGGCTCCGACAAGAAGGGGCAGCGGGTCGCCCTGAAGGTGATCCGGCCCGATCTGGCGGAGGATCAGGAATTCCGGTCCCGGTTCGCCCGTGAGGTCTCGGCGGCCCGGCGGATCAGGGGCGGCTGTACGGCCCGGCTGGTCGCGGCCGACCTGGAGGCCGAGCGGCCCTGGTTCGCCACCCAGTACGTGCCCGGGCCCTCCCTGCACGACAAGGTCGCTGACGAGGGTGCGCTCGGCGCGGCCGACGCGGCGGCGATCGGCGCGGCCCTGTCCGAGGGCCTGGTCGCCGTGCACGAAGCCGGGGTCGTGCACCGGGACCTGAAGCCCTCCAACATCCTGCTGTCCCCCAAGGGGCCGCGGATCATCGACTTCGGCATCGCCTGGGCCACCGGCGCCTCCACGCTCACCCACGTCGGCACGGCGGTCGGCTCCCCCGGCTTCCTCGCGCCCGAGCAGGTGCGCGGCGCGGCCGTCACCCCGGCGACGGACGTCTTCTCCCTCGGCGCGACCCTCGCCTACGCCTCCACCGGTGACTCGCCCTTCGGACACGGCAGTTCCGAGGTGATGCTGTACCGGGTGGTGCACGAGGAGCCGCATCTGCAGGGCGTACCGGACGCCCTCGCCCCGCTGGTCCGGGCCTGTCTGGCGAAGGACCCCGAGGAGCGGCCCAGCACCCTGCAGCTGTCGTTGCGGCTGAAGGAGATCGCCGCCCGTGAGGCGCAGGGTCTGGACGGCGTACGGCCGCCCGCGCCGCGCGCCGCGGAGGCCGACCGGCCCACGGGACGGCTCGTCGACACCTACCCCGAGCAGCAGCGCACCCAGCGGCGCACCTCCCCCGGTACACCGGTGCCGCGTGGTGGTGTGCCCTCCTCCCGGGGCGGCGCTGCGCCGTCGCGGGGCGGGGTCCCCTCGCGGGGCGGCAGCGGCGCGCGCGGTACGGGTGCGGGCTCGCGTCCGGGTGCGGCCCGTCCGACGCCGCCTCCCCGCGGCGGCGGCCCGCGCTCCGGCAGCGGGAGCCGTCCCGCCCCGCGCAACGGTTCCGGGCGGCCGGCGCAGCGAACGACGGGGACCGGGCGGCGGCCCGCCAACCCACGGCTGCTGCGTCAGCGGCTGTTCGTGTTCGTGGTGGTGACGCTGCTCGTGGCGCTGGGGATCGCGCTGGCACAGGGCTGTCAGGGCCCGGCGCGCGGACTCGGCGGCGACGGCGACGGCGCGGGACAGCGGCAGCTGGAGCGGCACGCCCAGCCGGACCACCGGCCGGTGGACGACGCCGAAAGCCCGACGTCGAACCGGTACGGAGCGGCGGTGGGCGGCGACGCCGGAAAGTGAGTCAGGGACGGCCGGTGGGACGGGAGGATCGTCAGGACTCCGGGCGGCCGGTGGCCACCGCGTAGAAGGCGACCGCCGCGGCCGCGCCCACGTTGAGCGAGTCGACGCCGTGGGACATCGGGATGCGGACCCATTCGTCGGCGGCGACCAGGGCCTGGGTGGACAGCCCGTCGCCCTCGGCGCCGAGCATCAGGGCGACCCGGTCCATCCGGTGCGGGGCGGCCTCGTCGAGGCTGCGGGCCTTGTCGTCCGGGGTGAGCGCGAGGAGCGTGAAACCGGCCTCGCGGACCGACTCCAGGCCCTTGGGCCAGGTGTCCAGGCGGGCGTACGGCACCGAGAACACCGCGCCCATCGAGACCTTGACGCTCCGGCGGTACAGCGGGTCGGCGCAGTCGGGCGACAGCAGGACCGCGTCCATGCCGAGGGCGGCCGCCGAGCGGAAGATCGCACCGATGTTGGTGTGGTCGTTGACCGACTCCATGACCACGACCCGGCGGGCCGAGCGCAGCAGTTCGGCGGCCGTCGGCAGTGGCTTGCGCTGCATGGAGGCGAGCGCGCCGCGGTGCACGTGGTAACCGGTGACCTGTTCGGCGAGTTCGGGGCTCACGGCGTAGACCGGGGCCGGGAGTTCGTCGATGACGTCACGCATGACGTCGATCCACTTGGCCGAGAGCAGCATGGACCGCATCTCGTAGCCGGCTTCCTTGGCCCGGCGGATGACCTTCTCGCCCTCGGCGATGAACAGGCCCTCGGCCGGCTCGCGCTTACGGCGCAGTTCGACGTCGGTCAGACCCGTGTAGTCGGCGAGACGGGGGTCGTCGGGATCCTCGACGGTGATGAGATCGGCCACAGGGTGATACTGCCTTGTCCTGGGTGTGGTGCCAACGGCTGGGAAGGGGTGCGTTACCCCGGGTTACGCGTGATCAAGCCACGGCCGGTCAGACGGCCGGCTCGGGGCCGACCTTCACGACCTCGCCGATGACGATGACCGCCGGGGGCTTCACGTCCTCGGCGCGTACCGTTTCGGCGACCGTGGCGAGGGTGGCGTCGACGCGGCGCTGCGCGGCCGTCGTCCCTTCCTGGACCAGGGCGACGGGGGTCTCGGGGGACTTGCCGTGCGCGACGAGCGTCTCGGCGATCTTCCCGATCTTGTCGACGCCCATCAGGATCACGAGCGTGCCGGTGAGCCTGGCCAGCGACGGCCAGTCGGCGAGGGAGCGCTCGTCGTCGGGGGCGACATGGCCGCTGACGACGGTGAACTCGTGGGCGACGCCCCGGTGCGTGACCGGGATGCCGGCCGCGCCGGGCACGGAGATCGAGCTGGAGATGCCGGGGACGACCGTGCACGGGATGCCGGCCTCGGCGAGCGCCTGGACCTCCTCCATGCCCCGTCCGAAGACGAACGGGTCGCCGCCCTTGAGCCGTACGACCGACTTGCCCTGCCTGGCGTGCTCGATCAGCGCGTTGTTGATGGCCTCCTGGGCCATGTAGCGGCCGTACGGGATCTTCGCCGCGTCGATCACCTCGACGTGCGGCGGGAGTTCGGCGAGCAGGTCGCGCGGGCCGAGCCGGTCGGCGATGACGACGTCGGCCTCGGCGAGGAGGCGACGCCCGCGGACCGTGATCAGGTCGGGGTCGCCGGGGCCGCCGCCGACCAGGGCGACGCCGGGGGTACGGGTGCGGTGGTGGGGCGCCACCAGGGTGCCGTCGCGCAGGCCTTCCACGACCGCGTCCCGGATGGCGGCGGTGTGGCGGGGGTCGCGGCCGCGCGCGTCCGTGGTGAGCACGGCGACGGTGACGCCCTCGCTGTGTCCGGTCGCCGGGGTCCAGGCGGTCGCACGGTCGGCGTCGTCGGAGCGGACGCACCAGACGCGGTTCCGCTCCGCTTCGGCGGAGGCGGCCGTGTTGGCGTCCGGGTCGCTGGTGGCGATGAGCGCGTACCAGGCCTCGGCGAGGTCGCCGTCCTCGTACCGGCGCCCGACCCAGCTGATCTCGCCCGCGTCCGCCATGGCCTCCACGGACGGGGTCGCCTCCGGGGAGACGAGGACGATGTCCGCGCCCGCCGCGATCAGGGCCGGGAGGCGGCGCTGGGCGACCTGGCCGCCGCCGAGGACGACCACGCGGCGGCCGGAGAGGCGGAGGCCTACGGGGTAGGCGGGGTGTTCGGCCATGAGGGGCGGCTCCTCGTGCAGCTGTGCGTGGGGGCCCGCTGCACCTTCGGAGCGGCCCTGACGTGCGATTTTAGCGGTGTGCTGGACAGAGGGCACGGGGTGGTCCGGCAGCTGACCACCGGACCACCCCGTGCCGTGACGCCTACTTCTCGGTGACCCCCGCCGAATCGAACGTCGCCACCTCGTGCATCGCCCTCGCCGTGCTCTGGACCAGGGGAAGCGCCAGCAGGGCGCCCGTGCCCTCGCCGAGGCGGAGGTCCAGGTCGACCAGGGGGCGCAGGCCCAGCTTGTTCAGGGCCGCCACGTGGCCGGGCTCGGCGCTGCGGTGGCCCGCGATGCAGGCCGCGAGGACCTCGGGGGCGATGGCGCGGGCCACGAGGGCCGCGGCGCCGGCGCTGACGCCGTCCAGGATCACCGGCGTACGCAGGGAGGCGCCGCCGAGGAGCAGACCGACCATGGCCGCGTGCTCGAAGCCGCCGATGGCCGCGAGGACGCCGAGCGGGTCGGCCGGGTCCGGCTGGTGGAGGTCCAGGGCACGGCGGACGACCTCGGTCTTGCGGGCCAGGGTCTCGTCGTTGATGCCCGTGCCACGGCCGGTGACCTCGGCCGGGTCGGCGCCGGTGTAGACGGAGATCAGCGCGGCGGACGCGGTCGTGTTGGCGATGCCCATCTCGCCGGTGAGCAGCGCCTTGTTACCGGCCGCCACCAGGTCCCGGGCGGTCTCGATGCCCACCTCGATGGCCGCCTTGGCCTCCTCGCGGGTCATCGCGGGGCCGGTGGTCATGTCGGACGTACCGCCCCGGATCTTGCGGGGCAGCAGGCCGGGCGTGGCCGGCAGGTCGGCGGCGACGCCGACGTCCACGACACACACCTCGGCTCCGACCTGGGCGGCGAAGGCGTTGCAGACCGCTCCCCCGCCCAGGAAGTTGGCCACCATCTGGGCGGTGACCTCCTGCGGCCAGGGGGTGACGCCCTGGGCGTGCACGCCGTGGTCGCCCGCGAAGATGGCGACGGCGGCGGGCTCCGGGATCGGCGGCGGGCACTGCCGGGACAGCCCGGACAGCTGCGCGGAGATGATCTCCAGCATGCCGAGCGCGCCGGCCGGCTTGGTCATCCGCTTCTGACGTTCCCAGGCCTCACCGAGGGCCTTGGCGTCGAGCGGGCGGATCTGTGCGACGGTCTCGGCAAGCAGGTCGTGGGGTTCCTCTCCGGGCAGGGCGCGGCGGCCGTACGTCTCCTCGTGCACCACCCAGGACAGCGGGCGCCGCTTGGACCAGCCGGCCTGCATCAGCTCGGGCTCGTCCGGGAACTCGTCGACGTACCCGACGCACAGGTAGGCGACGACCTCCAGATGTTCGGGCAGGCCGAGCGTGCGGACCATCTCCCGCTCGTCGAAGAAGCTGACCCAGCCGACGCCGAGGCCTTCGGCGCGGGCGGCGAGCCAGAGGTTCTCCACCGCGAGCGCCGAGGAGTAGGGCGCCATCTGCGGCTGAGTGTGACGGCCGAGGGTGTGACGGCCGCCGCGGGTGGGGTCGGCGGTGACGACGATGTTGACCGGGGTGTCGAGGATGGCCTCGATCTTCAGTTCCTTGAACTGCTTGGCCCGGCCCTTGGGCAGCGACTTGGCGTAGGCGTCGCGCTGCCGCATCGCCAGTTCGTGCATGGTCCGCCGGGTCTCGGCGGACCGGATGACGACGAAGTCCCAGGGCTGCGAGTGGCCCACGGAGGGCGCCGTGTGGGCCGCCTCCAGGACGCGCAGCAGCACCTCGTGCGGGATGGGGTCGCCGCGGAAGCCGTTGCGGATGTCGCGGCGTTCGCGCATCACCTTCAGGACGGCCTCGCGCTCGGCGTCGTCGTAACCGGGCGCGGCCGGGCCGGTGGACTGGCGTGCCTCTGCCACTGCGGCCGCGCTCTCTTCTTCCTGGTCGGCGGCCCTGGTCTGCAGGTCCTCCGCGTGCTGTACGACATCGGGGGCGTGCCCGGCGTCGGGCGCCGCCGGTACGGGGCGCTGCTCCCCGTCGCGCGGCGCGGGCACCGTGACCACCGGCTGCTGTGCCTCCTCCACGGGGAGGACCAGCGGCTGCGGCGGGGTGGGCGCCAGGTGCGGGGTGGTGGGCACCTGCCCCTCGACCGGCACGAACTGTCCGAGCGGCTGCTCCGTCCGCGACTCCGACGGCACGGTGGAGGACAGCGGCTCGACCGGCTCGGCGGGGGCCGACGGGTCGGTGGTCTCCGGGTGCGCGGCGGCACCGTCGGCAAGGGCGGCCGGCGCGGGTCCGGGGGCGGCCGGCGCGGGTGCGATGGAGTCCTGTGCAGCGGCGACGACCTCGTGGGCGGCGTCCTGGGCGACCGGTTCGGGCTGGGCCTGCGGCTGCGGCTCGACGGCCAGGGCCTCGTGCACCACGGGTTCGGCCAGCTGGGGGCCCTGGGCCAGGTAGGGCTGCGGCTCGGGCTCCGCGTGGGCGGCGGCGAGCACGGTCGGTACGGCCGCCTCGGCTTCCGCCACCTGCGGCGCGGGCGCCACCGGCTGCTCGGGCGCCACCGGCTGCTCGGGCGCCACCGGCTGCTCGGGCGCCACCGGCTGCTCGGGCGCCGGTACGGCGTCGGCCGCGGGCGCGGGCTGGGCGTCGGCCGCGCCGGGCCGCGGCTCCGCGACGGCGGGGGTGTTCGGTTCGGGCTGCTGCGCCGGGGCGACGGCCGGCACCTGCGCGGCGGGAACGGCGACCGGGATCTCGGCGACCGGGGCGGCCTGCGGCTCTTCGTTCTGCTCGGGCGCCTCGGCCTGCGCAACCGCGTCGGACGGCTGCGCGGGCTCGGCGCCCTCGGCGACCTGGACCTCCTCGGGCGCCTGGTCCGGCACGGCCTCGACCGGAACCGCCGGGACCTCAGCCTCCGGGGCCTCCGCCTGCGGGGCCTCCGCCTGCGGGACGGCGGCCTGTTCGGCGGGGGCCTGTTCGGCGGGGGCCGTCAGCGGCATGTCCTGTGCGGCAGTGGCGGCGTCGCCCGGGCCCTGCACGACCGGAACGGCCTCGGCCGTCGGCTGCGCGGGCTCCGCGTTCTCAGGAGCCACGATGGCGCTCTCGGCAGGCGGGGCGGCATCCGTCACCGGCTGAACGACCGCCGGAGCCTCGTACACCCCGTCGTGACCGGCCGCGGGCTGCACACCGTCATGGCCATGGACCACGGGTGCGGCGACGGGCATCTCCCCGCCCGCCTGCGTCGCGAGCCGGGCGACGGCGGCCTGGGCGGCGCCGGACGCGTCGGCCTGCTCGGCGCCGCCGTCCGCGCCGACCGCAGCGACCACGGCAACCGGTACGTCCGCAGGGACCTGGGCCGCGACCGGGGCCACGACGTCCACCGTGACCTGATCCTCCGCCACGACCGGCGTCTCCACCGGAGCCTGAGCCTCCACCACGGCCGGGGCCTCCACCGCGACCGCTGTCTCCGTCGCGACCGCCGTCCCCGTCGCGACCACCGCCGGGTCAACCGTTTCCGCAGCCGCCGCCGGTGCGCCGGCCTGGGCCACCGCCGCCGGGTCCGGGGCGGGCGTGGTTCCCCAGGGAGCCGCGCTCTGCGGGGCCATGTCGCGCAGCGGCTGGGCGTCGAGGTACTCGGGGCCGGGCGTCGGCAGGCCGGGCTGGCGTACCGGTGCGCCGGCCGGGCCGCGGTCGGCGAGGGAGCGGACCGGGCTGGCGGAGGCGTCCGGGATCGGCGGGCCGAGGTGCAGCGGACGGCGCGGCGGCTGTGCCGCGGCGTGCTGCTCCTGCGGGCCGGGGGACGGCGGCACGGACGCCAGGGCCGGGTTCGGCAGGCGGACGCCGCTGAGGTCGACGGAGCCGCTGTCGCGGCCGGCCGTCTCGTGCGGGCCCGGCTCGTGGACGGCCTCGACGACCGGCTCCGGGGCGGGCGGTGGCACCTCGTTGCCCCACGCACCCTGGGCGCCGGGCAGCAGCAGGTCTTCGTCCTCGGCGGGTGTCTCGGAGAGGTAGGTGTACGCACCGTGCGCGGCAACGCCCGGCTGCTCCACCATGCCTGCGCTCTCCGGCTGTCCCTCGCCCGGGATCTGGCCGGTGTCGGTCATGCGTACCCCTCGCCCATCGGTTAGTGCTCCTACGACCAGCTCACGCGGAACGGCGCACCGACCGCTCCGCTGTGAAGAACGAGCGTCCGTGCCCAGCGGCACGAACGACCCGCCGGAAAAGGCGACAAAGCCATTCAGTGGCATTGTCCCGGCCGTTCCGCCGTCGCGACAGCATGATCCGCGACAGCCCGCTGTGGACTGCGCCACGTTGCGCGTCCTCCGGTTTCGCAGTACCACACCCACCCCAAAACGGGCGTGCTTTCCGGACATTGGCGAACGAAGTTCCGGGCCGCCCGGTGCGGTACAACGATCGGCCAGCCTACCGCGCGCAGTACGACAACAGGATCACGGGGCGCGATCCGGGAGAACGCCACTGAGCAGGAACGCGACGCTCCGCTCGGTCTCGGTCCAGGCGCGCGTGTCGAGCGCGACGGACTGGAGCAGGGCGCACTCGACCCGGTAGCCGTGCTCGGTCAGGTCACGGCCGACGAGTTCGGCCGCGTCGCGGGTCGCCGCGTGGGTGACGATGCGCTGCGGGCGCCGGTCGGCGACCGCGGAGACGACGGCCGCTCCCCCGCCGCCGACCCGTACGACGTCGGGCTCGGGCAGGTTCTCCAGGACGTGCGGGGCGGTGCCCTGCACCACCTGGAGCAGTACGCCGGTGCCGCGCGCGGCGGCCTCGGTGCGGGCGCAGGCCCGTGGGTCGCGGTCGACGGCGATGACGGCCGCCCCGGCGCGCGCGGCCTCGACGGCGAACGCGCCGGAGCCGCAGCCGATGTCCCAGACGAGGTCGCCGACCCTGGGCCCGAGCCGGGCCAGTTGGGCGGCGCGCAGCAGTTCCGTCTCGCCCTCGCCGAGGCCGCCGCCGTAGGACTCGTCGGGCTGCACCCAGCCGCGCGGGCCGGTGCCCGGATCGCGTCCGGCGATCCAGCCGCCGCCCTCCGCCGCCGCGCCCGGCCCGGCGGACCCCCCGATGACGATGACGACGTTGGGGTCGCGCCAGCTGTGGTCGGCGGCCTTGTCGGAGGTGACGACGCTGACCTGCTCGCGTTCGGTGCCGAGTTCCTCGCAGATGACGAACGTGCGGTGGACGCCGTCCAGCAGCAGGCCGAGTTCGGCGGGGCCGGCGCCGGGCGAGGTGAGGACGGCGACCTTGGTGTGGGCACGGCAGACGTTCACGGCGCGGCGCAGGGTACGCCGGTGGGCGACGACCACCTGGGCGTCGTCCCAGGGCATGCCCGCGCGTGCGAAGGCGGCGGCGACGGAGGAGACGGCGGGGACGACCTCGACCTCCAGGCCGTACTCCGGGGCGCGCAGGGTGCGGACGACGCCGAAGAAGCCGGGGTCGCCGTCGGCGAACACGACGGCGGTGCCACGATGCGCGGCGATACGGCGGGCGGCGAGCGCGACGCTGCCCAGGCGGACACGTTCGGCTTGCGGCGGGACCTCGGGCAGTGCCAGATGGTGGGCCGCGCCCGCCACGAGCGTGGCGGCGCCGAGGGCGGCGCGTGCCGCGGCGGTCAGCGGCGAGCCGTCCCAGCCGATCACCGTCACCCGGTCGGCCATCGTCGTCAGTCTCCAGGTTTTCGCAGGTCGTCAGGGGTACGGGCCCGTAGGCGGGCTCCGTGAGAGTACCCGGTGGAGCTGTCGGACGCGCGCGGGGGCGAAACCCGCCCTCCCCTGGGCCTCAGTTCCAGTCGGAGTACGACGTGAAACCGCCGGTGTCGGCTAGCTCCTCGTCGGCGCCCTCGAGGTCCTCCGGGAGGAGGCTCCACACGATGTAGTCGGAGCGCACCTCGGTCCAGGTGCCGTCCTCGGCGCGGTGGCGGACTATGCAGGCGTTGCGCAGGACGCCCTCGCTGATGCAGCCGATCTTCTGGGCGACCTGCTGGGAGGCGGTGTTGTCGGCGGCGGTGCGCAGCTCGACGCGCTCGAACTTCTGGTCGCCGAAGAGCCAGTGCGCGGTGGCGAGCGCGGCCTCGCAGGCGTAGCCCTCGCCACGGGCCCAGGGGGCGATGATGTACGACATCTCGGTGGCCCTCACGTGCCAGTTGGTCCTGGCCAGCTGGACGACGCCGACCAGGCGCTGGGTGAGGAACTCGGTGACGGCGAGGTCGAGGCCGCGGCCCGCGATGCGCTCGGCGAGGGCGTCGTGGGTGATCCAGCGGCGGGCGTGCGCCTCGTTGTAGGGCTGCGGGACGCCGGTCCAGGCGCCGACCTGCTCGTCGTTCATCATCTCGGCCAGGGCGGGCACGTCGTCCTCGTCGAGGGGACGCAGCACCAACCGCTCCGTGCTGATGGAGATGTTGGGGAAGGTGCTAGTCATGCGCCGCTCCGTAACCTTCGGAAGTGCTTGAGAGACCGTCAGGACCGTCACAGGGCCCGCTGAACTGCCCAGCATGCAGCATGAAACCACTGAACCGCACGACGGGGTCCACTCCCCGAGCGGTGCGGGAGCGGACCCCGTGCGGGACACGAGGGCCGTGGACGAGCCGTCAGCTCTGGGTCACCGGCAGGACGGACCCCTGGTACTTGTCCTGGATGAACGCGCGCACCTCGGGCGAGACGAGCAGCTGGGCGAGCTTGCGCACCCGTGGATCGTTCTCGTGGCCGCGTCTGACGGCGAGGAGGTTGGCGTAGGGGTTGTTCTTCGCCGACTCCACGAGGATGGCGTCCTTGGTGAGGCTGAGGCCCGCGTCCTGGGCGTAGTTGTTGTTGATGACGGCCGCGTCCACGTCGTCGAGCGAGCGCGGCAACTGGGCGGCCTCCAGCTCCTTGAACTTCAGGTGCCGGGGGTTGGACGTGACGTCCGCGGGGGACGCGTCGGTGCCGGCGCCCGCCTTCAGGCCGATCACGCCCGAGGCGGCCAGGAGCGTGAGCGCGCGGCCCTCGTTGGTGGTGTCACCCGGCACGGCGACGGTGGCTCCGTCGGCGAGCCCGGTGACGCCCTCGACCTTGCGGGAGTAGACGCCCATGGGCGGCAGATAGGGCTTGACGACCGAGACCAGGTCCGTGCCCCTGGACTTGTTGAAGTCGTCCAGGTACGGCTGGTTCTGGTAGAGGTTCGCGTCGAGCGATCCCTCCTGGAGAGCGGTGTTCGGCAGGACGTAGTCCGTGAACTCCTTGATCTCCAGCTTCAGTCCGGCCCGGGCGGCGAGGTGGTCCTTGACGTAGGCGAGCACCTCGCCGGCCGGGACGGCGGTGGCGCCGACGACGAGGGTGCCGTCCTTGCCACCGCCCTTGCCCCAGTCCGGGCCCGAGCCGCAGGCGGTGAGGCCGAGGCCGAGTGCCACGGCGGCGGCCGCCGCGGCGATGACCGGCTTGCGCATCGGTTCAGTCCCCCCCCTGTTCTCTTCCCGGATCTCGTCCCTGCGGCTCAGAAGGACGGGATGACCGAGCCCTGGTACTTGTCCTCGATGAACTTCTTGACCTCGGGCGAGGTGAGGAGCTTGGCGAGCTTCTTGACCCGCGGGTCCTTCTCGTTGCCCTTCTTCACGGCGAGGAAGTTGCCGTAGGGGTTGTTCTTCGCGGACTCCAGGACGAGCGCGTCCTTGGCGGGCTTCAGGCCGGCGGAGATGGCGTAGTTGCCGTTCACGACGGCGGCGTCCACGTCGTCCAGGGAGCGCGGGGTCTGGGCCGCCTCGACCTCCTTGAACTGGAGGTGCTTGGGGTTCTTGGCGATGTCCTGCGGGGTGGCCTCGTTGCCGACGCCGCCCTTGAGCGTGATGAGCCCGTTGTCGGCGAGCAGCTTCAGGGCGCGGCCCTCGTTGACGGCGTCGTTCGGGACCGCGATGGTCGCACCGCTCTTCAGCGCGTCGGCCTTCTTGACCTTGTGGGAGTACAGGCCGAGCGGCTCCAGGTGCACCGTGACGACGGGCACGATGTGGGTGCCGCGCTTCTTGTTGAAGTCGTCCAGGTACGGCTGGTTCTGGAAGTAGTTGGCCCCGACGGAGCCGTCCTCGGTCGCCGTGTTCGGCGTGATGTAGTCGGTGAACTCCTTGACCTCGAGGTCGAGGCCCGCCTTCTTCGCGAGGTTCTTCTTGACGAAGTCGAGGATCTCGGCGTGCGGGGTCGGGCTCGCGGCGACGACCAGCGGACCGCTGTAGTCGGCGGCGGCGGAGGACTTGCCGGAGCCGCAGGCGGTGAGCCCGAAGGTGAGGGCTCCGGCGGCGAGGACGGCGGTGGTGAGCTTGGCGGTGTTACGCACGAAAAGTGCCTTTCCTTATGGGTGGTGCGACCCCGTTGTACGGGGCGTCTGTGGGCGTGCTTACGCGACCTTGCCGACCTCGGCCGTCGCCGGCTCCTCGGCCTTGAGCAGGCGGAGCCTCGGCGCGGGGCCGGAGCGGGCGCCGCGGCTGTGCAGCGAGCGGGCCGCGAAGTCGCCGGCGAACTGGATGAGGGAGATGGCGACGGCGAGGATCGCGACGGTGATCCACATCATCTGGGTCTCGAAGCGCTGGTAGCCGTAGCGGACGGCGAGGTCGCCGAGGCCGCCGCCGCCGACCGTGCCGGCCATGGCGGAGTAGCCGATGAGGGCGATGATCGTGGTGGTGGTGCTGGCGATCAGCGAGGGCAGGGCCTCGGGGACGAGGACCTTGCGGACGATCGTCCAGGTGTTGCCGCCCATGGACTGCACGGCCTCGACCAGACCGTGGTCCACCTCGCGGACGGCCGTCTCGACGAGCCGGGCGAAGAACGGGATGCCGCCGATGGCGAGCGGCACGATCGCGGCGGTCGTACCGATCGTCGTGCCGGTGACCCAGCGGGTGAAGCTCATCAGCGCGACCATCAGGATGATGAACGGCATGGACCGGCCGACGTTCACGATCTGGCCGATCACCTTGTTGGCGACGACGTTCTGCAGCAGGCCGCCCCGGTCCGTGAGGACGAGGAGGATGCCGAGCGGAAGGCCGACGGCTACGGCGATCAGGGTGGACCAGGCCACCATCGTGAACGTGTCGCTACACGCCTGGGACAGCAGCGGCTGCATCTCGGACCAGGTCACTTGGCACCATCCTTCACCAGCAGGGTCTCCTGGCCCTCGTGGCCGACGACATCGATCTGCAGGCCCTGCTCGCGCAGGAACCCGATCGGCACCACGTTCTCCTCGTAGCGGCCGGGCAGTTCGATGCGCATGCGGCCGATCTGGAGGCCGCCGACGGTGTCGATGGCGGCGCCGAGGATCGAGATGTCGACGTTGTAGGTGCGCGAGAGCTGGGAGATGACCGGCTGGGTGGCGGCCTCGCCGTGGAAGGTGACGTCGACGACGGTCCGGTCGGCGCCGGTGCGCTCGCCGCTCACCGGGAACAGCGCGGCGGCCAGCTCGGAGCCCGGGGTGGCCAGCAGCTCGCTGACGGTGCCGTGCTCCACGATCCGGCCCTTCTCCATGAGGGCGGCGGAGTCGCAGATCGACTTCACGACGTCCATCTCGTGGGTGATGAGCAGGACGGTCAGGCCCAACTGCCGGTTCAGGTCGCGCAGCAGCTGGAGGATGGAGCGGGTGGTCTCCGGGTCGAGGGCACTGGTGGCCTCGTCGGAGAGCAGGACCTTGGGGTCGCCGGCGAGGGCGCGGGCGATGCCGACGCGCTGCTTCTGACCGCCGGAGAGCTGGGCGGGGTGGGCCTTGGCCTTGTCGGCGAGGCCGACCAGGTCGAGGAGTTCGAGCGCCTTGCGGGAGCGTTCCCTGCCCGAGGTGCCGAGGATCTCCAGCGGCAGCTCGACGTTGTCCTGCACGGTGCGCGAGGACAGCAGGTTGAAGTGCTGGAAGACCATGCCGATCCGGCTGCGCGCCCGGCGCAGTTCGCGGCCGGCGCGCGGGCCGCGGCCGGCCAGGGCGGTGAGGTCCGCTCCGGCGACGGTCACGGTGCCGGAGGTGGGGCGCTCCAGCAGGTTGACACAGCGGATCAGGGAGGACTTGCCGGCGCCGGACTGGCCGATGACGCCGTAGACCTCGCCTTCGCGGACATGGAGATCGACGCCGTCGAGGGCGGTGACCTCACGGCCGCGGGAGCGGTAGACCTTGGTCAGGCCCGAGGTGGTGATCACAGGATTTCCGTCACTGTCGAGTGCGCGGGCGTGGGTGTGCCCGGGCACGGGTGCATGCGGTTCAGGCATGGGGAACGGCGTTGCGTCTCGTACGGCTACGGCGCACGGACATGCCACGGCTCTCGCTTCGGGGCGCGAGGCTCAGCTGATGCGGGGGCCCTCTAGAAGGCGCACATTCGACACATCAGGGGACACATGCAACGAACACCGGGCGTCAGGGTCGCCTCGGTCGCAAGGGTGCGGCTGCTCGTCGTGGTCATGCGGCAAGTAAAGCAGACGGACGGTCCTGACCGTCGGCCGCTGTCCGGATGCTGGACAGCGGCGGACAGCGCCGACCGGATGCTCAGCGGCGGACGGAGATCTCCACGCCCGCGTCGGTGACCAGTGCGGACAGGGCGGAGAGGTCCTCCACCACCAGGTCGGCGTCCAGCTCCTCGGCCCGGTGGGTTGTGGCCAACGCCACGGTGGTCATTCCGGCGGCGCGCCCCGCCTGGAGTCCGGCCGGGGCGTCCTCGAAGACGACGCAGCGGGCCGGGTCGACGCCGAGCCTCCGGGCGGCGAGGAGGTAGGGCTCGGGGTCGGGCTTGCCGCGCGTGATGTCGTCGGCGGCGATCAGCGTCTTGGGCAGGATGCCGACGGCGTCCAGCCGGGCCTCGGCCAGGCGCCGGGTGGCGGAGGTGACGACGGCCCAGCGCTCGGCGGGCAGCGCGTCCAGGAAGTCGCGCGTGCCGGGCAGCAGCCACACACCCCCGTGCGGCACGTCCTCCACCTCCAGCTGCTCGACGCGTGCGACCGCCTCGGGCACGACGTGGGCGGGCAGCAGGTCGGCGACTATCTCGGCGGCGGGCCGCCCGTGCAGCTCCACGCGCCCGAACGCCTCGGCCGTGATCCCGTACTCCCGGGCCCAGCGGGTCCAGCAGCGCTCGACGGAGCCGAGGGAGGAGACGAGGGTGCCGTCGTTGTCGAAGAGGAGGGCCTGTGCGTGGATCGTCATGGTCTAGACCCTACGGCGTACGACGGCGGCGGCGTCGGGGGGCCGTTCCGGCCGTGACCACGGCCGTAATAAGGTCTCCGCATGCTCAATGCCCTGACGCTGGTGACCGGTGTCGCCGCGCTGTTGCTCGCCGCCTGGTGCGGCTGGGCCGCCTATCGCGACCAGCCGACCAAGGACTGGCACTTCATCGGCATGGCCGCGGTCTCGCTGCTGGGCGTGATCCAGCTGGTGATCGGGATCGTGCAGCTGGCGCGGGGCGAGAAGCCGGATCAGGGTACGACGATCTTCGTGGCGTATCTGCTGGGAGCGTTCGCGTGCGTGCCGGCGGCGGGGATGATGTCGCTGGCCGAGCGGAGCCGCTGGGGTTCGGTGACGGCGGCCGCCGGCGGTGTGGTGCTGGCCGTGCTGGAGGTGCGGCTCTATGACATCTGGGGAGGCTGACGTGACGACGGCGCAGGAGAAGCCGGCCCGGTTGATCAGCGGGCCGGGCATGCTGCTCGTCTGGTTCTACGGCGTGATGGTGGTCGGCGCGGTGTCGCGTTCCGCATACCAGATCGCCACGGATTTCCACCGGGCCCCGCTCGCGTACTCGCTGTCGGCCGTGGCCGGTGTCGTGTACGGGTTCATCACGTACACGCTGGTCCGGGGCGGG
Source organism: Streptomyces sp. MMG1121 (assembly GCF_001280015.1). Taxonomy (GTDB): domain Bacteria; phylum Actinomycetota; class Actinomycetes; order Streptomycetales; family Streptomycetaceae; genus Streptomyces. The sequence goes on from NZ_LGDV01000130.1 coordinate 16,587, forward strand.
GAGACGGCCCGGCGGGCGGCCATGGTGTGCTGCGCCGCCGAGCTCGCGGGTGTGCTGATCGTCGGCACCTGGACGCTGGTCGACCGTTCCGCCTTCCCGGACGCCACGGTCTGGTCCGACTACGGGATGGGATACGTCTTCATTCCCGTGCTGCTGCCGCTGTCCGCGCTGTACTGGTTGCGCAAGGCGCGGGAACAGCGGGACGTCTGAGCGACGCCGGCGCCTGCCGTCTCACGCCGTCTGCGCGTACGTCCCCGCCTGCTTCTCCAGGACGATCAGCTCCACGCCGTCCTCGCCCTTGGAGCGGCCGACCGTCTCGTAGCCGGAGCGGCGGTACAGGCGGAGGTTGCCCTCGCTGCGGTGGCCGGTGAGGAGGCGGAACCTTTTGGCGCCGCGCTCCTCGGCGAGCGCCGCCTCGGCCGCGCGCAGCAGCCGCGCGCCGATGCCGTGGCCCTGCAGGCGCGGGTGGACGCAGAGCTTGCCGATGGCGGCCGCGCCGTCCTCGGTGACCTTGCCGCGCACCGAGCCGACGACCTCCTCGCCGAGCCGGGCGACGAAGACGCAGTCGGAGGCGACTTCCGCACGGACGGAGTCCAGAGTCTGCACCAGCGGGTCGATGCGGTAGTTGCCGTACAGCGCCGCCTCGCTCTGGAAGCACAGGTACTGGAGCCTGAAGATCTGCTCCGCGTCCTGCTCGGTCGCCACCGAGATGGTCACGCTCATGCCCATGTGCGCACGCCTCCCGCTCACCTGATCACCTGTCGTTCCCACTCCTATCCCCGTGCTTCACGCGCCGCAACCTCCGGGGTGAGCAAACGACGTAGACATCCCAGACATCTGGAGCGTTCCGGGCCGAGACTGCCCTGTGAGATACCCAACTCCCCCGCGATCTCCCGGTATGTCAGGTCCTTCGGGGAGAGCAGCGCCTCGATCAGCCGGGGGCAGCGGCCGGGCAGCCGGCGGACCGCCTCGCGCAGGGCGTGGTGGCGGGCGGCGGTGAGGACGAGTTGCTCGGGGCCGGGGCGGGCGTCGTCGGCCGGCTCGATGCCGTAGGGACGTTCGAGGCGGGTGGTACGACGGCTGCGGCGGGCCTCGGCGCGGACGGCCCTGCGCAGCCAGTCCTCGGGGTCCAGCGGCGGCCCGTCCCGCTCCAGCCGCTCCAGCAGGCGCAGCCAGACGGCCTGCTCCAGGTCGCCCGGCTCACTCCCGGCCGCATATGCCTCGGCCGAGGCCTCGGCCGTCAGCAGCGGGCGCAGAGCGGACACCAAGTCGTTCGTCATATGCGGAACGACGCGCCGCCCCGGACACAGGTTTCCGGGGCGGCGCGGAGACACCCCGAACGGGGTGCGGGGAAAGCCGCTCGTTGACGGTGTCAGCCGGCCAGGAAGTCGGCGCGGGCGAGCAGGCCGGTGTCGGCGTTGTCGGTGAAGACGCCGTCGATGCCGGTGGCGAAGTACGTCCTGAAGGCGCCGAAGGGGTCGCCGTAGGCGTCGGCCGCGCTGCCCTTGCGGTACTCGGCCGGCAGGAAGGGGTTCTCGTTGCGCATGGTGTACGGGTGGAGGACCAGACCCACCTTGTGCGCGTCGCGGACCAGGGTGGTCGGCTCGGCGAGGGTGCCGTCGGCGTTCTTCGGTATGACCAGGTCCAGGGTCGGACCGATGCCCTGCGCGTAGCCGGCGATCTCCCTGAGGCCCTTGGGCGTGATCAGGTCGGCGACCGTGCGCGGGTCGCCCGCCGCGACGAAGTCGTAGGGGCGGCTGTCCGCCGTGGACAGCAGCACGACGAGCGGGTTGTCGACCAGCTGGTTGAGCTTCTGGATGCTGGTGGGCTCGAAGGACTGCAGGATGACCGGCGAGTTCCGCTCGTCCTTGCCGTACTTGCGCAGCAGCTTCGCCACCCGCTCCTCCAGGCCGAGGCCGAGCCTGCGGAAGTAGGTGGGGTGCTTGGTCTCGGGGTAGATCCAGACCTGCCTGCCGCGCTTGCGGGTCTGCTCGTCCTGCCACTTGAGGACCTCTTCGAACGTGGGGATCTCCCAGCGCCCGTTGTAGAGGGTGTTGTGCGGCCGGTTGTCCGGGATGCGCTCGACCGCGCGCAGCGTCTTCAGCTCGGCGAGCGTGAAGTCCTCGGTGAACCAGCCCGTGGTCGGGACCCCGTCGAGCATCTTGGTGGTCTTGCGGTCGGCGAACTCGGGGTGGGCGGCGACGTCCGTGGTGCCGCCGATCTCCGGCTCGTGCCGGCAGACGAGATGGCCGTCCTTGGTGGGCACCAGGTCACCGGCCTCGACCACGTCGGCGCCCAGGTCCAGGGCCAGGTCGTACGAGCCGAAGGTGTGCTCGGGGCGGTAGCCGCTGGAGCCCCGGTGGCCGATGATCGTCGGCACCGGCAGGCTCTTCAGCCCCCGGCCGCCGTGCCCGCCGCTCCGGGCCTCGGCGGCACCGGCCGTACCCGGCAGTCCGAGCACCGCTCCGCTCGCGCCGAACACCGCCGCGCCGAGGATCGCCCGCCGTCCGGTGCCCTGAGTCTGCTCGTTCGCCTGGTCGCTGCCCATCAGCGCCTCCTGCCGTCCGCGTCCGCGTCTGTGAAGTCGGGCCGATCGTAGGGTCGTGTTCATGACCGAAGGGAGACCTGAGCCGGAACGCCCGGGTGACGCCGTGTGTCCTGTGTACGGCGGGACCTGACGGACCGCCGGTTCGTCGCCGGGCGGCCACCGCGGGTAAACCCGTGTCAACACTTCGTAAGACCTGGGTGAACCGGGCGCACCCGATGTGCGTTCGGCCGGGTGCCGCGAGTAATGTCCTCACCTGCACAGACTCATATCGACCCGCTCGACGTCGGAGGACCCGTTGTCCCGCTTCGCGCTCATCAAGGCAGTGCTCGGACCGATCATGCGCCTGATGTTCCGCCCACAGGTGGAGGGCGCGGAGAACATCCCGGGGGACGGGCCGGTCATCCTGGCGGGCAATCACCTCACGTTCATCGACTCGATCGTGCTGCCGGTGGTCACCAAGCGCCAGGTGTACTTCATCGGCAAGGACGAGTACGTCACCGGCAAGGGGTTCAAGGGCCGCCTGATGGCCTGGTTCTTCACCGGCGTCGGCATGATCCCGGTGGACCGGGACGGGGCGAACGGCGGCGTGGCCGCGCTGATGACCGGGCGTCGGATCCTGGAGGAGGGCAAGGTCTTCGGGATCTACCCCGAGGGCACGCGCTCGCCCGACGGGCGGCTGTACCGGGGGCGCACCGGTATCGCGCGGCTGACGCTGATGACCGGCGCGCCGGTGGTCCCCTTCGCCATGATCGGCACGGACAAGCTGCAGCCGGGCGGTAACGGCATTCCGCGGCCCGGCCGGGTGACCGTCCGCTTCGGCGAGGCGATGGAGTTCTCCCGGTACGACGGGATGGACCGGGACCGGTACGTGCTGCGGGCCGTGACCGACTCCGTGATGGCCGAGGTCATGCGGCTGTCCGGGCAGGAGTACGTCGACATGTACGCGACCAAGGCGAAGGCTGCCTGATCGCCGTAACGGCTGCTGCCCTGCGGGCGCGGGACCGCCTCTCGCGCGGTTCTCCGCGCCCCTTGGCCACTCACCTCATTCGGCGCTCTCCAGTCTCTGGCCCTTCAGCAGGAACCACGCCGCCGCAGCCGTCGCCAGGAGGACCACCGCTCCCCCGGCCGAGGCCAGCTGGAGGCCTTGCACGAAGGATTCGCGGGCCGCTTCCAGCATCTGCTGGGCCGTGTGCGGGGGCAGATGGGTCGATGCCTCCACTGCCGCGCCCAGCGACTCATGGGCCTGGGCCGGGGTGCCCGTCGGGCCCGTGAAGTCGCGGTAGACGCCGGTCACGATCGAGCCCAGCAGGGCGATCCCCAGGGCCGCGCCCAGTTCGTACGCCGTCTCGGAGACCGCCGAGGCGGCGCCCGCCTGGTCCTTGGGCACGCTGGAGAGGATCACGTCGGCCGTCACCGTGAAGGAGAAGCCGGCGCCGACGCCCACGACCAGGAGTGCGGCGCCGAGGACCGGGTAGCCCGTCGACTCGCCCAGGGTCGTCAGCACGGCCAGGGCGACGCCCACCGCGGCGAGTCCGCCGGAGACCACGGCCCGTACCGAGAAACGGCGGGCGGCGCGGCCCGCGACGAGACCGGCCACCACCGCGCCGACGGCGGCGGGCAGTTCGGCGAGCCCCGCCTCGAACGGGCGCCTGCCCTGGACGAGCTGCAGATACTGGGAGAGGAAGAACACCAGGCCGGACATGCCGAGCACGGTCAGCAGGTCGGCGAGGACCGCCCCGCTGAAGCCGCGGCGCCTGAACAACCGCATGTCCAGCAGCGGGATCGGCATGGTGAGCTGGCGGTGGACGAAACCGTAGAGCCCGGCCGCGCCCAGCAGGCCCGCGGCGAGCGTGGGCCAGGTGACGCCGTGCGTGGCCACCTCCTTGACCGCGTACACGACGCCGATCATGCCGACCAGTGACAGGACGACGCTGATCAGGTCCCAGGGGCCGGGGTTCGGATTGCGGGACTCGGGCAGCGTGCGGATGCCGACGAGCACCAGGACCGCCATCACCGGCAGGTTGATGAGGAAGACCGAGCCCCACCAGAAGTGTTCGAGCAGGAATCCGCCCGCGATGGGGCCGACCGCCATGCCGGCTGAGGCCGTGGCGCCCCAGATGCCGACGGCGAGGCTGCGCTCGCGCGGGTCGTGGAAGAGGTTGCGGATCAGGGCGAGCGTGGCGGGCATCAGGGTCGCGCCCGCGACACCGAGCAGCGCCCGCGCCAGGATCATCAACTCCGGTGTCGAGGCGTAGGCGTTGAGCACCGATATCGCCCCGAAGACCGTGGCGCCCACGAGCAGGATCCGCTTGCGGCCGATGCGGTCGCCGAGGCTGCCCATGGAGACCAGCAGACCGGCGATGACGAAGGAGTAGACGTCGCCGATCCACAGCAGCTGAGTGCCGGAGGGGGCCAGGTCTTCGCTGATGTAGGGGGTCGCCAGGCCGAGGACGGTGGCGTCGACGGCCACCAGCAGCACGGCCAGGACGAGGACGGAGAGCGCGAGCCAGCGGCCGGGGCGCTTCTCCACCTCCGCCGCGCGGGCCGGCTGCAGGGTGCTGGTCATGATTCCTCTCTTCGTTACGTCGTCAAGTCGTTGAGCCGTTGAGCCGTCACGTCGTCATGCGTGCGTACGCCGTGCGCCGCCGAGCAGCAGCTCGACGATCATGTAGGTGAAGTCCTTGGTCGCCACCCGGCCTTCCGCCACCGCCCAGGCACCGGAGGCCAGCAGGCCGTACAGCGCCTCGGTGAGCCAGACCGGCGTGAGGTCGATGCGGAACTCTCCGCTCTCCTGGCCGCGCCGGAACAGCGCCGTGAGGCGTTCGTCGATGCGGGCCCAGCCCTGGTTCTGCTCCTCGCCCTCGAAGAGCTGGTTCTCGGTGTAGAGGAAGGCGAGCAGGGCGGCCGCCGGTTCGATCGCGCGGACCAGGCGGTGCACGGCGTCGGCTGCCGCGCCCTCGTCCAGCCGGGCCGCGTCCAGCGCCGCCTCGCATTCCGCGATGCCGAGCGCCTCCAGCGCCCGGACGAGCGCGTCGCGCCCGGCGAAGTGGCGGTGCAGCGTGGCCCGGCTGATTCCGGCGGCCTTGGCGACCTCGTCCATGGTCGCGGTGGATTTACGGGTCAGCAGGGCGGCTGCGCTGCGCAGCACGTGGTCACGGTCCAGGGCCATGAGACAAGGATAGACCATGTGAGACACTCCCGTCTCACACTAGGCATGCGTGCCTCATTTCTGCTGGTCAGAGCGGGGCGCGATCAGTGCCAGGGCAGTTGGCCGCGCCGCTCCCAGTAGGCTCCCGGGTCCTCGGCGAGGGTGGCGAGGCGGGTCATCTGGTCCACGTCGAGGTCGACGGCCGGGGCGTGCAGATTGGAGAAGAGCTGCGGGACGGTCGCGGCGCCGGACAGGACGAGGCCGACCCAGGGCCGGCGCAGGATCCAGGCGAGGGCCACGGCGTCGCAGCCGAGGGAGGCCTCCTCGGCGACGGCCTGCAACACCTGGGGCGCGTGCGTCGCGGCCAGCCGGCCGTTGGCCATGCCCTCCTTGACGATCACGGTGAGCCCGGCGTCGTGCGCCTCGGCCAGGGCGGGGCCCGCCGAGGGCTCCAGCGCGTTGTACGTCGACTGCACGGTACGGAAGAGGGGCTCGCCGTCGACCGTGACCGCGAGGGCGGCGCGGATCGCGTCGGCCTGGGCGGGGCCGCTGGTGGAGAAACCGACGGTCAGGCCCTGGGCGGCGGCCTCGGCGAGCCTGGCGTGCAGGTCCTTGTCGGTGAGGGCGGGGCTGTCCGGGGTCACCGAGTGGATCTGGTAGAGGTCGAGCCGGTCGCCGAGCAGCGCGTCGGTCTCGGCGCGCTGCCGCTCGTACGTCGCGAGGCCGTGGTCCTTGACCTCGTGCTTCTCGGCGTCCGTGGACCAGTCGGCGGTGTAGGTGTACCCCCACTTGCTGCCGACGACCACGTCGTCGACGTCGGGGCGGGCGTTCAGCCAGTCGGCGAGGAACTCCTCCGAACGGCCGTAGGAGCGGGCCACGTCGACATAGCGGACGCCCTGGGCGTAGGCGGCGTCGAGGAGTTCGAAGGTGCGTGTGCGCAGCGCCTCGACGCTGCGATCCGCTCCGAGGTCGTCCTCCCGGCCCAGGTTGATGTAGCCGGGGCGGCCGACGGCGGCCAGGCCGAGGCCGATGTGGCAGGTCGGCGTGGTCGCGTGCGCGAGACGGGCGAAGGGCATCGCGGGCTCCGTTCGGTCGGCTCCGGTACGGCTTGCGACCAACGTAACCTGCGATGCCGCTCCGCTCGGGGAGCTGGGGCGCCCAAGAGTGCGGGACGTGCCGTGGTGCGGCGAGTACCGGCCGGCCGTGGCCGGTCGCGGGGCGCTGCGCCTCAGCCCTTCTTCTTGGCTTCCGCCCACTCGTGCTGGACCGCCACGTCCGCCTTGACCTCCGTCAGCTGGACGGCGACCGCGCTCGGCGCCGTACCGCCACGGCCGTTGCGGGAGGCCAGGGCGCCCGGGACGTTGAGGACGGACCGGACCTCGGGAGTGAGGTGGACGCTGATCTTCGCGAACTGCTCGTCCGTGAGGTCGTCCAGTTCCTTGCCCTCGGCCTCGGCGACCTTCACGCACTCCCCCGCGACCTCGTGCGCCACGCGGAACGGCACGCCCTGCTTGACCAGCCACTCGGCGATGTCGGTGGCGAGCGAGAAGCCGGCCGGGGCCAGTTCCTCCATGCGCTCGCGGTTGACCGTGAGGGTCGCGATCATGCCGGTGAAGGCGGGCAGCAGCACCTCCAGCTGGTCGCAGGAGTCGAAGACCGGCTCCTTGTCCTCCTGGAGGTCGCGGTTGTAGGCGAGGGGCAGGGCCTTGAGCGTCGCCATGAGGCCGGTCAGGTTGCCGATCAGGCGGCCCGACTTGCCGCGCGCCAGCTCGGCGATGTCCGGGTTCTTCTTCTGCGGCATGATCGACGAACCCGTGGAGAAGGCGTCGTGCAGGGTCACGAAGGAGAACTCCTTCGTGTTCCAGATGATGATCTCCTCCGCGATCCGGGAGAGGTTGACCCCGATCATCGCGGTGATGAAGGCGAACTCGGCCACGAAGTCGCGCGAGGCCGTGCCGTCGATCGAGTTGCCGACGCTGCCGTGCTCGAAGCCGAGGTCCCGCGCGACCGCCTCCGGGTCCAGGCCCAGCGAGGAACCGGCGAGGGCGCCCGAACCGTACGGCGACACCGCCGTCCGCTCGTCCCACTGGCGCAGCCGCTCGGCGTCCCGGGACAGGGACTGGACGTGGGCGAGGACGTGGTGGGCGAAGAGCACGGGCTGGGCGTGCTGGAGGTGGGTGCGGCCGGGCATGGCGACGTCCGGGTGGGCCTCGGCGAGGCCGATCAGGGCGTCCTGGAGATCGGCGATCAGGCCGCCGATCGCACGGGCGTGGTCCCTGAGGTACATCCGGAAGAGGGTCGCCACCTGGTCGTTCCTCGACCGGCCCGCGCGCAGCTTGCCGCCGAGGTCCGGCCCGAGGCGCTCCAGCAGACCGCGCTCCAGGGCGGTGTGCACGTCCTCGTCGGCGATGGTGCCGGTGAACGCGCCGGAGGCGACGTCGGCCTCCAGCAGGTCGAGCCCGGCGATCATACGGGCCAGCTCGTCCTCGGTGAGCAGCCCCGCCTTGGCGAGGACGCGCGCGTGGGCGCGCGAACCGGCGATGTCGTAGGGCGCGAGCCGCCAGTCGAAGTGGACGGACGCGGACAGCTTCGCCAGGGCCTCGGCGGGACCGTCGGCGAAACGGCCGCCCCAGAGCCGAACGTCACCGCTGTTGCTGCTCACTTGCGCTGCTCCTAGAGAAGGTGGGTCGGTTGTGCGGGTCCTGCGTCAGGCTATGCCCGCAGATCGCGCCGTGCGGCGATCTGCGAGGACAGACCGTAGATGTCGATGAAGCCCTTGGCGGCGGCCTGGTCGAACGTGTCGCCGGTGTCGTAGGTGGCGAGGTTGAAGTCGTAGAGGGAGGACGCGGAGCGCCGGCCGGTGACGACCGCGCGGCCGCCGTGCAGGGTCATCCGGATGTCGCCGCAGACGTGCTGGTTCGCCTCCTCGACGAAGCCGTCGAGGGCGCGCTTGAGCGGGGAGAACCACTGCCCGTCGTAGACCAGTTCGCCCCAGCGCTGCTCGATCTGGCGCTTGTAGCGGGCGAGTTCGCGCTCGACGGTGACGTTCTCCAGCTCCTGATGGGCGGTGATCAGGGCGATGGCACCCGGAGCCTCGTACACCTCGCGGGACTTGATGCCGACGAGGCGGTCCTCGACCATGTCGATCCGGCCGATGCCCTGGGCACCGGCGCGCTCGTTGAGCTGCTGGATCGCCTGGAGGACGGTGACGGGCCCGCCGTCGATCGCGACCGGGACGCCCGCCTCGAAGGTGACGACCACCTCGTCGGGCTCGCGCGGGACGGCCGGGTCGGCGGTGTAGTCGTAGATGTCCTCGACCGGGGCGTTCCAGATGTCCTCCAGGAAGCCCGTCTCGACGGCGCGCCCGAAGACGTTCTGGTCGATGGAGTACGGGGACTTCCTGGTGGTGGCGATGGGGAGCTGCTTCTGCTCGCAGAAGGCGATGGCCTTGTCCCGGGTCATCGCGTAGTCACGGACCGGGGCGATGCACCTCAGGTCCGGGGCGAGGGCGACGATACCGGCCTCGAAGCGGACCTGGTCGTTGCCCTTGCCGGTGCAGCCGTGGGCGACGGTCGTGGCCCCGTGCTTCTGCGCGGCGGCGACCAGGTGCTTGACGATCACGGGCCGGGAGAGTGCGGAGACCAGCGGGTAGCGGTCCATGTAGAGGGCGTTGGCCTTGATCGCCGGGAGGCAGTACTCGTCGGCGAACTCGTCCTTGGCGTCGGCGACCTCGGCTTCCACGGCCCCGCAGGCGAGGGCGCGCTTGCGGATGACGTCCAGGTCCTCGCCGCCCTGGCCGACGTCCACCGCTACGGCGATGACCTCGGCGCCCGTCTCCTCGGCGATCCAGCCGATGGCGACGGAGGTGTCCAGACCGCCCGAATAGGCGAGTACGACGCGCTCGGTCACGGGTCTCTCCTCACATTGCAATCGCTGACATGCATGAGTATGCAGACCACTGCATGATTCGTCAATCGGCATCGGCGAGCCGTCAGCGGCGGCGCCGCGAACGCCCGCACGCCGGCGGGCCCCGGCACGATCGCCTGCCCGGACGTCGCCCCCGGCGTCCATCCGCGTCCGTTCCGTGGACACCCTGGAATTTCCTTAGACGGGCGAAGGAGTTCCGCCGATAATCGTCAGGCATGGGAAAGACCTATGAACGCATCGACGGCAGGCTCCGGACGTTCATCGAGGAGCAGCCCCTGTTCTTCACCGCGACCGCCCCGCTCTCCGGCGAGGGCACGGTCAACCTCTCCCCCAAGGGCCTCAGGGGTTCCTTCGCCGTGGTCGACGAACTGACCGTGGCCTACCTGGACTTCGCCGGGTCCAACGCCGAGACGATCGCGCACCTGCGGGAGAACGGGCGGATCACCCTGATGTGGTGCGCCTTCCAGGGCCCGCCGAACATCGTGCGCGTCCACGGCCGGGGCGAGCCGGTCTTCCGCGACGACCCGCGCTTCGGGGAGCTGCTCGCGCACTTCCCCGGCATCGACCCGGGCCTGCACGGGCTGCGCGCGATCATCGTCGTGCACGCGGAGCTGGTGCGGGACACCTGTGGATACGCCGTCCCCTTCATGGCGTACGAGCAGGACCGTGACCTGCACGCGAAGCGCTTCTCCCGCGAGGACGACACCTCGCTGAGCGCGTACTTCGAGAAGAAGGAGCACGTGGCCATGAGCCTGGACGGACTACCCGGGCTGCCGTTGCCGTTGCCTCCGTCTAGCGTCTGAGCCATGCGCTCCGGTGTCGTCATCGCCCTCGTGTCCGCGTCCTCGCTCGGCCTGCTCGGCGCCGCGCCGGGCCCCGGCTCCGTGCCGCTGCCCGCCCGGATGGCGGACACGGGCGGCGGCAGCCAGCTGATCACCGCCCAGGCGCCCGGCCTGGACTCGACGTCGGGGACGGTCACCTGGTGGGACCTGCGGGACGGACAGTGGGTGCAGGCGGGCTCGGCGCCGGCGCGGTTCGGCTCGGGCGGTCTGGTGGAGGGGACCGCCCGGAAGCAGGGCACCAACACGACACCGACCGGGCTCTACGACCTTCCCTTCGGCTTCGGGATCAAGGCAGCGCCGGACGGTACGAGCGTCAAGTACCGTCCGGTGAAGGACAGTTCGTGGTGGTGCCAGGACAACGACTCGGCGTCGTACAACCGGTGGGTCGAGCCGCTGCCGGCCGACTGCCGCTCCTCCGAGTCCGAGCATCTGATCTCCTACGCGGCGCAGTACGCGTACGGGCTCGTCATCGGATTCAACTACGAGCGGCCTGTGCGAGGGCGCGGCGCCGGGATCTTTCTGCATGTCAACGGGCTTGCCGCTACCGCTGGTTGTGTGTCGGTGCCGGAGGACGCGATGCGGCGGATCCTTGTGTGGGCCAAGCCTGAGAAATCGCCGCACGTCGCCATGGGGACCGTGGACGGAGCCACGGCGGTGACCCGGTACTGACGTACTGTGCGTGGTCCTCCGCGCCCCGTCAGACGGGCAGGCTCACCCTGAAGGTCGTCGCCCCCGGGCTGCTCTCCAACCCCACACTCCCCCCGTGCGCCTCCACCACCGCCGCCACGATCGACAGGCCCAGGCCCGCTCCTCCGCCCGGGGCGTCGGGGCGGCGGCGGTGGTCGGCTCTGGTGAAGCGTTCGAAGACGCCCGGCCGGACGTCCTCGGGGACACCGGGGCCGTCGTCCTGTACCGAGAGGACGGCCGCGTCCGGGGCGGCCTGCAAGGTGACCATGACCTTGGTGCCCACAGGTGTGTGCACACGCGCGTTGGCCAACAGGTTGGCCAACACCTGCTGGAGGCGGTGGGCGTCGCCCGGGACCGTCACCGGGTCCTCGGGGAGGTCCAGGGTCCAGCCGTGGCCGGGGCCGGCGGCGCGGGCGTCGGTGACCGCGTCCAGGACCAGGTGGGTCAGATCCACCGGGCGGCTCTCCAGCGGGCGGCCCGCGTCGAGGCGGGCCAGCAGGAGCAGGTCGTCCACCATCTCGCCCATACGGGCGGACCCGGCCGTGATGCGGTGCAGCGCGCGGGTGACCTCCGGCGGTACCGGGCCGGGGTGGAGGAGGGCCAGCTCGGCGTGGCCGCGGACCGAGGCGACCGGGGTGCGCAGCTCGTGGCTGGCGTCGGCGGCGAAGCGGCGCAGCCGCTCCTCGCTCGCGTGCCGTTTGGTCAGGGCGTCCTCGACATGGCCGAGCATGCGGTTGAAGGCCGCGGCGACCCGGCCCACCTCGCTGCGCGGGTCGGCGTCCGGGGCCCGCGGTGGCAGCGCCACCTCGCCGCTGGCCAGCGGGAGTTCGCTGACCCGGGCGGCGGTGGCGGCGACCCGGCTGAGCGGCCGCAGCGACCAGCGCACCCAGAACGCCCCCGCCACCCCGGCCACGACCAGGGCCAGACCGAAGACGACCCCGGCGACCAGCTCCAGCCGGTGCACCGTGGCCTGGACGGGCTCCAGCGGGAGGCCGACGATCAGCACGTCGCCGTCCCGCCCGGCGGAGGCGACGACCCGGTAGTCGTCCAGGGCGGAGAGGTCGACCGTGTGCGGCCCGCCGTCGACCGGCACCCGGGCCAGCCGTCCGGCGTCCTCGGCCGAGAGGTCGACGTTCAGGTCCGCCGACGGGTCGCCCGAGCGGATGAGGCCCTTGTTGGTGACCGTTCCGTCCAGCAGGCGGGCGCCGAAGGTGCCGGTGGCCATCCGGCGGGTGTCGCCGTACTCGTCCCCGTCGTGGTCGTCCGGCACCTTGCCGTGGTGCTCCAGGCTCTCCGGGAACCGGGTGCCGACCTGGACGAGCTGCTCGTCCAGGCGCTGGGTGAGGAAGCCGTTCAGCTCGACGACGGCGGCGAGGCCCACGGCCGCGCAGCTCACCGCGAGCAGCACCACCAGGCCGACGGTGAGCCGGGCGCGCAGGGTGCGGGGCCGGGGCAGCCGCCGTAGGAACGTCATCTGCTCACCGGCTTCAGGACATAACCCGCCCCGCGCACGGTGTGGATCATGGACTCGCGGCCCGCGTCGACCTTCTTGCGCAGATAGGAGATGTACAGCTCGACCACATGGGCCCGGCCGCCGAAGTCGTAGGACCAGACCCGGTCGAGGATCTGTGTCTTGCTGAGCACGCGACGCGGGTTGCGCATGAGGAAGCGGAGGAGTTCGAACTCGGTCGGCGACAGCTCGATCAGCTCGCCGGCCCGGGTCACCTCGCGGGCCTCCTCGTCCATCACCAGGTCGCCGACGATCAGCCGCGGCCCCTCCTCCAGCTGGCGGGCCATGCCCGCGCGGCGCAGCAGGCCGCGCAGCCGGGCGACGACCTCCTCCAGGCTGAAGGGCTTGGTGACGTAGTCGTCGCCGCCCGCGGTGATGCCCGCGATCCGGTCCTCCACCGCGTCCCGTGCAGTGAGGAAGAGCACACAGACATCGGGCTTCACCGCGTGCAGCCGGCGCAGCACGGCGAAGCCGTTCGTGTCGGGGAGCATCACGTCGAGCACGACGGCGTCCGGCAGCAGCTCGCGCGCGGTGCTGACGGCCGAGGCGCCCTCGCCGGCCGCGCGCACCTCCCAGCCCTCGTAGCGCAGGGCGCCGGTGAGCACCTCCGCGAGGTCGGGGTCGTCGTCGACGACCAGGACGCGCAGCGGGGTGCCGTCGGGGCGGGTGAGGGCCGGGCGGCCCGAACGGGTGGTGTTCATCGCGCCTACCAGCATCACCCCTGTCGAGGCGTGCGAGGTACCAGCTTCCGTCTGAGTTTTGTATGAGTGCTGCTCAGAGGTGGCTCAGAGCTTCGCCCGGCACAGTGGCCCGGCACGACGGACGAAGGGACGACCAACGATGACCACGGTGGATGCGGGGCGACGGGTGGCCCCGCCCTCGCCCGTGACCGTACGGCGCTCCCCCGCGGGGCCCGTGCTGGCCGCGCTGTGGGCCGGGGCGGCGGGCACGGTGGCGCTGTGGTGGGCCGGCACCGGGTCCGTGGTCGGGCCGGCCGGCTGGCTGACCGGCGCCGGGCGGATCGCCGGGCTGCTGTGCGGGTACGCCTGCGCGGTGCTGGTCGGCATGATGGCGCGGGTGCCGCTGCTGGAGAACCGGATCGGCTCCGACCGGGTGGCCCGCTGGCACGCGATGGCCGGCCGCTACACGGTCTGTCTGCTGGTCGCGCACATCACGCTGATCCTCGCCGGATACGCCGCCCAGGACCACGCCTCCCTCTGGGACGAGACGGTCACCGTCGTGCTGGACTACCCCGACATGCTCAAGGCGACCGCCGGCACGGTGATCCTGTTCGCGGTCGGCATCACCTCGGCCCGGGCCGTGCGCCGCCGTACGCGCCACGAGTTCTGGTACTACGTCCACCTGCTCACGTACGCGGCCGTCTTCCTCACCTTCTTCCACCAGCTGGCGCTGGGCGACGAGTTCCACGGCAAGCCGGTCGCGACCGCGCTCTGGTACGCGCTGTACCTGGGCACCCTGGCCCTCGTGCTGTGGTTCCGGATCCTCGCCCCGGTCCGGCTCAACCGGCGCCACCGGCTGCGCGTGGAGTCGGTGCACCGCGAGGCGCCCGGGGTGTACTCGGTCGTCGTACGCGGGCACCGTCTCGACGAGCTGGGCGCACGGCCCGGGCAGTTCTTCCGCTGGCGGTTCCTCGGCGAGGGCATGGGCTGGACGTCGACGCCGTACTCCCTGTCCGCGCCGGCGCGCCCGGACCTGCTGCGCATCACCGTGAAGGCGCTCGGCGACCACAGCGCGGCCGTCGCCCTGCTGCGGCCCGGCACCCGGGTGTGGGCGGAGGGACCCTACGGCTCCCTGACCGCCGACCGTGCCGCCGGCCACCGCTCGCTGCTGATCGCGGCCGGGGTCGGGGTCACCCCGCTGCGAGCGCTGTTCGAGACGCTGCCCGGCGAGGTCACCCTGCTGTACCGGGCGCGCGGTGTCGAGGACCTGGCGCTCGGCGGCGAGCTGGACGCGATCGCCCGTCGGCGCGGTGCGCGGGTGCTGTACGCGCTGAACGGGCCGGGCGGGGAGCGTCCGGACATCTCGGCGCAGTCGCTGCGCGCGACCTTCCCGGACCTGGCCGGTCATGACGTCTACCTCTGCGGCCCGCACGGCTTCGCCCGGGACGTGTACGAGGTGCTGCGGGCGGCCGGGGTGCCGGACCGACGTATCCACCACGAGTCGTTCGAGCTGTGAGGCCGAAGAAGTGCACGCGCTGAAGAAGAACCGTCCGCTGCGCCGCATCGTGCTGGCGAGCGCCGCCACCGTCTCCGGGATGGTCCTGCTGCTGTCGCTGAAGCCGCACACGAGCCCCACGCTGACGACGGCGACCAGCAACTCGACTGTCACGCAAGGCAGTTCGGGCAAGGGGAGCAAGACCGTCACCGGCGACACCGTCCAGACCCGCTGGGGACCGGTCCAGGTGCGGGTGACGATCGAGAGCGGCAGGATCACGGACGTGACCGCCGTGCAGTACCCGCAGGACAACCCGCGCGACCAGGAGATCAACAGCTACGCGCTCCCTCAGCTGCGACGCGAGACACTGTCCGCGCAGAGCGCGCAGATCGACATGGTCTCGGGCGCGACGTACACCAGCACCGGCTACCGGCAGTCCCTCCAGTCCGCGCTGGACTCGGCGGGCCGCTGAACACCGGGCGCATGCGGCACGTACCTGTGGGCCAAGGGCCGAGTCCCACGGAGGAACCGTGACCACCACGCTCGCAGGCGGCCGTGCCGCCCGCCGACAGACCATGCGCCGCATCCGCCCGCGCCGCTCCCCGGCCGTCCCGCTGCTGCTCGCCGTCTGGGCCGGCGCGGCGGCGGTGCTGTGGCTCTGGTGGCACAACACGCCGTCCATCGCCGACAACACCGGCAGGATCCTGAACGCGGGCCGGATCACCGGTCTGCTCGCCGGCTATCTGATGGCGCTGGTCGTGCTCCAGATGGCGCGTGTGCCGGCGCTGGAGCGGCGGGTCGGCTCGGACCGGGTGGCGCGCTGGCACGCGATGAGCGGCCGCTACACGCTCTGCCTGATCGCCGCGCACGTCTTCCTCGTGATGTGGGGGTACGCGCTCCAGGCGGGCAGGTCGCTCGGTGACATCGTCCAGCAGACCATCGACTCCATCAACCAGCTGCCCGACATGGGCAAGGCGGCCATCGGCGCCGCGTTGTTCGTGGTCATCGGGCTGACGTCGATCGGCCCGGTCCGCCGCCGGATGCCGTACGACACCTGGTACCACGTGCATCTGCTGACGTACGCGGCGGTGTTCCTGACGTTCTGGCACCAGATCACCACCGGCAACGACTTCGCGGTCGAGCCGATGGCCAAGACCTTCTGGTACGGCCTGTACGGCTCCGTCACCGCGCTGGTCGTCTGGTTCCGCCTGGTCACCCCGGTCCGGCTGAACCTGCGGCACCGGATGCGCGTCGAGGCGGTCGTCGAGGAGACCCCGGGCATCGTGTCGGTGCTGATCGGCGGCCGCAGGCTGCACCGGATGGGGGCGCAGGCGGGCCAGTTCTTCCGCTGGCGCTTCCTCGCGCCCGGCATGCGCTTCAGCTCCCACCCGTACTCCCTGTCGGCCGCGCCCCGCCCGGACATGCTGCGGATCACCGTGAAGGCGATCGGGGACCACAGCGCCCGGCTGCGCGAGCTGACGCCCGGCACCCGGGTGTGGGCCGAGGGTCCGTACGGGGCGATGACCGCGCAGCGCCGCAGCCGGGGCAAGGTGCTGCTGGTCGCGGGCGGGGTCGGGATCACGCCGATGCGGGCGCTGTTCGAGACGCTGCCCGGCGCGGCCGGGGACATCACGCTGCTGTACCGGGCCAACACCACCCAGGACCTGGCCCTGTGGGACGAGCTGGCGGCGATCGCCGAGGAGCGCGGCGCCCGGCTGATGTACGCGGTGAACAGCCCGGAGGGCGAGCGGCCGGACATCTCCGCGGAGAACCTGAGCCGGAAGATCCCGGACGTCGACCGGCACGACGTCTTCATGTGCGGCCCGGCCGGGTTCGCGCAGTCGGTGTACGAGGCACTGCGCGGTGCGGGGGTCCCCGCCCGCCGCATCCATCACGAGTCGTTCGAGATGTGAGCGGGAGTCAGGGAGACATGAGGAAGAGCCACCCCCTTCGGCGGATCGTGCTGGCGACGGCCGCGACCGTGTCCGGTGTCGTGCTGCTGCTGTCGCTGAAGCCGGCGTCCGGTCCGGCGTCGGCCGCGGCGGGCACGGCACCGCAGCAGACAGCGGCGGGACAGGAGTCACCACAGGGCGGGACCCGGCCGGCGGGTGCGGCCACCGGCACGGTGACCGGTGACGCGACGCAGACGCAGTACGGGACCGTGCAGGTACGGCTGACCGTCGCGGGCGGCAGGATCACCCAGGCGCAGGCCGTCCAGGCGCCCAAGGGCGGGCTCAGCGACCAGAAGACCGCGATGGCCGTCCCCAGGCTCAACCAGGAGGCCGTCGCCGCGCAGAGCGCGCGGATCGACGCCGTGTCCGGGGCGACGTACACGAGCAACGGCTACAAGAAGTCGCTCCAGTCGGCGTTGGACAGGATGAAGCCTTCCGCCGGGTCTTCCGCGGGAACTCCCTCCGCAAGCTCCTCCGGGTCCACCGCAGGATCCTCCGCCGGGTCCTCGTCGTCCGGTGCCGCGCAGGCCCGTACGGTCACCGGAAAGGTCGCGCAGACCCCGTACGGCCCGGTGCAGGTGCGGATCACGGTGAAGGCCGGCAAGGTCGTCCAGGCGTCGGCGGTCCAGGCGCCCAAGGGCGGACTGAGCGACCAGAAGACCGCCATGGCCGTCCCCAAGCTCAACCAGGAGGCCGTCGCGGCCGGGAACGCGTCCATCGACGCGGTCTCCGGCGCCACCTACACCAGCACCGGCTACCGGCAGTCGCTCCAGTCGGCGCTGGACCAGGCCGGTGGCTGACACGGTGGCCGGGCCGGCCGGGACTCCCGCCGCGGTGCGTCATGCGGAGGAGGTCATGGGGACCGTCTTCTCCTTCGACGTCCGCGGCGGGGAACCGCGTACGGTCCGCGAGGCCCTGACCGAGGCGGTCGCGGGCCTGCACCGGGCCGACGCCGTCTTCTCCACCTACCGCGAGGACAGCGAGGTCGCACGGCTGGCCCGGGGGGAGCTGGCCGTCGCGGACTGCGCTCCCGAGGTGGCCGAGGTGCTGGACCTCGCAGCCGAGGCGGAACGGGTCAGCGAGGGGTGGTTCAGCCCGCGCTACCAGGGCGCGCTCGATCCCACCGGCATCGTCAAGGGCTGGGCCGCGGAGCGGGCGGCGCGATTGCTGGCGGACGTCGACGGGGTGTGCGGGGTGAGCGTCAACGGGGGCGGGGACGTGCAGTTGCTCGGCGCACCGGAGCCGCAACGCCCGTGGCGCGTCGGGGTGGCCGATCCGCTGCGCCCGGGCGGGCTGGCGGCGGTGATCTCGGCGGCGGGGGTGGCCGAACTGTCGGTGGCGACCTCGGGCACGGCCGAGCGGGGCACGCACATCGTGGACCCGCGCACGGGCAAGCCGGCGGTGACGGATCTCGTCGCCGTGACGGTAGTGGGCCCGCGGCTGACGTGGGTGGACTGCTGGGCCACGGCGGCGTTCGCGATGGGCTCGCGCGCGGGGTCGGCGTGGCTGGAATCCCTGCCGGACGTGGAGGGCCTGCTGATCACCGCCGGCGACGAGGTGCGGTGCACCGGGGGGTTGGCGGCGAGGCTGGGCTGACCGCACCTTTCCGCCCGCGACTTTTTTCGCCGGAGAGCCATCCGTTTCCCGCCCCGGGACGTATCCCCTGTACAGCAAGTTTCGGGAGGAACGCAATGGCCATCTTCAGCACTCTCCTGCCCGCGGTCCGCTGCGACCACGGCAGGGACACCTCGGGTCACGACCACGGCCACCGCCACGATCACCACGGTCACGACCACGGTGGCCGCCACGACCACGGCGACCGCCACGGCCACGACCACGACCACGACCACGACTGAGATCGCACACCAGGCCGAGCGGACCGGTGACCGGAGGACCCGGTCCGCTCCGCCGGTCCCCGAGGAACGCGTCCCATGGTGCACGTCCTGCGGCGCCCGGCGGCGGACGAGGCCTGCGACGGCGTCGTCGCGGCCGCGCCCGTCGTCTCGCCACGTGCGGTGTTCCGGCGGTTCTGGCCGTACACGCGCGGCGGCCGTCGCCGGCTCGTCCCCATGCTCTTCTTCAGCCTGGCCGGACCGGCGGTCGACGCCGCGGAGATCTGGCTCTTCAAGATCGTCGTGGACGGCGTGCTCGTGCCCCGCGATCTGCGGCCGTTGCTGTGGATCGCACCCGCCTATCTGGGACTGATCGTCTGCTCCGGGGTAGTGGGGTTCGCCGACGAGGTGACGTCCACCTGGATCGGCGAGCGCTTCCTGCTCTCCCTGCGCTCCGCTGTGTTCCGGCACGTCCAGGGGCTCTCGCTCGGCTTCTTCGAACGCCGACGGCTCGGGGACGTGCTGTCCCGCATCACCGGGGACGTCGACGCCGTCGAGACCTTTCTGCTCTCGGGGGTGGCGGACGCCCTCTACTACGTCATCCAACTGGGCTTCTTCCTGGGCCTGTTGTTCTATCTGCGCTGGGACCTGACCCTGCTCGCCCTCGTCGTCGTGCCGCTGTTCTGGGCTGCCGCACGGCACTTCGCGGGGCTCCTCAAGACCGCTTCACGGGAGCGCAGACGGCGCAGCGGTTCGCTCAGCGCGGTCGCCGAGGAGGTGCTCGGCAATGTCGCCCTGGTGCAGGCGTACAACCGGCAGGGGTGGGAGCAGGCCCGGTTCGAGCGGGAGAACGTGGGCCGGTACCGGGCCGCGATGGCCTCGGTGCGCATCCGGGCCGTCTACGGGCCCGTCGTCGAGATCATCGAGGTGACCGGCGGGCTCGCGGTCATGGGCCTGGGCACCTGGAAACTGGCCCAGGGACAGCTCACGCTGGGCGGGCTGCTGGTCTTCCTGGCGCTGATCGGCAAGCTCTACGGCCCGGTCCACGGCCTGTCCGGGCTGGGCACCACCTTCTACGCGGCCGCCGCCTCGGCGGAGCGGATCATCGAGTTGCTGGACCAGCGCCCACAGGTCGTGGAGGTGCCGGGCGCCCGACGGACCGGCCGCGCGCGGGGCGAGGTCGAGTACGACGGCGTCTGGTTCCGCTATCCGGGGGCCACCTCGTGGGCGCTGTCGGACGTGTCCTTCCACGTCGATCCGGGCGAGACGCTGGCGCTGGTCGGGGCCAGCGGGGCGGGCAAGTCCACGCTCGCCAAACTCCAGTTGCGCTTCTACGACCCCGACCGGGGAACGGTCCGGCTCGACGGGACCGATCTGCGGCAACTGCGCGTGTCCGACGCGCGGGAGAGCGTCGCGGTGGTGCTCCAGGAGACGCTCGTCTTCCACGGCACCGTGCGGGAGAACATCGCCTACGGCCGGCCGGGGGCGAGCGAGGCGGACATCGTCGCGGCGGCGCGCGCGGCGGACGCCCACGCGTTCATCGAGCGGCTCCCGGAGGGCTACGACACCCTGGTGGGCCAGCACGGCCGCACCCTGTCCGGCGGGCAGTGCCAGCGGCTGGCGATCGCCCGCGCGATGATCAGGGACGCGCCCGTGCTCCTGCTGGACGAGCCGACTACGGGGCTCGACGTGCGGTCGGGCCGGCGGATCATGGATCCGTTGCGCCGGCTCATGGCCGGGCGCACGACCGTGGTCATCTCGCACAACCTGCTGACCGTCCGCGACGCCACGCGGATCGTGGTGCTCGACCACGGCCGGGTCGTGGAGCACGGCGCCCACGACGACCTGCTCCGCGGCCAGGGGACGTACGCCCGGCTGCACCGGCTCAGCTCGGGCGCGGTGCTGTCATGAGCGGTCCCGCACCCCTCCCACCGGGCACGGAACCGGCGCCCGGGTACGTGATCCTGGCGCATCTGACCCGCACCGGCTGGCTGGACGTGTACGACGCGTGGAGCGGGAAGCGGGCCTGCCGGTGCGTGCTCAAGGCGGTGCGACCGGACCGGCGGGGCAGGGCGCGCCTCGGCGAGCGGCTGCTGCGGGAGGGGCAGTGGCTGCGGGGGGGGCAGTGGCTACGGGAGGGGCGGTGGCTGCGGGAGTTCAGCCATCCGCACCTGGTGCGGGGGGTTCTGCGCGCCGACCCGGCGGACCGGCCCACGGTCGCCGGCCCGGCCGCGGCGCTGGCGGCGAGCCGGACCGCTGCCCCCCTGCCGCCACCGTTTCAGGTCTCCGGCTCCACGACGTGGCCCTTCGCCAGGTGGGCCGTGGCGAGGACGGTGCCGCCGGGTGTGGCCAGCCGGGCGCCGGACAGGGTCGAGAGGTCACCGGAAGCGGCCACGCCCCACTCGCCGTGCCCGCCGATCAGGGTGAAGTCGCCGACGCGCACGGTCGTACCGTCGGCGTGCTCCAGGAGGCAGGTGACCTTGCCGGTGTACGAGGCGTGCGGGCCGACCAGGTCGACGGACACGAAGACCCAGCCGGGGGTTCCGGGGTGGGCGTAGACCTCGCCGACGGTGGCGCCGCCGGCCGAGGTCATGTCCCCGACCAGCATGAGTTCGGACTCGGCGGCGGGAGCGGTGGAGGCGAGGACCCCCTCGACGGCGGTGCCGATCCCCCAGCCGGCGAACCCGACGGCGATGGCGGCCGCGGTGGCGACGCCCGCGAGCCGCAGCCGGGCCCGCCGGGCACGGCCGCGCAGGTCCCGGGACGCCCGGCCGGCGGCGCCCGCGGGAGCCTCCTGCTGCGACGCCTGCAGTGCCAGCCTGCGCGCCACCCGGGTCTCGAACCCGAGCGGTGGCTCGCTGTCCGGCAGCAGGCCGATCAGCCGGTCGCCGACCTGGGTGAGCCGGCGGACGTACTCCCGGCAGTCCGCGCACCGGTCCAGATGGGCGAGCGCCTCGGCGCGCGCGCGGCCCTGCAGCACGCCCAGCGCCAGCTCGGCGCCGATCTCCCGCAGCTTGTCGCAGCCCGCGTCACCGGACATGGTCGCCCCGCTTCCCGGACGCGAGCGCGGCGCGCAGTTTCGCCATGGCGGCCCTGATCCGTGTCTTGGCGGTGCCCAGCGGGATCCGCTCGGCGTCGGCGATCTGCTGGGCCGTCATTCCGTAGATGCCGGCCATCACCAGGGCCCGGGCCTGTTCCCGGGGCAGCCGCGCCACGGCGGCCCGCAGCTGGGCGGAGGTCTCGTCGGCCAGCGCCCACTGCTCGGGAGTCTCGGTGACGGCACCGATGAGAGCGTCCAGGTCCTCGGGGGCCATCGGCTCGGTACGCCGTGCCCGGACGGCGTCGACGGCGAGGTTGTGCGCGATGGTCGTCAGCCAGGTGGTGACCGAGCCGCGGCGCGAGTCGTAGATCTGGGCATGACGCCACGCGCGCTCGAACGTCAACTGGGCGACGTCCTCGGCGAGTTGCTCATCCCCGGTGATGGCCATGGCGACCCCGAAGACCCGATGCTGGAACCTTCTTACGAAGATGACCGCGAGTTCCGGATCGCCGGCGGCCAGCCCGGACAGCAGTGCTTCGTCCGGGAGGCGGCCCACGGGGAACCGAAAACCCGACACACCTCTGTATACGGTCGACGGCCGCCAGGAGATTGCCCGCCCCCCTGCCCGCCCGTCGCGGAAGATCACATTCCCATTCTCCGCCGACGGGTGGGGCGCCGCATGCGGGCTCAGTGCCCGTTCTGTGCCAGTCGCAGCATGTGGTCCGCCAGCGCCTGACCACCGGTCGGATTCCTGCTGATCAGCATCAGGGTGTCGTCACCGGCGATGGTGCCCAGGATGTCGTGCAGTTCGGCCTGGTCGATGGCCGAGGCCAGGAACTGGGCCGCGCCCGGCGGGGTGCGCAGGACCACGAGGTTGGCCGAGGCCTCGGCGGAGATCAGCAGCTCCTGGGACAGGCGCCGCATCCGCTCCTCCTTCGCCGACCCGCCCAGCGGCGCGCGGGGCGTGCGGAAACCGCCCTCGCTCGGTACCGCGTAGATCAGGTCGCCGTCGGTGTTGCGGATCTTCACCGCGTTCAGCTCGTCGAGGTCCCGGGAGAGCGTCGCCTGGGTGACGCTCAGCCCGTCGTCGGCGAGCAGCTTGGCCAGCTGGCTCTGCGACCGCACCGGCTGCCGGTTGAGGATGTCCACGATCCGGCGGTGCCGTGCGGTGCGGGTCTGCGGTACGGCGGGCCCGGCACCCGCCTGCTCGTGGTCCTGCGCCTCGCTCATCGTCGTCTCATTCCCCGGATCGTCCTTCCCCATCGTCCCCGTTCACCGGGACCGCTGCGTCGAGGATGCCGGGCAGTGCCCCCAGCAGCGCACTCGCCTCGTCGTCGCGGAGGTTCAACGGCGGCATGAGCCGTACGACGTCGGGGGCGGGCGCGTTCACCAGGAACCCGGCCTCCTGGGCCGCCTGCTGCACCTGCGCCGCGCGTGGCCCGGTGAGCACGATACCCAGCAGCAGGCCGGCGCCCCGGACGTGGTCGATCAACGGGTGGCCCAGCGCCTCGATTCCGTCGCGCAGCGCGGCGCTCTGCCGCTTGACGTTCGCCAGCAGGCCCTCGTCCGCGATGGTGTCGAGCACCGCGAGCCCGGCGGCGCAGGCGACCGGGTTGCCGCCGAAGGTCGTGCCGTGGTGGCCGGGCCCGAGCAGGTCCGCGGCCCGGCCGAAGGCCACGGTGGCGCCGAGCGGCAGTCCGCCGCCGAGCTGCTTGGCGAGGGTGACGACGTCGGGCAGCACACCCTCGTGGGCCTGGTACTCGAACCAGGTGCCGGTGCGGCCGACGCCGGTCTGCACCTCGTCGAGGACGAGCAGGGCACCGGTGGCGGCGGTGATCGCGCGGGCGGCCTTGAGATAGCCGGGCGGGGGCACGACCACGCCGTTCTCGCCCTGGATCGGCTCGATGATCACCAGGGCGGTCTCCTCGGTGACCGCGGCGGCGAGCGCCTGGGAGTCGCCGTAGGGGACGTGGGTGACGTCGCCGGGCAGCGGCCGGAAGGGATCCTGCTTGGCGGGCTGGCCGGTGAGTGCGAGGGCGCCCATCGTGCGGCCGTGGAAACCGCCGTGGGTGGCGACCACGTGGGTCCGCCCGGTGAGCCGGCCGATCTTGAAGGCGGCCTCGTTGGCCTCGGCACCGGAGTTGCAGAAGAAGACCCTGCCGTCGCGGCCGAAGAGCTGCAGGAGCCGTTCGGCGAGGGCGACGGTGGGCTCGGCCATGAAGAAGTTGGAGATGTGGCCGAGCGCGGCGATCTGCCGGCTCACGGCCTCGACGATCGCCGGGTGGGCGTGGCCGAGGGCGTTGGTGGCGATGCCTCCGACGAAGTCGAGGTAGGCGCGGCCCTCGGCGTCCCACACCGTCAGGCCCGCGCCGCGTACGAGGGGCAGCCGCGGGGTGCCGTAGTTGTTCATGAGCGCGCCCTGCCAGCGCGCGGTCAGCGCGTCGTTGCCCGTGTCGGCCGTGTTGCCCGTCATGACTGCTCCCCCTCGGCTCCGTCGGGCACGACCATCGTGCCGATGCCCTCGTCGGTGAAGATCTCCAGCAGGATCGAGTGCTGGACCCGGCCGTCGATGACGCGTGCGGTGTTCACGCCGTTGCGTACGGCGTGCAGGCAGCCCTCCATCTTCGGCACCATGCCGGAGCTCAACTCCGGCAGCAGCTTCTCCAGTTGGGAAGCGGTGAGGCGGCTGATCACCTCGTCGGAGTTCGGCCAGTCCTCGTAGAGTCCCTCGACGTCGGTGAGGACCATGAGGGTTTCGGCGCCCAGTGCAGCAGCGAGTGCCGCAGCCGCCGTATCAGCATTGACGTTGTAGACATGTCCGTCGTCCTGGCTCCGGGCGATCGAGGAGACGACCGGGATACGGCCGTCGGCGAGCAGCGCCTCGATCGCGCCCGTGTCGATCGCGGTGATCTCGCCGACCCGGCCGATGTCGACCAGCTCGCCGTCGATCTCGGGCGTGTGCTTGGTGGCGGTGATGGTGTGCGCGTCCTCGCCGGTCAGGCCGACGGCGAGCGGACCGTGCTGGTTGAGCAGGCCGACCAGCTCGCGCTGCACCTGGCCCGCGAGCACCATCCGTACGACGTCCATCGCGTCCTCGGTGGTGACCCGCAGGCCCGCCTTGAACTCGCTGACGATGCCGTGCCGGTCGAGGGCGGCGCTGATCTGCGGGCCGCCGCCGTGCACGACGACGGGCTTGAGGCCGGCCTGCCGCAGGAAGACGACGTCCTGGGCGAAGGCGGCCTTCAGCTCCTCGTTCACCATGGCGTTGCCGCCGAACTTGATGACGACGGTCCTGCCGTTGTGCCGGGTCAGCCAGGGCAGCGCCTCGATGAGGATCTGGGCCTTGGGCAGCGCGGTGTGTTTACGCGTGGAGGTCATGACGAGTAGGCGCTGTTCTCGTGGACGTAGTCGGCGGTCAGGTCGTTGGTCCAGATCGTCGCGGTCTCGGGGCCCGCGGCGAGGTCGGCGACGATGTGCACCTCGCGGTAGCGCATGTCGACCTTCTCGCGGTCCTCGCCGACGGAGCCGTTCTTGCACACCCAGACGCCGTTGATGGCGACGTTCAGCCGGTCCGGCTCGAAGGCGGCACCCGTCGTGCCGATCGCGGAGAGCACGCGGCCCCAGTTGGGGTCCTCGCCGTGGATCGCGCACTTGAGGAGGTTGTTGCGGGCGATGGAGCGGCCCACCTCGACGGCGTCCTGCTCGCTCGCCGCGTTGATCACCTCGACCTTGATGTCCTTGCTGGCGCCCTCGGCGTCACGGATCAGCTGCTGCCCGAGGTCGTCGCAGACCTGCCGTACGGCCTCGGCGAACTCCTCGTACTCCGGGGTGATGCCGGAGGAACCGGAGGCGAGCAGCAGCACCGTGTCGTTGGTGGACATGCAGCCGTCGGAGTCGACGCGGTCGAAGGTCGTGCGCGTCGCCGCGCGCAGCGCCCTGTCCAGTACGTCGCTCTCCAGCTCCGCGTCCGTGGTGAGGACGACCAGCATGGTGGCGAGGCCCGGCGCGAGCATGCCGGCGCCCTTGGCCATGCCGCCGACGGTCCAGCCTCCCCCGGACTCCGTCCGGCGGGACCCCCGGGTCACCACGGAGGTCTTGTGGACGGTGTCGGTGGTCTTGATGGCGATGGCGGCCTTCTCGCCGCCATGCTCGGACAGCTGGGCCGCGGCCGTCTCGATGCCGGGGAGCAGCTTGTCCATGGGGAGCAGGACACCGATGAGGCCGGTGGAGCAGACGGCGACCTCGATGGCGCCGCGGCCGAGCACCCCGGCCGCCTTCTCGGCGGTGGCGTGGGTGTCCTGGAAGCCCTTGGGGCCCGTACAGGCGTTGGCGCCGCCGGAGTTGAGGACGACCGCGGAGATCTGGCCGCTCTTGAGGACCTGCTCCGACCACTGCACCGGCGCGGCCTTCACACGGTTGGAGGTGAAGACGCCCGCGGCGGCCCGACGGGGCCCGTCGTTGACCACGAGGGCCAGGTCGGGACTGCCGTTCTCCTTGATCCCGGCGGCGATGCCCGCCGCCGTGAATCCCTTGGCTGCCGTGACGCTCACGGTGCGACTCCGATCGTGGAAAGGCCGGTGGTCTCGGGGAGACCCAGGGCGATGTTCATGCTCTGGACGGCACCGCCCGCGGTGCCCTTGGTGAGGTTGTCGATGGCGCTGATCGCGATGATGCGGCCCACGCTCGCGTCGTACGCGACCTGCACCTGAACGGCGTTGGAACCGTAGACGGACGCCGTCGCGGGCCACTGGCCCTCGGGGAGCAGATGGACGAACGGTTCGTCGGCGTAGGCCTTCTCGTAGGCGTCGCGGACGGAGTCCGCGCTCACCCCGGGGACGGCCGCCGCGTTGCACGTGGCGAGGATGCCGCGGGGCATGGGCGCGAGGGTCGGTGTGAAGGACACCGCCACCCGCTCCCCCGCCACCCCGCTGAGGTTCTGGATCATCTCGGGGGTGTGCCGGTGGCCGCCGCCGACGCCGTACGGCGTCATGGAGCCCATGACCTCGCTGCCGAGCAGATTCGGCTTGGGGGCCTTGCCCGCGCCGGAGGTGCCGGACGCGGCGACGATCACCGCCTCGGGCTGGGCGAGGCCGGCCGCGTAGGCCGGGTACAGGGCGAGGGAAACGGCGGTGGGGTAGCAGCCGGGCACCGCGATGCGCCGGGACCCCCTGAGCGCGGCGCGGGCACCCGGCAGTTCGGGCAGGCCGTAGGGCCAGGTGCCGGCGTGTGCGGAGCCGTAGAACCGCTCCCAGTCGGCCGGGTCCCGCAGCCGGAAGTCGGCGCCCATGTCGATCACGAGGACGTCTGGGCCGAGCTGCTCGGCGACGGCGGCGGACTGCCCGTGCGGCAGCGCCAGGAAGACGACGTCGTGCCCGGCGAGCGCCTCGGGGGTGGTCTCGGCCAGGACGCGGTCGGCCAGCGGCAGCAGGTGCGGCTGGAGCGCGCCGAGCCGCTGGCCTGCGTTGGAGTTTCCGGTCAGGGCACCGATCTCGACCTCGGGGTGTGCGAGGAGCAGCCGCAGGACTTCTCCGCCCGCGTATCCGCTCGCTCCGGCCACCGCCGCACGTACCGACATGTCCATCCTCCTCTTGATGGCATGACTATACGTAAGGCCGCAGTTTTATGCAACGGCTATGCGGTCGGCTAGGCGATCGACTTGGGGAGCATCACCCAGCGGGACACGACGAAGGTGACCGGGATCGCCGCCGCCGAGGCGAGCAGCGGGGCGAACCGGCTGCCCGCGTGCAGGACGTCCACGATCACGTAGACACCGAGGGTGGTGATCAGGAAGTTAGTGACGTTCGTCAGCGGGAACAATGCGAATTTCCGCCACGTGGGGCGGATCCGGTAGGTGAATCGGGCGTTGAGGAAAAAGGAGCCGATCATGCTGAGCGAAAAAGCCAGGACATGCGCGGCCAGGTAGGGCAGCCATATGAGGAACAACAGATAGAGGCAGTAATACGTGGCCGTGTTGAGCACACCGACCACGGCAAAGGTAATGATCTGTCGCTTCAAGGAATGAGGTCTTTCGTCCGTTCCACGTTGGTCGCCTTCACCAGGAAGTGCGGGCGGCCCTTCACCTCGTAGTAGATGCGGCCGGTGTACTCCCCGATGACTCCCAGCATGACCATCTGCACGCCCGCCAGGGCCGTGACGGCGGTGATGATCGTCACATATCCGGGCGTCTGCACCCCGTGGACGAGCGCGGCGCCCACGATCCAGGCCGTGTAGAGGCCGGCGCACAGGAGCAGGCCCATGCCGAGCCAGAGGGCGGCCCGCAGCGGACGGTTGTTGAACGACAGCAGTCCGTCGAGGCCGTAGTTGAGCAGGCCGCGGAAGGACCAGGAGCTGCTGCCGGCCTCGCGGGCCGCGTTCTCGTACTCGAAGGTGACGCTCGGGAAGCCGACCCAGGCGAACAGGCCCTTGGAGAAGCGGTTGTACTCGGTGAGGTCCAGGACGGCGTCCACCACACGGCGCGACAGCAGCCGGAAGTCGCCGACCCCGTCGATGAGTTCGACGTCGACGACGCGGTTGACGAGCCGGTAGTAGAGGCGGGCGGCGAAGGTGCGGACGAGGCGGTCGCCGGTGCGGGTGCGCTGGGCGATGACCTGGTCGTGGCCCTGTTCGCGCAGTTCCACCATCCGTTGGATCAGCTCCGGCGGGTGCTGGAGGTCGGCGTCCATGACGATCAACGCATCGCCGGAGGCGTTGCGCAGACCGGCGAGCAGGGCCGCCTCCTTCCCGAAGTTGCGGCTGAAGGACACGTAGCGCACCCGGGGGTCGAGGGTCGCGAGGCGTTCAAGGACGGCGAGCGTACGGTCGCGGCTGCCGTCGTCGACGTAGACGAACTCCATGTCGTGGCCGAGCGGGAGCAGCTCGTCCGCGATCTTCTGGACCTCCTCGTGGAAGCGTTCGAGGACGTCTTCCTCGTTGTAGCAGGGTGCGACGATCGATATCAGCATGGTGGTTCCCCCAGGGGCGCGGTCAGCGAGCGGTGGTCACGCGCTCGCGCGGCGGTGTGGTCGTGGGCGGCGCGGGCGCGCGCCGGCGGCGGACGGCGGGGACGGCGGTGAGCAGGACGAGGGTGGCCAGCGAGGCGGCCCCGACGGTCGTGCCCAGCCGCAGGCCAGGTGGATGGAAGGTGCAGGTCAGGCTGGTCGACGTGGCGTCGAGGGAGACGGCGACGAGCCCGTGGTAGCTCATCGCGGGCCGGTCCGGACCGTCGCCCGTGGCACACCGCCAGCCGGCGATCCGGGGTGCCGCGAGCACCGCGATGCCCTTGCTGTGTGCGGGCAGCTCGGCGCGTACGGTCGCGCCGGAGACGGTCACGCCGGTGGCGCCGGTGGCGGTGAGCCGGGCTGCGGCGGTGCGCAGCCGGGCGGTGTCCAGGCAGCCGACGGCGCCGGCGGGGACGCGGCCGGGCCGGTTCGGGGTCAGCTCGATGCGGACCCGCCCGGAGGCGGGGGCGCGGCCGAGCGCTTCCATGGCGGCCCGGTTGCCCGGATACGCGGCCGCGAACCGGACGCCCGTGCCGGCGCCCGCGAGCCGGGCGGTGCCGGAGAAGTAGGGGGCCCACAGGTGCACCTGGGTCCCGGCCGGGCAGCGGGCCGTGACGGTCGGGCCGGTCAGGGCGTTCCCCGAGCCGACCCGGCCGTCCGCGACCGGCTTGCCGCTGTCGTCGTGCACGGCGGTGCGGGGCACGGTGTAGACGCGGCTGCCGAGCAGCAGCTCCTGGTTGCGGTACGGCGACGGTCCGAAGGACGCCGGGTCGGGCGTGGTCCGTACGGTCACCAGGGGCGGCACGTCCCGCCGGGTGACGGTGACCGGGGCGCTGTCCGGCGGCAGGTGGGTCCGGTGCGGGTCGGGCGGGTTGTGCAGCCGGGCGCCGACGGAGAAGACGACGTCGGTGACGGCGTTGTCCAGGCTCTGCACGCCGCGCCCGCGCGAGGTCCAGCCGCCGCCGAGGGCGGTGAGGGTGCGGCTGAGGACGTCGGAGGTGAGGCTGCTGTAGTACTGGGCGCCCTGACCGCCCACCAGCATCGGGTCGTTGGCGACGGTCTGCTCACGGCCGGGGTCGGTGCGGTGGCGCGGCCAGCCGTCGGCCCCGGCGATCGCCTCCGCCTGCTGCCGCTGCCGCTGTCCCCAGGGCGCGTAGTCGTCCAGGTGCTTGAGGCGCAGCTCGGTGGCGACGGCGGAGGTGGCGGCGCTCTCGCCGGCCTGCGCCCCGAGCAGGAGTACGACGGCCAGGCCGGCGAGTCGGGTGCGCGGCCGGGCGCGGCCCAGCAGAAGGAGTCCGCCCAGGGTGCCCGCGACGGCGAGCAGCAGTACCGGCCAGGTGTGCGGGCGTACCAGCGCGCTGCGGCTCGCGACGGCGGTGATCAGGGCGAGCAGCGCGGTCGCGGCGCCGAGGGCCCGCCGGTCGGGCGGGCCGTACGCCAGCGCGTGCCAGGCGGCGATGACGAGCAGTCCGCACAGGACGAAGGCCTGCCGGTAGGAGCTGCCCTGCGGGGTGGCGAAGGCGTGCCAGACCAGATGGGTGGGCGCCCACTGGAGCGAGAGGGCGACCGCGAGGACCAGGGCCGTCCAGCCCGCGCGCACGGGACCGGGCACGGCCCGGTGGAAGGGCAGGGCGAGGGCGAGCACCAGCGCGGTGACGCCGACGTAGAGGGCCGGGGTGCCGAAGCTGTACGTCGTCGGGAGCAGCCGGGCCAGCAGGTCGTCGCCCGGCACGGGCGTGAACTGCCGTACGCGGCCGGGGTAGGCGTGCCGGGTGCCCAGGTAGACGACGGTGACGAGCGGAGCGGCGAGGCCCGTGCCGAGCGCGGTGGTGAGGCCGGCGCGGCCGACGGCGGCGAGCGCCTCGCGGCGGGACGGGCGGGCGAGCAGCAGGCGCAGCAGCAGGACCAGGGCGGCGCCGAGGGTGGCCATGTAGGCGGTGTAGAAGTTGGCGGTCCAGGCGAGGGCGACGATCAGCACGCCGGCCGGGCGCCGTCGCCGTGCGAGGCTCCACTCGCCGACCAGGCACAGCAGCGGCAGGGCGATCAGACCGTCGAGCCACATCGGGTTGTAGTCGGCGTCGGCCAGGGTCCAGCCGCACAGCGCGTACGAGGCACCGAGCAGACCGGCGGCCCACCAGCGGCCCGGCCTCAGGGTGAGCAGGAGCCAGGCCATGGCGGCCGCCGCCGAGGCGGTCTTCAGGACCGTGATGACGTAGACCGCGAGGTCGATCCGGTCCCGGGGGAAGAGGGCGACGAGGAGTGCGAACGGGCTGCCGAGGTAGGTGCCGAGGTCGGGCAGGAAGCTGGATCCGTAGCCGGACTGCCAGTTGACGAGGAGGCCGCCGTCGGCGCGGCCGTGCAGCAGGTCCCACAGATGGGCGTGGAAGGGCACGTACTGGTTGCCGAGGTCGTTCACGCTGCGGGTGCGGGGCCCGAAGGGAAAGCTGCGCGCGAGGACGTCACCGGCGCAGAACGCCGTGAGCGTCACGGCCGCGGCGAGCAGGGCGGCGGCCCGCCGCGGTCGGGATATCTCTTTCACACCCGTTTCCTGTCCGGGTGCCGCCGTGCGTTTCGGGGCCCCCACGGAATGTATTCCTCATCGATTCGCCGACTTAGACGGAGGAGGTTTCCGCATGGTTGTGCCCGCTCTCGAAGAAAGGCACGGTTCGATGGATTATCCGGAACAGATCGTGAATTCTGCGGACGCCAGGGAAACGGCGGATTTCAACGAGGTGTGCTCAACGTGAATGCCCCTTGCGGGCGGCGTCGGCGCCGGTGCCCGGGTCGGCCGGGCCGTGGCGCTCATGGCTGCGCGAAGTCGGAGCTTGACCTGGAGCGCGCTCCAGGTTCTACCGTTCTTGTCATGACCAGCGGACAACCTCTCCCGCAGGACCGGGAACCGTCGTTGACCATCGCCCAGGTCGCCGAGCGCACGGGCCTGAGTCACGACACGCTCCGGTACTACGAGAAGGCCGGCCTGATCGAACGGGTCGGCCGGACCACCGGCAACCAGCGTCGCTACCAGACGGCGGACCTGGCCTGGCTGGAATTCCTGCTGCGGCTGCGCGAGACCGGCATGTCGATCGCCGACATGCAGCGCTTCGCCCGGCTGCGGGCGCAGGGGGACACGACGATCGCCGGCCGGCTGGCGATGCTCCGTGAGCACCGCGCCGAACTGGCCGACCGCATCCGGTCGCTCAGGCGCAACGCGGCCGCGCTGGACGACAAGATCGCACACTACGAAGGGCTGCTCCCCGAGGAGCAGCCGGGAACGGACGAGTTGACATGAGCGCGAGCACCACCCGTGAAGAGCGTTTCGCCCACGGTCTGGAGGTCCTGAAGAAGGTCGACGGCGAGGCCGGGCAGCGGGTCGTGGACTCGCTCGCCGACATCAACCCGGAGCTGGGGCAGCAGGTCGTCGCCTGGGCGTTCGGGGAGATCTACGACCGGCCCGGACTCGCCCCGCGCGACCGCCAGCTGGTCACCCTGGGCATGCTCACCGCGCTCGGCGGTTGCGAGGCCCAGCTGGACGTGCATGTGAACGCCGCCCTGAACGTGGGCCTCACGCCGGAGCAGATCACGGAGGCCCTGCTGCACTCCGCCGTCTACTGCGGCATGCCGAAGGCACTCAACGCCACCTTCGCCGCGAAGAAGGTCTTCGCCGAGCGCGGGCTGCTGCCGCTCGGACAGCGGCCCGCGCAGGAGAGCCCGGCTACTTCCGCTTGATCCTCAGGAACGTGATCGAGTTCGCCGGGAAGGTGTACGTGAACCGGTCGGCGACCCCCGTGAACGTGGACGTGACCGGCGCGACCGCCGTGGCCGTCTCGCTGTTCACCGCGTCCGGCGCGGCGGCCAGCGTGGTCACCCTGGCCTTGGACGCGACCTCGGCGCCGCCCAGGTCGATCGCCGTACGGGCCGCCGAGGACTGGTCGTTGACGACCTTGACGATCAGCTCACCGGTCTTCGCGTCCCGCGTCACGACCTGCCGGAACGGCTCGGCCGGCTTGTCGTCGGCGAAGCTGCCCCACTGCTGTCCGTCGAGGTAGAGGGTGACCTGGCGGCCGCGCACCTTGATGTCGACGTCGTAGGCGCGCCCGGTCTCGACCGAGCCGGGCTTGGACATCAGCGTGGACTTGCCGCCGTCCACGGCCTGCTCGACGGCGCTCTGGGTGTCGTTCCAGCCGCCGATGTTCCACCAGTAGTAGTCACCGGTGTCCTTGACGCCGAAAGCGACGAGGAAGCCCTCCTGGCCGGACTTCTTGGTGGCCTTCACATGCAGGTCGTAGTCGTGCCAGGCGGGGTCGCCGGCCGAGACCATGGTGTTCTCGGCGGTGGTGTCGCTCTGTACGTAGCTGCCGTCCCGGACGCTCCAGCTGCCGGTCCCGGTGTGGGTCCACTTCGAGGCGTCACCGGAGAAGTCGTCGCTGAGCAGGGTGCTGCCGTCGGTGGCGGTCACCTTCACGTCGTCGTAGGCCGCGCTGGTGTTCCAGGTGGACAGTCCGACGGCGCCGGTGACGGGGCCGCTGACGTCCGGGGTGCTGGTCGCCGTGCTCGGCACCACCCGGTCGCCGACGTTGGTCATGAACAGCTTCTGGACCTCGTAGTTGGCCGAGTCCCAGGAGGCGTGGTTGTTGAACCACACCAGGTCCGGGCGCCACTGGACAGCGTCCTCGTTGGCGAACAGCGGGGCGTAGGAGGCGAGTTCGACGACGTCCGCGTTGCGTTCCAGACCGGTCATGTACGCAGCCTCGGCGAGGCCGTTCTTGAAGGCGTTGCCCTGGGAGGCGTACTCGCCGACGAAGACCTTCGGGCCGCTGCGGTCGTAGGAGTCGTAGCGGTCGTTGTTCTGCAGGAACCACTGCGGGCTCTTGTAGTAGTGCTCGTCGACCAGGTCGACCTTGGCGTCCTTGTTGAGCTTCCAGGCCGTGTCGAAGGTCGTGCCGCTCGCGTCCGGGCCCGAGTTGGAGATGACCCGCATGTACGGGTACTCGGCCT
This sequence comes from Streptomyces sp. MMG1121, assembly GCF_001280015.1. Taxonomy (GTDB): domain Bacteria; phylum Actinomycetota; class Actinomycetes; order Streptomycetales; family Streptomycetaceae; genus Streptomyces. The sequence goes on from NZ_LGDV01000130.1 coordinate 50,241, forward strand.
GGATGGCCGCGCGGAACCGGGTGAAGCGGGCGAAGAACTCGTTCGGCAGGTTCTCCTCGTTGCCGACCTCGATGTGGGTGAGGCGGAAGGGCTTGGGGTGGCCCATCCCGGCACGCACCTTGCCCCACTTCGAGGTCGCCGGGCCGTTGGCGAACTCGATGAGGTCCAGGGTGTCCTGGATGTGCCGCTTGAGCAGGGCGTCGTCGTCCACGGCCTGGTTCTGGCCGCAGCCGGTCACCAGGGCCGGTACGACGGGCAGGGGCATGGCGCCGATGTCCTCGGCGAAGCGGAAGTACTCGTAGTAGCCGAGTCCGTAACTCTGGTTGTATCCCCAGAAGTTGGCGTTGGCGGGACGGGTCTCGACCGGGCCGACGGTGTCCTTCCACTGGTAGGCGCGCTTGCGCTGCCAGCCGGAGGCCTCGCTGTAGTCCTGCATGGAGCCGGTGTTGACCAGGCAGCCGCCGGGGAAGCGGACGAAGCCGGGGTGCAGGGCGGCGATCTTCTCGGCGAGGTCCTTGCGCAGGCCGTTGGGCTCGTGCTTGTAGGTGTCGCGCGGGAAGAGGGAGACCATGTCGAGGGCCGCGGCAGTGCCGGAGGCCACGGCGAGACGGCCGGTGGTGCTGGTGCGGCTCGCGGTGAAGGTGGCCCTGTACTGGGCCCAGCCGCCCATCCTCGCCGCGATCCGCCGGGCGGTGGCGAGGGTGCCGCCCGCGTCCTGGAGGCTGACGGTGAGCGTGGTGCCGGCGTCGGCGCGGGCCCACACCGAGAAGTCGTACTTCACGCCGTCCGTGACCGCGATCCCGGTGTTGTAGCCGGAGTTGGTGACCGCCGAACCGGCACCCAGGGCGAGGTAGTCGCGGTTGCGGTCGCCCAGGCGGCCGGAGTCGTCGACGACCCGCGCGGTGCCCGAGACCGTCCAGGCGGTCAGCGGTGTGTACGACTTGTTGTCGTCGCTGGAGTACTCGAAGGACCGGTTCTGGACCAGCTCGGCGTACAGACCGCCGTCAGCGGCCCGGTTGATGTCCTCGAAGAAGACGCCGTACATCGACTTGTCGATCGCGGGCCCCTTGGCCGAGGGGTCGACGGCGATCGAGTAGTCGGTGACACCCTCGGCGTGGGCGGGGGCGGGGAGGGCGGCCGTGGCGAGCAGGACGGCGCTCGCTCCCAGGCCGAGTCTCCAGCGGGCGGTGCGTGACATGGATACTCCGCGGCTCTGAGGTGTCCGGAGGACAGTTCGTTCGAAATATCAGACGCTGGTCAGCACTTCGAACGCACGCTAAGGGAGGGGCGTGAGCACGTCAATGGGCGGGACGGGGTCGACAAGGTCACCCGTAAGCTCGGCGTATGCAGGGGCAGCAGCGGTACTGGCCGGTCGCCGACGTGCTGGCCTATCTGGCCGGGCGCTGGCGCGTCGAGCGGAGTGTGCGGGACCTCGCGGGCGGGGCCGAGGGGCACTTCTCGGGAGTGACCGTCTTCGGCAGGCTGCCCGGCGGCGGGCTGCTGCACGAGGAGGCGGGGGACTTCACCTGGCAGGGCGTGACCCGGCCCGCGACCCGGACGCTGCGCTTCCTGCCGGGGCCGACGCCGGGCACGGCGGACGTACGGTTCGCCGACGGGCGCCCCTTCCACGGCCTCGACCTCGGCTCGGGGCGGTACGTCGCCGACCATCCGTGCTCGGCCGACCTCTACCGGGGCGAGTTCACCGTCCGGGACGCCGCGCGCTGGCGCACGGTGTGGCGGGTCGGCGGCCCCGCGAAGGACCTGCTCCTCACGACCGACTACGTGCGCGAGGACTGAGCGCAGACACCGTCGAAGCGGAGGTTCCAGCGGCCCGCGCGGCCGGTGACGGTGGTCGTGGACAGCGGGCGCACATCGATGTTCCAGTAGGTCGCGGGCGGCGCCTTCAGGGCGTAGACCAGGGCTGCGCGGACCACGGCGGGCTCGGCGACGGCGACGATCCGGCCGCCGTCCTCCGCCGGCCGGGTGTCCAGCCAGCCGCCGATCCGGGAGACGAAGGCCAGCAGGGACTCGCCGCCGTGCGGGGTGGCGCGCGGATCGGCGAGCCAGGCGTCCACCGCGTCCGGCTCACGGGCCATCGCCTCGCCCAGGGTCAGCCCGCGCCAGCGGCCCATGTCGCAGTCCCGCAGCGCCGGCTGGACCAGCGGGCCGTACCCCAGGGCGTCGCCGGTGGCCCGGCTGCGCGGGGTCGGCGAGCAGTAGCGCAGCTCGGCGGCCGCCAGCGGCAGCAGCTCCCCGGCGGAGCGCTGCACCTCTTCCCAGCCCGCCTGGTCCAGCGGCCGGTCGTCCTCGAAGCGCTCCGCGAGCAGCGGGGCACTGCGCGCGGCGGCGACGAACGTCACCCTCAGTGGCATGCGGTGATGGTGGGCCGCGAGTGGGGGCAGGTCAAGGGGTGCCACCTGTGAGTTACGGCGGGTGCGCGGCCGCTCACCGGGGCGCTCCTACTCGAAGAGGTGGATCATCCACCGCTCGGGCCGGTCCAGCGGCCGGAAGCCCACCTTCTCGTACACCTGCTGCGCGTCGTGGGTGGCGAGCAGGAAGCGGCGCAGCCCGTACGGCTTCAGATGGTCGCGGATACGGCCCACGAACGCCGTGCCGATCCCCTTGCCGCGCACCGACGGGTCGACGTACACGTCGGCGAGCCAGGCGAACAGCGCCTGGTCGGTGACGACGCGCGCGTACGCCACCTGCTCCCCCGAGGTCCGCTCGTACACGCCGAAGTTGATCGAGGACGCCATCGCGCGTTCGTGCTGCTCGCGGGGCCGGTCGATCGCCCAGTAGGCGTCGGTCGACAGCCAGCCGTGGACGCGGTCCACGTCGACGCGGGCGGTGTCGGCGGAGAATTCGTAGCTGTCGGGGAGCTCGGGCGTCTGGGTCATGCCAAGATCCTCACAGTGCGATCGACCCACGTCGAATCGACTTCCCGCCTCAGAGCACCTCGTCACAGGCCGCCCGCAGCCGCCGTACCCCCTCCGTGATCTCCCCGGTCCCGGCGACCGCGGCGAAGCTCAGCCGGAGGTGGGCGGCGGGGGGTTCGGCGCTGAAGTAAGGGCGGCCGGGGGTGAGGGCGACGCCCGCACGGAGGGCGGCCGCGGTGAGCGCCTCTTCTCCCCCGGAGCCGTCGGGGAGGCGCAGCCAGAGGTGGTAGCCGCCCGACGGGACGTGCGGCAGGGCGAGTTCGGGCAGCCGCGCGGCGAGCGCGGTCGTCAGCGCGTCGCGGCGGACCTTCAACTCGGCCGACAGCGCCCGCAGATGGCGGGGCCAGGCCGGGGAGCCGACCAGTTCCAGGGCCGCCTCCTGCAGCGGCCGCGGGACGAAGAAGCTGTCCACGACCTGGATGGCGCGCAGCCGTTCCAGCACCGGTCCGTGCGCGGCCAGGGCGCTCACCCGGAAGCTGGGCGAGGTCGCCTTGGTCAGCGAGCCGACATGGACGACCACGCCGTCCGGGTCGTCGGCGGCCAGCGGGCGGGGCAGCGGGCCGGCGTCGGCGTGCACGAGGCGCCGCACGAAGTCGTCCTCGACGACGAACGCGCCCGCCTCGCGGGCGATGCGCAGCACCTCGGCACGCCGGCCGGGGGCCAGCACGGCACCGGTCGGGTTCTGGAACAGCGGCTGGCACACGAACACCCGGGCGCCGCTGGCCCGGAAGGCGTCGGCGAGCAGTTCGGGCCGCACCCCCTCGGGGTCCACGGGCACCGGCACCGGGCGCAGTCCGGCCGCGCGGGCGAGCGCCAGCATCCCCGGGTAGGTGGGCGACTCCACGAGCACGGGGGCGCCGGGCGGGGCGAGCGCGCGCAGGGCGGTGGCCAGGGCGGACTGCCCGCCGGCCGCGATCAGCACCTCGGCCGCGGTGACGGCCCCGCCGATCCCGCGCGCGAACCACTCCCGCAGCTCCGGCAGCCCCTCCAGCGGCGGCCTCCCCCAGGCGCCCGGTCGCCGTCCGGCCCGGGCCAGGGCCGCCGCCATGGCGCGCTCGGGCTGGAGGGAGGGGTGCAGATAGCCGCCGCTGAACTCCAGCACCCCGGGTGGCGGGGCGGCCAGCGAGACCGTGACCCCCGAGGCGTCCACCGTGCGCGGTACGAGGTCGGCGCTGCCGTCGGCGCTCAGCGCGACCTCCTGCCAGGAGGTGTCCCCGGCCGGGGTCTGCGCCGTGTGCGGCCGGGCGCGGAAGGCACCGGCTCCGGGCCGGGTGACCACGAGCCCCTCGGCGGCCAGCTGGGCCAGGGCCCGGGAGACGGTCACCGGACTCACCCGGAACCGCTCGACCAGCGCCCGACTCGATGGGAGCTTTCCACCTGGAGAGTAGCGGTCGAGGTCCCGTCGGAGCTCTTCTGCCAGTTCGCTTACGCTGCTACGCTGGTGCATGAGTACACAGAGTAGCGCTACTGCAACGAGCCCGATAGCGGTCAACGCCCCGCGCGAGCGCAGTGGCCTCGGTACCGGGCTGGCCGCCCTGGGCGTCGCCTCCTTCTCCCTGACGTTCCCGGCCACCGCCTGGGGCCTGCAGGGCTTCGGCCCCTGGTCGCTGGTGGCCGCGCGCTGCGTCCTCGCGGCACTCGTCGCGGGCGGCTGTCTGCTCGCGCTGAGGGTGCCGCTGCCCGAGCGGCGTCATCTGCCGGGGCTCGCCGTCGTCGCGGCCGGTGTCGTGCTCGGCTTCCCGATGCTGACCACGCTCGCCCTCGAGACCTCCACCACCGCGCACGCGGCCGTCGTGGTGGGGCTGCTGCCGCTGACCACCGCGGTCCTGTCGGCGGTGCGCATCGGCAGCCGGCCCTCGCGCCGGTTCTGGCTGGCCGCGCTGGCGGGGGCCGCGGCCGTGGTGGCCTTCACCCTCACCCAGAGCGGCGGCGCGCTCACGGTCGCCGACGGCTATCTCTTCGCGGCCCTGCTGGTGTGCGCGGCCGGGTACACCGAGGGCGGCCGGCTGGCCCGGGTGATGCCGGGCTGGCAGGTCATCGCCTGGGCACTGGTGCTGTGCGCGCCGCTGGCCGTCCCGGCCGCCGCGGTGGCGCTGGCGTACGAGCCGGTCCAGCTCGGCTGGCACGGGATCGCCGGTCTGCTGTGGGTGGCGCTGGGCTCGCAGTTCCTCGGCCTGGTCGTCTGGTACCGGGGCATGGCGGCCATCGGGATCCCGCGGGCCAGCCAGTTGCAGTTGGCCCAGCCGCTGCTCACACTGGTGTGGTCGGCGCTGCTCCTGGGCGAACACTTCACGGCGGCCGCTCCGCTGACCGCCGTGGCCGTGCTCGTGTGCATCGCCGTCACCCAGCGGTCGTGATCGTGAGGAGGGCCGGCAGATGCGTGCATCCAAGGGCGACCGTCTTGTCCAGCACGGCAGGGTGGTCGGCCAACACGACCATGTCGTAGAAGTCGTCGAGGTACTCGGCCCCGAGGGCAACCCGCCCTACCGTGTCCGGTCCGAGAACGGGCACGAGTCGATCATGTCCCCTGGACCCGACTGCCAGGTCAGGCACAAGGACGAGCGGCAGCGGTAGCTCAGCGCGGTGGTTTCGCCGGTCGCCGGTAGTGATCGGCGACCACGCGCGCCATCGCACCGATAGGGTCGGCCGCCACGTCCTCGGCGGCGAAGAATACGTGCCCGCGCACCTGCGGGTACCGCGCGGCGAGCGTGAGGTGCCGGGACAGTTCGACCGGGTCCTGCCAGGCCGAGGGCTGCCCCGCCGCACCGGCCTTGTACAGGGCCTCGCCGATATGGAGCTGTGTCCTGGTCCCCCGCGTGACCGACGCCCACCACTCGACCAGCTTCGCGTAGTCGGCGCCGGCGAAGCCGATGTTCCAGTACAGCTGCGGGACGATGTGGTCGATCCAGTGCTCACGCACCCATCTGCGGGTGTCCGCGTACAGGTCGTCGTACGTCTGGACGCCCGCCCGGGTGTCCGAGCCGCGCGGGTCGGTCGAGGCGTTGCGCCACACCCCGAAGGGGCTGATCCCGAACCGGGTGCCAGGCCGGACCCGCCTGATGCCGGCGGCCGTCTCCTTCACCAGCCGGTTGATGTTGTCGCGGCGCCACGCGGCCCGGTTGCCGAAGTCGCCGCCGTAGCGGTCGTAGGCGTCATCGTCGTCGAAGGTCTGCCCGGCGACCGGATAGGGGTAGAAGTAGTCGTCGAAGTGGACGGCGTCGACCGGGTACTTCGCGACCGCGTCGAGCATCGCCCGCTGCACGAAGGCGCGGACCTGGGACAGTCCGGGGTTGTAGTAGAGCTGCCCGCCGTACCGGACCACCCAGTCGGGGTGCCTGCGGGCCGGGTGCCGGGCGGCCAGCCGGCCGAGGTCGGCATGGATCGCGATCCGGTACGGATTGAACCAGGCGTGCAGTCGCAGTCCCCGGGCGTGCGCCTCTCGTACGGCGGTGCCCAGCGGGTCCCAGCCGGGGTTGCGGCCCTGGGTGCCGGTCAGGTACTCGGACCAGGGCTCATGCCGGGACGGCCACAGGGCGTCGGCGGCGGGGCGCACCTGGAAGATCACCGTGTTGAGCCGGTCCCGGGCCGCCCTGTCGAGATGGGCGATCAGTTCCTCGCGCTGGACGGCGGCCGGCAGACCGGGCCGGGACGGCCAGTCCCGGTTGTCGACCGTGGCGAGCCACACACCCCGCATCTCGCGGGTCGCCCGCGGCCGGTGACCGGGCCCCTCGCCGCGCGGTACGGCCGCCGCGGCGGGCGCCGCGGCCAGGGTCGACAGCGCCGCCAGGGTGAAGGCCCGCCGTGACAGTTGCCCCATCCGAACGCCCCCGTACGCTCCGGATCCGCTCCGTCACGGATCGTCCCGCGCTCCAGCATGCCCCCACCCGCGCGATCGATCATCGATACTTGGCGGTAACGTGCACGATCGGAGCAGGGGCCGAACCCGGAGATCCTGCCGAGTGCCGTAGATCAGCGAAGGGGACGATGTGACGGGCATCCCAGCGGGAGACATTGCTCGCGTCGGAGTCGTGGGCTGCGGCCAGATGGGCGCGGGCATCGCCGAGGTGTGCGCCCGCGCCGGACTGGACGTGAAGGTCGCCGAGACCACCGGCGAGGCTCTGGAGATCGGCCGCACCCGGCTGCTCAACTCCCTGGCCAAGGCCGCCGAGCGCGGCAAGATCACCGAGGAGGAGCGGGACGGCACGCAGGCGCGCCTCAGCTTCACCACGGACCTCGGCGAGTTCGCCGACCGCGATCTGGTGATCGAGGCCGTCGTGGAGAACGAGCAGGTGAAGACGGAGATCTTCCAGGTGCTCGACCAGGTGGTGACCCGCCCGGACGCGATCCTGGCCTCCAACACCTCCTCGATCCCGCTGGTGAAGCTGGCGGTCGCCACCTCCCGCCCGGACCACGTGGTCGGCATCCACTTCTTCAACCCGGCCCCGGTGCAGCAGCTGGTCGAGCTGATCCCGGCGCTGACCACCTCCGAGGGCACCCTCGGCCGCGCCCAGCTGTTCGCCGAGAAGGTGCTCGGCAAGCACGCCATCCGCGCCCAGGACCGCTCCGGTTTCGTGGTCAACGCGCTGCTCGTGCCCTATCTGCTCTCCGCGATCCGGATGTTCGAGTCGGGCATCGCCAGCCGTGAGGACATCGACAACGGCATGGAGATGGGCTGCGCCCACCCGATGGGCCCGCTGAAGCTGTCCGACCTGATCGGCCTGGACACCATCGTCTCCATCGCGAACTCGATGTACGCCGAGTACAAGGAGCCCCTGTACGCCGCTCCCCCGCTGCTCCAGCGCATGGTGGAGGCGGGCCGACTGGGCCGGAAGACCGGGTCGGGCTTCTACACCTACGGCTGATCACACAGAGCAACGCCTTACGGCCCGGCACCGGACTCGGTGCCGGGCTCATCTGTTTCACTCCCCGTGTGCGCGCCGGGCACGCATATGCCCGTCGCACACGCTCCCCTCGCGCCCACCAGGGGAGTTGACTCCTCATGCGCATGCAAGGGATGCGGAACCATCCATTTCGACTACCGAAAGGAGCGGACCCGTGACCGCCGATCAGGAGCATCCCGTGGTCCAGGGAGAACTCGCAGAGTTACGGCGTCGCCTCGATGTGGCCTACGCCCGGGTCGAGGGAGGGCTGGCGCTGCTCAGTCACCGCACCGAGGAGACCGCGAAGGAACTGGACGAACTGAACTCCCGCATGGTCTCGCTGGAACACGCCCGCTGGCCGTTGCCCTCGCTCGCCGCCCTGACGGCCCTGGGAGCGCTCGTCGTGACGGTCTGGCAGGCCGTGTCGGCCCGCTAGCCCGCCGTCCGGGCCCCGTCGTCACTGGCCTTCGGAGAGCCTGAGGTGGTGCAGCAGCAGTAACGCGGCCGCCATGTTGGCGGCCGGGACCTCCCCACGGGCGATCATGTCGGGGACGAGTTTGAGGGGGACCCATTCCCGGCGGTCCGACTCGAAGTCGTCCACGGGATGCCCGATGTACTCGCCCCGGTCGGACCAGTAGATGTGGTGCCGGGCGTCGGTGAGGCCGTTGGACGGCTCCACGCTCATGAGGTGGTGCAGGGGCCCCGGCCGCCAGCCGGTCTCCTCCTCCAGTTCCCGGGCGGCCGCGACGGCGATGTCCTCGCCGTCCTCGACGACACCCGCGGCCAGTTCCCAGCCCCAGCTGTCGGTGATGAAGCGGTGCCGCCACAGCAGCAGCACCTCGTTGGCCTCGTTGACGACCGTGGCCACGGCCACGGGCCGCAGCCGGATCAGGAAGTGGTCGAGATGCCGGCCGTCCGGCAGCTCGACATCAGCGAGATTGACGCTGAACCAGCGATTCGCATACACAGTTTGTTCGTTCTGTTTCGTCCACTGCACGGTTCTGCCACCTTCCGCCGAGTAAGTGGCAATATCGCAGCAGGGACTGTGCACCTACAGGGGGCCTACAGCGGTACGCGCAGTGCCCCGTCGATGAGTTCCGCGGCCTCGGCGGTGCCGGCCGAGCCGCAGCGCACCAGGTACTCGCGTACCGCGCGCAGTCTGTCGCGCAGCCGCTGGGACTCCATTCCGCGCGCCTGCTCGGCCATCTGCACGGCGGTGGCCACCGCCTTGTCGGCCTGGCCCTGGCGCAGTTCGATCGTGCAGAGCATGGCGAGCCGGTGCACCCGCCCCCGGTCGTGGGCGGGGTTGTCGACGGCCGCCGCCGCGTGCTCCCGGGCGGCGGCGAGTTCACCGAGACTGAGCAGTGCCTCGGCCACCTGCACATTGACCAGGCCCGGCTGCACATAGCCGGTCTCGTCGGGCTCGTACCCGCGCCGGATCCGGTCGGCCGCCGTCTCCGCGCGCCGGATGCACGCCAGCGCGCTGCCCGCGTCGCCGAGATGGGCGTAGGCCTTGGCCTGCATCGCGTACAGGTCGGAGGCGAGCGCCGGGGTGATGTGCTTGCCGGCGGCCCGCAGCGCGGCCTCGGCGAAGGCGACGGCCTGCCGGTACTCCCGCATGAACAGCGACTGGTTGACCAGCAGCGCTATCACATACGCCCCGAGTCCCCGGTCCCCGCTGGCCTTGGCCAGCCGGAGCGCCTGGTGGAAGTAGCGCTGGGCGAGCCCGTGCGCGTCGGAGTCGTACGCGCAGATCCCCGCGACGGCCACCAACCCGCCGGTCGCCCGGTGCAGTTGACGCCCGGTGGCATCGGTGTAGCTGCCGCGCAGCAGTGGCGCCGCCTCGGCGTTGAGGAAGCCGACGATCCGGGTCCGGGTCGCGATGCCACCGGCCTTGCGGTACATCTGCTCGTAGTGCGCGCGGGCGGCGCGCAGCATCTCGATGTCGGCCGTGGTCACCCGGTGCCGGCCGCCCCGGGAGACGTCGACGTCCTCGGGCGGGTTCTCCCACTCCCACACCGGCATCACCGCCGGGGTCCCGGTGACGGCCGGGGCGCCCAGCACATGCGGCCGTTGCTGTTCGTCCGAGCGCCACAGGGCGGTCGCCCGCTCCACGAAGCCGGAGAGCGACCCGGTGTGCGGAGTGCTCGGCTCGCCCGGCACCCCGAGGCCGATGTCGTCGAGGGTCACCGGCCGCCGCAACCGCCCGGCCAGCACCTCGCAGATCAGATCGGGCACCTGGCCGCGCGGCCGCTGCCCCTTCAACCACCGTGCCACGGCGGTGTGTTCGTACCGGAGCTCGAGGCCCCGTCTCCGGCCCGCCTGGTTGACATGGGCGGCGAGACCGGCGTGCGAGATCCCCGCTTCGTCCAGGATCGCGTCGAGCAGAGTGTTGGGCTGCATGGGATGACCCCCGAGTGGCCTGGTGCGGTTCAGCGTAGTGCGCTTGCCTTCACACGGGGTGTGAACGGAGTGCTCGCATCCGGACCGTGCACGCGGTGTCGCTCAGCGTGTTCTGCGGATTGACTGAGGTACCGGCCAAGCCTCCGGCTCCCCCTCGAAAAGCGGCGGCTTGGCCGGGCCGCAGGTGCGCGCCCCCGGGTGGGGGTGCCTCCCCCTGGCCCGCTCCCTCTGCAGCACCAGCAGGGCGATGTCGTCCGTCGGTCGCCCGGCCGTGTGGTGCAGGAGCGCCGTGAACAGAGTCCTCAGTACGGACTGGGGTGAGACCGGCTGGACCCGGACCGCCTCCCGCAGGGCCGCCGGCAAGGAGAAGAAGCGGCCCTTGGCGTCCCTGGCCTCCTCGGCGCCGTCCGTGAACAGGACCAGGGAGTCGCCGGGCCGGAGCTGCCCGCAGGGCCGGGCTTCCAGTTCCGCCGGCAAGGGGAACGGGCCCAGCGGCGGAAGCGGGTCGAGCCGGCTCAGCGCCTCGACACTCGTACCGCTGATCCGGTACGGCCAGGGATGGCCGCAGTTGAGCGCGCGCAGCTCGCCGTCCCGGCCGATCTCCAGGAGCAGGACGGTGACGAACTCCTCCGCGACCGAGTGCTCGGCCCGGGACTGTTCGCGCAGATGACGCGCGAGGGCGCGGTCCAGGCGGCGCAGGACACAGCCGAGTTCGGGCTCGTCGTGGGCCGCCTCGCGGAAGCTGCCGAGGACGGCGGCGACCGTGCCGAGGGCGGCCAGACCGTGCCCGCGTACGTCTCCCATCACCACGCGCACCCCGTGCTCGGTGGCGATCGCCTCGTACAGGTCCCCGCCGACGCTGGCGCCCCGGTCCGCGGACAGCTGGGCGGCGGCGACGTTCAGCCCGTCGAGCCGCGGGGGCAGCGGACGCAGGACGACGCTCTGCGCGACCCGCGCCACCCGGCGGGCCTGCCGCAGCTCACGCAGCAGGGCACGCCGGACATGGAAGACGAGCCCGGTGCCGACGGCGAAGAAGACGGCGCTGGTGACGATGCGCGCACCGAGCCCGTCCTGCTCGGCGAGCGGGCAGCCGAACTTGTAGCCGACCGCCACACCGCCCCAGATCATGGGCAGTACGGCTCCCCGCGCGGTGGGCGCCCGTGCCTTGATGCGGATCATGCCTCTGGTCCCCCATGGAGAGTCCCTGACAGAGCAGACGGACCGACCCCGAAAGGCCGGTCCGATTCTGTCGAGGGCATGGCCCGCAAGGACCAGATCGCCCCGGATTCCCACCCAGATGAGTGACCTGTCCCCGGCCAACGCGCATTTATGCAGCTGGCAGAGGGGAAAACGCGCCCCGAAGGGGCGCGTCGCCCGGCGGACGGACTAGCCCCTCAGCACCGCACCCGTACGCTCCCCCGCCAGGGCAACCGCGGCGTCCCGGGCGGCAGAAGCCTCGTCCACGGTCAACGTACGGTCCCCGGCCCGGAAGCGGAGCGCGTACGCCAGCGACTTCTTGCCCTCGCCGAGCTGCGCGACGTTCTCGTACACGTCGAACAGCCGGATGGACTCGAGCAGTTCACCCGCCCCGTCCCGCAGCGCCGCCTCGACCTCGGCGGCCGGGACGGTCAGGTCGACCACGAGGGCGACGTCCTGCGTGGCGACCGGGAACGTGGAGATGCTCGGCGCCTGCGGGACACCGTCGGCCACGGCCTCCACGGCGTCCAGGTTCAGCTCCATCGCGCAGGTGCGCTCGGCCAGACCCAGGGCCTTGAGGACACGCGGGTGCAGCTCTCCGGCGTGGCCCACGACCTGCTCCGTGCCGTCGGCGACGACCACCAGCTCGGCACAGCGGCCCGGGTGCCACGGACCGTACTGGCCCTTGCGGACGATCAGTTCGGCACCGGCCTCACGGGCCACGGCGCGCGCGGCCTCGACCGCGTCGGCCCACCCGGCCGGACGGCCCTCGCCCCACCAGCCGGCCTGCTCGCGCGCGCCGGTGAGCACGACGGCCACGTGCCGAGGCTGCTCGGGCAGCGCGGCGTCGAGCGCGGCGATCTCCTCGTCGGTCGGACGCCGGTCGACGGGCAGGTGCACGGCGGCCCGCCGCTCCTCGCGCGGGTGGAAGACCAGACCCGTCTCGAACAGGGCCAGATCGTGCGAGCCCCGGCCGGCGTTGCGGCGCAGCGCACCGAGCAGGCCCGGCAGCAGCGTCGTACGGAGCGCGGGCTCCTCGTCGTTGAGCGGGTTGGCCAGCTTGACGACGCGGCGGGCCGGGTCGTCGGAGTCCAGGCCGAGCTGGTCGAAGACCTGCTCGCCGACGAAGGGGTAGTTCGGTGCCTCGACGTAGCCGGCGCCCGCCAGCACGCGGCCGACCCGGCGGTGCAGCCGCTGCCGGGGGGTCAGACCACGGCCCGAGGGGGGCTTGGGCAGCGTGGAGGGCAGGTTCTCGTAGCCCTCCAGGCGGATGACCTCCTCGGCGAGGTCGTTCGGGTCGGCCAGGTCGGGCCGCCAGGACGGGACGGTGACGATCAGCTCGTCCTGCCCGTAGACGTCGCAGCCGACCTCCTGGAGCCGGCGCACGACGCTCTCGCGGCCGTAGTGGACGCCCGCCACCTTGTCCGGGTGGTTCGCCGGGACGGTGATGGTGTGCGGGGCCGAGGGCGCGATGATCTCGGTGACACCGGCCTCCGCCGTACCGCCGGCGAGGAGCACCAGCAGGTCCACCGTGCGCTGCGCGGCGGCCGCGGCGGCCTGCGGGTCGACCCCGCGCTCGAAGCGGCGGGACGCCTCGGACAGCAGCTTGTGGCGGCGGGCCGTACGGGCGATCGCGACGGCGTCGAAGTGGGCCGCCTCGATGACCACGTCGGTGGTCGCGCCCTGCACGTCCTCGTGGTCGGCGATCTCGGTGTTGGCGCCGCCCATCACGCCGGCGAGGCCGATCGGGCCGCGCTCGTCGGTGATCACCAGGTCCTCGGCGTGCAGCTTGCGCTCGACGCCGTCGAGGGTGACGAGCTTCTCGCCCTCCGCGGCGCGGCGCACGCCGATCGTGCCCTGGACCAGGGTGCGGTCGTAGGCGTGCAGCGGCTGGCCCAGCTCCATCATCACGTAGTTCGTGACGTCGACGGCGAGCGAGATCGGGCGCATGCCGACCTTCTGCAGCCGGCGCTGGAGCCAGATCGGGGAGCGGGCCTCGGGGCGCAGGCCGGTGACCGTGCGCGCGGTGAAGCGGTCGCAGCCGAACGGGTCGGAGACCTGGACCGGGTAGCCGTAGGCGTTCGGGGCCGGTACGTCGATCAGGGCGGGGTCGCGCAGCGGCTGGCCGTAGGCGATGGCGGCCTCGCGGGCGACGCCGCGGATGGACAGGCAGTCGCCGCGGTTGGCGGTGACGGCGATGTCCAGGACCTCGTCGACCAGCTCGAGCAGCTCGATGGCGTCCTTGCCGACCTCGGTCTCCGGCGGCAGCACGATGATGCCGTGGCTGCCGTCGTCGCCCATGCCCAGCTCGTCGCCGGAGCAGATCATGCCGTGCGAGGTCCTGCCGTAGGTCTTGCGGGCGGCGATGGAGAAGCCGCCGGGGAGCGTGGCGCCGGGCAGGACCACGACGACCTTGTCGCCGACCGCGAAGTTGCGGGCGCCGCAGACGATCTCCTGAGGCTCACCGGTGCCGTTGGCCTGGCCGACGTCGACGGTGCAGAAGCGGATCGGCTTCTTGAAGCCCTCCAGCTCCTCGATGGTCAGCACCTGGCCGACGACCAGCGGGCCCTTGAGGTCGGCGCCGAGCTGCTCGACGGTCTCCACCTCGAGGCCGGACGGAATGAGCTTGGCCTGGACGTCCCGGCCGGTCTCGGTGGCCGGCAGGTCGACGTACTCCCGCAGCCAAGAAAGCGGGACCCGCATCAGATCTCCATCCCGAACGGCCGGGTGAACCGGACGTCACCCTCGACCATGTCTCGCATGTCATCGACGTTGTGGCGGAACATCAGCATCCGCTCGATGCCGAACCCGAAGGCGAAGCCGCTGTACTTCTCCGGGTCGACGCCGCAGGCGGTGAGCACCCGCGGGTTGACCATGCCGCAGCCGCCCAGCTCGATCCAGCCCTCGCTGGAACAGGTGCGGCAGGGCCGGTCGGGGTTGCCGACGGACTCGCCCTTGCAGACGTAGCAGAGCATGTCCATCTCGGCGCTCGGCTCGGTGAAGGGGAAGAAGTTCGGCCGCAGCCGGGTCTTCATCTCCTCGCCGAACAGGGACTGGACCATGTGGTCCAGGGTGCCCTTGAGGTCCGCCATGGTCAGGCCCTCGTCCACGGCGAGCAGCTCGACCTGGTGGAAGACGGGCGTGTGGGTGGCGTCCAGCTCGTCGGTGCGGTAGACGCGGCCTGGGCAGATCACGTAGACCGGCAGCTCGCGCTCCAGCAGGGAGCGGATCTGCACGGGCGAGGTGTGGGTGCGCAGGACGACACCACAGTCGCCGGAGCCGTCCTGGCCCTGCACGAAGAAGGTGTCCGCCTCGCCGCGGGCCGGGTGGTCGGGGCCGATGTTGAGGGCGTCGAAGTTGAACCACTCCGCCTCGACCTGCGGGCCCTCGGCGACCTCGTAGCCCATGGCCACGAAGATGTCCTCGATCCGCTCCGACAGCGTGGTCAGCGGGTGCCGGGCGCCGGCCGGGACGCGGTCGTACGGCAGCGTGACGTCCACCGACTCCTCGACCAGGACCCGGGCGTCGCGCTCGGCCTCCAGTTCGCTCTGGCGGCCGGCGAGGGCCTTGTTGACGGCGCCGCGGGCCATGCCGACGCGCTTGCCGGCCTCGGCCTTGGCGTGCGGGGGCAGGGCGCCGATCTCGCGGTTGGCGAGGGACAGCGGGGAGGCCGGGCCGGTGTGGGCGACCTTGGCCTCGTGGAGCGCGTCGAGGGAGCCCGCGGCGGCGAAGGCGGCGAGCGCCTCGTCCCGCATGCGCTCGATCTCTTCCGGTTTCAACGCCTCGACCTCGACAGGGTCGTACGACTTATTGGGTGCCGACATCTCTTCCCGTGCTTCCGTTTGTCCCCCAGCTGACGCTGGGAGGTGCCCCCAGGCGGATGGTCCCCGTCACCGACTCGCACCAACGCGCGAGGGCCGCGTGCAGGACACAAAGGTGCCAAAGGCCGAGTCTAACGGGGTGAAGGAACGCGAATGCGCCCGCGGGCTGCTCCGGGGCGGTCTCAGGTGAGATACGCCGGGGCGCTCACGGGCAACGTAAATCGGAACTCGGCGCCGCCCACCGGGGCGCGGCCGACCGTGATGGTGCCGCCGTGGGCCTCGACGATGCCCTTGACGATGTACAGCCCAAGGCCCGTGCCGCCGCGCTTGCTGCCCCGCCAGAAGCGGGTGAAGACGCGGTTCATGGATTCCTCCGGGATGCCGGGACCCTCGTCGCTCACCGTGACCGACGTACCGGTTTCCTCGCCCTCGCGCGGGGATGTGCGGGGCGTGACGTCAATGGTGACGGTTCCCTCGCCGTGCCGCACCGCATTTTCGATCAGATTGCTCAGCACCTGGTCGACCTTGTCGGGGTCGGCCCACAGGGCGGGCAGCGGCTGTTCGATGCGGAGCAGGAAGCGGTCGGCGGGCTGGCCCGCGGCGACGTAGGCCTGGATGTGCCGGGAGACGGCGGCCCCGATGTCGACGGGCTGCCGGCGCACCTCCAGGCGGCCGGAGTCGATCCGGGAGATGTCGAGCAGTTCGGCGATGAGCCGGGTGACGCGGTCGGCGTCGGCGTCGACGGTCTCCAGCATGAGCCGCTTCTGGTCGTCCGTGAAGCGTTCCCACTTGGCGAGGAGGGTGGCGGTGAAGCCCTTCACGGAGGTCAGCGGGGAGCGCAGCTCGTGGGCGACGGTGGCGATCAGCTCGGCGTGGCTGCGTTCGGTACGCCGGCGGGCCTCGGTGTCACGCAGGGAGACGACGACGCGCCGGACGGGCCCGAGGGGTTCGGCCCGGATGTACCGGGCGCAGACGAGGACCTCCCGTCCGCCGGGCAGCAGCAGGTTCCGCTCCGGCTGCCGTACCCGGATGGCGAGCCCGCCGTAGGGATCGGTGAGCTGCCACCAGCGGCGGCCCTCCAGGTCCTCCAGGGGAAGCGCCTTCTCCAGCGGCTGACCGAGGGCGTCCGCGGCCCGTACGGCGGTGATGCGCGCGGCGGCCGCGTTGAAGCAGACGACGCGCCCGTGCTCGTCGGCGACGACGAGGCCGTCCGGCAGCTGGTCGGGATCGAGGCCGGCGTGCTCGCCGTACCTGGGCGCGGGCGCGCGCCGCGCGTCCCGTCCCTCCGGTCCCTCCGGCGCGGTGCTCGTGCCGGCCACACTCATCCCCGTACCCCACCTCTCAGACGGCGCAGGGCCCCGAGCACGTCACCCTACTAGCTCTCGGTGACGGAGCGGCACCCTCCGGAGGCACGCTGTGCACGGGCCGACGCGTAGAGACATACGGCGGCGGCCGTGGCGAGGTTCAGGCTCTCGGCCTTTCCGTGGATGGGGACGCGGACGACGGCGTCGGCGAGGGCACGGGTCTCCTCCGGGAGCCCCCAGGCCTCGTTCCCGAACACCCAGGCGGTGGGCCCGCCCATAGTGCCCCGATCCAGCTCCTCGTCGAGGTCGTGGTCCCCCGCGCCGTCGGCGGCGAGAATGCGCACCCCGGCGTCCTTCAGCCCTTGTACGGCCCGTTCGACGGGGACGCCGACGGCGACGGGCAGATGGAAGTGGGAGCCCACGGAGGCGCGTACGGCCTTGGGGTTGTACAGGTCGACGGAGGCGTCGGTGAGCACGACCGCCTCGGCGCCCGCGGCGTCGGCGCAACGCAGCACGGTGCCGGCGTTGCCGGGGTCGCGCACGTGCGCGAGCACGGCGACCAGCTTGGGCCGGGTGGTGAGGATCTCCTCGAACGGCGTGTCCAGGAACCGGCACACCCCGACGAGTCCCTGTGGGGTCACCGTGGTGGAGATGTCTGCGATGACCTCTTCGGAGGCCAGGTGCACCCGGGCCCCGGCGTCGCGGGCCTCCCCGACGATGTCGGCGTACCGCTCCGCGGCCTCGACCGTGGCGAACAGCTCGACAAGGGTGGGGGCGCCACCGGCCCGATGCCCGGCCGCCTCCCTGACGGCCTGCGGCCCCTCCGCGAGAAACAGCCGGTCCTTGCCCCGGAAGTTCCGCTTGGCCAGCCGCCGGGCGGCGACGACACGGGCGGACCGGGGGGAGATCAGCTCGGGGGTAACGGGGGGCATCTTCTTCACCTTCAGGAGAACCTCGGCTTCGCGCCCCGAAGGGGCACGGGCTGCATCGATATGCGGCTCCGCCGCGTGGGCGCGGCCGGCCCGCACCGGCCCGCGGCCGAAAACGAAAGGCGAGGGCCCCAACAGCAGGACCCGCAAGCCATACAGCCTGCGGGTCCTTCAGTCACGTCGGCTGGAGCCAGCGCAGCGTCACGCGGCCTTCGGCGCGTTGACGTCCGCCGGCAGAGCCTTCTGCGCGACCTCGACGAGCGCGGCGAAGGCGCTCGCGTCGTTCACGGCCAGCTCGGCCAGGATCTTGCGGTCGACCTCGACGTTCGCGGCCTTCAGACCCTGGATGAAGCGGTTGTAGGTGATGCCGTTGGCGCGGGCAGCGGCGTTGATGCGCTGGATCCACAGCTGACGGAAGTCGCCCTTGCGCTTCTTGCGGTCGTTGTAGTTGTAGACCAGCGAGTGGGTGACCTGCTCCTTGGCCTTGCGGTACAGGCGCGAACGCTGACCGCGGTAGCCGGAGGCCGCCTCGAGGATCGCCCGGCGCTTCTTGTGGGCGTTGACTGCCCGCTTGACGCGTGCCACTTGTTAACTCCTTGTAGCGGGGTCGTGGGGGTGCTCACACGACCCGGAAACGACTGGGTCCCGGTCCTGACGTACGGCGCTCAGTGGTCGGCGAGCGCCGGTGACGTCACTTGCCGAGAAGCTTCTTGATCTTCGCGGCGTCGCCCGGGGCCATCTCGGCGTTGCCGGTGAGGCGACGCGTGACGCGGGACGACTTGTGCTCGAGCAGGTGGCGCTTGCCGGCGCGCTCGCGGAGCACCTTGCCGGAGCCGGTGATCTTGAAGCGCTTGCTGGCACCGCTGTGCGACTTGTTCTTCGGCATAGCGCCGTTATCTCCTCGTCGGTGGCGCTCCGGTGCCCGGTCGCGAAACCGGGCACGATGGAGCGTCGCTCTTCTTTCGGTTACATCCACTGGGGACCGGTGTCCCCCGGGATCACGCCTCGGCGGGCTCCTCGGACGGCGCCTCAGCCTCGGCAGGGTTCTGCGACTTACCGGGGTTCGCCTTCGCCTCGGCCTTGCGGGCCTCCTGCGCCTGACGGGCCTCGGCCATCGCCTCGGTCTTCTTCTTGTGCGGACCGAGGACCATGATCATGTTTCGGCCGTCCTGCTTCGGGTTCGACTCGACGAAACCGAGGTCCTGGACGTCCTCCGCGAGACGCTGCAGCAGTCGGTAGCCCAGCTCGGGCCGGGACTGCTCGCGACCACGGAACATGATCGTGATCTTGACCTTGTCGCCCTGCTTGAGGAACCGAACGACGTGACCCTTCTTGGTGTCATAGTCGTGCGGGTCGATCTTCGGCCGGAGCTTCATCTCCTTGATGACCGTGTGCGCCTGGTTCTTGCGCGCCTCACGGGCCTTCATGGCCGACTCGTACTTGAACTTCCCGTAGTCCATGAGCTTGCACACGGGCGGACGGGCGTTCGCCGCGACCTCGACCAGGTCCAGGTCGTACTCCTGCGCAAGCTCCAGTGCCTTGGCCAGGGGGACGATGCCCACCTGCTCGCCACTGGGACCGACAAGTCGCACCTCGGGAACGCGAATCCGGTCGTTGATGCGGGGCTCGGCGCTGATGGATCCTCCTCGGTAGCACCACACGGCGGTCTGGCGGACAGCCGCGTAACGTCTGTGTTCTTTGGACCTAACCGCGCCGAAGCACAAAAAATGCCCCGGACGATCACAGGCGGGGCTCCCTCACTACCGGAACACCGCCGCGTTGACCGCGGGGCGCAGCTCGGGCGACTCCATCGTCCGTACGGAACGATGGTGGCCGCCTGACCGGATGACCCGCCGTCCCGAAGGACGGTCAGGTGGGAGATCGGAGCCTCCACTTGTGGGCTGGACGCTCTGTCACTGACAGGGCATGTCCAGCCGGTCGTCACACAAGGTTAGCAGCACCGTCGGGGAAGGGCTAATCGGAGGACGCGAACGCTTACCGCTTATCGTGTGGGCATGAGTGAGACCCCTCCTGAGAACCCCGACTTCGACGCGATGACCCGGGACATCGCCGAGGTCCCCGCCGTCGAGGTGATCGTGACGGTCGCCGTCAACCTGATGAGCGCCGCCGCCGTGAAGCTCGGGCTGAGCGAGGAGGGCGAGAAGTACAAGGACCTGGACGAGGCCCGCAAGCTGATCACCGGTCTCGCCGGTCTGCTGGACGCGAGCGCGACCGAGATCAGCTCCTTCCACGCGGCCCCGCTGCGCGACGGGCTGAAGTCGCTGCAGCTGGCGTTCCGCGAGGCGTCGGTCGTCCCGGACGAGCCGGGCCACGGGCCGGGCGAGAAGTACACCGGCCCGGTCTACGGCTAGCCGACGGCAGTCTTCCTACGATCCGCGCACGTACAGGGGCTCGCCCGGCGGCGTGGTCCCGGCCGGCAGCAGTGCCAGGTCGAGGCCGCGCACCAGGCGGGCCCTCAGCGTTTCGTCGGCGGCGAGCCGCCCGGCGACCGCGCGGGCGGCCTCGGCGGGCGGCGCGGCCGGGTCGAGGACGAGGGCGAGGGTGCCGTCGGCCTGTCCGGGTCCGAGGTGGGCGCGCAGCACGGCGGGCTCCGCCGCCACGGCCGTACGCACGGCCTCGACGACCGCCGGGTCGGCGAGCGGGTCGGTGCTGGTGCGGCCCTCGGCGAGAGCGAACAGGGCCGGGCCGGTCAGCTCGAACGGCACGGGTCCGGCGAGGTCCAGTACGACCGTGTCGGCCTTCTCGTGGGCGGCGGCCTCCAGCGCCTGGTGCAGGGGTACGGCGACCGGGCGGGCCGCCGGGTCCCAGCGGGCCAGGGAGCCGGTGGAGGTGAAGGCGGGCAGCGCGGTGCGGTGGCCGGCCTTCAGGGTGGGTACGGCCATGTCGCTGGTCTTCTCGCGGCGCAGCCCGTTCTCGTCCTCCTCGACCTCGCCGAGCACGGCCACCACGGGCACCAGGAGCCGGGCCCCCTTGAGCGCCTCCAGGACCGGGCCCACGGCCGTGCGGTCCTCGGCCCAGGCGGCGAGCGCGGCGCTCAGCCGGGGGTCGGCGGAGCCGTCGTCGTCGGAGAAACCGGGATCGGGAATGTTCTTGTTCGCCACGGTCACCGAGCCTATAGGCACCTGACGGGCCCTCTGCGCGGGAGTCTTCACGGGAATCTCAGCGTTCCCTGACGCCCGTCTCATGTCCGTCCAACGCGGTGCACAGTCCACGCCCCGAGCATCGCGGCCATGGAGTCCTCCAGAGGCCGCCGTGGCCGTCGTCGTGCGCGCCCGTCCCGGCGCCGTCCGCTGCTGTACACCGCGCTCGCCGTGGTCGCCGTGACCGGGGTCACGGCCGGGGGCACGGTCTATGTGAAGGCGCGGGCGCACCCGGGGACCGCGGCCGTATCGTCGGCGGCGACGCCCTCGGCCTCCTCCTTGGCCGGGGCGAGCGAGGAGGCATCGGTGACGGAACCGGCGGTGGACCGGGACGCGCTGCTGAACGAGGCGATGGGGGCGGTGAGCGTGCCGTCGGGCGCCGAGGTGTCGGCGGCGGTGCTGGCGGTGGGCTCCGGGGAGAGCGCGGGATACGGGGAGGCGGCCTTCGACACGGCGAGCATCGTCAAGGTCGACATCCTGGCCGCGCTGCTGCTCCAGGCCCAGGACGCGGGCCGGCGGCTGACGGCGACGGAGCAGGCGTACGCCACCAGGATGATCGAGAACAGCGACAACGAGTCCGCGACGGAGCTGTGGCACACGATCGGCCGGGCGGCCGGGCTGGACGCGGCGAACAAGCGCTTCGGGCTGACCGCGACCTCGGGCGGCGACGGCGAGCTGTGGGGGCTGACCCAGACCACGGCGGCGGACCAGCTCGTGCTGCTCCAGCAGGTGTTCGGCAAGGACTCGGAGCTGAGTGCGGACTCGCGGACGTACGTCCAGGGGCTGATGACGTCGGTCGAGACGGACCAGCGGTGGGGTGTGTCGGCCGTCGCCGACGACAACTCCTGGGCGCTGAAGAACGGTTGGCTGGCGCGCAGCACGACGGGCCTGTGGGACGTGAACAGCATCGGGCGGGTGGCGGTGGACGGCACCGACTATCTGGTGGCGGTGCTGTCGAAGGGCACCAGGACCCAGGACAAGGGCATCGCGCTGGTGGAGGCCGCGGCGAAGGCGGCGGTGTCGGCGTTCGCCGGTAAGTGATCGGGAACTCAAGGCACTTGACGACGAGCAGGCCGGACGACGGCCTTCTGCGACCTGCGCTGCGGGGCGGGCCCGGCACCCTCAGACCGACTGCCTGCGGCCCCGCCACAGAACGATGCCCGCCACCAGCAGGACCCCGCCGGTGCCGCCGGCCAGGGGGCCCGCCCAGTCGGCGGCCGAGGACGTGGCCTTGGGGGCGTCGGGGCCGGTGCCGAAGTACTTCCGGTCGTACGCCGACGCGCGCAGGCTCTGCGACCGGATCCGGTCGGCCGCCCTCAGGGCAGCCGCCGGGTCGATCATGCCGAAGCCGCGCGAGTCGTCCCGGCCGCCGGCCGGCGGGTCCTCGGCGGTGTCCTCCAGGAGCTTCTTGACCTGGGCCGGGCTCAGGGTGGGGTGGGCGGCCTTGATGAGCGCCGCCGCGCCGGAGACGAAGGCGGAGGCGGCCGAGGTGCCCCAGCCCTCGTAGTACTTGTGGTCGGGGTCGGCGATGACGACGTTGACGCCGGGCGCGCTGACGGCTGCGTACCAGCGGCGGGTGGAGAAGGAGGCACGGGTGCCGAAGCGGTCGACGGCGGTCGCGGCGATGACACCGGGGTAGGCGGCCGGGTAGGAGATGTGGTCGCCCTTCTCCCCGCCGTTGCCCGCGGAGGCGACGACGACCACGCCCTTCTTCAGGGCGTACTGCACGGCCTCGTCCTCGCTCGGCTCGGGGTGCGCGGAGTTCGAGTCGTCGCCGAGGGAGAGGTTGATGACGTCGGCGCCGTGGTCGGCGGCCCAGCGGATGCCGTCGGCGAGCGCGTTGCCCCGGGTCGTACGGGCCCTGGTGCGGGCGGGGTCGCCGTCCTCCAGGATCACGCGGACGGGCAGGATCTTCGCCTCGGGGGCGACGCCCATGACCCCGGCGGAGTCGCCGGGGCCGTGTCCGTGCCCGGCGATGATGCCGGCCATGGCGGTGCCGTGCCGGGCCCAGTTGCGGTCACCGGGCTCGGCACCGAAGCCGATCATGTCCTTGGCGGGCAGGACGTTGCCGGCGAGGTCGGGGTGGTCGGCCTCGACACCGGTGTCCAGGACGGCGACGGTGACGCCCTTGCCCTTGGTCGTCTGCCAGGCCTCGTCCAGGTGCAGGGCGTCCAGGCCCCACTGCTGGGCGCGGATGCCGTCGGCGTGGGCCGCGGTGGCCGGCAGCAGGGTGAGGGCGCCGGCGAGCAGCAGGCTCACCGCCGCTCCGGCGGGGGCGCGGCGGCGGCCGCATATCGAGCGCCTCATGAAGGTTTCTCCGTGCCCGTGCCGATGTTCTGGCGCAGCCGCCGTTCGATGCGGTCGGCCAGGCCCTGGGCCTCGTTGCCGAGCCCTGACTGGGCGGGTGCGGTGGTGGCATCGGAGCTGACGGCGTCGGCGGCGGCCTGGGGTGCGTCCACGGTGCGGCCGTCGGCCCAGCCGGAGACGGCGTAGGCGACGACGGGGGCGTCGGTGAGGACGGAGATGGCCCAGGAGGCGCGCTGCTCGTCGCCGAAGCCGGCCGCGACGGTGCCCTCGGCGGCGTACGGCCGGGGCATCAGGTCCGTACGGCGGTCCAGGCGCTCGGTGCGGAAGCGGGCGGCGAGCGCGGCCATGCCGGCGGGGTCGGCCTTGGTGAAGAGCAGGCCGACGGTGGTGACGTAGCTCTGGGTGGCGTCGGTGTACGTGGCGCGCAGCAGTCGCTGGCAGCCGACCGGGGCGAGCACCTTCTGCAGGAGCGGGTCGAAGGCGTGGGCGCAGCCGCTGTCCGGGGCGACGGCGACCCTGGTCCAGGTGCGGTCGGCTCCGCCGGGTCCGGCGCCGGTGCCCTCGACGGTGGGCGGGAACAACTGGTCGACGGGCACGTTGTGCCAGAGCGCGGCGGCGGCGGTGAAGCGGCCGGCCGTGGCGTCGTCCTCGCTGTCCCCGGTCAGCCAACTCCCGGTCACGGCACCGCCGATGAGGCCGAGTCCGAGCACGAGACAGGCGGCAGCGGCGGCGGTGCGGGGACCCACCCGGTGCCGCGACCGCTCGTCGAAGACCTCGGGCTGCCCGAACGACACCACGGGCCGCGCGGCCGCGCCGGTGCTCCAGGACAGCGCCGGGTCCGGGCCGACGGGGTGGGCGGGCGCGAGGGGGCTCCAGGCGGCCGCAGGAGCGGGGCCGGGACCGGTACGGCGCTCGCCGGCTGCCCCTGCGGGCGCGGCTCCGGGGCTCCGGGGCTCCGGGGCTCCGGGGACGGGACGGAGCCGGGTCGTGGTCTCCGACGCCGTGGCCTCGGGCGCTGTCACGGGACGAAGCCGGGCGGTCGTCTCCGAGGGAGTCGGTGCGGGGGCGGCCGGCCGGCGGGAGTCCTGCCCGTTCCGCTGCAGGGGACGCGCGGGAGCGCCCGCACCCGGGGCGCCCCGCCGCCCCTGGCGCCCCGCACGGGGCGGCGCGTCGGGAAACCGGGCCGAGGCGGGCGGCGGAGGCGGACTCACGGGGTCGGCACCCCCGGGCACCACGGGCTTCGCCCCGGCGCCGTTCCCGGCCTCGGCCTCCTGGTCGTCACGCGCGCGATCCCCGGCGGACGGCCGGGCAGCGCGCGGGGCGAAGACGGAGGGCTCGTCGTCGGGGTCGTCGACCGGGACCACGTCGGAGCGACGGGCGCCGACGCCTCCGGCCGGGGGACCCATCGGGCGCGACGCCCCGGACCCATCCGACGGGTGCGGCAGGTTCGCCGTGGCGGGCGGCACGGCCGGACCCGAGGCGGACGACGACCGCGACGGCACGGACGAGGCCGACGGCCCCGGCGAGCGGGACGGCCCGGCGGGACTCGGCGAAGTCGAAGGACGCGGCGGCACGGCCGGGCTCACCGGAGCCGACGGGCCCGGCGAAGTCGAAGCGCCCGGCGGTGACGAGGGGCTCGGTGGAGTCGACGGCCGTGGCGGCACCGGGGCGTGGCGCGCTTCCGTGCTCATGCACCCCCCGTTTCCTCGTGCCCGGGCCGTCGTCGCGTACGCGGGCCGCTTAGCTCCTCGGCCGCGCCCGGTGCGAAGGTTCCGTCCCGGGCACGCATACCCGTACGGCCGGACCGGCATCCCGGTTCAGATGAGTGACCGGGCGTCTTCCGTCGCACGTGCGCGTCACTCTACGGGTTGCCCGGGAGAGAAAGAGAACCAGTCCACGCCCCCGGGGCATCTGCCCGGAACGTCCCCCTACCCTGCGGTAATCCTGTCTGGCAGGCTTCCGCCATGACTGCGCTCGCCGCTGACCGGGCCCGTTACGACCGGGCCACCGCCCATCTCGACGCCCCACTCGCGATCGTGGACCTGGACGCCTTCGACGCCAACGCGGAGGATCTGCTCCGCCGCGCCGCCGGCAAGCCGGTCCGGGTCGCCAGCAAGTCCGTTCGCTGCCGGGCCCTGCTGGAGCGGGTCCTGGCCAAGGACGGCTTCCGGGGCATCATGTCGTTCACCCTGGCCGAGTCGCTGTGGCTCGCGCGTTCCGGGTTCGACGACATCCTGCTGGCGTATCCGTCCGCCGACCGTTCGGGCTTCGCCGAGCTGGCCGCCGATCCCAAGCTCGCCGGTGCGGTCACCGTGATGGTGGACGACGTCGCCCAGCTCGACCTCATCGACGCCGCGCGGGACGGCGGGCGCGAAGTGGTGCGGGTCTGCCTGGAGTTGGACACCTCGCTGAAGCTGCTCGGCGGCCGGGTGCGGGTCGGGGCCCTGCGCTCTCCGCTGCGCTCCCCCGCCCAACTCGCCGACATGGCACGGTCGGTGGCCCGGCGGCCGGGTTTCCGGCTGGTGGGGATCATGGCGTACGAGGGGCATGTCGCGGGGGTCGGGGACGCGGTGGCCGGGCGGCCGTTCAGGTCCCGGGCGATCCGGCTGATGCAGGCGGCCGCCCGCCGGGAGCTGGCCGAGCGGCGGGCCGCCGTCGTGCGCGCGGTGCGGGCCGTCGCGCCCGGCCTGGAGTTCGTCAACGGCGGTGGCACGGGCAGTGTGCAGCACACCGCGGCCGAGGCCGCGGTGACCGAGATTGCGGCCGGTTCGGGGCTGTACGTGCCGCGGCTCTTCGACAACTACACGTCGTTCACGGGCCGTCCGGCCGCCCTCTTCGCCCAGCCCGTCGTACGGCGGCCGGGCGTGGGGGTCGTCACGGTGCTCGGCGGCGGGTATCCGGCCTCCGGGGCCGCCGGGCCCGACCGGCTGCCGGTGCCGTATCTGCCGGAGGGGCTCTCGTACGACCCGCAGGAGGGCCCCGGCGAGGTGCAGACCCCGCTGCTCGGCTCGCCCGCCGACGACCTCCTCATCGGCGACAAGGTGTGGTTCCGGCACGCCAAGGCGGGCGAGCTGTGCGAGCGGTTCGAGGCGCTGCGTCTGATCGAGGGGGACACGGTCACGGCGACCGTGCCCACCTACCGGGGTGAGGGACAGACCTTCCTCTGACCCCTTCCTCTGCCCCCTCCTCCGGCCGCTTCCGCCGACCGGTGGTCCCTACAGGGGCGTGACGTACGCGCCCGCGATTCCGCCGTCCACCAGGAAGTCGGTGGCGTTGACGAACGAGGAGTCGTCGCTGGCCAGGAAGGCGACGGCGGCGGCGATCTCCTCGGCCTCGGCGAACCGGCCGACCGGGATGTGCACGAGGCGGCGGGCGGCGCGCTCCGGGTCCTTGGCGAACAGCTCCTGCAGGAGCGGGGTGTTGACCGGGCCCGGGCACAGGGCGTTCACGCGGATGCCCTCCCGGGCGAACTGCACGCCCAGCTCACGGGACATGGCGAGCACGCCGCCCTTGGAGGCCGTGTACGAGATCTGCGAGGTGGCCGCGCCCATCCGCGCCACGAAGGACGCGGTGTTGATGATGGAGCCCTTGCCTTGGCGGCGCATGTAGGGGATGGCGGCCTTGCAGCACAGGTAGACGGAGGTGAGGTTGACCTCCTGGACCCGCTTCCAGGCCTCCAGGCCGGTCTCCAGGATGGAGTCGTCGTCGGGCGGGGAGATACCGGCGTTGTTGAAGGCGACGTCGACGCTGCCGTAGGTGTCGTAGGCCGTCTTGAACAGCGCCTCGACCTGCTCGGGGTCGGTGACGTCGGTCTTGACGAAGAGTCCGCCGACCTCGTCGGCGGCGGCCTTGCCGCGGGCGTCGTCCACGTCCGCGCAGACGACGTGGGCGCCCTCGGCGGCGAGCCGGCGGGCGGTGGCGAGGCCGATGCCGCTGCCGGCTCCGGTGACGACGGCGGTACGGCCGACCAGGCGGCGGCAAACAGTTTCTGCGGTCACTGTGCGGGGCCCTCCGTGCTGATGAAGACGTTCTTGGTTTCGGTGAAGGCGGTCAGGGCGTCGGGGCCGAGTTCGCGGCCGAGGCCGGATTGCTTGTAGCCGCCGAACGGAGCCCAGTAGCGGACGCTGGAGTGCGAGTTGACGGACAGGTTGCCCGCGCGGACGGACTGGGACACGCGCAGGGCGCGGCCGAGGTCCCGGGTCCAGACGGAGCCGGACAGGCCGTAGGGGGTGTCGTTGGCCAGGCGGACGGCGTCGGCCTCGTCGGTGAAGGGGAGGAGGACGGCGACGGGTCCGAAGATCTCCTCGCAGGCCGCCGGGCTGTCGTACCGCTCCCCGGTCAGGACGGTCGGCGGGAACCAGAAGCCGGGGCCGTCGGGGGCGCTGCCGCGCAGGGCGGGCGCGTCCTCGGGGACGTAGGACCGTACGCGCTCCAGCTGCTGCCGGGAGATCAGCGGGCCCATCTGCGTCTTCTCGTCGGCGGGGTCGCCCACGACCACGGCGGCCAGCGCGTCCGCGAGGAGGTCCCGGGCCTCCTCCAGCACCGACTCCTGGACGAGGATGCGGGTGCGGGCGCAGCAGTCCTGGCCGGAGTTGTCCAGGAAGGAGAAGGGGTCGAGAGCGGTCTTGAGGTCGGCGTCGGCGAAGACGACGTTGGGGCTCTTGCCGCCCAGTTCGAGGGTGACCGGCTTGACGAGCCGCGCGCAGCGCTCCATGACCTCGCGGCCGGTGCGCGTGGAGCCGGTGAACACGATCTTGGCGACGTCCGGGTGGTCCACCAGGGCGCGCCCGGCGATGTGGCCGTGGCCGGGGAGGACTTGGAGGACGTGCTCCGGCAGGCCCGCCTCCAGGGCGAGTTCGGCCAGGCGCAGGGCCGTCAGCGGGGTGGTCTCCGCCGGTTTGAGGACGACCGCGTTGCCGGCCGCGAGCGCCGGGAAGGAGCCCCAGGCGGCGATGGGCATCGGGAAGTTCCAGGGGGCGATGACGCCGATGACGCCGAGCGGCTCCTGGAAGGTGACGTTCCAGCCGCCGGGGGCCGGGATCTGCCGGCCGAGGAGGCGTTCGGCGCCGCCCGCCGCGTACAGCAGCAGGTCGCGGGCGTTGCCGGCCTCCCAGCGGGCGTTGCCGACGGTGTGCCCGGCCTCGCGGACCTCCAGCCGGGCCAGCTCTTCGATGTGGGCGTCGACCGTGTCGGCGAAGCGGCGCAGCAGCCGGGCCCGGTCGGCGGGCGCGAGGGCGGCCCACTTCCTCTGGGCGCGGGCGGCCCGTACGACGGCGGCGGCCACGTCGTCGGCGCCGGCGGCGGGGACGGTGGCGACGACCTCTTCCGTGGCGGGGTTGAGAACCTTCAACTCGTCTGGTTCGGACACGAATTGACCTTTCACAGGCGTTCGAAGGAGCGGCGCAGCTCCCAGTCGGTGACCGCCGCGTCGAAGGCCTCCAGCTCGACGCGTGCCATGTTGCGGTAGTGCGCGACGACCTCGTCGCCGAAGGCGGCCTTGGCCACGGGGCTGTTCTCCCACAGCTCGGCGGCCTCGCGCAGGGTGCTCGGGACGTGCGCGAAGTCGGCGGTGTAGGCGTTGCCGGGGCAGGGTTCGGGGAGTTCCAGCTTCTGCTCGATGCCGTACAGGCCGGCCGCGACGAGTCCGGCGACGGCGAGGTGCGGGTTGACGTCCCCGCCGGGCAGGCGGTTCTCGAAGCGCAGGGAGCGGCCGTGTCCGACCACGCGCAGCGCGCAGGTGCGGTTGTCGTGGCCCCAGGCGACGGCGGTGGGGGCGAAGGAGCCGGGCTGGAACCGTTTGTAGGAGTTGATGTTCGGGGCGTAGAGCAGCGAGAAGTCCCGCAGGGCGGCGAGCTGTCCGGCGAGGAAGTGCCGCATGACCTCGGACATTCCGTCGCCGTCGGCCATCGCGTTGTTGCCGTCGGCGTCGGCGAGCGAGAGGTGGATGTGGCAGGAGTTGCCCTCGCGCTCGTTGTACTTGGCCATGAAGGTGATCGAGACGCCCTCCTGGCCGGCGATCTCCTTGGCACCCGTCTTGTACAGCGCGTGCTGGTCGCAGGTGACGAGGGCCTCGTCGTAGCGGAAGACGATCTCGTGCTGGCCGGGGTTGCACTCGCCCTTGGCGGACTCGACGGTGAGACCGGCGCCGGTCATGTCGTTGCGCAGCCGGCGCAGCAGGGGTTCGATACGGCCGGTGCCGAGGATGGAGTAGTCGATGTTGTACTGGTTGGCCGGGGTGAGGCCGCGGTAGCCGGTGTCCCAGGCCTGTTCGTAGCTGTCCTTGAAGACGATGAACTCCAGCTCGGTGCCGACCTGGGCGGTGTAGCCGAGTTCCGCGAGCCGCTCCAGCTGGCGGCGCAGGATCTGGCGGGGCGCGGCGGCGACCGGGGAGCCGTCGTTCCAGGCGAGGTCGGCGACGAGCAGGGCGGTGCCGGGGTGCCAGGGGATGCGGCGCAGGGTGGTGAGGTCGGGGCGCATGGCGAAGTCGCCGTAGCCGCGCTCCCAGGAGGACATCTCGTAGCCGTCGACGGTGTTCATCTCGGTGTCGACGGCGAGGAGGTAGTTGCAGCCCTCGGTGCCGTGGTGCAGGACGTCGTCGAGGAAGAAGCGGGCGGCGAACCGCTTGCCCTGGAGCCGCCCTTGCATATCGGGGAAGGCCAGGACGACAGTGTCGATCTCACCGCTCGCGACGAGGGCGTGCAGTTCCTCTACGCCGAGCGGGGGTGTGCGGTGTGCCACGGGAGAGCCTCCTTCGGCGCCTTCGCGCTTTTTCGGCCGGGCCGGGAGCCATAAGGTATTGCGGAGAACCATTGCTTGGGAAGGGGGTAAGGCCGGATGTCGCAGGACGTGGGTCCCGAGGGACTGGATGACCGGCTCACTCCGGTGTTGCGGCCGGTGCGGGCCGGCAACGGCTTCGAGGAGGCGCTGGAGCAGATCCTGCAGGTCGTACGGCTCGGCCTGGTGCCGGGCGGCGAACGGCTGCCGGCCGAGCGGGAGCTGGCGGAGCGGCTCGGGATCAGCCGGGTGACGCTGCGCGAGGTGCTGAAGGTGCTCCAGGATCAGGGGCTGGTGGAGGCGCGGCGCGGGCGGTACGGCGGAACGTTCGTGCTGCCGCGCGCGGACGCCGGCGGCGAGGACGAGCTGCGGCGGCGGATCGCCGAGGTCGACGTCGAGGACGTCCTGCGGTTCCGCGAGGTGCTGGAGGTGGGCGCGGCCGGGCTGTGCGCGGTGCACGGGCTGACGGACGAGCAGGCGGGGCGGCTGCGGCAGGCGCTGGACCACACGCACGAGGCCCCGCTCGCCGACTACCGGCGCCAGGACACGCTGCTGCACCTGACGCTCGCCGAGCTGTGCGGTTCACCGTCGCTGACCGCGCAGTACGCGGCGGTGCGGGCCACGGTCAACGATCTGCTCGACTGCATCCCGCTGCTGGTGCGCAACCTGGAGCACTCCCAGCGGCAGCACACCGCGCTGGTGGAGGCGGTGCTGGACGGGGACGCGGACGGGGCGCGGGAGATGATGCGCGAGCACTGCGCGGGCACGGCGGCCCTGCTGCGGGGCTTCCTGACGTGAGGACGGTCTGCAAAGGTATGGGCATGAACCTTTGTGCGGGTCTCTGGGCGGGCCCGCGGACCGTGGGGAGGGCGGCATGACCGTACGACCGCTGATCGGCGTCAGCACGTACCTGGAGTCAGCCACGCGCTGGGGCGTGTGGGAGCTGGAGGCGGTCCTGGTGCCGGCCGGCTATCCACGGCTGGTGCAGCGGGCCGGCGGGCTGGCCTGCCTGCTGCCGCCGGACGCGCCGGAACAGGCCGCCGCGGCGGTGGCACGGCTCGACGGGCTGGTCATCGCGGGCGGCCCGGACGTGGACCCGGCCCGGTACGGCGCCGAGCGCTCACCCCGCACGGGCCCGCCCGCGCCGCAGCGGGACGCCTGGGAGCTGGCGCTGATCGACGCGGCGCTGACGGCGGGCGTGCCGCTGCTGGGGATCTGCCGGGGCATGCAGCTGCTGAACGTCGCCCTCGGCGGCACGCTCGTCCAGCACATGGAGGGGCACGCGGAGGTGGTCGGGGTCTTCGGCAGCCATCCGGTCAAGCCGGTGCCGGGCACGCTGTACGCCGGGATCGCCCCGGCGGAGACCGCCGTGCCGACCTACCACCACCAGGCGGTCGAGCGGCTCGGCCGGGGTCTCGTCGCCTCGGCGTACGCGGCGGACGGCACGGTCGAGGCGGTGGAACTGCCCTCGGCCGAGAGCTGGGTGCTCGGAGTGCAGTGGCATCCGGAGATGGGCGAGGACCTGCGGGTGATGCGGGCACTGGTCGCGGCGGCCACGAGGTGAGCCGTGAACGGGCGCCGGGGAGGCGGCAGTTGGGGACAGCCGCGCCCGTGCCCCCGGCCCCCTGGCTCACAGCCGCTGTCTGAGCCAGGTCAGGGCCACCTCGCCCTGGGCGCGCTGGAAGGGGCGCAGGGTGGGCAGGCCGGGCGGGGGCGGGTTCAGGGAACTGCGCAGGAGGTAGCCGCTGAAGCCGGCCAGCGCGGCGGTCACCGCGTCCGGGTCGGCGTCCCGGCCCAGCGGATGCGTGGTGAACACCTCCTCGGGATCGGGTCCGCCCTGCGACCGCACGCACGGCAGCATGACGAGCAGGTCGAACCAGGGCGCGGCGCGCAGGGCGTGCGGCCAGTCCACGAAGACGACGCCCCCGTCAGCCGTGAGCAGCACGTTGTCCGCACGCAGGTCGGCATGGGCCAGGGTGTCCCCCGAGGCGCCCTCGGGCCAGCGGGCCTCCAGCGCGGCGAGGTCGGCCAGATGGTCGGCGGTCCAGGCACCGAGCCGGTCGCGCACGTCGCCCGCCTCGCCGTCGAGGAGACCGCGCCAGCCGCTGAAGGCCTCGGCCAGGTCCT
Source organism: Streptomyces sp. MMG1121 (assembly GCF_001280015.1). Lineage (GTDB taxonomy): Bacteria > Actinomycetota > Actinomycetes > Streptomycetales > Streptomycetaceae > Streptomyces. The sequence continues at coordinate 82,080 of NZ_LGDV01000130.1, forward strand.
CGGCGGCGGACGGGACGTCGAGGGGGCACGGTGTGCCGGTACGGCCGAGCACGGTCACGGCGTCGAGCACCCGGCGCAGCTCGTCCGGCCGCCAGGGCACGTGCGGCTGGCTCCCGGCCACCTCCTCGAAGACCAGCGCCACCCAGGTGCCGTCGTCGTACGTCCCGAGCAGCCGGGGCGCGGGTACGGCGGCCGGGAGCGCGGCGGCGTTGCGCGCCTCCCGGCGGTGCAGCACGGGGCTGTGCGGGTTGGCCTCGGCGCTCACCGCCTTGACGAAGCCGGTGCCGCCCGTCGCGGTGCGCACGCGCGCGGCGACACCGGGCGAGAAGCCGCCACTCTGTGTCCGCGACCGTACGACCGGCGCACCGAGCATCTCGCCCACGGCGTGCCGGACGGCGGGCGGGAGTTCCTCCCAGGGGGTGCGGACGCCCGTGGCGGGCGGAGCGGTGTGGGTCATGCGGAGCATGGTGCGGGGCGCGATGGCCACCCGGCCAGCGGTTTTCCGTACGGCCGCGGCCCGCAGGGGTGCGCGGAACCGCGCGATCGGCCCACGTCGCACCCGGCAGCCGGACGGGGCCCCGCGGCCCGGTCCCGTCATCCCCGCGTCAGCGACAACAACTCCCGCGCGGGGCCCGCGGGGCGGTGGCCCGTCGGCCAGACCGCGCGCAGATCACGGCGGAGCGAGACGCCCTCGACCGGGATGCTGACCAGGCGGCGCATGGCCAGCTCCTCCCCCACGACCAGCTCGCTGAGGACCGAGGGGCCCGCTCCGCTGACCGCCGACGCCTTGACCGCCGTGGTCGAGGACAGCTCGATCAGGGGGCGGGCGAGGCCGCCGAGCGCGGCGTCCAGGACCTGGCGGGTGCCGGAGCCGCGCTCGCGCAGGATCAGCGGGGTCTCGGCGAGTTCCCGCGCGGTCACGGGGCGTCTGCGGCGGGCCCAGGGGTGGCCGGGCGCGGTGACGACGATCAGGCGGTCCTGGGCGATGACCGTGGAGTCCAGGCCGGTCGGAACGGTCAGGCCCTCCACGAAGCCGAGGTCCGCCTCGCCGCTCAGCAGCAGTTCCGCGACCTTCGCCGAGTTGCCGGCGAGCAGGGACACCGCCGTGTCCGGGCGCTCGGCGTGCAGCGCGAGGAGCCAGCCGGGCAGCAGGTACTCGGCGATGGTCATGCTCGCCGCGACCCTGAGACGTGAGTCCCGCCGGTCCCGCAGCGCCCGCGCGCCCGCGTCGAAGGCGGCCGCGGCCTCCACCACCCGGCGGGCCCAGTCCGTCACCAGGGCACCGGCGTCGGTGAGCCGGGAGCCGCGCGGCGAGCGGTCGACCAGGGCCACCCCCAGCTGCCGTTCCATCGAGCGGATCCGGCTGCTGGCGGCGGGCTGGGTGATGCCGACCTCGCGTGCCGCCGCGCCGAGACTGCCCAGCCGCGCCACCGCCAGCAGCAGCTCCAATGCGGCCAGGTCCGGCACCCGGTGGGCCAGTGATGCCGTGCGCCCGTACGTCCCCTCCACCTCACTCATAAGACCAGCTTATGCCCACATAGAGAGGAACTCCCTGGTCAGGGGCGGATCCGGGCGGCACCGTGGATGCATGGTCACCGCAGTCCACCCCTCGCCCGTCCCCTCCGTCCCGCGCGCCGCCCGCGTGCGGCACCTCGGCCCCAACTGGTACGCCGCCGTCATGGGCACGGCCGTCCTCGGCACGGCCGGTATCGCGCTGCCCGGGCACGGAGCGGTGCCGCGCGGCGTTCTCGCGGGTACCTGGGCCCTGTCCCTGATCGCGCTGACGGCCCTGCTGGCGGCCCGCGCTCTGCACTGGATCCACCACCGCGACCAGGCCCGGGCCCATCTCCTGGATCCCGCCGTGGCGCCCTTCTACGGCTGTCTGTCCATGGCTCTGCTGGCGGTCGGCGGCGGCGCGCTGACCGCCGGGCTGCCCCTGATCGGCACGCGGACGGCCGTGGCGCTGGACACCGTGCTGTTCACCGCGGGTACGGCGGTCGGGCTCGCGGCCGCCGTGGCCGTGCCGTACCTGATGGCCGTGCGGCATCGGGTCGAGCCCGCCCAGGCGACCCCGGTGTGGCTGCTGCCGCTGGTCGCGCCGATGGTGTCGGCCGCGCTCGGTCCGCTGCTCGTGCCGCATCTGCCGCCGGGGCAGCCCCGGGAGACCCTGCTGCTGGCCTGCTTCGCGATGTTCGGGCTGAGCCTGTTCGCGACGCTGCTGATGCTGCCGCTCGTCTTCGCCCGGCTGATCGGCGGGGGCCCGCTGCCGCTCGCGCTCACCCCGACCATGTTCCTGGTCCTCGGCCCGCTCGGGCAGTCCACGACCGCGGTCGCCAAGATCGCGGACGCGGCTCCCGGCGTCGTACCGGCCCCCTACGACCGCGGTCTGGGCGTCTTCGCCGTGCTGTACGGCGTGCCGGTCATGGGCTTCGCGCTGCTGTGGCTGGCGCTCTGCGTCGCCCATGTGGTGCGGGCCCGGCGCGCGGGCATGGGGTTCGCGATGACCTGGTGGGCGTTCACCTTCCCGGTGGGCACCTGTGTCACCGGCGCCGCGGCGCTCGCCCGGCACACGGGCCTCGTCGTCTACGACGGGCTGGACATCGGGCTGTACGCCGTCCTGGTCACCGCCTGGCTGGCCGCCGCCGGCGGGACCCTGCGCGGGCTGCTCAGCGGCGAGCTGCTCGCAGCGCCTCGGCCAGCACCCCCGGCGCTTCGGCCAGCGACGGTCCGTACCACGTCAGGTGCCGCCCGCTGACCAGCGCGCAGGGCAGGCCGGGGAAGGCCTCCGGGCCGTCGTCGGCGGTGAAGCGGTAGGGCTCGTCGGGCAGGACCACCAGATCCGGGGCCGCCGCGCGCAGCTCCTCCAGCGGGACGCGGGGATAGCGGTCCGGGTGACCCGTGCAACGGTGGTCCACACCGAGCCGGGCCAGGACGTCGCCCGCGAAGGTGTCCCGGCCCAGGACCATCCAGGGCCGGCGCCAGATCGGTACGACGGCCGTCCTGCGCTCCGCCGGCTCCGGCAGCGCGTCCCAGGCCGCCTCCGCCTCGTCCAGCCAGCGCGGGCGACCCGGCACACCGCACGCGCCGAGCACCCGGGCCAGCTCGGCGAACGCCTGCGGCACGCTCCGCACCTCGGTGACCAGCACGTCGAGGCCCGCCGCCCGCAGCACGTCGAGGTCCGGCGCGCGGTTCTCCTCCTCGTTGGCGATCACCAGGTCGGGGGCGAGCGCGAGGACCTGATCGAGCGCGGGGTTCTTGGTGCCGCCGATCCGGGTGACGTCCAGGTCGGCCGGATGGCTGCACCAGTCGGTGGCGCCGACGAGGGCACCCGGCAGCGTCATGGCGACGGCCTCGGTGAGGGACGGGACGAGGGAGACGACCCGCGGACGATCGACGGCCATGCGGACCTCCTCCCGCCCGACTCTCAGCGGGCCCGGTCCTGGACGGCCTCGATGTGTTCCGCCACCGCCACCACGATGACCCGGGTGTCCGGTACCGTCGCCCGCCAGCGGTGCCGTACCCCACCGGTCAGATACAGGGTGTCGCCGCGGCCGAGGCGGTACGCGCGGCCCTCCGCCTCGATCTCGACGGCGCCGTCGGCGACGTACATCAGCTCGTCGTTGCGGTGCTGGAACTCGCGGCCGGCCTCGTGGTCGCCGGTGAACTCGGAGGCGTTCAGCTGGTGGTGGCCGCGGACCAGCGAGCGGGTGCGCGGCTCGAAGTCGCCCTCGGCGAGCGGCTCGGCGCGCAGGACGTCCACGCTGGCGGCCGGGTCGGCGGCGGCGAGGAGTTCGACGGCCGTGGTGCGCAGGGCGTCGGCCAGTTTCTCCAGGGAGGTGCGGCTGGGGCGGGCCCGGTCGTTCTCGACCTGGCTGAGGAAGGGCACGGACAGGCCGCTGCGCTCGGCCACGACGGCGAGGGTCAGTTCCAGCGCACGGCGGCGCCGCCGGACGGCCGCGCCCACCCGCACGGGCTGTTGGTCTTTGTGGTCGCCCATCGCTCCGGCTCCCTCCCTCGCTCGTCGTGCCGTGGTCCGGGTGCCCGCGGTCGGGCACATGTCTTCCGATGACTTCTCTGCACCCTACGCATGTTCGGCAAACCGTTTCACGCGCCTGCCACATCCCTGTCATGTCCCCGTGTCCCCACCCTCATGGTTCACGCCAGTATGTCGCGGTCGGGGCCCTGTCCGAAGTGGTGTCGGCGCCGGGCCGGACCCCGCCGACGAGCTGGGCCGCGAGCCCCGGCCCGCGCCGAGGAGCGCGACGTTCCGTGATTGGCCGGATCCTTGCCGTACGCGCGGGCGCACGACGCGGACGGTCGCGCGGGGTCCGGACGCCGCGAGGGGCGGACCGAGCCGGACGCGCGGCGGCGTACGGCGGGCCCGCCCCTCGGGCGGCGGTCGGGACCGGTCGGGTCACCCGGCCGCCTGGCTCCGGCCCTTCTGCTTGGCGACCGGAGCCCACTGGTCGACCAGGCCCGGGTTCGCGCGCAGCCAGGTGCGCACGGCGTCCTGTTCCTTGCCCTTGCCGGCCTTCTGGATCTGCGCCTCCAGACCGGTCAGCTGCTTCTCGGTCATGGAGAAGTCCTTCAGCCAGGTGCCGACCTGGGGGTTGTCCTGGGCGAAGCCCTTGCGGCTGAGGGTGTGCACCCCGTCGCCCGAGCCCCAGGCGCCCTTGGGGTCCTTCAGCCTCTTGAGGTCGTAGTCGCTGTAGGCCCAGTGCGGCGACCACAGGGTGACGAGGACCGGCTGCTTCTTGGCGTAGGCGCGCTGCAGCTCGGCGAGCATGGCCGGGGTGGAGCCGTCGATCACGTCGTACGTGCCCTGGAGACCGTACTCCTTGAGGACCTTGCTCTTGAGCAGGCCCATCTCGCCCGCGCTGGGCTCGATGCCGACGATCTTGCCGCCGAACTCGGAGGCGTGGTCCTTCAGGTCCGCCAGGGAGTTCACGTCCTTCACGTACGAGGGGACGGTCAGCTCCAGGGAGGTCGGGCCGTACCACTTGCCGAGGTCGTCGAGCTGCTTGCCGTACTTCTTCCAGTACTCGGCGTGCGTCGTGGGCAGCCAGGAGTCGGTCTCGAAGTCGAGCTGGCCGGTGGCGAGACCGGTGTAGAGGGGGCCGGCCGCGTACTGGGTGGTGGTGACCTTGAAGCCGCGCTCCTCCAGGATCTCCTTCCAGAGGAACGTCGAGGCGACGCCCTCGTCCCAGGGGATGTAGCCGATCTTGATCTGCTTGCCCTTGCCGACGTCGGTGCCGGAGGCCTCGGAGTCGCCGGAGGACCCGCCGAAGACACCCATGCCGCCCGCGACGAGTGCCAGGACGACCACGCCGACGACGGCGACGGCCGGACGCGGGCGGTACGACCACGCGCGCGTGCGGGCCTTGGCGGCGGCCCTGCGGCCGAGCGGGGAGAGCTGGGTGCCGAGGGCGCCGGTCATCCGGTCGAGGTAGATGGCGAGGACGACGATGCCGACGCCCGCCTCGAAGCCGTAGCCGATGTCGAGCTGGCCGATGGCCTCGTTCACGGCGCCGCCGAGGCCGCCGGTGCCGACCATGCCGGCGATGACGACCATGGACAGGCCGAGCATGATCACCTGGTTGACGCCGGCCATGATGGTCGGCAGGGCGAGCGGCAGCTGGACGCGCCAGAGCGTGTTGCGCGGAGTGGTGCCGAACGCCTCGGCGGCCTCGACCAGTTCGGCGTCGACCTGGCGGATGCCCAGCTCGGTCATGCGGACGCCGGGGGCGAGCGCGAAGATCAGCGTGGCGACGACACCGGCGGCGGTGCCGAGTCCGAAGAAGAGCATGGCCGGGATCAGCAGGACCATCGACGGCATCGTCTGGAGCAGGTCCAGGACGGGCCGTACGGTCGCGCTGACCGCCTTGGAGCGGGCGGCCCAGATGCCCAGCGGGACCGAGATCACCAGCGCGATCACGGTCGCCACGAGAACGAGGGCGAGCGTGGACATGGCCTGGTCCCACAGCTGGAGCGAGTCGACCAGCGCGAATCCGGCGAAGGCGAGGACACCGGCGAGCAGGCCGCGCAGCCACCAGGCGATGACCGCGAGGATGCCGGCCATCAGCAGCGGCTCGGGGGCGGCGAGCACCGTGTCGATGCCGTTGTACATGCCCTCCATGACCGCCTTGATGGCGTCGAAGAGCCAGGAGAAGTGGTCGACCAGCCAGTTGACGCCGGAGTCGACCCAGTCGCCGAGCGGGATTCTAGGCACGACCGATCACCTTCCCGTCCGGGTTGTCGCAGGACACGGGATCGGCCGTCTCGTCGCCGAGGAAGCCGACCAGCCGCTGCCTGGGCACGACACCGACGACCCTGTTGGCCTCGTCCACGACCGAGACGCGGTGTCCCAGCCGGGCGCTGATCGCGCACAGTTCCACGAACGGCGTCCCGCGGGTCGCGGTCTCGCAGCCGCACAGAGGGGCATCGCTCGTCACCGAGGTGTCCATCACCGCGGCGGCGGTCAGCACCCGGGAGCGGTCGACGTCCTGGATGAAGGAGGCGACGTAGTCGTTCGCGGGGCGCAGCAGGATGTCCTCGGCGGTGCCGGTCTGCACGATCCGGCCGTCGCGCATCACGGCGATGCGGTCGCCGAGACGCATGGCCTCGTTGAGGTCGTGGGTGATGAAGACGATGGTCTTCTTCAGGGTCTTCTGGAGTTCGAGGAGCTGGTCCTGCATGTCGCGGCGGATCAGCGGGTCCAGCGCGCTGAAGGACTCGTCCATGAGCAGCAGGTCGGCGTCGGTGGCGAGGGCGCGGGCGAGGCCGACGCGCTGCTGCATGCCGCCGGACAGCTCGTCGGGCCAGGAGGTCTCCCAGCCGGCCAGGCCGCACAGGGCGAGCGCCTCGTCGGCGCGGCGTTCGCGCTCGGCGCGGGGCACGCCCTGCACTTCCAGGCCGTAGGCGGCGTTGTCGCGGACGCTGCGGTGCGGGAAGAGCGCGAAGTGCTGGAAGACCATGCTGATCTTCCGGGAGCGGACCTCGCGCAGTTCACGGTCGGTGAGCGTGGTCAGGTCCTGGCCGTCGAAGCGCACACTGCCCGCGGTCGGCTCCAGCAGACCGTTGAGCATGCGCAGCAGGGTGGACTTGCCGGAGCCCGACAGACCCATGACGACGAAGATCTCGCCCTCGCCGACGCCGAAGGAGGCGTCGATCACGGCGGCGGTCGTGCCGTCGGAGCGCAGCTCCTCCCGGTCGGCGCCCTGCCGCAGGCGTTCCACTGCTTCGTCCGGTCGTCTGCCGAACACCTTGAACAGGTGCTCCGCCTCAAGCCTGGCTGACACGCGTGCCTCTCGTCTGGGGGACAGGAAATGGGGACGCGACGCCCCGCAGACTGTTGAAATCGCAACCGGCATCGCTCCGAGGCGGCGCCTGCCCAGGTCAAGCGGAGGCAAACACACAAGTGGCCCGGCTCACGGCGGTGCGCACACCGCAACGCGTTCCGGCGTGAGGGCCGCCGGGTGACGGCCGGCTGTCAGTGCCGTGCGGCATGATGCGAGCGTGACCGGACAACTCATGCTGCTCGACACCGCTTCGCTGTATTTCCGCGCCTACTTCGGCGTCCCGGACTCCGTGAGGGCCCCCGACGGCACGCCGGTGAACGCCGTGCGCGGGCTGCTGGACTTCATCGACCGGCTGGTCAAGGACCACCGGCCGCAGCAGCTGGTGGCCTGTATGGACGCCGACTGGCGGCCGCAGTGGCGGGTGGACCTCATTCCCACGTACAAGGCGCACCGGGTCGCCGAGGAGCACGAGGGCGCGCCGGACGCGGAGGAGGTGCCGGACACGCTGGCCCCGCAGGTGCCGGTCATCGAGGACGTGCTGGACGCGGTCGGCATCGCCCGGGTCGGGGTCGCCGCGTACGAGGCGGACGACGTGATCGGCACGTTCACGGCGCGCGCGAAGGGCCCGGTGGACATCGTCACCGGCGACCGTGATCTGTACCAGCTGGTGGACGACGCGCGCGGGATCCGGGTGCTGTATCCGCTGAAGGGGGTCGGCACGCTGCAGCTGACCGACGAGGCGGTGCTGCGCGAGAAGTACGGCGTCGACGGGCGAGGGTACGCGGATCTGGCGCTGTTGCGCGGCGACCCGAGCGACGGTCTGCCGGGCGTGGCCGGGATCGGCGAGAAGACGGCCGCCAAGCTGCTGGCCGAGTTCGGCGACCTGGCCGGGATCATGGCGGCGCTCGACGACCCGAAGGCGAAGCTCACGCCGTCGCAGCGCAAGCGGCTGGACGAGGCCCGGCCGTATGTGGCGGTGGCGCCGAAGGTGGTGCGGGTGGCCGCCGACGTGCCGCTGCCGGACGTCGACCCGGACCTGCCGCGCACCCCGCGCGATCCGCAGGCGCTGGAGCGGCTCGCGGAGCGCTGGGGGCTGGGCGGCTCCCTGCACCGGCTGCTGACCACGCTGGCCGGATGACCTTGACCGGAATATTCCGGCAAAGACCCGCCGATCGGGCCCACCAGAAAGAGGTGTTGACGCGGAGCGAGATGCTAACTTAGGTAAACCTAACCAATTCGCAGGAGGCCGTGATGGCAGAGCGCCCGGGACGTAAGCCGCGCAAGCCCCGTACCGCCCAGGTGGTCCGCACCGAGCGGCTGACCCCGCACATGCAGCGTGTGGTGCTCGGCGGCGAGGGCCTGGCCGACTTCGCGGCGGACACCTGCACCGACCACTACGTGAAGCTGCTTTTCGGCCCCGAGGGCGTGAGTTACCCGGAGCCGTTCGACCTGGAGCGGATCCGCGAGGAGTTCCCCCGCGAGCAGTGGCCGGTGACCCGGACGTACACCGTGCGCGCCTGGGACCCCGGGCAGCGGGAGATGACGCTGGACTTCGTCATCCACGGCGACGAGGGCCTGGCCGGCCCGTGGGCCACGCGGGTGCGGCCCGGCGAGACGGTCCTCTTCATGGGCCCCGGCGGCGCCTACGCCCCCGACCCGGAGGCCGACTGGCACCTGTTCGCCGGGGACGAGAGCGCGCTGCCCGCGATCGCCCGGTCCGTGGAGGCGCTGCCCGCCGATTCCCGCGCGCACGTCTTCGTCGAGGTGTCCGGCCCCGAGGAGGAGCAGAAGATCGGCTCCGACGCGGCGGTGGTCTGGCTGCACCGCGGGGACCGGCCGGTGGGCGAGGCCCTGCTGGAGGCCGTACGCGGGCTGGACTTCCCGGCGGGCCGGGTGCACGCGTTCGTGCACGGCGAGGCGGGCTTCGTGAAGGAGCTGCGCCGGCTGCTGCGGGTCGAGCGGCAGATCCCGCGCGAGGACCTGTCGATCTCCGGTTACTGGCGCCTGGGCCACAACGAGGACGGCTGGCAGGCCTCCAAGCAGGACTGGAACGCCCGTATCGAGGCCGAGCAGGAGACCGGCGCGGCGGCCGCGTGAGCGCCTGGGCCGCCTCGCCGGTCAGTCTCCGGGCGCCGTCTCGTTGATCTTGCCGAAGGGGATGTGCACACAGGGCGTCGTCCGCGCCGCGCTCTCCAGGTGGGTCACCTGGTCGTCGAAGAAGATGTGCGGTCCGAGCACCTTCAGGACCGCGCCCTTCTCGATGCCGCCGAGGAAGAAGGCGCCGTTGACCCGCAGACCCCACTGCTGGAGGCTCCGTACGGCCCTCTCGTGGGCCGGCGCGGCGCGCGCGGTCACGATGGAGACGTGCACCCGGCTCGGGTGGCCCGGGTCCGTCGCGCGCCGTTCCTCCTCCCGGCGCTGTATCCGGTTCACGCCGGCGAGGAAGTCGCGCAGCGGTCCGGGGTCGTGCGGGGTGGCCGCGTGCCGGGCCTCGTGGGCGCGGAACTCCTCCAGACCGCCGGACTGGTACACCTGCTCGGCGGCATCGTCGGCCAGCACCCCGTCGAAGTCGAACGCGATCCGCAGCTCCCGGTCGGCGAGGTCGTCCGCGTACGACGAGCCGAGCACCTGCCCGGCCGGCAGCCCTGCGGCGACCGCCTCGCGCACGTCGTCGCCGTTCGCGGACAGGAACAGGGACATGTCCAGTGCGGCGACGAACGCGTACGGCGACCTGCCCTGCAGGAACACGGCCCGGCTGATGGGCAGTTCATGGGCCTGGATCGACCGCATGACCCTCAGGCCCGTGTCGGGGTCGTTGCGGGACAGGATGATGACCTCGACGAGCGGATCGTCCGGCTCGCCGAGGTCGTTCAGCGACAGCAGTCTGCGGATGAACGCGAACGCGACTCCGGGCCGGAGCGTGTGGTCCACGTGCGCTTCCTGGTAGGCCCGGTAGGCCTCCTGGCCCTGCTCGCGGAAGACGGCGTCCGACTCCCGCAGATCGAACAGGGCACTGGAGGCCACGCCGACGACGAGTCGGCTCGCAAGGTCGTAGGGCGGCATGCCCTACATCTTCACACCGGCAGGCTCTCTCACACCGACCGCTGGTAGGAGCGGAAGGTGCGGATCGACAGCCACACCGCAGCGACCGCCAGGGCCAGCAGCGCGCCACCGCGGCTGAGCACGTCCCCCCAGTCGGGGTGCTCGGACAGTGCCGAACGGCCCGCCACCATGGCCCAGTTGAGCGGGTTGAAGTCGGCGACGTGCCGCATCCAGCCGGGCATCTGCGCGGGTGCCATGAAGGCGCTGGAGAGGAAGGTCAGCGGCAGCAGCAGGAAGGTGTTGATGCCGATGATGGACTCCCGTTCGCGCACGAGCATGCCGAGCGCGTTGGACAGCGCCCCGAAGACCGTGCCGAGCAGGACGGCGGCCAGGACGAGGATCGCGATGCCGCCGATGCCACCGGGGTAGTCCGCGCCGCCGAGCAGGCCCAGCAGCACGATGACCACCGACTGGAACGCGGTGACCAGGCCGTTGTTGACGACGTTGCCGTTCATCAGCGCGGCCCGGCTGACCGGGGTGGTCAGGAAGCGGTCGAGGGTACCGCGCTGGATCTCCTCCAGCGTGCCCATTCCGGCCCACATGTTGGAGCCGAGGGCGCTCATCACGACCACGCCCGGCACCAGATAGTCCAGATACGAGGTGGTGCCGAAGCCGCCCAGTTCGACGACCTTCCTGAAAAGGCTGCCGAACAGGAACAGCCAGATCACCGGCTGGATCAGGGTGATGATGGCGTAGGCGGGCTGCCGGGCGAACACCCGCAGCTGACGCTGTGTCATGTACCAGGTCTGGGCGACGGCACCGCTCATCGCACACCCCCCACGAGCACGGTGTCGGCCTCGACCTCGGCGTACCGGCGGCCGGCGTGACGGAGGTAGACGTCGTCCAGCGAGGGCCGGGCGACGGTGACCGAGGCGACGGTGACCCCGGCCCGGTCCAGCGTGGCGAGCAGGGCGGGCACCGTGGCCGCGCCGTCGTCGGCGCGCACACTGATCCGGCGTCCCTCGCACAGCGCCTCGTGCACGCCGGGCAGCGCGGCGAGACCGGAGGTGAGCAGGGTGCGGCCGGCCTCGCCGACCGGCTCGCGCAGTTCCATGTGCACGGCGTCACCGCGCAGTTCGCCCTTGAGGGCGTCCGGGGTGCCCTCGACCACGATCCGGCCGCGGTCGACGATCGCGATGCGCTCGGCGAGCCGGTCGGCCTCCTCCAGATAGTGCGTGGTGAGCAGGATCGTCAGCCCCTCCTCGCCGGCCAGCCGGCCGATCTCCTCCCACATCGCGGCCCGCGCCTCGGGGTCCAGTCCGGTGGTCGGCTCGTCCAGGAAGAGCACCTCGGGCCGGTGCACCAGCCCGAGGGCCACGTCCAGGCGGCGCCGCATACCGCCCGAGTAGCCCTTGACCGGGCGGCGGGCGGCATCGGCGAGGGCGAACCGCTCCAGCAGCTCGTCCACCCGGCCCTCGAGCGCGCCGCCGCGCACCCCGTAGAGCCTGCCCTGGAGTTGCAGGTTCTCCCGGCCCGTCGCGACCGGGTCGGCCCCGGACTGCTGGGCGACCACGCCGATCGCGCGGCGCACCCGGTCGGGGTGGCGCAGCACGTCGTGCCCGGCGACGGTGGCGGTGCCGGAGTCGGGGCGGGCCAGGGTGGTGAGGATCTTGACGGTGGTGGACTTGCCGGCGCCGTTGGGGCCGAGGAGTCCGAAGACGGTACCCGGTGCCACGGTGATGTCCATGCCGTTGAGCGCGGTGACATCGCCGGGATAGGTCTTGATCAGTTGGCGCGCCTCGACTGCGGGCGCACGGGTGTTCATGACGACAGCTCTCCTGGGTGAGCGGATGTGGAAGATCCGCGTGCAGGGCGCCGGGCTATCCTGGGTGTGCCGCACCTCGATCGCCCGGAGCCGCCGCACGGCGGGTCCGTTTCGGGGTTCGAGACCCCGGCGGAGCTGCTGCAACAGCGCTGCCGGGGTCGTTCTTCTCACCGGGTTCACAGGAACCTCGGCGGGTTCACTGGAATTCGGCCGGCAGCTCCCCCGTCTCGTGGTAACGCCGCCACATGTCCACGCCGGGCAGTGTGCCCTCCCTGACCTCCGCCAGGAAGCCACGGACCCACTCCGCCTGCGCCTGGACCATGTGGAGCTGGTACTCCGTCTCCACGAGGAAGAGCCGCGGGAGGGTCTCGTACAGCTTCTCCAGGGCGCCGCGGCCACTGGCGACCTGCACCTCAAGGGTGTTCAGCCGCTCTTCCAGCAGCCGCACCACCTCGTCGGGGTGCAGGACCCCCATGACGGACAGGGCGGTCTCGAAGATCGGGAACTCCTTGACCGGGACGGCCATCAGGTCCGACATCCACTCGGTCAGCTCCTCACGACCGGCGTCGGTGAGTCCGTACACCGTGCGCTCGGGGCGGTTGCCCTGCCGCTCGACGTCGGTCACCTCGACCAGGCCGTGCTTCTGGAGGTTCTGCACGACGGTGTAGAGCGAGCCGTAGTTGATCTTCGTACTGCTGTCCTTGCCCTGGCGGCGCAGGGTCTGGGCGATCTCGTACGGGTGCATGGGCTTCTGCCAGAGGGTCGCCAGCACCGCGAGCGCCAGCGGGTTGCCGAGCTTGCGCCGTTTCGCGGCCATGACGTTCACCTCGCTTCCGAATATCCGTGACCGAACATATCGCGTCTGTCGTCTTGCGTCAATCCGCGATGTATCGCGTCTTGATCGGTCTCGCAAGTGCGGCGAGGCGCACGGGCGGCAACGGCCGCGGCTCAGTCGCCGCGCACGCGCGCGTGCAGATGCATGTCGTGCCAGCCGTCGGGGTGCAGAAGGGCGCTGCGCCTGGTGCCCTCCGCGGCGAAACCGGCCTTCTCCGCCACCCGGCAGGACGCCTCGTTGGCGGTGGCGTGGGAGAGTTCGAGGCGGTGGATGCCGATCTCCTCGAACGCCCACCGGGACAGGGCGGTGGTGGCCCGCACCGCGACACCCCGGCCGCGCGCTCGCGCCACCGTCCAGTACGCGACCTCGGCGCAGCCGTCACCGAGCAGGATCTCGCGCAGGGCGACCCGGCCCAGCAGCTCGTCGCTCCCGGCGTCCACGACGGCCCACTGGGCCTCGCGCTCACGCTCCCACCCCCTCCGCCACTGGGCGATCCAGCCGGCGGCCTCCTCCTCGGAGTCACAGGACTTGATGTGCCATTGGTGCATCACCGGGTCCTGGAAGGCAGCGTGGACGGCGGGCGCGTCCTGCGACCGCCAGGGGCGCAGCAGCAGGCCGCCATCGGCGGGAAGGGCGGGCTGGGCGGTACGGGCGAGGGTTCCGGCCGGCACGACCGGGCTGTTGAGATACGGCATGATCCACATCCTGCCGACCGCACGGGCGGCCGTCCCGCCCTTTTCCGCCTCGTACCCTTGACCCCGATGAGACGTCGCACCCCGCCGCCGCCCGCCCCGCTCCCCCAGCGCGACGGGGTGGACCCCGTGCGGGTCCGGCTGCCGCACGCCGGGGCGTGGGCCACTGTGCGGGAGTATCTGGTGGAACGGCTCACGGGGGCCGGTCCCGGGACGATCGACGGCATGCTCGGCGCCGGACTGATCGTCGGAGCCGACGGCCGGGCGGTGGCACCGGACGCGCCGTACGAGCCGGGGATGTTCGTGTGGTTCCACCGCGAGCTGCCCGCCGAGGTGCCGGTGCCGTTCCCGGTGGAGGTGGTGTACCGGGACGCGCACATCGTGGTGGCCGACAAGCCGCACTTCCTCGCCACGACGCCGCGCGGCACACATGTCACGGAGACCGCGCTGGCCCGCCTGCGCCGCGAACTGGACGTCCCGACGCTGACCGCCGCGCACCGCCTGGACCGGCTGACGGCGGGGCTGGTGCTGTTCACCGTACGGCCCGAGGAGCGCGGCGCGTACCAGAATCTGTTCCAGGACCGGCGGGTGCGCAAGGAGTACGAGGCCGTCGCGCCGTACGACCCCGCGCTGGACCTGCCCCGGACCGTACGCAGCCGGATCGTGAAGGAGCGCGGGGTGCATGCCGCCCACGAGGTCGAGGGCGAGCCGAACGCCGAGACCTATGTGGAACTGGCCGCGCACCGGGGCGAGTTGGGCCGCTACCGGCTGCTCCCGGCGACCGGGCAGACGCACCAGCTGCGCGTGCACCTCAACGCGCTCGGCGTACCCATCCTCGGCGACCCACTCTACCCGGAGGTGACCGACCCGGTCCCGGCCGACGACTTCCGGGGACCGCTGCAACTGCTCGCACGGCGGCTGGAGTTCACCGATCCGGTCACGGGCGTGGAGCACGCGTTCGTCAGCGAGCGCGTGCTCCAGTCCTGGGCGCTCTAGCGGCCCGAAGGGGCGCGGGGCCGCGGCGGACCCGCGGCTGCCGCCGCGCGGGCGAGCAGCGACGACGGACCCGCACACGCGCGACGGGCCCCTCACGGCACTCCCCGCGGTGCGGAGCGCTACTCCCCCCGCCACCACCGCAGCAACCGCTGCCAGACCCCTCGCGGCCGAACCGGCTCAGGCGCCGCGGGCGCCGGCTCGGGCGCGGCGGGGCGCGGAACGGCGGGCCGGGGCGCGGCCGCCGGAGCCGGCTCCGTCCGCCGGGTGCCGACCTGCCAGCCGGAGTGGTGCGCCGCCATCGCCATGGGCCGCGGCGGAAGGTCGACGTCCTGCTGCGGCTTCGGCTCGAAGCGCACGGGCAGGGCCACCAGATGCCGGGAGGCGATGGACGACCGCCAGCGCAGGTCCTCCTCCGGGCATGCGAGCTGGACGTCGGGCAGCCGCATCAGCAGCGCGTCCACGCCGACGTCGGCGATGGCGCGGCCGATGTCCTGGCCGGGACACTCGTGCGGGCCGCCGCCGAAGGCGAGATGCGAGCGGTTGCCCTGCATGTTCGCGGACAGGTCCGGGCGGATCCGCGGGTCGAGGTTGCCCGGCGCGGGCGCGAAGAGCAGGCCGTCGCCCTTGCGGATGCGCTGCCCGCCCAGCTCGGTGTCCTGCTTGGCGAAGTAGCCGAAGACGGTGCTGAACGGCGGCTCGTCCCACAGGGACTGCTCGATCGCCTCCGGCACCGTCATCTGGCCGCCGTTGAGCTGGGCGCGGAAGCCCGGCTCGGTCAGGACCATGCGCAGCGCGTTGGCGAGGAGGTTCGCGGTGGCCTCGTAGGCCGCGAAGAGGACGAGCCGCAGGTGTTCGCGGACTTCGTCGTCGGTGAGTCCGGCCGGGTGGGTGACGAGGTGGCTGGTGAAGTCGTCCTCGGGCCGGGCGCGGCGCCGGGTGGTGAGCCGGCTCAGCGCGTCCATGACGTAGGTGTGGCTCTGGATGGCGGTCTCGGTGCCCTTCAGGGCGTCCCGGGCGGCCTGCACCATGCGGTCGTTGTACTCCTCGGACATGCCGAGGATCTCGCACATGACGGCCATGGGCAGATGCTCGGCGAACTGGGAGACCAGATCGGCCCGGCCGCGTTCGCAGAAGCTGTTGACCAGGCCCTGGGTGTAGCGGCCGATGTGCCGGCGCATGCTGCGGTGGTCGATGGTGGCCATGGCCGCGGTGACCGCCGCGCGCAGCCGCTGGTGCTCGTCGCCCTCGGCATGCGAGCAGATCGGCTGCCAGGCGATGTGCGGCATGAGCGGGTGGTCGGGCTTGACCCTGCCCTCCGCCAGCGGGGTCCAGATCCGGCTGTCGCGGGTGTACAGGGAGGGGCTGCGGACCAGATGGAGGTTCTCGGCGTGCCCGAGGACGACCCACATCGGTACGTCCTCGTGGAGCAGCGCGGGCGCCACGTGGCCGTGCTCCGCCCGCAGGCGTTCGTAGAGGCCGCCCAGGTCCTCGGCGTCGGGGCCGTAGAGCCGGTGCAGCCCGCCGGGGCCGGGGCCGTGCGCGGGGCAGCCCGGCGGCGGGACGCGGGTGGGGTCGGTGCCGGTCATGGAGGGGGTTTCAGACGTCACGGTGTCGCTCCGGAACGAAAAAGTGTGGGAGTCGGGTCGGCGGCGGTCAGGTGAGCGCGCCGGACAGGGCGATGGAGTGCAGGAAGCGCATCAGGGTCATCAGCACCTCCTTGCTGGAGGCCCGCCGGCGTACGTCGCAGTCGAGGATCGGGATCTCCGGGGCCAGGTCCAGCGCGGTGCGCAGTTCCTCGGTCGGGTAACGGGGCGCGTCCGGGAAGGAGTTGACGGCGACGACGAAAGGGACGCCGCGTTCCTCCAGCCGGCCCATGACGTCGAAGCTGACCTCCAGACGCCGGGTGTCGACCAGGACGACCGCGCCGAGCGCGCCTTCGAACAGGCCGTTCCACAGGAACCAGAAACGCTCCTGGCCGGGCGTGCCGAACAGATAGAGCACCAGCTTGTCGGTGATGCTGATGCGGCCGAAGTCCATGGCCACGGTCGTGGCCGTCTTCGATTCGGAGCCGTAGTTGTCGTCCACGCCGATGCCGGCCTGGGTCATCGTCTCCTCGGTGGTCAGCGGCCTGATCTCGCTGACGGAACCGACCATGGTGGTCTTGCCGACGCCGAAGCCGCCGACGATCACGATCTTGACCGCGGCCTGCGCCGTGTGCGGCAGATGATCCTCGGTGCGGGGGCCGGGGATGGTGTCAGAGCCGTTGAAGTCCATGCATCACCGCTTCGAGAAGTGAACGGTCGGGGAGCGCCTGGCGGACGATCGGGGCGCGCGCCTGCACCAGTTCGGCCGTGATCAGCTCGGTGATCAGCACGGTCATCGCGCTGAACGGCAAGCTCAGATAAGCCGACAGTTCGGCCACGGACAGGGGGGCGCCGCACAGTCGCAGCACAGCCGCCTGTTCCGGTGAGGCGCCCGGCTGGGGTGCGGAGCGCGCCACGATTAACGTCACGAGGTCGAGTTCGGCGCGGACACCGTCCTCGGATCCGGCGACCGTGTACAGCCGTTCGGGGTTCTTGGGCTCGGGCTCGCCGCCCGCCGTCTTGGGCGCGGACGGCGGCGGAGGCGGCGGTGGTGGCGCCGGTTTCGGTTCACGCCGTTTGCGTCGTGGAGGAGTCATACGGTCTGCCCGTTCCGCCGGGGCGGACTGGTGAGATGGGCGCCGATCCGGACGACGAGGTCGCGCATCATGCCGCTCATCCGGCCCGGCTCGCAGGTCACGTCGGCGAGTACGGCGAGGAAGGCGTTGGCGCCGGCGTTCATGAGGTAGAAGTAGCCGCCCTCGATCTCGAAGACGACGACCTTCATGTCACCGGCGCCGGGGATCTCCTGGATGATGGCCCCGGCCAGGCTCTGCACGCCCGCGCAGGCGGCGGCCACGCGGTCGGCCGCGTCGGGGTCGCCGCCGTAGCGGGCGATGCGCAGGCCGTCGGCGGAGAGGACCACGATCATCTCGATGCCGGGTACGCCGTCGTTCAGCTGCTTGAGCATCCAGTCGAAGTTGCCGCGCTGCTGGATCACTTGAGGTCCCCCTCGTCGTCGGCCTCGATGGCGCCCTCGGCGGGGTCGGCCGAATCGTTAAGCAGGTGCAGGTACTTGGTCGGGTTCAGCGTGAAGTCGGTCAGTTCGGCCGCGGTGGCGTCCTCGGGCATGCCCTTCCTCAGGCCGCCCCAGAAGTCCTCCATCCACATGCCCGGGGGCCGCTCGATGAGCTTCTTGCGTTCGGGGTCCATCTCGGGCTCGGGCTTCGGTTCGGGCTTGGCCTGCGACCAGATGGTGGGCTTGCCCTCGCGCTCGGCCCGCTCGATGGCGGCCTGTTCGGCGTACCGCTGGCTGAGCGGGGTCTTCACCCGGCTGCGGCGCTGCGGCAGGCCGCCCGCCGTCCACTCGGTGACCTCCGGTACGTCGTCCTCCATGGTGATCCCGGCGGGGATCTTGGGGCTGGTGGGACGGCGCCTCTTCGGCGGACGCTTGGGGCCCTCGACGGCGCCGAGCGCGGCGACCGGCGCGCCGGTGGCACCGATGCCGTGGGCGGCACCCACGCCGGGCTCGGTGGTGGTCATCACCCGGGGCACGATGAGGATCGCGCGGACGCCGCCGTAGGCGGAGGCGCGCAGCGAGACCTCCATGTTGAAGAACTTGCACAGCCGGCCGACGACGGCGAGGCCGAGGCGCGGGTTCTCGCCGAGGTTGTGCGCGTCGTCTCCCGCCTTGGCGTCCTCGATCATCTGCTCGATGCGGGCGCGGGACTCCTCGTTGAGGCTGACGCCGGCGTCCTCGATCTCGATGGCGATGCCGGCCTGCACCTCGGCGGCCGTGACGTGCACCTTGGTCGAGGGCGGCGAGTAGCGGGTGGCGTTGTCGAGGAGTTCGGCGGCGGCGTGGATGACCGGCTCGACCGCGGTGCCCTTGATGTTGATGTTGACGATGGAGTTCAGATCGATGCGGCGGTACTCCAGGATGCGCGACATGGCACCGCGCAGCGTGCTGTACAGGGAGACCGGCAGGGGCCACTGGCGGCCCGGCCGACCGCCGCCGAGGACGGCGATGGTGTCGGCGAGGCGGCCGATCAGCGAGGTGCCGTGGTCGATGCGCAGCAGGTCGTCGAAGACCTCGGGGTTGCGGCCGTGGTCCTCCTCCATCTCCCGCAGTTCGTTGGACTGCTGGTGGACGATGGCCTGGACGCGGCGCGCGATGGTCACGAAGGAGCGCTCGGTGGCGTCACGCATCGAGATCTCGTGGTCGGCACCGCGCAGCGCGACCCGGAACATCTCGCGGTACATGTCGGGCAGGGCGCGCAGCTCGGGGTCGGCGTCGTAGACGTTGGTCAGGACGTCCCGGAGCGGTTCTCCGGCGCGCAGCCGCAGCAGGCCGGTGGGGATGATGTCGGTGGCGAACTTGTCGATCAGTTCGTCCTGGGCGGCGATCCGGTGTTCCAGATACGCCGCGTGACGGGCGTGCTCGTCCTGTTCCTCGCGGAGCCTGCGGCCGCGACGGGCGGCTTCCGCCCCCGTGGCGAGGACCAGGAGCAGGGCGAGGGCCCCGACCGCAGCTACGGCGATCCGGGCGGACACCGGCGCCAGGGCGGCCGCCGCCCCGGTCGCGGCGGCCATCAATATGGCCGGCGGCAACAGCACGCGCGCATAGGGACGTTCACGGCGACCGGGAGGCTTCTGAACACTCACCATGGATGCCTTCTGAGACGAATCGGCTGGGTGTCGGGGGAGCTTGTGGGGGGAAGGTTCATAGAACTGTTGGGATCTATCTCATGTTTGGGAACAGGCGCACGAATTCACCTCAACTCGGTGCGCCGCGGGCGAGCTTAGTCCGACCGGATCATCGCCGTGTCATATTCCGCGTCCACCTGAAATCGCCCCCGCGACAGGAGTACGCTCGGCCCCATTTACACGCTGGGCTCTCATTCGAACACGTGCGGTAACGGCATATGGCCATGCGAAGGCAACTCACCGTAACGAGTGAAGGGGCCGCAGATGCGACCCCTTCGGTGGACGAGCAGGACGTGCTTACCCCACGGACGAGTAGGCGACCACACCCCGCAGCAACTGGTCCACGGCCTTACGCGCGGCCTTCCCCACGGTCGAGCCCTGTGCAGGAGACGCCGCGGAGATCTGCCCCAGCACATCGATCACCTGCTTGCACCACCGTACGAAGTCCCCCGCCGGCATCTCCGCCTCGCGCAGCACCTCGTCGAGCCCCGTACCGGAAGCCCACATGTACGCGGCCCAGGCGAACCCCAGATCCGGCTCGCGCTGTCCGACGCCCTCCGTCTGGTTGATCCGGAAGTCCTCCTCCAGGGCGTCGAGCCGGCCCCAGATCCGGACCATCTCCCCCAGCGCGGCCTTCGCCTTGCCGGAGGGCAGCTTCGGCGCCAGTGCGTCGTCGCTGACCCGCGCCTCGTACACCAACGCCGAGACGCACGCGGCGAGTTCGGCCGGGCCGAGGTCCTCCCAGACACCCGCGCGCAGGCATTCGCTGGCCAGCAGGTCGAGTTCGCCGTAGAGCCGGGCGAGGCGCTTGCCGTGTTCGGTGACCTCGTCACCGCGCAGATAGTCCAGCTCGGTCAGCAGGGCCACGATCCGGTCGAAGGTCCGCGCGATGGTGTTCGTGCGTCCCTCGATCCGGCGTTCCAGCTGGGAGGTGTCACGCAGCAGCCGGTGGTACCGCTCGGCCCAACGGGCGTGGTCCTCACGGTCATTGCAGCCATGACAGGGGTGCGCGCGGATCGCCGTGCGCAGCCGGGCGATCTCACGGTCGTCGGCGGCCTGCGAGCGCTTCTTGCGGGCCCGCTCCGGCGGGATGTGCCCGGCCTTGGTGCGCAGCGCCGAGGCGAGGTCCCGGCGGGACTGCGGAGAGCGCGGGTTGAAGCTCTTCGGGATCCGCATCCGGTCGAGCGGCTCGACCGGCACCGGGAAGTCGATCGACGCCAGCCGCTTGACCTGCCGTTCGGCGGTCAGCACCAGCGGGCGCGGCCCGTCGTGCTGGTCGAAGCCACGGTGGCCGTTGGAGCGGCCGGCCGGCAGCCCCGGGTCGAGGACCAGGGCGAGGCCCGCGTACTTGCCGGTGGGCACGTGGATGACGTCGCCCGGCTTCAGCTTCTCCAGGGCGACTGCGGCCTCCGCGCGCCGCTGGTTCGCGCCCTGCCGGGCCAGCTCGGTCTCGCGGTCCTTCAGCTCACGGCGCAGCCGCGCGTACTCCTCGAAGTCGCCGAGGTGGCAGGTCATGGACTCCTGGTAGCCCTCGAGGCCCTCCTCGTTGCGCTGCACCTGGCGGGTGATCCCGACGACCGACTTGTCGGCCTGGAACTGCGCGAAGGAGGTCTCCAGCAGTTCGCGCGAGCGGTGCCGGCCGAACTGCTCGACCAGGTTGACCGCCATGTTGTACGACGGCTTGAAGCTGGAGCGCAGCGGGTATGTGCGGGTGCCCGCGAGGCCGGCCAGGTGCTCGGGGCTCATCCCGCGCTGCCACAGCACCACGGCATGACCCTCGACATCGATCCCGCGCCGCCCCGCACGCCCCGTCAGCTGCGTGTACTCACCGGGCGTGATGTCGGCGTGCTGCTCGCCGTTCCACTTGACGAGCTTCTCCAGCACCACCGAGCGAGCGGGCATGTTGATGCCGAGGGCGAGGGTCTCGGTCGCGAAGACGGCCTTGACCAGGCCACGCACGAACAGCTCCTCCACGACCTCCTTGAAGGTCGGCAGCATGCCCGCGTGGTGGGCGGCGATACCGCGCTCCAGGCCCTCCAGCCACTCGTAGTAGCCGAGGACGTGGAGGTCCTCCGACGGGATGGAGGCGGTGCGCTCCTCGACCAGGGCACGGACCTGCCCGCGCGCCTCCTCGTCGTTGAGCCTGAGGCCCGCGTACAGGCACTGCTGGACGGCGGCCTCGCAGGCGGCGCGGCTGAAGATGAAGGTGATGGCGGGCAGCAGGCCCTCGGCGTCCAGGCGCTCGATGACCTCGGGGCGGCCCGGGGTCCACACGCGCGAGCGCTGTCTGCGCTCGCGCTCCCGGTCGGCCTCGCGCATCGCCCGGCCGCGGCGACGGTCCTGGTACGACGGTCTGGTGGCCTCCATCCGGGCGAGGCGGGCGAGGTCGGGGTTGACGGCCTTCTTGTGGCCCTCGCCCTCCTCGAACAGGTCGTACATCCGGCGCCCGGCGAGCACGTGCTGGAACAGCGGCACGGGCCGGTGCTCGGAGACGATCACCTCGGTGTCACCGCGGACGGTGTCCAGCCAGTCGCCGAACTCCTCGGCGTTGGAGACGGTCGCCGACAGTGACACCAGTGTCACCGATTCGGGCAGGTGGATGATCACCTCTTCCCAGACGGCGCCGCGGAAGCGGTCGGAGAGGTAGTGCACCTCGTCCATGACCACGTAGCCGAGGCCCAGGAGGGTCTGGGAGCCCGCGTACAGCATGTTCCG
Source organism: Streptomyces sp. MMG1121 (assembly GCF_001280015.1). Classification (GTDB taxonomy): domain Bacteria; phylum Actinomycetota; class Actinomycetes; order Streptomycetales; family Streptomycetaceae; genus Streptomyces. Next base: position 104,270 of record NZ_LGDV01000130.1, read on the forward strand.
CAGGACCTCGGTGGTCATCACGACCACCGGGGCCTCGGAGTTCACGCTGTTGTCGCCGGTGAGCAGGCCGACCTTGTCGGTGCCGTAGCGGCGGCACAGGTCGGCGTACTTCTGGTTCGACAGCGCCTTGATGGGTGTCGTGTAGAAGCACTTCTTGCCCTGCTGGAGGGCGAGGTGGACGGCGAACTCGCCGACGATCGTCTTGCCCGAGCCGGTGGGGGCGGCCACCAGCACGCCCTTCCCCGTCTCGAGTGCCTCGCAGGCCTCGATCTGGAAGGGATCGAGGCCGAAGTCGTACATCTCGCGGAAGGGTGCGAGCGCGGTGGCCTGCTCGGCTGCCCGCCTGCGGGCTGCCGCGTACCGCTCGGCCGGTGAGAGGTCCTCTGTCATCGTGCTTTCGAGCGTACCGGGCCCCACTGACAACAGGACGATCATTATCCGGAACGTGGGCTGATCGACAAAGACGGCTGCCCCCGGCCCGGGGAAGTCATCCGGGCCGGGGGCAGCGCGTGGCAGCTCCGTGCGTGTGAAGGTCAGGTCACGTCGTCGTAGCCGTTGACCCGGTCGGTGCCGGACGGCTCGGGGGCGGTGCTCGCGGTCACCGCTTCCACCTCGTCGATCTCCTCGGGTGTGAGGTCCAGCCGGGAGGCCTCGTCGTCCGAGAGTCCGTCGTCCGCACGGCGGGCCCGGCGCCGGTCGACGAACAGCGAGACGGCCACCGCGACGAAGTACAGAACCCAGATCGGCGCGGCCAGGGCCAGCATCGTGAGCGGGTCGGTGCTGGGCGTGGCCACGGCGGCGAACGCCGTGATGCCGACGATCATGGCGCGCCACCAGCTGAGCATCCGCTTGCCGGACAGGATGCCGGTGAGGTTCAGCATGACCAGCAGCAGCGGCATCTCGAAGGCGAGACCGAACACCAGGATCATGCGCGTGACCAGGTCGAGCAGGCCGTCCAGCGGCAGCAGGTTGTCGACCCCGGCGGGGGAGAAGTGGAGCAGCGCCTTCGCGGTCTCGGGCAGCACCCTGAAGCCGAGGTAGCCGCCACCGATGAAGAGAGGGAAGCCGAACCCGACGAACGCGTAGGCGTACTTCTTCTCGTGCCGGTGCAGGCCCGGCGCGACGAACGCCCACAGCTGGTAGAGCCACACCGGCGCGGCCAGCACGACACCGGCCATCAGCGAAGTCTTCAGCGCCAGCGTGAACGGCGTCAGCAGACCGCTGATGGTGATGTGCGCGCAGGTCTTCTGCTTCGACGATGCCTTCGCCAGTTGCTCGAAGGACTGCGAACAGCCCACCGAGTCGAGCAGCGGCCTGGTGATGACATTGATGATGTCTTTGTAGAAGAAGGCCGCCACGATCGTCACGATGACGATCGCCAGGACACCCTTCGCGAGCCGGTTGCGCAGCTCACGCAAGTGATCCGCGAGTGGCATACGCCCCTCGGGATCTCTCTCCTTCTCGCGGGCAGACTTGGGCAACCCACATCCTCATCTCGTGCAGCGGACCGGGGCCCGGTCCTCGCCTCAGCGCTGGGTCGTGTCCGTCGGCTCGTTGACCGGCCGGGAGCTGGTCACGTCGCCGGGCGAGGCCTGGATCGTGCGCTGAGCCGGGCTCTGCTCCTCGGCGGGCTGGGCCTGGGCGGAGGTGGTGGACTGCTTGCCCTCGTCCTTCATCGCCTTGGCCTCGCTCTTCAGGATGCGCGCGGACTTGCCGAGCGAGCGCGCCATGTCCGGAAGCTTCTTGGAGCCGAACACGAGGACGATCACGAGAACCAGGAGCACCAGGTGCCACGGCTCAAGTGCGTTGCGGAACATAAGTCTTCACCTTCTCACTGAGGCGGGGCGGCGGGGCATGTCCGACCGGTCGGACAAACGTCTGACCATCGTGCTGGCAGCGATCGTATCGCCCGGGGATGAACGTAGAACAATCCCCGTGCGTACTTCCCGCTCCCTCTGCGGACCGCGCCTCGTACTTCGGGCCGCGACCAGCAGCGTACCTGGCCGGACCGGCAAGGTGACAGGGCGAAGTGACCCAAAGCGCATGACATAACGCGGTCACAGGGCGTCCACGGCCTTGGCCGTGCTCACGGCCGCCCGCTCCAGATCCTCGGCCGCCCTGTTGATACGGCGCGCGGAGTCGGTGACCTGCTGTCCGAGGCGCCGCGCCTCCAGGAAGACCCGGACGGCCAGCACCCCCAGGACAGCGAGACCCAGAAAACCCAGCGCTACCGCGAACATCGGCCAGAACATGACCTCGAGACTAGTGCGTCCGCGCCCGTGCCCCGCTACCGCCTACACCGTGGAGTGCAGCCTCAGGGTTCTGACCCCGCCGCCGGTGAGCAGCTCGACGATGCGCTCCCCGGCGGGCTTGCGCACGGCGGTGCCGCAGTCGGGGCAGGTGAAGGAGTAGAACGTCGTACGGCTGCTGGCGCCGATGGCGAGACGCAGCGCGCCGGCGGCGAGTTCGAAGCGGCCGCGGCAGTCCGGGCAGCCCGCCTTGAACATCACGGGAGCCACTCTCTTCATCCCGGCGAAGGCGGCCGCCACCGTCATCTCACCCGCACCGGACACCGGAGACTCGCTCACAGCCCTCGCTCCTTTTCCTGGTCGTTCTCCGTCAGGGCTCACGGCGCTCCGAGGGTTACGCCGCGTCGCGCCCACGCGGTGGAGCCGCACGCCGGGCACGGCCCCGCGCCCCTGGGAGCGCTGCCTCATGCCGATGCAGGCATGTCGTACGCCGCCAGCGCCTCCCGGGCCGCGCGGCGGGCACTGTCGGCCAGCTCGGGCGGGGAGACGATCCGGCCGTCGCCGCCGAGCCGCAGCGCCAGCCGGCGCAGGGAGGCCGGTTCGGGGGTGCGCAGAGTGATACGCAGCCCGCCGTCGGGAAGCTCATCGGCGCTGTCGTGCGGGTAGTACTCGGCGACCCAGCGGCCGCCGGGGCCGACCTCGATCACGACCTCCGGGTCCTCGGCGGCCGGCTGCACCAAGGCCTCGGAGAGGTCCCGCAGCTCTATCTCGGGCGGCGCGGACGGCTCGTCCAGGATTCTGATCTCGGCGACCCGGTCGAGCCGGAAGGTGCGCCGGGCCTCGGAGCGGCGGCACCAGGCCTCGACATAGGTGTGTCCGACGCTGACCAGGCGGATGGGGTCGATCTCGCGCTCGGTGACCTCGTCGCGGGCCGGCGAGTAGTAGCGGATCCACAGCCGGCGGCGCTCGGAGATCGCCCGGTCGACGTCGGCGAAGACACCGCCCTCGGACTCGAAGGTCACCGACAGTCGTGCGCTGGCACCGGCCGCCTCACCGGCCGCGGTCTCCACCTTGGCGGTGGCACGCAGCAGGGCCTGGCGGTCGCCCTCGCGCAGACCGGGCAGGGTGGCGACCGCTCGGGCGGCCACCAGCAGGGCCGTGGCCTCGTCGGCGGCGAGCCGGAGCGGCTCGGCGGCCTCCTCGCCGAGCGCGGCCGGGTTGTGCCACCAGATGCGCTCGCCGTCGGTGTCGATGTCCAGCAGATCGCCGCCGCGGAAGCTGGTGCCGCACATGGGGAGCAGATCGAGGTCGGAGACCAGCTCGTCCTCGGTGATGCCGAAGGCGCGGGCGACGTCCGCGATCCGCGCGCCGGGGCGCTCCCTGAGATAGGTCACCAGGGAGAGCATGCGCCGGGTCTGGTCGATGGCGTTCACGGGCCTGACCGGTTTGCCTGCCACAGTCCTGCTCCCCCTCAGCCCTTGGCCACGGCACGCAGCCGGTCCACCACGTCCGCGCGCAGCTCGGCCGGCTCCAGGACCACCACGTCCGGCCCGAACTCGACCAGCCAGGCGTCCAGGCCGTGCCCGTACGGAATCTCCAACTCGTCCCAGCCGTCGCCGAGTTCCCGGACCTCGGTGGCCTTCGCCCGAAGGGGGTAACCGGAGCCGGAGCGCAGCCGGATCAGCGCCGAGCGGTCGGCGATCTCGCCCGCCCAGCTCGCGACGGTCTCGCGCACGGTGACGACGTCGGGCACGGGTGCGGTGAAGCCCGTACCGCGCGAGCGGACGCGGCCGGTGATCCGGGACAGCCGGAAGACGCGCTCGGCACCCCGGTCGCGGTCGAAACCGGCCAGGTACCAGTGCCCGCGCCAGCACTCCAGGGCCCACGGCTCGACGTGCCGGGGCTCGGGGCGGGCGGCGGTGGCCTTGCGGTACTCGAAGACGACCGGGCGCCGGTCGCGGCAGGCCAGCATCAGCGGCTCGAAAGCGGCCTCGTGCACCGGGATACGCGGTTCCAGCGCGCTGTGCGCCTCATAGGGGTCGACGTCCTCGGGCAGTCCCGCGGCGCGCAGCTTCTGCAGGGCGCCGCTGGCGGCGCCGGCGAGGCGGGCCTGCTGCCAGACCTTGGCGGCCAGTCCGAGCGCCGCGGCCTCCTCGGCGTCCAGGGTGATGGGCGGCAGGCGGTTGCTGTCGCGGCGGGCGAGATAGCCGACCTCGCCGTCGAGGTTCTCGACGGTCTCGATGACCAGGCCCAGCTCGCGCAGGTCGTCCTTGTCCCGCTCGAACATCCGGTTGAAGGAGTCGTCGCTGCCCGCCGCGCCGTTCTCCGGCCTGGCGGCCTCGACGTACGCCTCGATCGAATCACGCAGCTCGCGCTTGCTCAGCGGCCGCCGGGTCCCGAGGAGACACAGCGCGAGGTTCATCAACCGCTCGGCCTTGGCAATGGCCATCGACGCCCTACGCCTCCCTTGTCGTGCTTACGACCGCTGACCGTACCGCTCTCCCGCACCACCGCAAAAGCCGAGGGCCCATGCCCGGACAGGCATGGGCCCCAGATGATCGGGTCCGGTCGGATCCGGCGATCAGACGGCGAGCAGGTCGACCACGAAGATCAGGGTCGAGCCCGCCGGGATGAGGGGGCTCGGGCTCTGGTCGCCGTAGGCGAGGTGGGCGGGGATGGTCAGCTGGCGACGGCCACCGACCTTCATGCCCTGGACGCCCTGGTCCCAGCCCTTGATGACCCGGCCGCCGCCCAGCGGGAAACGGAACGGGGAGTTACGGTTCCAGCTGGCGTCGAACTCCTCACCCGTCTCGAAGGTGACGCCCACGTAGTGCACGGTGACGGTCTGGCCGGCCTGCGCGACCTCGCCGTCGCCCTCCCAGATGTCCTTGATCTCAAGGTCCTTCGGGGGCTCGCCGCCCGGGAAGTCGATCTCGGGCTTCTCGATGCTCACGTCAAAAGCTCCTGCTTGTGTACGACACGAATCACGGACAGTCTTTCATCCCCGCAGCTCGCCTGCCCGCCGCGGGCGCGGCACTACATCGCCGCGAGGATGTCCACCGTGAACACGAGGGTGGACCCCTTCTTGATGACACCGCCGCTCGGCGGGGTGTCGCCGTAGCCCAGCTCCGGCGGGACGACGATCAACACCCGGCTGCCGACCTTCTTGCCGGTCAGGCCCTGCGCCAGGCCCTTGACCGCCTGCTGCATCTGCTGCAGGGCGAACTGGCTGAGCCGGCCCGAACCGTAGGTCCGCTGGAAGGTCTTGCCGCTGTCCCACACCAGGCCCTGGAACTGGCACAGGACCGTCTGGTCGGCCTTCAGCTCGTCGCCGTCGCCCTCCAGGACATAGGTCGACACGAGCTTCTTCGGCGGGTCCGTCTTCGGGACGGTGACCTTGGGGACGTCGCCGTCGGTGTTGGTGGCCACCTTCGGCAGGGCCGCGTCGGTCTGCGGGACCTCCTTGCCCTTCGCGGAGCTCTTGGAGTTGAAGGACTCGATCAGGTCGATGACGAACACCAGTGTGTCGGTGCCCTTGATGCCCGCCTGCGGGTTGCCCGTCTTGCCGTAGCCCCAGGTGGGCGGGACCGCGATCTCGACGCGGCTGCCGGTCTTCCGGCCCGCGAGCGCGTACCGCCAGCCGTCGATGATGCTGCCCTGGGCGAGCTGCATCACCAGGGGGCGCTTGCGGTCGTAGGAGTTGTCGAAGACCTTGCCGGTGTCCCAGATCTGGCCCAGGTAGTTCGCCTGGATGAAGTCGTTCTCGGCGATCGTGCGGCCGCTGCCCGCGATCACCGTCTTGACCGCCAGATTCTTCGACGGCTCTCCCGTGCCCTTGGCGACGGTCGGCTTCTCACCGAACTTCGCGCCCGCCGTGATCGCCGGAAGCGGGCCCTCCACGATCTTGGGCGCGGGCGCGGTGGACACCGAGGGCGACGGCGAGGCACTGGCCTTGCTGGAGTCGGACTTGCCGTCACCGCACGCGGAGAGGGTGACCAGTCCTGCGGGTACGGCGGCGAGGAGGAGTGAGCGTCGGCGCACGGAAGGGCCTCGTAATCGGTCGATCTTGTGGTTGGCGTGCGCGCAACTCTACGACGCGAGAAGGGCGCCGTACGGGAAACGTACGACGCCCGTGTGGCGTTCCGGCATTTCGGGCCGGAAACGCTTGACTCGGCTGTTTCGCGCTACATTCCGGCGATCAGCTTCTCGACCCGGTCGTCCACCGAGCGGAACGGGTCCTTGCACAACACGGTGCGCTGTGCCTGGTCGTTGAGCTTGAGGTGGACCCAGTCGACCGTGAAGTCCCGGCGCTGTTCCTGGGCCCGCCGGATGAAGTCGCCGCGCAGCCGCGCCCGAGTGGTCTGCGGGGGAACCGACTTGCCCTCGAAGATCTTCAAGTCGTTGCAGATCCGTGTGGCTTGTCCCTTGCGCTCCAGCAGGTAGTACAGGCCGCGACGGCGGTGGATGTCGTGATAGGCGAGGTCTATCTGGGCGACCCGCGGGTGCGACATGGTCATGTTGTGCTTGGCCCGGTACCGCTCGATGAGCTTGTACTTCATGACCCAGTCGATCTCGGTGGCGATCCGGTCGAGTTCCTCGGTCTCGATCGCGTCGAGGGTGCGGCCCCACAGCTCCAGGACCTGGGCGACGGTGCCGGTGCGGATGCCGCGGCGGTCGCAGAAGTCCACGGCCTTGTCGAAGTACTCGCGCTGCACCTCCAGCGCGGAGGCCTCGCGGCCGCTGGCCAGGCGCACCTTGCGCCGGCCGGTGATGTCGTGGCTGACCTCGCGGATCGCCCGGATCGGGTTCTCCAGGGTCAGGTCGCGCATCACGGTGCCCGCCTCGATCATGCGCAGCACCAGGTCGGTCGCGCCGACCTTGAGCAGCATGGTCGTCTCGGACATGTTCGAGTCGCCGACGATGACGTGCAGCCGGCGGTAGCGCTCCGCGTCCGCGTGCGGTTCGTCACGGGTGTTGATGATGGGCCTCGAACGGGTCGTCGCCGAGGAGACGCCCTCCCAGATGTGCTCGGCGCGCTGGCTGACGCAGTACACGGCGCCGCGCGGCGTCTGGAGCACCTTGCCGGCGCCGCACAGCAGCTGCCGGGTGACCAGGAAGGGGATGAGGATGTCCGCGAGCCGGGAGAACTCCCCGTGCCGCGCCACCAGATAGTTCTCGTGGCAGCCGTAGGAGTTGCCCGCCGAGTCGGTGTTGTTCTTGAAGAGGTAGACGTCGCCTGCGATTCCCTCCTCGTGCAGGCGTCGTTCCGCGTCCACCAGGAGTCCTTCGAGAATGCGCTCTCCGGCCTTGTCGTGGGTGACCAGTTCGATCACGTTGTCACATTCGGGTGTCGCGTATTCCGGATGTGAGCCCACGTCGAGATAGAGCCGGGCGCCGTTTCGCAGAAAGACATTGCTGCTGCGGCCCCATGACACGACACGGCGGAAGAGGTACCGCGCCACCTCGTCAGGAGACAGGCGGCGCTGTCCCCTGAACGTGCACGTGACGCCGTACTCGTTCTCCAGCCCGAAAATGCGGCGGTCCATGACTGAACATTACGCCTGATCCCCTGAGCTGAAACGGGGTTCGACAGCACGATTTGGATCATTTTCCGATGAAGCCGCAACGACCCCGCCCCGCGCGGGAGCTGCGAGGACCCGCCCGGTGGCGAGCAGGACCAGCAGCGACACGGCCCCCGCGGCGCCGGGAACCACGAAGCCCCACACCGTGCCGCCGGCCTGGACGACGGGACCCGCGAGGCCCGTTCCGACCGAGGCGCCCACGGTGAACGTCGTCACGAGCCAGGAGAACGCCTCGGTGACGGTCCCGCTCGGCGCGTGCCGGTCCACGACGATGAACGCGCAGGCGAGACAGGGCGCGAGGAACACCCCGGCGACCACGGTGAGCAGCACCATGGGCACCGCGCCCGGAACCAGCATCAGCGGCAGGTAACACACCGCCAGAAGCGCCACGAGGTAGCGCAGTCGCCGCTCGGGCGCACCGGTCCACTGGCGGGCGCCGTACAGGGTGCCCCCGGCGAGCGCGCCGAGGCCGAGCCCGGCCATCATCCAGCCGTAGACGGTGTCACCGCCGTGTCCGTCGGCGTACGACACCGACGCGACCGTGATGGAGCCCAGCGCGATGCCGACGAACAAGAAGGCGCCGAGCAGGGCGAGCAGACCGGGTGAGCGCAGGGCGCCGAGCCAGTGGGCCTCGCGCGGGGCCGAGCGCCACGCGCGCGAGGGCGGCGAGACGACCACGGAGAGCGCGCCGAGGACACCCAGGAGGTTCAGCACGAGCAGGGCGGCGCGCTCGTCCCACAGCGACGCGCACAGGGTCACCAGCAGCGGCCCGACGGTGAACATGACCTCCTGCGCGATGGCGTCCATGGCGTACGCCGTGTGCACCTGCTCCTCGCGGCGCAGCACCGACGGCCACAGGGCGCGCAGGCCGCCCTCCAGGGGCGGGGTGAACAGGCCGGCCGCGGCGACGGACACATAGGCGAGCGGCAGCGGATCGGTGCCGGAGAAGGCGAAGACGGTCATGGAGAGGGCGGCGAGGACCGCCGCGGGCAGCTGGACGCGCGGCTGGCCGTGCAGGTCCACGAGCCGGCCCAGCACCGGCTGGCCGATGGCGTTGGCGACGCCGTAGACGGCCGCGAGCGCGCCGGCGAGGCTGTAGGTGCCGCCCTCGGCGCGGACGAACAGCACCAGGGCGATCGCCGCGGTCGCATTGGGCAGCCGCCCCACCAGGGTGCCGGTGAGCAGCCGCAGCGCGTGCCGCGCCCGGAGTATTTCCAGGTATCCCGTGGCCATGTGCCGTCCTCCAAAGGCTCGCCCGGGACGCCTCGACGGCCCGACGTGTTACGTATAACCCCTCGCTCCATACGTACCATGTGCGCTGTTCACACGTCCAGACGAAGGAGCACACTCACGGTGGCCCCCAGCAGCACGCGCCCGACCAGCCGTGACGTCGCCCAGGCCGCCGGCGTCTCCCAGGCCGCCGTCTCCCTCGTGCTGGGCGACAAGTGGCGCGGACGCGTCTCCGCGGCCACCGCCGAGCGGGTCCGCGCGGCCGCACGGGACCTCGGCTACCGCCCCAACCTCGCCGCCCGCAACCTCCGCCTCGGCCGCACCCGCACGGTCCTGCTCGTCGTCCCCGCCCTGACGACGGAGTTCTTCGCGGGCGTCTACACGGGCGCCGCGCGCGTGGCGGCCGCCAACGGCTTCGGCGTCGTCCTGTACCCCTCCCCCGAGGGCATCGGCCCGGCCCGCGACCCCTTCGCCTCCGCGCAGGCCGCCCTGGACGGCGTGATCGCCTCCTCCATGGCCGCCGACGCCCTCACCGCGATCCGCGGCGACCAGCTGCCCCTGGTCATGCTGGACAGCGACCCGGACGGCAGCCTGGGCGCGGCCACCGTCAACCTGGACATCGCCGACGGCGTCCGCCAGGTCACCGACCATCTGCTGGGCCTCGGCCACCGCCGCGTGCTCCACCTCGCGGCGGACGTGCCCTCCTGGACCTTCGAGCTGCGCATACGGGAGCTGGCCGCACGCATGGCGGCCGTGCCCGGCACCGAGGTCCGCACCGCCCGCGCCCCCATCTCCATCGAGGGCGCCCTGGCCGCGACGGAGGCCGCCCTCGGCGCGCCGGGCCCCCGCCCCACCGCCGTGGTGTGCGACGACGACAAACTCGCCGCCGGTGCCTACAAGGCCGCGCGCCGCCTCGGCCTGCGCATCCCGGACGACATCTCGGTCACCGGCCTCGACGACCTCGCCCTGGCGACCGCTCTGGACCCCGAGCTGACGACGGTACGACTGGACGCCGAGCTCTTCGGCGAACGCGGCATGCGGGCCCTGCTGGCCGTCCTGGAGGGCGGTGTACCCGAGGGCGGGGACATCCCGGTGGAACTCGTCGTCCGAGGCTCCACGGGGCCGCCACGGGGCCGCTAGGCGCGGGCAACGGATCGCTGGCTCGGCCAACGGTTCGCTGAGCGTTGCCGCTGGTTTGCTGGGTGCTGACACGGGATCGCCGGGCGCGCGGGCCGCGGGCTCAGTGGCTCGGCCACCGCTTCCCTGGCTCGGCCGCCGGTTCCCTCAGTGCTGCCACAGGATCACTGGGCGCACGGGCCACTGGCTCACCGGTTCCCCTGGCTCGGCCGCCGGCTCACTGGCCGCGGCCACCAGTTCCCTGGCTCGGCCTGCGGTTCGCTGAGCGCAGCCATGGGTTCGCCGGGCGCTGACACGGGATCGCCAGGCAAGACCACCGGCCCACTTGGCGCGGGCACCGACGGGCTGACCGCGGCCACCGCTCCCCTGGCCGCGGACGCCGGTTCGCTGGTGCGGCACCGGCTCACCGGGCACGGCCCACGGTCCCCTGCCTCGACCGCCGGTTCGCTGGAGGCGGCTACCGGTAGCCGGGCGCAGCCACCGGTAGCCGGGCGGACGGCTCGGCATCGGAGCCGCGGCGGAGTCGGGCGCTGTGCTGCGGCGGTCAGACCGTCAGGGCCTCCGGAGCCTGCTGGCGGCAGTCGGCGGCCGGGCGTCGGCTGCCTCGGCCGCGGTGGGGCGACGAGTCGCAGGAGCGCGTGGCCGTGCAGGGCGCCCGCGGGGGTCGTGACCGGGCGAGCCGCGCTCCCGGTCAGCCGCTCGGCCGGAAGAGCCCGTGTGCCCCAGCCGGAACAGCGGCCGGGGCACACATGAGCGGGAGGGGGCGGCGGGTCACTCCTCCTCGTCGGAGCTCTCCGCCTCGGTGGCCGCGCCGTTCTCCTCGAGGAGGCGGGCGAGCTGACGGCCGACGATGCGCTTGAACTTGCGCTTCTGCGGGCGCGTACGGTCCAGCACCGCGACCTCCATGCGCTCGGCGGGAATCTCCCGCTGGGTGCCGTTGGACTCGCGGGACAGGGCCTGCACGGCCAGCTTCAGCGCCTCGGCCAGCGTCATGCCGTCCTGGTGGCGCTGGTCCAGATAGTTGCTGATCAGCTCTGCGTTGCCGCCGACCGCGACCGAGCCGTGCTCGTCCACGATGGAACCGTCGTGCGGCAGCCGGTAGATCTGGTCACCCTCGGGGGTCTCCCCCACCTCGGCGACGACCAGCTCCACCTCGTACGGCTTCTCGGCCGCCGAGGAGAAGATCGTGCCCAGCGTCTGGGCGTAGACGTTGGCGAGGCCGCGGGCGGTGACGTCGTCGCGGTCGTAGGTGTAACCGCGCAGGTCGGCGTAGCGCACGCCGCCGATGCGCAGGTTCTCGTACTCGTTGTACTTGCCGGCGGCCGCGAAGCCGATCCGGTCGTAGATCTCGCTGAACTTGTGCAGCGCGCGGGACGGGTTCTCGCCGACGAACACGATGCCGTCGGCGTACTGCAGCACGACGAGACTGCGGCCGCGGGCGATGCCCTTGCGGGCGTACTCGGCCCGGTCGGCCATGGCCTGCTGGGGTGAGACATAGAACGGCGTCGACACCGGTTATCCGTCCCTTTCTGTCATGGTCACTGGATCACCTTGATAAAGAACCGGGGCCCGCGCTCAGAGCAGGGCGGCCTTGGGCCCGTCGGGCTCCTCCAGGCGGCGCTGGAGCACCGCGCGGGAGAGCTCCGAGGACTCGTCGTCGGTGAGCCGGCGGAAGCCGTCCTCGGTGATCACGGTGATGATCGGGTAGATCCGGCGGGCGACATCGGGACCACCGGTCGCCGAGTCGTCGTCTGCCGCGTCATAGAGGGCCTGGACCACCAGCGTGGTGGCCTGCTCCTCGGACAGGTCGGCACGGAACAGCTTCTTCATCGCCCCGCGCGCGAAGATCGAGCCGGAGCCCGTCGCCGCGAAGTTGTGCTCCTCGCTGCGGCCGCCCGTCACGTCGTACGAGAAGATGCGCCCCCTGTCCCGGTCCAGGTCGTACCCGGCGAAGAGGGGCACCACGGCCAGGCCCTGCATGGCCATGCCGAGGTTGGAACGGATCATCGTCGACAGCCGGTTCGCCTTGCCCTCCAGGGACAGCTGGGCGCCCTCGACCTTCTCGAAGTGCTCCAGCTCCAACTGGAAGAGCTTGACCATCTCGACGGCCAGGCCGGCGGTGCCGGCGATGCCGACCGCCGAGTACTCGTCCGCCGGGAAGACCTTCTCGATGTCCCGCTGGGCGATGACGTTGCCCATCGTCGCCCGCCGGTCACCGGCCAGCACGACGCCTCCGGGGAAGGTGACGGCGACGATCGTCGTCCCGTGCGGCGCCTCGATGACGCCCTGCATGGGCGGCAGCTGCCGGTTGCCGGGCAGCAGCTCTGGCTGGTGCTCGGAGAGGAAGTCCATGAAGGAGGAGGAGCCTGGCGTCAGGAAGGCAGCTGGTAGACGCCCTGTGCCACGAGTATTGGCTTCCACGAGTTTCCTTCCAAGTAAGCGATATGCCACGGACCCTACCCGGGTCGTGACGGTGATCCACATGCCCGGACGGAGCCGTTGACGGAAACGAAGACTGCTCGCGGCCCGGACTCCTCCGGCCGCGAGCAGCGCTCCGTCGTCCGCTCATCGGCCACTCACGTCCCCCACGCCCTCGAACCGCTGATTCGAAGGAAGGGCGGTTTACTGCCCGCCCTTTTGAACGAAGGACCTCACGAAGTCCTCGGCGTTCTCCTCCAGGACGTCGTCGATCTCGTCCAGGACGGAGTCCACGTCGTCGGACAGCTTCTCGTGCCGCTCCTTGAGGTCGCCCTGGGCCTGCGCGTCCTGCGCCTGCTCCTCGACTTCCTCGGTGGAGCGTGTGGCCTTCTGCTGGCCGCCGCCGGTGTCCTTGGTTGCCATAACCCTCACCCCGCTCAGTTCGCCTGTCGATCGGTGATGATCAGACCCTACAAGCCGGGTCCGACATCGGCCCCGCAGTTTCCACAACGTGCGGGGGCCACCTCGATGATTCCCGGACGGTGGGATTTCCACCCTGCCCGCCCGGGGCGGTACGGGTGCCCGCGAGCCGCGCTCAGCTGCCCGACAGGACCCTGACCAGGTCTTCCGCCGTGCGGCAGCGGTCCAGCAGCTCCTTGACGTGATTTCGCGTTCCGCGTAGCGGTTCCAGGGTTGGGACGCGCTGGAGCGAATCACGGCCGGGGAGGTCGAAGATGACCGAGTCCCAGGAGGCCGCCGCCACGTCGTCCGCGTACTGCTCCAGGCAGCGACCGCGGAAGTACGCACGCGTGTCCTCCGGCGGCTTCGTACGCGCCCGGTCGACCTCGGTCTCGTCCAGCAGCCGCTTCATACGGCCGCGGGCCACCAGACGGTTGTAGAGACCCTTCTCGGCGCGGACGTCGGCGTACTGGAGGTCGACCAGGTGCAGCCGGGCGGCGTCCCAGTCGAGGCCGTCGCGTCGGCGGTAGCCCTCCATCAGCTCCCGCTTGGCGACCCAGTCCAGCTCGCCGGCCAGGCTCATCGGGTCGTTCTCGAGCCGGTTGAGAGTGTCCTCCCAGCGGACCAGGACGTCCTTGGTCTGCTCGTCCGCGTCCGCGCCGTACCGCTCCTCCACGTACTTGCGTGACAGCTCGAAGTACTCCATCTGCAACTGGACCGCGGTGAGTGTGCGGCCGCTGCGGAGCGTGACCAGGCGCTTGAGGCCGGGGTCGTGGGAGACCTGGTGGAGGGTGCGGACGGGCTGGTCGACCGCCAGGTCAACCGCGATGAAGCCGTCCTCGATCATGGACAGGACCAGGGCGGTCGTGCCCAGCTTGAGGTACGTCGAGATCTCCGACAGATTGGCGTCGCCGATGATCACGTGGAGGCGGCGGTACTTCTCGGCGTCGGCGTGGGGCTCGTCCCGGGTGTTGATGATGGGGCGCTTCAGCGTCGTCTCCAGGCCGACCTCGACCTCGAAGTAGTCCGCGCGCTGGCTGAGCTGGAAGCCGTGCTCGTGCCCGTCCTGGCCGATGCCGACGCGGCCCGCTCCGGCGAAGACCTGGCGGGAGACGAAGAAGGGCGTCAGATGCCGCACGATGTCCGAGAAGGGGGTCTCCCGCTTCATCAGGTAGTTCTCGTGCGTCCCGTAGGAGGCGCCCTTGTTGTCGGTGTTGTTCTTGTAGAGGTGGATCGGCTGGGCGCCGGGGAGCTGCGCGGCACGCTCGGCGGCCTCGGCCATGATCCGCTCGCCGGCCTTGTCCCACAGGACGGCGTCGCGCGGGTTGGTCACCTCGGGGGCGCTGTATTCCGGGTGGGCGTGGTCGACGTACAGACGCGCGCCGTTGGTGAGGATCACGTTGGCGAGGCCGATGTCCTCGTCGGTGAGCTGGCTGGAGTCGGCGGCCTCCCGGGCGAGGTCGAAGCCTCGCGCGTCCCGCAGCGGATTCTCCTCCTCGAAGTCCCACCGGGCCCGGCGGGCCCGGTGCATCGCCGCCGCGTAGGCGTTGACGATCTGGGACGAGGTGAGCATGGCATTGGCATTGGGGTGGCCGGGGACGGAGATCCCGTACTCCGTCTCGATGCCCATTACTCGCCGTACGGTCATGCGGCCCTCCTTGCCCGGCGGCACCCTCGGTCGTGGGCACCGCTCAAGTACCGCTGGCGCTCCGGTGCGTATGCGGTGCCCGTCCCCGCACTGCGCGACTCGGCGGTAGGAACGAGCCTAGAACGCCTTTGCGCTGGTGGGGAGATCATTTGCGTCATTGCCTGCTCCGGTCGTGGCCAGAAAAACAGAGGCTGCGGGTACCCCGGTGAGGGCACCCGCAGCCGCCCTGCTTTTACAGGTACTGACCGGTGTTCGCCACCGTGTCGATGGAGCGTCCGGTGTCCGCGCCCTGCTTTCCGGTGATGAGCGTACGGATGTACACGATCCGCTCGCCCTTCTTTCCGGAGATCCGGGCCCAGTCGTCGGGGTTGGTGGTGTTGGGCAGGTCCTCGTTCTCCTTGAACTCGTCCACGCAGGCCTGAAGCAGGTGGGAGACGCGAAGACCCTTCTGGCTCTTCTCCAGGAAGTCCTTGATCGCCATCTTCTTGGCGCGTCCGACGATGTTCTCGATCATGGCGCCGGAATTGAAGTCCTTGAAGTAGAGGACTTCCTTGTCGCCATTGGCGTAGGTGACCTCCAGGAAGCGGTTCTCCTCGGATTCGGCGTACATGTGCTCGACCGCCGTCTGGATCATGCTCTGGACGGTGGTGGTCTTGTCGCCGCCGTGCTCGCCGAGGTCGTCCGGGTGCAGCGGGAGCCGCTCGGTGAGGTACTTGCCGAAGATGTCCTTGGCCGCCTCGGCGTCCGGCCGCTCGATCTTGATCTTCACGTCGAGCCGGCCGGGCCGCAGGATGGCCGGGTCGATCATGTCCTCGCGGTTGGAGGCGCCGATCACGACCACGTTCTGCAGGCCCTCGACACCGTCGATCTCGGCGAGCAGCTGCGGGACGATGGTGTTCTCCACGTCCGAGCTGACGCCGGATCCGCGGGTGCGGAAGAGGGACTCCATCTCGTCGAAGAAGACGATGACGGGGGTGCCCTCACTGGCCTTCTCACGCGCACGCTGGAAGACGAGCCGGATCTGCCGCTCGGTCTCGCCGACGTACTTGTTGAGCAGTTCGGGGCCCTTGATGTTCAGGAAGAAGCTCTTGCCCGCGGCCTGGCCGGTGACCTCGGCGACCTTCTTGGCCAGCGAGTTCGCGACGGCCTTGGCGATCAGCGTCTTGCCGCAGCCGGGCGGGCCGTAGAGCAGGACGCCCTTGGGCGGGCGCAGCTCGTGCTCCTTGAACAGGTCGGGGTAGAGGTACGGCAGCTCGACCGCGTCGCGGATGGCCTCGATCTGGTTGCCGAGGCCGCCGATCTGCTCGTAGCCGATGTCCGGGACCTCTTCGAGGACGAGTTCCTCGACCTCGCTCTTGGGCACGACCTCGTAGACATAGCCGGAGCGGGGTTCGAGCAGCAGGGCGTCGCCGGGGCGGATGGTGACGTCCAGCAGCGGCTCGGCGAGCCGCACCACCCGCTCCTCGTCGGTGTGCCCCAGCACGAGGGCGCGCTCGCCGTCCTCGAGGATCTCCTTGAGGGTGACGATGTCGCCGACGCTCTCGTACTCCATGGCCTCGACCACGTTGAGCGCTTCGTTGAGCATGACTTCCTGGCCGCGCCGCAGATCGTCGAGGTCGACGCTTGGGCTGACGTTCACCCGGAGTTTGCGGCCGCCAGTGAAGATGTCGGCGGTGCCGTCCTCGTTGGCCTGCAGGAAGACTCCGAAGCCGGCCGGCGGCTGGGCGAGCCGGTCGACCTCTTCCTTGAGGGCCACGATCTGGTCGCGGGCCTCTCGGAGGGTGTTGGCCAGTCGTTCGTTCTGGGCGGACACGCCGGCCAGGTTGGTCTGCAGCTCGACGATCCGCTCTTCGAGAATCCTCGTGTGTCGCGGAGAGTCGGCGAGCTTGCGTCGCAGGACGGCGATCTCCTGCTCAAGGTAGGCGATCTGCCCGGACGGGTCGTCGGACCCTCGTCCCGGGCGGATGCCGCGGTTCATGTCGTCGTCGTGGGCTGCCACGGTCCTCACCTCCTCCAAGGGGAGCTGGACGCTTCCAGACCCTACCTGGGTGGGTGTCGATTGAAACCCCTAGATCACCAAGACTGTCAAGGTGTGTCGTCGGTCACCCGGTGCGCTCTCCCTCGCACGGAGGGGATACCCACTCAACGTGATGTGGAAGCAGCTTGTTCCGGGCATCGCGTGGTCAAAACCCTTCAAGGATGGCCGGAGTTGTCCGCTCCGGGCCGGTCGGCCCGTATGCGGACAGCCCGCGGCGCGCTCGTACGGTCATCACGCAGAGCGACGGCACGGGCGGACGGTGTCACCGTCGGCCCGGCTTGAAGTGGTCGTTCCCCTGGCCGGGACTCCCCTGTCCTGGTCGGGCGGTCGTACCCGAGCGGGATCGGGCGGAAACCCCGCCGCCGGCGGAAGAAGGCCGGAAAGCGTCCGGAGGTAGGGTCGGGTGTGTTCAACAGCCGCTGGAGCGGACCCGGCTGGCCCCAGGTCCGTCGTCACACTCCCTCCCCCGGATTCGGCCGGGGGGCACCTGCCCGCCGGGCGGACGACGGGAGTTCGACGACGGGACCTGACGGCGAGCGGTCCGCCCGGCGAACCGAAACGGCAGGAGAGGTGACCGTGCAGCAGGAGGCCCCGGGCGGCGAGGCGCTGGAGGTCTGGATCGACCAGGACCTGTGTACCGGCGACGGGATCTGCGCCCAGTACGCCCCCGAAGTGTTCGAGCTGGACATCGACGGGCTGGCCTACGTGAAGGGCGCGGACGACGAACTGCTCCAGTCCGCGGGAGCGACGACGCCGGTGCCACTGCCACTGCTCGCGGACGTGGTGGACTCGGCGAAGGAGTGTCCCGGCGACTGCATCCATGTGCGCCGCGTTTCGGACAGGGTCGAGGTGTACGGGCCCGACGCGGACTGAGTGCCGGCCGGGCCCGGGCGTCAGACGCTGTGGGCCGGGGCGGCCGTGGAGCGGACGAACGCGTTGCCGTTCCACCGCCACTTGACCGGGGTCTTCAGGTCGGGGCAGCAGTTGGGCACCGAGTCCGAGGAGTAGCCGAGCAGGGTGGCGCCGACCGTACGCGCGCGTATGGAGAAGTCGGTGACGGTCAGCCGGTCCTGGGGCCTCACCAGGGTGGCGACCACGCGCGGCCTGCCGCCGTCGGACGGGCGGGTGATGACGTAGACCCCGTCCGGCGGGGTACCCATGGCGGAGTCGCAGTGCACCACCGCGACCGTCTCCGGTCTGCCGTCGCCGTCCAGGTCCGCGCCGGCCTTCTTCGCGACCACCGCCTTCACCGGCCCGCAGCTCAGCGGGAAGTCCACGCCGGCCGTGGAGGGCGGTGCGACGGCCACATGGGCCGTCTTGGCCTGTGCGCCGGTGGCGGCCGTGGCCGATCCGGGCTGCACGACGGAGGAGAGGGCCACGACGCCGGCGACGGCCGTGGCGGTGGCGACCCAGTGGATGGGCCGGGTCTGGGTGTGGGCGAGCTCCGGAACGGCGGATTGCTGCACTAGGAGTGTCTCCTGTGAGGGCTGTGCCGGTGGGGGTGGCCAGCATGGTGCCACACGTCACAGTGCGGGGGAACGGCGGGGTCCGGGATTCCCGCAGGCGAGACGCCCGCGCGCGGGCGGACGGACACGCCGTGGGGGGGGAGGGAGAACCCTGTGTACCCCCTCAACGGACGGGCGCCGTGCCCGAGTTCCCGTCGTCGGAGGGGAACTCGGGCACGGCGCCCTGACGTTGAGCCGTGTGCGGACCGGTCAGCGGCCGGCGCTGCCGTCGGCGTTGGGTCCGGCGTAGTCCTCGCCGTAGGCGCCCTTGGCCGGGCGGCGACGGCGCATGGGCGGCTCGACACCGTCCGCGAGGCGGCGGGCGGTGAGCAGGAAGCCGGTGTGGCCGATCATCCGGTGGTCCGGGCGGACGGCCAGGCCCTCGATGTGCCAGTTGCGGATCATGGTCTCCCAGGCGGTCGGCTCGTTGAAGCAGCCGATCTCCCGGATGGACTCCACGGTCCGCGCGAGCTGCGTGGTGGTGGCCACGTAGCAGCACAGGATGCCGCCGGGGACGAGCGCCTTGGAGACGGCCTCCAGGCACTCCCAGGGGGCGAGCATGTCGAGGATGACCCGGTCGACGTCGGCGTCGGACAGGTTGTCCTGGAGGTCGCCCACGGTGAGCTGCCAGGCGGGGTGCGGGCCGCCGAAGTAACGCTCGACGTTCTGCTGGGCGATCTCGGCGAAGTCCTCGCGGCGCTCGTAGGAGTGCAGCATGCCCTGGTCGCCGATGGCGCGCAGCAGGAAGCTGCTGAGCGAGCCGGAGCCGACACCGGCCTCCACGACGCGGGCGCCGGGGAAGATGTCGGCGAAGGCGAGGATCTGCCCCGCGTCCTTCGGGTAGACGACGGCTGCCCCGCGGGGCATGGACAGGACGTAGTCGGGGAGCAGGGGGCGCAGCGCGAGGTAGGCCACGTTGCCGGTGGTGCGGACAACGCTGCCCTCGGGAGCACCGATCAGTTCGTCGTGCGGGAAGGAGCCCTTGTGGGTGTGGAAGTTCTTCCCTGCTTCGAGCGTGAACGTGTAGTGGCGGCCCTTGGGGTCGGTCAGCTGAACCTGGTCCCCGACCTTGAAGGGCCCGCGCCTGCGGGCGGCACCGGTCGGTTCGGACATGTGAACAGCCTACCGGCACGCGCGGGGAGCGCCGACCACTAGACGGACGGGCGGGCCATGGCCTTGACGAAGGCCCGTTCCACGTCTGCCGCCGACAGCACGCCGTAGATCTCGCCGGTCTCCTCGATGACCAGGTACTCGGTGGCCGGGGTGGCCCGCAGGACGTCCAACAGGTCCTCGCCGGCCAGCTCGGCGGAGACGCGCATGCCGTCGGTGAGGTCCTGGGCGAGGCCGCTGACCGCCACCCAGGGGCGGCGGTGTTCGGGTACGCCGACGATGGCGGCCTCGCGGACGAGGGAGAGGGGGTTGCCCTCGGCGTCGACCACGACCAGGGCGCGGGCACCGGCGGCGTTGGCCCGGCGCAGGGCCTCGGACAGCGGGGTGTCGGTCTGCACGGGTACGGCCCGCCGGGTGAGGGTGCGGGCGCGCAGCTCGGGGAGGTGTTCGCGCAGCCGGGCCATGCGCAGGCTGTTGCCGGCGCCGGTCCAGATGATCGCGGCGAGGATGGCGGCGAGCAGGGCGTCGGTGACGGTGTCCATGCCGTTGACCTCCGCGCCGTCCCCGCCGAGCGCGCCGGACTGGTTGAGCAGCGGCAGGCCGATCAGGACGCTGACGGCGAGGGCGCGGCCGACCCAGGCGGCGGCCACGGTGCCGCTCATCGGCCTGCCGGTGATCTTCCAGACGACGGCGCGGAGCATCCGGCCGCCGTCGAGCGGCAGACCGGGCAGGAGGTTGAAGATCGCCACGATCAGGTTGGAGATCATCAGCCCGGCGAGCAGGACACCGGGGACGGAGCGGGGCTCGACGGGCTTCATGGCGAGGTAGAACAGGCCGGCGAGGACGAGCGAGAGCAGCGGTCCGACGAAGGCCAGCACGAACTCCCGGCCCGGGGTCTCGGCCTCCTTCTCGATCTCGGAGACACCGCCGAAGAACTGCAGCTGGATGCGGCGGACCGGGAGCTTGAAGCGGATCGCGGCGACCGTGTGGGCCAGCTCGTGGACCAGGACGGAGGCGTAGAAGGCGACGGCGAAGAACAGGGAGACCAGGTAGCGCGCGGCGCCCAGTTCGGGCAGCACGCGGTCGAGCTGGCCGCCGAAGACCCAGGTGATCAGCGCGGCGACGAGGAACCAGCTGGGCGCCACGTAGACCGGCACGCCGAAGGGCCGGCCCATGAGAATGCCTCCGCCGGGCTCCTTGGGCCGCGGCTGGGGCGGCTCGCCCTTGGCGATGCCCGAGTGGGCGAGTGAGCGGTGTTCGGCGGAGGCGGGGTGGGTGTCGGCGGTGGAGGGTCGCGTGGCGGCCTCTCGGGTGTCCTGGTCCCGGGCGTCGTCGCCGCTGTCCCGCACGTCCCCGTCACGACCCTCGCGACCGTCGGGTCCGCTCTCGTCCGACTCCGCAGGCCGGTCCTCGCGGGCGGTCTCGTCCGAGGCGGCGGGCCGGGGCGCCGGGGACTCGTGCGGCGTCGGCCCGGGGTCGTCGGCGGGGCCGGTCGCCGGGGCCGTAGGACCTGCGGGGTGCTCGGCCGGCTCGTCGTTGCCGGACCGCGGCTGCCCGCTCCCGCCGCTCACGTCCACGGTGTCCCCTCGTTCGAAGCGTCTTCCGCACCTGCCGGGCGGAAGGGTCTGTGGTCGATGGTATGCGGCCGTGGTGGCGCGTTCCGCCCCGGCACCCCTTGTGTTTGCCCCGCGGTCGCGCGGTCGACGCGGGCGGCGACCGGGTCACTGTCAGTGGTGGGCCGTAAGGTCTGTGGACATGGACAGCAGCTTCGAGGACGCGGCGGCCGAACGTGTCGCCATGGCGCCCACCTCTCTGTCGCCCTCTCGGGCAGGCGACTTCATGCAGTGTCCGTTGCTGTACCGGTTCCGGGTGATCGACCGGTTGCCGGAGAAGCCGAGCGAGGCGGCGACCAGAGGCACGCTGGTGCACGCCGTGCTGGAGCGGCTGTTCGACGCGCCCGCGGTGGAGCGGACCGCCCCGCAGGCCAAGGCGCTGATCCCGGGCCAGTGGGACCGGCTGCGGGAGAGCCGGCCCGAGGTGAGCGAGCTGTTCGCCGACGACCCGGAGGGCGAGCGGCTGGCGCGCTGGCTCGGGGAGGCCGAGCGACTGGTGGAGCGCTGGTTCACGCTGGAGGATCCGACGCGGCTGGAGCCCGCCGAGCGCGAGCTGTTCGTCGAGGCCGAGCTGGAGTCGGGGCTGCGGCTGCGCGGCATCATCGACCGGGTCGACGTGGCACCGACGGGTGACGTGCGGATCGTCGACTACAAGACGGGCAAGGCACCCCGGCCGGAGTTCGCCGAGGGCGCGCTGTTCCAGATGAAGTTCTACGCCCTCGTGGTGTGGCGGCTGAAGCGGGTCGTGCCGCGGCGGCTCCAGCTCGTCTACCTCGGCAGCGGGGACGTGCTGACGTACGACCCGGACGTCGCGGATCTGGAGCGGGTGGAGCGCAAGCTGCACGCGCTGTGGGACGCCATCCGCCAGGCCACGGAGACCGGCGAGTGGCGGCCCCGCCCGACCAAGTTGTGCGGCTGGTGCGACCACCAGGCGCACTGCCCGGAGTTCGGCGGCACTCCCCCGCCCTATCCGCTGCCGGTGAGGGCGGCCGAGTCCGAGCCGGGGTCGCAGGGCAGAATGGGGCCGGACTAGCGAAGGAGTGTCACGTGGCCATCCGCGTCCTACTGGTCGACGACCAGCCCCTGCTGCGTACGGGTTTCCGGATGATCCTGGAGGCCGAGCAGGACCTCGCGGTCGTCGGCGAGGCCGGTGACGGCCTACAGGCCCTCGACCAGGTACGGGCCCTGCAGCCGGACGTCGTGCTCATGGACATCCGTATGCCGCGGATGGACGGGGTGGAGGCGACCCGGCAGATCACCGGGCCCGACCGGTCCGGTCCGGCGAAGGTACTGGTGCTGACCACGTTCGATCTCGACGAGTACGTGGTGGAGGCGCTGCGCGCCGGGGCCAGCGGCTTCCTGCTGAAGGACGCCCCGGCCAACGAACTGGTGCAGGCCATCCGCGTGGTGGCGGCCGGCGAGGCGATGCTGGCGCCGAGCATCACGCGCCGGCTGCTGGACAAGTACGCCGGTCATCTGCCGTCCGGCGAGGAGCCCGTGCCGGACACCCTGCACACTCTCACCGACCGTGAGGTGGAGGTGCTGAAGCTGGTGGCGCGCGGGCTGTCCAACGCGGAGATCGCCGCCGATCTGTTCGTCAGCGAGACGACGGTGAAGACCCATGTGGGGCATGTACTGACCAAGCTGGGCCTCAGGGACCGGGTGCAGGCCGCGGTGTACGCGTACGAGAGCGGGCTGGTGCGCCCCGGCGCGCAGTAGGTCGTGTCCATGGCGCAGGGCGCTGGTTCTCCCTGGAGAGGGGGAACCAGCGCCCTGTGTGTATGTGCCGCTCAGCTCTTGCTGAGTTCCCAGAACCGGAACACCGTCGAGGCGTCCAGGCAGTACTCCAGGCCGTAGACGCCGTCGCGGGCGACCGCGTACTGCTTGGCCTGCCAGACCGGCAGGACGGGCAGTTCGGCGGCGACGAGGTCCTGGAGCCTGCCGAAGTCCGTGTCGGTGGCGGCGCGGTCGCTCTGCGCGGCCGTACGCGGGATGAGCGAGCCGGTGATGGTGGCGTTGCTGTAGTTGTTGTCCAGCACGTTGTCCTTGCCGAAGAAGGGGGCCGTGAAGTTGTCGGCGTCCGGGTAGTCCGGCACCCAGCCCTTCACGTAGACGCCGTACTTGCCGGCGGCGATGTCCTTCTCGTACTGGTCGAAGGCGACCGACTTGACGTCGGCGTCGAACAGGCCGCTGGCGTTGAGCTGTCCGGCGATGGCCTTCAGCTCCTCGTCGGTGGCAGGGCCGTAGCGCGACGGCGTGGACCACAGGGTGAGCTTCACCTTGCCGCTGATGCCGTCGGCGCGCAGCGCGGCGGCGGCCTTGGCCCGAGAGGGGCGGGCGCCGTAGGTGTCGAAGAAGGCCGTGTTGTGGCCGACGATGCCCGCCGGGATGATCGAGTACAGCGGGGTGGCGGTGCCCTGGTAGACGTGCTGGATGAGGGCGTCGCGGTCCAGCAGGTAGGCCATGGCCTTGCGCACGCCGAGCTTTCCGGCGACCGGGTCCTTCATGTTGAAGACCAGGTGCTGGACCTCGGCGCTGCTGCCCTCGATGACGTCGATGCCCTTCTTGTCGCTCTGCTGGTCGAGGCCGGCGATGTCGGAGGCGGACAGGCCGCGGTAGGCGAGGTCGATGCCGCCGTCGAGGAGGGCCTTCTTCAGGGCGGTGCGGTCGCCGTGGAAGAACTTCAGGGTGACGCCGGAGTTCTTGACCTTGGCGGTGCCCTTGTAGTTGCCGTTGACCGAGAAGACCGCCTTGTCCTTGTCGAAGGAATCCAGCTTGTAGGGGCCGGAGCCGACGGCCTTGTGGTCGGTGCGCAGGCCGTTGGCGTCGTACTGGCGGTGGTCCACGATCGAGCCGGCACCGGAGGCGATCTTGCTGGGGAAGGTCGCGTCGGGGACCTTCAGATGGAAGACGACCGTCTTCGCGTTCGGGGTGTCCACCGAGCCGAGCATCGGGAACATGATCGCGGGCCCGGCGGAGTCGTTGATCTTCAGCATGCGGTCGAAGGAGAACTTCACGTCCTCGGAGGTGAGGTCGTCACCGTTGCTGAACTTCAGACCGCTCTTCAGTTCGCACTGGTAGACCATGGCCCGGGTGTCGGTGAAGGTGCACTGCTTCGCCAGTTCGGGCTGCGGCTCGGTGCCGCCCTTGGGGAAGCTCAGCAGCGTCTGGAAGACGTTGTCGAACAACAGCCAGGAGCCGGGGTCGTAGCCGGATGCCGGATCCGTGGCGAGGACGTCGTCGGACATCCCCATCACCACCGAGGAGCCGGTACCCCCGGAATCACCGGACTCCGATCCACAGCCGGTCAAAAGGCCGGAGGCCAGTCCCGCCACGATGGGCAGGACCGGCCACTGGTTGCGCATGTTCACAGCATGTGCCTTGTCGTCGGTTCCGTCACCCCGGGGCCGCCGTCCTGGCCCCGGGTACCCGGGGCAGCCGTCCCTGGCCCCCGGATGAGGAGAGCCGTCAGCCGCTCACACCGCGGCCGAGCTCCCACAGCTGAAGCGTCGAGGAGGAGTTGAGGGCGTAAGCGACGCCGGTGATGTCGTCCCGTGCCGCGACGTACTGCTTGCCCTGCCACAGCGGCAGGATCGGAACGTCGTCGGCGACCGTGTCCTGGATCTCGGTCAGGCTCTTGGACGCGGCGAGCCGGTCGGCCTCGCGGCGGGACTCCGGGATCAGCGTGCGCTGGATGGTGGGGTTGGAGTACGGCGAGCCGAGGAAGTTGCCCTTGTCGAGGAAGGGCGCGAGGAAGTTGTCGGCGTCCGGGAAGTCGGGGAACCAGCCCATGCCGTAGACGTCGTACTGGCCCTTCTGCTCGGCGGGCCGGAACTGGTCCCAGGGGTGGCCCTGGATGGAGGCGTCGAACAGGCCGCTGTCGTTGAGCTGCTTCTGCAGGTCCTCGAACTCCTGCTTCGTGGCCGTACCGTAGTGGTCGGTGGTGTAGTGCAGGGTCAGCTTCACCGGGGTGGTGATGCCGGCCTTGGCGAGCAGGTCCTTGGCCTTGGCGACGCTGGGGTTGCCGTACTTGTTGAAGAACGAGTTGGAGTGGCCCGTGATGGTGGCCGGGACCAGCGAGTACAGCGGCTCGGCCTCGGTGCCGTAGACCTTGGAGACCAGTTCGCCGCGGTCGATGAGCTGGGCCATGGCCTGGCGGACGGCCTTGGACTTCACGCTGGTCGCGTTGGTGTTGAAGGCGAGGTAGCGGATCTCCAGACCCGGCATGTCGACCAGGTCGACCTTGTCGTCGCTGCCGGCGTCCAGCTTCTGGATCTGCGCGGGGTCCATCGTGCGGGTCATGACGTCGATGTCGCCCTTGTCGATCGCCGCGCCCATGGCGCCGGCGGAGTCGTAGGACCGCATCACGACCTTGCTGTTGTTCACCGTCACGCTGCCCTTGTACGAGGCGTTCTTGGTGAAGGTGGCGCTGACGACCGCGTTGTCCTTGACGTCGGCCTGGAAGGTGTAGGGCCCGGAGCCGTCCACCGAGAAGCCGTCGCGCAGCTTGTTCGCCTGGTAGTCCTTCGGGTTGACGATGCCCGCGACCGGGGTGGACAGCTTGTACGGGAAGGTGGCGTCGGCCGTCTTGAGGTGGAAGATGACCTCGCGGTCGCCCTGCGTCTCGATCGTGTCGATCGTGTTCAGCAGCGAGGAGACACCGCTGTCGGACTTGATGCGCAGGACGCGCCCGATGGAGTACTTGACGTCCTGGGCGGTCACCGGGTCGCCACTCGCGAACTTCAGGCCGTCACGCAGCTTGCAGGCGTAGCGCTCGCTGCCGCTGTCGGTGAAGCCGCAGCTCTCGGCGGCATCCGGGACGGGCTCGCCCTCGCCCTTGGGCTGGGCCATCAGCGTCTGCTGGGTCTGCCGCAGGATGTTCCAGGTGCCGACGTCGTAGGCGTAGGCCGGGTCGAGCGGCGCCGGGGCCTCCTTGGTGGCGGTGAACCGGTCCGTGGTACCGACGACGATGGCGTCGCCGCTCTTGCTCCCGCTGCCGGATCCGCCGCACGCGGCGAGAACCGGGGTGAGCAGGCCGGCCACCGCCGGCAGCACCAAAGTCTTGCGGTTCATGCGGGAGTTTCTCCAGAGCTGTTCGGTCCGTGTATCCGGCACGCAGGGGTGGTGCGGCAGAAACGCGGGGGGATGCGGCGATGTTCTCGCGATGAGATTAGTCCGCGCTCGCAGGAGGGTTCACAGCTGCGCGAGTTGACCCGCCATCACGCAGTGAAACCGGCTGTGGACACACCGAAAACCCGACAGTGGCAGGATTAGTGCAGCATCCCACCAACCAGGACACAAGGAACGGCCACTCCCCCTCGAACAGGACCGGCCAGCACACTCGGACAGGACTGTCGAGGGCCGCCGAAGTGGGGAACGTCACACTCCCAACTGTGTGGGCAGTCAGTGGAATTCGGCCGGACGGCCGGATGCGAATTCCACTTGGGTGTACTTCCCCGGAAATTTGTCCAGCGCGTCCATTGGGCTTTGGACACGGGCGAACGACGCGCTTTGCACGCTGGGTGAACGGCTAGCGCATTTCCGTCATCAGGCCGCGCAGAAATGCCAGGTCCACCTCTTCCAGGGAGGTGACCACGGTGCGTCCCTCGGCCGGTGCGATGGGGGCGACGGAGGGTACGGCGACCACCCGGCAGCCCGCGGCCTCGGCGGCCGCGACCCCGGTCGTGGTGTCCTCGACGACGGCACAGCGGGCCGGGTCGGCGCCGAGCCCCGCCGCGGCGAGCAGATAGGGGTCCGGGTAGGGCTTGGTGCGCGAGACCTCGTCGCCCGCGATGGACAGGGCGAAGTGGTGCGTGCCGAGCACGCTCAGCACACGGTCGATGATGCGCCGGTGGGAGGCCGAGACCAGGGCTGTCGGGACGGCCTGCTCGTACAGCTCGGCGAGCAGCCTGGCGGCGCCCGGCATCAGCGGCAGGGCGTGGCCGATGCGGTCCTCGAACCCTTCGTTGAGCAGCGTCGTGAGTTCGGCGAGGGTGATGTCGGCGCCGGTGGCCTCGATGAGGAAGCCGGCGCTGCGGGTCATGGGCCCGCCGACCACGACATGGCGCCAGGACTCGTCCAGGGGGTGGCCGAGGGCGGCGAAGACCTCGGCCTCGACGTCCCACCAGAAGCCCTCGGTGTCCACCAGGGTGCCGTCCATGTCCAGGAGCACCGCCTGCAGAGCTGAGCCTTCGGCCGTACGAGTTCCGAGCGCGGGGACCGTGCTGGTCATCCACGCACCTCCTTGGGGGACGAGCAGGCCGGTTCCCGCGCGGGAACCGGCCTGCAGTGGACCGACAAGTGTACGTCTCAGGCGGCCGAAGCGCCTCGTTTATCACTCGGGCCAGGAGGGAGCGCCTCGAAGGAACGCGCGTGGGTGACCCGGCCGGGTGACCCGGCCGGGCCCCTGGAGGGCTCAGCGGGCGTTGAAGTACTTCGCCTCGGGGTGGTGGATCACGATCGCGTCGGTGGACTGTTCGGGGTGCAGCTGGAACTCCTCGGACAGGTGGACGCCGATCCGCTCGGGCCGCAGCAGCTCGGCGATCTTCGCGCGG
>NZ_LGDV01000131.1 GCF_001280015.1 Streptomyces sp. MMG1121
CAGTCCGGGCGTTGTCTCGATGCGCCGAGTGGTGCCACCGCCAATGGCACGCGGTTGCAGATCTGGGACTGCAACGGTGCCGACGCCCAGAAGTTCGCGGTGAACGGCGGTGGCGTGATCACGGGGCCCGGCGGTAAGTGCGTGGATGTCGCCGCGGACGACACCGGTGGCAATCGCGCGGCCGTGCAGTTGTGGGACTGCCAGACCTACGCCGAGGACCAGCACTGGACCCACAACCCCGACGGCTCGCTGAGCACGATCGGCAAGTGCCTTGACATCGAGGGCGATGGC
>NZ_LGDV01000132.1 GCF_001280015.1 Streptomyces sp. MMG1121
ACCACGTCCCTCTCGCCGGACTCCTCCGGGCGGAAGAAGTCGGCGAGGCAGAGCCTGCGGCCCCGGCGCTGGCGCGGGAAGGTGAACCGCGTGCGCTCGTTGCCCTGCTCGTCCAGGATGATCAGGTCGTCGTCCTTGGAGACACAGGGGAAGTAGCCGTAGACGACGGCGGCCTCGAGGAGGTTCTCGGTCTGGAGCCGGTCGAGCAGACCGCGCAGCCGCGGCCGGCCCTCGCTCTCCACCAGTTCCTCGTACGACGGTCCCTCGCCGGTGCGGACCTGCTTCAGC
>NZ_LGDV01000133.1 GCF_001280015.1 Streptomyces sp. MMG1121
GCTGAAGCAGGTCCGCACCGGCGAGGGACCGTCGTACGAGGAACTGGTGGAGAGCGAGGGCCGGCCGCGGCTGCGCGGTCTGCTCGACCGGCTCCAGACGGAGAACTTGCTGGAAGCGGCCGTCGTGCACGGCTACTTCCCCTGTGTCTCCAAGGGGGACGACCTGATCATCCTGGACGAGCAGGGCATCGAGCGCACGCGGTTCACCTTCCCGCGCCAGCGCCGGGGCCGCAGGCTCTGCCTCGCCGACTTCTTCCGCCCGGAGGAGTCCGGCGAGAGGGACGTGGT
>NZ_LGDV01000134.1 GCF_001280015.1 Streptomyces sp. MMG1121
GTTCGGCGGCGTCCTACTCTCCCACAGGGTCCCCCCTGCAGTACCATCGGCGCTGTGAGGCTTAGCTTCCGGGTTCGGAATGTAACCGGGCGTTTCCCTCACGCTATGACCACCGAAACACTATGAAACTGTCGAACATTGCCGCACCACGCTCTGTGAAACGTGGGGCCGTTCGTGGTTTCAGAACCAACACAGTGGACGCGAGCAACTGAGGACAAGCCCTCGGCCTATTAGTACCGGTCACCTCCACCAGTTACCTGGCTTCCAGATCCGGCCTATCAACCCAG
>NZ_LGDV01000135.1 GCF_001280015.1 Streptomyces sp. MMG1121
GCGGACGGCACCGTCTGGGGCGTCAACTCCGCCGGCAACATCTACCGCTACACCGGCGACCAGGAAAGCGGCCACTGGAAGCAGATCAGCGGCGGACTCGTTCGGATCTCGGCCGGGTCGAGGACCAACGTGTGGGGCGTCAACGAGGCCGGGAACATCTACCGCTACACCAACAACGACGCCAATCCCTGGGTGCAGATCCCGGGGGCACTGACGGACATCGGAGCCGCCGCGGACGGCACCGTCTGGGGCGTCAACTCCGCCGGCAACATCTACCGCTACACC
>NZ_LGDV01000136.1 GCF_001280015.1 Streptomyces sp. MMG1121
ACATCCGGCCGCCGGAGGCGGTCACCGGCAAGGAGAAGCGGCTGAACGCCGCCTCCTACGGCTACAAGGGCCGCCTCGGGGACGCCGAGTACGACCATCTGATTTCCCTGCAGCTGGGCGGTGACCCGAACGACGCCCGCAACCTCTGGGTGGAGCCCGCCGACCCGGGCCACAAGCCGGGCTCGGGGGTGAACAATCTGAAGGATCCGGTGGAGACGAAGCTGCACACCGCCGTCTGCTCAGGGAAGGTCACCCTGAAGGCGGCGCAGCAGGCCATCGTCA
>NZ_LGDV01000137.1 GCF_001280015.1 Streptomyces sp. MMG1121
CGTACCATGCGCCTCCACCGCATCCACATCGGCCGCCGACAGACCCGCACTCGCCAACGCCTGCCGGATCACACGCTGCTGCGAAGGACCGTTCGGCGCAGTGATGCCGTTCGACGCACCGTCCTGATTGATCGCCGCGCCCCGCACCAGGGCCAGGACCTCGTGACCGTTGCGTCGCGCGTCCGACAACCGCTCCAGCAAAACCAGACCCACACCCTCGGCCCACGCAGTCCCGTCCGCACCCGCCGCGAACGACTTGCACCGCCCATCCGGCGCAAGC
>NZ_LGDV01000138.1 GCF_001280015.1 Streptomyces sp. MMG1121
CTCCCCTATGGCGACCGGCACAGTGAAGTTTTTCAACGCCGAGAAGGGCTTCGGTTTCATCGCGCAGGACGGCGGTGGCCCGGACGTGTTCGTCCACTACTCCGCTATCAATGCCGCCGGCTTCAGGGCTCTGGAGGAAAATCAGCTGGTCACGTTCGACGTCGTGCAGGGGCCCGAGGGCCCCAGGCGGAAAACGTCACCCCCCAAGGCTGAGCTCGCCCTTCCCCGCAGCACGACATGGGCCCGATCCGACACGGACCGGGCCTGGCCTTGATCTCA
>NZ_LGDV01000139.1 GCF_001280015.1 Streptomyces sp. MMG1121
CAGCAGCCCCCCACCCTCGAACACCACATCCTTCAACGAACAGCCGAGTCGCTCGTCCACGGCCGCACACACCTCATCGAAAGCCTCCGCGAACACCGGGAAAGAGTCATACAGCTCACGCCCCATCCCCACCCGCTGCGAACCCTGCCCCGTGAACAACACACCCAGACGACCCAAGACCACACCCCCAGGCCGCACCACCGCGAGCCCCTCCCGCGCCTCCTCCACCGAACCCGCCACCACCACCGCACGATGATCAAAATGCGCCCGGGAGGTG
>NZ_LGDV01000140.1 GCF_001280015.1 Streptomyces sp. MMG1121
CCTCCCGGGCGCATTTTGATCATCGTGCGGTGGTGGTGGCGGGTTCGGTGGAGGAGGCGCGGGAGGGGCTCGCGGTGGTGCGGCCTGGGGGTGTGGTTGGGGGTCGTCTGGGTGTGTTGTTCACGGGGCAGGGTTCGCAGCGGGTGGGGATGGGGCGTGAGCTGTACGACTCTTTTCCGGTGTTCGCGGAGGCTTTCGATGAGGTGTGTGCGGCCGTGGACGAGCGACTCGGCTGTTCGTTGAAGGATGTGGTGTTCGAGGGTGGGGGGCTGCTG
>NZ_LGDV01000141.1 GCF_001280015.1 Streptomyces sp. MMG1121
GGCCAGTACCAGCATGGTGACGTCGTCCCGGACCTCGCACCGGAGCCGCACGAGGTCCTTCCAGACCAGCTCGGGCAGCTCGGCGGACGCCGCGTCGGTCAGGGCGGCCAGCCGGGCCGGCAGCGG
This sequence comes from Streptomyces sp. MMG1121, assembly GCF_001280015.1. Classification (GTDB taxonomy): domain Bacteria; phylum Actinomycetota; class Actinomycetes; order Streptomycetales; family Streptomycetaceae; genus Streptomyces. Next base: position 127 of record NZ_LGDV01000141.1, read on the forward strand.
ATAGAAGACGTCGTCGGAGCCCCGCGCCTCCCACACCCCGTCGGAGGCCAGGAACAGGCGGTCGCCCCGCCCGAGCGCCACGGTGACCTCCTTCGGCGGTTCCACGCCGACCAGCCCCAGCCCCAGCGGCGGTCCCGGCGCGACCGTCACCTCCAGGGCGCGCCCCTCGTGCAGCAGAACCGGCGCCGGATGACCGCAGGTCACCACCCGCACCGCACGCCCGTCGGCGGAGAACTCCAGCAGCACCCCGGTGGCGAACAGCTCTCCGTCCCGCACCCCCGCCGAGTCCACCCCCAGCCTGCGGTCCATCCGCGCCGCCACCGACTCCAGCTCCGGCTGGTCCAGCACCGCCTCCCGGAAGGCACCCAGCAGGGACACCACCGTCGCGACCGCGGACAGCCCGTGCCCCCGGACGTCCCCCATCACCGCACGCACCCCGTACGGCCCCTCCCGCACGTCGAAGAAGTCCCCGCCCACCAGCGTGCCGTCCTGCGCGGCCCGGTAGAAACCCGTACAGCCCACGCTGCCGACCCGCGCCGGCAGCGGTGGCATCACGGCTCGCTGCACGGCCTCGCCGATCGCCCGTTCCGCGTTCAGCTGGGCGTCGCGGTGACTGCGCACGTACGACACGAACACGCTCAGCGCCGCCACGAACACGATGGTGAGCAGATCGGTGTTGCCCGGACGGTTCAGATGCGTGGCCGGGACGTTCAGCGCCGCGACCACCCCGACACCGAGGACGGCGGTGGCCAGCGGGCCGTAGGACAGGACGGCCAGCGGCGGGATCGCCCCCAGCAGGAAGCCGAGGTCGCGTGCGTGGGGCGTGACCATGGTGGCGGCGCTGACGGCCACGAGCAGCAGCACGGGCAGCACCCGCACCCACCACGGCGGAGGCGCACCCCGCAACCAGCCGCGATCCTCCCGGTACCCACGCGACGACCAGCCGCGCACCGATCTCACATCCCCAAGCTACGCCGCCGCCCCCGCCCGGGCCTCCCGCCCCGAGGACCCGGGCCGCTCCTGCTCCCGAAGGTACGCGGAGGCTGCACCGACCTGCGGTTCCGCCGCGTGCGTGCGACCGGCGCCCGGCCCCTTCGCCGTGTGGGCGTGAGCGGCCACCGTGGTGCTGGCCCGCAGCGGGGCGCCGCCGCCCTGGTGGCGGAGGTGCCCCGGGGGGCGCCGACCTGCGGTTCCGCCGCGTGCGTGCGACCGGTGCACCGCCCCTTCGTCGTGTGGGCGTGAGCGGCCACCCTCGCGCTGGCCCGCAGCGGGGCGCCGCCGCCCTGGTGGCGGAGGTGCACCGGGGGGCACCGACCTGCGGCTCCGCCGCGTGAGGGCGACCGGCCACCGCCGCGGCGGCCCGGGACCGGGTGACTGCACCCGGGGCCGGGCGCTCACTCCGCGATGCGCTTACCCGGTGGTGCCGGTCAGGCGCGCCTGCGCCGTCGCCAGGATCTCGGTGACCCGGAGGCCGAACGCGGCGTCGCACGCGTGCGGGCGGCCGCTGCGGGCGGCGGTCACCAGGGCGCCGGCGGCCCGGGCGAGCGCGGGGACCGCCCCCTCGGAGCTGCCGGGCAGCAGCGTCGTCCCCGCCTCGCCCCGCAGCTCCACATCCGCCCCCGCCGCCGCCGGAGGCGCCGTCAGGCTCAGCGTGAGGGTGCTCGAAGCACCGGTGGCGTGGTCGAGGACCAGGTGCACGGTGTCCGCCGGACCGTGCCCGGCGGCCACCACCTGCCGTACGTCGCCGAGGACCGGCAGCAGGACCGACAGGGCGTGCGGGCCGACGTCCCACAGCGCCCCCTTCTCGCGCCGCCACGGCGAGGCCGCGAACGGGCTGTCGGACGTGAACACCGCCCCCAGCCACTGCGCCCGCGCCGTGAACCAGCCCGCCACGGCCGCCTGCTCCTCGATCCAGGCCTCCGGCTCCTTCTGGAACCGCGCGGTGAAGAAGACCACCGACGCCACCCCGGCCCGCTCCACCGCCGCCACGACCGCCCGCCCGTCGGCGACCGACAGCGCCAGCGGCTTGTCCAGCAGCAGATGACGACCCGCCCGCGCCGCACGCACCGCCAACTCGGCCTGCACGGACGGCGGCAGGGCCACCGCCACCGCGTCCACGTCGGCCAGCAGCACGTCCACGTCGTCGTACGCGGCGACGTCGTACTCCGCGGCCAGCGCTCTGGCCGCCTCGGGCCGACGGCCCCACACCCCCGTGAACCGAAGGCCGGTGTGCCCGGCGAGCGCGGGGGCGTAGGCCGCCCGGGCCCACGGGCCCGTCCCCAGCAGTCCGATGCGCATGCAGCGTTCCTTCCTCCGAACCGGTCCCCGCACCCTCAAGAGGCTGCGCTCCCGCCGCCCTGCGCACACCTGCGGTCCGGATCCCCTTCCCCCGCGAGCCAGTTGGCGATGGTCGCGGCAATCGGCTGACCTGTGTCCATCTCCACGAACCCGAACTGGCCCGACTGGTTGCACTCGAGGAACCACCAGATCCCGTCCGCGTCCTCGGCGAAGTCGAACGCGCCGTACGCCAGTTCCGCGCCCCTCATGTACCGCCGCACGCCCTCCGTGACGAGCGGCGGCACCTCCGCGGGAAGCCAGGGGGAGACCGACGGGGCGAAGCGGACGTCCACGTCGTCGGGATCCGCGTCCGGGGCGGCGGGCTTGCGTGCGGCCAGCAGGGTGTCGCCGACGACGGTGAGCCGGATGTCGGCGCGCTTGGCGATCCGCCGCTGGAGCAGCGTCGGACCGAAGGCCACCGCCGTGAAGTCCGCGTCCGGGGCGACCCTGCTGGTCGGCACCGCACGCGGCGGCTCCTGCGGGTGCGCTCCGGAGACGGGCTTGACCACCAGGTCCGGGAAGCGCGCCGCGAACTCCCGCGCCGCCTGCGGGAACGTCGTGATCAGGGTGGCCGGCACCGGCAGTCCGCTGCGCTGGGCGAGATGCAGCTGCCAGGGCTTGTGACGGGCGCGCCGGGCCGCTTCCGGAGGGTTCATCCAGCGGGCGTCACCGCACAGCAGCATGCCGTACAGCGCCTGCGCGGACTCCTCCGTCAGCCAGGCCGAGGGATGGGCGGCGCGGGCCGCCGCGGCACCGGGCCTGCGCACCCAGACGGAGCGCAGGCCGCTCATGCTCACCAGGCGCCCGCCGACGGACAGATGTCCGTGGCGGGCGCCGTGCACGTACTCGCCGGACAGCGCCACCCCGTTGGTCAGATCGGCGGGGTCGAGCCGGACGACGGGCACGCCGGCCTCGCTCAGCCGGAGGACCACCATGTCCGCCGTCACGTCCTCTTCACTGGTCAGGATGAGCACGGTCATCTTCTCTGGTCCACGGTTCAGTCGTCGAAGTGTGTCTTGGAACCGGCGGTGGACGTCGTGGTCCCCAGGGCTCTCATCGTGGCGTGGTCGGTGGCGGCGATCCGCCCGTCCGGGAGGACGTTCAACTGCAGTCCGGAGTCGTACGCATACGGAGTGGTGACGTCCAACTGCACAGCTGGGCGCGCGTAGTTGAGCGTGAACGGTTGCATGGTCTCTCCCTGGTTCGGCCTTCACGTCCTTATACGGTTCGAACGGGTGAATGGTTTCCTTACGCTGCGTAACCGCAGGTCGAAGAAGGTACCGCGAGTGAGTCGTCACAAGAACACAACACAACGTTGTTCCGTTGAGTGGCCGGGATAGCATGCCCGCATGGCACATGACGCCGCCGACGCGGCCCGATCGCGGCTATCCGCCCTCGCGGCCCTCGTGGCCGAGGCCGACGGCGCTCCGGCGCACCGGATGGCCCAGGACGCCGCGCTCCTCGGCCGGCTGCTGACGGCGACCGACAGTCGCCGCACGGACGCCGACGCGGCGCCGGACGTCACGGCCGACGACATCGGGGCCGCCCTCAGCCTCGTCGACGGTCTGCGCCGTCAACTCGACCGGCTGGAGAGCCAGGTGGTGATGGAGGCGCGGCGCCGGGGCATGGACTGGCGGCAGATCGCCGGGCACCAGGGGCTGAACTCCTCCCAGGCCGCCTCGCAGCGCCATCAGCGGCTGACGACCCGGCTCGAAGAGATCCGCCAGGGCGTCAGGTAGAAAGACGGATGTGGAAATGACGGACCAGCCCGACGAGCTGTTCTCAGCGGTGGACTCGCTGCTCGCCGCCGTGGACGGCGGCACCGTGCTCCCCGCCCCGGCGGAGCGGACGCGGCTGCGCGAGGCGGCCGGCCTGACCGAGGCCGCGGTCGCGCAGGCCCTCGGCGTCCGCGTGCCCAGCATCCAGGCCTGGGAGGCGGGCCGCGCCGAGCCCAAGGGCGACCGCCTGGAGGCCTACCGCCGCCTCCTGGACGGCCTGTCCCAGCGCTATCCCGCCACCGCACCGAACACGCCTGCGCCTGCCACCCCGCTCCAGCAACTGGCGCAGACGCCACCGTCCACCCCGACACCTCCGGCCGCCGCCTCAGACGGTCCGGCGGCCTTGACGCCTGCGGCCCCGGGCCCCGTTGACCCGGATTCCGGCGGCCCGGCGCATGCCGTCCCGGCTCCCGCGGCCTCCGACGCGCCGGCGTCCCCGCTGCGGCCGCCCGAGGCGGGACACCGCCCCCCTGTCGCCTCCGCGGCCTCTGACGCGGCAGCGTCCCCGGTACGTCCTCCCGAGGCGGGTCGCCAAGCGCCCGCCGCCTCCACGGCCGCTGACGCGTCGGCGTCCCCTATGCCTCCCGAGTCCGGACACCGTGCGTCCACCACACCCCCCGCTTCTGACGCGCCGCCACCCCCTGTCGGCCCCGCGCCCGGGCACGATGCGTCCATCACCTCCGCCACCCCCGACGCGCCGCCACCCCCCGTCCGCCCGCAACCCGGACACCACACGCCCACCTCCGCCACCCCGCAGCCCCTCGAACCGGCGTCCCGCTCCTCGGCCTCCCGGCCGAAGCGCCGTAACCCTGCGAAGAAGCCCTCCGCAACGGTCTCCTCCGCCCCCGAACCCGTCGACCCCCGCTTCGCGCACGGCCCCCTCGCCGTGGTCGACGTCGATGACGACGGACGGGTGAGTGCGTACTGTGTCGGCGGGCTCGTGCTCGACGTGCCCGCCGGGTCGTTGCCCGCGCTCGTCGAGTGGACCCTCGCCGAGGCCCGGCTCGGGCAGGCCCGGCTGCACCGGTCCGGCAAGGACTCCGACCCGCTCCTCGTGCTCACCGAGTCGGCGTGCGTGCGGTTCGGGCTGCCTGCGCGGCTGAGCGACGAGGAGCGGCTCGCCGGGCGGATCCCCGACGCGCACAAGGCGGTCCGGCAGTTGCAGAAGGCCGACTGGCTGCTCACCCGGCGCGGTTTCGGCCCCTGGGCCTGGGTCTACCGCCCCGCCGAGGGCAGCCGGCGCCACAGTGTCCACTTCTGTCTGCCGTCCTGGCATGCGCTGGACAGCCGGTACTGGGGCGACGCGGCCGGTCTGCCCCCCGCGGAACTCGCCCGTGTCCTCGGCGTGTACGCCACCCGCGTCCTTCCCCCGTGCGGCTCCACGGCCGTGACGGGCCTGGAGCTGATGACCGCCCTGCACCCGCCGACCCGCGCGGCGCGCGACGGGGCAGGCCAGTGGGTGTCCGCGCCGAACCCGGGCGCGCTGACCGGGGCCGTCGACTGCGCGCCCTGCGAGGCCCCGGACGGGCACCCGCTCCTCGCCCATCTGCCCCGCTTCCACGAGCGCACCCCGGGCGAGATGCTCCGCGAGGAGGCCTACGACTGGGCCCGGCCGCTGACCGACGAGGAGTGCATGCAGCCGTATCTCGTCGGCATCGACGTCAACATGGCGTTCGCCGCGGCGGCCAACCGCACCGTCGTCGGCCTCGGCGCCCCGGTGCACGTCCAGAACCCGGCCTTCGACCCCGCGCTGCCCGGATCCTGGCTGGTCGACCTCTCCCACGTCCGCCTCGACCCGCGTCTGCCGAGCCCCTTCACACCGGACGGCGAGCCGCCCGAGGGCGCGGCCTGGTACGCGACGCCGACCGTGGCGTACGCGCTCGAACTCGGTTACCAGGTCGCGCCGTTGGAGGCGTACGTCCGCCCCGAGCACGGCCCCTACCTCGACGCCTGGTACACCCGGCTGCGGGACGCGTACATCGCCACGATGGCCGACCTCGGCGTCACCACCGGCCTGTCGCCCGAGGAGTTCCTCTCGGCGATGGACGGCCACAAGGACCGCGACCCGGACCTCGCGCTCGTGCTTTCGGCGATCAAGGCCACGGTCAAGGGCGGCATCGGCAAGCTCCGCGAGCGGGGCCGCAGCGGCTGGCGGCCGGGGGAGCGGTGGGCGGCGCTGGACCGGCCGACGTGGCGCCCGGACATCCGGGCCGCCGTCATCTCCAAGGCGCGGGTCAACATGCACCGCAAGATGCTCGCCACCGCCCGCGCCACCGGCCAGTACCCGGTCGCGGTCCTCTCCGACTGCGCGGTGTACGCCTCCGCCGGCCCGACCCCGCTGGACTTCCTGCCGTACCGGGACGGCAAGCCCCTGCCCGGCGGCTTCCGGATCGGTGTGAGCCCCGGCATGGTCAAGCACGAGGGCACGCAGAGCGTCCTGTGGGCGGAGGGCCTGCGCGAGGAGCACGGCGACCATCTCAACCTCGCCCGCTACATCAAGTCGGGGCTGCTCACCGCCCCCGACGCGGAGGAGTAACAGCCGGCGGCACGCGGGGGGAGCAGCCTCCGCCCCCCGCTCACGCCCCGAGCGCGCTCCGCGCCACCGTCAGCGCCTGCTCCGCGTACCCGCGCCCGAACAGCACGGCGTGCACCAGCAGCGGGAACAGCTGGTGCACGCCCACCCGGTCCCGCCAGCCGCCGGCCAGCGGCGCCGTCTCCTCGTACCCGGCGAACACCTGTTCCAGCTGGGGGCAGCCGAACAGCCGGAGCATCGCCAGGTCGGTCTCCCGGTGTCCACCGTGCGCGGCCGGGTCGATGAGCCGGACCTCGCCGTCGGCACCCCACAACACGTTCCCGTTCCACAGGTCGCCGTGCAGCCGGGCGGGCGGCTCGGCGGGCCCGGCCAGCTCCGGCAGTCGTGCGCAGACCCGCTCGAACACCGCCGCCTCCTGGGGCTGCAGCGTGCCACCGTCGACCGCGGCGCGCACGTACGGCAGCACGCGGTGCTCGGCGTACCAGCGGGGCCAGTCGGTGCCGGGCGCGTTGCGCATGGGGGCGAGGCCGATGAACGCGTCCTCGGGGCCATCGGGCGGCGCGGCCCCGAAGCGAGGTGCGCCGGCCGTGTGGAGGGCGGCCAGGGACTGGCCGAAACGCCGCGCTGCCGAAGGGTCCGGATGCCCGGTCGGCACCCGCTCCGTCACCATCCAACGCTCGTCGTGTCCGAGCACCGCCGGTACCCGGACCGCGTCCGCCGCGGCCAGCCAGCGCAGTCCGGCCACCTCGGCCCGCACCGCCCCGGGGGCGTCGCCGCGCTTGACCATCACCCGGGTGCCGCCGTCCAGCGTGACCTCGGTGGGCGATCCGGCCACCGCCGGTCCGTCGGTGACCGGGCGCCCGGTGAGCCGGGACGCCGCCCGGCCCGGATCCTCGTCTCGGTTGACCACGGCCCCAGGGTACGGCCCGCGTACGGCTCTCAACAGATGCACAGTGCACGGAACTTCGACTATTGCTACGACTGTTTTCGGTCAAACCCCAGCAGTAACTACCCGTGCTGATCCGGTACGGTTAGCGTGAGGGCGCCGCACAGCCACACCAGGGGCACCGGGCCCCGCAGGGACTAGCGCGCGGCGGAGGATTCCCTCTGTGACCACAGCATCCGTGCTGATGGCCGACGTCTTCGAAGTCCAGCCGTACACCTCCCACTGCAAGGTCATTCTGGGCGAGGGCGCGCACGCCGTGATCGGTGTGTCCCCGGGCAACAGTTACTTCTCGGCCCGCCGCCTGCATGACCTCGCCCGCTGGGGACTGGACCACTTCGACCGGGTCGACTTCGTTTACACCGACCTGTACGTCGCCGAGATGTACGAGGCGTCCGGCTATCCACCGGACGAGGCACGGCGCAAGGCGGTGAAGAACCTGCGCGGAGTGCGCGCCAAGGTCCGGGACGCGGTGACGGAGGCCGACCCGGACGGCGTACGGCTGGACTGGCACCCGATGTCGGAGTTCCGGACCAACCCCGCCTACCAGGAGATACACCGGCAACTGAAGGCGCGGTTGTGCTCCGACGGTGCCTTCCGGGCCGTCTGCGACGCCTTGGTGAATCGTTTCCTCACTGCGCGGGGTGAGGAGCCGACCGAAAACCTGCAGGCCGTGTGCCTGGAGTACGTCTGCGCCGAGGCGCCGCTGTTCCTGGACACCCCCGCGATCCTCAAGGTGCCCTCCTCGCTCAACTGCTACCACCAACTGCTTCCGATGGCCGAGCTGTTGTACTCCCGCGGTGCCGGCCTGCGCGCCTCCCGCAACCAGGGCCACGCCGTCGTCACCCCCGCCGCCCTGGAAGGAACCGTGGCATGACCACCGCCCCCGCCCTGCGCACCGACGCCCCGCCCCTGCTCGGCTTCCCGTTCTCCTGGGACGGCACCCGGGTACCAGCCGAGGTCGGGGAACTGCGCGCAGCCACCCCCGTACGGCGGGTACGGACCATCGCCGGCGACGAGGCCTGGCTGGTCTCCTCCTACGAGCTGTGCCACCAGGTGCTCCACGACGACCGGTTCTCCCTCAAGGACACCTCCGCCCCCGGCGTGCCCCGCCAGTACGCGCTCACGATCCCGCCCGAGGTCGTGAACAACATGGGCAACATCACCGGGGCCGGACTGCGCCGGGCGGTGATGAAGGCGGTCAACCCCAAGACGCCCGGCGTCGTGGAGTGGCTGCGCGCGGAGGCGCACCGGCTGGTGGACCTGATGCTGGCCGAGGGGCCCACGGCGGATCTGCGCGGGGTGTTCTGCGAGCCGTACTCGGCGGGCCTGCACTGCCACATCCTCGGCATCCCGCAGACCGAGGCCCCGGCCTTCCTGCGCAGCCTCGACATCGCCTTCATGAACGCGCCCTGCCCGATCGCCGGCGCGCGGATCAACTGGGACCGGGACATCGCCCGGATGACGGCCCTGCTCGACGACCCCGCGACGCACGGCCTGATGGGCGAACTCGCCTCCCTGCGCGAGGACCCCGACTACGCCCACCTCACCGACGAGATGCTGGCCACCGTCGGCGTCACCCTGTTCGGCGCCGGCACCATCTCCACCTCGGGCTTCCTCGCCATGGCCCTGGTCCATCTGCTGACCCACCCGGTCGCCCGCGACCTGCTGCGGGACCGCCCCGACCTGATCGGCCCCGGAGTGGAGGAACTGCTGCGGGTGAACCTCTCCATCGCCGACGCCCTGCCCCGGCTCGCCCTGGACGACGTCCGGCTCGGCGACACCGAGGTGAAGAAGGGCGAACTCGTCCTCGTGCTGGTCGAGGGCGCCAACCTCGACCCGGACAAGTTCCCCGACCCGCACCGCTTCGACGTCCACCGCGACAACACCGCCGACCACCTCTCCTTCGGCGGCGGCGCCCACTACTGCCCCGCCACCGCGCTCGGCCGCGCCCACGCCCGCATCGCCCTGGAGGTCCTCCTCGACCGCCTGCCCGACCTCGCGCTCGCCGTCCCGCCCGGCCAACTGGTGTGGCGCACCGGCTTCATGAAGCGGATCCCCGAGCGCCTGCCGGTGACCTGGTAGCCCCTGACGACCGCCGCCCGTACGGCGTCCGCGGCCCGGCACCCCGGGAGGACGCCGACGGGTCCCCCCGGCCGGACACCCCGGGCGCGGACCCGTCGTACGGGCGCACCCGCAGCGTCGTCAGCGGCCGACGGGGTACGAGCCGCGGGTCAGTCCGACCGGATTGCCCGGCGGCAGCAGCCCCGAGCCCTCGACGGCGCGGGCCAGCGGCTCCAGCAGTGCGGCCAGGCGCGCGCCGCGGTCGGCGCCGAGCGCGGCCCACGGTCCTTCGGCGGCCGCGTCGGTCAGCGCCTCGACCTCCGCGCGCAGAGCGGCGCCGGCCGGGGTGGGCGACCCGTCCGCCGCGAGCAGGCCCCGCTCGCGCAGCCGGGTCCCGGCCGCCTCCCAGTCCGGCTGCTCCCACTTGCGCGTCTCCCGCAGGAACGCCCCGTCCGACTCGCCCGCCGCGGCCTTGAGAACCATCGCCTCGACCGGTCCGAGTCCCTGACCCACCAGCACCGCGACATGCGAGTCGCCCCGGTGCTCGCGCAGGGTCGTCAGGCCCTGCCACAGCCGCGCGGTGGCGCGCTCCGGGCGCTCCAGCGCCTGGTTGGCGGCGGCCAGCACCCGGCCCGTGGTGTCCGCCGCGGCCGCGGCCTCCCAAGCGAGGTCGGCGGCCTCGGCGAACTCCGCGGAGCCGACGGTGTCCGCTCCGAACAGGCTGGTCATCGCCGCGTCCAGGGCGTCCAGGCGGGCGGCCAGCACCTCGCCGGGTGCTGCGTACCCCCAGGCGTCCGGCAGGGCCCGGGCCACCCGCGCGGGATGGAAGACGTAGAAGCAGCTCGTCACCACGGCCGGGGACGCGGCGCCGAGCGGGGCGGCGCGCAGTGCGAAGTACCCCATCCAGTACCCGCGCATCCCGAGCGCGTCCGCCGCTCGGCGCACCTCCGGCGCGAAGTACACGAGGTCGTGCACCGGCTCGTACCGCTCCCAGAGGGCCCGCGCCATCCCGTCCGCCACTGAATTCCTCCCACCGCGTCGGCCTGCCGTGCTGTCTCGGCACCAGCCTGCTTTATGACTGCGGTCATAACAAGGGGTTTCCGCCGGGCTGATCTCGGCGGAGCGGGCCTTGGACGCGTCCGACGGTATTGCCGATCAGGGTCGTGAACCACACGGCCCCGTCGGGACCCGCCGCCGGCCGGATGGGCACCTTGGCGGCGCCGTCCGGCGCCGGGAAGGTGGTCACCTTTCCCTGCGCGTCCACGCTGCCGGTCCGGTCGGACCGGTCGGCGTACCAGATGCCGCCGTCGGGCCTGCGCGTGATGCCGCCCGGGTCGCTGTCCGGATCGGGCGCCGGAAACCGGGTGACGTGGCCGGTGGGGTCGATCCGGTCGACCGCGTTCGCGCCGGGTGAGGGCGGCCCTGTCCCGGTCCGGCGACGACGCCCTCGGGCAGGCCGGTGACGTCGAGCAGCGGATGCTCCGTCACCTGGCCCGGCGTGGCGATCCGGCCGGCCCTCCCGGCGCCCGTCCCGGTGGACCACAGGGCCCCGTCCGGTCCGGCGGTGGCCGTACGCTCCCGCCGCCGCAGACGGAGTACGACGACCACCCCCGGGACCGGCGGGGCGACCGAAGGGCATCTCGAAACGGTGGCGCGAGGACGGCCGTGCAGGCGGCGCAGGACCGGGCCTGCGGGTGAGGTAAGTGATCCATTGGCCCGTTGATCATTACCGGCAAGGGGTGAGCGGCTCGTGGGCCGCAAGCAACTGCGCCGATCGGGTGGTGAGTTGGCACTACGTCCGCCGTGGCTGACGTCCCTGTCGTACGTGCACCCGGTGCGGGGGGAGTGGATCATGAGGGCGACGCGCCGTGTGACGGTGGAGCCACGCCGGTCGATACACCCGGATGGCGGGTCGCGGGAGGCGATCACTGAGGCAGACGGGTGGCTCGTTGACCCGGCTGGGCGGCTCGGATGGTGCGAGCGCGAACCCTCACTGACGGTGGTTCATGTCGAGGCCGGGTCTATCCAGCTGATGAGGTATCCGCTGCCCGGTCCCGTCGGAAGGACACCGCTATGCGATCTGCCCGCCAGCTACTGGCAACGGCGGCCGTGACTGCCGCCCTCGCCTTCGCCATGCCCGGCGCCGCGCTCGCCGCTGCCCACATGGGCGACGACGGAGGCCGCGACGACTCCTCCCACAGCCGGGACAACGACCGTGGCGGCAACGACCACGGTGACAACGACCGAGGTGGTAACGACCGAGGTGGTAACGACCGCGGTGGCAACGACGAGCACGGCCGCGATCACGACAATGATCACGGCAACGACCACGACCACGGCCGAGGACACGGGGCCCGCGGTGGAATTCACACGGGTGGCGGTGCGCTCGCCGTAGTGCGCGGCAACAACGGTGACCGCGGCGGCGACGACAACGGTGACAACGACCGGGGTGGTAACGACCGGGGTGGTAACGACCGGGGCGGTAACGACCGGGGCGGCGACGACCACGGCCGCGGCGGTGGCAACGAGCACGGCGGTGGCAACGACCGCGGCGGTGACGACGACCACGGGCGTGGCGGTGACCGCGGCGGCGACGACCACGGGCCGCGCGGCGGCGTCCACACCGGTGGTGGCGCGCTGGCCGTAGTGCGCGGCAACGACGGTGACCGCGGCGGCGACGACAACGGTGACAACGACCGGGGTGGTAACGACCGCGGTGGCAACGACCGGGGTGGTAACGACCGCGGTGGGAACGACCGGGGTGGTAACGACCGCGGTGGGAACGACCGGGGTGGCGACGACCACGGGCGTGGCGGTGACGACGAGCACGGCGGTGGCAACGAGCACGGCGGCGGCAACGACCGCGGCGGTGACGACGACCACGGGCGTGGCGGTGACCGCGGCGGCGACGAGCACGGGCCGCGCGGCGGTATGCACACGGGTGGCGGCGGGCTCGCCGGTCCGAGTGTGACCGCGGGTGGTCTCGCGGTGCTGGCCGCGGGCACGGCCGGCATCTACGTGATGCGTCGTCGGAAGGCCGGTCAGGAGTCCTGATCCGACAGCTCGATTCCTGAGGCAGCGGCCGCCGCCGACGCGCCCACCGCGTCGGCGGCCCGCCGCCCGGGACGCTCTCCGCGTCCCTCCCGGTCGCCGGGCCCTCGGTACCGGCGCCCTTGTTCTGATCCTTGTGCTGCCGTGCCCGAGTGAGGTGGTGTCCGATGGCAGCAAGTCCCTCCCCGACGCAGACGGACGGGAAGAGTTCCGGCCGCGGCGGGCGGCTGACACTGTGGGTGGTGGCGATCGTCGTCCTCTTCGTCACCGTGTTCGGCACTCACCACAAGTCGGGTGACGCCACGCAGACCTCCCGTGCCACGGGCCCGGGCCCGGGCGCCGCCACGACCGTCATTCCGCCGCGGATCATTCCGCCGCGGGTCATCCCGAAGAAGGCCAACCCGGAGCGGGTCGGCCCCAAACACGTGGTCCCGAAGCAGGTGGGCCCGGCACTGCCCCGGTCCGCACCGATCCGGCTGATCATCCCGAAGATCGACGTCGACGCCCCCTTCACCACCCTGACCACTGGCTCCGGGGACCAGCTCCAGCCCCCGCCGGCCGACGACACCAACCTGGTCGGCTGGTACTCCAAGGGCGCCGCGCCGGGCGAGTCGGGCACGTCGGTCATCGCCGGGCACGTCGACACGACGACCTCCGCGGCCGTCTTCGCCAACCTGGACGAACTGGAGGCCGGCGACGAGTTCACCGTGGAACGCGCCGACGGACGCAACGCGGACTTCGTCGTGGACAGCGCGAAGACCTTCGCCAAGGACGACTTCCCCAGTGACCGTGTGTACGACGACACGCCACGCGCCGAGGCCCGCCTCATCACCTGCGCGGGGACGTACGACAAATCGGTGAAGGACTACACGGACAACCTGGTGGTCTTCGCCCACCTGGTGTGAGCGGGCCCCTACGGATCAGGCCGCGCGGTCCCCGAGGGGGCCGCCCGGCGTGAACGCCCGCGCCGCGAACCGCTCGCCCATCCGGCGGTGCGCGGCGGCGTCCGGGTGGAGGTCGTCGGGCAGCGGCAGCTCGTCGAAGTCGGCCTCGCCGTACAGGTCACGGCCGTCGAGGTAGTGCAGGTTCGGATCCTCGGCAGCCCGCTCGCGCACGATCCGGGCCAGCTCCTCCCGGATGACACTCAGGGTGAGCTTGCCGCTCGCCGTCTCCGCCGGGTCCCCGGTGGCCCGGAACCGCAGTCGTCCCTCACTCAGGGCGGAGAAGTCCGGGGCGCTGGGACCCGGCGTGTCCTCGTGCACGGGGCACAGGATCGGCGAGACGACCAGCAGCGGAGTGTCGGGGTGGCCGTCGCGGACGGTGTCGAGGAAACCGTGGACGGCCGGGCCGAACGCGCGCAGTCGCATCAGATCCGCGTTGACGAGGTTGATGCCGATCTTGACGCTGATCAGGTCGGCGGGCGTGTCGCGCAGTGTGCGCGCGGTGAACGGGTCGAGCAGGGCGCTGCCGCTCAGCCCCAGATTGATCAGTTCCACCCCGGCCAGGGACGCGGCGAGCGCCGGCCAGGTGGTGGTCGGGCTCGCGGCGTCGGAACCGTGGCTGATCGAGCTGCCGTGGTGCAGCCACACCTTGCGGCCCCGGTCCGGGACCGGCTCGACCGGCGCGTCGGTCCGCAGCGCGACGAGTTCGGTCGTCTCGTTGTGCGGCAGCCAGATCTCCACGTCCTTCGCGCGGTCGGGCAGTCCGGTGAAGCGGAGTGTGCCGACCTCGCCGGGCCGGTGCTCGACGCTGCCGGTCGTCATGTCGATCGTGAGCGTGTTGCCGCCCTCGACCCGGCCGCTGTCGGCGAGCCGCCCGTCGACGAGCAGGTCGTACACCCCGTCCGGGCGGGGCGGCGCACCGACGTAGACCCGCTTGGTCGGCAGGGTGTCCAGCTCGACGACGGTCGCGCGGGTGCGGAAGACCAGCCTTACGCCGGCGGGTTGCGACTCCACCATGGCCAGCTGCGGGTCGGCGCACTGCGCGCGGGCGCGGGCGGGCAACCGGTGCGGGAGCAGTCCGTGGACGGTGGCCTCCAGGTCGAGCGCGCCGCGCAGGAGATCGGGGGTGAGGGGGGTGGTGCGCATGCTGTGGCCTGCGTTTCGAAGAGGTCGGGAAGATTCCGAAGAGGTCGGGAAGGAGCGGTCAGGGGGTGGGCCAGTGGCGCAACAGGGAGTCGAGGGCGTCCAGGATCCGGGTCCAGGACTCCTGCGAGTCGGGCGCGCTGTGGCTGAATCCGCCGGCGTTCTCCAGGCTGACGTAGCCGTGGAAGACGCTGCCGAGGAGGCGGACCGCGTGGGTCTGGTCGGGCTCGGCCAGGTCGTAGCCGCGCAGGATCGCCCGGGTCATCTGCGCGTGCCGGCGGCCCGCGCTCGCCGCCGCCGCTGCGGGGTCGAGCGGATGGCGGGTCGCCGCGTAGCGGCCGGGGTGGGCGCGGGCGTAGTCGCGGTACACGTCGGCGAACGCGGTGAGGGCGTCCTTGCCGGCCCGGCCGGCGAGCGCGTCGGTGGCGCGGTCGGCCAGCTCCTCCAGGGCCAGGAGCGCGATCCGCGTCTTGAGGTCCTGGGAGTTCTTCAGATGCGAGTAGAGGCTCGCGACCTTGACGTCGAACCGCCGGGCCAGTGCGGACACGGTCACCTGGTCGAAGCCGACCTCGTCGGCCAGCTCGGCGCCCGCACGGGCCAGCCGTTCGGCGTTCAGACCTACGCGAACCATAAGCTCGCTCCTCTCTGCCATAAATGATTATGGGTCTGCCTAAACCTTTTAGGCAAATGGGAGTGGACTGTAGTCGCAGAGTGGATCAAGGATTCGGTCAGCGGGCCATGGTCAGCGCCGGCACGCTCCGCACCTGGGCCAGGTGGTCGGCGGGCGGACCGGCGGCCCGCAGTGCCTGCCGGTAGCCGGTGTGACGCAGGCTCGACACGTCGACCTCGTCGCGCGGCCGACCGCACACGACGGCCACGCGCCGGCAGCCCCGCTCGATCAGATGCCGGGTGGCGGCCGCCGACGCCTCGACAGTGGGCATGGCGACATGGCCCACGGACCCGCCGAAGATCCGCTCGCCGAGGATCACCACCGGGTGGTCCACCCCGGCCGCCTTCGCCACGTCCTGGATCGTCGCCACGCCCACTCCCGCCCGGTGTCCGCCGCCCCGGTGTCCTGCGCGAGACGATAGAGGGCGGCGCCGTGGGCGGGCACCTCGACGGTCAGCCGCCGGCCGTCGTGCGCGACCGGCGTACGGCTCCACAGCTCCCGGACCCGGTCGGCCGGCCGGGCACCGAGCGAGCCGAGCGGCACCTCGTACCGGCGGGGCCCGTCGGCGAGGGAGAACACGGCGGCGTAGCGGGTACGGCCATCGGTGTCGCGGGCCGTCCACAACACCAGGTCGCCCTCGCGCAGCACCTCGCGGTTTCCGGTGCTGTGCCACAGGACGGCCAACGCCTCGTCGTTGGTGAGGAGTTCGATGGTCTCGGGCGGGCTGGTCGGCAGGTCGCCGCCCATCATCAGCGGCGAACGGGCGATCAGCCACAGGGTGAGCAGGCTGATCTGCTCGGGCCGGGTGAGCCGGGACAGCCGGTCCTCGCCGCGTTCGGCACGGATGCCGATACGGCCGAGCGGCAGCATGTCGGCGTCGGCCCAGCCGCCCGCGCCCTGCCAGGGCGCCCACCGGGCCATCCGGGCGAACTGGGCCTCGACATCCGCCCAGCGGTCCCACAGGTCGTCGCAGACCCGCCACATCGTGGCGTGCTCCCGCAGATGGTCCAGTCGGGCGAGGGAGACATCGGTGCCGGGGGACAGGCTCAGCCCGATCGGCCGGCCAGAGCGCTCGATGGCCCGCGCGTAGGCGGCGACCTCCCGCTCGTGGTACGGGAAGAGCATGTCGTCGGCCTTGACGAAGTCCACGCCCCAGTCGGCGAATTGGGCGACCTGGGAGTCGTAGTAGGCCTGCGCGCCCGGATGGTCGTGGTTCAGGCCGTAGTTGTCGGAGTTCCAGGGGCAGACCGAATCCGTTTCGGCGACCTCGTCGGCGGTGAACTCCGTGCCGTGTACGGGGAGTCGGGCCGCGACAGCACGACGCGGGATGCCGCGCATGATGTGCAGGGCGAAGCGCAGTCCGAGGCCGTGCACCCGCCGGGCCAGCGGCGCGAAGCCCGCCCCGCTGGCGGCGGAGGGGAACCGGTTCGGTGCCGGGAGCTGGCGGCCGTAGGCGTCGAGGACCAGCGGCGCGTCCGTGTTGTAGCCGTGCGCGCGGGCCGTCGGCTCGTACCACTGGATGTCCACCACCACCGTGTCCCAGCCGTGGGGCAGCAGATGATCGCGCAGGAACACCGCGTTGGCGAGCACCTCGTCCTCAGTGACCGTCGGGCCGTAGCAGTCCCAGCTGTTCCAGCCCATCGGAGGACGCAGCCGGCGCTCGGGCAGAGGCCGTTCCACGGTCGTCACCTCTCAACTCGCCGGGGGGAGGGCCGGGAGCACCGGGGCCCGGACGGTCACGAAGGAGTGCGGGGGCAGGGTCAGCCCCGGACGGTGCCACTGCCCACGTCGGCGCTGATGTACGGCTGCGCGCACAGCAGCCCGCACAGCGCCACGACGTCGAGGCGGACACCGCCCTCGGGTCGGGACCGGTGAGTCCTCGCCGCCCCGGAATCCCGTTCCCTTGCCGTTCCCTTTGTGTCGATGAAAAGTGGCAGTGCTCCACCGCCGGGTCAAGGGGGCGGGAATTGGTTCGCGTACCGGCGGCCGCTCGTCCTAGCCTGCCCGGCATGGCAAAAGCACCCGTGCTCACCCCCCGGGCGGACGACTTCCCGCGCTGGTACCAGGACCTGGTCAACAAGGCGGAGCTGGCCGACAACGGCCCGGTGCGCGGCACCATGGTCATCCGACCGTACGGTTACGGCCTGTGGGAGCGGATGCAGCAGGAGATGGACGCCCGCATCAAGGCGACCGGCACCCAGAACGCGTACTTCCCGCTGCTCATCCCGGAGTCGTTCCTGACGCGGGAGGCCGAGCACGTCGAGGGGTTCGCGCCCGAACTCGCGGTCGTCACCCATGCGGGTGGCAAGGAGCTGGAGGAACCCGTCGTGGTCCGGCCCACCTCCGAGACGATCGTCAACGAGTACTTCGCCAAGTGGGTGCAGAGCTACCGCGATCTGCCCCTGCTGATCAACCAGTGGGCGAACGTGGTGCGTTGGGAACTGCGCCCGCGTCTGTTCCTGCGCACGACGGAGTTCCTGTGGCAGGAGGGCCACACCGCGCACGCCACGTACGAGGAGGCGCGCGCCTTCGCGGCACGCGTCCAGAACGAGGTCTACGGCGACTTCCTGCGCGGCGTCCTGGCCATGGACTTCGTCTCCGGACGCAAGACGGCCAGGGAGCGGTTCGCCGGTGCGATCAACACCCTCACGCTGGAGAGCATGATGGGCGACGGCAAGGCCCTCCAGATGGTCACCAGCCATGAGCTGGGCCAGAACTTCGCCAAGGCCTTCCACACGGAGTACGTGTCGAGGGACGGCCGGCAGGAGCATGTCTGGCAGACCTCCTGGGGCTCCACCACCCGGATGATCGGCGCGCTGGTGATGACACACGGCGACGACGACGGGCTGCGCGTGCCGCCCCGTCTGGCTCCGGTCCAGGTGGTGGTCCTCGCGGTCAAGGGCGACGCGGCGGTACTGGCCGCCGTACGCGCGATCGGCGACCGGCTGACCTCGGCGGGCGTGCGCGTCCACGTCGACGACCGCACGGACGTGCCGTTCGGCCGGCGCGCTGTCGACTGGGAGCTGAAGGGCGTGCCCGTACGGATCGAGGTGGGCCCGCGCGACCTGGAGAACGGCACGGCCGTGCTGGTCCGCCGCATCCCCGGCACCAAGGAGCCGGTCACCGCCGCCGCACTGCCCGCGCTGCTGCCCGGGGCGCTGGAGGACGACCAGGCGCTGCTGCTGGCGCAGTCCCGCCGGCGCCGCGAGGACCGTACGGTCGAGGTGACCACCGTCGAGGAGGCCGTCGAGGCCGCGAGCACCGGCTGGGCCCGCATCCCGTGGGCGACACTGGGCCCCGACGGCGAGGCCCGGCTGGGCGAGCGGGGCGTGTCGGTACGGTGCCTGGTCGCGGCGGACGGCTCGGTGCCCGGGAGCGACGACGAGCCGGGGACGGTCGCGGTCGTGGGACGGGCTTACTGAGAACGGCCTTGCCGAGGGCCCGCCGACAACGGCCTGACCGCAAGCGGCCCCACTGAGGGGCGGCCCGCGCTTCCGCCGGGGGCCGCCCCTCTCGCATACCCACTTTTTTGTGCGTACTTGGCAGCCGCCACCAGGCCGGGAGAGGCTCGTTCCACGAGGTCAGAGGCGCTCGGCGGCACGGACGAAGGGGAGGTGGGGACGACAGCGCGTCACGAAGCCGCCTCGTGCTCGTGCTCGTGCTCGTGTTCGTGATCGTGCTCGCGGAGCTGATCCAGGCGGCGGTGTCCCCAGTCGGCCACCGGCCCCAGCGCCTCGGACAGGTCGCGGCCGAAACCGGTCAGCGAGTAGACGGTCTTCGGCGGCACCACGTCGTGCACCTCCCGGTGCACCAGACCGTCCTCCTCCATCTCGCGCAGCGCCTGCGTCAGCACCTTCTCGCTCAGCCCCGGCAGCCGGCGCCGCAGGGCGGCGGGACGGTGCGGGCCGGACTCCAGCAGCCACAGCAAGGACGTCTTCCATTTGCCGTCGATCACGGCGATCGCGGCGGTCACCCCGCAGACGTTCGGGTCCTGCGCGCGGCTGCGTGTCATCGGCGTCCTCGATTCCTCACCAGGCCGTACGGCCACTTTCCTTTACACGTACAGGAGTTGGAACATGTCCTCGTCCCTTGATCTTCCCGCCGTCACCGTGCTCGGTCTCGGCCCCATGGGCCGATCGCTGGCCACCGCGTTCCTGACGGCGGGGCTGCGTACGACGGTCTGGAACCGCACGCCGGGCAAGGACCGGGAGCTGGTCGAGCGCGGCGCCACCGGTGCCGGCTCGGCCGAGGAGGCCGTCGCCGCCTCCGCCTTGACCGTGGTCTGCGTGGTGAACTACGACGCGGCCGACGCCGTACTGCGGTCCGAGCCGGTCACCCGGGCGCTGAAGGGCCGTACCGTCGTGAACCTGACCGCCGACACCCCGGAGCGCGCCCGGGACACGGCGGACTGGGCGGCCGCCCACGGCATCCGCTACCTGGACGGTGCGATCATGACGCCGGCACCCAGCATCGGAACACCAGAAGCCGTCTTCCTGCACAGCGGTCCGCAGGCCCTCTACGAGGAGCACCTTCCCGTGCTGGAGACGCTGGGCGGGACGCACACCCGTCTCGGCGAGGAGATCGGGCGCGCGGCCACCTTCGACATCGCGCTGCTCGACATCTTCTGGACCGCGATGGCGGGCTACGCGCACGCCGTGGCGATCGCCCGGGCGGAGGGCGTCACCGCCGGGGAACTGGCGCCCTTCGCCCAGGGCATCGGCGCGATCCTGCCACCGCTGTTCGCCGAGTTCGCCCAGGACGCCGACGAGGGCACCTATTCCGGGTCGATCAACCCCCTCACCTCGGCCCTCTCGACCATGGCCCATGTCATCGACGTCTCCGAGTCCCACGGCATCGACGCGGGCGCGATGCGCGCGACGGAGGCCATGGCCCGCCGTGCCGTCGACCTCGGCCATGGGACGGACGGGTTCATCCGGGTCGCGGAGGTACTGAGCCGGCCCTGAGCCGGGGGCGGGGGGTCTCACGGGAGGTCCTGGGCCGGCGCTGAGTGGGCAGCGGCGCGCGGGGACGGGGCGTCTGTCCCCGGACTGTGGTGAGCCCGTGCCGAAAGAGGCCAGGCCGCTCCGGGGCAGGGCGGGTGGGGCGGTGCGGCGTGGTGCGGGGAGGTCCGCCTCCGACGCGAGACGTACCGGGCCGCTCGGGCCGGGTCCCGAGGCGAGGTGGCTCTACGGGCCGGCTCCGGAGCCGGGCCGGTCCGGGTGTCGAGCTCTTGTTCCGAGGCGGGGTGGTCCGTGTGTGTGGTTGGTGCTGAGGTGGGTGATTCCGTAGGGCCGGTCCCTGTCCCAGGTGGGCCGGTCCGGGCGCCCGGCCGGTGGCGGGGGAGGCCGTTCTGTACGCCTGAGTCCGCCCGGAGGCGGGGCGGGCCGGGTGTCGAGCCCTTGTTCCGAGGCGGGGTGGTCCGCGCGCGGCCGGTCCTGAGGTGGGCCAATCCGTTCGCCCGACCCTGTCCCAAGGTCGGCGGACCTGTGCCTTGTGTCGGATGCGGCACAATGGAACGCTTCGGTCCGCCGGCCGCGGCCATCCGCGGCGGCGGGCGTGAGCACCAGGTTTCCCGAGAGGCGGTCGAGCCCCTGCGGGACGAGGCGGGGAGTGGAGCGATGGAGTTGGAGCTGCGGCACCTGCGGGTGCTGTGCGCGATCGCCGACGCCGGCAGCGTGGGGCGCGCGGCGGCACAGCTCGGTTACTCGCAGCCCGCCGTGAGCACCCAGCTGCGCCGCATAGAGCGCCACTTCGGCGAGCCGCTCTTCGAGCGCGGCACGAGCGGAGCGCGGCCGACCTCCTACGGTGCCGAGGTGGTCGCCCAGGCCCGCGACGTGCTGGCCCGCGCCGACGCCATAGGCCACCGCCCCGCCGCCGCACCGCCCCGCCGTACACTGCGCGTGGCCGCGACCAACTCGCCCATGCTGTCCGGCACGGTCTCCCGGGTCCGCACCCGGCTGCCGAACCTGTCCCTCGCGGTCAACAGCGTCTACGCCTCCTCACGGATCGTGGAACTGCTGGAGGAGGGCGCGGTGGATGCCGCGATCGCCGCCGACTACCCGGGCATGGAGCTGCGCCACTCGGCCGCGGTGCGACACCGCGGGATCGTCACCGAGCCGACGTTCGTCGCCCTGCCCTCCCGGCACCGGCTGCGCCAGAGCGCCCAGGTGCAGCTCGCGGACCTGGCCGAGGACGCGTGGTTCGTGACCCCGGACGACGGCGCCGGCTGGCCCGGGGTGTTCTACGAGGCCTGCGCGGCGGCCGGCTTCACCCCGGTCACGGTCCACGAGTTCCTCGGCGACCAGAGCCAGCTGCAGAGCATGATCGCCGACGGTCTCGGCGTGTCCCTGGTGCAGCCGACGCTGCGGCCCATCCCGCACGTCGTGGTCAAGCCGCTGGTCGGCTCACCGCTGTGGTGCCGCTATGTGCTGGCCTGGCGGCCCGACACCGTCGGCGAAGAGGTCCTGGAGGCACTGTCCCAGTCCGCCATGGCCGCGTACCGCGATCTCGTCGCCCAGGCACCGCATCTGCGGGCCTGGGCCTCACGCACCTGGAGCGTCACCGGCGCGTAGGAGCATGTCAAAAGCGTGCCGCGATGTTATGAGTGGTCAGTGCCATGTGCTATGTCACACGGCATTGTTGGGCGAGCGGCCCGCTGAGACAGTGCCTCACACGCCTCAACACCCCACAGAGGCGCATCCCTTCATGGAGGAACCCAGATGCGCTATCGCTTCGCGCTGCCCAGACGCGGACCCGGGCGTACGACCGCCCGCCTGGCCGGTGCCGCCGCCGTCTGTGTCACCGTGGCCGGCCTGCTGTCCGCGCCGGCGCTGGCCGCACCCCAGCCGCACCCCGGTCCCGCCGCACCGTCCCGCCCGCACACCTCGGTACCGTCTCCGGCCGGCGCCGCCGCCGCCGTCACGGAACGCCCCGCGAGCCAGACCCACCGGCTCAGCCCAGCCCAGCTCCCGCCCCAGAAGCCCCTGTTCGGCCAGTCCGCCCGCAGGGCGGCCAAGGCCGCATCCTGTACGCCGGCCGACTTCGGCAGCCGTACCGGCTCCGCTCTCGTCGCCTTCGTGAAGGCCTCGACCACGGACTGTGTGAACACCCTGTTCTCGGTCACCGGCCAGGACGCGCACGCCGTCTTCCGTGAGTCCCAGATGCGCACCGTGGCGGCCGCGTTCACCGGTACGGCCCGGCAGTACCGCGGCGACAACTCCGCCAGCCTGGAGCAACTGGTCCTGTTCCTGCGGGCCGGGTACTACGTGCAGTTCAACGACCCCGCGGACGTGGGCTCGTACACCTCCCGTCTCACCACCGCCGTCACCGGCGGCCTGGACGCCTTCTTCGCCCGCTCGCACGCGTACGACGTGACGGCGGCCAACGGCGACATCCTCGGCGAAACCGTCATCCTCACCGACAGCGCCGATCAGCAGGGTCGTTATCTTCCCGTCTACCAGCGGCTGCTGACCGACTACGACAGCTCGTACGACTCCGTGGCCAGCATGGTCAGCGCGGTCAACGACGTCTACACCCCGCTGTGGCGCGGCAACTGGAATCCGGACTACGTCACGGCGGTCACCGCGGACCCGTCGATCACCGGCACCCTGCACGACTTCGCGCTGGACCACACCGGTCTGCTCGGCACCGATCTGGCCTTCCTGGACTCCAACGCCGGTATGAACCTGGCCCGTTACGTAGAGCATCCCGAACTTCAGGCGACGGTACGGCCGCTGGCCAAGGATCTGCTGGACGAGTCCGGGATCACCGGCCCCACGGCAGCCCTCTGGGTCGCCGTCGCCACCCAGGCAGGCGCGTACGACGGCGGCGACTGCGCGTACTACGACGTCTGCGACCTGCCCGCCAAGCTCACCGCCGCCGCCCTGCCGATCACCCACCAGTGCGACGCGACCCACACGATCCGCGCCGAGTCCCTGACGGCCGACGACCTCGCCGCCGTATGCGCCAGTGTGCTGAACCAGGACGCCTACTTCCGCAACCTGGTCAAGGCCGACGGTCCGATACCCGGCCAGTACGTCTCCAGCATCCAGCTCGTGGTCTTCGCCAGCCGCGCCGACTACCAGACCTACGCGGGCGCGATCTACGGCGTCAGCACCGACAACGGCGGCATCACGCTGGACGGCGACCCGTCCGACCCGGCCAACCAGCCCACGTCGATCATGTACCAGAAGGACTCCGACGACGGTTTCACGGCCCGGATCTGGAACCTCAACCACGAGTACACGCACTTCCTCGACGCCCGCGACGACATGAAGGGCGACTTCGCGCAGCAGACCTCCGTGGCGGACGTGTGGTGGATCGAGGGCCTCGCCGAGTACGTCTCCTACGGCTACCGGGGGATCGCCGACGACCAGGCGATCCAGGAGGCCGGCAAGCACACGTACAGGCTGAGCACGCTCTTCGAGAACACCTACGCCAACAGCGACACGACCCGCACCTACCCGTGGGGCTATCTCGCCGTGCGTTACATGGCGGAGCGGCACCCCGACGACGTCCAGAGCATGCTCGCCCGCTTCCGCGCCGGTGACTACGCGGGCGGATACGCCGTCTACCACGACGGCATCGGCACCCGCTACGACACCGACTTCGACCAGTGGCTCACGGCGTGTGCCACGGGGGCCTGCGCCCCTGCCGCGAAGGCCGGGGGCAAGGCCTGAGCGTACGTACCACAGCACGTCGGCCGCCGACCGGACCTCCGGTCGGCGGCCGAGGCCGTGGGCGGTCAGCCGTCAGACGGCCGTCGCCGGGAACGTCGGGTACTCGACGCCCGAGACGTGCTGGACGACGCGGACCACCTGGCAGGAGTAACCGAACTCGTTGTCGTACCAGAGGTACAGGATCGCGTTGTCGCCGTCGACCTTGAGCGCGCCGGCGTCCACGATCGAGGCGTGGCGCGAGCCGATGAAGTCGCTGGAGACCGCGTCGGGCGCCGTGGTGAAGTCGATCTGGCGGCGCAGCGGCGAGGTCAGCGAGACCTCGCGCAGGTAGTCGTGGACCTCCTCGCGGGTGGTCTCGCGGGCCAGCTGGAGGTTGAGGATCGCGATCGAGACGTCCGGCACGGGGACCCGGATCGAGCTGCCGCTGATCTTCGCCTTGAGGTCGGGCAGCGCCTTGGCGACGGCGGAGGCGGCGCCGGTCTCGGTGATCACCATGTTGAGCGGCGCGGAGCGGCCACGACGCTCGGACTTGTGGTAGTTGTCCAGCAGGTTCTGGTCGTTCGTGAACGAGTGGACGGTCTCCACGTGGCCGCGCAGCACGCCGTACTCGTCGTCCATCGCCTTCAGCGGCGGCACGATCGCGTTGGTGGTGCAGGAGGCGCAGGACAGGATCTGCTCGTCCGGCTTGACGGTGTCGTGGTTGACGCCGTGCACGATGTTCGGGACGTCGCCCTTGCCCGGCGCGGTCAGCACGACCTTCTCGATGCCGGGACGCAGGTGCTTCGACAGTCCCTCGCGGTCGCGCCACTTGCCGGTGTTGTCGATGAGGATGGCGTCCCGGATGCCGTACTCGGTGTAGTCGACGGCCGTCGGGTCGTCGGCGTAGATCACCTTGATGGCGTTGCCGTTGGCGACGATCGTGCTGTTCGCCTCGTCCACCGTGATCGTGCCGTGGAACTGGCCGTGGATGGAGTCCCGGCGCAGCAGCGAGGCACGCTTGACGATGTCCTGATCGCCGCCCCCGCGTACGACGATGGCGCGCAGCCTCAGGCCGTTGCCGGAGCCGGCCTTCTCGATCAGCAGCCGGGCGACGAGCCGGCCGATGCGGCCGAAGCCGTACAGGACGACGTCGCGCGACTCCCGGCGCTCGATCTTGTTGGCGCCGGTCGCGCCGGCGACGGCCTCGGCGGTGAACTCCGCCACGCTCAGGCCGCGCTCGTCGGCCTTGTGCGCGGTGGCCAGCATGCCGAGGTCGATCTGCGAGGGCCCGAGGTCGAGAGCGGTCAGGGCCTGCAGGAACGGCATGGTCTCGGTGACCGACAGCTCGGCGCCGGCGATCTGCCGGGCGAAGCGGTGCGTCTTCAGGATGCTGACCACCGACTTGTTCACCAGGGAGCGGCTGTGCAGCAGGACGGTCACGTCCCGCTCGCGGTGCAGCTTCCCGATGAGCGGGATCATCGACTCCGCGATCTCCTCGCGGATCTTCCAGTTGGTGAACGAGTCGTCGTTGACAGTCACAGATTTATCTTTCGAGCTAGGCAGCGCTCATATGCTAACCGCACCCTACGTTGATCTTTCTGGGGGGCGTCGGCGGGGTGCCTCTCGGGGCGGTTTGCCCGGATTACGCCTGATTCCGAAAGAAGGGGTAATTTCCTGAATCAGGGTGGAAGTGTGTAAGAAACCCGGGTCGTGGATTGCACGTCTTACCAGGCGTGTTCAAGGTCAAGAGAGTGAGTACCTCTTCTGTGCCCCGACCCGAGGCTGCCGCCCCGTCCGGGCCCCTCCGACGCACGGCCCTACCCAGGATCGCCCGCCGCGGGACCCCCGAGGGTGCGCTGGCGGCCCTCGCCCTGTTCGTGGCGGTCCGGTTCGTCGGGGTTCTGGCGATGATCCTCGCCAACGCCCTGCGGGGGCATCCGCTCCTCAAGAGCCTCGCCCACTCCTGGGACTCCCGCTGGTACCTGCACATCGCCGCCCAGGGCTACGGCCACAAGATCTGGATCACCCCGCAAGGCGCCCCCCAGGCCGACTGGGCGTTCTTCCCGCTGTACCCCGGCCTCATCAGGACACTGACCACGGTCCTGCCGCTGACCCCCGGCCAGGCCGCCCTCCTCATCTCCTGGATCGCCGCGGGCGTGGCGGCGTACGGCGTCTACGCCATCGGACACCTGCTCTACGGACGCGGCGTCGCCACCGCACTGGTCGCCCTGTGGGCCGTGATGCCGCACGCCGCCGAACTGACCATCGCGTACACCGAGTCGCTGTTCGCCGCGCTGGCCATCTGGTCCCTGTACCACGTGCTCAAGGGCCGCTGGCTGTGGGCCGGCTCGCTCGCCGCGCTGGCCGGCCTGGCCCGGCCCAGCGGTTTCGCGATCGCGATCGCCGTCTCCCTCGCCGCCGGCTACGAGGCGCTGCGGCAGCGCGGCCGGGTCCCGGTGAGCCTGTGGGCCGGTGCCGTACTCGCCCCCCTCGGCTGGCTCGGCTATGTGCTGTGGGTGGGCCAGCAGACGGGAGACCTGCTCGGCGGCTACTTCAAGGTGCAGAGCGCCTGGGACTCCAAATTCGACTTCGGCATCGGCTCGGCCCGGTTCGTGAAGGGGCTGCTGCTGCACGGCGGAGGCGTCGTGTACCCGATGGCCCTGGTGATCGTCGCCGTGGGCTGCCTGCTCTTCGCGCTGCTGTGCCTGGAGCGCGCCCCGCTGGCGCTGGTGGTCTTCTCGGGGATCCTGATCCTGCTCGTGGTCGGCGGCTCCGGCTCCTTCTCCTCCAAACCGCGCTTCCTGCTGCCGGCCTTCCCGCTGCTCATCCCCATGGCCCGCGCGCTCATGCGCACCTGGCGGGCCCGCCCGGCCCAGGCGGTCCTCGTCTACGGCGCCCTGACCCTGGTCTCCCTGCTGTTCGGCGCCTATGTGACGACGGTGGCCCGCTCCCCGCTGTGAGCCACCGCCGGCTGTCACGCGGGCCGCTGCTCGCGCCGGACCAGGCCCAGGGCGGCGAGCGCCGGTGTCATCAGCAGGGCGCTGACCCAGACCGGTGAGCGGTAGCCCAGGCCGCCCTCGATCGCGGCGGCGCCGAGGACCGGGCCGAGGGCGGCGCCGACGTTCAGCGCCGAGGTCGCGAAGGCGCCCCCGAGCAAGGGGGCGTCAGCCGCCTCGTACAGGACCCGCGTGATCAGCGTCGAACCGACGCCGAACGACAGCATCCCGAGGACCGGAACCAGCAGGACGGCCGCCGCCGGGTGCCCGGCCGACAGAGCCAGCAGTGCCCACCCGGCGAGCAGCGCGGCCCCGCCCGCCCACAGGACCGGCAGGTGCCGCCGGTCCGCCAGCCGCCCCGCCGACGTCACCCCGGCGAACGCGCCGGCACCGAACAGCGCCAGCACACCCGGCACCCACCCCGCGCCGAGCCCGGTCACGTCCGTGGCCAGCGGGGCCAGGTAGGTGAAGGTGCAGAAGGTGGCGCCGTTGACGAGCGCGCCGAGGCCCAGCGTCACCAGCAGCCGGGGCCGGCGCAGTAGCCGTAGCTCCGCGCGTGCCCCGGTGCCGGGCCCGTCCGGCCCGGTCCGCCCGGTCGGCACCGACCGGGCGATCGCGGCCAGCGCGGGCGCGGACAGCAGGGCCACCGCCCAGAACGCCGAGCGCCAGCCCAGCAGTTGACCCAGGGCGGCGCCGACGGGCACGCCCACCACACAGGCGAGCGTGGTGCCGCCGAGCAGGATCGAGGCGGCCCGGCCCTTGGCGTCGGGCGCGACCATGCCGGTCGCCGTCGCCAGCGCCACGGCCAGGAAGCCGGCGTTGGCCAGGGCCGCGAGGACCCGGGTGGCCAGCAGGACACCGAAGTCGGAGGTGAGCGCGCCGACGACATGGGCGAGCAGGAACACGCCCAGGAACACCAGCAGGGCTTGCCGCCTCGGCCGGCGCCGGCCGAGCAGCGCCGTCAGCGGGGCCCCCGCGATCATGCCGACGGCGAAGGCGGACGTGAGCGTGCCCGCGGTGGGGACGGAGACCCCGAGGTCGCGGGCGATGTCCGGCACCAGGCCGGACAGCATGAACTCGGAGGTGCTCTGGGCGAAGACGGCCAGCCCGAGCAGATAGAGGGCGAAAGGCATGAAGACTCCACACACCGGGTCGCGGACGGGTAGCGAGCACGCGGACCCGCGCCGGTCACGACAGGTGGGTGCCGTCGTTCACGACGAGTGAGTGCGGTCGGGATCGGACATCCAGCCGAGCGCGCGGGCGATCGCGTGCGGAACGGCGGTCCGGTGGTGGGGTACGCCTCGTGGCGCTACGGCCTCGAAGGAGGAACTTCAAGGAGAAAGGGAGGCGACGCCACCGGACGGCCGGTGGCTAGCGCCTGGATGCCTCGGGAGTGGACATGGGCGGCACGCTAGCGCCCGGGCGCGGACGCGTGCCACCCGTTTTCCTCGCGGTGCCGGTCAGCGCGGGTTGAACACGATGCTGGCGAAACGCGCGCCACTGGGCGCCGACTTGCCGGGGGCGAGCCGGGTCGCCGCCCCATGGCACTTCTTCTGCGTGAAGGTGACCAGGGGCTTCTTCGTGGCGTTGTGCGCTCCGCGAGCCTCCTGCGCCATGTCGAGGCACTTGTACTGCGGCGGGCTGTCGATGGCGTACGGCTCGCCCTTGGGGCCGACCCACGTGAAGGTGCCGTCCGCGGCGAGCGCGGAGCCGGTGGTGGTCAGGGCGAGGGCGAGTCCGCCGAGAACGGCGACGAGCGGACGGCACAGGCGCATGGTGGTGTCCCTCCGAGGGCGGTGACAGGGGATGGCTGACGAAGCGGCCCGAAGCCGCAGCCGTAATCTCGCATCGCGGCCCGGTGCGGCCTCGGCCCCGACACGGGCATGTCCACCGTCCGGGGGACGGACGGATCAAGGTGCTGACCTCGCACCCGGGCGCCGCCCCGAAGGCGAGATCATCAGATTTCGGTAAAATCTAGACGTTTGCCGAAAGTTCAGGCGCCCGGCCTCCGTGGGCCACCGCCCCGCCGGAAGTGATCGATGCCCCGCAAGCGCTCCATGGACGAAGGCGACGAGCTGCTGGCCCGACTCGGCTCGCTCACCGCCCAGGCACGCGAGCGCGCGGAGGTGCAGCGCAGCCAGGTCGAGCTGGCCATCGCCCTCCAGCGCGGCATGCTGCCGCGGGACCTGCCCACCGCCCCCGGACTGCACCTCGCCGTGCGCTACACCCCGGCCAACCTCGGGCTCAACGTGGGCGGCGACTGGTACGACGCCTTCGACCTGCCCGACGGCCGGGTCGGGCTGTCCATCGGTGACGTCCAGGGACACAACATCGAGGCCGCCGCCTTCATGGGCCAGGTACGGGCCGGACTGCGCGCCCTCGCGTCGGTCACCAGCGACCCCGGCGAACTCCTGGCCCGCACCAACGAACTGCTGCTCTCCCTGGGCACCGACCTGTTCGCGACCTGCACCTTCATGCGCCTCGACCTGGCCACCGGGGTGCTGGAGAGCGCCCGGGCCGGCCACATCCCCTTCGTCTGGGCCACGGCGGACGGCAGGTCCGGCGTCGTCGACGACGAGGGCGGACCACCGCTCGGCATCGAGACGGGCATGGAGTACCCGGTGACCCGGCACCGGCTGACCACGGGCGGGGTGTTCGTCCTGGTCACCGACGGAGTGGTGGAGGGACCGTCACTGACCGTCGAGGACGGCCTCGACCAGGTGGTCCGCCTCGCCGGCATCGCGGCCGTAGCGAGCCTGGAGGCCCACGCGCTGGCCGCGGCCGTGATCAAGGGGGCCGAGAGCGTCGGCCACGAGGACGACGCGGCCGTCCTGGTCGTCGGCCTGGACGGTCCTTGCCTCCGACCGTGAAGACTCGGTTCGCGTGTGCCTTCGCCCGCGTCCGCCCCCGACCGCAACCGCCTCGACCACGCCCCCACCCCCTCGCACCCCCACCGCATTACGCCATAGGGCTGGACGGCAGCCGCTCTCGCCTCGCCGACCCGTCGGCGCCCGTGTGAGATTGCTGCTGTGGTGGGTAACGAGGTTCAGCGCCGGCCGGTCGGCCATGTCGTCCAGGTGCTGGCCGTCGCGGTCTGCTACTTCGCCGCGGGGCGGCTCGGGCTCGTGCGGGAGCTGGTCGTCGAGGGCGCGGTCGTCACGCCCATCTATCCCGCCAGCGGTGTCGCCCTCGCCGCCCTGCTGATCCTCGGCCTGCGCTGCTGGCCCGGTGTCACGATCGGTGCGTTCCTCGTGGTGGCGTCCATCGTCACCCCCCGTCTCGACGTGCTCGGCACCCTCGCCGGCCAGACCGGCGCACCGGTGTGCGCGGCGCTGCTGCTGCGCCGGGCCGGTTTCCGCACCGACCTCCGGCGGTTACGCGACGGCGTCGCCCTGGTGTTCCTGGGAGCGCTCGGCGCCATGCTGATCAGCGCGACCGTGGGTGTCGGCCTCCTCGTGGTCACGGACAAGCTGGCCGCGCACAAATTCTGGCCGGTCTGGCTGGCCTGGTGGGTGGGCGATGCGATGGGCGTCCTGATCGTCACCCCGCTGCTGCTGTTGCTGCACGGCGCCCGCTGGCCGCCGCCCCTGGCCCGCTGGAAGGAGGCGACCGCGCTCACCGTCGTCGCCTGCTTCCTCGTGCCGGTCGCCGTCTACAGCTCGCTCAGCGTGCTCTACCTCGTCTACCCGCTGCTCATCTGGGCCGCTCTGCGCTTCGAGCTGGTGGGCAGCGTGCTGTGCGCGCTGCTGACCTCTGTGCTGGCCACCGACGCCGCGACGGACGGCGTCGGCGCCTTCGCGGGGCTGAGCCGGATCGAGGTCATGGCGAAACTCCAGGCGTTCAACGGATCGATGGCCCTGACCGCACTGCTGCTGTCCGCCGTGATCACCGAGCAGCGCAACACCCGCCGCTCGGTGGAGAAGGCCTGCCAGGAACTGGTCGAGGTCCTGGAACACCTCACCGCGGGGGAGGCCCCACCACCCCTCCCGCCTCCGGACACCGAGGGCCCTGACGACCCCCGTACCCGCCGCCCGAGCCCGTTCTCCTGACCTTCGCCGGGGCGTGCTCGCGGCGGGTCCGTACGATTGCTTACGCTTGGTTGAACAGTTCAGACTGATAAACCTATCGTTAGTAAACATGGACACGAATGGACTCGCCGCCGGGCTCCGGCTGGCCATGGGCCGGATCGTCCGGCGACTGCGACAGGCGCACGCGGTCGGGGACGTGTCGCTCTCCGGCGTCTCGGTGCTGGCCCGGCTCGCCCGGAGCGGTCCGGACTCGCCGGGCTCGCTCGCCGAACTGGAACGGGTCCGGCCGCAGGCGATGGCCAGCACCCTCGCCGGGCTCGAACAGCGCGGGCTGGTGAGCCGTACGCCCGACACGTCCGACGGACGCCGGTTCATCGTCTCCATCACCGCCGAAGGACAGGCCATGCTGGAGCAGCGCCGCTCCGAGTCCATGGGGCGGCTCGCCCTCGCCCTGGACGAGTTCACCCCGCAGGAGCGGCAGGCCCTTCAGGACGTCCTGCCCCTGCTCGACCGACTGGCGGAACGGCTGTGAGCGGCACCCGTCCGGCACCGTCCGGTTCCTCCGCCGGAGGCATACGCGCCCGTATCCTCGCCCGCTCCGCCCGCACGCGCGAGACGCCGCCGGGGCCCGGCTACAAGTGGGTCGCCCTCTCCAACACCACCCTCGGCGTGCTGATCGCCACGATGGACGCCTCCATCGTGATCATCTCGCTGCCGGCGATCTTCCGCGGGATCGGCCTCGACCCGCTCGCGGCCGGGAACATCGGCTACCTGCTGTGGATGATCCTGGGCTACCTGCTGGTCTCGGCCGTCCTGGTGGTCGTCCTCGGCCGGCTCGGCGACATGTTCGGCCGCGTCCGGATCTACAACCTGGGCTTCCTGGTCTTCGCGTGTGCCTCCGTCGCGCTGTCCCTGGACCCGTTCCGGGCCGGCGCCGGCGCCCTGTGGCTGATCCTGTGGCGCATCGTGCAGGCCTTCGGCGGGTCCATGCTGACCGCCAACTCGGCCGCCATCCTCACCGACGCCTTCCCGGCCCGCCAGCGCGGCATGGCCCTCGGCATCAACCAGATCACCGCCCTCGCCGGGCAGTTCCTCGGCCTGCTCGCCGGTGGTCTGCTGGCCGCCGTCGACTGGCGGGCGGTGTTCTGGGTGAGCGTCCCGGTCAGCATCACCGGCACCGTCTGGTCGTACCTGAGCCTGCGTGAGACCGCGGTCGGCGGACGCGGCCGGGTGGACTGGCTCGGCAACCTCACCTTCGCCTCCGGAGCCGGCATCCTGCTCGCCGGCATCACCTACGGCATCCAGCCCTACGGCGGCCACTCCACCGGCTGGACCAACCCCTGGGTCCTCACCGGGCTCTTCGGCGGCCTCTTCCTGCTGCTGGTGTTCTGCGTCGTCGAGACCCGGGTCGCCGAGCCCATGTTCCGGCTGTCGCTGTTCAAGGTGCGGGCGTTCGCCGCGGGCAATCTCGCCGCCCTGCTGACCGCGATCGCCCGGGGCGGGCTGCAGTTCATGCTCATCATCTGGCTCCAGGGCATCTGGCTGCCGCTGCACGGCTACGACTTCGAGGACACCCCGCTGTGGGCCGGCATCTTCATGCTGCCGCTCACCCTCGGATTCCTGATCGCCGGCCCCCTCTCGGGCTATCTGTCCGACCGGTTCGGCGCCCGGCTCTTCTCCACCACCGGGCTGCTGGTCGTCGCCGCGTCCTTCTTCGGCCTGCTCGCCCTGCCGGTGGACTTCGACTACGGCGTCTTCGCGGCACTCCTGCTGCTCAACGGCCTGGGCCAGGGCATGTTCTCCGCGCCCAACACCTCCTCCATCATGGGCAGCGTGCCCGCCCGCTACCGGGGCGTGGCCTCCGGGATGCGCTCCACCTTCCAGAACTCCGGCACGGCCCTGTCCATCGGTGTCTTCTTCTCGCTGATGGTGTCCGGCCTGGCCGGCACCCTGCCGAAGACCCTCGCCCAGGGCCTCCAGGCACACGGCGTAGCCGCCGGCACCGCCCACCAGGTGGCCTCGCTGCCACCGGTCAGCACCCTGTTCGCCACGTTCCTCGGCAACAACCCCATCGGCCATCTGCTCGGCTCTGGCGGCACCCTGGACCAGGTGAGCGCGGCCCAGCGCGCCACGCTGACCGGCCACACCTTCTTCCCCGAACTGGTCTCCGGCCCCTTCCACCACGGCCTGACGATCGTCTTCAGCGTCGCCGCGGGCATGGCCCTGGTCTCCGCGCTCGCCTCCGCCCTGCGCGGCGGCCACGAGCGTGCCGCCGACGACACCCCGCGGGGCGGCCCGGACCAGGCACCGAAGGCCCGGCCGACCCGCACCTCGTCCTAGCCCTGCTCGCGTCGCCGCCTTCGTACGACGTGGCGTACGACGAGGGCGGCGACGAGTGCGCCGGCGGTGATGAGGACGTAGAGCTGGTAGCGCGTGACCTCGTCGTAGACGGTGGTGATGTGGTCGCCCACCAGATAGGACAGGGTGGTCCACAGACCGACCCACAGGGCCGCGCCGAGCGCGTTGAACGCGAGGAAGCGGAGCCAGTGCATCCCCGTGGTGCCGGCGATGATGCCGTTGGCCTGGCGCAGACCCTCGATGAACCGGGCCACGGTGACGATCTTGCCGCCGTGCCGGCCGAAGAACTCCTCGGCGGCCGCGAACCGCTCCGGCGTCAGGAACACGTACCGCCCCCAGCGGTGCACGAAGGCCCGCCCGCCGACCCGGCCGATGAGATAGCCGATGTTGTCCCCCAGGACGGCCGCGGCGAACGCGATGGCGGCGACGGCGACGATGTTGAGCCGCCCCGCGCCCGCGTACACCCCAGCGGCGAGCAGGATCGTCTCGCCGGGCGCGGGCACCCCGAAGTCCTCCACGAGGACCACGGCCCCCACGGCCCAGTAGCCGTAGTGAGCGAGCAGCGGCGCCAGATGGGCCAGCGGACCCGGCAGCGGAGGGGCCATGCCCCCA
The DNA here is from genome assembly GCF_001280015.1 of Streptomyces sp. MMG1121. GTDB lineage: Bacteria > Actinomycetota > Actinomycetes > Streptomycetales > Streptomycetaceae > Streptomyces. The sequence continues at coordinate 34,238 of NZ_LGDV01000141.1, forward strand.
CGGTACGGCGCCGGGGTCAAGGGCCCGGCACGGGGCCGCGCGGCTACGGCCGGCCGACCGTGTCCTGGTCCCGCACCACGTCGCCCGCCTCGTCGTCCGACAGGATGTCGCCCGTGGCCCGCGGTGCCGTGCGTCCGGACCGCAGGCCGGTCAGGCGCCGGGCGAGCGGCTCGGTGTAACGGGCGGTCAGCGGGCCCACGACGACGAGGATCAGTACGTAGGCCGTAGCCAGCGGCCCGAGGTCGGAGTCCATCCCAGAGGTGACCGCGAGTCCGGCGATGACGATGGAGAACTCGCCGCGGGCGACCAGGGTGCCGCCCGCCCGCCAGCGGCCCTTGGCCGAGACGCCCGCGCGCCGGGCCGCCCAGTATCCCGTCGCGATCTTGGTCAGGGCGGTCACGACGGCCAGCGCGAGCGCGGGCAGCAGGACCGGCGGGATGCTCGCCGGGTCGGTGTGCAGCCCGAAGAAGACGAAGAACACCGCCGCGAACAGGTCCCGCAGCGGCGCCAGCAGGTTGTGGGCACCCTCGGCGACCTCGCCGGACAGGGCGATGCCGACGAGGAACGCGCCGACGGCCGCGGAGACCTGGAGCTGTTGCGCGAGCCCGGCGACCAGCAGTGTCAGGCCGAGCACGACCAGCAGCAGCTTCTCCGGGTCGTCGTTGGAGACGAAGCGGGAGATGTGCCGGCCGTAGCGCACCGCCAGCAGCAGGACCAGGCCCGCCACCCCGAGCGCGATGGCCAGGGTGAGGCTGCCGGCGGCGAGGCCGGTGCCGGCCAGCAGGGCCGTGACGACCGGCAGGTAGACCGCCATGGACAGGTCCTCCAGCACCAGGATGCTGAGGATCACCGGTGTCTCCCGGTTGCCGATCCGGCCCAGGTCGCCGAGGACCTTGGCGATGACGCCGGAGGAGGAGATCCAGGTGATGCCGGCCAGGACGACGGCGGCGATCGGGCCCCAGCCCAGCAGCAGGGCCATCGCGGCGCCGGGCAGGGCGTTGAGGGTCATGTCGACGAGGCCGGCCGGGTACTGGGTCTTGAGGTTGGAGACCAGATCGCTGGCCGTGTACTCCAGGCCCAGCATGAGCAGCAGCAGGATGACGCCGATCTCGGCGCCGATCGCCACGAACTCCTCGCTCGCGCCGAGGGGGAGCAGCCCGCCCTCGCCGAAGGCCAGCCCGGCCAGCAGATACAGCGGGATCGGCGAGAACCGCAGGCGCGCGGCGAGCCGGCCCAGCAGGCCGAGGCCGAGGATGATGGCGCCGAACTCGATCAGGAAGACCGCGGAGGAGTGCACGCGCTCACTCCCGGCCGAGTATCGCGGCGGCCGCGTCGGCGCCCTCACGGGTGCCGATCACGATCAACGTGTCCCCGCCGGCGAGCCGGAAGTCGGGGCCGGGGGAGGGGATCGCGTCGGCGCGGCGCAGTACGGCCACGATCGACACGCCGGTCTCGGTGCGCATCCGGGTGTCGCCGAGCAGCCGTCCGTTCCAGTACGAGGCCGAGGACAGCGCGATCCGCTCGGCCACCAGACCGAGTTCCGTCGTGGACAGCAGGTTCGGGCTGTGGTGGGTCGGCTGCAGTGTGTCGGCCAGCGCCTGCGCCTCCGGGCCGGTGAGCCGGACCGACAGCGCGCAGGCGTCGGGATCGTCACCCCGGTAGGTGCTCAGCGTTCTCGACCCGTCCCGGTGGGCCACCACCGACAGTCCGCGCTGCTCGCGGGTCATCAGGTCGTACCGGACGCCGATGCCCGGCAACGGCGTGCTCCGCGTGCGTGCGGCGCCCATGGCTGCCCCCTGCCCGATTTGAAGGTTTCTTGGTGAAACCATTACCCGAAGCGTATCTCGGCGGCGGGAGGCCGCCGGGAGGGCTCCGGTCGGGCGAGGGGGGAGGGGTTATGTGCCGGGGCGCGCGGCGCTTTCGTCGTCGACGGGGTCGGGCTGGCACGCGCGGCACAGCTCGTGGTCACCCTCGCGCGTGACGACCGTTCCCCAGCCCAGGCACACCTCGCAGTCGTGCGCGAGGCCCAGATCGGGACGAGGGGGCAGGAGGGGGCTGCGGTGGGCTCCGTGTGCCATGCGGGGTGCGGCTCCTCGGAAGTCACGGGGCGGATGTGGCGGCGTTGTCGTGAGCGCTGACAACGCTGTCAGGTGACTTCCATTATGTCTGACATACCTCATATGTCTGTGACGGATATCACTCAGCCCCGTCCGCCGCCCCTGGCCGTGCGCCCCGGTCACCCGAGATTGCCCAGCCGGGCCTCCCGCCACAGGTCCACGCCGCCGTCGGTCGCGTACTTGTCGATCTCGGCCAGTTCCTCCGCGCTGAAGTCGAGGTTCTCCAGCGCCGCGACGTTCTGCTCCAGCTGCTCGGTGCGCGAGGCGCCGATGACGAGCGACGTCACCCGCTCGTCGCGCAGCGCCCAGGCCAGCGCCAGCTGCGCCAGGGTCTGCCCGCGCCGGGCCGCGATGTCGTTCAGGGAGCGCAGCCGGTGCAGCATGTCGTCCGTCAGCCAGGAGGCGTCGAGCGACGTGCCCTGCGCGGCCCGCGAGTCCCGCGGCACGCCGTCGAGGTAACGGCCGGTGAGCATGCCCTGGGCGAGCGCCGTGAAGCCGATGACCCCGAAGCCCTCCTCCTCGGCCGCGTCCAGCAGTCCGTCGCTCTCGATCCAGCGGTTGAGCATGCTGTACGACGGCTGGTGGATCAGCAGCGGGGTGCCCAGCTCGCGCAGGATCGCGGCCGCCTGCCGGGTGCGCTCGGCGTCGTAGGAGGAGATGCCGACGTAGAGGGCCTTGCCCTGGCGGACGGCGGTGTCGAGCGCCCCCATCGTCTCCTCCAGCGGCGTGCTCGCGTCGAGCCGGTGGGAGTAGAAGATGTCCACGTAGTCCACGCCCATGCGGCGCAGCGACTGGTCCAGCGAGGCCAGCACGTACTTGCGCGAGCCGCCGCCCTGTCCGTAGGGGCCGGGCCACATGTCCCAGCCCGCCTTGGTGGAGATCACCAGCTCGTCCCGGTACGGCGCGAGGTCCCGCTTCAGCAGCCGGCCGAAGTTCAGCTCGGCCGCGCCGTAGGGCGGGCCGTAGTTGTTGGCCAGGTCGTGGTGGGTGATCCCGAGGTCGAAGGCGCGCAGCGCGATCTCGCGCTGGGTCTCGAAGGGGCGGTCGTCGCCGAAGTTGTGCCAGTAGCCGAGCGACAGGACCGGCAGGTCCAGTCCCGAGCGGCCGGTGCGCCGGTAGCGCATGGTGCCGTCGTAGCGAGCGGGGTCCGCGACGTGGGTCATCGGGTCTTCTCCGGGTGGTGCCGTAGGGGTCGCCCCTCCGTGTGCGGACGGGCCCGTCCACCCTGCGCCCGCGCGCCGCGCAAGTCCAACCGCCGTACCGGATGGGATTGAGCGCTTCCGTTTCTGAATCGGGTGCGGCCGACCCGCCCCACCGGATGCGGTTGTTCGATCCTACGAACTTCACGCAGGACGGGTTACCGGCCCGTCCTAGTTTTGATAGGAAACTTTCCTACCAGTGTCGGTACGGACCAACTCCCCACCCCCCGCCTTGACTTGGAGTCCCTGTGGTGCACGCAGACCGCGACACATCCCCCGCCACCGTCTCCCGCCGCACCGTCGTCGCCGTGCTCGGCGCCGTCGCCGCCGGCGCCCTCGTCGGAACCCAGCGCGCCGTCGCCGCACCGGCGGCCGCGACGGGTCTCGACGACCCGGCGAAGAAGGAGATCGCCATGGAACTCGTGTCTAGCGCGGAGAACTCCTCGCTCGACTGGAAGGCCCAGTACAAGTACATCGAGGACATCGGCGACGGCCGGGGCTACACCGCCGGCATCATCGGCTTCTGCTCCGGCACCGGCGACATGCTCGACGTCGTCCAGCTCTACGCCGACCGCAAGCCCGGCAACGTCCTCGCCAAGTACCTGCCCGCCCTGCGCAAGGTCAACGGCAGCGACTCGCACGCCGGCCTCGACCCGAACTACCCCAAGGACTGGCGCACGGCGGCCAAGGACACCGCCTTCCAGCAGTGCCAGAACGACGAACGCGACCGCGTCTACTTCAACCCCGCGGTCGCCCAGGGCAAGACGGACGGCCTGCGCACCCTCGGCCAGTTCTGCTACTACGACGCCATCGTCATGCACGGCGACGGCGACGACCCCACCAGTTTCAGCAACATCCGCAAGCGCGCCCTGCGCAGCGCCAAGCCGCCGGCGCAGGGCGGCAACGAGACGACGTACCTCAACGCCTTCCTCGACGCCCGGGTGTGGGCCATGAAGCAGGAGGAGGCCCACAGCGACACCACCCGCGTCGACACCGAACAGCGGGTGTTCCTGCGCAAGGGCAACCTGGACCTGAACACACCGCTCGACTGGAAGGTGTACGGGGACAGCTACCACATCGGCTGATCAGCGCGGCTGCGGAGCGTGCGGCAGGCCGTCGGGTGCGGGCACCGGGACACCGGTGCGCGGCGCGGCGGCCTGCCGTGCCGTGATGCGCTGGACCAGGACGACCGCCAGGGCGGCGGCCACGAGGTCGAGGGCCTACGCCGCCACGAGCGGCGGCAACGAGGTCCCGTCGCCCGGATGCGGGCCCGTCGGGTTCAGCCCCGTGTGGGCGGCCCAGGCCGCCCACCACACCTTCACCAGCAGGTCGGCGCGGCCCTGGTCCGCGCCGACGGGGCCGCTCGCCCACTGCACGTCCAGCAGAAGCCCGCGCGGAGCCCGGAAGCTGACCCCCGGGATCAGCCGGGCGAGCACGGCCCGCGCGGCCGAGCCGCGCACCGCACCGGGGGAGAGGAGTTCGGCGGTGCGCCGGCTGCGGGCGAACCACAGGAGGAACAGAGCGACCGTCACTGTTCTCGTGTACACGAATACCGTCGGCATCCGGGCGGAGTCGGCGGCCGGTGTGGCCGTCGGATCCAGCCGATGGGCGCGGACCTTGAGCGCCCAGGCCACCTCGGTACCGGCCGCCGCGACCACGGCGAGCCGCGCGCAACGTGCGAGGAACCAAACGGGACTTGGCGGGTGGCCGGGCACGGTGGAGACCTGTCCGTGGGCGGACTGCCGCGCGGGCGGCAGTGCGGCGGGACGATCGGAGCACCGGATCACAAGGCGGGGGCGCACTCGCGTGTCAGGGCCCTGACGAGGAAAGATGTGCGGTGAGCGATCGATCACCCCCGATATCGATCACACCGACGCGGAGGAACGGACTCATGCCGCACGAGCGAGCGGGCCGCCCGGCCGGTCCCGAGGACCTTGTCGACGTGGCCCGGCTGGTCACGGCGTACTACGCGCTGCACCCGGATCCGGCCGACCCGGAACAGCGGGTCGCGTTCGGCACGTCCGGGCACCGGGGTTCCTCCCTGGCGCGCGCCTTCAACGAGGACCACATCGCGGCCACGAGCCAGGCCATCTGCGAGTACCGCGCGGCCCAGGGCACCGACGGCCCCCTCTTCCTGGGCGCCGACACCCACGCCCTGTCGGAGCCCGCGAAGGTCACCGCGCTGGAGGTGTTCGCCGCCAACGGCGTCACCGTGCTCATCGACGGCGCCGACGGCTACACGCCCACCCCCGCCGTCTCGCACGCGATCCTCACCCACAACCGCGGCCGCGCCGCCGGACTCGCCGACGGAGTGGTCGTCACCCCGTCGCACAACCCGCCCGCCGACGGAGGCTTCAAGTACAACCCGCCGAGCGGCGGCCCGGCCGCCTCCGACGCCACCTCCTGGATCCAGGACCGGGCCAACCTGATCATCTCCGGCGGTCTGAAGGACGTACGCCGGGTGTCGTACGCCCGGGCACTCGCCGCCGACACGACCGGGCGGTACGACTTCCTCGGCGCCTACGTCGGCGATCTGCCGAGCGTGCTGGACCTGGACGCCGTCCGCGCGGCCGGCGTGCGGATCGGGGCCGACCCGCTCGGCGGCGCCTCCGTCGCCTACTGGGGCCGCATCGCCGAACAGCACCGCATCGACCTCACCGTGGTCAACCCGCACACCGACCCCACCTGGCGGTTCATGACGCTGGACTGGGACGGCCAGATCCGTATGGACTGCTCCTCGCCGTATGCGATGGCCTCCCTGATCGAGCAGCGCGACCGCTTCCGGATCGCCACCGGCAACGACGCCGACGCCGACCGGCACGGCATCGTCACCCCGGACGCGGGCCTCATGAACCCCAACCACTACCTCGCGGTCGCCATCTCCTACCTCTACCGGCATCGCGAGCAGTGGCCCGCCGGCGTGGGCATCGGCAAGACGCTGGTCTCCTCCACGATGATCGACCGTGTCGCCGCCGACCTCGGCCGCCGGCTGGTCGAGGTCCCGGTCGGGTTCAAGTGGTTCGTGGACGGACTGGCCGACGGGACCCTCGGGTTCGGCGGCGAGGAGTCGGCCGGCGCTTCCTTCCTGCGCCGGGACGGCTCGGCGTGGACCACCGACAAGGACGGCATCCTCCTTGCCCTGCTCGCCTCCGAGATCACGGCCGTCACGGACAAGACCCCCTCGGAGCACTACGCCGACCTGACCGCCCGCTTCGGCGAACCCGCCTACGCGCGCGTCGACGCCCCCGCGACCCGTGAGCAGAAGGCCCTGCTCGGCACGTTGTCACCGGCCCAGGTCGGCGCCGACACGCTCGCCGGAGAGCCCGTCACGGCCGTCCTCACCGCGGCGCCCGGCAACGGCGCCGCGATCGGCGGGATCAAGGTCACCACGGACAACGCCTGGTTCGCGGCCCGCCCTTCGGGTACCGAGGACGTCTACAAGGTCTACGCCGAGTCCTTCCTCGGCCCCGGCCATCTCGCCCGGGTGCAGGAGGAGGCCAAGGCCGTGGTGCTGGGCGCGCTCGGCGGCTGAGCGTCCCGACGGCGGCCCGCCGCGGCTTCGGTCGCGGCCGGCCGCCGCCGACAGGAAGGCCTCAGTGCTGGCCGCGTCCCCGGTCCAGCCGGTCCAGGACGGCCCGGGCCATGGCCTGTTCCCCCCGGGCGTTGGGATGCGCCGGGGCCGCCGGCGAGGCGGGCTGGAGCGGCTCGATCCAGCGGTCCGCGGGCGACTTGCACATGTCGTGGCCGACCGTGGGGCCGTAGGTGTCGACGTACTCGGCCCGGTTGACGGCGGCCACCAGCCGCAGCATCAGGTTCAGCCGCTTCTCGGTGTCCCGCAGATACGGGAAGTCCCCCTGCGCGAACGGGACTTGGGGGAAGCAGCCGGTCCCGTCGTCGGGCAGCAGGTCCGGGTAGCCGACGACGACCACCCGGGCGTGCGGAGCCCGGGCACGCACGGCCCGCAGCACGCGGTCGACCTTCGGTGCGGTCCGGGCGACGGCGAGGGCCAACTGGTCGTGGCCGGCGGTCTGGTAGGAACGTTCGCACGGGTTGCCCGTCGGATCCTGGGCGGCGAGCCGTGCGCAGGTGCCGATGATCGGGCCGAACCCGACGTCGTTGCCGCCGATCTGGACCGTCACGAGGTCCGTGTCCCGTCCGACCGCGTCGAGTTGGGGCTTGTTGGTGCCCTGCGCCTGCCACATCTCGGCGGTCGTCGCTCCGGCGCAGCTGACGTCCGTGAAGGCCCTCGGCTCCTGCCGGGCGGCCACCAGCGAAGGGTAGTTGTGGTCGGAACGCGCACAGTTGGCGTCCACCTGGGCCGGGATGCCGGGCCCCGAGGTGTAGGAGTCGCCGAGCGCCACATAGCCGCCATCGCGGCCGTGTCCGGCGGGGTGCGCGGCGGCCGGGGTCGTCGAGGCGGCTACGAGCGCGCAGCCGCCCAGTGCCACCCCGAGTGCGGTGGCCCGCCGCCGGCCTCTCGTCCCGTCCGCCGGACGCGTGTCCTTCGCCATGGGTCCTCCCCCTCGGTTCGACTCGGTCTGTATACCGTCCGGTAGGTGTCGCCGACCAGAAGCGGGACGCGATGAGTTCCGAGCAGAGAAACGGCCCGACGTGCAAGCGACGGGCCGCTTCTCTGTCGCCGGAAGGCGGCATGTCCCCGCCAATATCGCCCGGCGCGCCGCCCGCCCGGCAGGGGGTGGCCGCACCTCCCGCCGCCCGCCCCCGGCGTGCGCGAATGCGGCCCACGGCTCGCCTTCACATATCCCCCATGACTTCTTCACATTGCTATTGCTTTCGGCCGATCCAGGCGAGCGGCCATGGTGTTGGGGCGGGTGCCGTGCCTAGCCTCCCGGGCCATGCGATCACCTCTGATGAGACGCCTCGGTCTCACCGCCGTCCTCGCCGTCGTCCTCGCCGTCTTCGGGTTCGCCCCCGGCGCCAGCGCCGCCGACCCCGCGCCGGCCGCCCTCACCTTCACCACCGACAGCGCCACCACCACACCCGGTGGCACGGTCAAGCTGTCGATGACGATCACGAACAACAAGACCTACGACGTCCTGTTCGTGTACCAGACCATCGACCCGACCTGGCTGACCACCCAGCGCCCCGACCTGAAGTACAGCTTCACCGGGTGCAGCCTGGCCGGCGCCGCCGGTGACACCTCCTGCTCCGGCACCGGACCCAGCAACCTCGGCGCCAACTACGGCGCCACCATCCCGCCCGGCCAGAGCCGCACCGTCACGCTGACCCTCCAGATCGCCCCCGACTCCGGCTGCAACGGCAACATCGGCTTCTACTCGTACTACTACGCCGAGTTCAGCGACAGCACCAACACCAGCGGCGGCCCTGTCTACACCCCCGAGACCCGCGTGCTCTGCGCCTGACGGACTCCCCGGTTCCGCGTCCCGGGTGACCGGAATCTGCCTCAGGGGCGGGCACCCCCCGCGACAACGAACACCGGTACCCCGCCCGGCGGACCGTCATGGTCCGCCGGTGCGCCGTCCAGCGGCCGGACCAGCGGGCCGGAGCCGTTCGCCCGCCGCCGCCCCCTCGCCGCGAGGACGGGAAAACAGGCTCGCGGGTTGCCTCCAAGTGCCCCTGGACACCTGCGCTTTTCCGTCAGGTTTCGTAACTCGACCACAAAAGCTACACATGTCCATCACGATGTCACGCGACGGATGCGGCGACGACCGGCTTCTGAGGGGGACGCAGGCGTCACGCAAGGGGGTGGGTCCGCTCTGCGGAGCCGTGCTCACCCCTGCCCGGGGAGGGGACTTCACCGCATGAAGCGGACCATCCGTACCACCGCGCTGACGGTGGGCGCACTGATCGCCGCGCTCGGCCTCCAGGCCGGCCCGGCCCAGGCCGACGCCACCGCACCGCGCATCGATCTCAGAGTCCTGGTGGTGAGCGACGGTGGTCCGGCCACTGACGCCATCGCCGCCGAACTCGACGCCGCCGGAACGCCGTACACCGAGGTCGACCTCACCAGTTCCGCACGGCCGACCATCGACGCGGGCTTCCTCGCCGACACCGTCGACGGCCGGCCCCGGGCCAAGTTCCAGGCCGTGGTCCTGCCCAACGACAACCCGTTCGCCGCCGGCAGCACCGAAATGGCCGCGCTGGCCTCCTACGAGCAGACCTACGCGATCCCGCAGGTCGACGCCTACACCTACGCCCGGCCCCAGGCGGGCCTTCAGGTCCCCTCCTCCGGCGGCTACTCCGGCAGCATCGACGGAGTGCAGGCCCAGGTCACCGCCGCCGGCCGGTCCGGACCCTTCGGCTACCTCAAGGGCGCGGTGCCGTTCGAGGACAACTCACCCTCCGTGGCGGAGAGTTACGCCTATCTGTCGACGCCCGCACCCGGCGCCGACTTCACCCCGTACGTCCAGGCCACCATCCCCGGCACCAGCACCCAGGGCTCGCTGGTGGGCGAGTACCGGCACGACGGACGGCGCGAGCTGGTCGTCACGTTCGTCTACAACCAGTACCAGCAGCAGTTCCGGCTGCTGTCCCGGGGCATCGTCGAGTGGATGACCGGCGGGGTGCACCTGGGCGCCTCCCGCAACTACTTCGCCGTGCACGTGGACGACGTGTTCCTCTCCGACGACCGCTGGGACACCCAGCTCAACTGCACCCCCGGGGACATCGACTGCACCAACAGCTCGGCCACGCCCAACCCGATCCGGATGACCGCGGCCGACGTCGACTACGCCACCGCCTGGGAGCAGAGCCACCGCTTCACCCTCGACCTGGTCTTCAACGGCTCCGGCAGCGTGGACCAGCGCGAGGACAACAACGGCGTCGACCAGCTCGCCGACAAGCTCATCGCCGACCGGAACCAGTTCCGCTGGGTCAACCACACCTACACGCACGCGTTCCTCGGCTGCGGACAGGACACCACCGTCGTGCCCTGGAAGTGCGAGACCAACCCCGACGGCAGCACCCAGTGGGTCAGCCGCCAGACGATCGACGACGAGATCGCCAACAACCGCGCCTGGGGTCAGGCCAACGGACTCCCGCTCGACAACAGCGAGTTGGTCACCGGCGAGCACTCCGGCCTGTACATCCTGCCGCAGCAGCCCGACGACAACCCCAACCTGGCACCCGCGCTCGCCGACAACGGCGTGCGGTGGCTCGCCGCGGACGCCTCCCGCCAGCCCGGGCAGCGCCAGGTCGGACCGGCCGCCACCGTCCCCCGCCACCCGATGAACGTCTTCTACAACGCGGGACACGCCTCCGAAGAGGTCGACGAGTACAACTGGCTCTACACCAGCCGCGCCCAGGGCGGCAGCGGGATCTGCGAGGACGACCCGGCCACCACCACCTGCCTGCCGGCCCCACTGGACACGAACACCGGCTACCAGGACTACATCGTGCCGCTGGAGACCCGCATCGACCTCGGACACGTGCTGTCCAACGACCCCGAGCCGCACTACATCCACCAGTCCAACCTCGCCGAGGACCGCATCGCCTACCCGGTCCTCAACGGCGTACTGAACGGCTACGACGCCCTGTTCGCGGACAACACCCCGCTGGTGAACCTGCGGATGAAGGACATCGGCACCGAACTCCAGCGCCGGGCCGCCTGGCAGGGCGCACTCGACGCCGGCCACGTCACCGCCTACCGCATCGGCGACGCCGTCACCGTGCAGGCGCCCAGCGGCACCGACGTCACCGCGACCCTGCCCACCGGCACCACCCTCGGCGGCAGCGCCTTCGGCACCGCCTACGCGGGCCGGGTGTCCGGCTGGACGCCCTCCTCCGGCGCCGCGCTCACCTTCGCCCTGCCCCCGTCCGCCGCCGCACCGGCCGGCACCGGGCACACCCACGCGACGGCCACCGCCCCGGCGCCGCGCACCAAGGTCCCGGCAGGCGTCGCCCAGCAGGTCCCGTCCGCCCCGGAGCACTGAACGGCGCACCGAAACGAGGTCCGGTCCGACACCTCCCGGTTGCCCGGGAGGCCCGGCGGCCGGACCCCGCACGACCACCCCACACCTCGGCCGTGGAGCACAGTCGATGCACGTTCAAAGCGGCGCGCGCCGCCCCGGCGCGGCGCGCGTCACCCTGCTCACCGAAGGCACCTACCCGCACAGCCACGGCGGCGTCAGCGTCTGGTGCGACCAGCTCGTCCAGGGCATGCCCGACCTCGACTTCGAGGTCATCGCCGTCACCGGCACCGGACGCGAACCCGTCGTATGGGACCTGCCCGCCCATGTCCGCCAGGTGCTCTCCGTCCCCATGTGGGGAGCCCCGCCCGAAGGCCGCCTGCCCCGGGGCCGGGCGCGGAACCGGCTCGCCGCCGCCTACGAACGCTTCCTGACCGCGCTGCTCGACCCGCACACCGAGGACCAGTTCGCGCCCGCGCTGTACACCCTGGCCCGGGCCGCCGCCGAGGGTGCGCTGAGCCCGTTCCTGCGCGGCGACCGCGCCGTCACCATCCTCGCCGCGGTGTGGAACCGCCCCGGGCTGGCCGTCCGCGAGGCCCGGCCCACCCTGCACGACGCGGTCACCGCCACCGCCCTGCTCGAACACGCCCTGCGCCCGCTCGCCGCGCCCCCGCCCCGGCACGGCGTGGCCCACGCGGTCAGCGGCGGCGTCGCCGTACTGCCCGGCCTCGCCGGCCTGGAACGCCACGACGTCCCGCTGCTGCTCACCGAGCACGGCGTCTATCTGCGCGAGCGCTACCTCGGCTACCGCACCGCCCCCTACCGCTGGCCGGTCAAGGCCGTCGTCCTCGGCTTCTTCCGGCTGCTCGCCGAGGAGAGCTACCGCCGGGCCGCGCTGATCACCCCGGGCAACCGCTACAACCGTCTGTGGGAGGAGCGGGGCGGCGCCGATCCGCAGGCCATCCGCACCGTCTACAACGGGGTGGACCCCACCGCGTTCCCGTCGGCCGGGCCCGAGCCCGCCGTCCCGACCCTCAGCTGGGCCGGCCGCGTGGACCCCATCAAGGACCTGGAGACCCTGATCCGCGCCTTCGCCCTGGTCCGGGCGGAGATACCGGAGGCCCGGCTGCGGCTGTTCGGCGGCACACCGCGCGGCGGAGAGGCGTACCGGGAGCGCTGCGAGGCGCTCGCCGCCGAGCTGGGGCACGCGGACGCCGTCACCTTCGAGGGCCGGGTCGACGACATCAAGGACGCGTACGCGGCCGGGAACGTCGTGATGCTCTCCAGCATCAGCGAGGGTTTCCCGTTCACCCTCATCGAGGCCATGTCCTGCGGCCGGGCGACCGTCTCCACCGATGTCGGCGGCGTACGCGAGGCCGTCGGTGACACCGGGCTCGTCGTCCCGCCGCGCGACCCCGCCCGGATGGCCGCGGCGGCGCTGCGGCTGCTGGGCGACCCCGAGCGCCGAAGGACGATGGGGGAGGCGGCCCGGCTGCGCGTCATCGAGCAGTTCACGCTGCGCCGGACCATCGACACCTTCCGCTCCATATACCTCGAACTGCCCACCATGGAGCGGCCGTTGACCGTGGAGCCGACAGCGGCCGGGGCGGGGAGCCTGACCGGATGAGCGGACCGATGGCCCTCGAACCGGACGGCACCGGCCAGGAGACCCTCGTCCTCCGGCTGGCCGGCACACCCGCCCGCGCCCACGACGCACACCCGCCCGCGCCGCAGGCCGTCAGCCGGCTCGCGGCCGGACTCGCCGACCGCATAGGCCCCGCCGTCCACCCCTACGAGGTCGCCGCCCTGCTCGAGGCCGAGGGGCTGACCGCGGATCGGATCAGGGAACAGTACGGCCATCCTGACCTGTTCTCCCTCGCCGCCGCCCTCTACGACCAGGTGCCCCGCACCTTCCCGGAGCCCGCGCGGCCCGCCGACCCCTGGCGCCCCGACCACCTGCGCTGCCTGCTGCGCGGCGTGCTGTTCGCCCTGCCGGGACTGGCCTATCTGCTCACCGCACCCCTGTGGCACCCCGGCCGGCACGCCGCCGCGCTCGTCGTCGCGGGCCTCGTCTCCTGGGCGTGGGGCCAGGCGCTCGGCCACCGGGCGTACGTCCGGATGACCAGCGGCCGCCGGGAGGCCGCCCGCACCCTCCTGACCGGCGCGCCCCTGGGCGCGGCGCTCGCCACGGCCGCCGCCGTCCCGTTCGCCGGCGGCGCCCCGCCGGTCCTCGCGGCGGCCGCCCAGTCGCTGTACCTCGCCGCGGCGGGCGTCCTGCTGGTGCTGGCCCGGGAACGGCTGCTGTTCGCCGCACTCACCCCGCTGATCGCGGGCGCCGCCGTCCTGCCCTGGCGGGAGCCCGGCAACGTGCTGCGCACCGGACTGCCCCTGCTCGCCCTGCTGGCCACGCTCGCCGTGACCGCCCACACCCTGCGCGGCACGCTCGCCGCCCCCGCTGCGGCCGACGGCGCCCGGCCACGACTGTCGGCGTCCCTGCCGTACGGCCTGTTCGGGCTGGCCGCCGGCCTGCTCGTACTGCTGGAGGGCCGGCGGGAGCCGTACGCCGTGATGCTGCTCACCGTGAGCATGGGCCCCGCCGAATGGCTGCTCTACCGCTACCGCGGCCTCGTCGTCGCCGCCCTGCGCGCCACCGCCACGCCCGCCGGATTCCGTCTGCGCTCCGCCGGAGTCCTCGGCCTGTGCCTGCTCGGCTATCTCCTGCCGCTGCTGCCCGCGGCCCGTTTCACCGGCGCCGCACCGGCCGGCCTGCTCCTGCTCGCGGCCACGCTGTGGACCGCGCTGCTCCTCCAGGCGTTCGGGGCCGCCTGGCCGCCGGCCGCCGTCTGTCTGGCCGCCGCGGCCGGCGCCGGCACGGTCACGGTGCTGCGCCTGCCACCCGGGCCGGCCGCGCTCCCCCTGTGCTGCGGCGCCGCCGCCCTGTGTCTCGTCGCGTACGCGCTGCGGCTGCTCGGCCGCCCGGCCCGGCACGCCTGACGTCCCCAACTCATCGGAAGGAAAACCCAGTTGACCTCCGCACCGCTCGCCGCCGTCACCGGAGCCGAGGGCTTCATCGGCTCCCATCTCACCGAAGCCCTCGTCGCCTCGGGGCACCGGGTCAGGGCCATGGCCCAGTACAACTCCTTCTCCTCCTACGGCTGGCTGGAGGACCTCGCCCCGGACGTCCTCGACCAGGTGGAGATCGTCCTCGGCGACGTCCGCGACCCCGGCTCGGTCCGCGCCCTGCTCGAAGGGGCCGACACCGCCTACCATCTGGCCGCCCTGATCGCGATCCCGTACTCCTACCAGGCCCCGCACAGCTACGTGGAGACCAATGTCACGGGCACGCTCAACGTGCTGGAGGCCGCACGCGCGCTCGGCACCCCCCGGCTCGTGCACACCTCCACCAGTGAGACCTACGGCACTGCGCAGACCGTGCCGATCACCGAGGACCACCCCGTCAACACCCAGTCCCCGTACGCCGCTTCGAAGGCCGGCGGGGACCGGCTGGCCGACAGCTACCACGCGAGCTTCGGCACCCCGGTCGTGACCCTGCGGCCGTTCAACACCTTCGGGCCGCGCCAGTCGATGCGCGCCGTCATCCCCACCGTCATCGGGCAGGTCGCGGCGGGGGAGCGCACCCTCACCCTCGGAGATCTGCGCCCCACCCGCGACTTCACCTTCGTCAAGGACACCGCGCAGGCCTTCCTCGCGGTGGGCACCGCGCCCGCCGAGCGGGTCGTCGGCCGTACCTTCAACGCCGGTACGGGCGGTGAGATCTCGGTCGGCGACCTCGTCGCACTCATCGGCAAGGTCATGGACGCCGCCCTCGACGTGCGCGCGGACCCGGCCCGCATCCGGCCCGCGAACTCCGAGGTGATGCGGCTCGTCGCCGACGCGACCCGGCTCACCGGGGCGACCGGCTGGCAGCCCGCGCACACCCTGGAGCAAGGCCTCGCGCACACCGTGGAGTTCTTCCGCGACCCGGCCAACCTGGCCCGCTACAAGACCGGCATCTACAACATCTGACCCGTCCGGCCCGTCACGTCCTCTTCGAAGGAGAAGCCCATGCACGCAGTGATCCTGGCGGGAGGCAAGGGCGTCCGGCTGCGGCCCTACACCACCGCGCTGCCCAAACCGCTCGTCCCCATCGGCGACCAGCACGCCATCCTGGAGATCGTGCTGCGCCAGCTCTCGTCGGCCGGCTTCACCCGCTGCACCCTCGCGATAGGCCACCTCGGCGAGATCATCCGGGCGTACGTCGGCGACGGCTCCCAGTGGGGCATGGCGGTCGACTACGCCACCGAGGAGAGCCCGCTCGGCACCCTCGGCCCGCTGCTCAACCTGAGAGACCGGCTGCCCGACACGTTCCTCGTGATGAACGGCGACGTCCTGACCGACCTCGACTACGCCGACGTGCTGGACCGGCACCGGCGGTCGGGCGCACCGCTGACCATCGCCACCTACGCCCGCAAGGTCCACATCGACTTCGGCGTCCTCACCACCGACGCCAGCAAGGTCGTCGCGTTCACCGAGAAGCCCAGCATGGACTACCGCGTCTCCATGGGTGTCTACGGCCTCAGCCGCGCGACCCTCGACGGCTACACGGCGGGACTGCCGCTCGGCTTCGACGAACTCGTCCTCGACCTCCTGCGCGGCCAGAACCCGCCGCACGCCTACGAGTTCGACGGCTACTGGCTGGACATCGGCCGCCCCGACGACTACGACCGGGCCAACGCCGAGTTCACCAGCCGCAAGTCCCTGCTGCTCAAGGGAGCCTGAGTACCGCATGCGCATTCTCGTCCTGGGCGGCACCGGATACCTGGGCCGCCACGTGGCCGCGCGGCTGCGCGCCCTGCCGGGCGCGCACGTCCTCGCCGCCGGCCGCTTTGCCGGCGCCGAGTTCGGCATCGACCTCGCCGCCGACCGGCCTGAGCGGTTCGCGAAGACCCTGGCCGCGGCCGCGCCCGACACCGTCGTCAACTGCGCGGGCGCCACCGGCGGCGACCCGGTGACCCTCGCCGAGGTCAACGCCCGCGGCCCCGCCGCGCTGTGCGCCGCGCTGCGGGAGGCGGCGCCCACGGCCCGGCTGGTCCAGCTGGGGTCGGCCGCCGAGTACGGCCCGGGCGTCCCCGGCACCCCGGTGCCGGAGTCGGCACCGGCCTGCCCGGTCACCCTGTACGGCGCCACCAAGCTCGCGGGCACCCTCGCGGTCACCGCCTCCGCCCTGGACGGGGTGGTGCTGCGGGTCGGCAACCCGGTGGGCCCCGGCGCGCCGGCGGCGAGTCTGCCGGGGCGGATGGCCGAGCTGCTCCGGACGGCCGGGCCGCACCCCAAGGGGGTGCTGCGGATGGGCGACCTGTCCGCGTACCGCGACTTCGTCGACGTACGCGACGTCGCCCGGGCGGTCGCCCTCGCCGTCACCACGCCCGGCCCCCTCCCGCCCGTCCTCAACATCGGTGGCGGAACGGCCGTGCCCGTAAGGGAGTTGGTGCGGGGACTGGTCCAGCGGTCGGGGATCGCCGTGCGGCTGGAGGAGAGCGCGAGCGGATCCGCCCGGTCCGCCCCGGTGTCCTGGCAGTGCTCCGACATCACCGCCGCCGACCGTGCTCTCGGCTGGCGTCCCGTGCACGACCTCGGCGACGCGCTGGACACGTTGTGGGCGGCGACGGCGGAGAGCGGGCACGTGCCGTGAGCCTGCTCGTCCCGTTGTACGTGCACCCGGCCGAGGACCCCGGGGCCTGGCACCGGCTGATCACCGCGGCCGCCCGCACCCACGCGGTCGTCCTCAATCCGGCGAGCGGACCCGGCACCGCCCCGGACCCCGCGTTCACGGCGGTCGCCCGGGCGCTGCGCACGGCCGGAGCCCGGCTGCTCGGGTACGTCGACACCGACTACGGGGTCCGGGACCGGGCCGAGATCGCCGAGGACATGCGCCGGCACCAGGCCTGGTACACGGTGGACGGCTGCTTCCTCGACCGGGTCACGGCCGGCCGGGAGGGCCTGCCCGTCTGCCGCCGTCTGGTCCGCGAGCTGCGCCGGCTCGGCGCGGCCACCGTCGTCCTCAACCCGGGGGTGCACCCGGCCCCCGGCTACGCCCGCCTCGCCGACCTCACCGTCACCTTCGAGGGCCACTGGTCCACTTACGTCGGGGCGTTCGCCCGGCCGGCCTGGACGGGCCGCCATCCTCCCGGCCGGCTCTGCCATCTCGTCTACGGCGTCCCCGAGGCCCTCGTCCCGCTCGCCGTGCGCACCGCGCACGAGCGCGGGGCGGCGGTGTGCGGGCCGGTGACGGGCGAACCGCCCAACCCCTGGGCCGAGTTGACCCCGGCGCTGGCCGGGGTAGGGGAGTGACCAGCGGAAACGGTGTGCGAAGCTGCGGGAGTCGGCGACCGCACTACGAAGGGGCCCGCATGGCCGTCATCCACCACACCACGCTCAAGCCCACGAAGCTGGAGCTGCTCACCGACTGGCTGCCCTCCCGCCCCTGGTACCGCGGCGGCCCGGGCGTCCCGGTGCTGACCAAGTCCGGCGGCTTCCGGCTGGACGATCCCAAGGGCGAGGTCGGCATCGAGTTCATGGTGGCCACGGACACCTCCACCCCCGAACACACGGCCTACCTGGTCCCGTTGACCTACCGGGCCGCCCCGCTGGACGGGGCCGAGCACGCGCTCCTCGGCACCATGGAACACGGTGTGCTGGGCAGGCGCTGGGCCTACGACGGCTGCCACGACCCGGTGCTCGTCGCCGAGCTGCTCTCCCTGATCGAGGGCCGGTCCCAGGCGCAGGCCCAGAGCATCGACGACACCCCCGACCACGAGGTGGTCCGCTCGTACACCGGCGCTCCCCTCACCCTGGACGGCTTCACCCCCGAGCCCGTCGACGACGAGCGGGGCACCCGCCTCGCCGCGCCGCACGGCACGGTGCTCCAGGTGCACCGCGTCCTGCGGCACGTCCCCGAGCGGCCGCCGCGGTGTCCTGAGGGCGCGATCGGCCATGTGGCGCGCGGCTGGCAGGCGCCGGACGGCAGCCGGCCGGCGGCGTCGTTCATGACGTTGCGCAGCGCCTGACCGGATCCGTCCGCACCCGACCCGTCACGCCTTCTGGCATGGCCCCATCAAATCTGTCAGTCTTTCCGAAGTCCGGCAGCCCTCGCCCCGACCCCGTGAGGGCGCGGCGCAGCAATCGCGCAAGCCCCGTCCGCGGCCGGCCCGGCGCACCCCGGCCGGTGCCGCCCGCCATCGAGCAGGCCGGGATCCCGGCCGCCGCAAAGGAGTAGCGTGTGAGACCGACCCCCCACAAGGCCCTCGGCGCCGGTGCGCTCACCGTCGCCGCGCTGGCCGCCTTCGTACTCCCCGCAACCCCCGCCGCCGCCCGCCCGGCCCGGGACCGCGTGGCCGCCGCCTGCACTCCGGCACAGGTCGTCGGCAACGGCGGCTTCGAGAACGGGACGTCTTCCTGGTCCGCCTCCTCGTCCGGCGTGATCACCAACCGCGCGGGACAGACCGCCCACGGCGGCAGCTCCTACGCCTGGCTGGACGGCACCGGCAGCACCCATACCGACACCCTGTCCCAGAGCGTCGCCATCCCGGCCGGGTGCGACAGCGCCACCCTCACCTTCTGGCTGCACATCGACACCGCCGAGACGACGTCGTCCACCGCGTACGACAAGCTCACGGCGAAGATCGGCGGCACGACGCTCGCGACGTACTCGAACCTCGACAAGAACACCGGGTACGTCAAGAAGTCCCTCGACGTGTCGGCGTACGCGGGGCGGACCGTCAGCCTCTCCTTCACCGGGACCGAGGACTCCAGTCTCCGGACGAGCTTCGTGCTCGACGACGTCGCGCTCGACACCTCCGGCGGCACCACACCGCCGGGCGACGCCACCCGCACGCCGGCCGCGCCGTCGTACACCGTGAACCTCAGCAGCGACACGACCGGCACCGAGTGGACCG
Organism: Streptomyces sp. MMG1121; assembly: GCF_001280015.1. GTDB lineage: Bacteria > Actinomycetota > Actinomycetes > Streptomycetales > Streptomycetaceae > Streptomyces. Next base: position 53,398 of record NZ_LGDV01000141.1, read on the forward strand.
GGCACGAGAGCGTGACCTTCACCAACGCCTCGGCCACCGCGCTGAACGAGGTCTATCTGCGGCTGTGGGACAACTACCACGGCACCTGCGACGCCATGCCGATCCGGGTCACGAACGTCACCGGCGGCACCGCGGAAGCGCCCAGCGTGGCCTGCACCGCGCTCAAGGTCGACCTGCCGGCCCCGCTCGCCCAGGGACAGAGCGCCACCATCGGCTTCGACCTCGGCATCACCGTGCCCAGCGGCGCCGACCGCTTCGGCCACGACGGCGCCTACAGCTTCATCGGCAACGCACTGCCGGTCCTCGCCGTCCGCGACAGCTCCGGCTGGCACCTGGACCCGTACACCAACAACGGCGAGTCGTTCTACTCCCTGGCCGCCGACTTCAAGGTGACCCTCGACCACCCCAGCAGCCTGCTGGTCCCGGCCACCGGCACCTCCACCGACACCCCCGGCGCCGACGGCCGTACGGTCACCACGGCCAGCGCCGCCAAGGTCCGTGACTTCGCCTGGGCCGCCGGCCCCTTCAGCAAGATCTCCGGCACCTCCTCCTCCGGTGTCGCCGTGAACGTCTACTCCGTCGCGGACATCAGCTCCTCCAGCGCCCAGTCGATGCTCGGCACCGCGAAGAGTGCCGTGGACGCCCACGCGGGCCGCTTCGGCGCCTATCCCTACGGCGAGCTGGACGCCGTCCTCGACAACAACTACTGGTTCGGCGGCATGGAGTACCCCGGGTTCGTCCTGGACCTGGTCAGCAGCACCGCCCTCACCCATGAGATCGGCCACCAGTGGTGGTACGGCATCGTCGGCGACGACGAGTACAACAGCCCGTGGCTGGACGAGGCGTTCGCCGACTACGCCACCGACCTCGCCCTCGGCAAGACCGGCGCCAACTGCTGGAACAGCGTCTCCTGGGCCTCCGGCGACGAGAAGATCACCAACTCCATGGCCTACTGGGACGCGCACTCCTCGCGCTACTCCACCGTCGTCTACGGCTACGGCAAGTGCGCCCTGCACGACCTGCGCCGCGTCCTCGGTGACACCGCCATGGCCAAGCTGTTGAAGGACTACGCGGCCGCGCACTGGTACGGCGTGTCGACGACGGCCGAGTTCAAGGCCGCCGCCCAGGCCGCTACGAGCACCGACCTCACCTCCTTCTGGACCCAGCACCGCATCGACGGCTGACCCGGGCAGGGCCGGTCACGGACGGCGCCCCGGGTGGCCTCCGTGACCGGCCCGTACGCAACCGGAGGGGGCACCCCCGCCACCCATACGGACCAAGAAGGGCCCGGGATGGCCGCGTTGGGCGGTACCCGGAGTGCGGTACGGCCCGGGCGCGGGTCAGATGGTAACCGTGAGAAGCCCCATATCCCTTCAGCGCGGCCGGTCCCACGTGGTCGTCACAGGCGCCCTGACCGGCCTCCTGCTCTCCGTGTGCACCCCCGCGGCCCTGGCCGCGTCGGTCCCGGACGTACCCCCGCGCGGCAGCGCGTACATGGGCATGGGCGTCGTCGCCCACGACGGCAGAGGTGGCGACGACGACGCCACGGACACCGTGAACCGCACGACCCAGACCGAGGGCGTGGACGTCTCCAGCTATCAGCGCGACGTCGGCTGGTCGGGCCTGTGGCGTGACGGCGTCAGATGGGCGTACACGAAGGCCACCGAGGGGACGAGCTACAAGAACCCCTACTTCACCCAGCAGTACAACGGCCCGTACGGCATCGGCATGGTCCGCGGCGCGTACCACTTCGCGACCCCCGACACATCGGGCGGCACCGCTCAGGCCGACTACTTCGTCGATCACGGCGGCGGCTGGTCCAAGGACGGCAAGACGCTGCCCGGTGCCCTCGACATCGAGTGGAATCCGTACGGCGGCTCCTGCTACGGCAAGTCCAAGAGCGCGATGACCGGCTGGATCCGTGACTTCCTGAACCGCTACCGGTCCCGCACCGGGCGCGCCGCGGTCATCTACACGGCGACCAGCTGGTGGACCGAGTGCACCGGGAACTACTCGGGCTTCGGCGCGAGCAACCCGCTGTGGATCGCCCGCTATGCGTCGAGCGCCGGGACGCTGCCGTCGGGCTGGTCGACGTACACGATGTGGCAGTACACCTCGGCCGGGAAGACCGTCGGGGACCACGACCGGTTCAACGGCGCCGAGGACCGGCTGAAGGCCCTCGCGAAGGGGTGAGCGGCGCCGTCGCAGAGGGCGTGCGTCGCGCGGACGGACGGCTCGCCAACGCGTCCGGTCCCCACCGGGACGCCACCGACCTCGCCATGCTGCTGCGCGCCCTGGGTGCCCCGGACCACCTTGCCATGGCCGCGCGGCTGACGGACCTCGTCCCGGCGCCGAACTGTCCGCGTTCCTGGAGCGGTTGCCGTGGCAGGGGCTAGCCGGGCCCACCCCTGCGGTCGGCCGGACGCCTCAGCCGGCGATCAGGAGAACACGACCGAGCGGAGCTTGAGGCGGTCGCCCAGGACCTTGCCCGGGGCCATCACGTAGTAGGTGTCGCCTTCGCACTCGGGACCCAGGAAGACGGTGGCGGTGGAGGCCGTCCGGTTCTTCGGCGCGTAGGCGGGCTCCTGCAGGACCGGGGCCGCGGCCTCCGGAAGGGTGAGGCACACGCCGCTCGGCGGGTCGGCCAGCGTCGCGACGTGCGGAGCGCCGTCCAGGCCGAGGTACGAGTACTGGAAGTGACCGGTCGCCGCGGAGGCCGACGCCGGGACGGCGATGATCAGGGCCAGAGAGCCGAAAGCGGAGGCCAGAGCGGTACGGAGGCGCATTTGCGCGGTCCTTTCGGGGGGTGGTGATGACACGACGTGGCTGTCATTGCCCCTTGGTGTCCCGGTGCATGCGCCCCTCATCCGGATGAGGGAATCCGGCATCGTGTACCTGCCTCAGCCGCGGCATCCCGGTGTGGCGGGCGTGGTCCGGCAGGTGTGCTCGTGGGTGCGGACCGTGGCGTCGTCATGTGCCTGGGCCTTCGCACCGGCGAAGACGACGGCGGAGATCAGCAGGGCCATGACGCCCTGACCGGCGACGGTCACGACGGCTCGGGCACGGGCCGCGGCCAGGGCCGCCACGAGCGCGCACGCGCCGACTGCGCCCGCGGCGGTCAGACAGCCCCACAGCGGATCGGCCTTGACGGTCTTGGCGGTGTCCAGGGTGACCCCGGACAGGAACCAGAGCCCGAAGATGACGGCAAGTGCCGTCAGTTCGAGGAAGGCCAGGCCGCAGCCGACCGCGATGTCGACACCGGCGTCGGCGCGGTCGCGGTGCCGGGGGCCGTCGGTTGCGTCGAACGCCGGTGGGGCGACGGGGAGATCCATGACCGCCACGGTGCCGGGCCGGAAGGACGGGCGCATGAGTACGCGTACTCAGCCCGCGGCCGCTCGACGTGGGCCGTCACGAAGGCGTCGGTCGGGCGCGGGGCGTCGAGGCCGTTGCGCAGCATGACGGAGCCCGTACGAGGGTGCGTCAACGCACCCCGCGGATGGGGAGGATGGCGAGTGCGCCGAGCAGGGACAGGGCGCCGCCGAAGAGGAACAGCGGGGTGTAGCCGCCCAGCGCGGTGACCACGGCCGAGGCGACGAACGGGGCCACGACCTGCGGTCCGGCGTTGGCGATGTTCAGCACGCCCAGGTCTCGTGCGGCGTCTTCCGCGCGGGGCAGGACGAGGGTGACGACGGCGGTGTCCACGGCCATGAAGCAGCCGAACGCGAGCCCGTTGAGCGCGCTGAAGACGAGCATGCCCGGCCAGGTCGGAGCGATCACGGGCACCACCATCACGGCACCGGCGAGCGCGGCCGAGACGCCGACGAACACCTTGCGCCGGTTCCAGCGGTCCGACAGCAGACCGCCGACCACGGTGGAGAGCGCCATCGCCGCGCTCGACACCGGAGTGAGCACGGCCATCGCGTCCGCCGCGCTCAGCCCCTTCGGCAGCGAGGTGTGGTCGTCGAGGATGTAGAGCTGGTAGCCGACGACGGAGAAGTACCCCAGCACCATCAGGGCCCGGCCGATGAACGCCCAACGGAAGTCACGGCTGTGCAGCGCGGACAGGGCGGCGACCGCCCGTCTGCGCCAGGACGCCGTGGGCACGGGCGCGGCGGCCTGTCCGCGTGGTACGTCCCGGGACAGGGCGGTCAGCAGCACCGCGGCCGCGGCGGCGACGAGCCCCAACGCCAGGTATCCGGCGGGCAGATGACCGGTCGCGCGGGAGGCGATGAGCACGCCGAGCGTGCCGCCCACCGGCAGAGCGAGCCCGACCAGCGCGGAGGCCGTGCCGCGGCGGGCCGGCGGGATCCGGTCGGGCACGATGGCGGTGACGGCGGCCTGGTAGACGTTCATGGTCGCCTGGACCAGACACCAGGCGATCCCGACCAGGAGGGCCGTACGCACGCTGCCCAGGAGGGCGAGACCGGCCAGCGAGGCCAGCGCCCCGCCGAGGACCCACGGGCTGCGCCGCCCCGAGCGGTCCGAGAGCGCGCCCGCGACCGGATTGCAGGCGGTCGCGAACACCGAGCTGACGCCGCCGATCAGCCCCAGCACCGCCACCTTGTGGTGCGGGTCGATCGCCTCCACCTGGGTGGGAAGCAGGACGGACCCGACCCCCATGTACACCGCGTACATCGAGGCATTGGCGACCAGGAGCAGCGTCATCAGCCCCCGCTGCCGGGACTCGGGTGCGGCCGTCGGGGCGGCGGGCCGGAGGTCTTCGGTGGGCACGGGCATGGCGACTCCTGGCAGAAGGGAGGAAGAGGGGAGGAGAAGCGAGCCGGCTCGGAGGAGGGGGCGGCTCGGGGAGGGGGTCCGTGGATCCGGGGCCATCGGTTCGGCTCCTGGATTACACGAGTAACCAGCGCGGTGGTCCTTGTGTAGCACCCGCCTTCCGGCCTGAACAGAGGTCGGGCCGAGGAATTTGGCACGTGTAACCTTGACCTGCGCGCAACGTGCCCGGTGAGTGGAAGGGAACCATGGCGAGGAATGCGGCCGCGGCCGTCACCAGTGCCGATGTCGCACGGCTGGCGGGTGTCTCCCGGGCCACCGTCTCGTTCGTGCTGAACAACACCCAGGCGCACCGGGTGAGCGAGGCGACCCGTGCGAAGGTCCTCGCCGCGGCGGACACCCTCGGCTACGTGCCGCACGCCGCCGCCCGCTCCCTGCGCGCGGGCCGCAACAACCTGGTGCTGATCCCGGCCGCCGTGTCCGCGATCGGCCGACTGGTGAGCGGCTGGATCGACGACCTGCACTCGGAGCTGGAGCGGTACGGCTACACCGCCGTCCTGCACGCCGGGCGGTTCACCGACCCCGCGGTCGCGGCCCGCGCCTGGGCCGAGCTGCGCCCCGGTGCGGTCCTGGCGCTGGACGGCGCGAGCCTCACGCCGGTGAGCGCGGACGTGCTGCGGCGCGCCGGCGTGCGGGCCCTGATGGCACTCGCGCCGCGGCCGGTCGAGGGCGTGTACACGGTCGTCTTCGACGACGCGCGGGTGGGCGTGCTCGCCACCGAACACCTCGTCGCACAGGGGCGGCGCCGGATCGGGGTCGTCATGCCCCGCGAACGCGGCCTGTCCGCGTTCGCCGAGCCGCGCCTGGCCGGCGCCCGGAGCGTGGCCGCACGGACGACGGCGACCGTGACTCCCCTCGCGATGCAGTACACGCACGCGTGCGCCGTGGAGCTGGCGAACAGCGGCTGGGGTGTACGCGGCCTGGACGGCGTCTTCGCCTACAACGACGAGTACGCGGCGCTGCTGCTGCACGCCCTGCGGAACGCCGGCGTCGACGTACCCGGCGAGGTCGCCGTCGTCGGCTGCGACGACCTCGTGACCGCGGCCCTGCAGCGCCCGTCCCTCACGACGGTCCGCCTCGACGTGCCCTGCGCCGCGCGGGTCGCCGCGGCGCTGCACGACCTGATCGAGACCGGCACCGCCGCACCGCTGGCGGCGGTCGAGCCGGTGCTCGTACGCCGCGAGTCCGCCTGACGGGCGACGCGGCCCGCCCGGTCAGGCGGTCAGGTGGCTCCGCAGGAAGTCCACGCTGTGCGCCACGATGTCGGGCACCTCTGCCGAGCCGAGGAAGATGTGGTCGGCCCCTTCGACGGGCCGCAGCGTCACCTCACCGCCCGCGTCCGTGAGCGCCCGGGCCAGTGCCTCGCTCTGGCCGTAGGGGACGACCCGGTCCTCCCGGCCGTGGATCAACAGGAACGGGGGCGGGGTGGCGCCCGTCGCATAGGTGACCGGGGCGGCCACGCGCGCGCGTTCCCGGCGTTCGTCCTCCGGCCCGCCGAGCAGGGTGTCGACCGGGTTCGGGTACGACGGCTCGCCGGGCAGGGGCGGCAGCGGGTGCGCGAGGACCGCCTCGATGTCGGACACGCCGTACCAGTCGACGACGGCCCGTACCCCGCTGTCCTCGCCCCGGACGCCCTCGCGCCCCTCGATGTCCGTGCCGTGCGCGTCGGCGCGGACCAGCCCGGCCAGCGCGGCGAGGTGGCCGCCTGCCGACTCTCCCCAGACGCCGATCCGGTCACCGTCGATGCCAAGGGTTTCGGCGTGGTGCCGTACGTACCGGATGGCGGCCTTGACGTCGTGCAACTGGGCGGGGAAGGGCGCTTCGAGGCTGTGCCGGTAGTCGACGCAGACCAGGGCCAGGCCGGCGCCGAGGACGGCTCCGTGCAGCAGCTCCACGGGCACCGTCGGCGGGGGATAGCGCCGGTCGCCCTCCAGCCAGCCGCCGCCGTGGATCCACACGACGGCCGGCACGGGGCCTTCGGCGGGCGGTACGTGTACGTCCAGCAGGCGCGGCCGGTAGCCGGGCGAGGTGGCGTAGGACAGCCCGTCGAAGCGGCGCACCCCGTCGGTGCCGGTGGTGGCAGGGGTGGGGGCGCGGAACGGGGGCGGCGGCCAGCCCGTGTCGAACTGGGCGGGGGCTGCTGAGGTCATGGCGGGGCCTTCCGTCGTCGGCCGGGGTGCTGCGCCGACGGCCGGGAGCTGTCGGCGCAGCCAGATGTTACACGTGTAACCTATGACTGGCGAGGGTCCTGAGCGCCTTGTCGGGTGCAGGTGCGGCAGGGTGCGCGCCCCCGCGTGCCGGGACGGCATGCCCTCGCGGACCGGGGTGGTGTGTCTCCTCGTGGGCCGGGGCCGGTGTGCCGTATCAGCCGTGCCGGGGCGCGGCGCTCACCAGCGGGCCGGCAACGTCTCGAGCGGGCTCGTCAACAGGTCTTCCACCTTGCGGAGTTCGACGGCGTTCACGGCCAGTTCGAGGGTGGGCAGCCGGCGCAGCAGGACTTCCAGCGCGGTCTACATCTCGGTGCGGGCCAGGGCCTGGCCGAGGCAGGAGTGCGGGCCGGCGCCGAAGGTCAGATGGGGGTTGGGGCTGCGAGTGACGTCGAGTTCGGTGGGGTGGTCGAAGGCGTTCTCGTCCCGGTTGGCGGCCTGCATGCTGCACACGCCACGGTGGCACCCCGGGGCACGATCGTGCCGCCGAGTTCGACGTCCTCGTGCACGTACCGGACCATGCCGAAGCCGTTGCTCGGGTCGAACCGCAGCACCTCCTCCACGGCCTGCCGGACGAGGGTGCGGTCGTCGAGCAGGCGCTGCCAGCGGCGCCGGTCGGACAGCAGATGGGCCGCCATCATCGCGATGAAGCCGGTGGTGGTCTCGTGGCCGGCCAGCAGTAGTGCCTGACCGGTGGTGGTCAGTGCCTCGTCGGACAGTGGCCTGCCCTCGGTGTCGGTGTCGGTGTCGGCGTCGGTGTCGGTGGCGGAGAGGAGCAGTGTGAGCAGATCCTCCTCGCCCTCGGTCACCGCGCCGGCCGCCAGGGCGCCCCGCTTCCCGGCCACCAGGGCGCTCATGTACTCCCCGAACTCCCGGTGTGCGGCGGCGACTTCCTCCTTGCTGTACCTGGTCACACTGAGGAACGCGTCCGACCAGCCCTTGAAGGACTCCCGGTCGGCCTCGGGCACGCCGAGCATGGTGCAGATGACGAACACCGGCAGCGGGAAGGCGAAGCGGGAGACGAGGTCCGCCGGACGGCCGTGCTCCAGCATGCCGTCCACCAGACGGTCCGCCGCGCGCTCCATGCCCGGCCGCAGTGCGGTGACGCGTTTGGCGGTGAACCAGCGGCTCAGCATCCGGCGCCACCGCTCGTGGCCCACGGCGTTGAGGGTGCGGGCCATCGGGCTGTTGAAGATGTCGTCGGCCGTGTCCGTGATGCGTGCCGCGTCGGAGCCCGTCGCGCCCTCCCGGCTGAGCCGTGGATCGCTCAGTGCGCGCCGGACGTCGTCGTACCTGGTCAGCAGGTGCGCCTCGGCGCCGCTCGGCAGGGTCACGGGTGCGACGGGACACTCCTGACGCAGGCGTGCCCAGTCGGCGGGCGGCTCCAGTGCGGTGGGCGGGGTCAACGGATAGCGCAGTGCGGCGCCGCTGTCGTCGTACATGTCGGTCATGTGCCTGCCTCCGGGTGCGTCGGTACAAGCGGACGAGCGACCTCCACCCAGCTTTAAAGCAGTTGACTTAATCAAGGGCTGCGGGAGTCGTGTCCGGGAAACGGCTGAAACGATGCCCGGCAGGAGGTCTCGGCCTGGTGTCCGGGTCACGGGGAGGTCATCGCGCACCAGGTCCCCGCCGGCCCAGCCGTGTACAGCAGTGCCCCCGCCGTGAGCCCGCACCACACCAGGCCCCGTGCCACCAGGCCGCGGCGGCGAGTCCCAGCCACGGCAGGCCCGGGCGAGGGGCCACCGGCCCGCTCCGCCCGCGCTCGCGTCGTACACGCCGGCATCCATGGGCAGTTCCCCCTTGGCCGCGCCGGTCCTGGCGCTGCAGGCGCTACGGGCGCCGGGCGGCGGCGCCTGAGTGCGCGTACCCGGCCGGGTGCGCACGGGCTGCTCGGCCGGTGTCAGACCACGTGCCGTCCGCCGTCCACCGTCAGGACGTCTCCCGTCGTGTACGCCGCCCGGGTCAGATAGGCCACGGCCTCGGCGACGTCCGCCGGTGAACCGACGCTGCGCAGCGGTGTGTTGGCGGTGATCCAGGAGCGGGAGTTCTCCCACACCTCTTCGGCGTCGTCGTACCAGGGCGTCTCGATGAGGCCCGGCGCGACCGCGTTGACCCGGATCCGCGGGCCGAGTTGGGTGGCGAGCAGACGCGTGAGGTGGTTGAGGGCTGCCTTGCTCACGGCGTAGGGAATCGAGCTGCCCAGGGCGCGGATGGCCGAGACCGAGGAGACGTTGACGATCGCGGCGGCCTCGGACTTCCTGAGGTACGGGACGGCGGCCGCGGTCAGCTGCCAGACGCCGAAGACGTTGACGTCGAAGATCTCCCGCCATGCGGTCGCGTCGGCCGCCGCCAGGTCGTCGAGCGGGATGAAACGGGTGGTACCGGCGTTGTTGACCAGGATGTCGAGCCGGCCGTACGCGTCGATCGCGGCCTGCACGATCCGCCCGGCGTCCGCCGGGTCGGCGACATCTCCCTGGACGTAGACCGCGTCGGGCAGTTCGGCCGCGAGATCCTCCCCCGCGGTGGTGCTCCGTGCCGAGTTGACGACGATCCGCACACCGTCCGCCGCCAGCCGTCTGGCCACGGCCGCGCCGATCCCGGACGACGATCCGGTGATCAGTGCTACGCGACTCCCGCTCATGTCCACCCCGTTGTTGTCGGTTGCTGTGTCGGGGCGGGAGCCTAGTATATCGCAATGCGGAATGTATATTCCATGATTCGGAATTAATCGAAAAGGGTCGCGTGTGGGACCGGATTCGTCGTGCCCGGCGCACGGTACGGTCGGCCCATGGCTGACGCTCGGCTGACCACCTCCTCCTTCCTCGTTCTCGGCATCATCGACAAGCTCGGTGAAGCCAGCGCCTACGACGTGAAGGTGGAGGCGGGCCGCACCGTCGCCCCGTTCTGGTCGGTGCCGCACGCGCAGGTGTACGCCCAGTGCGAGAGGCTGCTCGCCGCCGGTCTGCTGTCCCAGGTGCGGCAGGAGAGCGGGCGGGGCCGCCGGGTGCTGAGCCTGACCGACCGGGGCCGGCGAACCCTGGGCGACTGGCTCGCCGACCCCGCCTTCGTCCCGGTCGAGGCACGCGAGCGCGGCATCCTGAAGCTCTGGTTCGGGGCCCGGCCGGACGTGATCGCCCCCACCCAACTCGCCGAGCACCACAAGACGTTGGGGGAGTACCAGGAACTGGCCGACAGCGTCGGCGAGTTGCTGACCCCGGGGCAGCGGGAGGCGCTGGAGTTCGGCATCCGGTACGAGCGGATGATGACCGAGTTCTGGGAGTGGGTGTCCGGCCGGGGTGAACGCGCACCGGACCGTTGACCTCCCGGGCGGCCCGCTCTACCGTCGGTAACCCCACGATAGTCCAGAAGAGACTATGCCGGGGTGGCCGAGCCGGTGACGAACAGGGGGACGCCGTGCGTCCGTGGACGAGCAGCACCTGGCGGCGTGCCGCCGCGGTGGGCGTGACAGCCGTGTGCCTGTGGTACGCGCCCATCGCGATGACCGAACTGTGGTCCTACGCACGGCCCGGCGCCCCCGCACCGGGCGAGTGGCTGCTGGCGCACACGGTCTCGCCCCGGTACGTCCACGACGCGCTCGCCACCCGCGTCGCTCCGTACCGGCACAGCCTCGTCCCGATGATCGTGCACTCCGTCCTCGGCGGACTGCTCATGCTGCTCGGACCGGCACAACTGCTGACGGCCGCGCGCCGCCGCGCCCGCCTGCACCGCACCCTGGGCATCCTGTTCGCCGTCACGGTCTACGCCTCCATGGCGGGCGCCGGCCTCTACCTCGCCCGCACCGCGCCCAGGGACGCCTTCAGCGGCCCGGCCTTCTGGATCGTCCTGGCCACGATCCTCGTGGGCACCGTCCTGAGCGTCACCTTCGGCATCCTCGCGGCCGTCGGCCACCTCCCCGACCTGCACCAGCGCTGGATGCTGCTGTGCTACGGCTTCCTGCTGACCGCGCCCCTGCTGCGTCTGGAGTGGGGCGCCCTGCCGGCGGTGCTGCCCGGGCTGTCGATGGCGGAGATCAACAGGGTGGCGATCATGCACCTCGGCTCCCTCGTCGTGTTCGGCGCGCTGCTCGCCTCGCGCGCCCGGGATCACCGGGACGGCATCGAGGGCCTCGGCCGGTCCTGGGCCCCGCTGCCGGTCACCGTACTGGCCCACCTGGCCGGGGCGGCCGCCCTGGTCTGGGTCGCGCGCGCCCTCGCCGCCCACGGCACGGCCGGAAACCGGCTGCTGGTCGCCTACTTGGTGCCGTACGCCGTCGCCTACGGGGTGATGGCCACCGTTGCCCGGCGTGCCGCCCGTGCGGGCCGGGTCTGGGCCCGCGAGGAGTGGCGGATCCATCTCACCGGCCTCTGTCTGGCCCCCGTGTTCTCCGCCGGCGCGGTCGCCGTCCTCCAGCACAGCCTGGGGATCGGCCGGTTCACCGCGCTGACCGCGGGTGTCGCCATCGGCTGCGGGATCACGGCCTTCGGCGCCACGCTCGTGGTGAGCCTGCGGCTGCTGTACGCCCGCGAGGTCCGCCGGCGCGCTGTGCCGACGACGCGGGCGGTGCCCCGGGTGACGACCGCCGTGCCGTAGCCCGGTACTTCGCCCCGGTTCCCCGGAAGGCCCGAGAAGTCTTTCGCGCAGCCGCAGCCGCAGCCGCAGCCGCAGCCGCAGCCGCAGCCGCCCCGCTACTGCTGCCGCAGCCCGTCCCCTCCCGACCCGAGCGCCACCTCCCCGGAAACGGAACCCTGTCATGGCCGAACCGACCGACTCCGCCACACCGGCGGCGACCCCCGGGGTCCCGCTCCCGCACGCTCTTCCCGAGGCCCCGTCCGGGCGGCCGTTGTCGGCCGGGACGGCGATCCTGGCCGTCGCCGTCGCGGTGATCAACCTGCTCGTCGGCGGAGTCCTCACGGTCGTCGCCCTCACCGGGCACGTCCTCGGGGCCTGGCCGTCACCGGATCCGCTCAGTCCCGGACTGCTCGGCGCCGCCATGCTGGGCACCGCACCGGCGCTGTTCACCCTCGGCCGCGCGACGACGTGGCAGCAGGCGCGCACCCTCGTCCTGCCGCTGGTCGTGGTCCTGGCCGGCCTGTTCACGGTCAGCCTGCTCAACGCGCACCGGCTGTACATCGCCCACGGCGGCCCGGTCATCTCCGTGCTCTTCAGCCTCGGCTGGCTGTTCACGCTCGGCCTGCTGTGCGTGGCGGCGGTGATCTGCCTCGCCGGACAGGCCGTCACCCGGTCCGGACCGGCCGCCCCGCGCACGGCGCCCCTGCCGGGCTGGGCCAAGCCGTCCCTCGCCGTGCTCGGCTCCTCCTGGCTGGGCATCGGCGCCGGACTGCTCGTACGGCCCGGCTTCTGGGCCGACTTCGTGCCCTGGCAGACCAACCGCGTGGACGCGCAGGCGCTCGGTGTCTGGGCCCTCGCCCTCGGTGCGGGCGTGCTCGGCTCCCTCGCCGAGGACGACCTCGACCGCACCCGGCCCGCCCTGCTGTCGCTGCCCGGCACGGCCCTCGCCATGACGCTCGTCCTGGCCGTCCGCGCCGCCCACGTCCACTGGTCCTCCGGGCCCGGGCTGAGCCTGATCGTCATGGTGGCCGGCCTGCTCGCGGCCGGGGCGAGCGGCCGGCTTCTGCTCAGGGGCACCGCAGCGCCGGGCGAGGTGACGCGGGGCACCGGGCGACCGCGGTCGGAAGCGGCGGGCGGCGGATCGTAGGCTCGATGTGTGCCCCGGATCGAAATCCTTCAGCTGCTGGTCTCCCCGGTGCACCGGCTCGCGGGCCGGCCCGGTGACGGGATACCCGAGCTGCCGCCCGCCGACCTGGTCAGGAGGGCCGAGGTGCGCGCGGGACGGGGTCTCGTCGGCGACCGGTACTTCAACCACCCCGCGCATCGCAACGCCTCCCTCACGCTCATGGCCGTCGAACGGCTTCCGCGACCGGGGCCGGGCGAGCCGGACCTGCTGCCCACCCGGCGCAACGTCCTGCTGCGCGGGGTCGACATCGACGCCTACCTCGGCGCGACCGTCTTCCTCGACTGCGGCACCGGGCCCGTGGAGCTGGCGGTGCGCAGCGCGGCCCGGCCCTGCGCCTGGGTACGACGACGGCGGCGCCGCCTCCTTGGGACGAGGAGACGGCGCCGCGCTTCTTCACACGCCTCGCGGCGTCAGACCAGCCACCCGATGAAGTGGACGAGTCCGGCGAGGATGTCGGTGAGAACGTTCATGGTCGTGCTGCTCCTTGCGGTGTCACTGTGAGTGGGACCAGTGCGTCAGCTACGGTCTGCAGCCCGTCGCTCGCACACCGTAAGTATGGTCGTCCCACTGCCGCCCCGACGGTCTCCTGATCGACGATCACCTGTTCCAGGGAACAACTGATCCCTTGTTCGGATCATCGGTCACCGCTGTGGATCACGGGCTGGTCGGGCCGGGGGGGGGGCGGCACCGTGCGCAGCGCCCGCAGCACCGCCCAGGCGACCGAGACCAGCGGGACCGCCACGACGGCGCCGATCACCCCCGCGACGATGCTCCCGGCGATGACCGACACGGCGACGACCAGCGGATGCAGCCGTACCGCCCAGCTCATCACCAGCGGATGCAGCACGTGCCCCTCCAACTGGCCGATCACCACGATCAGCGCCAGTACGGCCACGGCCGTGAGCGGTCCGCGCCCGGCCAGGGCGACGATCGTGGCGACGCCGAGCGCCACCGGCGAGCCCACCAGCGGCACGAACGCGGCGAAGAACTCCAGCAGGGTCAGCGGCAGTGCCAGCGGCACCCGCAGGACGAGCAGCGCGATGCCGACGAGCACGGCGTTGGTCGCGGCCACGATGATGATGCCGCGCGTGTATCCGGCGAAGGCCCGCCAGGCGGCCCGCCCCACCCGGTCCCAGGCCGGGCCGGCGCCGCTCGGCAGCAGCTCGTCGCGCATCCAGCCCCACAGGTGCTCGCCGGAGTGGATGAAGAACACCGAGGCGAACAGCGCGAGCGCGCCCCCGGTGACCACCTCGACCGCCCGGCTCAGCCCGCTGACGGCATTGCTGAGCAGGCTCGACCGGTGCGCGGAGATGTAGTGCGTCACCTGGCTCTGCAGGTCGGAGAGCCGGCCGGGACTCAGCCGGAACGGCGGCCTTCGCAACCACTCCTCGATACGGTGCACACCGCCCCGGAACTCGCCCGCCAGCCGGGACGACTCGCCCGCCACCGCGTTGCCCACCAGGGCGAGCAGCGCCAGCAGGAGCAGCAGACTGCCCACCAGGGCGATGGCGACGCACAGCGGGCGCGGCAGCACCCGGTCGAGCAGATCGGTCAGCGGGCGCAGGACGGCCGTCACGATCAGTGCGAGGAAGAGGGCCACGGCGATGAGCTCGAAGCTGCCGAGGATGCTGAAGACGCCGTAGACGACGATGCCGACGAGGATGAGCCGCCAGGCGTAGGCCGCCGCGACCCGCAGCCACGGCACCGTCCGCTCGGCCGCCGACACCGGGTCGGGGCGCGTGGTGGACGGAAGCCGTACAGAGTACGCCGGCCGGCTGCCCGGGGCACTTCCCGTCCGGCGCCGCCCGCCCGCTCCCGCCGCCCGCCGACGCGCATCGCCCACCACCGCTCACGGCTCCTCTCCGGCACACCGGCTGACGGTCGGTCACATCTAGAGAACCGTAAGCGCACGGTGCGGTAGGGCCCGGACAACGCGCCCGCGCGTGCCCAGGGGCGGTGCTGGCCGGCCGTGAGTTCCGTCGACGTCGGTCCTCCGGAGTGTCGCGAGGGCGACGGGCCCCACAACTCGGCACCAGCTCTTTGCCCATTCATCTTTTGACGTCATCGAGAGATTCCAGGAACGTCACCGTCTCCCCGAGTGGCGCCCGGCCGATGCGGGCGTACGGCGCCGACGGGTCCTCGTGCCCGATCGACAGGCCCGCGAACAGGACCAGGTTCTCCGGGGGCGACACGATCTGCGCGACCGTACGGTGGTACACGGACCACGCCGTCTGCGCGCAGCTGTGCAGCCCTTCGGCGCGCAGCAGCAGCATCACCGTCTGCAGATACATCCCGAGGTCGGCCCATTGCGCCGATCCCATGTCGCGGTCGATGTAGCAGAGCAGGAGGCAGGGGGCGCCGAAGCAGTGCCAGTTCGCGGTGACGGCCGTCCGGCGGGCCTCCGTGTCCTCGCGCCGGATCCCGAGCGCACCGAAGCGCTGGGCGGCCGCCGCCGACCGGCGCTCCCGGTAGGGGGACTTGGGCTCCGGCGGATACATCCGGTACGCGCGCTCGTCGCCCGGATCACCGGTCGCGGCCCGCTCGGCGGTGAGCTTCTTCAGCTCGGCCAGCGGGGCGCCGGTCAGCACATGGACGCGCCAGGGCTGGAGGTTGCCGCCGGAGGGAGAGCGCGCCGCACCGGCCAGGACCCGGTGCAGCACCGCGCGCGGGACCGGCACGTCCGTGAAGGCGCGCACCGCCCGCCGGCTCGCCACCGCCTCGTACACATCCACCCGTATGACCTCCTGGCCCACTGCGTCCACTGCCTTCCCCGCGCTGACGGACGCCGGGCGACGGATGTGACCGGCAGCCCGGGCTGGCGGCCAGCCGGTCCATCCGGGCGAAACATTCGGAGCTTGGATGGATGAATTCGATCAATCCGTTGCGACTTTTGAATCACGCCTGGAGAGGCTTACCTACTCATAGGGATCCACCAGTGAATATGAGGATTGGCGAGCGAAATTCCGAATCCGAATGTTTCGAAATATCTACCGAAACTATTGACAGTGAGCAGAAGTGGCCCAACACTCCCCACCAAGTCACACCCGCACCAGGCCATACGAGGAGGAGCCACGACATGAACGCGTTCGACCACGTGCTGAGCCGCCGGAACGCGGGCGCCCTGCTGCTGGGCGCCGCAGCCGGGCTGGCGCTGCCCGGCACCGCGCGCGCCGCCACGGTCATCACCACGAACCAGACCGGCACCGACAACGGCTACTACTACTCGTTCTGGACCGACGCCCAGGGCACGGTCTCCATGACCCTGGGCTCCGGCGGCAACTACAGCACCAGCTGGAGCAACACCGGCAACTTCGTCGCCGGCAAGGGCTGGAGCACCGGCGCCCGCAGGAACGTGACCTACTCGGGCAGCTTCAACCCGTCCGGCAACGGCTATCTGTCGCTGTACGGCTGGACGTCCGACCCGCTCGTCGAGTACTACATCGTCGACAACTGGGGCACCTACCGGCCCACGGGCACGTACAAGGGCAGTGTCACCAGCGACGGCGGCACCTACGACATCTACGAGACGACGCGGTACAACGCCCCGTCCGTCGAGGGCACCAAGACCTTCAACCAGTACTGGAGCGTACGGCAGTCGAAGCGGACGGGCGGCACCATCACCACCGGCAACCACTTCGACGCCTGGGCCCGCGCCGGGCTGAACCTCGGCAGCTTCAGCTACTACATGATCCTCGCCACCGAGGGCTACCAGAGCAGCGGCAACTCCACCATCACGGTGACGTCGTGAGGGCCGCGCGGCGCTCGCCGCCGGCGCGCTCACCGTCGGCGCCGCCCCGTCCCACGCTGCCACCCGCACCGGCTACGCCGCGGCCCACCCCGCCCCAGGTCCGGGCCGAGGCCACCCGGGCACTGGCGAGCCGCGGTCTGTGCGCGGGCGTGATCTCTGCGCAGACGGGCCACGCCGTCGCCCCCACGGGCTGAACCGGCCCGTGCTCCCGTCGGTAGGGCTGTTCGCCCGCCGTGCCGACGGGTTTCCCGCGCTCCCGTCACCTCCGGTGCTTCGCGCGCGCCGTCCCCAGTGCTTCGACCGCCGCCTTCCCCGCCCCCGTCCACATGGGATGGTGGTCCAGGTCCGCCCAGGCATCCGCACGAGAGGAACCGCACATGTTCGACGCCCTGAAGAACCTCAAGGAGCAGGCCGAGGACATCGCCGAGGCGCACGGCGACAAGATCGCCGACGGGCTGGAGAGGGTCGGTGACTTCGTCGACGACCGGACCGGGGGCAAGCACAGCGACACGATCGACACGGCCGTCGACAAGGCGCAGGACCTCGTCGAGAAGCTCGGCGAGAACGGCCACGAGCACTGACGCCCGGTCCCTGACCCGCTCACGCGGAGCGCGCGAGGTCCAGGCAGCAGCGCACGAAGTCCCGTACGACCGGATTGCGGTCGTCGGCCGGTGCCCAGGCCACACCCACCCGCGTCGGACTCACTCCCGTCACCGGCCGGTAGACCACGCCGGGGCGGGCGTAGAAGCGCGCGGCGGACTCGGGCGCGAGGGCGATGCCGTAGCCGCTGGCGATGGCGCTCAGCCAGTCGTCGGGCTGCTCGGTGACCGCGCCGACGCGGACCGGGTGGCCCTCTCGCTCGTCGGCGGCCAGCCAGTGGTCACGCCACGCCCCGGTCTCCTGCGGCGCGGCGACGAACGGCTCGTCCCACAGCTCGTGGAAGGCGATCTCGGCACGCCCCGCGAGCGGATGCCCGCTCGGTAGCGCCACCCAACGCGCCTCGCTGAACAGCACCTCCACCCGCAGATCGGCCTGGCCCGGGAACGGCAGCCGGAGCAGCGCCGCGTCCGCCTCGCCGTCGGCCAGACCCGCGCTCGGGTTCGTCCAGGCCGCCTGCCGGAGCTCGGCGCGCCAGCCGGGCCGCCGCCGGGCGAACTCGGCCACGATGTCCTGCGTCGCCTCGTTGGCCGCGCTCGCCACGAAGCCCACGCGCAGCACCCGCGCGGCCCGTCGGCCGGTGGCCTTCGTGGCCCGCAGGGCGTCGTCCCAGGAGGCGAGCAACTGCGGGGTCCGGCGCGCGAGTTCACGGCCTGCCTCGGTCAGTGCCATCCCGGTGCGCGAGCGGTCGAAGAGCCGTACCCCGAGCTGCTTCTCCAGCTGACGGATCTGCTTGGTCAGGGCCGGCTGGGACACGAACACGCGCTCGGCGGCACGGGTGAGACTGCCGTCCTCGGCGACGGCGAGGAACGAACGCAGCAGACGCGTGTCGACATCCATTCCTTCAGGTTATAGACGCCGGTATTGGACGGCACCGCGGCCTTCCGTCGAGGCTGGAGCCATGGAAATCGCCTATCTGACCGTCACCTGCGCGGCCGTCATGGCCAACGCGGGCATCGCGGCGGCCGACTTCGCGAAGGCGCCGTTCGTGCTCGCCAACTCGGCCGAGGTCGGCGTACCGCGCACCTGGATCCCGCTGCTGGCGCTGCTCAAGGCGGCCGGAGCGGCCGGGCTGGTCCTCGGACTGCTCGGCGTACGCCCGCTGGGGATCGCGGCCGGTCTCGGACTGGTGCTGTTCTACGTCGGCGCGGTGACCGCCCACGTACGGGCGCGGGCGCTGCGCAACCTCGTCTTCCCCGTTCTCTTCCTCGCGCTGGCGGCGGGCGCGCTGGCCCTGGCGGTGGCCCGCTGACCAGCGAGGTCACGGCAGCCGCTCCAGGGCCACCAGGGCCGCGTCGTCACCGAGGTCGTCGCGGACGTGGTGCAGGAGGTCACGGCGCAGGCCGGCCACCATCGCCTCCAGCGGCCGGCCCGTGTGGGCGCGTACCTGGGTGGCCAGATCGTGGAAGCGGCCGCGGCGGTCGCGGGCCTCGATGAAGCCGTCGGTGTACAGCACGAGACGGTCGCCGGGGCCGAACGGCACGGTCTGGGCGGCGGGCTGTGCCGCCAGCAGATCGCCGAGCCCGAGCGGCGCGCCGGGATGCTCGGGCTCGCAGGGGCGCACCTCGCCCGCGTGGACGAGGTACGGCTCGGGGTGGCCGCAGTGCACGATCCGGGCCACGGGCTCCTCGGGCGGAAACTCCACCAGCAGCGCCGTCGCGAACCGCTCCGTGAACAGGTGGCCCGTATCCCGGCCGACGGGCTCTTCCGGGTCGGGTGCGCCGTCCAGTGCGGCGATGTGCCGGCGGGCGCGGGCGTCCAGCTGCTCCGCCGCCTTCGTCAACGACGGCTCCCGGTAGGCCAGTTCACGAAACGCGCTGAGCAGGGTAGCGGTGGCGCCGACGGCCGGCAGTCCCTTGCCCCGTACGTCACCGATCAGGACCCGGGTGCCGTACGGCGTGCGCAGCGCCTCGTAGAAGTCGCCGCCGATCCGTGCCTCCGACTCGGCCGGCAGGTACACACCGGACAGGGCGAGCGAGTCGATCCGGCGCGGGAGCGGATGCATGAGGGCGCGCTGCGCGGTCTCGGCGACGCAGCGGATCTGGCGGAGCTGCCGCTCCCGGCGCTGCCACAGGGAGCACGCGGCCAGCGAGGTGAGTCCGACCACGAACAGGCCGGCGAGCGTGACGTTCGCGTCCGGCTGCCCATAGCTCCCGGCCTCCCACTGGAGCAGCAGCGTGCTCACGAGCACGGCGCAGGCCAGCACCGCCGTGCCCCACCAGGGGAGCAGGACGGCGGCCAGCACCGGGACGGCGGCCAGGACGGGCGCGACGTGCAGCCAGTCCGGGGTGAGCAGATCGGTGCCGACGACCACCGCCGTCAGCAGTACGGGAGCCGAGGCGAGGAACGCGCGCGAGCGGATCCGGCGGCGCCACGGTGCCGCGGGTTCCCGGTGCCGGCGCGGTACGGCGGACGAGGCGGACGTGTCCTGGAGGTCGGTGGGGTGCGAGGTCATCGTCTCGGGGTGGGCCGTAGCGGGTCGAGGATCCGGTGGGATCGGGCGGACGGGGCGGGCGTCGGCTCCGACAGGCAGGTCAGGGCCGATTCCAGGGGCCGCAGGAGACGCTGGTCCGTGGCGGCGCCGGGCGGCGGTTCACAGCCGGGGGCGCCGAGCCGGGCGACGGCGTGCCGGGCGGCGGGCAGCGCGGGGTGCGGCCGGCCGCCCCGGCAGGAGTAGGCGCACAGGGCCGTCGTACGCAGCAGACGCGCGTACGGCCGTGCGAAGGCGGGGCCGGAGTCGTCGGCCGCGCCCGAGTCCGCCTCGAGGAGGCGGCCCGTCGCCGTCACCTGCCCGGCGACACCGGTCAGTGTGCGCAACACCCGGTGATCCAGGTGCCCGCGCCGGCGTCGGCGCCGGGCGGTCGGTCTGGGGTTCCAGCGCGTGCTCTCGTTCGCCTCGTCCACGGCGGTGCGGGCCCGGGCGAGAGCCGTGTCGAGGTCGTCCTCCCAGGCCGGTCCGAGTACGTTCCGTGGCCGCTCGTGCCGGACGACCGCGTCGGCCAGGCCGTCGAGGTGCCGGGCGACCAGCAGCCGCAGGTCCTCCAGCGCCCGCTCGGCGGGCCGCGCGCGTACGGCGGGGAAGAGCAGCGCGCTGCACGCCAGGCCGAAGGCGATGCCCAGCACGATCTCCGCGAGGTGGGTGCCCAGCTCGCTGGGGTGGCGGCCCCGGACCAGGGCGAACGTGATCAGGGCGGTGGTCGGGACGTGCAGTCCGTGGTGGCCGAGGAATCCGTGCCGGGCCAGCAGCACGGAGACGAAGACGACGAGCGCCAGTCCGGCCATGCCGGGCTCGGTGTACAGCGCGCCGGGTATGGCGACGAGGACGCCGAGCAGGCATCCGGCGGCGTAACGCGTGGCGGCGCCGATCGTCGCCACCACCGTCGACTCGACGACCAGAAGGGCCGCGATGGCGCCCGCGTAGGGGTCGGAGACGTGCAGGAGCAGTACGCAGGTCTGCCAGGTCAGCCCGGCCGCCACGGTCGCCCGCGCGGCCTCGGCGCAGCCGGCCCGGCGGAGCCGGGACAGGAGAGCGGAGCGCTGAGCGCTGTGCACGCTGTGCATGTCGGGTCCGTGTCCTTTCCGCTGCGGTCGGGCCGCCCAGGATAATCGGACAAACGGGGCATGTGGCAAATAAGGATTGTGTAGGCGCGGCCGTTCAAGTCTCAACAGAACGGCCGCTGTTCGTACCCCTGTCAGGTCGCTGTCAAGGCCCGTGAACTGCCGGTCCGCAGCCGTGGGGGCGCTGCCGGTGGGGGACGGTCATGTCCGAGGTTCCGTACGGTTCGTATGGTCCGGGTGGGTAGAGCGCGTCGAGCGGGTCGAGCCAGGGGTTCGGAATGCCGCCACTGCCGCCCGTGCCGTCGACGGAGAAGGCCGTGCGCGGCGGCGGTCCCTGCGCCGCCGTGGAGCGGCTGCGCGGCCTGGGCACCCGCATCGGCGGCCTGTCGAAGTCGTCGGGCGACGCGGACGGCAGCCTGGCCAGGACCGCCGGTCGCGCCGGGCGCAGCGGGAACGCGGGGGAGTACGCCTGCGGAGCCGCCCCCTATAAGGACGGGGACTCCAACGATGCCCAGAAGAGCCGTGCGACGACAGCGGCAGGAGCCACCCGCGGCGCACCCTCGGCCTCCCGGTGGGCACCACATACTTCGTGCACAGCCCCAACGGCGCCGGTACCGCCACCCTTGCCTCGGACATGGCCGAGCTCCGGTCCGGCTGCCTCTGCACGGAGTGCGCCCACACCAGGCAGGCCCTGGGCTCCCGTTACCGACAGCAGCCCATACGCCGCAGACTTGTCTGGTCAAGTTTGGTCGTGGTTCTTCCGCCCGACAGCACGGACCACTACTCATGTCCCGTTCGTTGCGCACACTCAGGCCGTGAGGCCTTCGCTCTTCACGGCACCCTCACCAACGGGACGAGGTACCACTCATGCGATTGCGCTGGAGATCCCTCGGCGGGCTGCTCGCCCTCCTCGGCGCACTGCTCGTCTCCGCGCCCGCGCCTGCCCAGGCGGCCGGGAGCAGCGGCAACCTCATCGTCAACGGCGATGCGGAGAGCGGAGGTTACTGCACCGGTGACTGGTCGGCCGCCACCACGGTGCCCGGCTGGACCACCGAGGCCGGCGGTCCGAACGTCATGTGCCACAGCGTCGCCTCCATCGGCCTGCCCGGCGACGGCCAGGCGCCCGGAAAGGCCTTCTTCGGGCCGGGCAACTTCGGCGACGGGGCGATGACCCAGACCGTCGGCGTCTCCTCGGCCGCATCGGCCATCGACGCGGGCGCGGTGCACTACAACCTCGCGGGCTGGCTCGGCGGCTGGACCACCTACGGCGGCTACGTCGCGGTCAGCCTGCACTTCCACGACGGCAGCGGCCACCCGGTCGGCGCCACCGCCAAGCTGCCGGCCGTCTCCGCCTCCGACCGGGGCCTCGCCACCAAGTTCCTGGCGCGCACGGCCACTGGCGCGGTCCCCGCCGGCACCCGGTCCATCCAGGTCGAGGTGCAGTTCCTGTCCACGTCCAACGAGACCGGCTACCTCGACAACCTCTCCCTCACCCTGGACACCCCGGTCGCGGCACCGGCGCCGCTCGCGCCGCCGGTCTCCAAGGTCCCCGGCTACGACCACGTGTTCATGGTCATGATGGAGAACACGGACTACTCCGAGGTCATGAACGACCCGGCGGACACCCCGTACATGCACAGCCTCATGGCCCAGGGCGCCACCCTCACCGACCACCACGCCGTCTACCACCCGAGCGACGAGAACTACCTCGCCATCGCCGGCGGCGACACCTACGCCAAGGGCGCCACCTACTTCCCGAACATCAACTCGCCCGAGCGCAACCTCGGCGACACCATCGAGGCGGCCGGCAAGAGCTGGAAGGCCTATGAGCAGGGCATGGGCACGCCCTGCAACACCAAGAACAACAACGACAGTTACTACGAGCCCGACGACGCGCCCTTCATCAACTACACCGACATCAGCGGCAACGCGTCGCGCTGTGCGGCCCACCTGTTCGACACCACGCAGCTGACCACCGACCTGAAGTCCGCGGCCACCACGCCGGACTTCTCCTGGATCGCCGCCGACGACTACTACGACGGCGAGGCCTCCGGCAACGGCAGCGCCACCAGCCTGAAGACCCAGGACGGCTGGCTGAAGCAGACCCTCGCCCCGGTCCTGTCCTCCCCGGCCTGGACGCAACAGCGCTCCTTGCTCATCCTGACCTGGGACGAGAGCCAGAACGAGGCCTACGACCACGTGGCCACCACGGTCGTCGGCTCCCAGGGCACCGTCCCGGCCGGCACCAGCAGCCCCGCCCACTACGACCACTACGGCATCGGCCGCACCGTCGAGGTCGCCCTCGGCCTGCCCGGCCTCACGGCCAACGACACCTACGCCACCCCGCTCAACGCCGCTTTCGCACCGTCCACCGCCGCGACGCCGACGCTCACCGGCGGCCTGAACGCGGTCGCGAACGGCGGCAACGTCACCTTCCGCTACGCGCTGCCGTCCGCCGACCAGGCGAACGCCAAGAACTGGATCGGCATCTACCCGGCGGGCGTCACCCCGGGCAAGCAGTCCTCGCTCACCTGGGCCTACGCCCCGAACGCCAGCGGCGCCCTGACGTTCTCGACCGGCAAACTGGGCGGTGCGGGGACGTACGACGTCTACTACCTCGCCGACGACGGCTACACGGCCCTGGCCGGGCCGTTCACCCTGACCGTCGGCTGACCGAGAACGGTGGCCACCGCCCGTGCGCAGCTCGCGGGCGGTGGCCACCGTTGTGTCGCCGGGGCGGTGGCCGGGTGGTTCACAGTCCCAGGGAGATGGCCACGCGGGTCAGCTCGGCCGTGTTGGTGATGTTGAACTTGGCCCGGATACGGCGCAGATAGGCGTCGACGGTGTGCGTGGACAGCCCCATGTGGCGTGCGGTCTGGAGGTAGGTCCGGCCGGCGGCGATGTGCCGCAGCGTCTCCCTCTCGCGCGGCGCCAGCGCGGGCGAGGAAGCGGGAGCGGGCACGTGAGCTTCGGAGTGCGGTACGGCGAGAATGGCACTCATGAGGCTGTCCTCCGGCGAGGTGTCTGACCGATTAGGGCGATTTGCCCCTGTTCCTCCACGCTGCGCGTCGTACGTCATGGTCCTGTCCGCCGCATGTCACAGGCGCGTCACGGGAACGGCGAGGCGGTTTGGACGGCGTCATGCGCGGGGCCCCTCGGCAGGAGGTTCCAGTGCCTCTGCGGCGAGACCGGCCCGGTGTGCGAAGAGGGCCGCCTGGACCCTGTTCTCCAGGCCCAGCCGGGTC
The DNA here is from genome assembly GCF_001280015.1 of Streptomyces sp. MMG1121. Taxonomy (GTDB): domain Bacteria; phylum Actinomycetota; class Actinomycetes; order Streptomycetales; family Streptomycetaceae; genus Streptomyces. The sequence goes on from NZ_LGDV01000141.1 coordinate 77,359, forward strand.
AGGATCCGGTTGACCCGGCTCTTCACCGTCGCCTCGCTGAGGCCCAGGTCCGCCGCGATCCGCGCGTTCGACAGGCCGCGGGCGACCAGGACGAGCACCTGGATCTCACGCTCGGTGAGCATCCCGACGGCCGGTGCCGACGGGGGCGCGGCGGCCGTCGGCAGGAGCGCGGGCGGCAGCGCCGTGACGGCGTCGATGAGGCGCCGGGTGACGGTCGGGGCGAGGACGGGCTCGCCGTCGGCCGCGGCGCGGATGGCCTCGGCGAGCTGCTCGGGCCTGCTGTTCTTCAGCAGGAAGCCGACGGCCCCGGCGCGCAGGGCCGCGTGCACGTACTCGTCCAGGTCGAAGGTCGTCAGCACCAGCACACGCGGTACCGGCCCCGGACCCGGCCACTCCCGGACGATCCGCCGGGTCGCCTCGACGCCGGTCGTACCGGGCATCCGCACGTCCATCAGCACCACGTCCGGGCAGAGGGCCACGGCCCGGTCGACGGCCTGCTCGCCGTCGGCGGCCTCCCCGACGACCGACAGACCCTCACGGCGGTCGATGACGAGACGCAGGGCGGTCCGCACGATCTCCTGGTCGTCCACCACCAGCACACGTACGGTCATCGGTTCACCCGCGCAGGACGAGGTGCCGCCGACAGGACGGCGTACAGCCGCCAGCCGCCGTCCGGACGCGGCCCGGCGGACAGTTCGCCGTCGAAGGCCGCCACGCGCTCCCGCATCCCGACGAGCCCGCGTCCGGCGCCGGACACCGGCCGGTGGCCCGGGCCCGGCGGGTCGTTCTCGACCTCGATCGTGAGCCGGGCCTCGTCACCGCGCACGGCGACCCGCACGGCCACCGGACCGGCGTGCTTGACCGCGTTCGTCAGCGCCTCCTGTACGACCCGGTAGGCCGAGACCTGCATCCCGGCGGACGGCGCCGTCCGCCCCGCCACCTCGACGGCACAGGTGACCCGGCACCCGGCCGAGGTCGCGACGGCGACGAGCAGATCGAGACGGTCGAGCGACGGCTCGGGCGCGAGCTCGCGTTCGTCGAAGGACAGCAGCCCGAGCAGCCGCCGCATCTCGGTGAGCGCCGTGTCGGCGGTCCGAGCGATCACCCCGACGCCCTGCGCCGCCTCGTCCGGCCGCAGCGGGCCGCAGGTGAGCACGTCCTCGGCGGCCCGCGCCTGCAGGGCGATGGCGCTGACGTGGTGGGCCACGACGTCGTGCAGATCGCGGGCGATACGGGCACGCTCGGTGAGCACGGCCTGGCGTGCGTTGAGCTCCCGTTCGGCCGCGAGCCGCCGGTTGAGCTCGCGCAGCCGGGCCGCGTCGGCGTCGATCCGTCGCCGCCCGTACCCCAGCAGCCAGGCCAGGGCGAAGAAGAACACGAACGTCGTGACGCTGATCGGCTCCAGGGAACCGAGCCGAGGCGGTTCCCAGTGCCCGGTCAGCGCGTCCGTGACGGCGGTAGCGACGAGGGTGAGCAGGGTGAGTGCCCCACTCACCGCGGCGGGGGCGCGGCGGGCCAGCGCATAGACGCCGAGCATCAGCAGGAACGGCCCCGGCACCTTCGTCGGAATCGGGCCGAGCGCCTGGAAGAGGGCGTACAGGCCGGTCATCGTGACGAGCACGGCACGGGGCGCGGTCCGCCGCCACAGCAGCGGCACGGTCTGCGTGCCCCACAAAGCCACCCCCCAGGCGGGCGGCGCGGGCGTTCGGTCCAGCACGGTGGCCATGTCGAACAGGGTGAGTGCGCCGACCCACACGGCGTCCGTCAGACGCGGTCGGTCGGCGAGCCACCGCTGTGCGGCTCGGGGCAGGGCGTTCACCTGGGTGCTCATCTCGGTCGGTCAGGCTAGACGACGCGCGGACGGCGCGGATCCTCCGCCGGGCGGGCATCGAAAGGTGCGTCACCGCTCCCCGGGATCGGCACCGGGCCCGAGGCGCTGCCGGGGTGTGCCGCCCTAGCGTCCCGGACATGACGAACACAGCCGTACAGCCCCCGCCCCAGCCGACGACCGGCCGGCCCCCGCTGCGGACGCGCTCCCGCGCCCACGCCTGGCCGCTCCTGCCGCTCGGCACCGCCACGATGCTCTTCGCGGTCGGCGGCCGGTGGGACATCGCGGCCGCCGCCTGGATCTTCCCTGTCCTGCTGCTGCGCTTCACCCGGCTGAGCCGCGTCTGGTCCGGAGCGCTGTGGATCTGGGCCGCGCACCTCGCGGCGGCCGTCTTCTGGGTCCAGGAGTCGGCGATCGGCTTCAACCCCGTGGTGTTCGCCGGAGCCCTCGCCCTGGCCGCCCTGCAGACGCTGCCGTTCCTCGCGGACCGACTGCTGACGGCCCGTCTGCGCCCGGCACCGGCGGCCCTGGTCTTCCCGGCCGCCGTCGCCGCCGTCGAGTTCCTGATCACCCTGGTCTCCCCGTTCGGCACGGCGTACGGCTCCCTGGCCGTGACCCAGCACGCGGACCTGCCGCTCCTCCAGGTCATCGCGGTCACCGGCCCCTGGGGCATCGGTTTCCTCATCGCCTACGCGGCGAGCACGGTCAACGGCCTCTGGGAACGTGCGTCCTGGCGCGGCGCCCTCGTCTGTACGGCCGTCCTGCTGAGCGTCCTGCTCGCCGGCGGCGCCCGGCTGGCCTTCTTCCCGCCCCAGAGCACCACGGTACGGATCGCCGGAGTCACTCCCGCCCGCACCGTCACCGACACGCTCAAGACCACGCTCGCCCGGTTCGCCGACGGCCCCGCAGGCGTCGCCGCCGCCCCCGCCGCCGAAGTGCGGCCCGCGATGACGGCCGTCGAGGACGATCTGCTCGCGGCCACCCGCCGCGAGGCCGCCGCCGGCGCCAAGATCGTGATCTGGCCCGAGGAAGCCGTCCGGACCCGCGAGCCCGACGAGGCCGCCGCCATCGCGGCGGCGCGGCAGGAGGCCCGCCGCTCGCACGTCTACCTGGAGATCGGCGTCCGCGTCTACAGCGCCGCCCCGCCCGCCTACGGCCGCGACGAGGCACTCCTCATCGACCCGCGCGGCACAGTGCTGTGGACCTACCAGAAGGCCCACCCCATCCCCGGATCCGAGCGCTTCACACCGGGCGACGGCCACGTGCCCGTCGTCCGCACCCCGTACGGCCGCCTGGCCAACGTCATCTGCTACGACGCCGACTTCCCGGCCCTCATGCGCACCCGGGCCGACATCATGCTCGTCCCCTCACACGACTGGAAGGAGTACGGCGCCGCCCACACCGACAAGGCGGGCCTGCGCGCCATCGAGGGCGGCTACGCCCTGATCCGCCAGGACGCGGAGGGAGTCTCGGCCGCCTACGACGACGAGGGGCACGTCCTCGCCACCTCGGACTACTTCACGACCGACCGGCAGACCATGGTGGCCGATGTCCCCGTGCACGGCGTCACGACGGTCTACGACCGCATCGGGGACACCTTCGCCTGGCTCTGTCTGGCCGCGCTCGCGGCGCTCACCGGCACGGCCGTCGTCCGGCCCAGGCGCCCGGCGGGGCGCTGAGGGCTATGCGACGGCCTGGCGTGCCGTCTCCTCCACCAGGGAGACGCCCTCGCTCATGGAGGCGCTGCCGTTCGACAGGACCACGACGAGGTACCGGTGCCCCTTCACGGTGACCTGTCCGACGCTGTTGACGTCCCAGAGGCCGGAGGTGGTGCGCTGGAGCCAGCCGTTCTTCAGCGCCTTCGCGGAGCCGGAGCCGTCGGCCGCCGAGACGCCCCAGCTCTGCTCGGGTACGACCTGGCCCATGAGCGTGCCGATGTAGGCCCGCGACTGTGCGTTCAAAGGCGTGGCGCCGGCCGTCGTACCGCTGTCGAACACGGCTCGGAGCAGCCGGATCTGGTCGCTCGCGGTCGTCCGCGTCAGGCCCCACCGGGAGCCGGGTCCGCCGGTCGTGGAGGTCAGGCCCAGCCGCTTGTTGGCCGCGGCCAGCCCGTCGGACTGCCCGATCTCCCGCCACAGCGCGTCGGCCGCCGCGTTGTCGCTGCGCTGGATCATCGGCTCGGCATGGCCGCGCTCCGCCGCGGTGAGCTGCCGTCCCGCGTCCTGCGCCTGGAGCAGCAGCGTCGCGAGGATGTCGACCTTGACGATGCTGGCGGTGTCGTACGCGGCGTCCTCGCCGTGCACCACGGGAGTGCGGCCGGCACCGTCCAGGTCGAGCACGGCGGCCGTGACGTGCGAGGACGTGCCGGTGGACGGGGTGGCCGCGGCCGCCGGGGCCGGATGCAGGGTGCCGGCGGTCAGCAGCGCCGCGGCGCAGGCCAGGAGGAGACCGGTCCGGGTGCGGGCGGTGGGGGAGGGGAGCGCGGTGAGGGACAGCATGGCGTCGAACGTAGGCAAAACGGGCGTGAGGCGACATGGTGGTCGTCACTTTTGCTCCGTTTGACGGCGGATTGTGAGAAGAGCCACCGAAGCCCCCAAGGGGCGGAATGCGCCGTACGGGTTGGCCGCGCGACGGCGTGTACGCGCGGTCGGGCGGCGCCTCTCACCTATCGTCGGCCGGACACCGACATCCGGAGTGATAATGGAAAAAACGGATGAATTGGTTGGTGTGGCCGAAGGTGTGGCGGTCGTCCCCGCCGTTCCGCCCGCGCGCCGCATCCGGCCGTGGCCGCACGGCGCGGCCCTCGCGGTCGCGGCCGCAGCCGCGGCCGTGCTCGTCCTCGCCGGCACCGCGTGGCTGAACCAGCCTGCCGTCCAGGCCTGGCGCACCGTCTGCCTCGCCATCACCGTCCAGGCACTCCCCTTCCTGCTCCTCGGCACCACCCTGTCCGGCGCCATCAACGCCTTCGTGCCGGCCGAACTGTTCACCAGGATCCTGCCGAAGCGGCCCGCCCTCGCCGTGCCGGTGGCGGGTGTCGCGGGCGCGGTGCTGCCGGGCTGCGAGTGCGCCTCCGTCCCTGTCGCCAACAGCCTGATCCGCCGGGGTGTCACCCCGGCCGCCGCCTTCGCCTTCCTGCTCTCCGCGCCGGCCATCAACCCCGTCGTGCTGACCGCCACCGCCGTCGCCTTCCCCGGCAACCCCGCGATGGTCGCCGCCCGGCTGGTCGCGTCGCTCGCCACCGCCGCCGTCATGGGCTGGCTGTGGCTCTGGCTGGGCAGGGAGAAGTGGCTGCGGCCCATGCTGCGGCACGGGCACACCGGTCACCGGCACGGCCACGGCCGCTGGAACGAGTTCCGGCTCGGCTTCCAGCACGACTTCCTGCACGCGGGCGGTTTCCTGGTGCTCGGCGCCATGGCCGCCGCCACCTTCAACGTCGCGATGCCGCGCTCCGTCCTCGACACCTTCGCCGGCTCGCCCTGGCTGTCGGTGCTCTTCCTGGCCGGGCTCGCCGTACTGCTGGCGGTCTGTTCGGAGGCGGACGCGTTCGTCGCCGCCTCGCTGGCCGGGTTCTCGCCGACCGCCCGGCTCGCGTTCATGGTGGTCGGCCCGATGGTCGACCTGAAGCTGATCGCCCTGCAGGCGGGTACCTTCGGCCGCGCCTTCGCCTGGCGGTTCTGCACGGCCACCACCGCCGTGGCGGTCGCCGCGAGCGCCCTGATCGGGGGCGCGCTGCTGTGAGACGCCCGGTACAGACCCTGCTCCTGACCCTGACCGGCATCGGCCTGCTCCACACGGCCCTGTTCACGGACATCTACCTGCGCTACGTCAAGGCCGGCCTGCGCCCGCCGCTGATCGTCTCCGGGGCGGTCCTGCTGCTGCTCGGCCTGGCGTCGGCGGCCATGCGGGACGCACGGCACCACACGCGCGACGGCGACCACGTCCCTGATCCCGGCCACGACCACGGCCATGACCACTCCGGCGCCCCGCGCATCGCCTGGCTGCTGTTCCTCCCGGCGCTCAGCCTGCTCTGGTACGCCCCGCCCGCCCTCGGCGCGTACACCGCGGCACGCTCGAACACCGAGGCGGTGACCGTGCAGGAAGGATTCGCTCCGCTGCCTGCGACCTCACCCCTGCCGCTGACCCTCACGGACTTCACCAAGCGCGTCCAGCAGGACCGCAGCCTGGCCGTCAAAGGCCGCACCGTCCGGCTCACGGGCTTCGTCACCCCGGACGAGAACGACGACGGCTGGTACCTGACCCGCATCATCTTCACGTGCTGCGCCGCCGACTCACAGACCGTCAAGGTCCATGTGTACGGACCCGAGGCGCCCCCCGCCGACACCTGGCTCGCGGTGACCGGCACCTGGCACCCTCAGGGCACCCTCGGCACGAGAACCGCGCAGGCGGCGCTCGACGTCAAGGACGCCCGCCCCATGGCGCAGCCGGTGAACGCCTACACCGACGACCTGCCGCTCACGCCGTCCTAGCCGGGCGGCCTGCGTTCGTGCCGGCCCGGTCCGGCGAGCCGCCGCTCGTGCTGTCCGGGTCCGACGGCTTGCGTTCATGCGGTTCTGGTCCGACGACGTGCGCCCGCGCCCTGCGAGTCCGCCCCGCCGCCCTCCGCCGGCCCGTCGCCGGGAGTGCCGGCCGTGTCGCTGAGCAGCACGCCCGTGACCAGGTCGGGGCGGATGCGCACGGCGTGGTCCATGTCCTCGTGCGCCGCCCAGGGCTCCCACAGGGCGCGGACGCGGTCCAGTTCGCCGGGGTCGGTGGCGAGGTGGGCGCGACCGGTGACGACCACGCTCCAGCCGAGGTGTGTGTCCGGGTCGATCACGTCGGCTTCGTAGGCGACCACGACGCCCTTGTCGGCGCCCTGCCGCGCGTGCGAGGTGAGCGCCGCGCCCTCGTGGGTGCGGATGACGATGTCGCCGTCGTCGAGGACGTGGTTGACCGGGCGGACGGTGGGCAGGGCCTGGCGGGTGAAGACGATCCTCCCCAGGGACACGCTGCCCAGCAGCCGCAACGCCTCGACCCGGTCGAGGTCGATGCGCCGGTGGACGGGGACGGCATGGCAGACCATGGCCGGCCTCCTCGCGGGCTCCGGCGCCCCGTACGCGCGTCGGCACTTCGTGCGGAGCGGCACTCCTGACCCCACTGTGGCCCGTCCCCCAGGGCCCCTCCAGTGCCCTTCGGTCCTGCGCCGGGGGGCCGGACGTCCCGACCTGTGCGGACCGATCGCTGCCCCGCCCGCTCCGAGCTGCCGAGACGGTTTCCGCCCGGAGGACGCGGGCCCCCGAGGGGGTCCGGCACGAGAGACCGTCGCGGACCTCTTCGGCCCTCATGCCGCCGCGATCCGGATTGAGGTGCACGATGGAGTGGTGGCACTCGACGCCCGCCAGGCGCGGTGGAGAGGAGGCGGTGACGATGACCCGGACACCTCCCACGACAGTCCCCCGGGTACGCCTGTGGCGGTGGCGGCGCAATCCGCTGCGGCGGCACAGTGACGTGGTCGAGGCCTGGATCGTCCTCGCGACCTGGGTGCTCGCCGTCCTCTGCGGGGCCGTGGCCGGCCTCGCGGCCGCACACAACGCCGACTCCGCGTTCTCCGCCCGACGGGCCCATGTGCAGGCGGTGCACGCCGTGCTCACCGACGACGCGGCGCGGACCCCCACCTCCGGCACCGGCTACGACGACGGACGGGTCTGGGCCTCCGTGCGCTGGACGGACGCGCACGGCGTGGTGCACACCGACCGGGCGAAGATCGCCCCCGGCGCGGCCGCCGGCTCCCAGGTTACGGTCTGGACGAACAGCGCGGGCCGCATCGTGTCCCCGCCGGTGACCGGCGCCGCGGCGGACCTCCAGGCCGCCCTCACCGGCGCCCTCGTCGCCCCGTCGGCCGGCGCGGCGGTCTGGGTCGTGGGCTGGGGCATCCGTGCCCGGCTCATCCGGCGGCGCATGGCCGAGTGGGACGAGGAGTGGAAGCAGATCGGGCCCCGGTGGGGGAACTTCAGCGGCGGACGAGGCTGAACGCACGGCATCCTGCCTGCCCGGATATCGGCCCGCCCCGAGATCACCTGGCCCGGATGTCACCTGCCCGGTGACCGGCCTCGGCTGTCCGGGAAACGGGAGGGCGGGAAGGGCCACCCGCTTCTCGCGGATCCGGATTGCGCGGTGCACGGCTCCCAGCCGCTTCTCCGCGTCTGTCTCGGTCCTTCCCGCCACTACCAGCACACCACGGAATCCGTCCGCCCACCAGGGGCGGGCAAGGCCACCCGGAGGTCACCCGGGGATCACCCGAAAGGGTCGTTCCGCCGTCGCGCGGGCGCCCGGGCGCATGACCGGACCCGGGCCGGTGAGAACTCGGTCATGGAGAAACCGGCTCCGGGACACCCGCTCCCGTCCCCGCACACCCCGTCCGCACCCGACACCGTGTTCACAGCGGACTTCACCTCCGCCCGGCAATGGGTGACGGGCCGCTCCTGGGCGTATCCCGACGGCGGCCCGGTGAACCCGGGCGACGACAAACTGGACCACCTGGTGTCCGACGCCTCCTACTCCCGCTCCGGCGTCTTCAAGGCCACCCGGCGGCCGGACGGCGACTGGGACACGGGGCTGCTGACGACCGAGGGCAGCGAGGAGGCCTTCATGGTCCGGTGCGGGGATGTGCTGGAGGCCCGGGTACGGCTGCCCCGCGAGGTCGGGGCGTGGCCGGCGATCTGGACCTGGCGGGACGGTGATCAGGAGATCGACGTGTTCGAGTACCACCCGGACCATCCGGATCTCCTGGAGTTCGGCAACCACGTACGCGGCACCGGCGGCTACTTCCGCGACGACGCCATCGGTCCCGGAGCCTGGGTCCACCTGCGCACCGAGTTCGGCGCCCGCTCCGTCGTCTGGTCGGTGAACGGCACCCGGGCCTTCGCCGACGGCCGAGGCGTGGGACGCGACTGGCACGCCTGCCTCATCGTCAACCTCTCCGTGTCCGCGGGCCGTTACCACCCCGCCCCCGCTGCCGGGACAACGGAGATGACCTTCGAGGTGAGCGGCCTCGTCGTACGACGCCCACGGTGAGCCGGCCGGCCCCGCGCCGATTGATCACCGTTCATTGATCACCGCACCCCTCGGGTGAACCGCAGGCCCGGGCCCGGCCCCGACAGCGGGAGAGCGGCCGAGGAGTTCAGCCACCTCGTGCCCGGGTGCGGACGACGGCGTGCCGGCCCATCGGTGCAGGGCGGTCTCGAGGCCGGTGACGGCGGTGGTGCCGGTGGTGTCGCAGGCCCAGGCGACCACTCCGTCCGGGCGTACCAAAACCCCGGTCGGCGTCGCGTGGCCGTCGGTCACGCTGCTCACGCGCCCGGCCCAGGACGCGGCGAGGCGGGCGAACGCGCCGTGCGCGGTGCGGTCGAGCAGCAGGAACCCGCCGCCGTGACCGTGGTCGACCAGCCGGGAGCCGTCCGTCAGCCACAGGTCCGGGACGAAGCGGCCGACCAGCGGATGGTCACCGGGCAGGTCGACGCGCTGCGTGACGCCGGAGATCTTCTTGACCGCGTAGGTCGTGCCCGCCCCGGTGCTCAGCAGCTCGGCGACGACCTCCCGGAGCGCGGCCGACTTGGCGTCCCCGCGCATCACCCCGATCTGGGCCCGCGTCCAGTCCAGCACCCAGGCGCCAAGAGGCCGGCGCTCGGCGTCGTAGGTGTCGAGCAGCCCTTCCGAGGCCCACCCGGCGATGACGGCACCGAGCTTCCAGCCGAGGTTCATCGCGTCGCCGACCCCGAGATTGAGCCCCTGACCGCCGAACGGCGAGTGCACGTGCGCGGCGTCGCCGGCCAGCAGCACCCGCCCCGCCCGGTACGTCGCGGCCTGGCGGGCGTTGTCGGTCCAGCGGGTGGCGGCGCCGCGCAGCGCGGTCAGCGTGACGTCGGTGCCCGACACCCGGCGCAGACTGGTCTGCACTTCCTCAAGGGTGACCGGTGCCATGGGGGTCCCCCCGCGCGAGCGAAGCCGAGCGTGGGGGAGGTCGGCACGAACGCCGTCGAACTCCACGGTGACCACCCGCCCGGGCTGTGGCCCGTAGCGGTACGCCCCCCGGGTCGACCACGTCCATCCGTGTCCGAGCTTCTCCGGGTCGGCGATGTCGGCGACCGCCAGGTGTCCGGTGAGTTCGGGGTCGGTGCCGGGGAAGTCGATGCCCGCGAGGCGGCGTACGGTGCTGCGCCCGCCGTCGCACCCGACCAGCCACCCGGTGCGCAACGTGCCGGCGGTGGTGTCCACGAGCACGCCGTCGCCGGTCTCTTCGAGCGCGGTGACCTCCACCCCGCGACGCACCGGTACGCCGAGTCGAGCGACATGGCCGGCCAGCAGCTCCTCCAGCTCACGCTGCGGCACCATCCTCGCTCCGGCGACCGCGGTGCGCGCGGCGAGGTCGGCATCGGACCAGTCCACGAGGTCGGCGTCGAGGACCATTCCGGCGAAGTGCCCGGTGAACCGCGCATCGCGCGCTCGCCGGCCGTCACCCGGCGCTCGGTCGTCGGCCTCGCGAGCGAACGACCCCACCCGCTCGAGCAGCGCTCGCTGCACCTGTTCGGCGGCGGGCAGCAGGCCGCGGCGGTCGAGCGCCTCGGCCGTCGGGACGTTGATCGCTCCCGCCTTCATCGCCTCGTCCGGCTCGGCCCGGCGTTCGAGTACCTGCGCCGTCGCCCCGGAGAGCGCCAGCTCCGCGGCGAGCACGAGGCCCACCGGACCGGCTCCGACCACGGTCACGTCCACGTCCTGCTTCACATCCACTGTCACGAACAGTGTTCTATGTACGAACAGTGTTCGTGTCAAGCTATGATGGCGGCGTGAACCCGAGAGAGCGACGCGCGGCGCGCCACCAGCCGCCGAATCCCGACGCCGAAGCCGACCCCAGGCCGCGGCGCCGTACGGCCCCGATCACCGTGGAGCAGGTCATCGACACCGCGCTGGGCGTCATCGCCACGGAGGGCTACGAGGCGCTGACCATGCGCCGGCTGGCCGGCGCGCTCGACACCGGACCCGCCTCGCTCTACGCCCACGTGGTCAACAAGGCCGACCTCGACGAGCTCCTCATCGGGCGGCTGTGCGCCGAGCTGGTGCTCCCCGAGCCCGACCCCGCGGCCTGGCGGGAGCAGATCCGCGGCGTGTGCACCCGGATACGCGACCAGTACCTGAGATACCCCGGTATCTCCCGCGCCGCGCTCGCTATGGCCCCCACCGACCTCGAGACCTTGCGCGTCAGCGAAGGAATGCTGGCGATCCTGCTCACCGGCGGCGTCGCCCCGCAGGCCGCCGCCTGGGCCATCGACGCCCTCTTGCTGTACGTGGCCGGCTACTGCCTGGAGGCGTCGATCGTGCGCCGGCGATCGGCACAGGACGGCGCCGTCTGGGTCGTCGACCGCGACGAACTGCTGCGCCGCTTCACCGCTCTGCCCGCCGAGACCTTCCCGCACACCACCCGCCACGCCGCCGAGCTCACCGCCGGCGAGGGGCACGACCGCTTCGACTTCACCGTCGCCCTGATGATCGACGGCCTCGCAGACCGCTAGGTCCTTCCCTGCGGAGCGCCGCTCGTGTCCGCCGCCGCGGTGCGCGCGACCGCGACCGGCGGCCGCCGCCGATGGTCGTACACCGCCGGTCCTCCGGCGGATCAGTACCCGGCGGTCCCGGCTCCGGCTTCCCGGCTGTCACCGACCGTGCGGCCGGTGACCGTCCGCTCAGAGCGGGGTCGCCGTGCGCAGCAGGAGCAGGAGCGTCAGGGCCGAGTTGGCCGAGAACATCGCGGACAGGGCGGCTCCGGTGGCCGCGGTCCACAGGGCCAGGCCCGCGGTCGTGAAGACCGACGGCCAGGTGCGTGTGCTCGGTGCCGGGGCCAGCAGGGCGGCGACGCGGCGGGGGAGCGGGCCGGGGGCGGCCAGCGCGGCGAGGGTCGGCGCGGGGGTGGGGCGGGAGACGAGAGCCGCGGTGCCGATCGCGCGGGCGACGGCCTTGCGGCTGCCGACGGCCTGGGCCGCCGCCTCGTCCGCCCAGCGCTCCGCCGTATAGGCGACCGCCGTCCGCAGTGGGCGCAGGAACGGGTTGGCGCGGGCGGCGAGTTGGACGAGCAGCAGGTACCGGTGGTGCCGGCCGGCGAGGTGGGCGCGCTCATGGGCGAACAGCGCGCGCCGCTCCCGCGACGCGAGGCAGCCGAGCATGGCGGTGGACACCACGATCCGGTCGCGCGGCCCGCCCGGCAGCGCGTAGGCGTACGGCTGGGTGTCGGGCAACACCGCGACCTGTGTGGACGGCAGCCCCCGCAGCGCCGCGTGGGCCCGCCGCCGTACCCGGCGATGGCGCAGCAGGGCCCGGCCGCAGCCGGCGACGACCGCGAGCAGCGCGGGGATCGCCGCCTTCCCCGCGACCTCGTGCCGGGGCACGCTCTCGCGCACCTCGGGATCCGACCAGCCGTCCGGCAGGGGGTTGCCGGGCAGTTGGGCCGTGCCGACCACCATCAACAGGGCCAGACACACCGTGCTGCACAGCGCCATGACCGTGCACACCCAGGTCAGCAGGACGGTCGCGGTGCGCGGATGGAGTCGCTGCTCGGCCAGGCGGGCCACCGGCCAGGCCGTCAACGGCAGGACCAGGGGGAGGAAGACGAAGATCCCCATGCGTGCTCAGTCCTCGTCCTCAGTCCTCGTCGGCGGCCTGGTCCAGCAGTTCGCGCAGGGTCTGTTCGTCGCCCTCCGGCAGCGCGGTGATGAAACTGGCCAGCACCGCGCGGCGGTCCTGCTCGCCGTCGAGGACCTTGCGCATCTTCAGCGCGGCCAGCCCGGCCTCGTCCGCGGTGGGCATCCACACGAACGACCGGCCCTCGCGCCGGCGCGTCACGGCGTTCTTCGCCAGCAGGCGGGCCAGGACCGTCATCACGGTCGTGTAGGCGAGGTCGGCGGCCAGACGCTCCTGCACCCAGCCGGCGGTCACCGGGCCCCCGGCCTCGTGCAGTGCCGCGAGCACCTGAGTCTCCAGCGCACCCTGCGCCCTGCGCCGACGGCGCGGATCGGGGTCCGTCACCCGCTGTCTCCCTTCTGCTGCGCCTCTCACCTCGACTCCTGGTGCCGGAGGAACATCACATCGTACCGATCCGACGGCCGTGGCCGGTTTCCGTTCCTCGTCGGCGACGCCCCTCGTGCCGCACGACCTCGCTGCTTCTACAGTGTTGTAGATTTTGAGCGGATCCGGGACGCGGATCCGAACCGATCGTGTGCGCGGAAGGAAGAACCATGGGTGTTTCCCTGTCCAAGGGTGGCAACGTGTCGCTGAGCAAGGAGGCACCGGGACTGAGCGCGGTGGTCGTGGGTCTGGGCTGGGACGTACGGACCACCACGGGCGCCGACTTCGACCTCGACGCCTCCGCCCTGCTGCTCAACGGCGCGGGCAAGGTCGTGTCCGACCGTCACTTCGTCTTCTACAACAACCTGACCAGCCCGGACGGTTCGGTGGAACACACCGGCGACAACCTCACCGGTGAGGGCGAGGGCGACGACGAGAGCATCAAGGTGAACCTCGCCGCCGTACCGGCGGAGGTCGACCGGATCGTCTTCCCCGTCTCGATCCACGACGCGGACGCGCGCGGCCAGAGCTTCGGCCAGGTGCGCAACGCCTTCATCCGTGTCGTCAACCAGGCCGGCGGTGCCGAACTCGCCCGCTACGACCTGTCGGAGGACGCCTCGACCGAGACCGCGATGGTCTTCGGCGAGCTGTACCGGGGTGGTGCCGAGTGGAAGTTCCGCGCGGTGGGCCAGGGCTACGCCTCCGGGCTCGCGGGCATCGCGGGCGACTTCGGCGTCGGCGTCTGACGCGGCCCGTCCGGGAACCGCTGCCCGCGGGAGCCGTCCGGCGGCGGGCGGCGGACTCCGACGGCCGGATCAGTCGCGGGAGTTGCCGAACAGGATGCGGTAACCGATGAGCAGCACCAGGGAACCACCGATCGCGGCGCCCCAGGTGTAGAGGTCGAAGAAGTGCTTCTCCACCGGGCGGTCGAGGAAGCGGGCGGAGAGCCAGCCGCCGATGAACGCGCCCGCGATGCCGATGACGGTGGTGCCGATGAAACCGCCCGGGTCGCGGCCCGGCAGCAGTAGCTTGGCTATGGCTCCTGCTGCCAGGCCAAGGATGATCCAGCCGATGATGCCCACGGTGTGTCCTTCAGTCGGTTTGCGTGTTTGCGCAAGCCTAGGGGTGGTTGAAGTGATCGCACAGCAATCGTTGACCCCTGGTGATGTCCCGTCGAGGTTCTGCTACATGATTAAGACATTGCGCAACTGGGGAACCGGAAGCGGTCCGGTTGCGTTGATCGTTATGGACGCGGAAAGCGCGAGCGGCTGCGGAGGACGTGGATGAGTGTGTCCCTGACCAAGGGCGGCAATGTGTCGCTGAGCAAGCAGGCCCCCGGTCTGACTGCCGTGACGGTCGGGCTGGGCTGGCAGGCGAACGCGGGGCACGAGTTGGATGCCAGCGCGTTGCTCTGCGGCCAGTCGGGGCAGGTGCTGTCCGACGAGCACTTCGTCTTCTTCAACAACCTGAGCAGCCCCGACGGTTCGGTCCGCCACGGCGGCGCGGGCGGCGGTGACGAGCAGCGGCTCCAGGTCGACCTGACCCGGGTCCCGGTCCAGGTGGAGAAGATCGTCTTCCTCGTGTCCCTCTACGAGGCCGAGGGCCGGGGCCGGACCTTCGGGCAGGTGCGCGGCGCGCACATCCGCGTCCTCGACCAGGACGGCGGCACCGAACTCGCCCGCTACGACCTCGCGGCCGGCGCCCTGTCGGCCGAGACCGCGCTGGTCTTCGGCGAGCTGTACCGCCACGGCGCGGAATGGAAGTTCCGCGCGGTCGGCCAGGGTTACGCCTCGGGACTCGCCGGCATCGCCACGGACTACGGCGTGACGGTGCTCCGGGAGACGCCCCCGAGCCCGGCGCCCGGCCCGAACCGGCTCCCCGCTCCGGGCCCGGCAGCGAGCCCTGCGGCCCAGGTCGCCGCACCGCAGCCGGGCGCAGGCGCACCCGTGCCGCCCGTCCCCCAGAAGCCGCTGGTCGCCGCCCCGCCGGCACCGGCGTTCCCCGCATCCCCGCAACCCACCGGGAGTTCCACCGTGACCTGTTTCTTCGACCCCAACCACGGCCCGGGCATGACGACCGTGACCTGGTCCCCGCAGTGGGGCGTGCCCCGGCCCGTCCAGACCTGCGGCGGCTGCGCACAGCGCGTGCAGACGACGGTCCCGCCGTTCTACACCCCGCCCCAGCAGGGATACCCGCAGCCCGTGCCGCAGGGCTATCCCCAGCAGGGCTATCCGCAGCAGGGTTACCCACAGCAGGGCTATCCGCAGCAGGGTTACGGCGAGCCGTACGCCGACCACCACGACCATCACCAGCAGGGTGGCGGCCGTCGCTTCGGCACCGGTGCGCTCATCGGCGCCGGTGCGGCCGGTCTCATCGGCGGCGCGCTGCTCAACGAGGCGTTCGACGACGACGAACCGGACGTCGAGGTCAACAACTTCTACGAGGACTGACCCGACCCCGGCCGGCCTGCGCCGACCCACTGCACGCCCGTGCGCCCGCCGATCCCCGGTGGCGCACGCCTACACTGGGTGGGCGCATGTGCGTCGGCTGTGACGGGGACGGGAGAGGGCTGTGACGGAGAACGCCGGTGGCTTCGAGGATCCTCCCGCCGAGGTGCTGGCGGAGGCCGCGGAGGCGTTCGGGCTGCTCGCCTCCTCGGCACGGCTGCATCTGATGTGGGCCCTGTCGCAGGGCGAGAGCGACGTCACGCACCTCGCCGACCGGGTGGGCGGCGCGCTGCCCGCGGTCAGCCAGCACCTGGCGAAGCTGAAGCTCGCCGGACTGGTCCGCTCCCGCCGCGAGGGTCGCCGGCAGGTCTACTACATCGACGACCCCGATGTGGTGACCCTGGTCCGGGTGATGATCGGTCAGCTCACGGCGCGCTCGCAGCATGCCCCGGCCCCTGTCCACCGCCTGCGCGGTGTCGGCGGCTGACCGCAGCACCCCGGCGGGCAGCCCGCGGCATGTCCGTGAAGTGGGCTTGTAAGAGGTGGGTTTGAAAAACCTGGTGGGCGTTGTGTCCTCATTGGCCCAGGTATGAACCCCGTTCGAGAACACATCTGACTCGGTTCTTATCGAGGGGGCGTACACTCCGCTTCCCGTACTGGCTCAGTTCCGCACGGCGGTTCCATGAGGTGCCTCATCTGTGAATTGAGTGTGTATCTGCGCTGCTCGGGCCATAGATTTGTTAGATTGCGCAACTGTGCAAGCAAGGTGGAGCGGCAGTGCTTCACCCGCCCGGACACCGGCGCGCGGGCTCGGCCGTACACCCCATGGCCGGGACTGACGGGCCCGACCGTTCATGGGAGTGGGAGATGAGCGACCCGTGGGACGGGCCCGCCGGTCAGGCCACGCGGAGCCGTAGCGCGCGGGTACCCGGACAGCGAGCCTCCGAGCCCGACGGGGCGCGTCCGCAGGGCGGCAGGGCCGCGGCCCGGGCGGCCGCCCGCTCGCACGCCGCCAAACGCGGGCGGCGCGCGCGTCCGGCGGGGCGCGGCAAGCGGGCGCTGAAGATCGTCGGCATAGGCATGTCGGCCGTCATCGTGGTCACGGCCGGCGCGGGCTGGTGGTTCTACGAGCACCTGAACGGCAACATCCACAGCGTCGCGCTCGACGGCAAGGGCGGCACCGAGAAGGCCGACGCCTTCGGCCGGACCCCGATCAACATTCTGGTGATGGGCTCGGACGGCCGCACCAGCGCCGAGGACTGCAAGCTCGGCGGCGGCTGTGGGAAGACCGGCGTGCAGACCGGCAGCAACGCGGACGTCGAGATGGTGCTGCACATATCCGCCGACCGCTCCAACGCCACGGTGATGAGCATCCCGCGCGACACCATGACCAAGGTGCCCGCCTGCACGGACAGCGAGAGCCACCAGTCCACGAACGGCTACTACGGCCAGATCAACAGCGCGCTGCAGTACGGCCCCGCCTGCCAGGTGGCCACCGTCCACCAGCTCACCGGCATCCCGATCGACCACTTCGTCAAGCTCGACTTCTCCGGCGTCGTGAAGATGTCCGACGCGGTCGGCGGTGTCTCGGTGTGTGTCAGCGACAACGTCTACGACACGTACTCGCACCTGAAGCTCTCCAAGGGCTCGCACACCCTCAAGGGCGACGCGGCGCTGGAGTTCGTCCGTTCCCGGCACGGTTTCGGCGACGGCAGCGACCTGGGCCGTACGACGACCCAGCACATCTTCCTCAGCTCGATGATCCGCAAGTTCAAGAGCGCGGGCACGCTCACCGACCCCACCGCGGTCTACGGCCTGGCCGACGCCGCCACCAAGGCGCTGACCGTGGACGACGGCCTGGGCAGCGTGAAGAAGCTCATCTCGCTCGCGTCGGACGTGAACAAGGTGCCCACGAAGCGGATGACGTTCACGACGATGCAGACGGCCCCCGACCCGACCGACACCAACCGCCTGGTCGTGGGTGCGGACGCCAAGACCCTGTTCTCCACGATCGCCAACGACCAGTCGCTGACCACCGGTTCGGGCAAGAAGTCCGCTGCGGCCTCGGCCACCGCCAAGCCCACCGCCTCGGCTGTGCCCGCGGCCCAGATCGCCGTGACGGTGGAGAACGGCACCACGGTCACCGGCCGCGCCTCGGACATCGCGACGGCGCTGACCGACCAGGGCTTCAGCTCCGCCACGACCACGGCCAACGCGCCGAGTCCCGCGACGACGACCACGCTGACCTACGGCACCGGTCAGAAGGCGGAGGCCCAGACGGCCGCCAAGGCGCTCGGCCTGTCCTCCGCACATCTGAAGCAGGGCACCGGCACGGGCCTGACCCTGGTGATCGGCGCCGACTGGCCGAGCGGCACCAGTTTTCCGGGCGGCTCCTCCTCGCCCGCGCCGGCCGACACCCAGGCGGCCGTCTCCAACGCCCACGCCTCGACCGCCGACCAGGCCAAGACCTGCGCCAAGGTCAGCCCCTACAAGACGGTCAGCGTCAACGGCGTCTCCATGACACCGGCCGAGGCCTATGCGGCGGCACGCGGCAAGCCCGACTCCGATTCCTGAGGGTGCCCTCTCGCAGAAAGACGGAATTAGGAGGCGCTAGCCCACCCACCCGCGCAACAACGCCTCCCGCTCCGCCGCCCGGTGCGACCCACCCTCCCGGACACCCCACTGCGACATCGCCGCCGGTGTCGTGGCCATCGTCGCGGCGCCCTGCGCGAAGTGGGACACGAGGGCGCGGGAGAGGCCGACCTCTGTCGGGGAGCAGCCGACCGCCGCGGCGACGTGGGTTCTCAACTCGTGCTCCCCACCTGTCGCTTCAGGGACTTCACGGGGACGTCCGCCACCGTCAGGGCCCGCACCTCCTCCCATGGATGGAGGCCGGACTGCCTGTCGCCGAGGGCCTCCACGCCCTCGGGGGTCAGACGTACCCCAGGAGCCGGACCGGACGACTTCGCGCCCACGTGCACATCGCCCTCGGCGATCCAGGACAGGCCCACCACGGCCATGGCTTGCCTGCTGCCTCCGACGATGGCGCCGCCGTCGTGGCGCACATCAAATGATCAGGTCAGCCTCCGCAACGCACGAAAGAGCCGGGAAGCTCCCACTTCCCGGCTCCGCATACGGTCCGGACTGCCGAGGTGCGATGCCATGGCGCCGGTGCCGGGGCGGCCGCCGCGCCGCTCAGGGACTGGCGATGTCGAAGCCGTACCGCAGGGGCTCGGTGGTGACGCCGTAGTCGCGGCGGTACAGGTGCACGGCTTCCGCGCGTATCCCGCCGGGTGAGGCGGCCTCCAGCTCGCAGGGACATGTCACCTGGATCACACGCGGCCGGCCGGAGACTTTCATGCGCACACCGTCCGCCGGCCCGCCCACGAGCACCGCGGTCTGCCACCCCGTCACTTCGGTAGTCTCCACGGCAGACAGTTTAAGGGTTGCGCAAGTTTTGAGCCGGTGAACCGGGTCACTATGTGTACGACACACAGGGGGAATGAGACGGATGAACTGGTTGTGGTGGGTGCTGATCCTCTTCTGGACGGGCGGCTTCGCCTGGCTCGGCGACACCGTGCGCACCGCGCTGCGGAACCGGCACGAACGGAAGCTGGAGGTGATGGAGGCGGCCAGGCAGGAGCGCCTTGCCGTCGAAGCGGCGGATCGGGCGCCGGAACCCGTCTGCGGGTGCACGCACCATCTGGCCAAGCACGACCAGCAGGGCCGCTGCCACGAGCGCGTCGAGGTCCCGACGGCGTGGGACGAGAACAAGAAGCCGCTGCGCTACGAGGCCGGCACGTGCAACTGTCAGCGGTACGTCGGTCCGCAGCCGCTGTCGCAGGTGTACGCGGAGGACCTGACCGACCGGATCTGAGAGCGGGTCCGTGCGGCGGACCGTCTCTTCACCGACCACCACGACTCACCGACCACCACGACTCACCGACCACCACAACTCACCGACCACCACAACTCATCGACCACCACAACTCATCGACCGCTACGACTCATCGACCGCTACGACGTCGACGTCGAGGCGCTTGCGTGCACGCCCGCCCCCGGAGCGCTAGGCGGGGCGTTGTGAGGCGGCTGCGGTGGGCTGGAGGTCGGACAGGGTGAGGGGGTGGGCCGGCGGGTCGGGCAGGGCGAGGTGCGACGTGGGGTGCAGGTCGGGGCCGACGTGGAGGAGTTCGCCGGGGTCCATCAGCCGCCAGAGCGGGTTGTCGTCCATGGGCTCGCTGGCCACCACGACGGAGGGCAGTGCGCTCAGCCGTGCCGAGCGGACGCGCAGATGGCCGTCCCGGCCGGCGTGGTCCAGGTGGCGCGAGCCGTGGTGGCCGCCTGCCGGGCGCCGCAGGACGTACAGCTCGTGGGTGGCGGGGTAGCGCAGGGCCCACAGTTCGCCGGCGGTGATGAGGATGATGTTGAGGGCGTACAGCGGGAGGTGCTCGGCGACCCAGCGTGCCGCGGCGACGAGGCCGGCGGACACGTCACCGCCGTGCGCCGCCGTCTCCCGTGTGACCAGGGCGAAGAAGCGCTCGGAGTCGGTGTCGCCGTGCACCAGGGACCGGTCCTCGCCCAGGTGACGGTCGAGTTCCTGAAGCCCTTCGATGACACCGTTGTGCGCGAACAACCGCCCCTGCTGCTCGAAGGGGTGCGTGTTGCGTACGTCCAGGCCGCCGGTCGAGGCGTACCGGATGTGGGCGAGGAAGGTGGCCGACTCGACCTCCCGGGCCTCCTCGGCGAAGGCGCGGTCCGCGTAGGCGGCGATCGGTGCCTTGTGCACTTCCGGGGTCCCGTCCGCGTCGAAGTACCCCAGCCCTGTGCCGTCGGGTTCGCGGTGGCTCTGCGCGCTGAGGCTGTCGGGGGCGTCCAGCAGCCAGAACGTGGCGTGTGTGCGGTGGGGAGAGCTGGTCAGTCCGAACAGTCGGCACACGACGTCCTCCTTGTCGCGCCTCGGCGCCGGTCCTCCGCAGGGACCCGTCACCGTACGGCTGGACGACCATGGTCCCGCGCGAGGGCCGTTCCCGCACTCGCCGCCCGCAACCTCAATCGTCCGCACGGAGTACCGAGTCGAGCGCCTTGCCGATCGTCGGGTGGGCGAAGGCGAAGCCGGCCCTCTCCAGGGCCGAGGGGACGACGCGGGCGCTGCAGGTGATGCTTCCCGCGAACTCGCCCAGCACCGCGCGCAGGGCGAGAGCGGGGACGGCCGCGAGCGCCGGGCGGTGCAGGGCGCGGCTCAGTGCCCGGGTGACCTCGCGGTTCGTCGTCGGCTCGGGAGCGGTGAAGTTGACGGGGCCCGCGAGGTCCTCGGTGTCGAGGGCGAAGCGGAGCGCCGCGACGTGGTCCGTCAGCGAGATGAACGGCCAGTACTGGTCGCCGGAGCCGAGCCGGCCGCCCAGGCCGAGACGGAAGAGCGGGAGGAGACGGCCGAAGGCGCCGCCCCCGGCCGAGACCACGAGACCGGTGCGCGGGTGCACCACGCGGACGCCGGACTGCCGCGCCGGATCGGCGGCCGCCTCCCACTCGACGCAGACGCAGGACAGGAAGTCGTTCCCGGCCGGGTCGCTCTCGTCGATGATCCGCTCGCCGGTGTCGCCGTAGTAGCCGGTCGCGGACGCGGACACCAGAACGCGGGGTGGGACGGCGGATTCGGCACAAGCCCGGGCGATGGTCGCGGTGCCACGGATCCGGCTGTCGCGGATCGCCCGCTTGTAGGCCGCCGTCCACCGTCTGTCCCCGACTCCCGCGCCGGCGAGGTGGACGACGGCCTCGACACCGTCCAGCGCGCCGGGCTGGACCCGCCCCGCGACCGGGTCCCAGCGGGCGGACTCGCTGCCGTCAGAAGGCGCGGCGGCGGACCGGTCGCGGACGAGCCGGACGACCTGGTGGCCGTCCGCGAGCAGCGACCGGACGAGAGCGGAGCCGATGAGTCCGGTGGACCCGGTGATCGCGACGCGCATGGCGTCCTCCTGAGGAGGCGTGGGCGGTTCTCGTGATCCACAGGTGAATCACGACGGACGATACACCGAGTGCTTGTAAGTTCAAGTAAAGCTGGCTGGGCCGCCGGGCGGTCAGCCGGCGATGCGGGCGCCCGGGGCGGGCAGCGGGCGCCAACTCGCGGGGACGTCGCGCATGATCAGGGCGCAGTCCAGGGTCGCGGTCCCGGGTGGGAAGCGGTCCGGGTCGTCGAAGAAGGACGACGTGGCCGAGCGCACCCGGCCGGCCGCCACGTGCCAGGCGTCGGTGTGGAGTTCCATGCCGTCCAGGCGAGGGCCGGAACTGGCCGGGGAGAAGCCCTTCGAGCCGTCCTGGAAGAAGCGGGAGGCCTCGGCGAGACCGGCGAACAACTCGCTGTCCCGCAGCTCGTCGGCCGGCTCGACGGTGACGTCCACCCGGGTGCCGCCGTCCCGGGCCGCGAGCGCGACCCGCACCGCGTCGGGGGTCTCGTGCACCTCGAAGTCGGCGCGGCCGTGTTCCCCGGGGAAGACCCGGCCGCCGGCCCAGGCGTTGACCCGAGAACCGGTGTCACGGCGTGGGATGTAGACACCGGTCCTGACCCCGTCCGGTCCGTCCCACTCGACGGCGATCCGATGCGCCGCGTTCTCGCTGCGCAGCCCGAACGCCCGGGGCGCCCAGACCGGCCGGACCTGCCCCAGGCGCAGCAGGCAGATACCGGCGACCGCGTGGCCGCGTACCACCTGGGGGCGCAGCGGCGCCGGGAGCAGCCGGGCGGCGGCATCCGGGTCGACCCGGTAGTTCACCAGAAGCCGCCGTTCGACGACGCTGGACAGGCGCGGCTGCCGCATGATTCCCCTCTCGTGCCTCCGGATCCCGCTGGACCGGGGGCGCTCGCAAGCCCTGCTGTCACTCCGGCGGAGCCTGGGCCAAGGCTCGGCCCGCCGGGTCCCGCGCGACCTCGATGATCGCGTTCTCCCGGCCGCTGATGACGCCCCGCCGACCGGCCCCCACCAGGTTGGTGCGGTGTCCGGGCCGTACCGGGCGACGGCCGCCTCCGCGTGGCGCGGGAAGCCGGAGTACGCGCCCGCGTACCCGGGGCTCGGCGTGCACCGGCGTGGGCGAGGCCCGCCGGCCCTCTGCGTCGGACCGGCCGAGCTGGTGCTCCGGGGCGGCCCGCTGCCCCGTCTCACGCCGCATCCGAGCACCGGTCCGGCGCGGCCGCGGACGGCCCTGGAGAAGATCCAGGGGTCGGGCCTCGCCCGCGAGGAGCAGGAGGCGCCCGCCGCCGTCGGGGCGCGCGAACTCACCGGGGACCGCCGCGAGACGTCCCGCCCCGGCGCCGCCGGACGAGATCCGCGGCGGCCGACTCCCACGTGGGACGGGTGAACTCGAACCCCGCCTCCCGCAGCCGCCCCGGAACCACCCGGCGGCTCTTGAGCAGCAGTTCGGTGTCCGAGCGGAGCGCGAACGCGCCCAGTTCCGCCATCCACCGCGTCGCCGGCAGCCCGAACGGAACGCCCGAGGCCGTGCGCAGGGTCCGCATGAGGTCCCGCTGGGGGAGCGGGCCGGGAGAGGCCAGGTTCACCGGACCGTCGATGTCGTCCCGGTCGACCAGGAACTCCACCGCGCGGACGAAGTCCTCGTCATGGATCCAGGAGACGTACTGCGCACCGCCCGCGACGGGGCCGCCCAGCCCCAGCCGGGCCAGGCCCAGCAGCACGTCGAAGACGCCACCGCGGTCCGGGCTCATCACCATCGCCGCGCGCAGCGCCACCTTCCGCGTGGCCGGCGTCGGCGCCTCGCGCTGCGCGCGCTCCCAGTTCTTCGCGATCTCGACGCTGTAGCCCCAGTAGCCCGGCACGTCGGCCTCCGAGCCGCCGATCACCCCCGTGCCCTCGTCGTGTGCCGCGTCGAAGCGGTGGGCGTAGATCGTCGCGGTGCTCATCTGCAGCCAGACCCGCGGGGGCCGTTCGGCCGCGGCGATCGCCTCGCCGACCACCCGCGCGGAGTCCACCCGGGAGTCCATCATGGCCCGCAGGTTCTCCGGGGTGTAGCGGCAGGAGACGCTGCGACCGGCCAGGTTGACGACGACGTCGCAGCCGTCGACCGCCTCGGTCCACGGGCCCAGGGTGACACCGTCCCACTGGACGTGGCGCTCGCGCTCCGGGTGCCTGGTCAGCACCGTGACCTCATGACCGGCCGCCGTCAGCGCACGGTCGAGTACCGTGCCCACCTGTCCGGTTCCCCCGGGCAGAACCACCTTCATCGTGCCCCCTCTGTGTGCGTCGGGCACAGCGTAACCCTCTTTTGAACGCGTTCAAAAGAGAGTGCGGCGTGCGCGGCCTCGGGAGGTGGTTCCGTCGCATAGGCTGACCCGCGAGACGACCGGCACCGGGTCGTCCCGAGGTCGAGAGGAGCGGTCGTGGACACCGTCGGGGAGAGCTTGGACCGGGCGCTGGAAGCGGCGTTCACCCGTTCCGTCCCCAAGTCCGCGCAGGCCCAGATGAGGTATCTGGTCAAGCAGCTCAAGGGCACACGGCCGGCCGCCGAGCTGCTGGGTGTCTCGCAGCGCACCGTGGAGCGGTACGTGGTCGGGACGCTCAAGCACCCGCGCAAGGATCTCGCCGCGCGGCTGGAGCGCGAGGTCAGACAGCGCTGGCAGCCCCAGGTGCGGGCGCGGGCCAAGGACCGGGCGGCCACGGCGGAGGGCATCGTCGTCTCGGCGCGCGCCCGGTTCGGCTTCACCGCGGCGCCGGGAACCACGGACGACGCCCGGCTCCGCCACATCACCCAGGCCCTGCCGCCCCGCTGGGCCGAGCGTCTGTTCGCCGCCCGGGACCGGGGCGCCACCGAGGCCCAGTTGCAGGAGATCGCGGCCCAGGGACTGGGGGAGATGTACTTCCGCGACGCCGGCCGGCGCGCGCAGGGCCTGCTGGTGGAGTTCACCGACGTCGAGGACATCGACATCTCCCTCTGAGCGCCGT
This sequence comes from Streptomyces sp. MMG1121, assembly GCF_001280015.1. GTDB lineage: Bacteria > Actinomycetota > Actinomycetes > Streptomycetales > Streptomycetaceae > Streptomyces. The sequence goes on from NZ_LGDV01000141.1 coordinate 101,685, forward strand.
ACTCGGCTGACGGGCGGGCGGCGCCGGTCCTTCGGAGTGCTGAGCGGGTTGGACGGCTCCTCGGCTTCGGCCCGGTGCCCCTAGGCTGAGCGGATGACGTCGATGCCGATCATCCTCTTGCTGTCCGGGAGTCTGCGCAAGGGCTCCTCCAACGAGGTCGTGCTGCGGACCGCCCAGGTCGTGGCGCCTTCCGTCGGGGTGGACACCGTCCTGTACGAGGACCTGGCCCGGCTTCCGCACTTCAACCCCGATGACGACACCGACCCGTTGCCGGCCCCGGTCGCCGGGCTGCGGGCCGCCCTCGACCGTGCGGACGGCATCCTGATCTGCACCCCCGAGTACGCCGGCACGCTGCCGGGTGCCTTCAAGAACCTGCTGGACTGGACGGTCGGGGGCACCGAGATCTGTGACACGCCGTCGGCCTGGGTCAACGCGGCCGCGCCCGGGCGTGGCCAGGGCGCCGAGGCCACGCTGCGTACCGTGCTCGGCTACACCGGTGCCGACATCGTGGAGCCCGCCTGCGTGCGGATTCCGGTGAGCCGGGATCTGATCGGCGACGACGGACTCCTCGCCGACTCCGCGGCGCGACGCCAACTCGGCGGCGTTCTGCGGCAGTTGGCGGAACGTGTCGGGCCTTCGTCACCGGCGGCGTGAGCGTGGTCGGGCGCAGGCCCGGGGTGCTCGCGGAGAGGGTGAGGCGGCGCGGTCCCTTCGCGTCGCACCCGTCACGTCGAAGGCCACCGGGGCCCTCGCGTCGGGTACGACCCGGCCCCGGTGGTCCGTGACCTTCGCGTACGCGTGGGCCAGGTCGTCGCGGCTTCGGCTCGTGGCGAGGGCATGGGCGTCCGGGGCGGGGCGCAGGGCGGCCGGGGCGCCCACCGCGGTGAGTGGGGTGCGGCCGGTCTCCCCGGCCGTCGCGGTGGGCCACCGCCGTCAACCCCGCCCGGTGGGCGGGGCGCGGTGCAGATGGCCATGGCCCGTTCGGGAGAGGTCGGCGCGAACTCCTTTCCGCCGAGAATGAGTTGGCACGGACCTCCCGGTGTGCGGACGTGCACGGTCATGGGGCGGCCGGTCCCGGCGCCCCAGGTCCGCCGGTCGGTTCGTCGAAGTGGCACCACCAGAAGCTCCACAGCCCGGCACGACGCCCTGGTGGTCGCTGCCCGCGGCCGTGTCCTCGGGCGCCGTCGGTGTCTTGCCGGTGCCGGACTCGCCCAGGCAGTCCCAGGTGGCAGCGCCCGTCGTCGGCATCGACGCAACTCCACGACGCCGCGGGGCGCACGGGCCGATCCCCCGCGGAGCCGCGGGCGCGTTCGGGTCCGGGTCCGGGTCCCTGAGCACCAGCAGGAGGGATCGCTCGTGGCGCCGCCCGGAGCCGTGGTCGTACCCGGGCGACTCGGCGCCGTCGGCGTCGCCGCGCAGGAACAGCCGGCCCTCGTCGAAGGACCGCTCGCCCGCCGGGCCGCCGCCGGGCCGGGCGCGAGCGCCTGCCGCCGGGTCGCCCTCCGGCCGTCTCTGCGTACCGTCACCATCTCTCCCGCCGGGCAGGGGAACCCGGGTAGCCGTCGCGCGTCCGCTAGGAGGCGGCCAGGGCCGCGACCTCGGCCGCGGTCAGTGTCCTGCCGTGGACGCGGAAGTCGTCGACCGTCGCCTTCAGATACGGGTCCGGGTACTGCGACCTGCCGATGTACGCGGCCCGGATGTGGTTGCCGAAGTCGCGGGGCTCGACGTCGACCGCCGTGTTCCGGCCCGCTTCACGGCCGTCGACGTACAGCACGGCCGTGCCGGACCCGTAGGTGACGGCCACATGGACCCAGCGGTCGGTCGGCAGCGGGCCGGCGTCGATGCGCTGCTCCGCTCCTCCGCCGCTCGTGGTGATGGCGTAGCGCAGCGTCCCGGCGTCGCTCAGCGGGGTGAGGAACATGTTGACGCTGACGCCGGTGCCGAAGTCGAAGATCCGGCTCCAGGCGGCCGGTTGGCCGGTGAGGTTCACCCAGGTGGCGACCGAATAGGCGGACGCGCCTGCCAACAGGTCGTCCGCGACGACGACATGCCCGTCCGTGCCGTCCAGGGCCACGGCGCCGGAGAGATGTCCCCGGGCCCAGGAGGCGCCGCCGGTGAGGGTCGCCGTCCTCCCGTTCCCGGTGGCGTCCGCGGCCGTCGTGCCGGAGGTCTCGTCGAAGCGGTACCAGGCGGCGAACTCCGGTGGCGGGGAGGGCGGTTGGCCGGTCAGCCAGTAGACGTTGTAGTACTGGTGATGGACGCGTGCGATGGGCAGCAGCGTCACCGTCTCCTTGTCGGCCGTCGCCGTGAACCGCAGGGGGTCGGCCGAGGTCTGCCGGATCGTGCCCGTGTCGAGCCGGGGCATCGAGCGGCTCTGCGTCGTGCCGTACGCCCCGGCCAGCACCACCGGACCGTGCAGCACCGCCTGGACGTCGGGGTCGTCCGCAGTCGCCTCGACACGCGTCCGCATCGGCAGGGCGATCTCGACCTGGTCGCCGGTCTTCCAGGCGCGGTCGAGGCTCAGCCACCTGCCGACGACCGAGCGGTCCGTGAGCGTACGGCCGTTCAGCTTGACGCGTGTCCCGGCGGCCCAGGCCGGGACGCGGACCAGCAGCTCGTGCCGCGCCTGCCCGGCGGTGACCGTGAGGACCGTCGAGGCGGTGTCGGGCAGCCGGGTGGTCTGCCGCCAGGTGATCCCCTGCTCCTGCCAGTGCACCTGGGACGGGACGAACAGGTTGACCAGCAGCCGCTGTCCGTCGTGCGTGTAGATGGTGTCCGCGAACTTCGCCTGCGTCTCCATGCCGGTGCCGTGGTCGCAGGAGAAGTTGTCGTAGTCGGTGGAGTAGGCGTTCGGGTCCGTGCCCATGAAGGACGGCTGCTGTTTGAAGGAGCCGGGGCCGAGCCCGGTGTAGTAGATGTCGAAGCCGTGTGCCGCGTCCGGGTCCTGTTCGCCGAGCATCTGGTTGAACAGGGTGCGCTCGTAGTAGTCGAGGAGGTCGGTGCGGTCCGGGTCCTCGAAGTGCAGCAGTCGGGTCAGCTTGAGCATGTTGTAGCTGTTGCAGTTCTCGCACGTGCCGTTGGACAACTGGCCCGCGATGACGTCGGGTTCGTGGAAGGCCTCGCCGTTGCTGTTGCCGCCGATGACGTACGAGTGGTGACCGGTGACGATCTGCCAGAAGTTCTGGGCGATGGTGCGGTAGCGGTCGGGCAGGCCCTCCTGCCACAGGCGCAGCGCGCCGACCATCTTCGGGATCTGGGTGTTGGCGTGCAGCCCGGCGAGCCGGTCCTCGCCGGCGGCCAGGGGGTCGAAGACCCGGGCGTGGGTGAAGCGTTCGGCGACCTCCAGCCAGACGGCGTCCCCGGTGAGCGCGTGCAGATCGGCGAGGACGTCGTTCATCCCGCCGAACTCGGTCTCCAGTACCCGCTGCATCTGTGCGTGACTCAGTTTGCCCGTACGGCCGTTGACCCACTCGCCCAGCTGGAGCACCACATCGAGGGCCTGGTCGTTCCCGGCCAGCCGGTACTGGTCGACCAGCCCCGCCATGATCTTGTGCAGGGTGTAGTACGGCGCCCACACACCGGTCCCGGCCTCCAGCCGGTCGAAGAAGCTCTCCGGGAACGCCGACAGGTAGCCCTTGCCGTATCCGGCCGACGGTGACGCGGCCTGGCAGGCGGCCAGGGCGGGGACGAGGGCGCGGCCCTTGTCGCGCAGCGCCGTGTCGCCCGTGTTGGCGTAGGTGAGGGCGAGCCCGGAGAGCAGATGTCCGGTGGAGTGCCCGCGCAGCTCGACGGTCGGCGCCTCCCAGCCGCCGCAGGGCTGGGCGGTGCTGGACAGTCCCACGTTCAGCCGGAAGGTGTGCAGCAGCCGGTCGATGTCGACGAAGCGCAGATAGGCGGTGTTGCGGCGCTGGTTGTCCTGGAAGGGCCCGGCCAGCAGGGTCACCGCGCCGAGCGGGAACGGCGCTACGCGGGTGGCCCGCAGGTGCGGTGATCCGGTGCGGCGCGGTGCCGCCTGGGCGGCACCGGCGTCCGTCACCGTCAGGGCGGCTGCGGTCGCGCCGGCGGCGGTCAGGAAGAACCGTCTGCCGAGGGGTGGGGTCACGAAGTCCTCCGCATGTCGATGGCATGAGGCGGGGACTCCCGGCCCCTGCCCCGCTGACTGCTCGTTCGAGATATCGAAAGCTGTGCGACATGCTGTGCGGAGATCCACCGTAGAGGACTGGCTCCTGGTGTCAATGGCACGGGGGAGGCGGCAGCGAGGAGGCCGATAAGAGGTCGACAACTCCTGTGTCAGCGGCCAGAGTTGACGCCATGGAACAGGAGGGGGTCTGGGACGCCGCCGTCGCGCGGAGCTACGACACGCCCGGTACCGGTATGTTCGCGCCCGACGTCCTGGCGCCCACGGTGACGCGTCTGGCCGAGCTGGCGGACGGGGGAGCGGCGCTGGAGTTCGCGATCGGGACCGGACGGGTCGCCGTCCCGCTCGCCGGGCACGGAGTCCCCGTTACCGGCATCGAGCTGTCCGAGCCGATGGTGGAGCGGCTGCGGACCAAGGCCGGCGAAGCGGCGATCCCCGTGGTCATCGGCGACATGGCGACGACCACGGCCCCGGGGACGTACAGCCTCGTCTACCTCGTGTACAACACGATCTCCAATCTGCTCACCCAGGCCGAGCAGGTCGAGTGCTTCCGCAACGCCGCCCGCCATCTCACCCCCGGCGGCCGGTTCGTGGTCGAGCTGTGGGTGCCCGAGCTGCGTACGCTTCCGCCGGGCAGGGCGGCCACCGTCTGGCAGGTCGACGCCGGCTACGTCGGGCTGGACACCTACGACGTCCTCAACCAGCGTGTCGTATCGCACCACTTCCACTTCGGCGCCACCGAGCAGGCCCGGCTCCGGCGCAGCCCGCACCGCTACATCTGGCCCGCAGAACTCGACCTCATGGCCCAACTGGCCGGATTCGAGCGTGAGTCGCGGCACGCGGACTGGGACGGCGCGGAATTCACCGCCGACTCCCGCTCCCATGTGTCCGTCTACCGGATCCCGGTGAAGCAGTGGCCCGGCGCGTCCTCAGCGCGGCAGCAGCCGTAGCGCGTACAGGGCCGCGCCCAGGTCGGCCAGCGCGGCCGGGTCCGAGAGCGGGCGGCCCGTCAACTCCTCGATGCGGCGCAGCCGGTAGCGCACGGTGTTCGGGTGGACGAAGAGACGCTCCGCCGCCTCGGTGGCCGCGCCGCCCGCGGTGAACCAGTGCCCGAGCGTGCGCAGCAGCCGCGCCCGCTCCGCCTCCGGCAGGGCGAGGACCGGCCCCAGGGCGACCTCGACCAGCCGGCTCGCCTCCGCCGGGGCCGCGGCGACCAGCATGGCCAGCGGGCTGTCGTCGAAGAGCGTGACCCCCGGACCGTCGCCGGGCAGCCCGGCCAGGGCCAGCCGGGCGAACCGCAGCGCCTGCGGTGTGTCCCGCAGTGAGTCGAACCGGGGGCTGACCCCGACCCGGGCGCGGCGCCTGCGCAGCGCCCGCAGGCTCTCCGGCTCGGCGTCCCGGTGCGCGAGCGAGACCAGCCCGATCTGCTGGTCGGGCAGCAGCCGCCAGACCGACGACACCCCGAAGCGGCGCAGTGCCGCCTCGATGCCGGGCAGTGGCTCCTGACCGGGATCCGGCACGTCGGCGGCCACGACCGCGTACGGGCCCCGCTCCGGCAGACCGAGCTGCCGGGCCGCCTCCCACGGCGTCGTACGATCCGCGAGCGCGCCCGTGAACAGCGCCTCGGCCAACGCCGAACGGCGCGCCTCGCGTTGCAGCGCCAGCTCCGCGCTGGTCTCGCGGTAGGCGGCCGCCACCGCCTCCGCGTACCGGCCGAACAGGGCCCAGACCTCCGACGAACCGACCACCAGCTCGGCGTCCGTGACCTCCGGGTGCCGACGCGCCTCGTCGACCACCTCCGACCAGAACAGCTCGAAACCGACCCGATAGGCGTGCAGTGTGTCCGCGAGGGGTACGCCCTGCTCCGCGCGCAGACGCCCGGTCTGCAGCGCGGCCCCCACGTCCGGTTCGGTGCCGAAGGCGAAACGGCACAGGAGCAGATCGGCGTTGTCCGCGCAGGACTCCCGAAGCGACGCGAAGGGGATGAGCGCGTCGTCCGCGTACGACTCGACCTCCGTCCGGATGCGCTCGGTCATCCGCTCGCCCAGCTCCGGAAGGCGCGCACGCAACGCCGCGCCCACATTCTGCAGACTCATGTGCGCAGCGTACGGTGGCCCGTTTGTTCTGCGGAACAACACCGGACGGCATGGACTGTGGGCGTGGCCATGGACGCGCGCGAGCGTGCACGCGAGCATGCCGTGAGCGCTCGCGGCGGGACCCGTGAGTGCCGGGAGCAGGGGTGCGAGGAGGCATCATGGCCAATCTGGCGGACTTTCTGGTGGACACGGCGCGGCGCCTGCCCGACCGCCCGGCGCTGCGGCTGGGGACGGCGACCACCACCTACGCCGAGCTGGACCGGCTGAGCGCCCAGGCCGCCGCCCTGCTGCGCACCGAGGGCCTGCGCACCGGCGACCGGGTCGCGCTGATGCTGCCCAACGTGCCCGAGTTCGTCGTCCTGTACTACGCCGTCCTGCGCGCCGGCGGCATCGTGGTGCCGATGAACCCGCTGCTCAAGGAGCGCGAGACCGCCTATCACCTGCGCGACTCCGGCGCCGTGCTGCTCTTGGAGTGGCATCGGGCGCCGGGCGAGGGCGCCGCGGGCGCGGCCGCCGCGGGCGTGCGCCACCTGTCGGTCGAACCCGCCGCCCTCGCCACCGAACTGGCCCGCCTGGAGCCGCAGTTCGAGGTCACGCCCGCCGCCGGCGACGACGTCGCCGTACTGCTCTACACCTCCGGCACCACCGGCCACCCCAAGGGCGCCGCGCTCACCCACGCCGGGCTGCGCCACAACACCGAGGTCAACGTCACCGAGGTCCAGCGGCTGACCTCCGAGGACGTGATCGTCGGCTGTCTGCCGCTGTTCCACATCTTCGGGCAGACCTGCACGATGAACGTCGCCGTCCGCAGCGGCGCCTCGCTCACCCTCGTCCCCCGCTTCGAGCCGGGCACGGTGCTCGACGCCATCGCCCGCGACCGGGCCACCGTCTTCGAGGGCGTGCCCACCATGTACGCGGCGCTGCTCCAGCACCCGGGCGCCACCGGGGCCGACATGTCCAGCCTGCGTATGTGTGTCTCGGGCGGCGCCTCGCTGCCGGTGGAGGTCCTGCACGGGTTCGAGCGGCGCTTCGGCTGCATGGTGCTGGAGGGCTTCGGCATGTCCGAGACCAGCCCGGTCGTCTCGTTCAACCACCCCGACCGCCCCCGCAAGCCCGGTTCCGTCGGCACGCCCATCCGCGATGTGGAGGTCCGGCTGCTCGACGCCACCGGCCGGGACGTCGCGACGGGCGAGGTCGGTGAACTGGCCGTGCGCGGGCCCAACGTGATGAAGGGGTACTGGAACCGCCCCGAGGACACGGCCGCCACGATCCCCGACGGCTGGCTGCGCACCGGCGACCTGGCCCGCCGGGACGAGGACGGCTTCCTCTACATCGTCGACCGCAAGAAGGACCTGATCATCCGCGGCGGCTACAACGTCTACCCGCGCGAGATCGAGGAGGTCCTGCACGAGCACCCCGCCGTCGCCCTCGCCGCGGTCCTCGGTGTGCCCGACGAGCGGCTCGGCGAGGAGGTGGCGGCCGCGGTGGTGCTGCGCCCGGGAGCCCGGGCGGACACCGCGGAGTTGCAGCAGTTCGTCCGGGACCGGGTCGCCGCCTACAAGTACCCGCGCCGCCTCTGGCTGACGGACGCGCTGCCGATGGGCCCCAGCGGCAAGATCCTCAAGCGCGAGATCACCGCGCCGGCGTCCTGAGCCGGAACCCCGGCCGGCCCGGCGTCAGGAGAACTGTGACGGGCCGGCCGGGACCCGCCTGCGGGCGGCGAACGCCGTGGCGGCGAGCAGGAGGACGACGGCGCCCACGCCAGGCTTCCACGGTGTGTTCGGCTCTCCCGCGATCGGCGCCACCCGGTGCCTGGGGTCGTAGGCGACGTGGACCCGCCTGCCCTCGGACGCGATGCGCCGGTCGCTGTTGATCTCGGTGGGGTATCCGCCGGGACAGTCCAGCGCGAGGCGGTAGACGGTCTTCGCGATGCCGTCCTCGCCGAAGGCCGCGATCTTCCTGTCGTGCACCGCCCGTACGACACAGGTCGCCGACGCGGTGCGCTGCACCAACTGGTCCGCCGTGGCTGCCACCATGAGCGGGCCGATGGCCAGGAAGAGCGCGCCGAACAGTCCGCCGCTCCCGCTGACCAGCGCGAAGTACACCGCACAGGCACAGCCGACCAGCACCGCGCCGGCCACCACCGCGACCCCGGTCGACGGCGCCGAGGCGCTCACGAGACACCAGTGGGCCCAGGCGTACAGGGCCGCGGCCGCCGCGCCGGGCAGCGCCGCGGCGAGCCATCGCGGCCGGGTCCCGATGTCTTCCCCGTCTGCGTCCTCTGTCATGAACACCCCTGGCAGAGGACGTGAGAGCGGGCTGTCCGGTTGCGGCGCGCCCGGCTGGACAAGCTGCCTCGACCGGGGGCGTCGAAGGCCGAGGCCGATGGGACGGACCGGTGCCCCCGCCTCTCACCAGCCCGTCAGGAGCAGGTGGTTGACGAGAAGGGCGAGTACGGCCTGTGCGGACAGCCAGGCGCGGGGGTGGGTCAGGAGGGAGCAGGCCGGGAGCAGCCACAGGGCGAAGGGCAGCCAGATGCGTTCCGTCTCCGCCTTGCTCATGCCGGACAGGTCGGCGATCAGCAGGGTGAGCAGGGCCGCTGTCACGAGCAGCGCGAGGCGGATCCGCGCGGAACCGGGCCGGGTGGTCCCAGGGCCGCGGCTCGTGAGCAGTACGGCGCTCGTGCGGCGCAGGCCCGCCGACGTGGCCAGGCCGGTGATGACCACGGTGCAGGCGAGGTTGGCCCACACCCAGTAGCCGTAGGGGCGGGTGCCGCCCACGCCCTGGTAGTAGCGCGTGATGAGCAGGTGATAGGCCTCCCACCAGTTGAACCCGGCCAGCGTGAACACCACGGGGAACACGGCCAGTCCGGCGAGCAGGGGCAGCAGCAGGACGGGGCGTTCGCGCAGTCCGGCCCGGCCGAGCACGAGCACCGCCACGCCGATCAGGGCGAACAGCGTGAGGCCGTAGGAGAGATAGCAGGTCAGGCCGAACAGCAGGCCCGAGGCCGCCGCGCACCACAGGGACCGTCGGGTCACGGCGAGGGCGAGCAGGGCCACGGACCAGGCGGCGACGGCGGCGAAATAGCCGTCGGCGGAGACGCCCTGCCACACCGCGGCCGGGGCCAGGACGAGGAACGGCGCGGCCCGCCGCGCGAGCGTCTCGTCGGTCAGCGCGCGCAGGGCGATCAGCACGGCCGCACACCCCGTCGCCCCGACCACGATGACCCACATCCCCGCCCAGCCGCCCCCGTGCAGCCCGATGCGGTCCAGCAGGACGAAGGTGAGCGTGGCGGCCGGCGGGTGGCCGGCGATGTGCGCGGGCCAGGGGTCGGGGGTGCCGCTGACGATGTGGTGGGTGAAGTCGCGCAAGGTGGCGGGGATGTCGTGGAAGCGGCCGATGACCCGGAGGTACTCGTTGGTCGTGGTCAGCCTGCCCGCGATGCCCCGCTGCCAGCCGTCGACCAGGGCGAGGGAGAGGATCCAGGCCAGCGCGGCCGCCCAGGCCGCCGCGAGCAGCGCCCGCCAGGGCAGGCGCGCGGCGAGCGCCGGGCCGTACGCCACGGTGGCCGCCGCCACCGCCAGCGCCGCCGGGGTGCCGGGCCCGACGTGCGGGTCCCAGTCGGCGAAGATCGGCGGCCAGTGCACGAACAGGGTGCGGCGGGTGTCCTGGATGTGCCGGCCGACCAGGACGGCCGTCGTCACGAGCAGGGCGGCGGCGATGACGGCGTACAGGTCGCGGCGCAGGTCGCGGTGGAGGAAGCGGATCACACCCGAACGCTAGGCCGGGAGAGCGGTGCCGGGCCGCCGTCCGGGCCGGATGTCAGCGTTTCGTCATGGGTCGCGCACCCGATTCCGGGTGCTGCCCGGCCTACGGTCGGGACATGCGCGACCATTCCCGGCTTCCCACTTCCCCAGGTTTCTGGCGCAGCCCGCTGCGCGGCTCCTGGTTCACCTCCGTGCTCGGCCTCGTCCTGCTCGTCGGCATCACCGTGATGTTCGTGACCGGCCTGGTGTCGTACGCCGCCTACAACCCGGACCTGTCCCGGGTGAACGACACGACACCGGACAAGGGCATCCTGGGCTTCTACCTCTTCGCCTGGCCCACCGGCCCGGTGTGGCTGTACCGGTTCACCCAAGGCCTCCATGTCACGCTCGGCATCACCCTGATCCCGGTGCTGCTGGCCAAGCTGTGGTCGGTGGTGCCGAAGCTGTTCGCGCTGCCGCCGGTCCGCTCCGTCACGCACGGGCTGGAGCGGATCTCGCTGCTGCTCCTGGTCGGCGGCGGGCTGTTCGAGTTCACGACCGGGGTGCTCAACGTCCAGTTGGACTATGTCTTCCCCGGCTCCTTCTATCCGCTGCACTTCTACGGCGCCTGGGTCTTCTTCGCCGCGTTCGTGGCCCACGCCGTGCTGAAGGTCCCGACCGCGCTGCGCGCCGTACGGCATCGCCTGCGCGAGGGCAGCTATCTGGAGTCCCCGCGCCCCGCCGCGCCCACCGTCTCCCGGCGCGGTGCCCTCTGGCTGGTCGGCGGCGGCTCGCTGCTGCTGTTCGCGACCACGGTCGGGCAGACCCTGGGCGGCCCCTTCCGCCGTACGGCCCTGCTCGCGCCGCACGGCACGGCCGATCCCGGCGGGGGCCCGAACGGCTTCCAGATCAACAAGACCGCCGCCTACGCCGGGATCACCGCGGCCGACGTCCACGAGGACAACTGGCGCCTCGTCGTCACCGGCCGCACCGGAACCGTCCGGCTCACCCGCGCCCAGCTCCTCCAACTGCCCCTGCACAGCTCGTCGTTGCCGATCGCGTGCGTCGAGGGCTGGTCGACCGCCGACCAGTGGTGGCGCGGGGTGCGGCTGCGCGACCTCGCCGCGCTCGTCGGGTACGAGGGCGATCCGCCGGACGTGCTCGTGGAGTCCCTGCAACGCCACGGCGCCTTCCGCCGCGCGGCGCTGCGTGCCAACCAGGTGGCCGACGGGCGCTCCCTGCTCGCCCTGTATGTCAACGGCGAGGAACTGTCCCCCGACCACGGCCACCCGGCGCGGATCATCGTGCCCGCGGCACCCGGCGTGCTCAACACCAAGTGGGTGGCCCGGCTGACCTTCGGAGACCTGTGATGCCACGTCGTGTACGGCTGCCCCTGCGCCCGCCGCTGCCTCTGGGCAGCCCTCTCCAGCTGCTGCTGCTCGCCTGCTCGTTCGCGCTCGCCGCGTACGCCGGGATCCGGCTCTTCGCCGGTGACTGGTTCGGGGTGGCGCTGTGGATCGTCGGCGCCGCGGTGCTGCACGACCTCGTCTTCGTGCCGCTGTACGCACTGGCGGACCGGCTGGTCGTGCGCGGTCTCGGGGCGGCCGGGCGGCGCGGCTGGACCTCGTACGTACGGGTCCCGACCGCGCTGTCCCTGCTGCTCCTGCTCGTCTGGTTCCCGCTGATCAGCGGGATGACGGCCGAGCACTACCGGTTGGCCACCGGGCTCTCCCCGGACGGCTTCCTCGCCCGCTGGCTGCTGATCACGGCCGTCCTGTTCGGCGCGTCGGCGCTGCTGCTGGCGCTGCGCGTGCGCAAGGCGGCGAAGCAGCGCCCGCCGGCCTCCCACTGAGCGACGGGCCGCCAGCCGGCCCGGCGCGCGTAGCGGAGCAGGGCCGGGGTGCCGAGGCGCGCCCAGGGGAAGGCGGCGCCGGCGGTGCCGGCGCCGGCCGCGGCGACCACCTCGACCCGGGCGCGTTCGTCGACGTGTCCGGGCACGGTCTCGGCGATCAGCAGACCGCCCGGACGCAGCAGCCCGGCCATCCGCTCCAGCAGCGCGGCCGGGTCACCGCCGATGCCGACGTTGCCGTCCATGAGCAGCACGGTGTCCCAGCGGCCCTCGCCGGGCAGCGGCTCGAAGACCGAGCGGCGCAGCGCCGTCCCGCCGAGCCGTCCCGTGTGCTCGACGGCGGCCTCGCTGACGTCGATGCCGAGGACGGTACGGCCCCGGGCCGCGAGTTCCGCGACCAGCCGGCCCGGACCGCAGCCGACGTCGAGGACGGCGCCCTCGCAGCGGTCCAGCACCTCCAGGTCGACCCGGTCGGGCCGGCCGCACCAGCGCTCCACCTCCAGCGGCAGCAGCCAGCCGTCGGTACGGCGCAGGAACAGCGGGCCGTGGCCGGTGCGCAGGGCGGCGGCGTACGGGTCTGCGGTGGCCCACGCGACGGAGCCGCTCATCGCGGGGTGACCGATGTGCACTGGGCCAGCCGGGCGGCGAACCGGCCGTGCGGGGCCAGCGCGGCGACGGCGCGGGCGTCGGCGGCGGTGTCCACGTCCCGCAGCCGGGGCAGCTCGCGCACCCGTAGCCCGGCGGCCAGCAGCCGCTCGCGCTGCACGGCCCCGGTCACCGGCGTCGACATCGGCACACCCCGCAGCAGGGCGGGATCGGGGGCGGCGAGCCCGAGGGCCCAGAAGCCGCCGTCCTCCGCCGGGCCGAGGTAGGCGTCACAGCCGGCGAAGTCCACCGTGAGCAGGTCCGGCGTCACCTGCGGGGTGTCCATGCCGATGAGCAGCGCCGGACCGCGGCAGTGCGCGAAGGCGTCCGCGAGCCGTTCGTCCAGGCCACCCGCGCACTGCGGCAGCACCTCGAAGCCGGGCGGCAGCCAGTCGCCCGGTGCCCCGTCCAGGACGAGGATCCGCCGGGTCGCCGGGGTGGCGGCCACGGCGCGCAGGGTGTCGGCGAGGGCCGCCTCCGCGAGCCGCGCCGCCTCCTGCGGGGTGAACGGCGGGGTGAGCCGGGTCTTGACCCGGCCCGGGAGCGGTTCCTTGGCGATGACGAGAAGCGTGGTCACCGTACGAGCCCCCTCTCGGCCGGGGCCTCGGCGAGCACGTGGCCCATGTCCCGTACCGCCTGCCAGGTGCCGCGCCAGGTGCCTGTCACTTTGGACACGCCGGTGCGCGGCCGGTAGGGCACGTCGTGTTCGGTGATGCGCCAGCCGGCGTCGGCCGCGCGGACCACCATCTGCAGCGGATAGCCGCTGCGCCGGTCGGTGAGGTCCAGCGCGAGCAGTTCCGCGCGGCGCGCGGCGCGCAGCGGGCCCAGATCGTGCAGGCGCAGCCCGGTGCGCCGGCGCAGCATGCGGGCCAGGGCGAGGTTGCCCGCCCGGGCGTGCGCCGGCCAGGCGCCCCGCCCCTCGGGCCGGCGCCGGCCGAGGACCAGGTCGGCCGCGCCGTCCCGGATCTCCCGTACGAAGGGTTCGAGCAGCGCGGGGTCGAGGGAGGCGTCGCAGTCGCAGAAGCACACGATGTCGCCGGTGGCCGCGGTCAGTCCGGCGTGGCAGGCGGCGCCGAAGCCGCGCCGCGGCTCGTGCACCACCGTCGCGCCGAGCGCGCGGGCGATGTCGGGGGAGCCGTCGGTGGAACCGTTGTCGACGACGAGAGCGCGCCAGCCGGCCGGGATCCGGCCGAGCACCCAGGGCAGGGCCTCGGCTTCGTCCAGGCAGGGCAGCACCACGTCGACGTCCGTGGAAGTGGTCGTCACGGTCTCACCCTACGAACGACAATGGGGCATATCGGGCTTCAGGACCTTACGAAACGCGGACGCCGGGCCCCGTACCCCCGCGCGCTGACCTGGGAGTGCGACGCTGGAGGCATGCAATCGCCGTACCCGCCCCACGGGGCCGAAGCCGCCGACGGGGCGGCCCGGGTCCTGGTCGTCGACGACGACCCGACCGTCGCCGAGGTCGTCACCGGATATCTGCACCGTGCCGGCTATGTGGTCGACCGTGCCGACGACGGCCCGACGGCCCTGATCCGTGCCGCCGCCCACCGCCCCGACCTCGTGGTGCTGGACCTGATGCTGCCCGGCATGGACGGCCTGGAGGTGTGCCGGCGGATGCGGGACGGCGGGCCCGTGCCGGTCATCATGCTCACCGCCCGCGGTGACGAGGACGACCGGATCCTGGGTCTGGAGGTCGGCGCCGACGACTACGTCACCAAGCCGTTCAGTCCCCGCGAGCTGGTCCTGCGCGTGGAGTCGGTGCTGCGTCGCAGCCGCCCCGTCCGCACCGGACACCGGCTGGCCGCGGCCGGACTCACCGTCGACCCCGACGCCCGCCGGGCCGCCAAGAACGGCATCGAACTCTCCCTCACTTTGCGGGAGTTCGACCTGCTGGCCTTCTTCCTGCGGCACCCGGCCCGCGCCTACAGCCGCGAGGACCTGATGCGCGAGGTCTGGGGCTGGGACTTCGGCGACCTGTCGACCGTCACGGTCCACGTCCGCCGGCTGCGCGGCAAGGTCGAGGACGACCCGGCCCGCCCCCGTCTGATCCAGACCGTCTGGGGCGTCGGCTACCGCTTCGAACCCGGCGAGGCGGTGTCCTGACCATGCGCGACACCCTCCTCATCGCCCTGTACGCCTTCGCCGGCGCCGCCGCCGCGGGGGTGGCGGGAGCGGGCGTGCTGCGGCTGATCCGGCGGCGCTCGCTCACCGCCTCCGTCGCCGTGGTCGCGGCGGTCGGCGTCGGCGCGATGCTCGCGGGCACGCTCGCCGTGGCCTGGGCGATGTTCCTGTCCTCGCACGACCTCACGGTCGTCACCACCGTGGTGGCGATGGCGGCCGTGGTCTCCCTGGCCACCGCGCTGCTCCTGGGCCGCTGGGTCGTCGCCCGCAGCCGTGAACTCGCCGATGCCGCCCGCTCGTTCGGCGACGCCGGTGCCTTCGCGGCCCCGCACGGTCCGGCCACCGCCGAACTGGACGCACTCAGCCGCGAGTTGGCCGCCACCAGCGCACGGCTCGCGGAATCCCGCGAGCGGGAGCGGGCGTTGGAGAAGTCCAGGCGCGAGCTGGTGGCCTGGATCTCCCACGATCTGCGCACCCCGCTCGCCGGACTGCGCGCCATGTCGGAGGCGCTGGAGGACGGCGTGGCCGCGGACCCCGACCGCTACCTCAAACAGATCCGCACCGAGGTCGAACGGCTCAACGACATGGTCGGCGACCTCTTCGAACTCTCCCGCATCCACGCGGGCACCCTCCCGCTGAGCCCCTCCCGGATCTCCCTGTACGACCTCGTCGGCGACGCACTGGCGGGCGCCGACCCGCTCGCCCGCGAACACGGCGTACGACTGGTGGGCGACCGCGTCGAACCCGTACCGGTGGAGGTGGACGCCAAGGAGATGACCCGAGTCCTCGGCAACCTCCTGGTCAACGCCATCCGCCGGACCCCGCCGGACGGCACGGTCGCGATCGCCGCCGAACGTACGGCGGAGGGAGTCCTGCTGACCGTCACCGACGGCTGCGGCGGCATCCCCGAGGAGGACCTGCCCCGGGTCTTCGACACCGGCTGGCGCGGCACGGACGCCCGCACACCCCCGGCCGGTGCGGGCCTCGGCCTGGCCATCGTCCGGGGCATCGTGGAGGCCCACGAGGGGCGGGCGAGCGTCCGCAACATTCCCGGCGGTTGCCGTTTCGAAGTGACTCTGCCCATTCCAACGGCGTAAGGCGCGCCCATCGTTCCCGCTTCGCCTGTGACTCTTCCCTTGCTGGTCAGCCCTGTTCCGATCCCTCCTGATCGCCGCATACTCCCTCGTCGGCGCTCATGCCGGCCCGCCGCTCTGTCAGCAGGGCGGCGATCACCCATGGGGGAGTGACCGGTGTCAACAGTGGGTTCGTGGTTCGTCGCGCGTGGTGTTCTCCTGGAGCCGGGGCCCAGGCGGACGCTCGCGACCGCCAGCTTCGTCAACATGCTCGGCAGCGGTGTGTTCATGCTGAGCGCCGCTGTCTTCCTCACTCGCTCCGTCGGGCTCTCCGTGGCGCAGGCCGGCCTCGGTATGGGGGTGGGAGCCGTGGTGGGGCTGCTCTCCGGGGTGCCCGTCGGCCGGATCGCCGACCGGCGCGGCCCGCGCGAGGTCTACCTGGTCACCCTGACCGTGCAGGCCGTGGCGATGGCGATGCTCGTCCTCGTCCACTCCTTCTGGCTGTTCACCGCGGTGATCTGTCTGACCGAACTCGCCGGCTCGGCCAGCCAGGCGGCCCGGGGGCCCGTCGTGCGCGGACTCTCCGGCGCCCGGCCCGCCCGGTTCCGCGCCTATCTGCGCGCCACCGTCAATCTGGCCTCCAGCATCGGTGCGCTGCTGGCCGCGCTCGTCATCCAGCTGGACAGCCGTGCCGGATACGTCTGTCTCGTCCTCGGCAACGCCCTCAGCTTCCTGGCGACCGCCGTCATCGTCAGCCGGCTGCCGTCCCTGCCGCCCGTCCCGGTTCCGCGCGCCGGCGGGCGCCGGTCGGCGCTGAAGGATCACCGCTACCTGGTGATCACCGCACTCGACGGCGTCCTGTCGATGAACGGCTCCGTCCTGGTCTTCGCGCTGCCGCTGTGGATCGTCGGACACACCCACGCCCCCCGCTGGTTCACCGGTACGAGCGTCCTCGTCAACACCGTCCTGGTGATCTTCTTGCAGGTCAGGGTCAGTCGCGGTATCGACACCGACACCGCCGCCGCACGAGCCTGGCGCCGGGCGGGCTGGGCCTTTCTCGCCGGGATGTCCCTCATCGGCCTCGCCGCCGGGATGTCCGCCTGGGGTGCCGTCCTGCTGGTCCTGGCCGGGGTGGCCGTGCACACCCTCGGTGAACTCCTCTATGCGGCGGGCTCGTTCGAGCTGCGCTACAGCCTCGCCCCGGCGCACGCGCAGGGCGAGTACTCGGGGGTCTTCCGCTTCGGAAGCGGTGTGGCGAGCGTCGTCGCGCCCTCCGTGCTGGCCCTGCTCTGTCTCGACGGCGGGATGCTCGGCTGGCTGGTGATGGGCGCGGTCTTCCTGAGCACGGGGCTCGTGGCGCCCTCGGTGGTCCGCTGGGCGCAACAGCCCCGGCCGCGGTTGGCGGTGACCAGCGGATGACCTTCCGAGCGGCCACATCCCCGCCCGCCCGCGTTCATGCCTCGCGCAGCTCGGCCTTCGCGAACTCCCGCATCCCCTCCGCGAACCCGATCTGCGGCTTCCAGCCCAGCGCGGCCCGCAGGCGGGAGGAGTCCGCGGTGATGTGCCGTACGTCGCCCAGCCGGTACTCCCCGGTGATCACCGGCTGGGGACCGCCGTAGGCGTCGGCCAGTGCCCGGGCCATCTCGCCGACGGTGTGCGGTTCACCGCTGCCGGTGTTGTACACCGTGAGGACGCCCGGGGTCGCTTCCGACTCCAGTGCCGCCAGGTTCGCCTCCGCCACGTCCCGCACATGGACGAAGTCCCGCCGCTGGCGTCCGTCCTCGAACACCCGGGGGGCCGCACCGCGGGCGAGTGCCGAGCGGAAGAAGGACGCGACCCCGGCGTACGGGGTGTCCCGCGGCATCCCGGGGCCGTACACGTTGTGGTAGCGCAGGGACACCGCCGACCCGCCCGTGCTGCGGGCCCAGGCGGCGGCCAGGTGTTCCTGGGCGAGCTTGGTCGCCGCGTACACGTTGCGAGGATCGGCCGGGGCGTCCTCGCCGACCAGACCGGGGCTCAGCTCGGCCCCGCAGCGCGGGCACACGGGCTCGAACCGGGCCGCGTCGAGGTCGGTGACGGTCCGGGGGCCGCGGCGTACGACCCCGTGCCGGGGGCATGCGTAACGGCCCTCGCCGTAGACCACCATGGACCCCGCCAGCACGAGGTGCCGTACGCCTGCCTCCGCCATGGCCGCGACGAGTACGGCGGTGCCCAGGTCGTTGCGCGAGACGTACTCCGCGGCGTCGGCGACACCGTTGCCGAGCCCGACCATCGCCGCCTGGTGGCAGACGGCATCCACCCCCGCCAGTGCCCGGGCGACCGAGGCCGGAGCGCGTACGTCCGCGCCGGGATCCGCCCGGACGTCGTAGACGAGCGGCTCGTGCCCGCTCGCCCGCAGCGCCTCGACGACATGGGACCCGATGAACCCGGCACCGCCGGTGACCAGTACACGCATACCCTCACGCTAGACGCGGCCGGCCCCGCCACCGGGTGACACGGCCGGTACGTCATCACTCCGTAAGGGGCGGCGGACCGGCGCCGCCGCGCGTCAGGTTCGGTTGCGGCGGCCCCGGCGCCGCAGTTCCTTCCCGCGCTGTCGTGCCCGCTTCGCCCCGGCCCGCTCGAACTCCTTGTACGCGCCGGCCGGAACGGCCCAGGCACCCGGCAGCAGCTCGGGCCGGGCGATCCGCAACCCTCTGCCGGGCCCCGGTTCGTGAGTGTTTCAAGAATTTCTGTCAACAACGTTGACTCCGTAGCCGGGTGACCGCACATTACCTATCAGTAGAACCCTGAAGTAACCCTAGATGTACCCCCAGTTGCCCTTCTTGTTCCGGCACCTCCCCTTGCTCCGAGCCGCCGCTTTCTCGTGCACCAGCACACGCGCGGGCACCGTCAGGCCCGCCTGCTCCGTGTCCCCACCCCGAGAAGAGGGAGCACCCGCCCATGCCTGCCCTGCGCCGTGCCATCGCCGCGACATCCGCACTCGCCGGGGCGCTGGCCCTCGGTCTCACCGCCGCGCCCGCCCAGGCCACGACACCCCTGAACTACGCCGCCCTCGGCGACAGCTACAGCGCCGCCTCCGGTGTCCTCCCGGTCGACCTCGGCAATCTGCTCTGCCTGCGCTCCACCGCGAACTATCCGCACGTCATCGCCGCCCGCACCGGCGCGCGGCTCACGGACGTCACCTGTGGAGCCGCCCAGACCAAGGACTTCACCGGTTCCCAGTACCCCGGGGTCGCCCCGCAGACGGACGCCGTCACCCCGGACACCGACCTGGTGACGCTGACGATCGGCGGGAACGACAACGGCACCTTCATCAACGCCATACTGGACTGCGGTACCGCGGGGATCCTCAGCGGAGGCAAGGGCAGTCCGTGCAAGGACAAGTACGGCACGTCCTTCGACGACGCGATCGACGCGAACACCTACCCCGCGCTGAAGAACGCGCTGGGCGCCGTACGGGCCAAGGCGCCGGGCGCCCGGGTGGCGGTGCTCGGGTACCCGTGGATCACGCCCGCCGAGGCCGACCCGTCCTGCTTCGCCCAGCTGCCGATCGCCACCGGTGACGTGCCGTATCTGCACGACCTGCAGGCCCATCTCAACGCCCTGGTCGAGCGCGCCGCCGAGGAGACCGGGGCGACGTACGTCGACTTCTCCCGGGTGTCCGCGGGGCACGACGCATGCCAGGCCATCGGCACACGGTGGATCGAGCCGCTGCTGTTCGGGACGAACGTCGTGCCCGTCCACCCCAACGCGCTCGGTGAGCGGCGCATGGCCGAGCGGACCATGAGCGTCCTCGGCCTCGGCTGACCGCCCCCCGACGACCTCGAGGTCAGGCCCGTGCGCCGCCGTCCACCCTCAGCACCGTGCCGGTCACGAAGGAGACACGGTCGCTCGGCAGCCAAGCGGCGGCCTCGGCGATCTCCTCGGGGCCGGCCGCGCGGCGCAGCGGTGTCAGGGCCGTGAGCCGGTCCTGGAGACCGGGGGACTCCTCTTCTGCTGGCCCGCGCCCCGCCGGGCCCGCCGCCCGGACCCTCGCGCGAGGCGCGGCAGAGCATCCTCGACCTGGTGCACCGGCTGCCGCGGTTCGCCGCCTTAGTGACCTCCGCGAGGCTGGAGGTGCTCGCCTGGAACCGGCTGGCGGCCGGCCTCATGGAGGACTTCTCGGCCCTGCCCCGACGCGATCGCAACCTGGCACGCCGGGCCTTGCCCGGATCGCGCCCCGGCGGGCGGCGGCTGTACGGCGTGTCCGACGCCGACGCCTTCGCCCGCCGTGTGGCCCGGCGGCTGCGCACCGCCGCCGCCCGGTATCCGGACGACTCCGAGATGACCGCGCTGACCGGTGAACTCCTCACCGGCAGCGATGAGTTCGCGAGGCTGTGGGCCTGTCACGACGTGGATGTGGAACCCACCCCGCGCCAGACGTTCCAGCACCCGCTGGTCGGGCCGGGCACCGTGAACCGCGACGCCCTCGACCTCACCGACCGGGACCAGCAGGTCGTGATCTACACCGCCGGCCCCGGCTCGCCCTCCGAGGAGGCGCTCCGGCTGCCGGCGGTCATCGGCACCCAGCGCATGGACGCGTCCCGCTGATCCCGTCCCCGTCGGCCGGGTGGGTCAGCTCCGCTGGAAGAACTCCACCTCGGCGACCGCGACATGACGCTGCCCGGTGAGTCCCGTGACCGACCCCAGTTTCAGCCGCACCTTCACCACGTCGTCGATCCCGGTCACGACGGTCTGCGTTCCCGGCTTGTCGCTGAGGTCGATCTCCTTGCGGTGCACCGTGCCGTCCGCCGACGTGACCTCCATGTCCATCCGGAGCGCACGCGCCTCACGGGCGTAGTCCTCCGGCGCCAACGACGCTCCGTTCGTGATGATGAGGTCGACCATCCGGAACGGTTTGCCGAAGGTGTACGTGATCGAGGCCCCCGGTCCGGGCGTGCCCCAGTAGCGGTTGTTGAGCCCGTCCGTGGTGTTCTTCGCAGGATGCCCGGGCACTTCGGCGCTCGCGTGGACGGCCACCGGCGTGACGGCCTTGACGCCGCTGAGCTTGTCCCGGGTGTCCTCGAACAGGGCGCGCCCGGCGGGCAGCAGGAAGAACCCGCCCACGCACAGTGCCAGGACCACGGCCAGCGTCACCAGAACCCGGATCCACCGCCCGGATCCCGCCCGCACCTGGCGCCGGAACGGCCAGATCGTTCGCCACCAGGGAAGCGGAGCGTGGTTCGTCGACGGAGTGAGGGGGCTGGCGCAGCGGCGGCAGAACCGGCGGTCCGGCGGATTGGGCGTGCCGCACACCGGGCACGGCACCCCGGACACCTCCTGCGGCGCCGCCACCGGCCGGACGACGGGACGCGCCGCGACCGGCTTCGCCGGCTGCACGGGCCCGATGGCCTCGGGCTGCGGCGCAGCGGGCGCCGGAGTCTGCGGGGCCGGAGTCTGCGGGGCAGGAGCTTGCGGCGCCGGAGCCTGTGGCGCCGCAGCTTCTGGGGCGGGGGCGGCCGGTGACGCCGGAGCGGGTGTGGTGGGGCGGGCCGGTGGCGCCGTGGTGCGTCGGCTGCCGGCGCCGTCCTCCTCCGTACGGTGTTCCTCGCCGCCGGTGTCGACGGCGGGCGTCGAACTCCCCTCTGCCGCACGGCTGTTGCCACCCGGCGAAGCGTCCGTGCCCGGCGCTGCCGGTGCCGGAACCGCCGGGGCCGCGGCGGCCCGCCGCGGCTCGGGCGCCGTGCCTTCGGGGGCCGCACCGCTCGTGCCCTCCGCAGCCCGCCGGGCTTGCCCGGTCAGCCTCGTCCGCAGGGACGACGAACGGGGCGCCGCAGGCGGTGACGCGGGGGACGCCGTAGCAGGGGGAGGGGCAGGTTCCTCGGCCGGTGGGGCGGGCGGCTCCGGCGTGGCCGGCGACGGGGCCGACGTCGCGGACGACCCCCCCGAACGACCCTCGGACCAGCCCAGGTACGACCCGCAGTTGCTGCAGAAGTCGTCATCGGGATCGTTGGACGCCCCGCACACGGGACAGGCGCGCATGACGTCACCTCCCTTCTTCGGCGGGCGGGCCGGGCAGGAACTCCACCCGGCACGAGACATGGACGGGACACAGGGACCGGACGACCTCACGGACCCGGCCCTCGTCCACCTCCGGATCGCGGCCCGGCCACACCCGGACCAGCACCTCACCGGTCGGCTCAGGCGGCAGGCCGGCCCCCGTGGTGGCGGACCACACCGCGCCGCCGTCACCGCTGACGTCGGCGTTCACCCCGAGCGTGAGCCGCAGCCGCTCGACCAGACCGCGCCGCGTGCCACGCCAGCGATGCAGCTCCACCGCGCGCACCACCGCCTCGCGGCGCAGCTCCGCCGACCACTCGCGGTCGTCGGCGGCGCCCACCCACGAGGCCAGCCAGGCCACGAAGTCGAGCGGCGCGACCCGCGGGTCGAGATAGGCGGGCAGGTTGTCGAGGGTCGCGAACACCGGGGCGAGGACGGTGTCCAGACCGGAGGTGAACCGCTGGGCGAAGTCGTCGTCGGCGTAGAGCGCGGGCAGCTGCGCACCGATGGGGTACCGGCTCGGCAGACCGGGTACGGCGGCGCGGCTCATGCCCGGTCCCCCGGCTGAAGGGGCTGCGCGACGACCTGGTGCTGGTAGGAGAAGACCAGCGCGCCCGCGGCGACGTCGATGCGGTCCACCGGCGCACCCCGGCGGCCCGTGATCGGGTCGGCGGCGAACAGCAGGATCTCCTCCACCAGCGCGTTCCCGGTGGCGCGTTGCAGCAGACCGAAGATCTCCCCGTACTGCACCGGCCGACCGAACGGCCACCCGGCGCCGTCGGGTCCGCCGTGCAGCGGGTTGAGGTACCGGAACAGCGCGGCGAGGGCCGCGTCCCGCACCCGGTCGGTGTCCTCGGGTGCCGCCGCCAGCCGGGCGACGACCGTGACGCCCTGGTAGACCGGCGGCTCCACCACCAGCCGGGTGCCGATCAGCCGCCGTTCGTCCAGGCTCTCGGTGATCGCGGTGAGCACCTGCTCCGACGGGATCAGCTGCTCGAACCGGAGCCGGTCGCCCTCGTCGGCCACCGCGTCCGGCACCACCAGCACCCGCACCGCGCCCGCGCCCTCCACCGCGGGCAGACAGCGCACCCGGCGCACCGAGGGGGCCGCCTGCCGGCTGATGATCTCGTAGTCCTCGGCCGTCACCGCCCGCTCCTGCATCCGCAGCGCGTCCGGGGCCCGCAGCTTGGCGTTGGCGAGGGTCTCCCCGTCCACCCCGCCACGCGCGGCCTCCCGGTTGGTCACCCGCGCGATGTACGGCACGGAGCTGCGCAGCACCGAGATCGCGCCCCGGGCCACGTTGCCGGCCGGGCCGCCGCCGGTGCGATAGCGGGACACCCGGATCTGGGCGCCCTTCTCCGGTACGGCCCCGCACAGTCGCAGTGTCCCGTTCGGCTCGCGCAGCGCGGGCGGGAAGAGGAACTCGCCGGCGGTCGCGTCGACGCGGACGTGCCGGTCACCGGGTCCGGAGCGGCCGAAGTGCTCGACGATGTCCCAGCGTTGCCAGCCGTCGGCCGAGGACACCTCCACCACCGGCGGCTCGCCGTTCATCAGGACCGGCGGGCGGCCGAGCCGGAACGTCTGGCCCGGCACCCCCTCCGACTCGCCGAGCGGTACGTCCGTGACCGTCTCGGCGTGCTCGGCGGTGTGGGTGCCGCCGACGGTGAACACCGCCGCCTCGCGCACGGTGGGGGACTCGGAGTAGAACGGCTGGCCCGGCTCCGCCTGGGTGACCCGGCAGCGCAGCCAGCCCGCCCGGGCGCCGCCGATCACCGACGCGGTGTGCCCGGCCGGCACGTACACGATGACCTCGCCGGGCCGGTTCAGGCCGCCGGTGGTGTCCGAGCCGGTCTCGCACAGCTGCCAGCGGCCGCCGTCCCACGCCTCCCACACCAGCGGAGGCTGGCGCGGGTCCACGCCGACGCCCTCCACCCGGCTGTCCAGTCGTACGGCGACGATGCACCGAGGCACGGCCGTGGGCAGCCCGAACAGCAGCGCGTCCCCGGGCTCGGGGGCCGTCTGGAAGCACCGGACGTCGCGGCCCTCGGTGAGTTCACGGGTCCGGTCGGTCTGGTCGCCGGTCCGGGGCGCGGTCACCAGCCGGGTCAACTCGCTCGGCACGATGCGCAGTTCGTCCGTGGTCGCGAACACCACGGGCTCCTCCGCCTCGCTGTCCGCCGTGGTGACCTCGGTGCCGGCGGGCAGCGTCACCGTGTCCGGCTGCGGCGCCGACAGCCAGAAGTCGACCTCGGCACCGGCCGCCGCCGGCGGGAACAGCCGGATGCCCAGCAGGTCGAGGAAGGCGGTGTAGTTCTTGTCCGGCACCCGGTTCAGCCGGTACAGCAACTGGTCCACGAGATAGGCGAACGTCTCGATCAGGGTGACGCCCGGATCGGAGACGTTGTGGTCGGTCCACTCCGGGGCGCGCTGCTGCACGTACCGCTTCGCCTCGTCGACGAGTTGCTGGAACCGCCGGTCGTCCAGGTTGGGGGAGGGCAGGGCCATCAGTCCGCGACCGCTTCCTCGGCCCCCTCCTCGGAGGGGATCGTGTAGAAGGGAAACACCAGGTTGCGCCGGTCGTTGGTGGAACGCACCGTGTAGCGCACGTCGATGTAGAGGGTTCCGTCGTCCACCGCGTCGAAGGCCACCGCCACGTCGTCCACCGTGATCCGCGGCTCCCACCGCTCCAGCGCCTCGCGCACCTGCTGCGCGATCCGCCCCGCGGTGGCGCCGTCGCCGGGCGCGAAGACGTAGTCGTGGATGCCGCAGCCGAACTCCGGCCGCATCGGGCGCTCTCCCGGCGCGGTGCCCAGCACCAGCCGGATCGCCTCCTCGATCTCCCGCTCGCGCTCCACGAGGGCGATCCCGCCGGTCGGCCCGACCCGCAGCGGGAACGCCCAGCCGCGCCCGATGAACCGCTCGCTCATCACAGACCCCCGATCTGCACGTTCAGGGCGCCGATCTGGATGTTCGCGCCGCAGGTGGTCTGGTCGCCCGCCCGTGCGGCCGGCAACCCGCCGATGAGCACCAGGCCCGAGGTGAGCCCGGCCGGGCTGGGCATGATCACGTTGCCGGGACCCAGGGCCGCGTGCGGGGGCACCACACAGGTGTGCATGCTGCCCACGACGGCGGCGGGCCGGCCGCCGATCAGCACGCGCGCCACCGACGCGGCGGCGCCGGGCGGCGGGGTGGCGATCACACCGCCGTGGGTGGTGGGGTCGCCGGTACGGGCTGCGGCGGGCATACGGGGCTCCTCGACTTTCTGGACCATGGCCTCGACGGCCTTGAAAATAGCGCTGGTTGATGAACGGTCAGTTGATGCGTACGAGTTCCGCCTTCAGCACGCCGAGCAGACCGCCGTCGAGGTTGAGATCCGTCTGCCCGGAGACGCTCACGGACCGGCCGCCGACCTTGACCGAGTTGGTGCCGTCGATCTCCACGCTGCCGCCCTTCACGGTGACCTTGCCGGTCTTCGCGTCGAGCGTGATGCCCTGGCCGTCCATCACCACCGAGGACAGCGCCCGTCGGCCGCCGGCCGCGTACACCGTCAGCTCCAGCCGGTTGTTCCGGTCGTCCAGCAGCACCTCCAGCCGCTCGTCCGCGGTGCGCAGCCGTACCCCGGACGGTCCCGTCGGAGGATCCAGCAGCTCCAGCCGATGGCCCGAACGCGACACCACGGAGCGGCGGTTGACCTTGCCGCTGGTGCCGTCCACGAGCGGCACGTCGTGCTTCGAGGGCCGGTCGACGCCGTTGTACAGACCGCCGATGACGTACGGGCTGTCCAGCAGGCCCTGTTCGAAACCGACCAGCACCTCGTCGTTGACCTCGGGGCTCACCACACCGCCCCCGCCCTTGCCGCCCCACTGCACCGTACGCACCCAGTCGGTCACGTAGGTGTCGTCCAGCCACGGGAACTTGAGCCGGACCCCGCCGCTCTGCGCACCGCCCGGCTCGCGCACGTCCGTCACCACGCCGATCGCCAGACCCGGCATGCGCGGTCCGCGCCCCGGCGCGTTCGCGCCGGTCACCAGGCCCGCCAGGGACCGGTCCGGGCTGGTGCTCACCCACACCGTGGTCCGGTAGCCGCCGTGCGGGTCCAGGCTGTGCTGCACCGCCGTGGCCGTGTAGCGGCCGGAGAACGCGGGTCCCACATTGCCGAGCGCGACCGGCTTTCCCGCGCGCAGCCGCGGGTTGCCCTCGGCCACCGCCTCCAACTCCCCGAAGCCCGCGCTGACCTGAGCGGCCGTCGCGGCCGCCACCGCCGTCGTCTCGGCCTGCGTCCGGTACGGCGTGTCCGTCACCGTCAGCTTCGCCGACTTGCCGAACCGGGCGCCGAACTCCGGGGCCAGACCGGGCAGCACGGTGTCGCTGGTCACCGACTGCTGCCGGGCCACCAGCGGCGTCTTGGTGGTGACGTCCCAGCCGCGCACCTCGACCTGGGACGCCCCGTCGGCGCCCGACAGCGAGGCCCGCAGCGCCAGCAGGTTGCGCCCGTACTCCAGGACCATCGGGCTCTGCGTGGCCGGCGTCGACGGCGCGGGCGCGCCGGAGGCCTTGTCGGGCTTGGTGAACTGCAGCACGCCCTGGTCGTCGACCCGTACCTGCGCACCGCTCTCGCCCGCCAGGTACTGCAGGAAGTCCCAGTCGGAGACGTTGGCCTGCGACAACTGCTTGTAGGTGACCGGCGCCGCCTGCACCGTCCCGCAGGACAGACCCGCCCCGGCGGCCACCTTGCGGACGATGGCGGTGGCCGTCATGTTCCGGTACGCCACCACCTTGCGGCCGCGCTGGAGCCGGTGCGCCTTGGAATAGGCGCGCACCACCGTGAACGACCCGGTGCTGTCCCGGTCGATCTCCACGCCCGTGACCTCGCCGTTGAACAGCCGCTCGCGCGCCTGCCCGGCGACCGTCACCACCGACACCTTCAGCGGGGTGCCGAGCGTGATGCCGGTCGACTTCAGGAACTCGTGGTCGGGGTCGCGGTAGGTGAGCACCGCCGTGTCCGGCAGGCCCACGTTCTCGTCCACCACACAGCTCACCAGCTGCGCGGCCCAGATCCGCGGCAGCTCACCGGGCGCCTCCACGACGGGGTCCGCCGCGAACGACCGGCCGCCCCGCGCCTCGGGTGTGGTCACCGCTCCTCCTCACCGCCCGCGTCCCCGAGCGCCGGCACCACCAGTTCGGTACCGGGCGTCAGGGCCATCGGGTCGTCGATCCCGTTCGCCTCCGCGATGACCCGCCAGGCCGTCGCGTCGCCGTACTCCCGCCACGACAGCAGCGCCAGGCTGTCCCCGGCCACCACCGTGTGCGTGCTGCGTGCCGTGCGCGCACCCGAGGTGGGGTTCTGCCCCGGCGGGTCGACGCTCGCCTCCTCGATCGACAGCGAACAGGTCGCCCGCAGCGGCTTGCCGTCCACGTCGAACAGCGAGTACGTCACCGACAGACTCGACAGCACCCCGTCGAACGACGTGGTCCGCGCCTTGCCCCACTCGAAGCGCACCCACGGACTGGCCGGCTTCTTCCGCGCGAGGCTCGCCGGGGTCGGCACGCACCCCTTCATCAGCTTCTCCACCGCCTGCTCGACCGAGTTGTCATGGGTCGAGGTCGAGTCGAGGAAGACCTCCAGGCTCAGTTCCCGCGGCCCGCTGCCCACGAACTCGGGCAGCGCCGACTCCCCGGCCATCCGCGACGGGGTGCGCCGCCACTCGGTGGTCTTGCGCAGCTGGAGGGAGTTGGGATTGAACTGCAGGTTCAGCTGGGCGATCGTCCCGCCGGGCTTGGCGCCCACCGCCGTCGGCGGTTCCTTCAGGGTCAGCTGGGCCCTGGCCACGCTGGTACGGACGGCAGCCATCAGGAAGGCCTCAGTCCCTCGTGGGCGATCTCCAGGGTCTCCACCGCCGCTTGCGAGGAGGACGGGTCGAACGACGGCCCCTGCCAGCGCACCGGCACGATGCCGAGCACCTGCCAGCTGATGATCTTGCTCAGATCCGGCTTCAGCGCCACGATCTCCCCGTCCTTCGGCTGCACGCGCCGCAACGTCTCGTCGAGCCAGCGTGCGATCTTCGCCGTGTCGGCGGTGACCGGCCGGGTCAGCGTGATGTTCGACCAGGTGACCCGGCCGGGCAACTGCCAGGTGAAACCGTTGTTGCCGCCCTCGGCGTAGGTCTCCATCTCCACCTCCGCTCCCATGCCGGAGCAGGTGTGGAAGGCACCCAGGTCGTTGCCGCCGATCGCGAGCCGGAAGAACACGCTCGTCGCGAAGATGTTGTCCGTCATCCCTTGGCCATCCGTTCCCTGTCCTCAGCGCCGTCCGTCGTGGGGACGGCCCGCGCGTTCCCGGCCACGCCGCAGATCGGCCCGGAGCAGCCGGGCCATCGGGTCCAGCAGGCGCCGCGCCAGTTCATCCAGATCGATCCCGGGATCCTGCGGATCCCCGGCCGACCGGACCGCGTTCCGGCCCGGAGTCCCCCCGGTGCCCTTCCCGGCCGGCGGCGAGGAAGGCGCCCGCTGCACGTCCCGCGCGGGCACCGCCGTCACCGGGACACCGGGGGGTACGGCACCGGCCGGGGCGCCCGTCACCTTCCGCTGGACGGCCGGTGCCGCCGGGCCGCCCGTGCTGTGCGCCACCCCCGCCGCCGTACGGGTGGCACGGACGACGGGCACGGGCGGCGGCCCGGGGTGCGCCGGGCCGGCCGGGCGGTCCGGCGCCGGGGCCGCCTGCGGATCGGTCACCGGCAGCGCGTGCGGGCGGACGTCCGTGTCCCGCTGGACGGGAGAATGCGGCCGTACGACGGGGACAGCGGGGCGGGGGGTCGAGTAACTGGCGTTGTGTGACGTCGAGTTGTGCGAGTCATGCGCATCGTGCGAGGGCGTCGGCGCCGGTGCGGACAGGCTC
The DNA here is from genome assembly GCF_001280015.1 of Streptomyces sp. MMG1121. GTDB lineage: Bacteria > Actinomycetota > Actinomycetes > Streptomycetales > Streptomycetaceae > Streptomyces. Next base: position 130,296 of record NZ_LGDV01000141.1, read on the forward strand.
CGCTGTACCGGCGGCACTGCGGAACGCGCTCCGGGTGCGGTCGGTGCCGGTGCCGATGTCGGTACCGCCGCCGGGCTCGGTTCGCGGCGCCAGGACGCGGCTACGACGGGACGCTCGGTGGTGCGGGCGGCCTGAGGCAACGTCACGCCGTCCGGGACACGGGTGTGGAACGTGAGCGGCCGGCCGGCGAGCAGCGAGAGACTGCGGGGCGCCGCCGTCGGGGGCCCGTCGATGACACCGGGGGCCGCCCGGCCGCCGGTGCTGTCCGGGCCGGGGCCTCGGCCGCGTCCCCGGCCGGGGGCCGTGACGGCGCGGGCGACGACCAGGGGAGCCGTTCCGCCGGGTCCCTCCGTGCGGGCCGGTGCCATGGGCGCGCCCGAGGAGGAGGCCGCTCGGGTCTCCGGTGCGCTCGCGCGTTGCACGAGACCGGGGTCGGGCGCGGACAGCGGGCCGCCGGGAGTGACCAGTGGCGTGGCCGGGGACTGCGGGCCGGTCGTCGCCGGGGTCGACGTTCCCTGAACGACAGGGGGATTGTGGGACACGGAGTCCGTTGTGCCCAGCAGGGGCGCGGTGCCCGCGAGCGAGCCGGACGTCGGCCGCCCGGGTGCGTCCGCGGCGGGCCGGTCCGGGCGCACCGGGGCGCGCTGGACGTTCGGAGCCGCCGAGCCTGCCGGTGCTGCCGGCCCCGCCTGGTCGACCGGACGGCCACCAGGGCCCGCTGCCCGCGGCACGTCCGCGGTCGGCGGCATGGCAGGCAGCGGCGCCCCCAGGCCGCCACGGGCCCGGGCGCCGGACGGGCGGGTCCGGGTGGCGGGGCGGGCCGGCTCGGGCTCGGCGGGCGGGGCCGCCGGTGTCCCACCGCTCCGGGGCGTCGCCGGACCGGTCGCGGACGGGCCCGGCGCGGAAGCCGGAGCGTCCACCTGGCGCTGCACGATCGGCAACGCCGGTCCGCCCGTCGCGGGCGTCTCGGCCGACGGGCGTGTCGTGTCCGGGCCGTCAGCGGTCAACGGCCGTGCGGTGGAGGGAAGTTCGGTCATCGGCGCGCCCAGCGGGGGCCGGGTGGTGCCCGGTCGTGCCGGCGCGGTGGCGCGCTGCGCGGGGGGCGTGGGCGGAGAAGTCCGGCCGGCGGCGGCCGTGGGCTCCGGGGCCTCGCCGTCAGTGCGGGGGGTGGGTGTCCCGGGG
>NZ_LGDV01000142.1 GCF_001280015.1 Streptomyces sp. MMG1121
AACGCGCATGTGATTTTGGAGGCTGCTGAAGTGCGGCCTGTGGTGGGGCGTGCGGTGGTTCCGGATGGGGTGGTGCCGTTGGTGGTGTCCGGGAAGTCGGTGGAGGTGGTGCGGGCTCAGGCGGGCCGGCTGGTGGAGTTCTTGGGTGCGGACGCTTCGGTGAGCCTGACGGATGTGGCGTATTCGCTGGCCACCTCCCGGGCGCATTTTGATCATCGTGCGGTGGTGGTGGCGGGTTCGGTGGAGGAGGCGCGGGAGGGGCT
>NZ_LGDV01000143.1 GCF_001280015.1 Streptomyces sp. MMG1121
GTTTGTGCTGTTCTCTTCGGCTGCTGCCACGCTTGGTGGTCCTGGGCAGGGCAATTATGCGGCGGCGAACGGATTCCTGGACGCGCTCGCGCAGCACCGGCGTGCCCAGGGGCTGCCGGCCCAGTCGTTGGCGTGGGGTCCGTGGGAGCAGTCCGGGGGCATGACCGGTCACCTGGCACACAGCGATGTGCGCCGGATGGCACGCGCCGGGATGACCGCGCTGTCCACCGACGAAGGACTCACCCTCTACGACGCGGC
>NZ_LGDV01000144.1 GCF_001280015.1 Streptomyces sp. MMG1121
GGGGCGGTTGTGTTCGCCGGAGTACTGGGTGGAGCACGTACGTGGCACGGTCCGGTTCCACGATGGTGTGCGGGCGATGAGGGAGCAGAAGGTGTCCACTTTCCTGGAGTTGGGTCCGGACGGCATCCTGAGCGGGATGGTGGCGCAGGACTGTGTGGCGTCGTTGCGGCGGGACGTGCCGGAGGACCGGGCGTTGATGACCGCGGTTGGACAGCTGCACGTACGCGGCGTCGGGATTGAATGGGAGCAGGTGTTCT
>NZ_LGDV01000145.1 GCF_001280015.1 Streptomyces sp. MMG1121
AGAACACCTGCTCCCATTCAATCCCGACGCCGCGTACGTGCAGCTGTCCAACCGCGGTCATCAACGCCCGGTCCTCCGGCACGTCCCGCCGCAACGACGGTACGCAATCCTCCGCCACCATCCCCGACAGCACACCGTCCGGACCCAACTCCAGGAACGTGGACACCTTCTGCTCCCTCATCGCCCGCACACCATCGTGGAACCGGACCGTGCCACGTACGTGCTCCACCCAGTACTCCGGCGAACACAACCGCCCC
>NZ_LGDV01000146.1 GCF_001280015.1 Streptomyces sp. MMG1121
TCGCTGCGGACGCGGGCGTGCCAGTACTCGGCGAGCGCCTCGGCCAACTGCACGGACAGGCCGTGCAGTTCGAGGTAGTCGCGGTAGGAGTTGGCCTCGAACAGCTTGGCCGTCTCCTCGCCGATGCGGGAGCCGACGGTGACGACCTGGAGGCCGACCACGTCCCTCTCGCCGGACTCCTCCGGGCGGAAGAAGTCGGCGAGGCAGAGCCTGCGGCCCCGGCGCTGGCGCGGGAAGGTGAACCGCGTGCGCTCG
>NZ_LGDV01000147.1 GCF_001280015.1 Streptomyces sp. MMG1121
CGACTTCCCGGACACCACCAACGGCACCACCCCATCCGGAACCACCGCACGCCCCACCACAGGCCGCACTTCAGCAGCCTCCAAAATCACATGCGCGTTGGTGCCACTGATACCGAACGCCGACACACCCGCGCGACGCGGACGATCCTCCGCAGCCGGCCACTCCCGCGACTCCGTCAGCAGCTCCACCGCACCCGCCGACCAGTCCACCTTCGGCGACGGCTCGTCCACATGCAGCGTCCTCGGCAGCACACC
>NZ_LGDV01000148.1 GCF_001280015.1 Streptomyces sp. MMG1121
GACTTCAAGGTCGCCGACCTCTCCCTGGCCGAGTTCGGCCGCAAGGAGATCACTCTCGCCGAGCACGAGATGCCCGGCCTGATGGCGATCCGCAAGGAGTACGCCGAGACGCAGCCGCTGGCCGGCGCCCGTGTCACCGGCTCCCTGCACATGACCGTGCAGACCGCCGTGCTCATCGAGACCCTGGTCGCCCTCGGCGCCGAGGTCCGCTGGGCATCCTGCAACATCTTCTCCACCCAGGACCACGCGGCCGC
>NZ_LGDV01000149.1 GCF_001280015.1 Streptomyces sp. MMG1121
GCTCATGCTGATGACGGCCGCACCGGTCAAGGCGATCGCGGCAAGGATGCACTTGGCGTTGGTCATACCTGAAGAACGATCAGTCGTACAGATCGTTTCGGCTGACCACGTCCGGCGGCGTGCCGGGCCAAACGGGCGCACAACCCTCTGGGGTTGCGGGCGGTGGTACCAGGGGCGCTACAGCGCACCCCTGGACCCCGCCCACGCGTGGCAACCTCACGCGCGAACAAGGTTTCGTCGTGGTCAAGATCC
>NZ_LGDV01000150.1 GCF_001280015.1 Streptomyces sp. MMG1121
GCTTGCGCCGGATGGGCGGTGCAAGTCGTTCGCGGCGGGTGCGGACGGGACTGCGTGGGCCGAGGGTGTGGGTCTGGTTTTGCTGGAGCGGTTGTCGGATGCGCGGCGCAACGGTCACGAGGTCCTGGCGGTCGTCCGTGGGACGGCTGTGAACCAGGATGGTGCGTCCAATGGGCTGACCGCGCCGAACGGTCCTTCGCAGCAGCGTGTGATCCGGCAGGCGTTGGCGAGTGCGGGTCTGTCGGCG
>NZ_LGDV01000151.1 GCF_001280015.1 Streptomyces sp. MMG1121
GCGGCTTTGGTGGTGGCGCGGGGTCGTTTGATGCAGGCGTTGCCGGCTGGTGGTGTGATGGTGGCGGTGGAGGCGACGGAGGAGGAAGTAGTTCCGCTGTTGTCGGAGGGTGTGAGCGTCGCGGCTGTCAACGGGCCCACCTCTCTGGTGCTGTCGGGTGTCGAGCATGCGGTGCTGGCGGTGACCGGGGGCCTGGGCGGTCGTCGGGTGAAGCGGTTGCGGGTGTCGCATGCCTTTCATTCG
>NZ_LGDV01000152.1 GCF_001280015.1 Streptomyces sp. MMG1121
ACGGCCGTGCAGCAGCACGGTGGCGCCGCGTTCGGCGAGCTGCCGCGCGGTCTCGTGGCCGATGCCGGAGGTGGCTCCGGTGACCAGCACGGTACGGGACGAAAGTGTGGAGTTGGACATGATCCGATCCGGGTAGCGGCACGCCGGCGCGGCCCGTCAAAGGGGGCGGACGTGCGGTGGAGAAGGGTGGGCGAGGGGCGCCTGAGCCGATCACGGCGCCCCTCGGGTCACGGAAAGCGGCGTCGGCGGGACGCGGCGCCGCCGCGGCATGCGTCGACGTAATCGCGATGCCGGGTGGCGCGGACGCTTCCGGTCAGCACGGCTCGCGACGCGACGGCCGAGCGGGACTCGGCGGCCGGTCGAGCAGGAGCCAGGCGCTGTTCACGTCGCCCATGGAAGCCGTCCCGCAACCGCCGGGCAAGGCGAAACGCCGGTCTCTGACGGGGTCCTGACGTGCGCATACGGGACCTTGACGGGAAGCCCGACGGGCGGACGCGGCTCAGCCGAGGCCGGGCACCCCCGAGATCAGCAGGCCGATCGGCTTGATGCCGATTCCCGCCGGATCAGCGCGAGCTTGTCCTCGGGGGTGGATGAGGGCGCGCAGGCGCGGCCGTAGGAATGCAGAGCACGGACTACAGCACTGTGAAGCCGATCAGCACCACAGCGAGCAGGAGCACGAGGGCTCCGGCGGTGATGAACCCGTGGTCCAGCAATCGTCGTTCGCGGTTGTGGACGACAATGGTGCCCGGGTCGGCCGGGTCGTAGGTGATCAGCAGTGTGTCGCCGTGGTGCAGTGGCCGCCGTCGTGTCGCCGGTACGGGGCTGCCGATCTCCACCACTTGGCCGGCCTCCGTGCTGAACTGCAGCAGCGGGCGTGGCGACGAGGGATCGTCGCAACGTGCTTGAGGATTGTGCTTGACCAGTGCCCAGGCCTTGACGCCGGTGCGTTCGATCCTGCGGGTCTGGTGCAGGCCGATGAGTCCGGCGAGCGCCATCACGCAACCGCCGCAGGCAGCGAAGACCGCCATGACGACTGTGTCTGCTATGCTCACCTGTCCACACCTCCGCCGGGCTCGAATCGGTAGCCGATGCCGGGCTCGGTGATGAGGTAGCGCGGATGGGCCGGGGCCGGCTCCAGTTTGTGGCGCAGGGCCGACATATAGATGCGCAGGTAGTTGGAGTGCTCGTCATGGCCCGGCCCCCAGATGCCGCGCAGCAGTTGGCGACCGGTGACCAGCCGTCCCGGATTGCGCAGCAGGGGCGCGAGCAGTCGCCATTCCGTCGGGGAGAGGTGGACAGGCTCGCCGTGGCCCGAGTCGCTCACCGCGGTGTAGGCGGCCAGATCGATGACGTACTCGCCGACGGTGACGGTCCGAGGTCCGCCGGAGCAGTCCGAACGGCGCAGCACGGCACGCAGTCGGGCCAGCAGTTCCTCCATGGCGAACGGCTTGGTCACGTAGTCGTCGGCGCCCGCGTCCAGCACACCGGCGACATCCGAGGGCGCCGCATGCTCCGACAGCGCGATGACCGGTATGGAGGACCAGGATCGCAGGTTGGTGATGACGTCGGTGCCGTCGAGGTCCGGCAGGTCGAGGTCGACGATGACCGCGTCCGGGGGCTTGTCGGCGGCCAGGCTGAGGGCGCTGGTCGTGTCGGGAGCGGTGGCGACGGCGTAGCTCTGCGCGGTGAGACTGACGTCCAGGGCGTGCAACAACTGCGGCTCGTGGTCGACGACCAGCACGCGTCGCGTCATCTCTGTCTCACTCTCCTTGCGCCGGACGGGCCCCTCGCGCCAGGAGTCACGCAGCCCGGTCGCACGAGGGGGGAGCTCGCGGGACCGGACAGCGTGGCGCATGGTGTGCGGTGCATGCTCATCGTTGCCGCAACGCGGCCAGATCGTGGTTGAGCCGGACGACGTTGACGCTTTCCTGACCCAGGAATCCCAGCTGACGGCCGCTGATGTGCGCGGCGACGAGCCCTCGGACCGTGGCCGGGTCGAGCGCAAGGGCCTTCGCCACCCGGTTGACCTGCTCGTAGGCGTACGCGGGTGAGATGTCCGGGTCGAGACCGGAGCCGGAGGCGGTGACCGCGTCGGCGGGAACGCTGCTCGGCCGAACGCCGTCGAACGCGGCCACGGTGGCCCGGCGCTGCGCGATCGTCCCGATCAACGTGGCGTTGTTGGGGCCGAGGTTGGAGGCGCCGGAGCTGGTCGGGTCGTAGCCGGTGCTCCCCGCCGCGGACGGGCGGGGCTGGAACCACTTCGGGTCGGGTGCCGCCGTGGTCTGGCCCTTGCGCAGCGGGAGATCGAAGTTCTGGCCGATGAGGGCGGAGGCGACCGGACGTCTGTTGTCCTTGATCACGGATCCGTTGCCCTGGTACGGAAAGAGGCCCTGGGCGACGCCGGTGACGGCCAACGGATAGGCGATGCCGGTGATCACGGTGAACACCAGCAGCATGCGCAGCGCCGCCAGGTGATGGCGGACCACGTGGGCGAGAGAGCCGAGCACGAAGATCGCCCTCCTTGTCGGTCAGTGCAGTCCGGGGACGAACTGGACGATGAGGTCGATGGCCTTGATACCGAGGAAGGGCAGCACCAGGCCGCCGAGGCCGTAGATCCAGATGTTGCGGCTGAGCAGCGCGGCCGCCGACGAGGGCCGGTAGCGGACGCCGCGGAGGGCCAGCGGGATCAAAGCGATGATGATCAGCGCGTTGAAGATGATCGCGGAGGAGATGGCCGAGGTCGGGCTGTGCAGACCCATGATGTTGAGATGATGCAGCCCCGGATAGACGCTGGCGAACATCGCGGGGATGATCGCGAAGTACTTGGCGATGTCGTTGGCGATGGAGAACGTGGTCAACGAGCCCCGGGTGATGAGGAGTTGCTTACCGATCTCGACGATCTCGATCAGCTTGGTCGGGTTGGAGTCGAGGTCGACCATGTTGCCGGCCTCCTTGGCGGCCGACGTGCCGGTGTTCATCGCCACGCCGACGTCCGCCTGGGCGAGCGCGGGCGCGTCGTTGGTGCCGTCACCGGTCATCGCGACCAGCTTGCCGCCGGCCTGCTCCCGCTTGATGAGGGCCATCTTGTCCTCGGGCGTGGCCTCGGCGAGGAAGTCGTCGACGCCCGCCTCCTCCGCGATCGCCTTCGCGGTCAACGGGTTGTCACCGGTGATCATCACCGTGCGGATGCCCATGCGGCGCAGTTCCTCGAACCGCTCCCGCATGCCGTGTTTGACGACATCCTTGAGGTGGATGACACCGAGGACCCGGGCGCTCTCGGCACCTCCCCGCCGTGCCACCTCGCCGACGACCAGCGGCGTGCCGCCCGTCGCGGAGATGCCGTCGACCAGCGGGCCGACCTCGTCCGTGGGGTGGCCGCCGTGCTCGCGGACCCAGCGCATCACCGCCGTGGCCGCGCCCTTGCGCAGGGAGCGGTTTTCCGACTCGTCGTCGAGGTCCACCCCGGACATCCGGGTCTGCGCGGTGAACGGGACGAACTCGGCATGAGTCAGTTCGCCCTCGGCCCGTGCGCGCAGCCCGTGACGTTCCTTGGCGAGGACCGCGATCGAGCGCCCCTCGGGCGTTTCATCGGCCATCGAGGACAACTGGGCGGCGTCCGCCAGCGTTTCCAGGTCCACGCCGCTGACCGGCAGGAACTCGGCGGCCTGCCGGTCGCCCAGGGTGATGGTGCCGGTCTTGTCCAGGAGCAGGGTGTTGACGTCGCCCGCGGCTTCCACGGCGCGCCCGGACATGGCCAGCACATTGCGCTGCACCAGCCGGTCCATGCCCGCGATGCCGATCGCGGAGAGCAGCGCGCCGATCGTGGTCGGGATCAGGGCGACGACCAGCGCCACCAGGATGACGATGGACTGCTCGGCGCCGGCGAAGACGGCGAACGGTTGCAGGGTCACCACGGCGACCAGGAACACGATGGTCAGCGAGGCCAGGACGATGTTGAGCGCGATCTCGTTGGGTGTCTTCTGTCGGTCCGCACCCTCCACGAGTGCGATCATCCGGTCGATGAAGGTCTCCCCGGGTTTCGAGGTGATCCGTACCACGATGCGGTCGGAGAGCACCTTCGTTCCGCCGGTCACGGCGGAGCGGTCGCCACCCGATTCGCGGATCACCGGAGCCGACTCGCCCGTGATCGCGGACTCGTCCACGCTCGCGATGCCCTCGACCACATCGCCGTCACCGGGGATGATCTCGCCGGCCTCGACCACGACGTGATCGCCGAGCCGGAGTTCGGTGCCGAGAACCTCCTCGGTGACCTCTGGCGCGCCAGGTTGCCCGTCACGGATGACACGGCGGGCCATGGTGTCCTTCTTCGCCCGGCGCAGCGTCTCCGCCTGCGCCTTGCCACGTCCTTCCGCCACTGCCTCCGAGAGGTTGGCGAAGACCACGGTCAGCCAGAGCCAGACGGTGATCACCCAGGCGAAGACGCTCGGGTCCCTGATCGCCGACAGGGTGGTCAGCACGGCGCCGACCTCGACCACGAACATCACCGGGTTCTTGACCATCAGGCGCGGGTCGAGCTTGCGCAGGGCGTCGGGGGAGGAGGCCAGAAGCAGCCTGGGCTCCAGCATTCCCGCGGAGATACGGTGCGTTCCGGCCTCCGCTAGGTCCTTCGGCGCCGCGGCTTCCAAGGTGGTGGTGGGCATCAGTGCAACCCTTCCGCGAGCGGCCCCAGCGCGAGCGCGGGCAGGTAGGTGAGGCCGACGACGATGAGGATCACGGCGGACAGCAGGCCGACGAACTGCGGCCGGTGGGTGGGCAGCGTGCCCGCGGTGACGGGCACCGGCTGCTGCTGGGCGAGCGATCCGGCCAGCGCCAGTACGAACACCATCGGCAGGAAGCGGCCCAGGAGCATCGCGAGCCCGAGCGCGGTGTTGTACCAGACGGTGTCGGCGCTCAGCCCGGCGAACGCGGAGCCGTTGTTGTTGGCGGCGGAGGTGAAGGCGTAGAGCACTTCGGAGAAGCCGTGCGGACCGTGGTTGAGCATCGCCGCCCGCTCGCCCGGCAGGGACATCGCGATGCCGGTGCCGACCAGCACGATCGCCGGGGTGGTGAGGATGTACAGCGAGGCGTACTTCATCTCCCGGCCGCGCAGCTTCTTGCCCAGGTACTCGGGCGTGCGGCCTACCATGAGGCCGGCGATGAAGACCGCCACGACGGCCAGGATCAGGATGCCGTAGAGGCCGGATCCGGTGCCGCCGGGCGCGATTTCGCCGAGCATCATGTTGAAGATCGTCAGGCCGCCGCCGCCCGGCGTGTACGAGTCGTGGAAGGAGTTGACCGCACCGCAGGACGTCAGGGTGGTGGACACGGCGAACAGGGCCGAGGCCCAGATCCCGAAGCGCTGTTCCTTGCCCTCCATCATCCCGCCTGCCGCATGTCCGGCCGAACTGCTCACACTGTGCAGCTCGTTGGCGGTGACGATGGCCACCGAGGCGGCCCAGATCAGCGCCATCACGGCGACGATGGCGTAGCCCTGCCGCTTGTCATCGACCATCGTGCCGTAGGTGCGCGGCAGCGAGAAGCCGATCACCAGCAGGAGGTAGATCTCCAGCCAGTTGGTGAACGGGCTGGGGTTCTCGAAGGGGTGGGCGGAGTTGGCGTTGTAGAAGCCACCGCCGTTGGTGCCCAGCTCCTTGATGGCCTCCTGGGAGGCGACCGGGCCTCCGGGGAGAGACTGGTGCTGCCCGGCGATGGTGGTGATCGACTCGAATCCGTGGAAGTTCTCGATCGTGCCCGCGGCGACCAGCACGATCGCCATGACCAGCGAGATCGGCAGCAGTATCCGCAGCACGATCCGGGTGAGGTCCTGCCAGAAGTTGCCGACCCGGTCGGTCTTCTTCCGGGTGAACCCGCGGATCAGGGCTGCTGCCACGGCGATCCCGACCGCCGCCGAGACGAAGTTCTGCACCGCCAGGCCCGCCATCTGCACCAGATGGCCCAGGGCCGACTCGCCCGAGTAGGCCTGCCAGTTGGTGTTGGTGACGAAGGAAGCCGCGGTGTTGAACGACAGATCGGGAGCGACCGGTTTCGTACCGAGGGAGAGCAGCAGATGGTTCTGCAGCCGAAGGAAGCCGTAGAGGAACAGCACCGAGACCACGGAGAACGCGAGAACGCTGCGCAGGTAGCCAGGCCATGTCTGCTCGGCGTCCGCGTGCACGCCGCCGACCCGGTAGACCAGACGCTCCGCGCGCCAGTCACGGGCGGAGGTGAGGACGTGGGCCATGTAGTCGCCGAGTGGGCGGAAGGTCAGGGCCAGTGCACCGACCAGGGCGATGATCTGCAGCCAGCCCGCGAGAGTGGCGTTCATGGAGAACCTCTTCGGCTACGGACCGTGTCGGTCGCAGCTAGAACTTCTCGGGGAAGATCAGGCACAGGACGAGGTAGATCACCAAGCAGACGGCGACGACCAGGCCGACAGTGTTCTCCAGGCTCATAGCCGGCTCACTCCCTTGGCGATCAGACCGATCAGGGCGAACGCGGCGATGACGAGAACGATGAATCCGAGATCCGACATGTGTGACACCCCCGTAGCGACGACGGGAAAGGATGATGTCGGTGAAATCCGGCTCATTCAGAACAGTTCTGTGCCGGTCGTTTGGCGAGTGTCATTAGCGGATTTGTAATGACTTGTGCCATTTTTTTGATGAGTCCTTGATGCGGTGGCCTGTCGACTCGCTCCGCTGCTGGAGCGGGTGATCGCCAACCTCGTCGGCAACGCCGCCCGGCACACCCCGTCCGGCAGGAAGGTGCTGGTCACGGCGAGTGCCCTGGCGGGGAGGGTGGAGCTGCGGGTGGTGGACCGGGGGCCAGGGCTGCCCGCCGACGGCCGCGACCGCCTCTTCGAGCCCTTCCAACGGCTCGGCGACACCGACAACACCACCGGCCTCGGCCTCGGACTCGCCCTCGCCCGGGGCCTGACCGAGGCGATGGACGGGCCCCTTGGCCCCGAGGGCACTCCCGGCGGCGGTCTCACGATGGTGGTGTCGCTGTCGTTCTCGGCGCAGATGGTGGGTGCCGAACCGACCGGGCAGACTGTAGGAGGTGCGTGATGAGCACCCTGACCGGTACCTGGAAACCGCACCGTGGGCGAGGAATCCGTCTCACGCCCCGGACCCGGACGCCCCGCGACCGAATCGCCCTGGCGGCCGGGCTCGCCGCGCCGTTCCTGGTGGCCCTGGTGCTCGTCCCGTTCCGCACGAGCCTCACGCACACGAACGCGGCCCTTTTCCTCGTCGCCATGGCCGCGCTGGGCAGCCGTCGGCGGGTGTGGTCGCGGCGCTTTCCGTGGGGGCCTGGTTCGACTTCTTCCTGACCCGGCCGTATCAGACCTTCGACATCACCGCCTCGGCCGATAACGAGACGGCGGTGCTGCTGCTCGCGGTAGGCGTGATCGTCTCCCAACTTGCCTCAATGGTACGTTGGTTGGGAGTCATGACGGTGACGGCTGCCGCCCTCCTGGCGCGGATCCACCGCACAGCCGACCTCGTGCAGTCCGCCAACTCGGCGGACACCGTGGTCGACCACGTGCGCGGCGAGCTGACCGACCTGCTCGGCCTGCGCGCCTGCCGATTCGAGTACGGATCGCTCATGGGCCGTCCGCCGCGCCTGGAGAGGGACGGCAGCGTAACGGTGGGCCGACGTACCTCGACCCCGGATGCCGACTGGCCCGAGGGCGAGATCGAGCTGCGCACCTACGGCGATGGCCGCTTCCTGCTCACCCCCCGGACCCGGCGACGTACCCCCGCTCCAGGCCCGTATGGTCGCGGTGATGCTGGCCGACCAGACGGGGGCCGCGCTGGACACGTCAGGACCGGTCCGCGAGTAGTGAGGCCGAGCACGACGGATTCCCTGACACGATCTTGACGTCGGATCCGCCGCCTGACGGAACGGCGCCGCGGCTCCCGCCGTTCCTCCTCGGTGTGACCTCAACTCTCCACCTTCGCACTGAACTTGGCCAACGCTCCCAGCACATGGTGATCTGCGGTGACGACGGTCTCGCGCACCGCCTTGCGCTCGAACTGGACGCAGTGTGCGGCGAGGTCGTCACGGTGGTGGTGCCCTCCCGGGACGACGAGTACGGCGACCGGATCGCCGTGCTGCACGACGACCCGCGCTCGCCGGTCGAGCTGCTGGTCTCCGCGCGGCCGGACGAGCGTGCCCTGCGGGCCGCCGGTGTCGAGCGAGCTGCCGCGCTGGCCCTCACCTACCGCGACGACCAGGTCAACATGACCGCCGCGCTGCTGGCCCGCACCCTCAACCCGTCAGTGCGGCTGGTGGTGCGGATGTTCCACCGCGAGCGCGGACGTCACCTGGAACGTCTGCTGGACCGTGCCGCCGGCCTGTTCGAGGACCCGTCGCGGGACACCTCCACCACGGTGCTGTCGGACACGGACACCGCCGTACCGGAACTTGTGGCGGCCGCCGCCGTCGGCCACGGGCACACCCTCCAGGTGGAGGGCAAGGTGTTCCGCGGTGTCGTACGTGCGGCCGGGGCTCCGTCGCGGACCACCGACCTTGCCACCCTCGCGGTTCTCTCCGGTGCCCACCAGGACGACCCGGCGAGCCAGGACAGCCCTGAGACGCCCGGCGAGGACGGCACCCAGCTGCTGCCGGACACCCGGACCGCCTACCACCGACAGTTCACGCACGGTCGGCTGATGCTGGAGGAGGTCACCCATCACCACGCACCCGAACCGGCTCGCCGCAGCCGGCGTGGCCGTACCGGCGCATGGCTGCGGGCCCGCCTCGCGCACCTGCCGTGGAAAGTCTTCCTCTCCCGCGAGGTCACCGCCGTCTTCGGCGCGCTCGGCGCGATGGTGCTGGCCCTGGCCGCCGCCACGGCGCTGTTCGCGGACGAACATCCGTGGTGGAAGAACCTGTACCTGCCGATGCTGGACATCTTCACCATGGGCGACCCAGCCACCGACGAGCCCGTCGCCCGGCGCATCCTCCAGCTCGTCGCCGGCTTCGTCGGCCTGGCCGTGCTGCCGCTCGTCGTGGCCGCCACGCTGAACGCCACCGAAGCCTTCCGTGCCGCCTCCGCGAGCCACCCTCCCGACGAGGGGACGGCAGGCCACATCGTCCTCGTCGGCCTGGGGAAGATCGGTACGCGGGTGCTGGCCCGACTGCGCACCACCGACCACCAGGTCGTGGTGATCGAACGCGACCCGCACGCGCGCGGTGTCGCGCTCGCCCGCGAGCTCGGTGTGCCGCTGATCCTGCAGGATGCCACCGCCCCTGGTGTGGTGGATCTGGCCCGGGTCCGGCACAGCCGATCGCTGCTCGTCCTCACCCGCGACGACGTCCAGAACCTGGACATCGTCATGGCCGCCCGCGAGACCAATCCCCAGGTGCGGGTGGTCATGCGGCTCTACGACGACGACCTCGCGGCGACCGTCCAGCGCACCCTGCGCGCCTCGTACCCTGACGCCCTCACCCGCAGCAGAAGCGTTTCCGCGCTGGCAGCTCCGTCCTTCGCCGCCGCGATGATGGGCCGTCATGTGCTCGGTCTGATGCCGGTGGAGCGGGGATCGCTGCTGTTCACCTGCGTGGACGTCGCGGGGCACCCGGAGCTGGAGGGCCACTCGGTGCACGAGGCGTTCCGGGTGAACGAATGGCGGATCCTCGCCGTCGGGGCCGTGAGCCCCGCGGCGGAGGCCTCTTCCATGGACACCCTCACCGGACTACGTCCGGAGCTCTCCGGCTTCGACTGGCGTCCGTCGCAGGGACGGGTGCTGCGGGCCGGTGACCGCGTGGTTCTGGCGACCTCGCGGCGCGGGCTGGACATCCTCATGACGGGCGTTCAGCCGCACCCGACGAACCGGAGGGACTGAGCGTCGACACGTCGCACGGTGGAAGAGCGGGTCCCGTGAACTCTGCCGGTATCAAGCAGTGATGAGGTCATATCGTCTGGCACCGTCCGGTGCCAACGGCCGCACGGGGAAGCGGACGGCACGGGTACAGGCGGCAGATCCAATTTTGTGTTCGATCGCATCCCGGCCGGGGACGGCCCAGCCCTGAGATTCCGTCGCCTTCGGGCCGGTCAGAACAGACGCCGTTGCGGCCTTAGCCCAGTCCGGAGGCCTTGAACACGGCCTGCGCGGTCTCGCGGTCCATGCGGGCGGACAGGCGGCGCAGCGTGGTCTGCCCGCACAGCAGCAGGGCGTCGGCCGCTGCCTTCTGCGCGCCCTCGTTCAGGCGGATCCACGGCTGCGGGTTGCGCATCAGGGCCTCGGGATCGATCTCGACGCGGCCCCTCGGGGCGTCGCGACCTCGCGCCGGCTGCTGCGCGAGCAACAGGTGCGAACAGACCTGCTGGTGTCCGTCCGCTGCCTGGACGGCATCTCTCAACGGCTCCCGCTGGCCTTCGCGGATGATGCTGGTCTGTGCGCGAAGAAGTAGAACACCCTGCGCAGGCGGCGACTGCATCCAGCAGACCGCCGTCCACGGATGCAAGATCGCGTTCCTCGTCACTGCTGTAGATGCGGACCGCCAATGCCACCTCCTGGTTCTGTATCCGGACGATGTGACGGTGGGAATCGGCCTACGGGTTCTCCAGCACCCCGTCACGCGCCTTGCGTCGCGCCGGCGGTTCCGCAGCTGTCAAGGGCGCGCATGAGTCCCGTCAAAGGGACGGTGCCAGGGTTCGTGCCGTGGCTGTCTGTGCGTAGTGTTCGGCTGCCGGCAGATGTTTCGTACACGTGAACTGGGTGCCCCATCCTCGCAGTTGACAGGGAGCTCATCGTGAAGACCTCACGTCTGTGCGTACAACCTTCCACACCCCCTTCCCGGCTGGCCGGGCAGGTGGTCGCTGAAGCCGAGGACCTGGTGAGCCAACTCGCCGCTGAGGGACACCTCCCGGCCGATTCCGTGGAGCGGCGGACCACAGAGATAAGGGCCGAGCTCGACGCGACGGATACGTACCGGCAGAGCTCTGAGGAGCTCTGCCTCGGCGCCCGGATTGCCTGGCGGAACAACCCGCAGTGCATCGGCAAGTTCTACTGGAAGGGGCTGGAGACCCGGGACTGCCGTGACGTCGGGGCCGACGGCCGTGATGAGGGCGCCCTGTTCGAAGCTCTCGTGGACCATCTCCGGCTGGCCTGGAACGGGGGAAAAGTGCGCATGCTCCTGAGTGTCTTCGCCCCGAGCAGGCCCGACCGGCCCGGACCCAGGGTCTGGAACGGCCAGCTCATCCGCTACGCCGGATACCGGCAGCACGACGGGACCGTGGTGGGCGACCCCGAGACGGTGGATCTCACCGAGGCCGTGCTGCGGCTCGGCTGGCGCGGCCGGGGCACCGAGTACGACGTGCTGCCGCTGGTCATCCAGTGGCCGGGACGCGAACCCCGCTTATTCGACCTGCCGCAGGACGCGGTCCCCGAGGTGCGCATCAGCCACCCCGACTACCCGTGGTTCGAACGGCTCGGACTGCGCTGGCACGCATTTCCCACCATCTCCAACCAGGTGCTCGAGCTGGGCGGCCTGCGCTACCCCCTGGCACCGTTCAGCGCCTGGTACACCTGCACCGAGATCGGCGCCCGCAACCTGTCCGACACCAACCGCTACGACAAACTCCCGCAGGTCGCCGAGGGGATGGGCCTGGACACCGGCCGGGACCGCACCCTGTGGCGCGACCGTGCGCTGCTGGAACTCACCTCGGCCGTGCTGCACTCCTACGACCAGGCCGGGGTGTCCATCATCGACCACCACTTCGCCACTAAGCAGTTCGTACGCCACGAGGAACGCGAACACAAGAGCGGCCGCGGCTGCCCGGCCGACTGGTCCGCCATCGTGCCCGCCACCAGCGGCTCGACCACTCCCATCTGGCAGCGACGGTACGAGCCCACCAGGGTGCTTCCCAACTTCTCTCCCCAGCCGGTGCCCTGGCCGGCCGGCGGTACCGAGGGATGAGCGGGTGCCGCTGAGTTCTTTCGCGGTGCCGACCGGGGCGGTTCTCAACCTCTGTGGCAGCGGCGTCTATGCGTTGCGAACGCTGCGCGGATCGGTCCGGCCCAACCCCGTGACCTGGCTTCTGTGGGCCCTCGCGCCAGGCGTGGCTTTCACCGCCCAAGTCGCGCGCCACGCAGGCCTGCCCGCCCTCACCACCCTCAGCGTGGGGCTCGGCCCGCTGCTGGTCTTCCTGTGCGTCTTCAGCCGTCCGGGGTTCCGCAGCGCCCGTCCGACACGGTCCGAACTCTGTTGCGCGGCCCTCTCCCTTGGCGCACTGGTCGGCTGGTGGATCACCGCGGAGGCGGAGAGCACGCTCGCCCTGAGCATCCTGGCCGACGGTTGCGCTGCCGTCCCCACGGTCGTGAAGTGCTACCGCCACCCTGAGACCGAGGAGCGCACGGTCTACGCCCTCATGGCCCTCAGCGCGGTGCTGACCCTCATCACCCTGCGCACCTGGACCTTCACCACCGCAGGCTTCGCCTGCTATCTGCTGACGCTCTGCGTCACCCTGCTGATCCTGCTGGGGCGCCGGTCGGGCCAGTCCGGACTCGGTACGCTCCCGCCCTGACCGTGAGCGGCGCTGCGCACGCCCTCGGACAGGGGCACCGCTCACCTCTGGGCGTCCCCGGACGTCAGCAGCGACACCGGGCCCTCGGCCCGAGCCAATTGCCAATCACGCGGACGGGCACGCCCCAGCCGATCCGTATCGCGGACCCGCAGCCAGTCCCCACCGGGTCTCAGCTCGGGTCGCAGCTGGGTCCCGACGCGATGCGGCAGGGTGGAGCGGACGATCTTCCACCGCCCGGCGTGTACCCGGCCGATGGACACCTCGCAGTCCAACAGCGTTGCCGCCTCAGCGCGGCGACTGCAACCGCCGACCTGTTCGACGAGCGGGACCAGGAGAGTGGGGAGCGGCACAGGCCGGTCCCGGGCGTAGCCGAACCAGGAGCCCACCCGGACCAGCACCCCCGCACAGCCTTCCAGCGGATCCTCGAGCAGGGCGGCTGCCGGGCCGCCCTGCTCGAGGAGTTCCCAGTGCTCCACATAGGCCTCGTGCAGGCCCTCCTCGACGAGCACCCCGTCTGTCCAGTGCAGGGTGCCCGCGTCGGGAAGCGGTGACGACGGGTGGAGATCGATCCGGCGGACCCAGATGAAGGCGCCGCCGTCCTCCTCCAAGGTGCCGGCGAACGCCTTCTGCCCGCACAGCGCCAGCAGCTGCGGTCGGTCCAAGTCCATCAGCAACGCTCTTCCGACGACGCCGTCGAGAGCGGGCGGCTGCCGCAGGTCCCCGAAGAGCGAGGGGCCTTGGACCCACGTGGTGATGGTGACGCGGTCCGTCGAGCCGTCCGCTTCGCGGGCGAGTGCGCGCCGCCAGATGCCGTGCAGCTCCGCGATGGCAGGGTGGGACCTGGACATCAGTACTCCGGTCCTGGCGCAAGGGATGGTGGCCGGCCGGGACGGCCGCTGGGGGATCACGCTACGGCGGACCAGGTGCCGCGGCCAGTGCGCCAACCGGCCATGACGGCGTCCGTGGCTCGCACGGCGTCGGTCCGGGCGGGCTCCGGATCTTGTCGCCCGCATGGTGTCCAGTGTGTTGTAGCGGAAATCTTCCGACTCCTGCCGCAGTGTGCGGCCGGAGTCTCGCACATTCCTTAGGCCCAATGCTGATTCGCTGGCACTCCGAGAAGGCCGTGGCGGTGGAAGGGAAATGATGTCCGAGCGTGCGCTGATCACCGGAGTGACCGGGCAGGACGGGTCCTACCTGGCAGAACATCTGATCCCGCTGGGATACGACGTCTGGGGACTGGTCCGGGGGCAGGCGAACCCGCGCAAGGACCGCATCAGCCGGCTGATCCCGGATCTGCGGTTCATGGACGGAGATCTGATGGACCAGGGCAGTCTGGTCTCCGCGGTGGACCTCGTCCAGCCGGACGAGGTCTACAACCTGGGTGCCGTCTCCTTCGTCCCCATGTCGTGGCAACAGCCTGGACTCGTCACCGAGGCCAACGGCAACGGCGTGCTGCGCATGCTGGAGGCGGTCCGGATGGTGAGCAGGCTGAGTGGCGGGGCGGCGAGGGCCGATGATTCGGGACGGATCCACATGAGCATTCACACCCGCCGGGTTCCAGAAGTGCAGCCCGTACGAGAGGACATCGACGCAAGCCGGACCGGGACGCCGCGAACCGACCGACCAAGGGCAGCAAGGTGCCCTTCACCTACCGCGTGCCCGGCGGCGACGACCAGGCGGAGTGACGGCGCTCCTTGAAAGCGGCTCTGCCCGCAGTTCCGTGATTGAGACGGAGCGAGCTAGTTGTCGTCAACCCGGCACCCTGACCAGGGGGTTTCTGGACCGCTGAGCACGACAACTGTCGTCAGATTCGCATCGTTCTTGGCGTCTACCGCTCTTATTGCAAGCAAAGGCGGCAAGGTCAGAACTGCGCGGTCCGGAACGCGAGATACCGGCTGAAGGCCCTCGGGCAAGGGATCGCCGACGCCCGCCGCTTCTACGCCCGCGACGACATGGACGAGGGCCGCATCGAGCAGCTGGAGGACATCGACCCGGCGTGCCCGGCCTGGCCGGTGGAGTGGCAGCGCGCCTTCCACCTCGTCCGGCTCCACCTGGACGCCGGCCACGCGCTGCCCACGTCGCCCGGCGACGTCGTGCGCCAGGCCGAGGACCTCGGCAGGTGGGTGCGCTCGGTCCGGTACGGCTGGGACAACCTCACCACCGTCCAACAGTGGATGTGTGAGCAGATCCTCGGGATCGAGCCCGCTGCCGAGGACGAGAAGCGGCAGCCGCGCCGTACGTAGGCCGACCAGTGGGCGATGAACTACGAGGCCGCCCGCCAGTTCTTCGAGCGCGAGGGGCACGTTCGGGTGCCCAGGAAGCACATCGAACGGATCATCGTTGGCGAGGACCAGGCGGAGCGCCAGCTCTGGCTCGGGGCATGGATCGGAAAGCAGCGCAGCCGGGCCCGTACGCTGCCCCCGGAACGGATCGGGCAGCTGTCCGCGATCGGGATGCGCTGGGTGTAGCCGCGTGCGGACGAGCACCTTGCTTGTTCGCGGGCGGGTCAGCCGAGCCAGTCAATGTCCAGACGGACACGTGGCGCAGGGGGCGGTTGACGAAGCAGATCGTCGCCGACCCGGCCACAGGGCCGCCCGGAGGGCAGGTCCGCGGCCGGGTGCTCCCGGCTGGGCAGCGCCGAGCGCAGTGGGCGAGTGGACTACTTGACGCCGACCCGGGTGTGGACGCTCGCCGAGTTGAGATGGTGGGTATCGGGGGACTGGTAGGCGACGTACCAGGTGCCGTTGTTGGTGTCCTTGGCACTGAGGCTGTACTGGCCGCGGGCGTCGGTGGTGGCCGTGGACATGAGGTGCCAGGTCTTGCTGCCGGTCGGTTGGAACCACAGGCGCACGGTGGCGTGGCCGTAGGCGTGCCATGTTCCTGTGGAGGACTGCTGGAGGCTCCCAAAGAAGGCCAGCTTCTGGTTCTGGCTCGCGTGTGTGGTGCTCGGTCTGCCGCCGGTGATCCGGGTGGGGGTGCGCCACAGGTGCACCGCCTTGCCGGTGACGGGCAACCAGTCGCGGTTGCCGAGAAAGGAGACGCGCCAGTAGCCGTTGGCGTTGCTGCCCTGGCGGACGTCGCAGAGGAATTCGTCCTTGCCGAGGCCCTGGCGTCCGACCGTGGCGGTAGCTGCGTTGTGCCAGGTTTTGCCGTCCGCGGAGTACTGCACCTGGACCGTCGTGCCGTTGGGCGGGGGGCCAGCCTGTCCCAGGGTGAGATGGCCGGCGATAAGGCCGTGGCCTGTGGCGTCCTGGGAGATGCTGAGGCTGGTGAACTGGGCTCCGGGCTGGGGAATGTGGACTCGGATGCCTTCGGCCGGACTCTGCTGTAGGAAGTCCGTAGCCTCGTCACGGACTTGGTAGGCCCCGGCCTGGGAGACCGGTATGCGGAATGCTCCCTGGTCGTCGCTGAAGCCACTGGAGATCCAGTCGGAACCGGTCTGCGGGCCTGACAGGTCGAAAAATGTGCGGGGAGCGGGGAGCCAGGCGTCGCCGACCTTGCGCTCCACGACGCCGGTCACGGTGGCCGTGCCGCCGGCGGGGACGTTGATGTCCGGTGGCGAGGTAAACCGGATCCGGGTGGGTTCGGACGCGGGAAGGTCAGGCTGGGGGAGGTACGCATACGCGTGGGTGTGGGTCCAGCTGTCCTCGCGGCCGGGCTCGTATTCGCCGGAGGTCTGGATCATGCCGTTGGCATCGAACGAGGTCGTGAAGGTGCCGTCGGCACCCGTCGTCGCCTTCGGCGAAGAGCCACTGATATTCCCGTAGACGGACACGGTGGCGCCCGAAAAGGGGCTGACGTGGCCTGTGCCCGGGTCGGTCAGGGTGAGGGCTCCGTGGACGGTGACGGTCCGGTGGTCGAAGTCGAAGTTCGACGGGACACTCTGCGTGTACTGGCTGAAGTGAACGACCTGCTGGTACTCCACCGTCCCGCCGGCGGGCAGCGTGACGTCGTAGCCATGGTCGTCGCGAACGTCCAGCGCAACCCGGTAGGCGCCAAAGGCAGGCAGCACGACCGGGTTCGTCGCCCGCCACACACCCGCGTCCACGTACTCGAAGTCCGCCACGGTGAGTACGGGTGCCGCGTCCGCGGGCGCGTTCAGCGGATAGAAGCGGGCGGTGAGCGATGTGACCGTCGCGCCGTTGCCGGACGACCGTGCGGAGACACGGAAGTTGGCGCGGTCGTTGGTGTAGTCGAAGGGGGCGGCGGTGGCCCAGGGCAGACCGGACATCTGCTTGGTGAGTGTCACCGGCCCCTGTCCGTCCGGCAGAGTGGGAGCGTCGCCGGCTGTCGGTGCTCCCGTGGCGTCAGCCGTCGGCGTGTCGGCGGTGGTCACGGGCGTAGAGCTCGGCACCGAGGTCCCGGCCAGGGCCTGGCCCGGCAGGGCCAGCGTGGCGAGGAAGCCAGCCGCGACCGACGTGGAGATGAACAGGCGTGGTCTCACGTAGAAGTCCCCCCGGACGGTGAGTTGCGGATCTGTCATGCGCAGATCGACATCGCATCCTACCGAGGCCGCGCGCTCTGCTGCGGTGGGCATTCGACACGCTGGACCTCAATCGCGTCCAAGCCGAGACCGATACGCGCAACATGGCTTCTGCCCGCGTGCTGGAGAAGCTCGGCTTCGTGCGTGAAGGGACGTTGCGGGAGGACTGCGTCGTCAACGGCGAGGTCTCTGACTCGTGGGTCTACGGGCTGATCAGGCGGGAGTGGCAGCCGTCGTCCGAGCCGGTTCCCGCCCACTGAACCTCTTTCATCCTGTGTATTGGCAGGTCAGGAGGGTGTGCACGGCTGCCACGGTCCTGCCGATGCGGGTGGTCGAGCAGCGTGCTCGCCGCAGCAGCCGCCAGGACTTGAGGCGGGTGAAGGCGCGTCCACCGGGAGCACGGAGACGTGCGTGGTCGCCGTTGTACCGCTGGTAATGGTCGGGCAGGTCACGATGGCCGTAGTAGGGAGTACGGACGGTGACGCCGGTATCCTGGTACGCGCGGTCGGCCAGGACCAGGATCTGGCGTGAGAGGTAGGCCTGGATGAGCCCGTGAGCACGGGCCGCGGTGAGGTCATGGGTCCGTCCCGGCGTCGCCCGCGAGAACCAGAGCGGCGTGCCGTCAGGACGTGCGATGACCTGGACGTTCATGACGTGTTTCTTGTGTTTTGCGAGTAGTACGGCTCGTCCGCCCTGACGCGGTCGGTGGGGATCAGCGTCCCGTCGACGATGACGAAGTCGCCTTCCCCTAGACCGACCAGGGCCTCGTGTAGCCCAGGCGCCCACGAGGGGCTTCGCCATGTCACCCCACCTGGCCAGCCCATTTCACTCCTGAGGCACAGGATGAAAGGGGTTCATTGACGATGGCCCTTGTCCGGCCCAAGGGACAACGTGGTGAGACAAACTCCTCTCCTGTCACACTGAGGCTGTCGGATTCTCATTGCGTGGTCGCAGCCGACCCGGTTGTGCAGGCGGCGGGCATGGCGGGCCGGAACCCGACCGGCGGCGGCAACTCGGTCGTCGTCTGCCGCCTGGTCGGCGCCCTGCCGGCCGGTACGCTCCGCGCGGTCGGGATGCCGCGCTGCGCCGCATGGCGCTTGCCACGCCTGCAGGGGGATCATGCTGCGCGCGATGGCCAACAATCACGGGGTGGGCGTCCTGGTGGGATGCGTGCTGAGGTCGGGCTGACCGCTGCCCCGCACACCTCGCAGCCCCCTTCGCCCGGTAGGCGCCGCGCACGTCTCGCAGGCCGGAACCGGCCCTCCGGCTTGACAGGACCGGTCCGTCCGACGCCTGGCTCGTTTGCCGCTGCGGCCCGACTCCCGGCCAACCGGCCAGAGTGTTCAACGCCGTGATCCGGGAGACGATCGACCTGGCGGCGCTGCGGGCCTTGCGGGAGTCCCGCACGGACGTGGAAGCCCTCGATCTCACGGCCGAGCGGCTGTGCCACCTCCAGGACGCGTTCACCAAGGCGGCCGACGACTCCCGCGCCCACGCGGACCGCTTCGCAGAACAGGACGACGCCGACGGAGTGCACCCGGTGCGCGAGGACGACCAGCAGGCGCACCGACCGCAGGGGCCCGGACCGCACCGTGGCCGGGAGGTAGGGCACTGAGCGCACCCGATGCTGCGGTGCGCAGCGACGACGCCCGGCATCTGCTCCACCGAGCTTTGGAAGGAGCCGGAGTTGAGACAATTTCCGCTCGGGGTGTGCGTGGCGCGTGCGGCCCTGATGGTGGGAGGGCCTTTGGCCTGCTGACACGGTCGTGACGCCAGGGTTGTTCCTGGAGCGGGCGCAACGTTTTTCGGAGCGTTCGTGAGACGTGCCCGGTGGCGCGGTACACACGGCGTGTCCTGGCGAGAGCGGCACAGGCGCGCATGCCGCTCGCGTTGCTTTGT
The DNA here is from genome assembly GCF_001280015.1 of Streptomyces sp. MMG1121. Lineage (GTDB taxonomy): Bacteria > Actinomycetota > Actinomycetes > Streptomycetales > Streptomycetaceae > Streptomyces. The sequence goes on from NZ_LGDV01000152.1 coordinate 18,918, forward strand.
GCTGCGTTCACCTGCAGCGACTTCACGCGGGGCAGTGTGGCCGAAACTCCGGACAGCAAATCCTGGACCGTCACAAAACGGGTGCCGGCTGTCAGAAGTCCGTGCTTGGATGCGGCCAACGCGGCGCGAGAGCAGGTCAGTTGCTGACGATTCCTCGCGCCCCGACTCAGGGAGACAGTCCTGCGAAAACAGATCGTCAGAAGTCTCACCATGAAGACCGCCCCGTCCGCCACCACCGCGGGGGTGGCGGCGACGCCGCAGGCGAACGCCACCTGCCAGATCAACATGATCTCGATCAACCCGCCGAGCCCGTGCACGGCCTGGACCACCACGCCGCCCGGGGTGGCGAATTCCGCGTCCAGGGGGTCGAGGGCGTCGGTGCGGCCGACGAACAGTCCCGTTCCCGGCACGTCGCACAGGCCCGCCGGAGCCTGCACCTGCGTGACCGGGCCGCACGCTTCCGGCGGCAGCCCGACGCCGTTCTCCATGAAGATGTTCTGGGCGACGGAGTTGACGACGTCCCGGCCAGCGGCGTTCGAGCCCACGTTTGCCGTGGCCCCTGTTGGGTCCGCGGACGCCGTTGCCGGCGTGGGACGCGAGGCTCCACGATGGGATCAGACGGTGAGGACGAGCTTGCCCTGGAGGTGACCTGCGTCGAGCAGCCGGTGGGCGTCGGCGACGCGCTCGAACGGGAACGTCTCCTGCACGTGGACCCGGAGCCTGCCCTGTTCGACGAGTTCGACGAGACCTCGCAGGCCGACCGGATCGGGGTCGACCGCGATGCCGCTGAAGCGCATGCCGGCCGCCTCGTACTTGGCGATGAGCTCCGCATCCTCCTCGGCGACCGCCGTCACCAGGTGACCGCCTGGGCGGAGCACCTCGAGCGACCGCTCGATGGTGTCGCCGCCGATCGTGTCGAGCACGACGTCGATGTCGCGGACCGCCTCGGTGAAGTCGACCGCCGTGTAGTCGATCACCTCGTCGGCGCCGACCCCCTCGACGAACTTTCGCTTGCTCCCGCTGGCGGTCGCGATCACGTGCGCGCCGAGCGCTTTCGCGATCTGGATCGCGACGTGGCCGACCCCGCCGCCACCGCCGTGGACCAGGATGCGGTCGCCCTCCCTCACGCCGCCGAGGTCGACGAGGCCCTGCCACGCCGTCAGTCCGACGATCGGCAGCGCCGACGCCTCGACGTGCGAGAGCGACGCCGGCTTGCGTGCCAGGTGCAACGCCGGCACGGACACGACCTCGGCGTACGCGTTCGCCGCCCGCGGGAACAGCGGCATCCCGAACACCTCGTCGCCGGGCCTGAACCGCCACGTCTGCGGCGCCTGATCGACCACGCCGCTGATGTCCCAGCCGAGGATGAACGGCGGCGGGCCGATCAGCGGGAACTCGCCGGCGCGCAGGCGCGCCTCCAGCGGGTTCAGCCCGATCGCCTTGACGCGGACGAGAACCTCGGTCGGGAGGGGTTGGGGCTCGGGCGCGTCCACGATGGTGAGCACCTCGGGACCGCCGAGCGTCTCCTGGGTGATGACTCGCATGACTCTCCTGGCATTGGAGGGGGGTGAGAACCCAGGCTAGGTTTCCGATAGGAACCAGCAGGTACCTTTGGCGCCATGAGCGGTTTCGGTCCCGGTGATCCCTTTCTCGCCGACTGTCCGGCGCGTCTGGCGGTCGAGCTCATCGCCGACAAGTGGACGGTGGTCGTGCTCTACGGCCTCAGCAAGGGACCGGTGCGCCATGGCGAGCTGATCGAGCTGATCGGCGGCATCTCCCGCAAGATGCTCACCCAAACGCTCCGACGGCTCCAGGCGCACGGACTCGTTCGCCGCCACGCCTACGCCGAGGTGCCGCCCCGCGTCGAGTACGAGCTCACCCCGCTCGGGGCGACGCTGATCGATCCGATCCACATGCTGACCGAGTGGGCGAGGGCGAACGGCGACGCAGTGCTCGATGCCCTCGACGCCGACCCCGAGCCGGTCGCCCATAGCGACTGAGGCCCCAGCCAGGGCAGCGACCTGCTGACGGATCGTAGGCGGGGGCCGGTGATGGGCGCGGCCGCACCCGGCATCACGCCGGAGCCGGACCTGCCCGGTGATCTACGCCATGGTCATCGTCCGCCGACCGGCACGAGTACTCAACTCGCCATTCGCACCAGACCCGTGACCTGCGACTTCACGATGCACACCGCTCTACGAGGATGCCCCGGGCAGAACACTGCACAGCCCGCCCCTGCAGGGCCAGAGCGGCTGATCCCGAAATCCGGGTCATGGGGTTGTCCCCCGGGAAAGTGTTGGGTTGGCCCCAGCGCGCCCGGACCGCCGCACGCGTGACGATCTTCTCAGCAGCGCTTGGCACCAGGCACGTTGAGGAGTGGTCACATGAAGGGCAATGGAAAGTGGATCGCGGCCGTGGCTGTTGCCTTGGCCGCGATGCTGGCCCCTGCGGCGACCGCGTACGCAGCACCGGCGGCGTCCGCGGCGACCGGCGCGTCACCCCCCGTCGGGGCTCTGCAGCGGATTGCCCATCCGCTGCGGTCGACGGAGCCGGGCACCGGCACGGCCGATCTGCGGGCCCTGGGGGTGATGGTCGGCGACGCCAGGGTGGTCGGCATGGGCGAGGCCACGCACGGCTCGCACGAGTACTTCGCCCTGAAGGACCGGGTCTTCCGCTACCTTGTCGAGCGGAAGGGATTCACCACCTTCGCCCTGGAGATCAGCTGGTCGGCGGGACTGCGGATCGACGACTACCTCCAGCGTGGTGACCGTGACCGCGATGCGCGGCAGGTCGTGCACGAGGTGATGGCTGGATCTCCCTGGGACCGCGAGGAGTTCGTGAGCCTCGTTCGCTGGATGCGCGATCACAACCGCCAGCACCCCGACCGCCCGGTCCATTTCCTGGGCGACGACATCGGCGCGCCCAGGCTCGACGAGCGCGTCTTTGACAGCGTCACTGACTATGTCCGGCGGACCCGTCCGGAATCCGTGGCGCCCCTGAACGAGCTCCTTTCCGGCCTGCGCCCTCTTGACGACGCCATCGCCTACCTGGAGAGGCCGCTTGCGGAGCGGCAGCAGAATGCGGCCAGGGCACAGCAGGTCTTGGAACTGGTGGAGCATCAGGGATCGGCGGGTGGTGAGGATGCGGAGTTCGCCGCGCAGAACGCCCGCAACATCGCCCAGACCTACACCTTCCTGACCCTCAACCCCGGCGACCCGAAATCGTTGACCGCCATGGAGCGCTATCGCGACCAGGTGATGGCCGAGACCACGGCATGGTGGCAGCGGCGCACCGGCGGCAGGATCCTGCTGTCGGCCCACAACGACCACGTCGGCTACGCGGCCTCCGATCCCACGACGTACCCGAAGACGCAGGGCTCGTTCCTCCGCGACACCCTGGGCACGGACTACCTCGCCATCGGCACCACCTTCGACCGGGGCTCCTTCCTCTCCAAGGACGAGGCGCTCGGCGGCGCGTGGAAGAAGTTCACCGTCGGCCCGGCCGGTTCCGGCACGAACGAGTACACGCTCGACCAGGTCCGGTACCGCGACTATTACGCCGACCTGCGCAAGGCCCCTGCCGCCGCCCACAGTTGGCTGGACGTCTCGCGCCCGGTATACAGCGTCGGCACGCAGTACCCGAACGACAAGACGCCTGAGATCGCCATCGGCGAGGCCTACGACGTCCTGGTCCACCTCCACACCGTTCGAGAGGCGAGCAAACTATAGCGCCCCAGCGCGAGCCGGGCGTCCGCCGCTGCACGGCGACAGCGTCACCGGGACCCTCGCCTTCGACAACAGGGGCGGCGCCGAGTCGCGCGGCAATGCGACGATCCCGCTCGCCTCAGACCGAATCACAGGCGAGCGCAACCGGACCATTTCAGCTGAGACAGCATCAGGCATTGCCCATCCGGGACCACATCCCGCCTCGCCCCGGCATCCGACAGATCGAGATCCGCCAGGGTGCGCACCGCTGTGCGCACCCGTCCCATGGCCACCGCCGCCTGCAGCCCGTGCCCGGCGACATCCCCCGCCACCAGGGCCACCCGCGCGCCGGAAAGCGGGATCACGTCGAACCAGGCGCCGCCCAGCACCGTATGGCCACGCGCAGGCACATAGCGCGCCGCCGCCTCCACGGCACCGAGCACCGGCATCTCCTGCGGAAGCAGACTGCGCTGCGGTCCCAGCGCAGTCGCCTTTTCCCGCGTGTACCGCCCCGCATTGTCATGCAGACGCCGGCACGGGCCACGAGTTCCTGGGCCAGCATCGTCCCGTTCGCATGCACGCCCCTGAAACGCGTGAAGACCGCCGCGCCCCGCCTCCCGAATCACCTGACGCCCCATCAGTACAAGCGTCGGATCCTCGCGCGCCGTCCAGGACCAGGTCCACAACCGGTGCGAGCGGGTGGGGGAGCGGGGGGCATGGGTGAACGTCACAGGTCTCCAGCACCGCCGCGCCGGTGATCAGTGGAGTGACCGGCCGGACCGGGCCGTATGTCAAGAGTCGGACGCGAAGGGTTGCATGCGTGCGATGAGGACGGCGACATCATCCGGGTCAGCGGGAATCCGGAGTTCGTGAAGAAGTCGGTCGCAGGTTTCCTCCGGGGTGAGGTCGGGTGTGTCAAGCAGGCGCAGGAGGGTGTCGAGGCGTTCGTCGATGGGGTGATGACGGACTTCGACGAGTCCGTCGGTGTACAGGACCAGCCCATCACCGGAGCCGACGGTAAAGGTCGTGGTCGTGAAAGGGACGCCGCCGACCCCGAGCGGGGCACCGGTCGGCAGGTCGAGCAGTTCCGGGCGCTTGCCGCTGCGTACCAGGACGGGGGGCAGATGGCCGGCTACGGAGATGTGGCACTCCGCGCGGTGAGGGTCGTAGACGGCATAGACGCAGGTGGCTATGTACTGCTCAAGCCCTGAGGTGATCTTGTCGAGGTGCTGGAGGACCTGGGCAGGGTCGAGGTCGAGGTCGGCGAAGTCGCTGGTGCCGGTGCGCAGGCGGCCCATGGTGACGGCGGCGTCGATGCCGCTGCCCATGACGTCGCCCACGACCAGTGCGGTTTTGTCGCCGTCGAGTGGGAGGACGTCGTACCAGTCGCCGCCGACCTCGTAGGCGGCCTGGGCGGGCCGGTAGCGGGAGGCGACTTCCAGGCCGGGGAGGTGGGGCGGGTGGTCTGGGAGCAGGCTGCGCTGAAGGGTTTCGGAGGCGTTGCGCACGCTCTGGTGTGAGCGGGCGTTGTCGATGCACACGGCGGCGCGGGAGGCCAGCTCACCGGCGAGGGCGAGGTCGTCCTCGCTGAAGGGCTGCGGGTTGCGGGCCCGGCTCAGCCCCAGGAAGCCGAGGATCTGGCCACGGGCGGTGAGCGGGAGCAGCATGTAGGAATGCACGCCGGCGCGGGCCAGCAGCGTGGCGGCGCTGTCGTCGCGGGCGATGCGGGCCAGGTTGGTGTCATCCAGGTGGGAGATCAGGATCGGCCGGCCGGTGCGTACGCATTCGGTGGGCAGGCGGTCGGCGTCGTAAGCAGCGATCTCGCCGGGCGGGTCCGCGGCCTGGACGGCTTCGGTGGCATAGGCGGCCTGCACCGCGAGGGCGCGGAAGAGCGCGGGGCCGTCACCCGAGGGCGGGCGGTGCTCGTCGAGGACGAAGTCGAGGACGTCGACCGTCGCCATGTCGGCAAGCTCGGGAACGGTGACGCCGGCCAGCTCTCGGGCGGTCTGTTCGACCTCCAAGGTGGTGCCGATGCGGGCGGAACCATCGGCGATCAGCGCCAGGCGACGGCGGGCCTCGGCGGCCTCCGTCGCCGCCTGGTAACGGTCGGTGACGTCCACCACCAGGTCGGCCACCCCGAGGACCCGCCCCCGGGGGTCCTCCAGCCGGTACAACGAGATCGACCAGGCGTGTTTGCGCGGGTCAGTGGGCGTGTGGCCGACGATGGTGTACTCGTCAACCATCGGGACCCCGGTCTTGAGGACCTGCCGCATCCCGGCCTCCGGCCCCTCGAACTTCGCCGCGGTCATGATCTCTCGGTAGTGCCGGCCCAGATGGTCTTCCGCGGGAATGCCGTGCATTCGCTCCAGAGCGGGGTTGACGGCCACGTACCGCAATTCGGTATCGAGGATCGCCAGCCCGATGGGCGACTGAGAAATCAGCCGGGTGGACAGGGCGACGTCCCTCTCGACCTCCCGAAGCTTTGACCTGTCGGTGGCCAGACCAAGGGCGTAGAAGTCACCGAGGCTGTCCAGCAGCCGCATGTTGCGGAACTCCACCAAGCGAGTGCTGCCGTCCTTGTGCCGGATCGGGAACGCCCCGGCCCACCTCTCCCCGGTACCCATGACCTCGGCAAACAGCTTGATCATCAGATCCCATTGCTGCTCGTGAACGAGCAGCGGCGCAGCGTACTGCCCGAGTGCCTCCTCAGCGGTATAGCCGAACAGGGCCTCGGCCTCCGGGCTCCACAAATCGATCCGCCCATCGGCATCCAACAGCACCGCAGCAACGCCGAGAAGATCCATCAGCCCACTCGGCTGCGACGATTGCCCCTCCGGCTGGCCGGTGTCACCCGGACGCCCATCGGCTGCGCTCACACGGGCGCTCCTTCCATGCGATGGACCACAGGGGCGCCTCCGCTCGCGCCGGCCCGTGGCCTGCCCCGTACCTAGGGAGTGCTTTGGCTTCCATGGTCCGCCTGGAACGGCCTTCCGTGCACGCCCTGGATCTGGAGGACCCGGGCAATCGCCCTGCCGGCCCGGCAGCAGCCCGTCGCTACCGACCTGCGAACCGTGGTGTCACCTCCCTGCTGAGACAGGACGGCGACCGCATGGACGAGCTACACCGCATGATCTTCCGGCACCTGATGGACGACCCGAGGAAACACGGAGTGGAAACGGCCGCCGACGTCACGCTGGGGTCGGCCGTTACTACGAACGCTTCGCCGACCACGCCATGGGGCTTGGCCGCCGAGGCGGATGCACGGATCGGCGGTGACCTGTACGCCGTGGCCCTCCACCGACAAGGGCATACAGGGCATGATCGATTACCTACGCGGCAAGGGCCTCCATCACGCCTACGCCTCCGGGAACCCGGCGGGTGTGGTAGCGGGGGCGAGTGGCTGCTCGGCCCAGATGGTCTTTCCGGAGCGGCCGTAGCGGCAGCCCCAGCGCGCGGCGAGCTGGGCCACCAGGAACAGGCCGCGACCGCCCTCGTCGGTGGTCTTCGCCCGGCGCAGGCGGGGCTGGGTGTTGCTTGGATCGGAGACCTCGCAGACCAGCGTCTTGTCGCGGATCAGCCGTAGTCCGACCGGGGCGCCGCCGTAACGGATGGCGTTGGTGACCAGTTCGCTGACCACGAGTTCCGTGGTGAACGCGACGTCCTCCAGCCCCCATGCGGAGAGCTGACGGGTGACCGCTCTGCGGGCGTCGGCCACGATGGTGGGGTCGGCGGGGAATTCCCAGTTCGCGGTGTTGTCCGGCGGGATCACGCGCGTGCGGGCGACGAGCAGCGCGATGTCGTCACGGGGTGCGGTGTCGCCGCCGGCTTCGGCGAGGAGAGCGCGGCCGATGTCGTCCAGGGGCCGGTCGGGGCGGCACAGAGCACCGAGGTCCGTCGTCAGCCGCCGGATACCGGCGTCGAGGTCGTCATGGTCACGTTCGACCAGTCCGTCGGTGTATAGAGCAAGAACGCTCCCTGGGGGCAGAACGATTTCCGTGACCTCGAACGGCATGCCACCGACGCCGAGGGGAGGGCCGGGGGAGATCTCGACGGCGTGGGCGCCTGTGTCGGGCTGGACCACAACTGGGGGCAGATGCCCGGCGCTTGCGAGGGCGCAGCGACAGGTGACCGGGTCGTACACGGCGTACAGGCACGTGGCGCCGACCGCCTCCTGGTGGCCGTGGGGCGCCTCACCGGCGAGTTGCTGCACGAGGTCGTCGACGTGGGTGAGGAGTTCGTCGGGCTCCATCTCCAGATCGGCGAGGGTCTGTACGGCGGTACGGAGCCGGCCCATGGTGGCGGAGGCGTGCAGCCCGTGGCCGACCACGTCGCCGATGACGAAGGCGACCCGCAGAGAAGGCAGAGGAATGACGTCGAACCAGTCTCCTGCGATGTCCGCCCCGCCGCCGGCCGGCCGGTACAGACCCGCGGTCTGGGCGGCCGCATGGTCCGTCGTGGCGCGTGGGAGCAGGCGTTGTTGCAGGGCCATGGCGGCGCGGTGCTCGCGGGTGTAGCGGCGGGCGTTGTCCACGCTCAGCGCGGCGCGGGAGGCGATCTCCGTGAGGAGATCCGCGTCCGCCTGGTCGAATGCCTCCGGGTGCCCGGTGCGCCAGACGGCGACCGCTCCGAGCACGAGGCCGCGGGCGAACAGGGGTGCGGAGACAGCCGAATGCCCGTGTTCGGGGATGAGGAGCGGGACGAGTTCCGAGTGGTCCTCGGCCATGGCCAGCGCGCTCGCCCGGTCGGGGACGAGGACGGTCTCACCGCGCTGGACCCGGCGCAGGACGGGCAGGTCCGGCATCGGCGGATCCGCGACGCCCGGCGGTCCGAACCCGGTGGGCCAGGGGCCCGCCGAGGCTGCGGCGACCCTGCGCATGTGCCATGATCCCGCGCCGGACAGCTTCGGGGGCTCGTCTCCGTCGAGCACGGGCTCGGCGAGGCTCGCCCAGGCAAGGTCCCCGAAAGCCGGGACGAGAACGTCCACCAGGTCCTGGGCTGTGCGCAGGACATCGAGGGAGCCGCCGATCCGGGCCGATGCCTCGTGGCGCAGATCCTGGCGGCGCCCGCGCGCGGCGGTGTCGGTGAAGACCGCGGCGACACCGGTGGAACGGCCCTTGTCGTCTTCCAGGCGGAAGGCGGAAAGGGACAGCGCGCGCTGCCGGCCGAGCCCCCGTCGCGAACGCACCCGCAGCTCTCGGTCGATCAGCGGCTCGCCGGTGTCCAGCACTCGGCGCAGCGCGGCCTCGGCGTCATCGGCGTCCTCGGGGGATACGATCTCGCACAGCCGGCCACCGACCGTCGCGCCCTCCGCACCGAGTGTGCCCGGTGCAAGGTTGGTTCGCGTGATGCTCAGGTCGGTGTCGTGAAGGGTGATCCCGATCCGGTCCTGGGCGAGGAATGCGCTCATGAAGGCCGTGTCCTGTGCCCAGTCGCTCGCGAACTGAACGGGTGCGGCCAGGACCAGGACCTCGGAGGAACCGTCCAGCCGCAACGCGTCGTAGGCGACGTCGACCGGCCGACCGGAGCGGTGCCGGAGCACTGCCTGCCCGGTCACAGGAACCCTGCCGCCGCCGGACGGGTCAGGACGCCGGTGCACTGCTTCGACCAGCTGAGCGACCGGCATGCCGCACACCTCCGCCGCCGTACGGTCGAGCAACTCCGCAGCAGTACGTGACCATCGCAGCACGACCCCGTCTCCGTCGACCACAACGGCGGCCACGCCGCTGAACGACAACGATCCGCCACCGCCAAGACCGCTCGAGGTGTCCATCTCGCTCCTCGCTGGTGTCGAACCCACCACATACTCCGCATGCCCATTATCAGGCGATATGTGAAATATCGATCAGTGACTCGGCACGGGAGGAACGACGCCCTGACACTGCGCCCCGCGAGCAGGCGGGGTCTAGCTGGGGCCTGTCTCCGGTCGTGATCGCGAGTCGGGGGCGGTGGGCTGAGGGTCCGGTTAGCTTCGGTGTCATGGGTGCTGCCGCCGAGCCCGTGCGTACTGTGACGTTGCGTCTCGCGAGCCGCGCCGATCTTCCCGCGGTGCTTGCGCTGCTCCCAGACGAGGACAGTGGTGGATCCGGCGATGGCCACGGTCACGGAGGCGTACGAGTGCGCCTTCGCGGCGATTGACGCGGACTCGCGCAGCGAGATGCTGGTCCTGGTCGAAGATGCTGACGGCCGGGGTCAGGCCGGCACGGTGGTGGGCTGGGCGAGTCCCCGGGCTCGGCAAGGGCGGTACCGAGCGGGCCCTGACCGAGGCGGTGCGGATCCGTGCGGACCGGCGTGGCAGCGGGGAGCAATCGTCAGTACCTGTGGATCAGCGGTTTCTCAGCTGCGAGATGATCCGAGCCGGGTGAGTCCTTCGACCGCCGAGAGCTCACCCGATCGTGCAGCAGGCCCAGTTTTGCCGGGCTATGTCGTTGTGCAGGACGTACAGGATGCCCTGCAGACACAGTCGGTCCGCCACTGGCCGTGGGCCCGGCGACTTCTCCGGCCAGGGCGGCAGCAGTGGCTCGATCAGCGCCCACAAGTCGTCGTCCACGATCCACGGCCGAGTGCTCACATCCTCCCGAACAGCGGGATCGTCTCATCGGTCACGCCGGACCAGGGCACTTCAACAAGATCAAGTTATGAGCTCGTAGGACTCTTGGTGATGTCAGGGCGTAACGGGGAGGCTAGCGAGGCGCCGCGAGTACGTCCCGGAGTACGTTCTCGAGCGTGACGCGGGCCAGTTCGTGTCTCAGGGTCTCCTCGATGCCCTCGTAGATGCCCTGCATCGCCGGCTGGATGCCGTAACCCACCACACATCCCTGGTCCGGGGTGGTGCGGTGCATCGCGAACAGCGGGCCGGGTTCCACTGCCTCGTACACGTCGAGCAGGGTCATCGACCCCAGCTCGCGCGCCAGCGACCAGCCCGCGCCCACGCCCCGCCGGGACTCCACGAGCCCGGCCTTGCGCAGCTCGCCGAGCAGCCGCCTGATCACCACGGGGTTGGTGTTCGCGCTGGTCGCGATCTGCTCGGAGGTGGCGACCTCATGGCCCTGGCGCTGGTAGAGACCGATCCAGGTCAGCGCGTGGGCGGCAATGGTCAACCTGCTGTTGGCGCTCATGAACCCTTCCTCTCTGCCGCAACGCTTTATGTTACGACAACACAGTCGTAACAACTAAGGTTGTAACAAGCTGTCGTAACAATTAGTGTTGCGACTGCCGGGAAGGGTCAATCAACGAGGTGAGAAGAATGAGCAAGCCACTCACGGGCAAGGTCGCCCTGGTCACCGGGGGGTCGCGCGGACTGGGGGCCGCGACCGTACGGCTGCTCGCCGAGCAAGGCGCCGACGTCGCCTTCACCTATGTCAGCTCCGAGAAGCAGGCGCAGGCTGTCGTCGACGAGGTGCACGGCAAGGGAGCGAAGGCCGTCGCCTTCAAGTCCGACCAGGCGGACATGAGTCGGGCGTCGGCGCTGATCAACGACGTGGTCGCGCACTTCGGCGGCCTGGACATCCTCGTCAACAACGCGGCGATCTCGGTGGAGCAGGGCCGCACGGTGGACGACCCGGACGCAGACACCGCCGCACTGGACCGGATGCACGCCACCAACTACCTCGGCGTGATCGCCGTCATCCGAGCCGCCTCCCGAGTGCTGCGCGCGGGCGGCCGCATCATCACCGTGAGTTCCGGACTGGGCTCCAGGGTCGGTGCCCCAGGCCTTGCCGACTACTCGGCGACCAAGTCAGGCATCGAGAGGTACACCATGGGGGTCGCACGGGACCTCGGGCCCCGCAACATCACGGCCAACGTCGTGGAGGCCGGACTGATGGAGGGCGGCATGGAAGGGCCGGACCCCGAGACCCTCAAGGCCCTGGTCGGCTCGCTGTCTCTGCAACGCATGGGTCACCCCGAAGAAATCGCCGCGGCGATCGCCTTTCTGGCGAGCCCCGCCGCGTCGTACGTCACGGGCGCGGTGCTGGACGCCCACGGTGGCTACAACGCCTGAACCGGAACCCCTGCCGCGCGCCCCGAAGGAGATCGCGCCTTCGGGGCGCGCACCGCCAACGACCCGCGCGTGCGCGGACGACTCCCACGTGCGCGCGAAAGAGAGGAGCCGCGACCGGTCCGTCACCGGCCGACCGGCGGAAGGCGGACAGCAAGCACCGGTTGATCTGCGACGGCAAGGACACCACGCAGCACGTCATCACGACCGCCGTCAAGTCAACGACATCACCCAATCCCTCGACCTCGTCGACGGCATCCCGCCCGTGGCCGGACGACCCGGCCGGCCTTGGGCGACGGTCGGGGCGCCTCCTGGGCGACAAGGCACATGGGGACGGGAACCCGGCGTTGCGGATCGCGGATCTCCGGTTCCTCACCGCCGCCGGTGGTCTCCGTACCGGCGTACCGGTCGCGCGGCCGGGGCCCGGCGCCGGCGAAGATCCGGCCGGCGGCGCGCAGCACGGCTCCGCCGGTGAGCGCCGAGACCAGCCCGAACACCGCGGGCAGCCAAGGGAATTCGTCCTCACCGGCATGCTCGGCGACAGCCTTGCCGAGGGCTGTCCCGAACGGTGGCAGACCGGCGAGGCCGAGACCGCCCACGGCGAACAGCGCCGACGAACGGCAGATCGCGGCCGCGCCGGTACAGCCCGTGCTCGTCGACGGAGCCGTACCGGTCCAGCAGGACAGCGGTCGTGGCGAACAGCGCCGCCTTGACCCCTGCGTGGGCGGCGACGTACAGGGCGGTGCCGGCCGTCGCGGCGGGGGTGAGCAGTGCCGTGCCGACGAGGAAGAGGCCGACGTGCCCGACGGTGGAGAAGGCGAGCAGCCGCTTGAGGTGGCGCTGCTGCCAGCACATCACGGCCCCCATCAGTGCCGTCAGCACCCCGGCGGCCACGAACACGGCGCGCAGGTGCGCGTGCGTGATGCCGTGCGGTCCGGAGAAGACGACCCAGTAGACGCGTGCGGTGCCGTAGACGCCGAGTTCCACCATGACGCCGGAAAGCAGCATGCACACGGGGGTCGGCGCGACGGAATGGGCGTCCGGAAGCCAGAAGTGCAGGGGCACCACCGCCGCCTTGACCAGCAGCCCGGTGACGATCAGCACGAAGGCCGCGGACAGCAGGACATCGGGGCGGTGCCGGGCGAGTTGCACATCGATCTGCGCGAGACCGAGCTCACCGGTGCGGGCGTAGACCAGCCCGATGCCGAGCAACGGGCAGTATGCGCCCAGAGAGTTGACGACACCGAAGACCAGGGAACCCTGCACCGGCCGTGTGGTCTTCGATGCGATAGCCCGTCAGGGCGTAGGCGACCGCGCCCATCAGCTCGAAGAAGACGAACGCGTCGAACAGGTCACCGGTCAGCGCGAAGCCGACCATGCCCGCCTCGAACAGGAGGATGAGGGCGGCGAAGGAACTACGGCCGAACCCCTGAGCCGTCAGCAGCAGGACGGCGGTGACGACGGAGGTCGCCAGGCTGGGACCCGCGAGCCTCTCGACCGCCGAGTCCCGGCCGGCGGCCCAGACGCACGGGGGCATGCCCAGGGCCAGCAGGACTGCGATCGCCAGCAGCCAGGCGTTCACCGGCGCATCCCTTCGGTGAGCACATCCTCCAGGCTCGTACGGCCATCGGAGAGAAAGTGCGCGACGGCTGTCTGCGAGGCTCTCCCCGTCCTCCGTGGTTCGCGTGCGTGTACGTCGACGACGTACGCGCCGGGGGTGGACGACAGCAGAGCGCAGGCCCACGCGGCACCCGTTCCGGGGGAAAGCGTCATCATCTTCAGGCTCCCTTGCGAGGAACGGCCGCCGAGGGCATGCGCGGTGGCCCGGCACAGTCTGCTCAGGTCGGTGAGAACCGCGCCGGGCCACGCGAGCGCGGCCGCCCCCCATCGCCGGGTGCCGCCCAGCCGGGCACCGGACGCCGTGTGGACGGCCCGTGCGGCGACCGCCGCGATCAGCGATCCGCCCGCGACGACGACGAGTTCGAGGGGCGAGACGGTGCTGATGAACAGGACGTTGACGACGACCAGCACCGCCCACCAGGCCAGTACCTCGCCGAGTGCCGCCGGTGCCTTGCGCATCACCCCTCCTCACCCACAGCCGTCGTGGACCAGCAACGTGTACCGCGCGCCGCCACCGCCATGCCATGCCCTGCGCACGCCGGGGAGAGCGACCCCGCGGGCCGAGCATCACCGCGATGGAGCATCGTGTGCGGACGCGGGTACCCACGGCATCGGATATCACCCGGATGTCGGCTGTGGCAGACGTGGTCCCGTCGGTGGGCGGCATGGAGGCACCCACCGACGGGACTGCTCGTGCCGCCATCGGCCTCGGCGAGCGGCGCGCCTCGTGGAACCGGGCGTGCCTACCAGTAGTGGCGTCGGCCGCCGATGGCGTGGCCGACGGACCCGAGAAGGAACAGGATGGCGCCGACGACGAGCAGGATGATTCCGATCGTCCACAGGATGCCGATGTGCAGGACGAATCCGACGATGAGCAGGATCACGCCGAGTGCGATCATGGCGCGCTTCTTTCTCTCCGGCTGGTGAGTTTCTCAGGTGGTGAGCAGGCGGTTGAAGAAAGAGCGGTAGTGCCGCAGGGCCATACGCAGGGCTTCGGTGTCGGCCTGCCCGCCCCGGCTCCACTGTTCTTCGAGCGTCTTCTTGTGCTCGTCGAACGTCGTGGCGAGCGTCTGCATGAGGTTGGCGACCAGGCTGTCCGCGGCTTGCACCGCGTCAGGGGGATCGTCGACGAACGTGGTCTGGATCTTCTCCCAGCGATTGCGGAAGTCGTCCGCGTCCTCGGCCGTCAACAATTGCGGCATCTCGTCCGCGTCCCCGGTCCGTGCTTTCGCCGCATCGGCGGTCGCGGGGTCTTTCGTCTCGCGGAACGTGGTGTCGTCGGACGCGTCCGCCCCTTTGGCATCCTCGCCCTCGCCCGGGTAGACCGGGGGAGTTGGGGCGGTGCTCGGGGCTGCGTCGGTCTCGCGGGGTTGTGCGAGGTCTTCGGTGGACAGTCCGCTGTCGGTGGTGTGCGGTGTGTCGTCGTGTTGCATAACTGCTCCGTGTCCATCGGTCCCGGCTGCCGGGATGTCACGCCGGGACGTGGCGGGTCTGGCCGCCGTCGGAGAGAAGTTCGTCGAACAGTGCTCGGTAGTGGACCATGGCGCTGCGCAGCTGTTCGGTGGTGGCCTTGTGGCCCTCGCTGAGCGTGTCGATCTCGTGGGCGGCCCTGTAGTGCTCGAGGGTGCGGCTGTGTTCCACGGAAAGGTCCTTGAGCTGCTGGTCGTAGCCTTCGGTGGGGTAGCCGCGTTCCTGCATGACGGAGGTCACCAGTCGGTCCGCGTCGTGCACGGCGTCCTCCGGGCGGTCCACGAACTCGTGCTGCACGTGGTCCCAGTCCCGTGTGTAGCGCTCGCGGAGACGGTCGGGCAGGGGCTTGATGTCGAGTTTGTCGTGTCGCTTCTCGCGCGCGCTGAGCTCGCGCTCGGCGGCGAGCCTGCTGTCGGCGGCGTCGACCGTCCGTTCGTACTCGGGGCCGTAGCGCTCCCGCAGGGCCCGGTGCCGCATGAAGAGAGCCAGGCCCACGGCGATCAGCACGACGACCACCGCGACGGGAATGACGATCGCCAGAAGTGTGCCGGTGGACATCGAGCCACCTCCTTCCGGATAATCCGATGTTTTCCGTGTTCCCGGTCTGTGT
Organism: Streptomyces sp. MMG1121; assembly: GCF_001280015.1. Classification (GTDB taxonomy): domain Bacteria; phylum Actinomycetota; class Actinomycetes; order Streptomycetales; family Streptomycetaceae; genus Streptomyces. The sequence continues at coordinate 34,318 of NZ_LGDV01000152.1, forward strand.
GAATTACTCCTTTTCGTGGAAAGGCGTACGCGTCCCTTCAACCGGTTCGGTAGGGGGCTGCTCGCTCGCCGGCGATGCTCAGGCCCAGGCCGGGTGCCTGTGCCTGGCCGACGCCGAGGGAGCCGCCCTCGGCGTCCAAGGTGCCGTCGAAGAGCAGCCGCTCGATCCTGACGTGGTCGTGGAACCATTCCAGATGACGCAGATTGGGCACCGTGGCCGCAGCGTGCACGTGGGCGTGCGGGGCGCAGTGGCCCGAGATCTCCAGGCCGTGGCTCTGGGCCAGAGCGGCGACGCGTAGCCATACCGTGATGCCACCGCACCGCGTGACGTCGGCCTGGAGGCAGTCGACGGCGCGGGCGGCGAGCATGTGCCGGAAGTACGACAGCGTGTAGCCGTACTCTCCGGCCGTGACGTCGGGCGTGACCTGGGCGCGGATGGCGGCCAGGGCATCGGGATGGTCGGAGGAGACAGGTTCCTCGAACCACACGACTCCTTCGTCGGCGAGGCCCGCGGCCACACGGACCGCCTGCTTCATGCCGTAGCCGCCGTTGGCGTCCACGTACAGCCCGGTCTTGGGCCCCACGGTGGCGCGCGCCTGGGTGACGCGGCGTAGGTCCCGGTCCTCGCATCGGCCCCACGACTCCCCGATCTTGATCTTGACGCGCGGTATGCCCTCCGTCTTTACCCAGCCGCGCAACTGCCGCTCCAGACGGCTGTCGTCGTAGGCGGTGAAGCCGCCGCTGCCGTAGACGGGCACTTCGTCGCGGGCCGCTCCGAGAAGCTGGACCAGAGGAAGGCCGAGCACACGTGCCTTGGCGTCCCACAGGGCGATGTCGACGGCGGAGAGGGCCTGGGCCGCGACACCGGGCAGACCCGCGTTGCGTACGGCGCGGGCCATGGCCTCGGTCGCCCGGGGCACGTCGAGCACGGAGACGCCGGTGACGACGTCCGCGAGCAGGCCGTCGACGACACGGGCCGCGGCGGGCGGGGCGTACGTGTAGCCGAGGCCGGTGACCGTCCCACAGCGGACGGTGGCCAGGACCAGGGTGGTGCTGTCCCAGGCGAAGGTGCCATCCGCCTCGGGCGTTTCGGTGGGGACGGCGTAGACCTCGCTGGCCAGGCGTTCCACCGGCCGGGCGACCGTCACCGGTGGCCTCCAGGCAGGAACTCCTGAACCTTGGCCCTGAAGCCCTGCCGGATCATGGCGGCCCGGTCGCTGTCGCCCTTGAGGACGGATGCCGCGGCTGCTGCGATCTGGTCGAGCGTGGCGCCCGGCGGGATCGGTGGTACGGCGGGGTCGGTCACGCAATCGAGCACACAGGGGCGGTCCGCCGCGAGGGCGGCCTCCCAGGCACCCGTCACACCGTCGGGCTTATCGATCCGCATGCCGGCCAGACCGAGCGAGCGGGCGAAATCGGCGTACCCGACGTCGGGGATCGACTGCGAGGGCAGGAACTGCGGGGCGCCCTCCGTCGCGCGCATCTCCCAGGTCACCTGGTTGAGGTCCCGGTTGTTGAAGACGGCAATGATCAGTCGCGGATCGGCCCAGTCCCGCCAGTACTTGGCGACGGTGACCAGCTCGGCCATGCCGTTCATCTGCATCGCCCCCTCACCGACCAGGGCGATCGCCGGCCGGTCGCCGTGCGCGAACTTCGCGCCGATGGCGTACGGCACGCCGGGCCCCATGGTGGCCAGCGTCCCCGACAGCGAACCGCGCATCGCGCCGCGCAGCCTCAGGTGCTGGGCGTACCAGTTGGCCGCCGAGCCCGAGTCGGAGGACAGGATGACGTCGTCCGGGAGCAGTCCGCTCAGCGCGTGGGTGACGTACTCCGGGTTGACGGGGTCGGCCTCGACGGCGGCCCGCCGCTCCATCACCTGCCACCAGCGTGCCACGTTGTCCTCGATCGTCTTCTGCCACGCCCGGTCCTCGGTCTGCTCCAGCAGCGGCAGCAGCCTGCGCAGCGTGCGTGCGGCGTCGCCGACGAGGTTGACCTCGAACGGGTAGCGCAGCCCGACCATGTGCGGGTCGATGTCGATCTGCACGGCCCGTGCCTGGCCGAACTCCGGCAGGAACTGCGTGTAGGGGAAGGACGAACCGATCACGAGCAGTGTGTCGCAGTCGCGCATCATCTCGTACGACGGCCGGGTGCCCAGCAGCCCGATCGCGCCGGTGACGTGGCAGGTCGTCGTCCAGGGCGTCCTTGCCCAGCAGGGCCTTGGCGACCCCGGCGCCGAGCCGCTAGGCGACCTCCGTGACCTCCGTTCGCGCGCCGCGCGCGCCCTGGCCGATCAAAACCGCCGTCTTCCCGCCCGAGTTGAGTACATCGGCGGCACGTCGCACGTCCTCGTCGTCCGGCACCGCCGTGGTCCGGTCGTCATGGTCAATGCTTGTAACGGACTTGGCTCGATGTACACCTTCTGCCCGACGGATCGGTCCTGGCTGACCCGGGCGTGCTCGTCTGCGTCGTATCACCGAGCCTCACCGGAGACAGCCCCCTGCGTGTGCAGTGATGCGAACGGCGTTGTTGGGCAGGACGGTGGACAGAGCCATCGGGGAGAGGGTCGTACCCGGTGCTGAGGAACTTTCGGCGTTGGGTCGCCAGTGTGTCGATGCCACCCGGCGTCGTTCCGACGACCACTGCCACCCGCGCCGTCCACCCTGAATCTACCCGACGCCGGAAACGGAGAACTGCGGCGCGCGCGTCACGCCAGGTCGGCCGGATCTCGCGCCGGTGTCGGTCACGGTCCGGAGTGACGGGCTGTGTCGTGCGTGCCGTGTTCGGTCTCGACGTGTGGGTGGTCATCCCGTCCAGCCGGTGTGGTGCAGCCAGTCCTCGAAGGCCGTCAGGTCGGGGTGCGGGCGGCGTAGAAGGGCGATGTCCCCGTGATCCACGCGGAATCGGGCGACACCTACGGCGTCCGCCGGATCTCCCCGCGCGCTCGTGTGGAAGGGCATCGACGTGGCCTGCTGCACCGTCGAGCGGCTGTTGGCCGAGCTGGCGCCTGGAGGGGTGTCATCCGCGGGTAGCGGCGTCGGACCACGGTCCGGGAGCCGTCGGCGCCCCGGCCGCCGGAACTGGCCGACCGCGACTTCACTGCGACCGGCCCGACCGGCTGTGGGTGGCCGACACGACCTACGTGAGGCTCTGGTCGGGATGGGCATACGTCGCCTTCGCCCTGGATGTGTACTCCCGCGTGATCGTCGGCTGGCAGATCGCGAACCACCTGCGAACCGAACTCCCGCCATATATCACGTGATTGGCGGTTCTTTCCAGGTCAGAGGTATCGCAGACCCTCGGGCGTCAGCGAAAGGTCAGCATGGCACGCGAGGAGTCAGCACAACGTGGCGGCACGCGCGCTTGCCCGCGGTATGGGCACTTTCTTCAAGAACTGCGAGGGATCGGCCATTGCCCGTGCTCGTGTGCTCCGCCGTGCCCTGGAACTGGCCGCTGCCGAGTGTCACCGGCTCAAGAAGATGGCTGACCTACGGCCACAAGTCCCCGCACCGGGCTGGCCGGCGGGCGACGATGGCGCTCCGCCATGGCCGACCTCAGGCGGTCGGGTCGGCCGGCCTCCGACGTTCACCGCGCTGCAGACCGCCGAAGTCGAAGCACCGGCCTGCCAGTTGCCCGCCTCGCTCGGAGCCCCAGCCCCGTTCCTGCACTGCTACCTGCCCCTCACGCCAAAAGCCTGCACAACGCGGAACATGAAGCCGCCTGGATTCAGCCTGCGAATGCTGCGGCTCGCGAATCATGCGAGAGGTATTGACGCTGTTCACCGAATCCCTATCATCCATTTTGCTCGATACTTCGACCTATGTTCGGTATATCGAACACGGTCGCGTCGCGTCGAGGTCCGCACAGCCTGCGACGGGGCCGACCGGAAACCCGCTCACTCAAGGAATACGAGGTCCCCATGCGCAGACGTAGTTCCCGCCGCACACATCTGTCTGTGGTGCTCGCCGCCGTGGCCGCGGCCCTGGTCTCGTTGGCGGCGATGCTCGTCGCCGGTCCGGCTCAGGCGGCCAACAGCGGTGGTTTACGCGGTGTTGGTTCCGGCCGGTGTCTCGATGTGCCGGGCGCCGGCCAGACCGACGGAACGTCCCTGCAGATCCGGACGTGCAACGGTGCCGGCAACCAGAAGTGGACCGGCCTGACCGGCACGGGCAGTACGTGTTCTCTTCCGTCCACGTACCGGTGGACGTCGACGGGTGCGTTGGCGCAGTCGGCGAACGGGTGGGTCTCGGTGAAGGACTTCACCGACGTGGTCTACAACGGCAGGCACCTGGTCTACGCGTCGAACGTGTCGGGGTCGGGGTACGGCTCGATGGCGTTCGCGCCCTTCACGAACTGGTCGGACATGGCGTCGGTCGGACAGACCGGGATGAGCCAGTCCGCGGTGGCGCCCACGCTGTTCTACTTCGCGCCCAAGAAGATCTGGGTGCTGGCGTCCCAGTGGGGCGCCTCGCCCTTCGTCTACCGCACCTCCAGCGACCCCACCAACCCCAACGGCTGGTCAGCGCCTCAGGCGCTGTTCACCGGCAGCATCCCCGGCTCCGCCCCGATCGACCAGACCCTGATCGGTGACGGCCAGAACATGTACCTGTTCTTCGCCGGTGACAACGGCAAGATCTACCGGGCGAGCATGCCGATCGGGAACTTCCCCGGTAACTTCGGCTCGTCGTACACGACGGTCATGAGCGACTCGGTGAAGAACCTGTTCGAGGCGCCGCAGGTCTACAAGGTCCAGGGCCAGAACCAGTACCTCATGATCGTCGAGGCTCGGGGTGCGAACGAGCAGCGCTACTTCCGCTCGTTCACGGCCTCCAGCCTGAGCGGTTCGTGGACTCCGCAGGCCGCCGGCGAGAGCAACCCCTTCGCGGGCAGGGCCAACAGCGGCGCCACCTGGACCAACGACATCAGCCACGGTGACCTGGTCCGCAACAACCCCGACCAGACCATGACCATCGACCCCTGCAACCTGCAGTTCCTCTACCAGGGCAAGTCCCCTACCGCGAGCGGCCCCTACGACCAACTGCCGTGGCGGCCGGGTCTCCTCACCCTGCAGCGCTGAGCCGCCTGATCCACGGTGGCCGCGATGCGGTGCGGTGTGCCGACGCGTAGACGAGCGGTCCACGGCGTGGGCAACTTCACCTGCTGACCGGTACTCGCCGCCCCGAGGAGCCTCAGCCGTACGTCGGCTGGGGTTCCTCTCTTTTGTGGACTCTCATCGCGGGTACGGACCGAAGCGCTACGACGCCACCGCGGACGCCGCAGGGCCATCCCGCTCACCCGGTTGGTGAGCGGGTCGTGGCCGCCGCCCAGCGCGACGATCTTCCGCTGCCGTTCCTCTCGACCACCGCGGCGGCACCCGTACACCAGCACCAACAGCGGGAGGCACTCCACCGCGCGGGCCGCCGGCCTGGTTGACGGGCAGCTCAGGGCGGTTCCGGGCGTCACCGGTGACCTGTGGATCGCGGACGGGGCCACACGTCTTCGTCCATGGCACCGCTTACATGGGCAGCAAACGGAGACCTGTGACGCTCCCACGACGGCGCCGACCAGCACCCTTTCGGCATCCCGCACGTTCGGGTCCTGAAGCGGAACCACTCACGGATAGTACGGGGTGTACGTGATCGAGGAGGCCTTCAGGTACCTCGCGCCGTCTGCTGTGGCCCATGTCGAGTTGTTGGGGTCGCCCGGCCAGTCGCCGCCGACGGCGGTGTTGACGATGAAGTGCATCCCGACACCCGGGGCAGTGGTGTACCACTTGGTGCCGGTGACGGTGCCGTCCACGGCGAAGTCGATGTGATCGGGCCACCAGGTGAATGAGTACGTGTGGTAGCTGTTGGTCCAGCCCGCAGAATTCGTCTTCGAGAACTGGGTTTGGGTGTTGTTGGGGTCGTGGAAGGTCTGGTAAACGGTGTTCGGGTTCTGACCGACGATTTCGGCGGCGTCGAACTCGGGCAGCCACGGATTCAGGTAGGCGGCCCATACCGCGGGCAGGAGGCCCTGGCCATTGGGCATGTTCGCGGTGAAGCTGTAAGTGCCGTAGCCGTAGAGCGCCTTGGACTCCACGCGGCCCGAGTAGTACGTGCTGCCCGACTTGTAGGTCTTGATGACGAGGGTGTTCCCCTCGTACCAGACGCAGTCGGGAGTGTAGGTCTCCAGCTCGTTGTTGGCGGTCCACCGTCCGTTGACGGTGTTCCACGCGTTGATGGTCTGGGGAGTTCCCCAGGACGCCGCGTGGGCTTGCGGCTGTCCCAGGAGAAGCAGTGACAGCGCGGCCGAGGCGGCAACTATCAGGCGTCCCGGACTGAGAAGTGCGGTTGGCATCGCGGCTCCATCGCTCGGATGACATGGGGTGTGGGAGCTGTCCCGCACTCCCTCTATCGCCGGACTCTAGGAGTCCGTTCAATATTTAACAAGACGCGCGGCATGGATCGCTTCGTGGTTTCTGGAGTTGAAGACGCGTAGGGATCGGTCAGGTGCCGCGTCCTGGCTTGACCACACCTGGATGCAGGCCCGTACTCCAGCAGCGCTTTGGCGTCTTCCCTCGACCAACTGCCCGGGATGTGCGTTGCCTTCGGCATCTGAGCGCGCGGGTGCACGTCTCTTTCGATCCCCTGTCAGGAGGGGATGATCTGCCACTGCTGCCGGGGGATGGCGGAGTAGGTCCACTGGTTGACGGCGGCTCCGTCGCCGGTGGAGCCGCTGTCGACGTTGAGGGACAGCCCGCTGAGCCGGTTGGTGAGGAGGTGGTAGCCGCCGCCGGTGGGGGTGATGGCCCAGTGCTGCTGGGGTGCGTCGGTGTCGACCCAGATGTCGGAGCCCGCGCCGTCCACGCGGGAGAGTCCGCCGATTTCCATGAGCTTGCCGCTGTTGACGTTGCGGATCTTGTAGTAGCCGCTGTCGGCCAGGGCGATGGTCCACTTCTGGCTGGCCTGGTTCCGCCAGGACGACTGCAGGATGGGGGTGTTGTCGGCGGTGCCGCCCCCCGAGACGTCGGCGACCTTGCCGCTGTGGTGGGCGACGAGGCGGTACATGGTTCCGTCGCCGGGGAAGAGGGGGGAGACCAGGGTGGGTGTCGCGGTGCGACCGCCGATGCGCAGGTTGCCGATGTTGGCGTAGCCGCCGGTGTCGGCGGTGACCTGGACGCGGACGAAAGCGGTGTTGCGGGCCGGCCATTCGACGACTTTGGTGGTGTGGTCACCGGCCCAGCGCGCGGTGGCGACCTGGGTGAAGGTGATGCCGTCGGTGCTGGTGCAGATGGTGCAGATGGTGCAGGCGGTGATGTCGCCGTCGGTGGTGTTGGTGCGGTTCCACTGCTTGGGCAGGTACTCGAGGGTCGAGATGTTGCTCCAGACGCCGCCGAGGTCGATGGTGATGCTCTGGGGCAGCGGGAGGTTCCAGGTGGACCAGCAGGTCTCGAAGTTCCGGTCACTGAGGCCGTCGATGGCGTTCAGGGGGCCTTCGCCGGTGTGGTACGCGGTGGCGTAGGCGGACACGGGGGTGACCGGGTGTTCGGCGCGGAGCATCTGGGTGGGCAGGGGCGGCCGGGAGGTGTGCGGGCCGCTCCAGGCGGCGCCGACCTCGGAGAGCCGGTTGACGATGTTGGTGTCCAGCACGCCGTTGCGATTGGGCGGGCAGTTGAGGATGAACGAGGTGTACTTGGGCTCCAGGTCCGCCAGGTGGGAGAGGATCGAGTCCCTGCTCATCGGATCGGTCGTGGGCGTCGTCGGATGCCAGAACCACCCGTTGCTGATCGTCTGGCCCTGTAGCGATGCGTAGGTGTTGCCTGCCGGTGAGGTGATGCCGAGTGGTTCCTCGAAGTAGATCGCGTCGCCGAGGAAGGGCACCGACAGCCCGCCGTGGTCGATCATCACGATGTCGGGCTGCAGCGACTTCACATGTTCCCTGATGCGCTGGTAGGGCACGGCCTGCTGGCCCATCTGCCAGGCGTAGCCGTCGGTGACGAACATGTCGATGGTGCCGTAGTTGGTGAGCAGTTCGGTGATCTGGTTGAGGATGTAGGTGATGTCGCCGGGCTGGATGGCCTGGCCGGAGGCGACTTTGTGGCGGGTGTCGTAGGCCTGCACGCTGTAGGTGCGGTCCCAGATGGAGAAGTACAGGCCGACCTTGAGGCCCCGGGACCGGAAAGCGGTCACGTACTGCGCGACGATGTCCTGCTTGTAGGAGCTGTGGGCGACGTTGTAGTTGTTGTGGGCGCTGGGCCACAGGCAGAAGCCGTCGTGGTGCTTGGTGGTCAGGACGCCGTAGCTCATCTTCGCCGCCGCGGCCGCCGCCGCCCACTGGGCACAGTCGACCGCCGTGGGCGCGAACAGAGCGGGGTTCTGGCGCGGGGAGGCCCACTCCTGATTGGTGAACGTGCCCATGTTGAAGTGGTTGAACATGCCGAACCGCATGTTCACCAGATTGCTGAGATTGGTCTGGAGGTCCGCGGCGGCTGCTTGGGGGAGCAGGCGGGAGAAGCCGGGAACCACGGGGAGCGCGCTCGCGGCCACAGCGGCGCCCGCGGCGCCCAGCAGGGTACGGCGGGACAGTCTTCTTCCTGACGACATGGGTGTACTCCCGGATTCGGGTGGCTCTGATGTGTCGGGGGACGTGGTTGGGGCGCGCGGCGCATACGGCTACGAAGGCGTCACCCGCGTCGTCGTCTCCGGCAGTAACACCTCGGTCACCGCCGACGGGCAGACCGCTCGCCGTATCCGCTTGTCATGCCAGCGCGAGAGTCACAGCGCCGTGAAGGTCCACAGCAGGTTCGTGCTGCTCCCGTAGACCCACTGGTTGGTGGCGGAGCCCGAGGCCACGTCGCCACCGCCCTCGAGAACCAGGCCAGTGGTGCGGTTGGCGATCGTGTGGCGGCCGTCGCCTCGGTGGGTGATCGTCCACTGCTGGGTCGCGCCGCCGTTCCATGGCGCCTGCCTGGCGGCTGAACCGTTGCCGGTGGCCCCCCAGCCGTCGGCGACCATGCCGTTGGTGCGGTTGACCAGCTTGTAGTAGCCGCCGCCTACCTCGACCGCCTGCCACTGCGGCGACAGCCGCGCCCTTGAGCACCCTACGGCGGGAGGGTTCCTGACGCCCTGTCGCATTCACAGTCGGTCCACCTCGCATGGGTCTGATTTCCAACAAACTCAACCAGCAAGTAACAGATTCTGACCGTGGCAAGGTTTCTACGCCCGCCCCGATCCAGAGGTCAACCCCTCGTGTCCGCCTCTTGCATGTCCGAAATCCTGGACAGTCCGGCCTACTTGCGGCCCCGGTGGGCCCAACTGGATGCACCGTTAAGGCGGTCAAGCTTAAACAAATTCGAACGCCGTCCTTGACGCCGCGAACATGTCACGACTCTCATTGGTTCCCGCCGACATCAAGGGATCGTCAGCCTCGACAGACAGGGACGCACATGTTCAAGGGAGTTCCCCGGACGTCCGCCAGCCGATGGCGGCGCAGAGCCGCCGCGTTCCTGACCCTGCTGGGAGGCATTGCTGCGCTCCTACTTCCGGCGGCCGAGGCGCACGCGGCCTCGGTGTCGTTCACCACGGGCGCCGTACGCACCGATCAGAACGGGAACGCGCTCCAACTGCACGGCCTCGGCATCATCAAGGTGGGCGGCACCTGGTACGGCTTCGGCGAGGACAAGACCGGCGAGACGTCGTCGGACACGTCGTTCCAGGACATCCCGTGCTACACCTCGACCGACCTGGCCAACTGGACCCACCGTGGCGTCGCCCTGGCCAAGCAGAACAGCGGCGACCTTGGGCCGAGCCGCGTCGTGGAGCGACCCAAGGTCATCTACAACGCCTCCACCAGCACCTACGTGATGTACATGCACATCGACAGCACCAACTACTCCGAGGCCAAGGTCGGCGTGGCCACCAGCAGCACCCCGTGCGGCCCGTACACCTACCGGGGAAGCTTCCGGCCGCTGGGCAACCTCAGCCGTGACCTCGGCCTGTTCCAGGACACCGACGGCACCGCCTATCTGCTGAGCGAGGACCGCGACAACGGCCTGCGCATCGACAGGCTGTCCGCCGACTACCTGTCCGTGGACAGCGCTGTGGCGGTGCTCGGCAGCAGCGGCAGCGGCAGTGTCGAGGCGCCCGCCATGGTCAAGGTCAACGGCACCTACTACGTCTTCGGCTCGCACCTGACGGGCTGGGGCCTCAACGACAACATCTACGCCACCACCACGTCACTGGGCGGCCCCTGGTCGTCGTTCCGTGACCTGGCCGCACCGGGCACCCACACCTACGGCAGCCAGACGGCGAACGTCATCACCGTCCAGGGCTCCTCCGGTACCACCTACATCTACGCCGGCGACCGCTGGAACACCTCCGACCTCGGCGCGTCGAAACTGATCTGGCTGCCCCTGACCATCAGGGGAACGACCGTGAACCTCGGCCAGTACCCGACCTGGTCACTCGACACCGCAGCGGGAACCTGGACGGCCGGCAGCGGGATCCCCGCTGAGGGCGTCCACACCCTGAAGAACGTCAACAGCTCCATGCCGATGGACGTGTCGAGCGGCTCCACGGCGAACGGCGCCAAGATCATCCAGTGGCCGTCCACCGACGGTACCAATCAGCAGTGGACGCTCACGCGGGTGGCGGACAACATCTACACGCTCAGGAGCGTGAAGAGCGGCCTGTGTCTGGACGTGCCGAACCAGTCGACCGCCGCCGGCCTGCAGCTGGAGCAGTGGACCTGCAACGGCGGCGCCAACCAGGAATGGTTCCTCGACCTCGTCGGCAGCTACACCGGCAGCACCTACATGCTCGTCGGCGTGGGCAGCGACCTGGACATCGGCGTCGCGACCGCCTCGACCACCAGCGGGGCGGCCGTGGACCAGGAAGCGGGCACCGGCGCGACGAGCCAGCAGTGGAGTCTTTCCTGACGGGTGCGCGAGAACCACTGGCGCGGATCAACGACCGCGTTGGCCACGTGTGCCTGACCCCGCAACGCCGCCACGCGGCCGAGGAGTTCGTCATCCGGTACACGGCGGCCAGGTCGTCACCGTCGAGCAGCACCTGCGCTACTTCGCCGCCGCCCACCGACTGCCCCACGTGGACCGAGTCCGCGACCCGTCAGCGTCCTCGGATACGAGCGCTACGACGAGTGGTCGCCGCCGAACTGTCCAGCGGCCCCAGGCAAAGGCTCACAGTGGTCTGGGCGCTCGTGCCGTCCTCCGCGGTGGCGGGTGGGGTGGTCACCGAGGTGCTCAGCGGGCATGCCGTAGCCCCGTTGTACGCAGTGGTGGTGGCCGTCCGTCGCTGCGGGCGGTCCTGGCGAGTGTGCCCACGGAGGCGAAGGTGACATCGGCGGTCAGGTCGGAGTTCCACAACCGCAGACGGAGCGGCCAGACGTGCGCGGTGACCGGAGCCGGGGCAGGAAGGTGGTGGCGGACCGGGCCATGGGCGAGGAAAGTGTGGACGGGGCGGCGGCCTTCGGCGGACGGCTGCTCGGTGCGCTGCTGTCCGGAGCGCGGCTGGTCCGACCACAGATGGTCGCGCTGTTGATCGCGGAGAGGGCCAGGATCGGCCGCTGTGACGTGTCCATGTTGCTCCAGGACTGTCCGCTGGAGCTGCTGGTGCCGCTGCTGGGCGAGAAGCTGCACGCGGGCCGGCCGGAGCCGGCGGCCGGCTGCCCGCCGGGCGGGCCTTCCACTGGACGCTCCCCGACTGGCGTGCTGGCACACATGTCTGATGGCGCGCCTCGAACAGCGCCCGTACACCTGCCTCGCCGTTCGTCGAGGTGAAGGCTCATCGTGTGTGATCCTCCGGCGGCTGATAAAGCACCGAGACCCAGGTCCGCCGCCCCACGGCCGGACGCCCGGCCGTGGGGCGTTCGTGTCCGACAAGACGGAGCAGAAGGACACGGCCGCAGCTGCTCGGCGGGGGAGGTGCGCTGACGGCAGTCCCGGACACGGATCCGCGGGGAACACACGATCGGCGAGGGGGAGATGTGGCGGCCGCTCCAGCGGCGAACTCGTGCTCGCCCGCCGGATCGCCTGCTGATCGCCACCAGCCGATCGACGAGGTCAGCGCGCCCGACCTGAATCGCGTACCGAGTCTTAAGGGTTTGGTGCGGGCAGCGTCGTCTGGGCGGTGAGTACGACGTCCCGTTGAGAAGTGGGCGGGCGGGTCCACAGCAGACGCCCCGGACCGGCCCGCCCATGGGAGGTCAACGTGTGGCGGGGACGGGGTCGCGGGTTGGTTCGGGCATCGTCGCGTCGGGTGCGGGCGTCTGCTTCGGATCGGGCTCGACTGTCACCGCAGAAAGGGCGGGGGCAGGGGCGTAGGGGATCTCGCCGCGCAGGACGGCCTTGGCGCGGTCCTCGTCCAGCTCGCCCTCCCAGCGGGCGACGGCCAGGGTGGCGACGCCGTTGCCGACCAGGCTGGTCAGGGCGCGGGCTTCGGACATGAACCGGTCGACGCCGAAGATCAACGCGAGGGCGGCCGCCGGGACGTGCGGGACGGCGCTGAGGGTGGCGGCCAGGGCGATGAAGCCGGAGCCGGTGACGCCTGCGGCGCCCTTGGAGGTGAGCAGCATGACGGCGAGCATGGTCAGCTGCTCGGTGAGGCCGAGGTGGATGCCGAGGGCCTGGGCGAGGAAGACCGAGCCCATGGTCAGGTAGATGGCGGTGCCGTCGAGGTTGAAGGAGTACCCGGCGGGCAGCGTGATGCCGACGACCGGTTTCGAGGCCCCCGCGTGCTGGAGCTTGGCCATCATGCGCGGCAGGACGGGCTCGGTGGAGGAGGTGCCCAGGACGATCAGCAGTTCCTCCTTGATGTAGCGCAGGAAGGGCAGCAGCCGCAGTCCGTTCAGGCGCATCACGGTCCCGAGGACGACCAGGACGAAGAGGAGGGCGGTCAGCCAGAACGAGCCGACCAGCAGGCCCAGGTGGCGCAGGGTGCCCAGGCCGTAGTTGCCGATGGTGAAGGCCATGGAGCCGAACGCGCCGATGGGGGCCAGCCGCATGATCCAGCGGATGAGCGTGAACAGGACCGAGGAGAACTTCTCGACGCCCCGGGCGATGCTCAGGCCGTCCTCTCCGCCGGCGTGCAGGCCGAAGCCGAACAGCACGGACACCAGCAGCACCGGCAGGATCTCGTTGCCGGTCAGGGCGCTGACCAGGGTGGCCGGGATGATGGCGAGGAGGAAGACGGCGAAGCCCTCGTGGGCCGTGGTCGCCTCCGACGGCAGGCCCTTCGCGGACAGGGTCGAGAGGTCGATGTGCAGACCGCTGCCCGGCTGGACGACGTTGACGACGACCAGGCCGATCACCATGGCCACAGTGGTCAGGACCTCGAAGTAGACCAGAGCCTTCAGGCTCACACGGCCGACCGCGCGGGCGTTGCCCATGGAGGCGATGCCGTGGACGACCGTGCAGAAGATGATCGGCGCGATGAACATCTTCACCAGCGCGATGAAGCCGTCGCCGAGCGGCTTGAGGTCAGTGCCGACGGACGGCCACAGCCCGCCCACGGCGGCGCCGAGGAGGACGGCGATCAGGCACTGGACATAGAGGTGGGACAGCATCCGGCGGATGCGGCCCGGTGGTGCGGTGACGGTACCCGGGGCGGCGTCGTTGCGGCTCATGCGGGGCGTCCTTCCAGGACGGGAACGAGGAGTTCGGCTCGGGCGATACGCCGGGCGGCGCGGTGCAGCAGCACCGTGGGGGACTCGCTGTCCGGTGAGGGGACGGCTTGGGTGGTGACGACGCCGGCGGGGGTGCCCAGGCGCAGCGTGCCGTCGGCGGTCTGCCGGGCGACGCGGTGGGCGAGGGTGCCAGGGGTGGCGGCTGCCGTGGCCAGGGCCACGGCGGAGGTCAGGCCGATCGCCGGGTGCGGCGCGTGCATGGAGACCATGCGCACGGCCAGGTCGTACTCGTCCTGGTTGACGAGGATGCCCTGTGTGGTGCGATAGGGGGTGGGGCGGGCGACGATGCCCACTTTCGGCACCGCGTGGCTGACCGGATCGCCCTCGCGGGCCAGGCCCATGGCCAGTGCTGCCTGGCGGCGCAGCAACGTCAGCGGGGGCACTGCGGTGGCGAACGCGGTGAGGGATTCCGTGCCGTCGAGGCCGAACGCCTTGGCCTCGAACAAAGCCGCCGGAGCGCCGGCGTCGACCAGGGATGCCTCGACGGGGCCGTCCGATCCGGTCAGCTCGTCCAGTGCCCGGCCGGTCGGCAGAGCGCGGCCGGTCGTCGAGCCCGCAGGGTCCTGGAACCCGAGCAGGACCGGCACGCCCCGCGCCGAGGTACCCGGCACCACGGCCGTGCCCTCCTCCGGGGCCACGCCCGCGGGGGTGGGGATCGTGCCGGTGAGGCGGGCCCCGGTGTTGATGTTGAGCATGCGGACGGTCGTGGTGTCCGACGTGATCGGCACGAGGGAGTGGTGGACGGCGTACAGGGCCACGGCGGTGGCGCAGTTGCCGCAGTTGCTGGCCCACTCCACGCGCTCGTCGCCGATCCCGACCTGCGCGAAGGCGTACTCGAGATCCACACCGGGTTGTGTCGACGCCCGTACGACGGCGGCCTTGGAGGTGGTGGAGGAGGCGCCGCCCACGCCGTCGATCTGACGGGGGTCGGCGGCGTTGAAGGCAGCGAGCAGCAGAGCGTCGACGTCCACGCCCGTGGCGGCCACGTCGCGGTGGTCGAAGATCCAGCACTTGCTGGTTCCTCCGCGGATCATCTCGCCCTGCAGACGCAGCACAACTGACTCCTCACAGCCATGGAAGGGGAAGTCCACCGACGGTCTCGCCGTGCGTGGTGTCCTCCACGGTGGGTTACGGCAGCGTGAAGTACAATCTCGGAAATCTGCATGGCTATTAAGGTGAAGTGAACGCTGGAGGTGGCGGCATGCTCGACGTCCGGCGCATCCTGCTGTTCACGGAGGTCGCCCGGCGCGGCTCGGTGACGGCGACGGCCCGCGCCCTCAACTACACACCGTCAGCGGTATCGCAGCAGATCAGCCGCCTGGAAACGGAGGCAGGACAACCTCTGCTGGAACGCCACGCCCGAGGCGTCACCCTCACCGACGCCGGACGGGCGCTGGCCGAACGAGGGCAACGGATCGAACGCGAACTACAGGCCGCGGAAAACGAACTCGCCGACTTCGCCGGTCTGCGCGCGGGCACGCTGCGCATCGGCACCTTCCCCACCGTCGGCGCCTCGCTCCTCCCGCAGGCCGTGATCGCCTTCCGGGACGCCCACCCCGACGTACGGCTGACCGTGCGCAGCGCCCGCATCGCCGGACTGTGGACGATGCTGGAGAACCGGGAGATCGAGATGTCGCTGATGTGGGACTACGACTGGAGCCGAATCGACCGGGAGGACGTCGTCGTCACCTCACTCCTGGATGATCCGCCAGCCCTTCTCGTCAGCGACCACCATCCACTCGCCGGCCGCGAATCCGCCTCACTCGCCGACTTCGCACACGACCCCTGGATCACCCGCGCCGACCACCACCCGGTGGCCGAAGCCCTCGTCCGCGGCTGCCGCGCCGTCGGCTTCGAGCCCCACATCGCCTACGAGGCCCATGACTACCAGGAAGCCCAGGCCATGGTCGCCGCCGGCATCGGCGTCGCCCTCGCCCCCACCCTGGCCCTGGAGGGCATCCGCCCCGGCGTCAACGTCCTGCCGCTCCAGCCGCCGGCCCCCGTCCGCCGCATCCTCCTGGTTCGCATGGCCGACCACCCTCTCACCCCTGCCGCGCTGACCTTCGCCGGACTCCTCCGCGACACCGCCGCAGCCCGAACTGTCTGACACCGAACCACGCCCACCGCGGCCGGCCTCGGCCACGCAACCCCGGCCTGTCCGTCAGCACGCTGGTGACGGAAAACTGCAGCCAGGCCGGCCCCGAACAGCGCGCCCACGCCGTCGCGCCGGGGCATGACCACCCGCCAGACCGTCATCGGCGTCAAGGGCCCCGAACACGCCATCACCTGCGAAGCCCGCACCCTCCACACACCGCCGACGCCGCCCGCCTGACCGGCGAGGAGCACCTGCGCGGCACCCTCACCCCCGCCGCCTCCCCGACCTCACCATCTCGGACCAGGACCCGCCCACTGCACCGGCGATGCCCTGCAGCCTCCTGGTCACCCCCACCGGCACACGGTAACCGGAACGTGACGGTGGCCGCCTTCTGGCCTACGGCGCGGTCTTCGGGACCTTCGGCGACGATTCCCGGCCCCAGGCGTCCGCGGCGCCCCGGGTACCCCGACGGCGTGACGGCGGCCGTGGCGGCGATGCAGCCGGGCTGGAACCTCGGCAACAGCCTGGACGCCGTCCCCGACGAGACCTCATGGGGCATGCCGTGCGTGACCAAGTCCCTGATGGACAAGATCCGCGCTCAGGGCTTCCACTTCCTTCCACGACATCGTGCGCGGATCGGGCGGAGGCAACGCCCAGTGGCTGCTGGTGCTGCCCACGCTCGGCGACACTCCAAACCAGTCCCTGATGGACGACCTGGCCGCCACCATCAGGTCGTTTCACGACCCGCGGATGGTCGCCAGCGTGCACTACGACGGCTGCTACCCGTTCAGCGTGAACCTCGCCGGCCAGACCCGCTTCGACGGCCCGGCCCGGACCGACCTGGCCAAGGTCTTCAAGCGGGTGCATGACACCTTCCTGGCCCGGGGCATCCCCACGATGTTCGGCGAGTACGGCGTGCTCGGCTGCGACTTCGGCCCGTCCGGCGGAGTGGAGCGCGGCGAGATGCTGAAGTACTTCGAGGCGTTCGGCGCCGCGGCCTGCACCCGGGGCGTGGCCACGCTCCTGTGGGACAACGGATCCTTCTTCGACCGCACCTCGATGAAGTGGCACGACCCCGGACCGTTCCAGCAGATCCGGTGGAGTTGGACCACAACCTCGGGCACCGCCTCCTCGGACATGGTCTTCGTCCCCGGGGACGGACCGGTCACGGACCGGACACTCACCCTGAACCCGAACGGCGCCGCCTTCCGCGGACTTGGCCAGGGCGGCACCGACGTGGCCAAGGGCCGGGACTACACCCTGTCCGGCAACCGCCTGAAGCTCGCCTTCCACTTCTGGAGCGGCACCACCGCGACGTACTACATGGCCAAGTCCGGAACCTCGGTCACCGGTACGACGGCCTGACCGACCCGCGGTGACACGTTCCGTCCGGGGAGGGAGGCCGGCGCTTGCGGGCGGGCGGGCCTCTTCCCCCTGCATGCTCCTGTCCGCCCCCGCGTAGTGGTTGAAGGCGGCGTGGACGCTGGGAGGCGGGCTGGAGCTGGCAGGAAGCCGCCGTCCCTGCGCCCGGTGAGCTGACCGCCGTCCTCGACGGCCGCGCCATTCCCGTCGGCACATCGGTGGGCCTCGGCGCCTGGGACGTCCGGGTCTTCGTCACCTCCTGAGGATGATGTTCCCGGGAATCGGGGCTTCGGCTGTCGCGGCCGAAGCCCCTTGGGTCGGCACTCCGGCGCTTATGATCCCAGGTCGGCGGAGAAAGGCCGGTCGTAGACCTCGAAGGTGCGAATGGACGCCCATGCCCCGGAAGGCAACCCGGTGACCGTGACCCGCACATACCGTGCCCGGCTCCGGAAGAAGGCGACCTGGACCTGACTGGTGCTGGTGGTGGCCGTGTCGTCGGCCAGCGTGTTCCACCTGCGGTTGTCGACGGAACCCTCAATCGAGTAACGGTAGTTGGCCCCGTCCAGTTCCCAGGCGATGCGGGTGCCGGTCAGCGACCGGGGCGAGCCGAGGTCGACCTTGAGCCAGTGGCCGGTGCCGCCGTCGTTCGCGCACCACCGGGTCGAGGTGGAGCCGTCGACCGCCCTCGCGGCGGTGTTGCCCTTCGAGGACTCCTCGCTGTCGGCCGTCGCCGTCCGTCCGGCTGCGATGTCGGCCGGCTGCACGGACCGGTCCAGTGTGACGCCGACGACGCTGTCCTCGGCATGGGCGGTGCGGTCGATGCCGTTGATCGTCACCCGGCCGTCGCCGCCGGCCGAGTACGCCAGGGCGGCACCGGTGCGCACATCGAAGGCCCGCACGATCCTGGCGTCGCCGAGCGGCGGGGTGGTGAACGAGGTTCCGCTGTAGCCGGGCAGCAGGTGCACGTAGAACGTGTCGTCCTTGCAGGTGAAGCCGTACTGGCCGTCGACCGGGTTCCACGGGCCGCCGCGGGTCCCGTAGACCGACCGGCCGCAGGACGCCATGAAGGTGCCGATCCGCCGCAGCAGCCCGGCCTGGGCGTCGGACACCGTGCCGTGCCGGTCCGGGCCGACGTTGACCATCGCGGTCATGTTCCGTACCCAGCAGTTGACCAGGATGTCCATGGCGGTGCCGTAACTCATCACGGTGGCACCGGAGTTGTAACCCCAGGTGCCGTCGACGGTGAACACCTTCTCGACGAGGCCGGTGCGGATCGCCCCGCTCGGGACGGAAGGGCCCTCGTCGCTGGCGTAGTCGCCCGTCCAGCCCGAGCGCGAGGTGGCGACGATGCCGGGCTGGTGCTTGCGCACCATGCCCATCAGGCCGAGCGGCCTGCCGTCGCCGTCCGTCTCGCCGTAGGCGGCGTCCACCGGCCACTCGTTGGCGGGGTCGCGGTACCGGCCGGGCTCCCAGAAGAACGCGGCGTCCGCGTCGCTGCCCTGCTCCGCCAGCCAGCCGCCGTCCCACCACAGGTCGTCGATCGGGCCGTACCGGGTGACCAGCTCCTTGACCGACTGGTACACCTCGGTCTTCATGACCCGCGCGTTCTCCTTGTGCGCGGGATCGGTGGTGTAGTTCCAGGGGTTGGGTGCGCAGTGGGTGCCGCGGACGTCGTAGTAACCGGGATAGCGCCAGTCGATCGGCGAGTAGTACAGGCCCACCTTCAGACCCGCCGCCCGCACCGCCGCGACGTATTCCCCGACGAAGTCACGACCCAGCGGCGCCTGGCCGGAGTTCCAGCTGTTGGGATGGTTCAGCGGCCACAGGGCGAAGCCGTCGTGGTGGCGCGTGGTCAGCGTCACGTACCTCGCTCCGAAGTCCTTGGCCAGTCGCGCCCAGGCCGTCGGGTCATAGGCGTCCGCGGTGAACTGTTCGTCGGTGGCGTCGGTGACGAACTTCCGGTAGTCCGCCGGCGTGATCGGGGCGCTGTGCATCCACCACTCACCCTTGGCCGGGCCGGAGTACACGCCCCAGTGGATGAACATGCCCAGCTTGGCGTCCTGGAGCCACTTGATCGCGGAATCGGGCTGCTGCCCGACTCCCATGTCGGTCCTCGGGATCCGCAGGGCAGGCAGCGGCAGCGGCAGCGGCAACGGTGCGTCGGGCGCGGCGTCCGCGGGTGCCGCCACCGTGACGGAACCGACCGCGGCGGCCACCGTCATGGCGGCCATGGCAGCGAGTACCGATCTGCGCGACGTGGATTCCGGCAACGTAGGTCCTCCTGTTCGGCCGTTCTTCCGAGACATTGGATGAATTAACAGGCGCAGGTGCCGTCTCTGTCGAGTCTCGTGACGCATGTAGGTGCGGAAAGGCAGAAGTTGGCCGACAAGCCTCCCTGATGGTGGGCAATGACATCGGATGTATTGACGGGGATGGAACGGAGCCGTCCACAGTGACACGATGCAAATCACCCCACTCCACTCGACCGAAGGTGTCGGAATGGCGGCGGCAGCAGGCGAGGGATGGGGAAAGGCGATCGTGCCGGACACCCCGCGAAGACCTCCGCACCGGTGTGGGACACCTCGGATTTGGGGGACCCGGGCGTGGCGTCGGAACTGAACACCGTCTTCCCCTGGTACGAGCCGGCGACCGGTCGCCCGGACCGGCGGGTTTCCGGGAGCGTCTCGCCGACTGGTTGCCACGCCTGTGGCAGGCGACCGGTCGAGTTGCTCGGCTACGTGACAACGGTGCGATCAGTGCCGCGAGAACTGGCCCCCGGTCGGTTGCTCGACGTCCCGCCGTAGCGCGATCCCGGTGATGGCCGGCCGTTCACCGTAGACGTCCGTGATTCTGATCGCCCCGCAGCAGCGTGCGCCGGGGTCGCCGTGCCCGTCGCCGTCGGCGTTCCTGTCCCGGCCGGGGCTCCCGGCGCGGTCGGGCTGCCCGCCTTGGGCGAGGTCGTCGTGATCGCCTGGGTGGTGGCGGGGTCCCGGCGCCGGCCCTGCGATCGGGGAGCAGCGCCAGGACCAGAGCGGCCAGCCCCCCGCCCGCGGCGGTCAGCGCGACGGTGGTGCCCAGCATCAGCCTGTGGCGGCGTCGACGCTGTCGCGCGGCCTGCCTCGCCTCATGGTCTCTGTCTACATGTCGGTCCGTTCGGGGGATCGAGCCGATGGTGCACCGCCCAGTCCCGCGTCGGCAGTTCGGCCGCAGGCCGCCCCCTACCCCGTTCACCCGGCGCGATCCCGTACGCGACCGGCACGAGCAACCGAGTCCTACCCACACCGGCTCGGTGATCGGCGACTTGGAGAGGAAGCGGGCTCGGCGGGCCGACGCGTACGGGGCGTCCGACCGGGCTCAGCGGTTGAACGTCAGGCGTGGTACCGCGTTGCGGGCCAGTGCGTGGGCCTGGTCGGGCCACCAGGCGCCGGCGGGCGGGTCGACGATGCCGTACTCGGGATCGATCGTGCCGCCGGTGCTGCGGGTGCAGCTGCCGTCGGATTCACCGGGGGTCTTGATCCACAGGTAGGCGTCGACGAGAGGGACGCCGGTGTCGGCGGTGGGGCGTGGGCCGAGACCGCGGCCGGGCGCGTTGCACCAGACCTCCGGGTCCCCGCTGTACTTGCCCGCCGGCGGGGTCCAGGCGCCCCGGCCGTTGCGGCTGGTGTCGATCACGAAGTGACGCAGCTCGTCGGCCGGTGCGGTGTCCACGTTCTGGTCGAACCAGGCGTCGGTCCACCGCCAGGTGGTGGGGTCTGTGGGCGAGACGGCGTCGCCGGGGGCGCCGTCGTTGGGGGCGGCGGACGAGTAGTACTGGCTGGCGCACCAGTCGGTGTGCCCGTGTGCCTGCTCGGGGCCTTCGGTGGCGTACCAGAGGCACTTGGCGATCCAGGTGCCGTATCTGGCGTTGTGGTCGGTGGGGTGGTTGTTGGACACGTTCAGGGCGAATCCGTCGCCGTACTGGACCCCGGCGTCCTGCAGTCGCTGGGCGATGTCGCCGACGGACCGCCACTGTACGTTGCCGGCGTCCAGGTACACCGCGGTGCGCGGTCTGGCTTTCAGGGTCTTGACGGCGTAGGCGAGGTCGGTGATGCGGGCGGCCGTGAGTTCGCCGGTCGGGTCGGTGGTGGGCCCGCAGTCCTTGGGAAGGTTGGCCAGGCCGTCGGGTTCCACGACGATCACCGCGTCGTCGTCGCCGACGCCGGCGGCGAAGGCGTCGATCCACTGGTGGTAGGCGGCGGAGGATGCGGCTCCGCCGCTCGAGTACTGGGAGCAGTCCCGGCCGGGTATGTCGTAGGCGACCAGGACGGGGGTCCGGCCGACGGTCCGGGCCCGGTGGACGAGCTTGTGCACTTTGACGCGTACCTCGTCGGGCGTACCCTCGGTGAACCATTCGGCCTGCGGCCAGCTCGCGAGTCTGGCCATGTTCGTGGCGTCCTCGATGTCGCCGTTCCTGAAGTCGGCGAGGGCCTGCTTCGCCGCCTTGCTGTGCGGGTCCGAGTAGAACTTCGTGGCCGGGGTGATCACGTCCTGCGTGGGCGTGGCCTGCGCCTGCGTCGCGGTGAAGGCGGCGCACAGGGCGAGCGTCGCGATGGCGGTGGCCGCGCGGCGCCGGGGGCGGCGTGACTTCATGGCTGCTCCTGGGCGGTGGATGGATGGGGGAGCGTCTGTCACCGGGCGGGCTGTCGACCGCCTGAGCGGAAGGCGGTGCGCGGTGGACCCGGCCGGGCTGTGGCCAACGGCGCCCGTGTCCCTGTGGCGGGCAGGGACGCACCAGGTCACGGGGTCCGGGATCAGTAGCCGTAGATCATCTTGTACGCGACCTCGGGGAGGAACTGTCCGGCCGAGGAGCCGACTCCGACCCCGCAGTTGGCGTCGGACTCGCCCGGGATCTTGATCCACAGGAGCATCTCGACGCCTCCGCGTGGCTGGGTCGGCGTGCCGATGCGGCGGCCCGAGGGGTTGCACCACTGGCCGTTGGAGCCGTTGCCGTTGCGGCTGGTGTCCTGGACGAACTGCTTGGTGTAGCCGTAGCGGGTCCGCAACTCGCTGTTGACGACGCTGCGTAGGCGATGTTCTCGGCCGTGGTGCAGTAGTTCGAGATGTTGAGCGAGAAGCCGTGGGCCAGGCGGAGGCCGGCCTCGTGGAGGTGCTGGGCCATGGTCGCCGGGCTCGCCCAGCCCGGGTAGCCGGCATCGAGGAGGGGCAGCTCGTGCCGGGAGGCGGCCGCGCCCGCGGAGGCACCGGTGGCGGTGCCGATGGTGCCGCTCCAGGAGCCGAACCAGTGGGCCATGGGGGTGTCGGCGAGGGAGGCGTTGACCGCGGACGCCCGGCCGTCACCGGGGTTGGCGGCGACCGACCGTTTCGCGCTGGAGTCGGATTCCGTATAGAACCCGCTGGTCATGGTGGCCGGGTCGACGGCGTGAGCGGACGGTGCGACAGCGAGCGCCAGCGGCAGGGCGAAGAACGAGGCCACGAGGGCGCGGAGTCTGCGGCGCATGGCTGTACCTCGGTTTCCTGGCAGGGACGCGCCGCCCGCTCCCGGCGTGGAGGAACTCGGTGTGGTGGGTGCCGTTGTCGACGAAGGTCTTGAATCAGGGGGCAGGACCTTCATCCCGGTGCCGGATCACTGCGGCTGTGCGGCACAGGGGTGATGAGTCTGCGGCGGTGCGCTGGCGTACGGCGTCGCAGTCACCCGACGGACTGGTCTCAAGCGGTGCTGGACGAGTGCCCTGGCCGCCACGGTGCCTCACCGGTGTCTGGGCGTCGTGAAGGCATCAGGTGGACGAAGAGTGTCCGAGTGCCATGAGCCCGCGGGGAATGACACCGGGCCGGTACCGTCCCGTGGTCACGATCGTCACGCGTTTCACGTCTTGCACAAGGTGTGGTGCGAACCGGTTCTACGCAAGCGCTTCGACAGAGGAGGTTACGGCCGGAGGAGTGCGGGGTCAATGGAGTGGCGTGGGGCGAAGCCAGATGCCGACGCCGGGGCGACCCCCGCCGCTACGGCCGGTGCACGCGGAACCGGTGGCCCGGCATCCGGGTTTGTTGGCTGCGCACCTGTTCACCGGCGATATGGCAGGTCATCCGGATGGTCCGGGACCAGTCGGCGAGCATACCCGCGCGGCCGGCGGACACGCCGTCATCTGCCGGCCAAGATGCGGGGCGCGCAGATGCGTCGGCCGACCTTGACCCGCTGGGATCCAGCCGTCGAATCGATTCCGCGACAAGGTTTGTGGAAGGGGCTCCAAGACCCTTGACAGTGCCGCGAAATCGGGGGCACCGTCTCCCCCCGAAACCTCTCTGCAATCTCGCGGAAAAGACAGCACATTCAAGCGCTTCCGGATGCGCCGACGCCACCAACACCAAGCCCGGCCGGGTTGCGTCGGCACGGTGGGGAGATCAGATGGGCACCGTACGTGCAAGACGTCAGCTGCTGTCCGGCCGCGGTGGCGTCCGGCGGTTACTCGCGGCGGTACGACACCGTGGCAGGCCAGAAAGTGTGCCTGACCAGGCACACGTCCTTGCGCCCGGAGGCTCGCCCCGCTCTCGGCGCTCTCGGCGGACCATGGTCGCCCGGATGGGGGCCGCGGCCGCGCTCGTCGCCGGAACTCTGATCGGCGCCACGGCCACGGCCGGCACAGCGCGGGCCGCCGCCTCCGGGCCGTGCGACATCTACGCGGCGGGCGGTACGCCCTGTGTGGCGGCGCACAGCACGACGCGAGCGCTGTACGCCTCGTACGACGGGCCGCTCTACCAGGTCCGGCGTGGCTCGGACAACACCACCCGGGACATCGGTGTCCTGAGCGCGGGCGGGTATGCCGACGCCGCCGCCCAGGACTCGTTCTGCTCGGGGACGACGTGTCTGATCACGATCGTCTACGACCAGTCCGGCCGCGGCAACAACCTCACCCAGGCGCCCGCGGGTGGCGCCGCGGGCGGGCCCGACAACCTCGCGAACGCGACCGCCGCGCCCACCACGGTGGGCGGCCACAAGGCCTACGGCGTCTTCGTGGCGCCCGGCACCGGTTACCGGAACAACCACACCAACGGCATCGCCACCGGGGACAGCCCCGAGGGCATGTACGCGATCTTCGACGGCACGCACTACAACGGCGGCTGCTGCTTCGACTACGGCAACGCCGAGACGAACAGCAACGACGACGGCAACGGCACCATGGAGGCCATCTACTTCGGCAACATCAAGGTGTGGGGCTATGGTTCGGGCAACGGTCCGTGGATCATGGCCGACCTGGAGAACGGGCTGTTCTCCGGAGTCAACCAGCACTACAACGCGGGCGATCCGTCCATCGACTACCGGTACGCGACCGCCATCATCAAGGGCGGGGCGAACCACTGGGCGATCCGTGGCGGCAACGCGCAGTCCGGCGGGCTGTCCACCTTCTACGACGGGCCCCGTCCCAACGTCTCGGGCTACAACCCGATGCGCAAGCAGGGGGCCATCATCTTGGGCACCGGCGGCGACAACAGCAAGGGCGCCCAAGGCACCTTCTACGAAGGGGTGATGACCTCCGGCTACCCGTCGGACGCGACCGAGAGCGCCGTCCAGGCCAACATCACCGCGGCCGGATACGGCAATTCGTCCTCCGGAGGCGGGACGAGCACCGGAGCGCTGCACGCGGTGGGCGCGGGCAAGTGCCTGGACGTGCCGAACTCGTCCACCACGGCCGGCACCCAGCTGCAGATCTGGGACTGCAGCGGCGCCACCAACCAGACCTGGACCCGCACGTCGTCCAACCAGCTGACGGTCTACAGCGGCAGCAGCCAAATGTGCCTGGACGCGTACGACAACCAGACGTCCGCCGGCACCAAGGTGGAGACCTGGCCCTGCACCGGCGGCGCCAACCAGCAGTGGCAGCTGAACTCCGACGGCACGGTCACCGGCACCCAGTCCGGACTCTGCCTCGACGTCACCGGCGCCTCCACGGCCAACGGCGCCCTCGCGGAACTGTGGCCGTGCAACGGCGGATCCAACCAGCGATGGAGCCTCGACTGACCTGAACGGCTCCGGTCCGTGGCCGGCTCACCGCCGGTCACGGACCGCTCGCCACCAGGCCTCGACACCACGGGACAACACTCGCCAGCACCGGAGGACGAGCATGTCCACAGCCAGACCGCTCCGTGGCCTGTGGGCCGCCCCCGCAGCCCCGACATCGTGCAGCAGGCCCCGGGCGGAGCGGCCAACAGCCGGTGGCTGCCGCTACAGCAGTCCGACGGCTCGTACGCCTTCCGGAACACAAGCGGCAGCTTGTTCAACCTCTGCTGTTTCCCCCACTCGTGAGGAATGCGAATGAAGAAGTACTCGGTACCTCTGGCCGCAGCCCTGACGGCGGCGCTCGGCATGGGCGCCGCCCTGCCCGCCGCGGCTGCCACCGACACCGGGGCGTCGCCGTCCGCCGTGCGGGCCGCCGCACCCGCCCCCTTGCGGCTGATGCCGTTGGGCGACTCGATCACCTGGGGCGTCGGCAGCCCGTCCGGGAACGGCTACCGGGGCTTCCTGTGGAAGCGGTTGGCGGCCGAAGGGCATGCCCTGGACTTCGTGGGGTCGGGCCGTAACGGCACGATGTCCGACCCGGACAACGAAGGCCACTCCGGCTGGCATATCGACCAGATAGCCGGCATCGCGGACTCCGTGCTGGCCCGGTACCGGCCCAACGTGATCACCCTGGAGATCGGCACCAATGATCTGAACGGCGGCGCTCAGGCTGAGCCCGCTGCCGAACGGCTCCACGCGCTCATCGACCAGATCACGGCCGACGCCCCTGACGCGACCGTCCTCGTCGGCACCCTGATCGTCTCCACCAGCAGCACCGAGGAGGCCACCCGCCCCGTCTTCAACGCCAAGCTGCCCGGCATCGTCCAGGCCGAGCAGGCTGCCGGCAAGCATGTGCGCCTGGTGGACATGAGCGCTCTGACCACCGCGGACCTGTCCGACCCCTTACACCCCAACGACAACGGCTACACCAAGATGGCGGACGCCTTCAACGCCGGGGTCCAGGCCGCGGACGCGGCAGGCTGGATCAAGGCGCCTGTCTCCGTGGGCGTGCCGGTGCACTCCGGGGTCGCGGGGAAGTGCCTGGACGTCAACGGCGGCAACAGCGCCAACGGAACCGCCGTGCAGATCTGGTCCTGCAACGGCGCCGACGCGCAGTGGTGGTCCGCGCGCTCGGACGGCACCTTGCGGGCGCTCGGGAAGTGCCTCGACGCCACGGGCGGTGGTACCGCCAACGGCACCAAGATCGAGATCTGGGACTGCAACGGCGGCACCAACCAGCAATGGCAGGCGTACAACGGCGGTTACCGCAATCCGGTCTCCGGCCGCTGTCTCGACGACCCCGGTGCGTCTGCCACGGACGGTACGCAACTGACCCTGTGGGACTGCAACGGCAGTGCCAACCAGCAGTGGACCGCTCTGCCGGTCTCCTGAGCCGCGTGAGCCGACTCCACAAGTCGCCTGTCTCGTGATCGGCGACTTCCCCCCACACGAGGAGATCGATCCATCATGTCCTGGTTCAACGAGGGGCCCCGTCCGGGCAAAGTCCTGGCCTCGGCCATCGGTTCGACAGCCGCCGCGGTACTGGTCCTGGCCGGTACGGCGGCCCCCGACGCCCACGCGGCTTCCGGCACGCTGGGCACGGCGGCAGCCGGCAGCGGCCGCTATTTCGGCACGGCCGTGGCCGCCGGAAAGCTCGGCGACTCGGTGTACTCCACGCTTCTCGACCGGGAGTTCAACATGATCACCCCGGAGAACGAGATGAAGTGGGACACCACCGAGCCGTCCCGCGGCAACTTCAACTTCGGGCCGGCCGACCGGATCGTCAACCACGCCAGCGCGCACGGCCAGCGGATGCGGGGCCACACGCTGGTCTGGCACTCCCAACTGCCCGGCTGGGTCAGCTCCATCACCGACGCGAACACCCTGCGCAGCGTGATGGACAAGCACATCATCACCGAGATGAACCACTACAAGGGCAAGGTCTACGCCTGGGACGTGGTCAACGAAGCCTTCGCCGACGGCGGCAGTGGCCAGCACCGCAGTTCGGTCTTCCAGAACGTGCTGGGCAACGGTTTCATCGAGGAGGCGTTCCGCACCGCACGGGCGGCCGACCCGGCGGCCAAGCTCTGCTACAACGACTACAACATCGAGAACTGGTCGGACGCCAAGACCCAGGGTGTCTATAACATGGTGCGTGACTTCAAGGCGCGCGGAGTGCCCGTCGACTGCGTCGGCTTCCAGTCCCACTTCGGCGCCGGCGGACCGCCCGTCGGCTTCCGGACCACGTTGTCGAACTTCGCCTCGCTCGGCGTCGACGTACAGGTCACCGAGCTGGACATCGCGCAGGCGTCGCCCACGGCGTACGCGAACACCGTCAAGGCGTGCATGAACGTCGCCCGCTGCACCGGTATGACGGTGTGGGGGATCAGGGACAGCGACTCGTGGCGGACGGGGGAGAACCCGCTGCTGTTCGATGCGGCCGGGAGCAAGAAGCCCGCCTACGAGGCGGTCCTGTCCGCGCTGGGCGGGCAGACGGCGAACGGTACGACCCCGCAGGTCCGGGACTCCAGCGGCGGCGCCGGC
Organism: Streptomyces sp. MMG1121; assembly: GCF_001280015.1. GTDB lineage: Bacteria > Actinomycetota > Actinomycetes > Streptomycetales > Streptomycetaceae > Streptomyces. Next base: position 62,051 of record NZ_LGDV01000152.1, read on the forward strand.
CAGCACTGGACCCTCAGGTGACGTACTAGGCGCCCAGCGCGCTCCTGCTCCCCGGGCTGCTGAAAAGCACACCGGTCGGGGCCCTGCGAACGAACACCCGCGCCCGGCACGGATGCCGTATCCGGACGCGGGTTTCGACATGCCGTCACTGCTGCCTCACCAGACAGTAGACATGGGATGTATCGGGCTCTCAACCACCAAGTCACCCCTATTGACAGAGCGTTGGACCTTATGGGATCACTATGTGACATGGGATGTCTGAGTGTTCCCTGTGCAGGTTCTCGGGCGCGCCGACGGGAGCGCTCGACGCCGTTCGGAGCCCCTCGGGAAGCCGCCGTCCTGAGTAACGGCGGCGGCCGCTGCAAGCCCGGCGGCGCCAACCCGAGCGCCGGCACCTTCCACGAAGGAGCCGTCGTCGCCCGCCACCCCTCCGACGCGACCCACCACGAGGTCCAGGTCTACGTCACCGCTGACTGCCACTGATTCTCCGTCAGTTTCTCAACTCGCCCCAGGAGTAGATGGCTTATGCCAACAACCACCATGCCAGCCAGGCGCCTTCGGCCGCTGCCTTCACTGCTGTCCCTGCGGAGAACCCTGGCGCTCACGTTCTCGGCCCTGCTGGTCGCCGTGGCCGCTCCCGTCCTCTCCCTCGGCACGGCGCAGCCCGCCGCGGCGCTCGGCAACGGGCTCGCGCTGACCCCGCAGATGGGTTTCAACGACTGGAACGCGTACGGCTGCAATGTCTCCGAGTCGCTGATCAAATCCACCGCCCAGGCGATGCACACCAACGGCATGCAGGCGGCGGGATACTCGTACGTCAACATCGACGACTGCTGGATGACCCACAACCGCGACTCCGGCGGCCACCTGGTGCCGGACCCGGCCAAGTTCCCCGACGGCATCAAGGGCACCGCGGACTACGTGCACTCGCTGGGGCTGAAGCTCGGGATCTACGAGGACGCGGGCACCGAGACCTGCGCGGGATACCCGGGCAGCCTGGGGCACGAGACCACGGACGCGCAGTCGTTCGCGTCGTGGGGCGTGGACTACCTGAAGTACGACAACTGCAACAACACCGGTGCACCGGCGCAGACCCGGTACACCGCGATGCGGGACGCCCTGGCGGCCACCGGCCGGCCGATCCTGTTCAGCCTGTGCAACTGGGGCCAGGAGAACGTGTGGACCTGGGGCGCGGGCGTGGGCAACAGCTGGCGCACCACCGGGGACATCACCTCCACGTACTCCAGCATGCTGTCGATCTTCCACAGCAATGTGGGACTGGCCTCCTACGCGGGCCCCGGCCACTGGAACGACCCGGACATGCTGGAGGTCGGCAACGGCTCGCTGACGGCGACCGAGAGCCGCAGCGAGTTCAGTCTGTGGGCGGAGATGGCCGCGCCGCTGATCGCGGGCACCAACATAGCCTCGGCCAGTGCGGACACCTTGTCCACGCTGACCAACTCCCGGGTGATCGCGGTCGACCAGGACCCCCTCGGCAAACAGGGGACCATGGTGTCGTCCTCGGGCGGCCTGGACGTGCTGGCCAAGCCGCTGGCGGGCGGGGACGTGTCGGTGGCGCTGTTCAACGAGACGGACTCGACGGCGACCATCACCACCACCGCGGCCGCGATCGGGAAGACCGGGGCCTCGACCTACACCCTGACCGACCTGTGGTCGGGCGCGTCCTCGACCACCTCCGGCACGATCAGCGCCTCGGTACCGGCGCACGGCACGGTGATGTACCGGGTCGCGGGCGGCACCGGCGGCGGTGGTACCAGCGCTACCGGTGAGCTGCACGCGGTGGGTGCGGCCAAGTGCCTGGACGTACCGAACTCCACCACGACCGCGGGTACCCAGGTGGAGATCTGGAGCTGCACCGGCGGCGCGAACCAGACCTGGACACATACCGCCTCCGACCAGCTCACCGTCTACTCCGGCAGCGGCCAGATGTGCCTGGACGCCTACGACAACCAGACCACCCCGGGGACGAAGGTGGAGATCTGGCCGTGCAACGGCCAGACCAACCAGCAGTGGTCGCTCAACTCCAACGGCACGATCACCGGAGTCCAGTCCGGCCTGTGCCTGGACGTCACCGGAGGGGCCACGGCTGACGGAACCCTCGCCCAGCTGTGGACCTGCAACGGCGGGAGCAACCAGCGGTGGACGCTGGGATGACTCATCCCTTCCCTCGGCCACCGGCAGTTCGGGTACCGCCGCGCGGCGACACCGCCACAAAGGAGGTCTCCTCGCCCGGATCAGCAAGCCCTCGCCGACGAAGGCGACTCCCGGCCGTGCTCCTGATCGCCCCGGCGATGGCCCCGGCCGCGTTGCGCACCCCGGCGTTCGCCACATCCCCGCGGACGAGCATGTCCTCCGCGGTCCGAACGGCGCCGGCGAACGCCTCAGCGGGCGGCGCGTCGCCGCGCTGTGACATCCATGCCGCGGGTGGTACGCCGTGCGTGACGGCGAACTCCACGACCAAGGCGCTCTTCTCGTCGCACAACGGGCCGCTCCACCAGATCCAGCGGGCCTCCGACCACAGCTACCGCGACATCGGGGTGCTCGGCGCGGGCGTGTATGCCGACGCCGCGTCTTAGGCGTCGTTCTGCGCGGGCACGCCGTGCACGATCACGAAGCTCTACGACCAGACCGCCAGGCACAACGACCCGCCCATCTCCCGGGGCGGCTACTGGAAGGGCCCCGGCCCGGGCGGATCCGACGACGGAACGGACGCCATGGCCCTGCCGGTGACCGCGGCCGGCCACCAGGTCTTCGGCATCAAGGTCACCGCCCGGCGTCGGCTACCGGCAGGGCCACGCCAGCGGAGTGACCACATCTACTGGGGCACGGCCTGCTGGTTCGGCGGGTGCACCGGCAGCGGCCCGTGGGTCGAGGCGGACCTGGAGAACGGCAACCAGAAGTGGACGCGCAACTGATCCGGTGACGGCCGAGTCACCCAACCCCGTCGATGACGCTGAGAGGCTCCGCATGACTTCCTCCTCCCTCCCGATCAGCCGGCGCCGGCTGCTGGCGGCGACCGGCGCGGCCACGGCCTTCGGCATGCTGCGGTTCGCCCCCGGGGCCGCCGCGACCGACGGCCCCGCGAGCTACACCGCGAGCTGGTCCTCCGTGGACCAGCACCCTCCTGCCCCGGCCTGGTTCCAGGACGCCAAGTTCGGCATCTACTACCACTGGGGCGTCTTCAGCGTCCCCGCGTTCGGCAACGAGTGGTATCCGCGCAACATGTACATCAGCGGCTCGGCCGAGAACCAGCACCACATCGCCACCTACGGCGACCCCTCGGTATGGCCGTACAACAACTTCATCGACGGAGCCCGCAACAAGGCCGGCGACCACGTGCAGTTCGCGCCCAAGCTCGCCTCCCGGGGCGGCAACTGGGACCCGAACGCCTGGGCGCAGCTGTTCAGGGCCGCGGGCGCGAGGTTCGCCGGCCCGGTCGCCGAGCACCACGACGGCTTCTCCATGTGGAACAGCCGCTCCAACCCGTGGAACTCGGTTCGGCACGGCCCCATGCTCGACCTCGTGGGGCTGCACGCGCAGGCCATCCGCGGGCAGGGACTGAAGTTCATGGCCTCCCTCCACCACGCCTACCACTTCAACGGCTACTACGACCATGTGCCGAACCAGTCGGACCCGACCCTGCGCGTCCTCTTCGGCCAGCAGGGCCCGGCCGCCGAGAACCAGCTCTGGTACGACAAGCTGGTCGAAGTCGTCGACGGCTACCAACCGGACCTGATCTGGCAGGACTTCGACCTCGACCTGGTGCTGGAATCGGACCGGCTCCAGTTCCTCGCGTACTACTACAACCGGGCCGTCTCCTGGAACAAGGACGTCGTCGCGACCTACAAGGACGGATTCGACAACAAGGGCGAGGTCTTCGACTTCGAGCGCGGCGGCCCGGCAGGACTGCTCACGCCCTACTGGCTGACCGACGACAGCATCTCCTCCTCCAGCTGGTGCTACACGGTGGGCATCGGCTACTACTCCACCCAGGCACTGCTCCACTCACTGATCGACCGGGTCAGCAAGGGCGGCACCATGCTGCTGAACATCGCCCCGATGGCCGACGGCACCATCCCCTCCGAGCAGCGGTCCATCCTGCTCGGCATGGGCGACTGGCTCGGTCGCTTCGGAGAGGCGGTCTACGGCACCCGCTCCTGGACGAGTTACGGGGAGGGTCCCACCAAGATGGGGGGAGGCGCGTTCAGCGGACCGGTGGCCGGCAAACCGCAGGACATCCGGTTCACCCGAAGCCAGGACAACAAGGTCCTCTACGTCACCGCGCTGGGCTGGCAGGGCGGCACCGTGACCATCACCACGCTGAACTCGAACCAGATCAACCTCAGCAGCCTGACCGGCGCCCGACTGCTCGACAATGCCGCCGGTACCTACGTCGACCTGCCCGCACCGACCCAGGACGCCTCCGGTCTGCACCTGGCCATGCCCTCGTCGAACCCGCCGTTCAGCGCCCTGGCGTACACGGTGAAACTGACCTTCTCCGGTGAGATTCCCGTGCTGGGCGCGCCGGGAGGCTCCACGACCTGGGTGAGGATCGCGAACGCGACCACCGGACTGGTGCTCGACAGCGGAGGCGACGTCGCCTCCGGCTCCAACCTCAAGCAGTGGAACTACGACGGCAGCGCCAACCTGCAATGGCAGCTGATCGACCTCGGCAACGGCTACTACCGCATCATGAACCGCACCAACGGCATGGCCGCCGACAGCTGGGGCAACGCCGCCGACGGCGCCCCCGTCCGGCAGGCGGCCTGGAACGGCGGCACCAACCAGCAGTGGTCGCTGAGCAGCCTCGGCGGCAACCGCTACCAGATCGTCAACCGGGGCACCGGCACCGCGCTCGACGGCAGCGGCAGCACCACGGTGGGCTCGACGGCGGTGATGTGGACTCCGAACTCCAGCACCAACAACGAGTGGATGATCACCGGCGTGTGACCCCCGGCGACCGACGCTCCGTCCCCGTCCCTCAACCAGGGAAGAAGGAGTGCATGAAACGCAAACCGCTCTTGATGTCCGTCGCTGCCGCGATACTTCTCGTCCTGTCAGCCGCGGGCACCTCGTTCAGCAGCGGCCTCGGCGCGCCCGCGTCGGCCACCACCGGCGCCGCCGTGGCGACCGCCGGCTGCGGCAAGGCCCCGACGCTGGCAAGTGGTACACACACGATTCAGAGCGGAGGCCAGACGCGGAGTTACATACTGCGGGTCCCCGCCGGCTACGACAGCAACCACCCCTACCGGCTCATCTTCGGTTTCCACTGGCGGGGCGGCACGGCGGGCGACGTCGACTCGGGCGGAACGGACGGATACAACTGGTCCTACTACGGCCTCCGGCGCCTGGCGGACAATGCGAACAACGGTACGATCTTCGTCGCTCCCCAGGGCATAGGCAACGGCTGGGCCAACTCCGGCGGCCAGGACATGGCCTTCGTCGACGCCATGGTCAGCCGGATCGAAGCAGGTCTGTGCGTCGACACCACCCAGTTGTTCTCCGCCGGCTTCAGCTACGGCGGTGCGATGTCGTACGCCCTCGCCTGCTCCCGGGCGACGGTCTTCCGCGCGGTCGCCGTGTACTCCGGCGCGAACCTCAGCGGGTGCAACGGCGGCAACCAGCGCATCGCCTACATGGGGCTGCACGGCATCAGGGACAACGTGCTGCCCATCTCGTCGGGACGGGCACTGCGCGACACCTTCGTCCGGGCGAACGGCTGTACTCCGCGGAACCCGCCCGAGCCGGTGTACGGAAGCCTGACGCACATCATCACCACCTACTTGGGATGCACGTCCGGATACCCCGTGGTCTGGGCCGCGTTCGACGGAGCGGGCCACGACCCCGGACCGGTCGACGGATCCACCGGCGACGGCTGGCGCACCTGGACGTCGGCAGCGGTGTGGCAGTTCCTCACCCGGTTCGGCTCGCATCCGCCGCCGCCCTCCGGCAACCAGGAGATCGTCAGTCAGCAGTAGGGGCGCTGCCTCGACTGCCTGGGCGTCAGCCAGTCCGCGGGCACCGGCACCACCGCGGCGATCCGGGACTGCAGCGGGCAGGCGGGACCATCGATGGAGCGTCAATCCCGACGGCACGATCACAGCAGTGCAGTCAGGGCTCTGCCCGGACGCAAACGGCCAGGGGACCGCGCACGGGACGAGAGTCCAGCTGTGGAGTTGCACGGGCGGTGCGAACCAGCACTGGCGCCTGGAGAACGGACACGCCGGGGTCGGACAGGGCACCATGCCTGCCTGGCCCCGAAGACCTCGACGCACGCCGAGCCGGAGCCGCGCAGACCCCCTGCGCGCTGCTGACGGGAAACGCCGCGGCATCCGGCCCGTTGCGGGCGCTCTCGCGGGAACTGGTGCACCGGGGGGCGGTCCGGATACGGCTGGCAGTGGCGGGGGTGGTGAGCGTGGCCAGGCCGTCCCACGGTGGGCTCGCGGAGTACGCCGGTGACTTCCTTTGACGGCGGTCCAGCGGCATGCCGCGTGCGACGCCCGCGCGGACGCAGGTGTCGCACGTGGCCGGAGGCCGAGCATCAAACGGAGGGCGCCGATGCCGGGGTGTACTCGAACCAGTCGAAGGCGACCGCGCCCTCGATGGCGTACATGCCGACAACGCGGCCGGTGAAGCCGCAGGCGACCTCGGTCGACAGGTAGCGCCCGTCCAGTTCGACGAGTGGCTGGGTGTCCGGGGCGTCGGGGTCGCCGAGCCAAAAGGCGATGGTGTCAGGGCCGGTGGGCCCGCCATCGGTGAGTTCGGGGGACGCGGGCACGAGGTCGGACGTACGGATCGCGATGGTGAGGGTCAGCGGTCCGGACGGGACCGGTCGGCTGGCCACGGTCTGACGCAGCGGACCGATCCGGGCGACGACGCCGGCCTGTCCGTTCCCGACCTCCAGTTCGCAGTGGTGGGCTTCGTCCATGCGCACGCTGAGGCCGCCGCGTCCCGTACCCGGGTCGATCGCAGCGGTGACGCGGCAGTCGTGGTGTTGCTGGCGGCGGCCGACGAAGGTGTATCCGGGGCGGTCGAGGGTGGTGCCGGTGGCTCTGAGGGTCAGCCAACCAGGGCGCTCGGTGAGCGACCAGGAGCCCTCTGGGCGGCTGAACGGCGAGATCCAGTGCGGCGCGAGAGCGGACTTGTCGAAGTCGTCGCGGGCGGGCAGGGCCGGAACGGGGTGCCAGACCCCGCCCGGGGCCGTGTGGCTCTCGGGTACGGGCGCGACGACGGGCCAGCCGTCCTCGTCCCACTCCACGGGGGTCAGGAACGTCTCGCGACCGAGCACGTGCACGTCGGGCGTGAAGCCACGGGGCCGGACGCCGAGCAGCACCATCCACCAACTGCCGTCGGTAGCCTCCACCAGGTCGGCGTGGCCGGTGTTCTGGATGGCGCGGCCGGTACCGCTGTGGGACAGCAGGGGGTTGGTGGGTGCGCCTTCCCAGGGGCCGCGCGGCGAGCGGCCGCGGGCGATGGACACGCTGTGGCCGCGTTCGGTGCCGCCTTCCGCGATCAGCAGGTACCACCAGTCGCCGATGCTGTAGAGGTGCGGAGCCTCGGGGTACTTGAGGCCGCTGCCCGACCATGTGGCAAAGGGCCCCTCCAGCACCTCCCCCTTGGCCGGGTCGATCCTGGCCACGTTGATGCCGCCTTCGGGCCCGGAGAAGGCGCACCAGCAGGTGCCGTCCTCCTCCCAGGCCAGATCGGGGTCGATCCCGGTCAGGTCGATCCACACCGGGTCGCTCCACGGCCCCTCGGGCCGCTCGGCCGAGACGACGAAGTTGCCGCCGCCGTCGACATTGGTGTTGATGACCCAGTAACGGCCGTCGTGGTGACGGATCGTGGGGGCGTAGAGGCCGCCGGACGCCTTCGCACCCGGGAGAGGCAGCGGCAGTTGCTCGGGCCGGTCGAGCACGTTGCCGATGCGCTCCCAGTGCACGAGGTCCTTGCTGTGGAAGAGCGGCAGCCCGGGGAAGTACTCGAAGCTGGAGCACACCAGGTAGTAGTCGTCACCGACCCGGCACACGCTCGGATCGGGGTGGAACCCGCTGATCACAGGGTTGTCGTATGTATGCACAGAATGTGTTCCTTTCGGGCCGCCCGACGTCGTGGAGCGAGTCCAGGAGGTGCCGTGACCGCTGGTCGCAGGTTCACCGGGTTGAGTCCGCGTCAGTTCGGAAAGCCGATCACCGGGCCGCGGCCGGAGGAGGCGGGCCGCTCCACCCCGCAGCCCTGCCCGCGCGTGTCCATCTGGAGGTGGGCGTACTCGCTGGCCCCCGAGCAGGTTCTCCAGCACATGCCTGCGGCCACCGGGCCTGGGTGAGTGGATCCTCCCAGTCGGCGTCGAGGTCGTCCGGTCCGGTCCGGCTGCTGTGATAGCGCCGCAGCTGGGCCTCGGGCAGGTCGGTGTACACGCGCGGCCTTTCGTCGCGTCAGCGGCGCTCGACGGTGACCACGGGGTGCAGCATGCGGGTGTGGTCGACCTCCCGGACCGGGCCGGTCAGGTGCAGCGGGACCGTGATGCGGTGGTCGGTGCTGCTGGCGGAGATCCGCAGCTCCAGCTCGCCTGGCTCGACGATGCGACGGCCCCCGCGGCCGGTGAAGGAGGCCAGGTCCGCGGGCAGTTCCAGGAGGACCCGGCAGACTTCCCCGGTTTCGAGCGGGAGGCGCCGGTAGCCGACGAGGCGCTGCACCGGCTGGACCACCGAGGCCACCGGGTCGTGCAGGTAGAACTGCACCACCTCGCAGCCTGAGCGTTCGCCGGTGTTGCAGACCTCGAAGGCGATGCGGAAGCTGCCGTCGGTGCCGGTCTCCGCGACGCCGACGTCGAGCGCGGACCACTCGGATTCCGTGTAGCCGAGCCCGTGGCCGAATGCGTAGGCAGCGCTGGTACTGGTGCTGGACACGTCGCTGTCCTGGGCCAGCCGGGCTGCCAGGTAGGTGGAGGGCTGGACACCCTTGTGCCGCGGCACACTCACGGGCAACCGTCCGCAGGGGTTCACCCGCCCGCTGAGCACGCCGGCGATCGCCTCGGTGCCCGCCTCCCCAGGGAAGAAGGACTGCAGGATCGCCGCCGCCTCTGTCTCGGCGCGCCCCAGTGTGTAGGGGCGGCCCGCCAGCATGACGAGTACCACAGGTGTGCCGGCATCCAGCAGGGCGTCGAGCAACTGCTCCTGCACGCCGGGCAGTTGCATCGACGCGACATCACATCCCTCGCCGCTGGTGCCGCGGCCGAACAGGCCGGCGCGGTCCCCGAGGGCGAGCACCACGACGTCGGCGGCGCGGGCCGCCGTGACCGCCTCGGTGAAGCCGGCCGTGCTGTCGCCGTCGACTGCCGCACCAGGTGCGGAGAAGATCTCGGCGTCGGGGAACTCGGCCGCCAAGGTCTCGCGCAGCGTGGGCAGCGCGATGCCGGTCGGAACCCCGGGGTGTTGTGAGCCGACGTGTACGGGGAAGGAGTAGCAGCCCAGCACGGCCGTCGGGGTGTCGGCGTTGGGGCCGATCAGCGCGATCCGGCGGGGGCGGCCGAGTGGCAGCGTGCCGTCGTTGCGCAGCAGCACGACCGCCTGCTCCGCCAGCTCGCGCGCCAGCCGCCGGTTGGCCGGGGGGTCGAGATCGACGCTGCCGCGCAGCGCCTCGGGAACGGTGGGATTCGCTCCGGAGATCGCTTGCGGAAGCGGGTTCCAGTCAGGGTCGAGCAGGCCGAGCTGTGCCTTCTGGACGAGGACCCGGCGCAGGGCACGATCGATCAGTTCCTCGGGGACGGTGCCGGCCTCGACCGCGTCGAGCAGCGGCTGTCCGAATGTCTTGACGGTCGGCAGCTCGACGTCGACGCCGCTGGCGAGGGCGAGCCCGGCCGCCTCGTCCCAGCTTCCGGCGACGCCGTGCAGGAGCTTGAGGAAGGCGATGCCGAAGTAGTCCGCCACCACAGTCCCGTCGAAGCCCCAGGTGTCCCGGAGCAGACCGGTGAGCAGTTCCTGGTCGGCGGCCGAGGGGATGCCGTCGGTGTCGGTGTAGGCGTGCATGACCGAGCGTGGTCGGCCCTCGCGCAGCGCCATCTCGAACGGGGGAAGGATCACGTCGGCGCGCTCCCGGGTGCCCATGGTGACCGGCGCGAGGTTGCGGCCGGCCCGCGAGGCGGAGTAGCCGGCGAAGTGCTTGAGCGTGGCGACGATCCCGGCGGACTCCAGGCCCTGCACATAGGCGGTGGCGATGGTGCCGACCAGGTACGGGTCCTCGCCGATGGTCTCCTCGACGCGGCCCCAGCGGGCGTCGCGCACCACGTCGAGTACGGGGGCGAGGCCCTGGTGGACGCCGACGGCGCGCATGTCGGTCCCGATGGTGGTGGCCATGGTGCGCACCAGCTCGGGGTTGAAGGTCGCTCCCCAGGACAGCGGGACCGGGTAGGCGGTCGCCCCCCAGGCCGCGAACCCGGCCAGGCATTCCTCGTGGGCGATCGCCGGGATGGCGAAGCGGTTGGCGGCGGCGATGCGCTGCTGGGAGCGGGCGAGCGAGAGCGCACCGACGGCGGCGTCCACGGGAACGGTGCCGAACGGCCGGGTCAGCTGGCCCAGACCGTGCGGCAGCAGCTCGTCCAGGTCCGGCGGCTCCTCCATCTCGTGCTGGTGCGGGGCGACCTCGCCGCCCTCGTCGGAGGCGCCCACCCAGACGCCGACCAGCTGCGCTGTCTTCTCCCGCAGGGTCATCGCCGCGATCAGGGCGTCGGCCCTGATCGCGGGGTCGAGCGAGACGTCCCGCCACGCGGGGGTGGCGAGTTCGGGGGCGGGGTTCATGTTGCCGGTCACTTTCCTCCGACCCCCATGAGCCCCTGGACCAGGGCGCGGCGGGCGAACAGGTAGACGACGAAGATGGGGAGCATGGACAGCACCACGGCACTGAGCAGTCCGGGGACGTCGACGCCGTGTTCGGTCTGGAAGTTGTACAGGCCGAGGGTGATCACCTTGGTCGAGTCCGACTGGGTGAGGATCAGTGGGAAGAGGAAGCCGTTCCAGGCCTGCAGGGCCGAGAAGACGACGATGGAGGAGAGCCCGCCTTTCGACAGCGGCAGGACCAGTTGCCTGAAGACCCGCCGCGGGGAGGCTCCGTCCATCGCCATGGCTTCGTACAGGTCGGGGGTGATGTCGCGCATCGCCCCGGTCAGTACCAGGGTGCACACCGGCAGCGAGAAAGCGGCGGTGGGCAGGATGACGCCGATCAGGTGGTCGTAGAGCCCGGCCTGGCTGATCACGTAGAACATCGGAACGATCACCGCCTGCGCGGGGATCGCGAGTCCCAGCAGGAAGAACCGGAAGACGACGGTGATGGTCCGGCCCTGGGCGCGCACGATGGCGTAGGCGAGCGGCGGCACCACCACCAGCACGATGCCGACGACGCTGACGGTGACGATCAGGGTGTTGAGGAAGTCCTGGCCGAAGCCGTTGGAGAACGCGTTGAAGTAGTTGCTCAGGGTCAGCTGCGACGGAAAGCTCAGCGGGCCCTGGCTGGAGTAGTTGGAGGTGGTGCGCAGGGTCGCGATCAGCAGCACGTAGAGCGGCAGACCGACCAGAGCGAGCCATATCAGGGAGCCCAGCCCGGCAAGGTAGTTGGGGCGCTGTCGCATCAGATCCCCTCCGCCGTGCTGCGCATCTTGTCGTAGCCGGAGAGCCGGACCACGGCCAGGGAGATGAGGGTGGCGACCACGACCAGGACCAGCGCGATGGCCGAGCCGGCGCCGAAGTCGAATTCCTTGAAGCCCTGCTCGTACATGTAATAGGCGCTGACCGTGGTGTCCGTGCCGGGGCCGCCCTGGGTGAGGATCAGCACCGTGTCGAAGGTGGTGAGCCCGCCGACGACCATGAGGATCATCGAGGTGATCATTGTGTTGCGCAGTTGCGGCAGGGTGATGTGGAAGAACTGCCGCACGGTGCCGGCCCCGTCGATCGCCGCGGCCTGGTAGAGCACCTGCGGAACCGCGCGGGCGCCGCCCTGGTAGAGCAGTGCGTGCAGGGGGGTGAACTGCCACATTCCGACGAAGGTCAGCACCGCGATCGAACCGGCCTGGCTGCCGAACAGGTTGCCGTTGCCGAACAGCCAGGGAAGCTGGCCCGGCATGCCGAAGTTGGGGTCGAGCAGGGCGCGCCACAGCACTGAGACCGCGGTCGCCGAGAGCAGCAGGGGGACGAAGAAGATCGCGGACAGCACGGCCCGGTTGCGCTGGGGTCCGGCCGCCCAGACGCCCAGCAGGATGCTGACGGGCGTCTGCGTCACGACCCCGAGCACGGTGAGCACGACGGTGAGCCAGATGCTCTGGGTCATCACCGGGTCGTGGATCAGCTTGGTCCAGTTCGCCAGGCCGTTGAAGTGCGGCGCGGTGACGCCGTCCCAGCTGGTGAAGGACAGCACCGCGACCAGCACCAGCGGGAGGATCGCGAACAGCAGGAAGAAGAGGGTCGCGGGTATCGCCCAGGCGAAGCCCGGGCGGGTCACCCCGACGCCGGCCCGGCGTGCCTTGAGGCGGCGGCCGGACACGGCTGCGAGAGAGAGTGAGCTCATCGGTCCTACTCAGGAATTGGACAGCGACTGCATCGCCTGGATGAAGCCGTTGGCGTCGCTCTTGCCGTCGAAGAACTTCTGAACGGCCGTGTGGAGCGGCGTGGCCGCCGCCGGCGGGTAGGCCTGGTCCCAGGACAGCTGGAACGACGGCGCAGCCTTGACCAGGCCGAACTGGAACTGCGAGTAGTCCGGGCTGGCCGAGGTGGACAGGAAGTTGGCCGTGTTGGTGGTGGTCGGCAGGTTGCCTATGCCGAGCTGTGCCTTCACGAACTCGTCGGAGTACATGAGCTTGAGGAAGGCCGCCACGGCGTCGGGGTGCCGGGTCTTCTTCACGACGGAGTAGAAGTTGTTGGTGTTGCCGACGACGTCCTTCGGGTCGCCCTTGCCGCCGCTGACGGTCGGGAAGGCGCTGTAGCCGAGGTCGTTCTTGGCGAAGTCGGGGTTGTTGGACTGCTGGGTGGAGTACTCCCAGGAGCCCATCAGCTCGAAGGCGGCCTTGCCCTTGGCCAGCAGCGCCGGGGACCCGCCGTCGGTGAACTTCACCGAGTCGAAGCTGCCGCCGAAAGCGCCGGCGTCGATCAGCTGCTTCAGCATGCCCAGAGCCTTCTGGCTGTCCGGGCCGGCCCACGCGCTCTTGTCACCTGCGAGCGCCTTCTGGAACAGGTCCGGTCCGGCGACCCGGTCGAAGACGTACTCGAACCACATGAGGCTGGGCCACTGGTCGCCGCCGCCGAGCGCGATCGGGGTCAGGCCCTTGGCCTTGAGCACCTTGACGTCGTTGATCAGGTCGTCCCAGGTCCGCGGGACGCTCAGGCCGGCGCTCGCCAGGACCTTCTTGTTGTTGAAGAGCAGCACGGGCTGCGTTCCCCGCATCGGGACACCGTAGGACTTGCCGTCGACCACCGCGGTGTTGAATACCGAGGGGAGGAAGTGGGACTTGAGCCCCGGGTCCTTGGCGATCATGTCGTCCAGGGGGAGCAGGAGGTTCTTCTTGGCGAAGGGCGCGATGCTGCCGCCGCCCCAGTTGAAGAAGATGTCCGGGGCCTGCGGGGTGTTGATGATCGTGTTGAGCTTCTGCTGGTAGTCGGCGCCCGGGATGGTGTCCAGCACCGCCTTGACCTTCGAGGTCTTGTTGAACGTGTCGACGATCTGCTTCTCGACCTTGTTCGCGGCGTCCCCGTAGACGAGGACGTGGATCGTCCCGGAGTTGGAGCCGCCGCTGGACCCGCATGCGGCGGTCAGACCGAGCACCAGCGCGGTCGCTGCCGCTACTGCGACGAATCTGTTCCGGGTTGCACTGTTGTGAACGGTCACGCGAAGAGAACCCATGGCTCGCCATCCGTCGATAGTTTCGAAGCAAGTTCCGAATGATGCGGGAAACCTAGGCGTCACATCGACCGCCGTCAAGGATCTGGCAGGCCCATCTCGATACGGGCGTAACGGCGAAGCCCTGACCAGCTGGCATCCGTCCCGTACAGTCGCAAGGACTTCGTACGTCGCGCACCAGGGCAGCACAGGAGGGATCGTGACCAGAGCGGCGACACTCGCCGAAATCGCGCGCGAGGCGGGAGTGTCCACACCGACTGTTTCGAAAGTCCTCAACGGCCGCGCGGACGTCGCCTCCTCCACCCGGGAGCGGGTGGAGGAACTGCTGCACCAGTACGGCTACCAGCGGCGCCGCGGCAACAGCGCCCCGTCCAGCCCATTGCTGGAGCTGGCGTTCCACGAGCTGGAGAGCGCCTGGGCGATGGAGGTCATCCGCGGGGTCGAGAACGTCGTCCGCGAGGAGGGAATGAGCGTCGTCCTGTCGCAGTCCTCGGGCCGGCTCAGCCTTGGGCAGTCCTGGCTGGACGGGGTGCTCGCCCGCCGCCCCACGGGCGTGCTCCTGGTGCTGTCCGGGCTCGACAGGGCCCAGCAAGCACAACTGACCAGTCGTGACATCCCGTTCGTGGTGATGGACCCGGCAGGGGATCCCGGTCAGGACCTGCCGGCGGTCGGAACGACCAACTGGAACGGCGGCGTCGCCGCCACCCGCCACCTGCTCGACCTGGGCCACCGGCGCATCGGCATGGTCGCCGGCCCACGGTGGATGATGTGCAGCCGCGCCCGGATCGACGGCTATCGGGCCGCGTTGGAGACGACCGGCGTCGCCTTCGATCCCGAACTGATCCGCGAGGGCAGCTTCCACCACGAAACCGGCTACCGGGAGGGCCTTGAGCTGCTGCGCCGCAAGGACCGGCCCACGGCGATCTTCACCGGCAACGACCTGCAGGCGCTCGGCCTCTACGAGGCCGCGCGGGAGCTGGGCCTACGAATCCCGGAGGATCTCAGCGTAGTCGGCTTCGACGACCTGCCCATCGCCCGGTGGGTCGGCCCACCCCTGACCACCGTCCGCCAGCCGCTGACCGAGATGGCCGAAGTCGCCGCGCGCATGGTGATCGACCTCGCCCGGGGCAACCCGCCGTCCGCGCTGCGTGTAGACCTGGCTACCAGCCTGGTCGAGCGCAGCAGCACAGCCCGGCCCCCGGCCACCACTGAGCGCCGGCACCTTCGAAATTTCGAAAGCAGGTGACGCATCGCTCCGGTCGCGTACCGCGAGCCCTGGGTCCATTGAGCGACTCCGTCGGGGATCTGGGGATTCGTAGGTGGTGCGGCGTGGTCGTCGGGCAGGCGCGGCTTGGTTTCCGAACCAGTTCGTCTTCATGGGGTATGGGGTGAGTCGGTGTCGCTGCGTCCCCGTTCCGGGTCTGTACTGCGCCTCCGGCGACTCGAACCGCCATCGGCACAGCCCAAAGCGGATGCTTGCTGAATCGCCGGGCCGGCCGCAGGGGAGTGGTGACTCGGGGCGCGGATTGCCTGCGCACCGGCCCGGCGGTGGTGATCAGCTCACCGCACTTCCCGTGCGTACGGTGCGATGGCTACCCGGTCGATCAGCGGTGCGTAGCGGGAGCGGAGCAGGATGCCGGGGAAGGTGTCCGAGGCGTAGGTCGTCCCGTCGAAGTTCGGCAGTTCCTCGGAGCGGAAAGTGATCGTGTTCTGTCCCTTTTCGAGGTGGACCGGGACGGTCAGTTCCCAGAAGTTGTTCCGGTGGAAGGTGTGCGGAAAGCTGACACGCTGCACCGTGCCGCCGTTGACGGTGACATCGGCGTGGCGGGCGAGCGGGTCGGGGTTGTAGTGGGTGGCCTGCGACTGCTCGGGGTTGGAGTAGCGGACGCGCAGTGCGTACAGGCCGGCCGCGTCCGCCTCGACCGTGAACGTCGCCGTGTTCCCGTTGCCCGGATCGCCCCCGATCCCGGTGATCGCCGTGCCGTCGGTCGCCAGGGACAGCGGGGTCAGCATGGCCGAGCCCCTGAGCTTGGCCTCCTGCGCCTCGTACGTACGCGCCTTCAGTGTTCCGTCGGTGAGTCCGACCGTGAGCCGGTCGACGAACGTGGCGGACGGACCGCCGGTCACCGTCACCTTGTTGATGCCGCCCGAGAGCGAGACGGCCACCTCGTCCTTGTCCTTGGACAGGCGCAGGACATCGTGCCCGTTGACGGAGAGCCGGGCGTCCCCTCCGCCGAGTGTGTCGACCTTGAGAGTGGCTTCTCGGTCGGCGGGCGAGTAGACCCAGAACGTGGCCGTCTGGTTCTTGGCGACCCGGACCGCGCCCGAGCCGGTGGCAGGGGTCCCGGTGTGCTCCGGCAGGTCGTAGACGGGACGCGCTCCGCCGCTCGTCCAGGCCAGTTCGCCCTCGTAGACCTCGGTGGCCGCCGACGCGCTCGGCAGGGACAAGGTGAGCCGGTCGACGATGGCGTCCCCCTTGGTCGCGCGCTTGCCGTCGAGGCTCTTCGCGGCGAGTGTGAGGGTGTGTCTGCCCTTGGGGAGGCGGACCTTTGTGTCGGTGTGGTCCCAGACCACCCACTTGTAGCCGAGCGGCAGGAACAGCTGCTGTTCGCTGTCCGCCGTGCCGTCCACCCGCAGGAAGACGTTGGTGGGGCCCTGTTCCTTCACCTTGTCGTAGGTGTTCAGGGAGTTGGCGAAGACGCTCAGGTCGTAGGTGCCGTCCTCGGGCACGTCCACGCCGAAGTCCAGCGTGACATCCGAGCCGGTGCGCAGCCCGCCGACGTCGTAGCCGCCGGAGGTGTAGAACTTCGACACATCGGCGGTCGAACCCTCCGGGCCGTTCTTTGAGTAGCCGGACCCGGTGTGGGCGGCGTCCTCCGCCTCGTAGGATCCCTGCCAGCGCACGGGCGGTGACTGAGTGCCCTTCGCCCCGCCGGCCGGGCTGAGGACGATCTCGTACGCCGAGGACTCCTTCAGCCTCGGCAGCGCGCCCTCGCCGAAGTCGACGACGACCTTGCCGTCGTCACCGACCTTCAGGTTCGTCTCGGTGAGCAGCTTCGGCCCGGAGTTGTCGCCCACCTGGCCGCTCCACTCGATCTCCCGCACCCAGGCGTGCACGCGATGCCCGAAGACCGTCTTGGGGACGCCCGCGAAGGTGATGTGGCCCTTGCCGTTGGACCCGCCGAAGAGCAGCCGGGCCTGTTTCTTCTGCTTGTCGAGCGTGGCCACGCCCTGCATGGTGTAGTTCTGGCCGGGGAACGGCGGGTTCACCTTCACCGTGTGCCCGCTCATCGAGGCGTACGAGTGCAGCAGCCACCACTGGCCGTTGCCGCGGTTGGACTGCACAGCGGAGTCGGAGAGGTTGCCGTCGATGTTCCAGTACGCGACGTCGGCGTCCACCTTGGACTCCTCGATCGCCGACACCCACTGGATCATCTGTCCGGGCACCGAGGTGTGGTAGTTGAAGGCGTACTCGTTGATGTTGACCGGGAGCTGGGTGCCTTCCTTGCCAGTGCCCTTGAACAGCTCCTTCTCCCAGGCCCGGTACGTGGCGACGCTCTGGCGCACCGCCTCCGGGTGGCTCAGCTCGTGCCAGGTGACGACGTCCGGGAGGGTGCCGGCGGCGAGGGCGTGGCTGAGAAAGCCCTTCACCTGGTCGAACAGAACACTGGTGTTGGGGCCGGCTATGCGGGCACTGGGCATCCTGCGTTTGATGAGTTCGTAGACCTCGTCCCAGGCGGCGAAGTAGTCCCTGGGGTCGGTGAGCCAGCTGACCTTGTCGTAGCTCCACTCGCCGGTGCCGAACATGTTGCCCTCGGGCTCGTTGAACGGCACGAAGACGATGTGGTCCTGGTACTGCTTCGGCAGCTGCAGGACCTGGTCGACCTGCTTCGCGATCTTCTCCTCGTAGAGTCTGAGCCTCTCCTCTGGGGTGTCGCCGGGCCACTCGTACGGGAAGCCGCGGTGGACGTCGGTCATGTAGACGTACACGTCACCGTGGGTGGAGTCGGCGAGCGGTTTGACCACGTCCAGCGCGTCGGCGCCGGGGTGCTGCGGGCCGTCCTGGGCCTTGGTGGAGACCGTGCGCAGGCCCATCCCCTCGATGAGGTTGTTGGTGGGGACGTCCGGCCCGTACACGCCGTAGAGGGTGCCGGAGGCGCCGCCGTGGAAGGCGCCGGTGTCCGAGCCGAGATCCACCTCCAGCTGTCCCTCGCGGACGACGGTGACCGTCGCCTCCACCGCGCGCCCGGCCGCCGTGCCGGCCACCGTGAAGGTCCCCGGCCGGGCGTACTTCTCGGACGGTACGGCATCCCAGACGACCGGCGTGTCGCGGTCGTACCCGTCGGAGAAGGAGGAGCGGACGGCGGCCGGGAGGGACGGGGCGGTCTTCGTCGTCGTACGCACGCCGAACGACGTCTGCGAGAGCTGCCGGAGGCTGGGCACGTGCTCGACCGTACCGGCCACCTGGTCGGGGGTGAGCGCGGTGTGCCATACGGTGAAGTCGTCGATCGCGCCCTTGAACAGCGGGTCCGGGTAGAGGGACTTGCCGATGTAACCGGCGGCTGTGGCGGAGCTGTCCAGTAGGTCCTTGGCCCTGACGTCGGTCGCGGCGGAGGACACTGCGACCCCGTCGAGGTAGGCGGTGACGCGCCGGGCGGAGCTGTCGAGCGTGACGGTGATGGTTCGCCACTGGTTCGCGGGAAGCGCGTCGTAGCCGCTCACCTGGGCCTCGGCGCCGCCACCGCCGGTGGTGACGGCGGTGCGCAGCACGCCACCGTTATCGGAGGGGGTGGTGAAAAGGTACTTCGTGGTGTTGGTGCCAAGGTCGAAGATCCGTTGCCAGGGCGAGGCGTCACCGCTCCATGTCACGCGGGCGGAGACCGTCAGGTCCGCCGCGTCCCCGAGCACTTCGCGGGGCAGACGGAGGTACGCACCATCCGAATCGGGCGCCCCGCCGGGCAAGGCCAGAGCCTTCCCGCCGTCCGCGCCCGCGATGGACTGGGCGGTGGAGCCGTTCACCAGGCTCGCTGTGAGGCCGTTGCCGGAACTGTCGGCGATCTTCCCAGTGGCCAGGTCGTCTTGGTCGAAGGTGTAGTGGGCGGCCGGCTGGGGCGGGTCCGCCGCCTGGGCGGGGGCGGCCGGCGCGACCGGCAGGCCCGCGCCCAGAGCGACGGCCACGGCGGCCGGCCCCCGGCGTCGCCGGGCGGATCTGTCAGCGAATGGCATGGATGGGGTCCTCCGAGTCCTCACATACGTGGATCCCGATGGCGGCGTGTGCGTCGAACCGGTTCGGTGGCGCGGCGAGCGGTACTGGGCAAATCTTCTGGATGGCGGGGTTCGTGCCCCTGCGCTCGGGGGCAGGCGCGGCGTGCGTCCATGGCTGTGGGAAGGATTGCTTCATCGAACGGGTTCGGGAAGCTAGCACCGGTGAGGCTGACCAGCAATCCCTTCAACACAAGGTTCTCCTCGGAGCGATACGGGTCGGAGAGGTTGATCCAGGAGTGTTGACAGGAGTTCGAGGAGTTCCTACCTTCACTTCACGTGAACCGGTTCGACGACCGGCTCTCGCTCCTGATCCGTTTCCACGCCCTCACGACCGGCGACCCGCTCCCTCTTCGTAGAGTCGAACCGGTTCGAAAAAGGAGTCGTCGTGAATATCGGTGAGATCGCGCGGCGGGCCGGTGTTTCACGGAGCACCGTTTCCTACGCGCTGAGCGGCAAGCGCCCGGTCTCGGACGACACCCGCCGGAAGGTCCAGCAGGTCATCGACGAGTTGGGTTACCGCCCGAATGCCAGCGCACGCGCCCTGGCCAACGGCCGGACCAGCACGATCGGCCTGGTGTTCCCTCCGGCCGGCAACCACTACACCGGGATGCAGCTGGACTTCATCGGCAGTGTGGTGGAGGCCGCCGCGGCCCACGACTACGACGTGCTGCTGTCACCGAGCGGTGTGGACAGCGACCGCTCGTTCCAGCGATTGCTGGGGGAGCGGAGGGTCGACGGGGCGATCCTGATGGAGATCAGACTGGAGGACGACCGGGTCGATCACCTGGCCGCCCTGGACTTCCCCTCGGTCGCCATCGGCCGCACCGCCCATCCGGAGGGCGGCTGGTGGGTGGGCCTGGATCACACCGCGCTGGCGGCGGCCTGCGTGCACCACCTGGCGGACCTCGGCCACCGCAGGGTCGCCTTCGTCAACCGTCCCGAGCAACTGTTGCGGGCCGGATACGAGTCCGCGCATCGTGGCCTGGACGGCTTCACCAAGGCCGCGGCCGAACGCGGGCTGACCGTGCGGACGTACTGTTGCGGGGACGACGCGGCATCGGGCCAGGCCTGCCTGGAACAGATCCTGCACGACGACCCGGCCACCACGGCCCTGGTCACGCTGAACGAGGCCGCGCTCGGCGGCCTCTACCGCGGGCTCGCCCAGGCGGGCCGCCATGTGCCGCGCGACTTCTCCGTCACCGGGGTCGTCGCCGGCCGGTGGGCGGAGACGGTGACCCCGCAGCTCACCGCCGCCGACGTGCCGGCGGAGGAGATGGGCCGGCGCGCCGTCGACCTGCTGGTGGAGCGCCTCGACCACCCCGACGTACCGCCCCGGAACCATCTCCTCGTGCCGCCGATCTCCCTGCGTGCCAGCACCGGGCCCGCTACGGCGTCCTGACCCCATTCCACGGGTAGCCCCCGTGGACCTACTCCACCGCCGATCGACCGACAGCTCATCGGTGCTGTTCGGCGTGCCCGTTCCTCCTCATCACCCCGTGCCGTCGGCACCCGCATGCCCAGACCAAAGGAACCCTCGCAATGAACAGCTTCTCCAGACAGTGTCGTCTGACCGCCGCATCCCTGGCCGTCATGACCGTGGCCGCCGGTGCCGCCGCCTGCTCCTCCGGCTCCGGCGGCACCAGCACCAAGGGTCCCGGCAGCGGCACGTACACCGTCTGGGACCCCTACCCTCAGTTCGACAAGACCTCGGCCTGGGCGAAGCTGCTGGACCAGTGCGGCACCAAGGCCGGAGTGAAGATCAAGCGGACCGCCTTCGACACCAGCGACCTGGGCAACAAGACCCTCCTGGCGGCGCAGCAGGGCAACTCGCCGGACGTCCTCATCGTCGACAACCCGATGGTGTCCACGCTGGCTGAGGCCGGCGTGCTCACCACGACGGACGACACCAAGCTGGACACCTCGAAGGTGGACCCCAATCTGCTCGCGGCCGGCCAGTCGGGCGGCAAGACGTACGGCACGCCGATCGGCGCCAACACCCTCGCCCTCTACTACAACAAGAAGGTGCTGAAGCAGGCAGGCGTCGACATCGCCTCGGTCAAGGACTGGACGTCGCTGACGGCCGCGCTGGCCAAGGTCAAGCAGGCGGGCAAGAAGGGCATCACGTTCTCAGCGATCGGCACGGAGGAAGGCAGCTTCCAGTTCCTGCCCTGGTTCTGGGGCTCGGGTGCCAAGCTGACCGCACTCGACTCCTCCCAGGGCGTGTCCGCGCTGACCCTGTGGAAGGACTGGCTGAAGAACGGCTACGCGCCCAACTCGGTGCTCAACAACACCCAGACCACCAGCTGGCAGGAGTTCGCCAGCGGCGACTACGCGTTCGCCGAGAACGGCACCTGGCAGCTCGCAGGCGCCAAGAAGGCCGGCTTCGATTACGGGGTGCTGCCCATACCGGCCGCCACGGGCGGCAACACCGCAGCCCCGACCGGCGGCGAGTTCGTGACCGTCCCGGTCCAGCAGGACACCGGCCGCTACGCCACCTCCGAGAAGCTGGTGACCTGCCTGACCAGTGCCGACAACCTCTACGACACCGACACCACCCTGTCCTACGTGGCCCCCACCAGCGAGGTCCAGGACAAGCAGGTGGCCGCGAACGCCGACCTGAAGCCGTGGGTCGACGCGGTCAAGGCGGCCAAGGGCCGCACCAGCGACGGCCTGGGCACCACGTACCCCAAGATCTCCGAGCAGATGTGGAAGGCCGTTCAGTCCGCCCTCAGCGGGTCCAAGTCCCCCAAGGACGCGCTGTCCGCGGCCCAGTCCGCCGCCAAGTAGCCCGATCACAAGGGTCCTTGATGAACCACACGACACAGCTGTCGGACCACCCGTCCGAGCACGTCCGCAACGGGGCGGCCGCCGTCCCGCCCCCGACCCCCGCCACGAAACGCCTTCGGCCCACCTCCACCCAGTGGGCCGCCTGGGGATTCCTCGCCCCGGTGACCGTCTATCTCGCCCTCTTCTACGCCTACCCGCTCTACCGCAACCTCGACCTGAGCCTGCGCGACTACACCGTCCGCTCCTTCGTCCAGGGCGACGCCCCGTTCACCGGCCTGGCGAACTACCGCAAGGTCTTCGCCGACCCGACCTTCGCCCCGGCCCTGGTCCACACCGCGCTGTTCACCACCGTGTGCCTGGCCTTCCAGTACGCCATCGGGCTCGGACTCGCGGTGTTCTTCAACCAGAACTTCCGGCTCTCCGCCACCCTGCGAGCCCTGTTCCTGGTGCCCTGGCTGCTGCCGCTGATCGTCTCGGCCTCCACCTGGTCGTGGATGCTGGGCAGCGAGTCGGGTGTCGTCAACGCCGCCCTGCACGCCATCGGAATCGGGCCGGTCGACTGGTTGACCTCGCCGTCCTGGTCGCTGGCCTCGGTGATCATCGCCAACGTCTGGATCGGCGTCCCGTTCAACCTGGTGGTCCTTTACAGCGGCCTGCAATCGATCCCCGCGAGCCTGTACGAGGCCGCCGCCATCGACGGGGCGAACGCCTGGCAGCGCTTCTTGCGGGTCACCTTCCCGCTGCTGCGCCCGGTGTCCGCGATCACGCTGCTGCTCGGTCTGATCTACACGCTCAAGGTCTTCGACATCATCTGGATCATGACCAAGGGCGGCCCGGCGGACTCGTCCACCACCCTCGCCACCTGGTCCTACCAGCTCGGCTTCGGCAACCTCCTGCCCGCCTTCGGCCCCGGCGCGGCCGTCGGCAACCTGCTCGTGGTCGTCGCCCTGGTCTTCGGCCTGGTCTACGTCCGGGCCCAGAGAAGGCAGGCGCTGTCATGAGCCGGAGCCCCAGGCGCAACCGGGCGAAGACCACGATCGGCGTGCTGCTGACCGGGATCATGCTCTTCCCGGTCTACTGGATGCTCAACGTCTCCCTCACCCGTGACCAGGACATGCGCAAGAGCCCGCCGGACCTGCTGCCGCTGCACGGCACCCTGGCCGGCTACCGCACCGTGCTCGACGAGCAGTTGCCCTACCTCGGCACCAGCCTCGTCATCGGCCTGGGCACCGTCGTCCTGACCGTCGCCCTCTCCGCTCCCGCCGGCTACGCCCTGGCCAAGCTGCGCCCGCGCGGCGCCGGCATCCTGAACTTCGTCCTGCTGGCCGCCCAGATGATCCCGGGCATCATCATGGCGATGGGCTTCTACGCCATCTACCTCCAGCTCGGTCTGCTCCAGTCCGTCCCCGGCCTGATCGTCGCCGACTCGACCCTGGCCGTCCCGTTCGGCGTCCTCATCTTCACCGCGTTCATGTCCGGCATCCCCGGTGAACTGCTCCAGGCCGCCACGACCGACGGCGCCGGGCCGCTGCGCACCTTCTGGTCCGTCGTCCTGCCGATCAGCCGCAACGCCGTCGTCACGGTGTCCCTGTTCGCGTTCCTGTGGTCCTGGTCCGACTTCGTCTTCGCCAGCACCCTCGCGGGCGGCGGCGCCCACGAGCCGATCACTCTCGGCATCTACCACTACATCGGCAACAACAACCAGCAGTGGAACGCCATCATGGCCACCGCGGTCGTCGCCTCCCTGCCCGCCGCGGTCATCCTCGTCCTCGCCCAGCGCTACGTCGCCGCCGGCGTGACCGCCGGTGCCGTCAAGGACTGACAGCCCCTCCCACTCCCGCACGACGGCTGACCCGACTGCGGGTCGGCCGACCTTCGCCCCTGCCCCAGAAACGAGTCCCACCGTATGACCGCCGTCCGAACCGGCCCGGCCTTCTCCGTCCACGACATCCCGTTCAGCACCTACGGCTCCTGGTTCGACATCTCGCCCGTCGTCGCGGAGAAGACCTACGCCGAAGATCTCCACCTTGTCTCGCACCAGAACGGCATGCACGCCGTCCTGCGCCTGGTCCCTCTGGACCCGGCCGCGGGGGAGCGTGTCGAGACCCGCGTCGAGGCGACACCGGGCCTGCTCAGCTGGGCCGGCGCGAGCGGGCGCGTCGACCTTGCCTACGAGTCACCGGACACCGTACGACTGCGGGGGAACGGCCTGGGCTTCGGCGTCTTCGCCGCCGCACAGACCCTGACCCCGTTCAGCGGAACGTACTTCTTCCACGACCCGGCGGCGGACGCGCACATCTTCACGTCGTACGAGACCGGACGCCGCTACCGCGTCACCGTGCTGTCCGGCACCCTCGCCGCGACGGCCGGAGCCCAGGCCCTGGGCAGCGCCGACCGCGGTGTCGCCGTGACCGCGGAGGCGGACGGCACCTGGGAGATCGCGGTCGAGGAACTCGACACAGCCCGCCCGCCGTACAAGTCCTCGGTGACCTTCGACGACATCATGAAGTCCGCAGAGGGGGCCTTCAGGGACTTCGTCGACGCGGTGGCCCCCTGGCGCTCGTCCGCCACCCCGGCAGCCGAACTCGCCGCGTACGTCGTCTGGTCGGCGACCGTGGCGCCGACGGGCCTGGTCACCCGTCCCGCCGTGCTGATGTCCAAGCACTGGATGGACAAGGTATGGAGCTGGGACCACTGCTTCAACGCCCTGGCGCTGGCCCCCGGTTCACCGCGACTGGCCCTGGACCAGTTCCACCTGCCCTTCGACCACCAGGACGCCGCCGGGGCCCTGCCGGACTCGGTCACTCACTCAGAGGTCCTCCACAACTTCGTGAAGCCGCCCATCCACGGCTGGGCCTTCGGCCACCTTCGTCGTCGGCTTTTGACGGCGCCCAGCCAGGCGGAACTGGCCGCGGCGTACGGCCGGTTGACGCGCTGGACCGACTTCTGGCTCACCGCGCGGCGCGCGCCAGGAACCGAACTCGCCTACTACCAGCACGGCAACGACAGCGGCTGGGACAACGCCACCACCTTCGACCCCGAGCGGGTGGTCGTCACCGCCGACCTGGCCGCCTTCCTCATCCTCCAGCTGCACGAACTCGCCGACCTGGCCACGGAGTTGAACAGGCGGGACGAAGCGGATCGGTGGACACGCACGGCCGAGGAGATACAGACGGCCCTGCTCGACCAGCTCTGGACCGGCGACCGGTTCGTCGCCCGCGGGGCCGAAACCGGGGACACCTGGAGCAGCGCCAGCCTCCTGGACCTGATGCCCATCGTGCTGGGCGAACACCTGCCCGGCGGGATCAGCAGCGCGCTGGCCGACCGCATCAAGGCCCATCTGACGCCGTACGGCCTGGCCACCGAACCGCCCACCTCCCCGCACTACCTCCCCGACGGCTACTGGCGCGGCCCCATCTGGGCCCCGGCCACCGTCCTCGTCGAGGACGGCCTGCGCCGTGCCGGCCACCACCGGTTGGCCGACGACATCAGCGCCCGCTTCCGCGCCCTGTGCGAGACGCACGGCTTCGCCGAGAACTTCGACGCCCTCACCGGGACGGGCCTGCGCGACCGCGCCTACACCTGGACCGCCAGCAGCTACCTCCTCCTCGCGCAAGCGCACGCACACCGAGACGGCCACTGACCGACTGCCTCCCCACAGCCCCGGGGCCACTCGGGTCCCGGTTCATTCTCCTCTCCCCAGGAGCCGCACAATGAAGTCGCCCATTCCCAGAACCGTCCTCCGGACCAGACGCCGAGCCCTCTCGTCCGTCGTCCTCCTCATGACCGCCGTCGCCTCGACCCTGGTTCCCGCCGCCCCCTCCCAAGCCGCGGACACCAGCGTCACCGTCGACTTCGCCACCGCCGGCGGCGCCCCGACGTACCACGCCTCCGGAATGATCTACGGCATGACGCCGGACGGCTCGCTGCCGCAGGACCACTTCTTCAAGGACATCAAGTGGCACTTCATGCGGGCCGGCGGCGCGCAGCTCAACAGCGGCGGCTACGCCACCAGCCTCGCCGACTACCAGACCCGCTGGAACGCGACCCTGGCGCAGTACAAACGGACCGTCGCGCTCGGCGGCACGTTCGTGCTGCTCCCGCACGACCTGTGGGGCGCGGACGGCACCACCAACCAGGGCTGGCCGGGCGACAACGGTGACTGGACACAGTTCGACAACTTCGTCACCCAGCTCATCAACGACGTCAAAGCCAACAACATGACCGTCGAGTGGGATCTGTGGAACGAGCCCGACGGCGCCGGCTTCTGGAAGCCCTCGCAGGCGCAGTACCTGCAGATGTGGTCGCGCTTCTACGCCCGGGTCCGGACAGCCTTCCCTGGTCAGCTCATCGTCGGACCGAGCACGGCCTCCCAGTCGAACTCCTCCAACACCTGGTGGACCACCTACCTGAACTACGTCAAGGCCAACAACGTCGCCCCCGACATCTACAGCTGGCACGACGAGCCGGGCGACCCCGCCACCGACGTCGGCCGCGCCAACTCCGTCCTGTCAGCGGCCGGGTTGCCCCACTCCCGCCCCTACCAGATCAACGAGTACGCCACCCTGTCCATGCAGTCCCCGGGCGGCGGCGCCTGGTTCGTCGGCCGCCTGGAGCGCGCCGGCGCCGACGGTCTGCGCGGCAACTGGGCCTCCGGCACGGGCCTGCACGACGACGAGGCGAACCTGCTCACCAAGAACGGCACCGGCCAGTACCTGCCGCTCGGCGAGTGGTTCCTGTACCGCTACTACGGCTCGCAGACCGGCAACATCGTCAATCTCGTCCCCGGCACCAACACCGACGGCCTCGCCACCAAGGACAACACCGCCGAGAACGCCAAGATCCTGCTCGGCAGCAACGGCAACACCGGTACGGTCACCGTCAACCTCACCGGCCTCAACACCACGTCGGTCGTGGAGAACAACCAGGTCCGTGCGGTCGTCCAGCGTGTCCCGTACGACAACGGCGCGGCGGTCGCCGGACCGGAGACGATCTCCGACACCACCCTGGGTGTCAGCAACAACGCAGCGTCGGTGAGCATCCCCTGGTCGAACGCCAAGGACGGCTACACCGTCACCCTGCTCCCGCCGTCGAACACGACCGTCGCCACGGTCGCCGTCAGCGAGAACAGCGGGCAGTGCCTGGACGACACCAACCTGAGCACCGCGAACGGAACGCAGTACCAGCAGTGGTACTGCGAGGGCGGTTACCAGCAGATGCTCGACCTCAAGCCGGTGAGCGGCAAGACGAACACGTACACCGTGGTGAACGACCTCAGCGGCAAGTGCCTCGACGTCTCCGGGGCGTCCACCGCCGACGGCGCCGCCGTCATCCAGTACACCTGCAACGGCGGCACCAACCAGCAGTTCACCCTCAACCCCGTCACCGCGCTCGGCAACAGCAAGGACTACCAACTGGTCGCCGTCCACAGCGGCAAGTGCGTCGACGTCAGCAACGTGTCCACCACGGCCGGCGCGCTGATCCACCAGTGGACCTGCGACCCGGCGAACGTGCTGAGCACCAAGAAGAACCAGGTCTGGCGCCTCTCCGGCAAGGGCTGACGCCCGGTACCTTGCCACAGCTGTCACGGCTCAAGGTCCGACCCGGAGTTGGGAACGCTCGCGTGCAGCGGAAGGCCCCGCCCACCCGCCAAGGGGGAGACGGATGTGCGGGGCCGGCCGTGAAGCCTGACCAGTGGCTGCCCTGGCCCTCCGGTGCCACGCGCACGGTGGCTTCCCCCATGGCCGGTGTCCCGGCGGCGTGCCAGCGGCCGAGGTGCTCCTCGACGGCATCCCAGAGCGGGTCAGGACCACCTTGTCGAACGATGCAGCGGCCGCCCCGGCGCCGGAGCGTGGCCGGCGAGGTCGCGGTCCCGGAGCAGTACTTCAGCTGCATCCCGGCCGAGCGCGGCGAGTTCGTCGCCGCGCCGTCGACGTGATCAGCGGGGCGAGTCGAAGCCGTCGACGACGTGCCGCAGATCGGCCTCGCCGGCATGTCGAAGCAGCGCCGTCCGCGCCCACGCGCCCGACGACGCCGACATCGTGCTGCTCCACGTCACCCCGGCCGAGGTCCCGGGCGCGGCGCACGGTGCCTTCGCCGGTCTGCTCGGCCGCGGCCATGGCAAACGCGACCCCGGCACGCAGAAGAAGCAGCTGGCCGCCGCCTCCGCCGAGACGTTCCTGGCCGAGTCCGCGCAGCGTCTGGACCGTCCGTGCGCCCATGTCGAGCGGACCGGCCGCGTCGAGCGGGAGGTCGTCGCCGCGGTCGACGGCGCCGACCTGCTCATCCTCACCCGCGACGGTGACCGGACCCGTCCCGGGCCGCGCAGCCTCGGGCATGCCGGCCGTTTCATCGTCGACCACGCCCCGTGCCCCGTCCTGCTGGTGCGGCCCGAGCCCGCACCCGGCATCGGCACCACCCCGGCCCTGCCACCCCACCTGCCGCACCACCGATAGCGGCAGGCACCCGGCACCGGAACTGACTGCTGTCGATCTCCTGCCCCGCTGTCTCATGCCGGAGCGAGCCGGCCCTCTGCCGACATGGCTTGGTAGGGGGCCGCAGGTGGGCCCCTGTGAGCTCCTCACTCCTCCTGGTGGCGGGGCTTCGCCGGAGCACCCCGTGGACGTCCCACTGAGCCGGTGACGAGTGACTCCGAGGCGTGCAGGTGTTCCCTCAACCACTGCTCCGTGTTGTTGACATGCAGGAGGGCGGCGGCCTGGCTCAGGAAGGCGTCACGGGTTGAGAGGGCCGAGAAGATCGACTCGTGTTCGGCGAGCGTGCGGCCCGCGGCCTGATCGTCGACCAGGCCGCGCCAGATCCGGGCACGCAGCGTACGGCCCGATATGCCCTCCAGGAGCGTGAGCAGCGAGTTGTTGCCCGTCGCGGAGATCACGGCCCGGTGGAAGGCCACGTCGTGGGCGTTGAGCTGCTCGACGTCGTCCCGGGCCCCGCTCATGGCGTCCAGATGGCGCTTGACCTCGGCGAGCTGCTCGTCGGAGATCCGGGTGGCGGCCAGCGCGGTCGCCGCCGGCTCCAGCAGCCTGCGGACCTCCATCAAGTCCAGCAGAGCGGCCGAGTCGTTCTGGAGGAGTTCCACGGCTCCGCCGAGGCCTTCGAACAGCAGGCTGGGCTCCAGACTGGTCACGTACGTGCCATCACCTCGCCGGACCTCCAGCACGCGTGCGACGGCCAGTGCCTTGACGGCCTCGCGGGCGAGGTTGCGGGACAGACCCAGCTGGGCGGCGAGATCCGCCTCCGGTGGCAGTTTCGAACCCGGAGGCAGCGCGCCGCTGCGGATCAGCTCACGGATGTGCTCGATGGCCTTGTCTGTCAAAGACACCGCGCACTCCTCCCGCGACCGGCCCGCGACCGGCCCGCGCCGGTACGTCCATCAGGCCCGAGCGCGAAGATCGACTCACAGACCGCCGGGAACGGGCCGATGGTGAAGCTGCACGTTTCGTTCGACCTGTTCGTGGTTTCGCATGCTCAGGGTGACGTCGATGATACTGGGACGCGTGCCGGGGGAGGCCATGGCCGCGGCGGGCCGGCTCGTCCAGTGTTCCCTCGGCGGCCTGTCGTGGGGCGAGCAGCCCGGAGTTCTGGAGGCCGTCACGGACAGGCGAGGCGCCTGGAGCTGTTCCGAGGCCGCGAACCGGTCGAGGACTTGGAACACGTGGGTCGCCGTACCGGTGGCCGATGGCGTGCGCGTGCATGTGCCACCCGTCCGCGTCCGGGGCGCCGACAAGAGTCTGGTAGTCCCGGTCGCTGACGCACAGGTCGCCGCGGTGGTCGGTCGGCTTGCCCTGGGCGCCCGGGTAGGGCGTCAGCAGGGCGGCGGTCTGGGCCGGGAACTCCATCACGCCGTCGAGGAACACCTTGGCCGTCGTCAGTCGCAGCGTGGCCGGTCCGGCGAAACGTCTGCGCACGTCGCGCAGGTACTCGGCTGCCGCCTGGGGCTTCTTGGCCAGGTCGGCGTCGATCAGCAGCGCCGGGGTGATGTGCTGCGGCAGCAGGCCCTGCTTGACGAGGTCGGCATAGGTCTTGACGCTGTCCTCGCTGCGCAGGCGGACGTTCCTGTCCGCGGCCGGAGCAGGTGCGCTCGCGGTTGCCGGTACCGCTACGGCCGCCCGGGCCGCGACCGGCCGCTCCCCGGCGCGGGTGGCCACCGTAGTGCTGAACGGGCCGGTGTCCACCGAAGCCCAGGGAGGCGCACCGGCCCAGGTGATGGCCGCCGGCAGCGACGGAAGGATCCTCACGGTCGGGTCCGACGCGGAGATACGCCGTCGCATCGGCCGCCGTACCGTCGTCAGCGACGCCCACAGAGGTACGGTCATGCCGGGCCTCCAGGACGGGCACATGCACCCGCTCGCTGCGGCCATGCGGTCCCTGAACCCGTCTCTGCGCAAACAGAACATGACCGTTCCGCAGTTCCGCGCCATGCTCCAGGAGATGCTGGACGCCACGGCGCCTCAGGACCCGGACGGCTGGCTCCACGTCACCGACCGGAACCCGGTCGGCCTGTAGCCCGCGGGCACCGTCGCAGACAAGACGCTGCTCGACTCGCTGAACACCAGGCGTCCGGTCTACCTGCAGGGTTCGGACTTCCACAACAGCCTCGTCAACAGCCGGGCACTCGCGCTCGCGGGAGTCGGCCGCGGCACCGCCGACCCGGCGGGCGGGCACATCGTCCGCGGCAGCGCGGGGATCCTCGCGGGAGTCCGCGAAGACCTGGAAGCGCGTAAGCGCGCGACGCCATTGGCGGAGCTGCGCTCCCGGGCAGCGGACGCGGCACCCGCGATCGACCCGCTGCCCGCGTTCCGGGCGCCCGGGGTGTCCGTCATCGCCGAGGTGAAGCGAAAGAGCCCCAGCAACGGTGCGCTAGCAGACATCCCCGATCCTGCATCCCTCGCGAGCCAGTACGCGGTCGGCGGTGCCGCTGCCATCAGTGTGCTGACCGAGAGCAGGCGTTTCGGCGGCTCTCTCGCCGACCTGGACGCCGTACGCGCCCGGGTCGATGTGCCCGTCCTGCGCAAGGACTTCATCGTCGACCCCTATCAGCTGTGGGAGGCTCGCGCGCACGGCGCCGATCTTGCGCTGCTCATGGTCGTGTCGCTGGACGACGGCCGGCTCGCTGACCGGATGGGGCTGTGCAAAGAGTTGGGCCTCACGCCGCTCGTGGAGGCACACACG
Organism: Streptomyces sp. MMG1121; assembly: GCF_001280015.1. Taxonomy (GTDB): domain Bacteria; phylum Actinomycetota; class Actinomycetes; order Streptomycetales; family Streptomycetaceae; genus Streptomyces. The sequence goes on from NZ_LGDV01000152.1 coordinate 93,191, forward strand.
GCCGACGAAGTGCGGCGCGCCATCGCCGCGGGCGCAGAGCTCCTCGGCATCACCGCTCGGGACCTGACGACGCTGCACGCGGATCGCAAGGTCTTCGCCGACCTCGTGACGGCCATCCCGGAAGGCACGGTCAAGGTCGCGGAATCGGGAGTGACGGGCCCAAAGGATGTTGCGGAGTACCGAGGTTGGGGAGCCGACGCGGTGCTGGTCGGCGAGGAACTGGTGCGCTCGGGAGACCCGCGCAGCGCCGTGCGCGAGTTCATCGAGGCGGCCGGGGGGTAACGGCGACTGGCTCGGCCGGTGGCGCGCCTGGACATGACGAGCCGAGCCACCGGACCGATTCGGCTCCGGCCGCTGTGGAGGCCGGGGCTGTCTTCAGCCGGTTCGGCGGGGGGCGGTCGGCCACGGAGTACCTGCGGAGACGCAGCGTCGGTCGAAGACCTGCCGTTCCAGCGAGTTGGTCGACCAGAACTTCTCGCAGTGTGCGTCGGCGGAACGTCGACGAACGCGGTGATGTGTGTTGCCGCATCCAGCAGTATCGTCTTGACCTGTGGAATCTGCCGTCCGAGCATGTCGCCGACCACACATTTCACGAAAACCTGCGACGAAGAACGCCCCGAGCTGGTGATCCAGGCCGCCACCACCATCTCCGCCGTCCAGGATCCAGCGGGCACAACGGGTGCGCGGCATCACTCCGCTCGGCCCCATCGCCGCCGACCACAGCAGCCAGGCCAAGGCGGGGTACGGCCTCGGCAAGGCGCCCTTCACCATCGACTGGGACAACCAGCAGGCGATCTGCCCACGCGGGGCGTGGCACCAACGCAGCAGAGTTCGCCATGTGAGCGTGCGCTCGTCCGGTCCAGGTGCGCGGCCACGGCGCCCATCGAGATCGGGGAAGCGACAAGTTATTGAGAATTCGAGGCAGTGATCGGGCAGGGTGGAGGGATGCCTGAGTCGTCCTTGCCGGGAGGTTTCGTCAATGCGGTCGTTCGTGTCGGGGACACGGTGCGCCGTCCGGCCTCTGCTCGCACGAGGTTCGTGGGTGATCTGCTGAGGTTGCTCGGAGCATGTGGATGCGGCGGAGCTCCGCGGTATCTCGGTGCGGACGACACGGGTCGCGAAGTGCTGAGTTACCTTGACGGGCATGTGGCGTGGGAGCCGCGACAGCCCGCTGCCGTGTCGTCGGACGAGAGCCTGGTGGCGGTCGCTCGGCTGGTGCGTGAGTTCCACGACCTGACGGCCGGCACCACGCTGGCTGGAGACCACGAGGCCGTGTGTCACAACGACCTGTCGCCCAAGAACACGGTCTATCCGCTGGTCGGTGGCGCGCTTCGGCCGGTGGCGTTCATCGACTGGGATCTGGCGGCGCCGGGTGCGCGGATCCATGACATCGCTCATGTCTGCTGGCAGTACCTCGGTCTCGGCCCTGCCGTGGCCGACGTCGGGGGAGGCGGCCCGGCGCATGAAACTGATCGCTGACAGCTACGAGTTGTCGGACCGGCAACGTCTTGTGTCCACGGTCTTGTGGTGGCAGGACAGGTGCTGGCGGGGCATCGAGACTGCAGCTGATGCAGGAGACGTCGCCATGGTCCGCCTTCGGTCTGGCGGGGTGGTGAGGGAAGTACAGAGAGCCTGTCAGTGGGTTTCCGATCATCAGGGTGCTTTGGAAGGCGCACTGCAGTGAGCGCGTGGCGGTAGTCGGCCGGGCTGTGGGGTGGCTTCCTGCGCAGGTCGATCAGAGCGTGGGGGACCCTCGCACCGCCCCGCCCGGGCAAATCGCGCAACGTCAGGACACGACGGAGCGCTGGGGCACGGTGCCCGCGTCGGTCGGCGTGGAGCGGGTGGTGTACTGCGGTACGGGGGCGTCGTCGCGGCCGGTGTCGCGCACGAGTCCGTACCGTTCGCGGTCGGCGGAGTGCGGGGCCGGGGGAGTGGCGATGTCGTCCGCTGTCTGCTGCCGGGAGGAGGGCAGGACGTCGAGGTTGTAGTCGGCCTGGGTTTCGTTGAGGTGGAGTGTGATGCTGCCGTCGAGGTAGTAGTACTCGTTCTGCCACATCTGTTGGGCTCCCGGCGGGAGGGTGATCAGTCCCTGCTGCCTGTTGCCCATCCAGGTGCCGTCGGCGGTCGCGCCCGGCTGGCGATCGTCCATGCGGTGGCCGCCGCCCGAGGCCACGTGGAACAGCCTTCCTCGCAGTCCGGTCCACGAGGGCATGGTCAGCAGCCCGGGGCGCAGCCCGTACATCACGTCCCAGTGGACGGTGAAGTAGCCCTTCCCGCGCAGTACCACCGTGTCCCCACGGTGGACGAGCTGGTAGCCGTCCAGGTGCCTCTTGAGCCCCGTCATCGTCACCGCGGTCTGCGGGCGGTGGGGCAATGCCGCGGGCGGCCGGTCCGGCGGCGGCGCGCTGTCCACGGTGTCGACCACGGACCCGTACCGAGGCCGGGGCGAGGGAGGCGAGACGGCCGAGCCCAGTACCGGTGCCGGCCGCGACGGTGGTGCGGATGCGGATGCGGTGGATAAGCGCGGGTGCAGGGCCGGAAGCCGTCGGGGCGGTGGCCGGATGCTCCGACGGGCTGGATCAGGGGGCCGCGTACACGAGCACGCCACCGCCCACGGCGAGCAGCGCACTCGCCGCCACCACGGCCTTCGCGGTGAGACTCGTCCCTGCGGTCCCTGTCGTCGCGGAACCTCCGCCGCCCGAAGGGGCCGTGGTGCCGGCATGGTCGCCCGCCGCGGTGTGCGTTCCCGTGGACAGCCACGGGCGCCAGGCCGGCAGTGCCGCCGGCACGGGCAGGAGGGCCAGGGGCGCCAGCAGTCCTTCCGGGGCCAGCATGCCTTCCTCGTGGCGCACGCACCGCGGGCATTGGCGCACATGGCGGCCGAGGCGTTTGCGCCACAGGCCGCTGGGGGCGCCGTTCCAGTCCAGGGTGAGCCGGGTCAGTTCTCCGCATGCGGGCCTGGCCGCGAGGGCTCGGACGATGACGCGGGAGGTGTGCAGGCGCTCCTTCATGCGTTGTACCCGTACTGCAGCTTGATGGCCGGTCAAGTCCAGAGCGGAAGCGAGCTCGGTCCGGGCGAGCCGGCCGGCCCTCTCCAGCCACCACAGTGACAGCAGCTCCCGGTCGTCCTCGTCGAGCCAACGGGTCGCGCGCACGGTCTCCTCGCGCTGCCCGGACAGCCGCAGGTTGAGGATGACCCCCTCGGTGAAGTCGGCGGCCGGGTCGGGCCGATGCTCGGCCGCGTCGAACGCCGCTCCCGGCGTCTCCCTCCTGCCGCGCCTGCGGATGTGGTCGCGGACCTCGTTCACGGTGATGGTGATCACCCAGGATCGGAATGCCTCCGGGCGCTCCAGTCCCCCGATGCCGCGCAGGATGCGCATCATCGTCTCCTGGACGATGTCGTCGACGTCGTCGCGGTACGGGTGCGCACGCGCCGCGACGCTGTGGACCAGCGGAAGCGTCCGGGAGCTGAGCTCTTCCAGGGCGTGGCGTTCGCCCGCCCGAGCCGCGACGATCACGTCGGCCGCGGGCGCGGCATGCTGTGGCATCGGGTCTCCCTTCGACCTGCCGCGGGTACGAAGCCCCGCTCGCGCCGAACGAGCCAGGCTGCGGGGGTCCTCGGGCAACCGCCGTCGGTATCGCAGACACCGCGGCAGCGATGCCATCGCATGGGGTGAGCGCTGACAGCTGTGGGCGGGCCCGTGGAATCCGTGGCGGCCGGGGGGCAGCGGGAGTGACGCGGGGACGTACGCACACGCGAGCGGCTGCGTACGAAGACGAAGACCGCGGCGACGCCGGCGAGAACGACGCCCGCCAGTCCTGCGACGGTCCACAGAGCACCGGAGTTGCTGCCGGTGTCCGCCATGGTGCCGGTGGAGGCGCCCGGGGGCGTGCCCGCTCGGCCGGTCCGGACCGGGGAGGGTGTCGGTCCTGTCGCGGCGGAGGAGGCGAGAGCGGTGAGCACGGTGTGGGCGTCGGCCCGGCTGACGGAGAAGCGCGCTCCGCCGATGGCGAGACCGGTACCGGAGACTGTCGCGGTCGTCGAACCGACGGTCAGCTCGGGGGAGTTCCGGGGAAGAAGGATCTTCGCGTCGGTGACGACCTGAAGCTTGCTCGAAGGAGACAGGCGCATGGCCAAGGGCACTGTGAAGTGGTTCAACGCGGAAAAGGGCTTCGGGTTCATCGAGCAGGAGGGCGGTGGCCCGGACGTCTTCGCTCACTACTCGAACATCGCCGGCCAGGGCTTCCGTGAGCTCCAGGAAGGCCAGAAGGTTGAGTTCGACGTGACGCAGGGCCAGAAGGGCCCGCAGGCGGAGAACATCCGCCCCGCGTAATGCCACATGCAAAGAAATCCCGGCCGATGGGTCCAGCCTGGTTGGGATTTCTTCGTTCCCGCCCGCCGGTTGCGCCTGGGAGGTGTGTCCGTTGGACGGGTTCTGCGGCGGCCCGTCCGCGGCGGGGGTGACGAGACGGGCGCACGTTCAGCTCACTGAGGACTGCGTGTCAGGGCGCTGAGCGTCCGCAGCTCGGCGAGGCGCCGCTGATACATCGGGCCAGCCGCGTGCGCACCGCGTGCCTCGGACGGCGTCGCCGGCTCGATCAGGTGGTGAGAGAGCGCCTTCAGGTGGGCCGACCATGCGATGACGTGTTGCTGCGTGGGCCGGCCGCACTGCTGCGGCTCACCGGGCAGGCATAGCGGCAGTTCGGGACCGAGCTTGTTGGCCGCGTGCCGGATGTAGCGCGCGACGGTCAGCCACTCCTCGTCATTGCAGATCTTGGTGGAGGCTATGCGCGCGAGGTCAGCGCGATTGCCTCGGCGGGTGATCCGCCAGGCTGCGGGCGGATGGCGCCCGTCCACTGTGGTTCCGTTTCCTGCCCGGCCGGGCAGGCCAAGGGTGGCTGAGTTGTCAGGGATCATCCGGCTGGTGACTGGATGTAGTCTTCCAGGCGCGCTACGGTGAATCCCTGCTCTTGGATACGCCTGAGCAGGTTGGCGAACATCTGTGTCATCGTGGCACCTTTGAGTTCGCTAGGCCCGCGGAAGTGGGCCAGGATGATGTCACCGTCATGCAGCTTCTTGTCCCCTGCCTGGTACTGCATGTTGCGGATCTGCATGGATTCTCGCCACCACACGATCGCACGTGGTCCGCACTCGCCCACCGCGATTTTGGTGTTGCTGTTGTACGCGCCGTACGGCGGGCGGAACAGCAGCGGTGCGGTGCCGTATTCCTTGGTGAGGATCTTCTGGTCACCGCACACCTCCTCCTTCTGGCGGGCCAGGGGGATGGTGCTCATGACGGGGTGGTGCAAGGTGTGGTTCTGGATGTGGTTGCCGAGCGCCTGCAGGGATCTGAAGTACGCGTAGTCCGGCTTGATGGCGTCGTTCATCAAGAACATGGTGATCGGGATGTGCAGATCCCGCATCATCTCGATGAACTTCGGATCCTTCTCCTGTCCGTCGTCCACGGTGATGAAGACGACCTTCTGCGAGGTCGGGAGGTGGGTGAAGACCGGGACGGCTCCGGTGGCGGAGAGTTTCACCGGCTTGTCGGCCGGCGGCTGCGGAGGGGCCGGCAGCGGGGTCAGGCCCCACTTGTGCCAGAGCGCGGTGTCACGAGCACCGGCCGCGGTGCTGGCGGCGCCGCTAGGCGAGGCAGAGGTGGCAGCGGCATGACTGGTTCCGCTGCCGCTGCTCGAGCTGCACCCGCCGATCGCCAGGACTGCTGCGACCGTTCCCGTCACCGGCCGGTACCACCGGCCCCGACCCGTATACCGTTGCATTGCGCCGACCCCAGTTGTCTTATGGCCATGATCCACTGAGGATTTAACCTGATCGCGTATAAAAGCCGACAATCGCCAGGTGTGAATTCGGTACGCAGTGCGGAGCTGTAGTCGGTGGCACGGCGAGCCGTGACCGTCATGTGAACCGTCGGTTCGGCCCGGATGGCGTCGTGGCCGGGGAGGGAGATCATGCCGTGTGCGGGAGGTCCAGGGGGTGCAGCTTCCTGGTCTTGGGAGCCGGCAGGCGTCAAGCGGCATGTCCTACGCGTTCGTCTGCCGGGGCGGGCGTGTTCGGGCCGTCCTTCAACTCGGCGAACTGCCCTTTCAGCCGTGCTTCGTGTGTGCATCGACAAGAACGTTGATCTTTGCTTCGGATGACGGACCTGACGCGGTGGTGGCTCAGGCTGCGTCGTCGCGGTCCTCGTTCGATGGCAGCGAGCCGGTTCTTGAGGCGGTAGCTGGAGCTGTTGACGGAGATGACGCCGCAGCGGTGGAGGGAATGGTCGAGGATGGCGGTGGGCAGGACCTCATCGTCGAACGCTTGTCGCCAACACCCACATCGCTCCGGCCCCCGGCCACCTCACCGTCCGCCAGGGCGCCCACGTCCGCTTCGCCGAAACCAGCCGCATCCCCATCACAGTTCCGCCACCTGGTGACTCCACCCAGGCCGACGCCGACCATGACCCGTCCGCCCGGAGGAGAACAACCGCGTGACCATGCTTGCAGAACAAGTCGACGGCGTCATCGGAGTCGACACCCACCGCGACACCCTCGCCGCAGCCGCCGTCAGCCCCATAGGCGCCGTCCTGGAAACCACCGACGCACCGGCTCACACCCGCGGCTACCGACGCCTGCTGGCGTTCGCCCGCCAGCACGTACCCGGCCGCCGCTGCTGGGCACTCGAAGGAACCGGCAGTTACGGCGCCGGCCTCGCCGATTTCCTGAAAGACGCTGGTGGACGCGTCGTCGAGGTCTGCCGCGCCAAGCGCCCGCCGGTCCGTGGAGGCCGCAAGACGGACATGCTCGATGCCGTCCGCGCGGCCCACGAGGCCCTGGCCACCGACCGGTTCCCGCAGGGGCCGGGCCCGCTCGTCGAGGAGGTTCCTGCCGGACTTGGCAACCGATGATTCTTGTCGCATGCGCACCGGTAGCGCGCACCGCCACACCCCGTTTTGACGGAACGAGCGCTGCTGGGGTTGGGCTCGGAGCCATGGAAGCGCTCGCGGGAATCCGTGCAGGGGCCCGTCAGGCCCCTGCACGGGGCGTTAGAAGAGGTCGCGGTACTGATTGAAGCCGGTGCCGATCTTGACTTGGGACCTGAAGGGCGCGGCCGTCCTGCCCGTCCCCCTGAACAGCCACAGGTTGCCCTGGAGATCGCGGGCGAGCAGATCGCTGTGGCCGTCGCCGTCGACGTCCCCTGTGGCCACCAGCTTGTTGAACTGGTTCCAGCCGGAACCCACCTTCACGCGGGACGCGAAGGGCTTCCGCGGATTGCCCGTGCCCTTGTACAGCCAGAGGACGCCCTGCTTGTCCCGGGCGAGGATGTCCGGCCTACCGTCGCCGGTCAGGTCGCCCTGGCCGGTGATCTGAGTGAACTGGTCCCAGCCGGGGCCGACCTTGACGTGCGGTGCCAGCGTGCCGTCGGCCCTGGTCTGGAAGCGCCAGAGGACACCCTGCTTGTCGCGGGCCAGCAGGTCGGGGTGCTTGGCACCGCCCAGGGTGCCAGGGGAGAAGACGACGTTGTACTCACCCCAGCCGGTGGCCACTTTCTTGAGGGTCCCGCTGCGCCAGAGATTGAGCGTGCCGTCGTCCATGACGTGGTACGCGCCGTCCTGGTAGCCGGTCAGATCGGGGTCGACCGACGCCCCGTACCTGAAGTGCGGCCAGACGTAGGCGCCCGACCGGTCGTCGAAGCCGCCCTTACCGTTTTGCATGTAGACGTACATCTGGCCCGACGGCAGGATCCCGGAGAGGAAGAAGGACGGCGCGGCGGGGGTGGGCTTGCGCTGCCCGGCTGCGGTGGCGCCTCGGGCGACGTTCTGCGCCGGACCGGTCGTCGCAGAGGCGTCGGCCAGTGCGGTGCCGGTGCCGGTACCGACCAGGGCGACGGCGATCGCCGAGGTGACGAGACGCGTCAGGGCGCGTGCACGCCGGGAGATCTGGGTCACGTATGAACTCCATGAGGCATGAGGTATGCGGAAATCAGGCGGTGCGCCCTGCACGGGTGTGGGGAGCACTCGCATCATTGTGTGGATCTTTGCACCTCTGGCTCAGTGGTTTTGCGGTGGCGCACGGAACGCACAATTCCGCCTGGACAGCACTGCGGCAGGGCCGCCAAGGCCGCTTCGCAGGGCTTGGCCCCACCATCGGCCACCACCGCCTGCGTCAGGTCGGAAACCCGCTCCATCTCCACCCCCGCCTCGACCAGACGCTGGCCACCCCCCGCCTGCCGCGGGCACACCGTCACGACCTCCGCATCACCAAGGCGGCGGTGTCCGGGAAGAGATCACCGGGGCTTTCCGTTACCTGGGTTCCGGCAAGGCGAGCTACGTCACCGGGCACATCCTCTCCGGGGCGACGGCGGTCTCATGGCGGACGGGCCCCTGTTTCCGGGCACGTGAACAGCGAGGCGGCGTCGGCCTTGTCGGTTTCGGGGCTTTGTGCATTGCCGCTGACAAATGGCGCGCCGACTCTGGTGGGAGCCAACGATCGGCCACCTCTACCTCCAAGGTTCCCCAGGTGAGGCTTGTCCGCACCGCGGACCGTCGGCGAGCGGAAGGCGGCGCGACCCGCCCGGCGGGTGAGGGAGCCGGGCCGGTCGTCGTCGGTGGTGTCGGCTCCGCCGACGGTCCACTTCTGGTTGGCGCCGGCCGGGCAGCTCCAGATCTGCAGCCGGGTGTCGTTGGCCGAGCTGTTGCCAGTCGCGTCGAGGCACTTGTTCGCCTGTGGATTGACGATGTCGTGCGCTGCGGTGACCGTCCACTGCTGGGGGCTGCAGTCGCGCGTCGTGCCTGCTTGGCGCCCACGTCGTAAGGCCCGCCGCCGCGGTTGCCCACCGTGCGGTGTGCGTATCCCCCCTTAAGCGGCTTCCCGTTGACGTACGTGCCGTTGCGGCTGCCGAGATCTCGTACCCGCAAGTGCGGTGGGCTGATGTCGAACAAGCAATGATGGCGGGAAACCTTCCGCTTGGGGCCAGTCGAATGTCGCATTCGTCGCCGCGCCCGACCAGGCAGGTGGTGCGGCGGGTGAAGGTGTGGGCCTCGGCGGACGAGCCGACGCGGAGGGTCAGCGTCACGGACGGGGTCACGCTATCTGCGGCTTTCCCACCCGGGCTTCGGCTCCCGCGTGAATTCGATTGAGCTGAGTTCCCACCCCCGCACAGTGCCGTGACAGTCGCCACTCACGAGCCTGCGGCCGTCTTCACTGAGTGCCGCAGTGCGCACCGTGTCCGGATGTCCCTCCAGCGTTCGCAGCAGTCGGCCGGTGTCCAGATCCCAGACGCGGACCTGCCATTCGCGAACGCCGGCTACGGCGAACCGGCCGTCACCGGCGAGGCTGAGCGCTCTGGTCTCGCCCTCGTCGGGAATGGAGCGCAGGACGCGACCCGTGGCAAGGTCGTCGAACACAATCAGCGTCGTGAAGTCGACGGTCACTGCCCGCTCGCTGCCGACGGTGGTCGCCAGCACGTGGTAGTTGTTCGAACCCGCCACCGAGTAGAGCTGCCTGCCCGTCAGGGTGTCGAAGCCCCACAGGCCGTAGGGGCCGTAATCCAGCAGAGTTCGGCTGTCCGGACTGAAACGCAGGCGGAGCGCGGCAGGCCGCCCGGTCTGGTGCCACATCCGCTCGCCCGACTGGTCCGGCGGGACCGCCAGCGGGCGAACGGGCTCTTGGCCCCAGCGCGTCCGATCGCGGAGAGGGCGGGGGCAGCATGTTAATGGTTCTCGACCTCCAGCGCTCCTCGCGCCAGGGCGATGAACGTGACGTACGTGTCCCGGAAATCCCGGTAGGCAGCGTCGTACGCGTCCCGGTGCTCAGTATTGGCGTCATCGAGTAACGCTTTGAGCCGCTGCTGTACGCGCCGGGCCATGTTCCGTACGTGATCCGCCGCGTCGGACACCGAGGCAGGACCATCGAGCCGGACCTCGTGCATCGCCCTGTTCATGTCCCCAATGGCCGGGCCGATGCGCTCGTACATCTGCGTCAGGTGCCGGTCCTTGCTCTCACGGTCGCGCGCTGCATCGACGTCGTCAATCTGCCACGTGACCACGTTGAACGCGTGTACGCGGCTCATCATCTCCCGATACGCGGCTCGGCGCCGCTCACGCTCCTCACGTAGAGCCTCTGCCCGTGCGGTTGTCTCGACTTGGGCTCGCGCTGCCCGGAAGGTCGCCTGCGCGGTGATGTAGCTGGCTCCGAGTGCAGTCAGCGCGGTGAGGATGCCGACCCACAGTCCGCTGTTCGCCATGGTCGCAGAGTCTGTCAGCTGAGAGGGCAGTGAGACAGTCCGCGAGTCGATCACTGAAGGCCTACCGTCTTGATTTTTGCTGGTGAGATGGGCTGGTGTGTTGCTGGTGCGGGGTCCTCGGACTGGTGGAGGGGGGGAGTCGAGGGTCTTGATCGTCGGGCAGCCTTCAGGGGCCGTCTTCGTTTCCAGATCACGGAGCGGGTGCCTTCGTAGGCTCGTGGGATGACGGAGATCAGCGAGGTCGCCGAACGTGTCGCAGTCCGCCGGGCGGAACTCGACGAGGGGGAGAAGCTCCTGGTCGAATGGCTCGAGAAGGTCCGTGCCGAGCGCGAGGGACTCGCGGTGGCGATGCGCGTGTGGGAAACGCATGCACGCCCAGCCGGACGCGGAGACGCCGCCGACGCAGGCTGTGCCTGCCCAGGTGGGCGGCCGCGGTGTGCTGCTGGTCCCGCACCAGGAGGCTGGTGTCAGCGAGGACGTCCTGCCGCCGGACTACCAACAGCTCATGAAGATCGTGCTCCGGAGTTCTTCGGCTTCTGCGCTGAGACAACCCGTCAGGCCACCGGGCGGATCAGGTCGGCGGGTTTCTGCCGGAGTGCGGCTTCTAGCCGGTCGCGGGCCTCGGTCTGGGCAGCGATCCGCTCGTTGAGGACCGCCAGCCGTTCCGATGCGACCCGCAGACCCTTGGCCGACGGGGGGCGGCAGTCACATCGCCGTCCAGGCACGGCAGGAACACCCGTACGTCGTCCAGGGCGAGTCTGGCAGTCAGCAGGGGCCGTCACCGTTGCTCCTGTCCCTGCTCGCGCAAGGCACGGGCACCCTTGCAGCACCAGTAGCCGTCCATGACCACGCCCGCGTTGTAGTCCCAGTGCTTCTCCTGGCAGGAGAAGCAGCGGGGGTCGCGGTGGAATGTAGTAGTGGTCCCAGTCGCCGCAGGGCTTGAGCCGGCCGCGGAACCGCCTGAACCAGCGCACCTCGGTCCGCGGGGGCCCCACTTCGCCACCACGTCAGGGACGCGGCTGTCGACCGGCGGGTGCCTCGGCTCGTATGCCGGGTCATCCAAGGGGTTCTCCTCGAAGATCCTGCCGCCGTGGTGCCGCAAGTCGCCCAAGGTCAGCGAGGTGCTGCCACTGCTCTACCTGCACGGGCTGTCCTCGGGGGACTTCGTGCCCGCGTTGGGGCAGTTCCTCGGCTCGACGGCCGGCCTGTCGCCGGCCACCGTGACCCGGCTGACCAGGCAGTGGCAGGACGACCACGCCGCCTTCCAACAGCGCGACCTCGCCGACAGCGACTACGTGTATGTGTGGGCGGACGGGGTGCACCCCAAGGTCCGGCTCGGACAGGCGCACTCCTGCGTCCTGGTGCTGATGGGTGTGCGGCTGGACGGCACCAAAGAGCCGATCGCGCTGGCCGAGGGGTTGCGTGAGTCGACCGAGTCGTGGGCCGACCTGCTGCGCGGCTGCCGCAGGCGCGGCATGCGTGATCCCGAGCTGGTCGTCGGTGACGGCGCGATGGGGCTGTGGAAGGCGCTGGTGGAGGTGTTCCCGGCTGCCCGGCACCAGCGGTGCTGGGTCCACAAGGCCCGGAATGTCACGAACGCCCTGCCGAAGTCCGCGCAGCCGGGCGCGACGACGGCGATGCGGGAGATCTACGACGCCGAGGACCGCGCGCACGCCGAGAAGGCGATCGAGGCGTTCGCGAAGACGTACGGCGCCAAGTTTCCCAAGGCCGTCGGGAAGATCACCGACGACGCCGATGAACTGCTGGCGTTCTACGACTTCCCGGCCGAGCACTGGATCCACCTGCGGACCACGAACCCGATTGAGTCGACCTTCTCCACGGTCAAGCTCCGCACCAAGGTCACCCGCGGCGCCGGAAGCCCGGCCGCAGCCCTCGCGATGGTGTTCAAGCTCGTCGAGTCCGCCCCGGTCCGCTGGCGGGCGATCACCGGATCCCACCTGGTGCCCCTGGTTCGCGCGGGCGCCAGGTTCGAGAATGGCATCCTCGTCGAACGTACCGAAACACGGGCCGCGTGAGGGCGTGGGGCTGGGGAGGCAGGAGAACCGTGGCGGTCTGTTTCGAGCTCGTGGTGAACTTCGGCGACGACGCCGAGGCGGCACAGGCTGCCGCCCGCATCGACCCCAAGCCATGGGTGCTTCGCGCGGGCGCCCACCGCGTCCCTCTCCACCGGCCGCTGCTGGCGAAGGTGGGCTCATACATCGAGCTCTCGATCCTGCCCGTGGCCGTCAGTTGGCATTGTGGCCTGGACGGCAGCCTCCCCAGATTCGAGCTCACCGCAGCAGACCTGACCGAACTGGGACACCAACTCTACGAACTGCTCGCCCAGTTCCATGGATATGTCGCCGCCAAAGTCGGCTGGGATCCGGAATCACTCCTGGACCCTGCTGAGCTCAGGTGCGAGTGGTCAGATGAACTGAACGAAGGCAGCATCCACGGGCTCGTACTCAGCGAAAAGCTCCATGCGGAACTTGACCTGAGCGCCGACTACGAAGTGTTCCGGCCCGGGTAGCGATGGATACCGTATCGCGGGGAGGAATCGAGCAACTTCACGGCCGACTAACGAGACAAGCTCGGGACCTCACCCTGCCCAAGCCTGCTCATCCACACATCTTGACAATTACTCGCTTGAGGGTCGACCCGCGCACTCAGGACTACTACGCGCCGGATCAAAGAGGGTAAGACCCGTCGCGAAATCGTCCGTTGCCTCAAGCGCTATGCGGCCCGGGAGGTCTTCCACCTGGTCAGACCGCCACAGTCAGGACCCCGCTCATAGGGGCTGTGTGACACCTGACTGCACGACGAAGCCCCGCCGGTCTGCCGTGCGGCGATCGTGGACCGGAGGCAACTGGCGCACAGATTTCACCTACCGGCCCAGGCAACGCAGCGGTGGGGACCACCGCACCTGAGGCGCACACCGATCCCTATGCTGACGGCATGATCGATGTGCCGATTTCAGCGCTGGAAGTCGCGGTGGTCGAATCAGGGACCTGTGGCGTGGACACCCTGCGTGACACCGCCACCTTCGCTTGCAGGCTCGAACTGCTGGGGTATCACCGGATCTGGTATGCCGAGCACCACCATTCGCCCGCGATCGGCGCGTTTCCACCGGTGGTGCTGATCGCTCATGCGGCGGCCTCGACCTCAGCCATCCGGCTCGGGTCGGGCGGAGTGCTGGCGCCCAACCATGCGCCCATCACGCTGGCAGAGCAGTTCGGAACACTGGCCGCGTTGCACCCGGACCGCATCGACCTGGGTATCGGCCGCGGCCCTGGCACCTTCGACGAGGCCACCGCGCGGGAATTGCGCCGCGGAGCCGGACCGGCGACGGACGCGCAGTACCACGACGACGTCGCTGCGATCCTGTCCTTTCTGGTCGACGAAGTGGCGCTCGGCCCGCTGCCGGAGCCATGGCTGCTGTGCTCCAGTACCGCAGGTGCCGCCCTCGCCGCGCGACTCGGCCTGCCGATCGCCGTCGCACACCACATCCGGCCCGACAACACCTTCACGGTGCTGGAGCGCTACCGTGCGGCGTTCATCTCGTCCCGCTGGTGCGAGCAGCCCCGGGTTGTGGTGTGCGTGGAGGCGATATGCGCTGAGACGGAGCAGGAAGCGGCGTGGCGAGCCGGGCCCATGGACGTCGTCAAGGCCGGGCTGCTCAAAGGTCTGAGCGAGATTCCCTTCCCCACGCCCGCGGATGCCGCCGCCCATCCTTTCACGGCGGAGGAACGGCAAGCGCTTGCCGGTTTCCGTGCACAGCAGGCGTGCGGGTCGCCCGAGGCCGTCGTGCGCCGGCTCGCGCAACTGGCCGCCGATACCGGAGCAGACGAACTCATGCTGACCACACCTGTCTACGACCTCGACGCCCGTGTGCGCTCCTACGACCTCATCAAGAAGCACTGCGAGGCCACGAAAGCACTGTGACAACCGCGCAGCACCGAACCTTCTGTCCTGGCCCGCCCACCTGGGCTGCCGCGCGCCGCATCAGGGAGGGCGAGAACCGACCCGACGCGAGATCGTCCCACCCCTCAAGCGCTGTGCGGCCCGGGGGGTCTTCCACCTGGTCGGACACACGCCGCCGTTGGCTCCGCCAGCGTAGACGCGGGAAGTGTTTGGCCCGGCCGGCCCGGCCGCCATCCCGGTGATGCGCCCGGAAGGGGAGTCGGGACGTCGGCGGCGGAAGCTACGACAGCGGGCCGCTGGCCCGTTGAGCTGTGTTACCCGAACCTCTGAGTTCGCTCTGAGGCTGATGAGGCAGTCTTGAACGACAGAGGAACGATCACCTAACGTCTCCCGGCGCAAGGCACGTTCCAACGTGGTGACACCAACGAGCCGCCTGGCCAGCGGCGTTGCACAGCCCTCCCGCAAGTCCACCCGACAGAGAAGGGCACCACCGTGCTTCGTTCTGTACTTGCCGCCGGCTGCGCCACCGCGCTCGCCGTCGTCGGTCTCGCCGCCGCCGCACCCGCCGGGGCCAGCGAAATCGCCCCGCACCACCAGATGAAGACCCACGGCGCACAGGCCGCAACTGCCACGGCCGGCAACCTCTCCTACGGCGGCGGCAACGTCGTCACCAACCCGCAGATCTACGTCGTCTACTGGGGAAACCAGTGGGGCACCGGCTCCACGGTCACCAACGACCCCTCGGGCGAGGCCGCGCTGCAGCTGAACTTCTTCCAGCACGCCTACGGCAGCGGTGACAGTTGGTCCAACTCGCAGACCCAGTACTGCCAGGGCGTGGCCGTCGGCACCACCCAGTGCAACGGCGCCGGCACGGCGGTGGGCCACCCGGCCTCCAACCCCGTGGGCGGCACCTGGCTCGACAGCTCGTCCAAGGTCGCCAACAGACCGAGCAACGCCGCAATAGCCGCCGAGGCGGTCAAGGCCGCCGCTCACTTCGGCGTCTCCGGCGACAACGCCGAGGTCATCGTGGACCTGCCGCAGGGCGTTGCGCCCAGCGGCTTCAAGACGCAGTACTGCGCTTGGCATGACCACACCACCACCGGCTCAGGGGCCGACCTGCCCTACACCAACATGCCGTACATCACGGATGCCGGTACGGGGTGCGGTGCCAACTTCGTCTCCACGGGCTCGTCCGGAGTCAACGGCACCACCGAGGGCATCACCATCGTCGGCGGCCACGAGTACGCCGAGACCCTCACCGACCCGGCACCCAGCAGCGGCTGGACGGACAGCACCGGCTACGAGACCGGCGACAAGTGCGCCTGGATCTCCAGCGGCCAGGGCGCGTCCACCATCGCCAGCCTGAACGGCGCGAACTTCGCCGTGCAGTCGCTGTGGAGCAACAACTTCAACGGTGGCGCGGGCGGTTGCGTCGTCTCCTACACCAGCGCGAGCAACCAGCACTGACACCGCCGCCGAATCCGGAGGCCGAGACCGTAGCCATCACCGGTGCGGTCTCGGCCTCCGGCCTCATCCGAGGAGCACGATCGTGAACCGAGCCCTGCCCGCCCTGACTCTCGTGGTCACCGCTCTGCTGTCCGCCTGCACCGCCGGCATACACGCCGTGGCGGCGCCCCCGGCACACACCTCGACCGCGTCGACTCATCCAGCCTGCGCGAAGCTGCCGGACGACGTGCTGCCACACTCAGCTGGGCAACTGACCCAGCAGCACAGTGGCGTGTACTGCCTGCCACACGGTCAGCGGGTGGACGTCTTCCTGACCGCAGGGAAGAGCGGCCGGTGGCAACCAGTCCACGCAAGCGGGAACGGCGTGCTGGCGCCCGCGAACACGGGCGTGATGACCGCGCCGGTCGGCGTCACCCCCGCGATGTTCATGGGTGCCACGGACGGCACGGCAGTGCTGACCAGCACGACCCCGTCAGGACACAGGTGGAAGGTCACGATCGAGGTCACAGGCCACTAGCTTGATTCTGAGGGTTGGGACTGCTGCACGGATAATTGACACTGACCTGCCCCACCTCTCAGGTTCCAGTTCTGGTGGCTAACTGACAGCCCTTCACGGAAGGCTGGCAGTCATGCCTCGTCCCTATCCTCCGGAGTTCCGGGCACGCGCCATCGCGCTGATCCGCGCCGGCAAGCAGGCCAAACAGACAGCGGTGGAGTTCGGCATCCATCCCGTCACGTTGTCGAAGTGGTTGCGGCAAGACGACATCGACAACGGGCGGCGACCGGGAACGCCGTCGAGCGAGTCCGCTGAGTTGCGGGCCGCTCGCCGGCGGATCCATGAGCTGGAAACCGAGCTGGCGATCGTCCGGCAGACGGCGAAGTTCCTCGGCGAGGACAAGCCGGCCCCAAGAGGCTCTACCCGGTGATCGACCGACTCGTCGATGCCGGGGCACCGGTCAACAGGTGCTGCCGGATCCTTGGCGTCGCCCGGCAGAACTACTACAAGCACAAGCGCACACCGACCACTCCACGGCAGCTACGGCGGGACTGGCTGACCGGGCTGATCCGCGAGGTTCACGTCGCTTCCCGCGGCACTTACGGCTACCGCCGCATCCACGCCGAGCTCACCCTGGGCATGGGCATCCGGGTCTGCACCAGGACCGTGTCGGTGCTGATGACACAGGCCGGGATCCACGGCCTGCCCGGACCGGTGCGCATCAAGCGGCTGCGTGGCATCGTCACCGCCGAGGACCTGGTCAATCGCAAGTTCCATCGGTTGCGTCCCGACGGGCTGTGGGTCACCGACATCACGCAGCACCGCACCAGGGAAGGGTGGGTGTACTGCGCGGCGGTCCTGGACGCGTTCAGCCGCAGGATCGTGGGCTGGTCCATCGACTCACGGCAGGACTCCACCCTCGTGGTCAACGCGCTGGACATGGCCATCGGCCAGCGCACGTACACCATCGACGTACCGTGTACATGACCTGACGATCTCGTTGAGGAATCACCCCCACCCAGCGCAGAGGTGTTCGGGCCGGGTGCGCGGGTGCCCGCCATGACGGACGGCCCGGGGGAGCCCAGAGACCGGCAGGGTGGGGCGGTGACCGAGTCGTCGGCCGCGAGCCCGTCGAGATCAACTGCACCGACCCCGATGCCTTCCGGCTGTGGTGCCGCACCGCCCGCCCCGCCTCGCGCGCCGGCACCGTCAATCTCCTGGGCCTTGTGCCGCTGGTCCAGGCCGAGATCCGCTTCGGGCTGCTGGCCCATGCCCAGAAGGCCCAGCGCACGGCCTGGCCGCTGTGGCACATCCAGGCGGTGGCGAACCTGGCTCGCCTGCGCGGCGTGAACTCTGTGCTCGACCTGCTATCCGACCCGGCGGCGCTCGCCGAGCATGAGCGGCGGATTCTCAAGGAGACCGCCCCCGAGCTGCGGATCGTCTACGTCACTGAGCAGGAGGCCAAGGAGGCTGGCTTCCTGGAGACCGTGCACTACGGCATCCGCTACAAACGCCGCTCCAGCCACTTCGACTTCACCGACGTGCCGCAGCGGTGGCTGCGTGATCTTCTCTGGGACCGTGTGGCTCGCCGCCTGCGCTCTCCGCAGGCCCCGCGAAGCCCGCAGCACATCGAGAACGGGCGCAAGGCGTGCGTTGAGCTCGGCGTGTTCTTGACCGCGGTCGCGCCCGGCGGCGGCCACGAGCCGACTGCGCTCACCGCGGATCACATGCAGCGCTTCGTGGCCGATCACAACAAGCGGGCGCGTGAGGGCCTGCCGTCGCTGGCGATCAGCCGGGATGGACGGCCGATGAAGGTCACCGGCTACACCCGCCGCAATGTCTTCAACGAGGCCCGGTCGATCCTGCGTGACGCCCTCGAGAGCGGGAACGCCGAACGCATCGGGCTGCCCCGGGAGTTCATCATCGCCCTGCCGACCGCTCAACGGGCCGACCGCACCCGCAACCCGTTCCCCGACCCGGTGGCCCGGGCCCTGGCCGACGAGTCGAACCTGGAGCTGCTGGATGACCGCCTCGACCCGAACGACATGGGCTATCGCGACATCTGGGAGGCCCTGGTGTTCACCGGCCGCCGGGCCTCGGAGATCACCGAACTGTTGCTGGAGTGCACCTCGATCCACCGCAAGGTCCCCTTCCTCTGGCACGACCAGACGAAGGTGGGCAACCTCGACGAGGCCATCCGCGTCCCGCAACGCCTCTACGAGCGGCTGGAGTTGCGCAAACAGCGCACCGTCGAACGCTTCGAGGACCTCTACGGCCGCAGCCCCGGCCCGAAGGAACGCAAGGGCCTCGCCGTGTTCCCCTCGCCGCACAAGAATCCGGACGGCACGGTCGCGATCACCTACAGCATCTTCGGTGACGCCTTCCGGGACTGGCTGGAGGCGCTGGACATCGGCGCCTGGGTGCCACACCAGGGCCGCCACACGCTCGCCACGAACCTGCTGAAGAACGGTGCTGGCCTGCACCACATCAAGCAGTACCTCGGCCAGATCTCCGTACGGATGGCCGAGCACTACGCGAAGGTCGCCTCCTCGGAGGTCGACGACGCACTCGAGCGGGTCTGGGTCAGCGGACCGGGCTCCGCGGAGCCCGGCCTGCTGCTCGCCTCGCCGTCCAAGCACATGACCCGGGCCGAGGCCCAGGCCATGGCGATCGACCTCGCGCGCCGCAGCACCCCGGCCGAGGGTGGATTCTGCACCTACCAGCCCGTGGTGCGCGGGGACGCGTGCCCGTGGGACCTGGACTGCCACAACTGCGACAGGTTCGTGATGTCCGGCGCCGACCTCCTGTACTGGCGCCGAAAGGCCGAGCAGTGGGCCTCGCTGGCCGAACGCGCCCCGGACGACCGGACCGCCGACTACCTCCACAGCGTCTTCGAGCCCACTGCTCGCGCCATCGGCGGCCTGGAGAAGGCGCTGGCCGGCCTCGGCATGCTGGAGGACGCGCTCGCCCTGGACCTGCGCCGGCCCCAGGACTACTTCGACCGCATGTGGACGCTCGCCTTCAAGGCCAGTGACCTCGCCGCGATCGACCCCGACGGCACCGACTCGTACGAGGAAACCGCATGACCGCCTCATCGCACCGCACCGCCCAGGCTCTGCGGGCCCGCAGCCAGAAGACCGAAGCCAGCTTCGTGCGCATCAAGAGCGTCGTCGACCAGCTCGCCAAGAGCGGCGGCCCGATCACCGTGGCCGCGGTCGCCCGGCGAGCGGACGTCTCGCGCACCTTCCTCTACGAACACACCGAGGCCCGCACCATCGTCGCTGAGGCCATCCGCCGGGCCCGTGGACTGCGAGCACAGACCGATCAAGCCCAGTGCGAGGCGGTTGAGGCGTCCTGGCGGGAGCGGGCGCTCAACACCGAGGAGGCCCTGAAGAACACCAACGTGGAGGTCGTCAATCAGCGAGAACGCATTGCGGAACTCCTCGGCCAGATTGCTGCCCTGCAGGGCGAATGGACCGACGCCGACGTCGTGGGCATCACCAGCGCCAACGTCGCCCTGCAACGCGAGGTCAGGGCGCTGACAGCCGAACGTGACCGCCTCACTAGACGTCTCGCTGCCGCCCGAGACAACGCGCGATTCGCCGACAAGCGCATCGCCGCGCTCGAAGCGCAGATCACCGCCCCACCCACATGACGACGCAGGCGGCCGATGCACGGCGGGACGGGGCGGTCATCGACCTGACGGCGTACAGGACGGCTACCGCCGACTCGCCACGGCCTTACTTGGCGGGTCCTTTCGGTGATCCGTCAACCTCTTGTTCAGGCGGGAAGTTCGGTGATGCTGAGGGCGAAGTCCAAGTTCCCCACCCCGTGGTTGGCGAGGCCCACCGTGACCACGCCCGCTCCCTCCAGCCAGTGCGCCATTTTCAGGCCGCCGACGTCCAGCGGGCGCATCCCGAGGCTCTCGATGAACGCTTCCACACTTGCCTTGGCCTGCGCGCTGTCGCCAGCGATAAAGACGTCGGGCCGGCCCTTCTCCAGGACCTGGCGGAAGATGGTGTTGAACGCCTTCACCACGCTGGCGCTGGCCGGGGCAGCCTTGGCGACTTCCTGCGCGATGGAGGTCTCCTCGCGGTGGGCCAGGCCGTCGAACGTGGAGTTGAAGGGGTTGCTGATGTCGACGATGACCTTGCCCGCGAGTGCGTCTCCGTACTGGGCGATGGCCGGCACGACACCGTTGTACAACAGGGCCACGATGACGATGTTCCCGGCCGGCGCGGTGCCCCATTCTCCGGTCGTGGCGCCGTCGCCGAGAGCCTTGGCCAGGTCAGCGGCCTTGGACTGATCGCGGCCCATGACCTCGACGGTGTTGCCGCCCGCTATTGCCCGCGCGCCGATGGTGCGGGCCATGTTTCCGGTGCCGATGATGCTGATGTTGCTCATGAGATGTCCTGCCCTGGTTGGGGGTTGTCCGGTTCAGATGGCGGTGGTGCCGCCGTCGGCGACGAGTTCCATGCCGTTGACGTAGCTGGAGTCGTCGGAGGCGAGGAAGAGGGCGGCGGTGGCGATTTCGTCGGGGCGGCCCATCTGGCCGCGGGGGATGAGGGACTCGAACTGGCGCTTGGTGGCCTCGTCGAAGAGTTCTTCCTGCTTGGCGGTGGCGACCTGGCCGGGGGTCAGGACGTTGACGCGGATGCGGCGGTCCTTCAGCTCGTTGAGCCAGACGCGGGCCCATGCCTGCTGGACGGCCTTGCTGCCGGCGTAGACGCTCCAGCCGGGGAAGCCGCCGAGGGAGGCGTTGGAGCCGGTCATGAGGATGGAGCCGCCGTCGTTGAAGAGCGGGAGGGCCTTCTGGACGGTGAACAGGGTGCCGCGGGCGTTGAGCCCGAACCAGGTGTCGAACTGGGCCTCGGTGATCTCGCCGAGCGGGGCGGGCTCGCCGCCGCCGGCGCTGGCCCACAGCACGTCGAGGCTGCCCTTCTCCCGCTTGACGGTGTCGTACAGGCGGTCCAGGTCGTCCAGGTCGGCGGCGTCGCCCTGGACGCCGGTGACGTTGCGGCCGATCTGCTTCACGGCCGCGTCCAGGGCGTCCTGGCGGCGGCCGGTGATGAAGACGTGCGCTCCCTCGTCGACGAACAGCTTCGCGCCGGCCAGCGCCATGCCGGTGGTGCCGCCGGTGATGACCGCGACCTTGCCGTCGAGCTTTCCCATGGTTGCTCCCTGGGGTCGGTGGTGCCGTGTGCACCTGGGACGACGGTTTTATGTACACCGCCCTGTGTGCTTACGGTACGGGGCGAGCGGCTGGGGCGCAAACTATGTACACCGGTCGTTACCCAACGGGGGTACCATGGACCCATGACGGAGTTGGAGAAGGGCCCCACGGGCCGCCGCCGCGGCCGGGGCGCCCGCGAGCGCATCCTCAGCGCGTCCCAGCGACTGTTCCGCGAGCAGGGCATCAACCGCACCGGCATGGACCAGCTCTGCGCGGCGGCCGAGGTGTCCAAGCGCACGGCCTACCAGCACTTCACCGGCAAGGACGAACTCGTCGCCGAGTACCTGCGCCGGTTCGACCCCTCCGTTCTGTCGGGCGTGTTCGACCGCACCGACCTCACGCCCCGCGAACGGCTCCTCGCCGCCTTCGACATCCCCCCCACCACCCCCCTGTGCCCCTACATCGCCGCCGCCGTCGAACTCCACGACCCCCAGCACCCCGCATCCCAGTACGCACGCGACTACAAGAAAGCCGTCGCCGCGCGGCTCGCCGACACCGCCCGCGAAGCCGGCGCCGCCGACCCTGAACAACTCGGCGAGCAGCTCGCGCTGCTCCTCGACGGCGCCGCGGCCCGCACCCGGGTCCTCGACGCCGACGCCTTCCCCACCGCCGCCGCCATCGCCGCCGTCCTCATCGACAACGCCATCCCCGCCACAGCCAGCGATGACCGGCGACGGGAGGAATTTTCGAGCTAACGTGGCCCTGCGCAGCCGCACGTATCCTTGCGCAGCGACTCCAAGTGCTTGCCGTGATTCCAGGCGAACCGGCGAGCCTGCAGCTCTATCGCCGGATGCTCAGGCTGAGCCGTCATCTGCTCCGAGTGCTTGCGGTAGTGGTAGACCTCGGTCGGCAGCAGGGCACGGCGGGCAGTACCGGTGACGCCGACGAGATGGGCGTAGTCCTCCCTCTGAGGCAGAGCGGCATAGCCACCGCTCGCGCGCACAATCGCGGTGCGAGTCGGGAGCGTTGTCGGTCCGATGGGAATGGCCGAATCCGGGGACGCGCCTCGGTGATCAATGAGGCGTTCAACAACTGGCTCGCCGCGACACCCGATTGAGTGGACCATGGCTCGGTCGGAAGCGCCGTCACGTACATGTCCGTTACGTTCAATACCAGGTCACCGGCCACCGAGCGCCTCCGCCGGCCGGAAAACGTCGGCGTGCAGGTCCGCGCTCCAGCCATCCGGGCGGGTGACAGTCAGGGTGATCGACCACCAGGTCGACGGGGGCGAGACAACCAGGCTGCTGACCGACTTGCTCGATCCCGAGTCCTGGCCCGCCGGGGAGCTGGCAGCCCTGTATCACGAGCGCTGGGAGGTCGAATCCGCCTACCGGCAGCTGAAGACCTTCCAGAGGGGAAAGGCCGAGGTTCTGCGGTCGGTGTCGCCGGAACTGGTACGGCAGGAGATCTGGGCCCACCTGACACTCCATCACTTTCTGAATCGGATCATCATGCGGCTGGCCGACGGCGAGGGCCTGGACCCCGACCGGATCTCGTTCGTCAAGGTCCTCAAGCACACACGACGCAGCGTCGTTGTCCAGGCAGGCCAATCAACCCGCCGCCTGCGGCAGTTCATGAAGCGGATGGCCACGAAAGTCGTGCGCAAGCTCGACAACGGGCTACGGCGACTACGCGCAGCGGACCGCTACACCCGCCATCCGGTCTCGCAGTACATCGTGCGCAAGAAGGACCATGTCAGGCGAGGCACACGACGCGTTCCGGAGAAGGTCATCACCCTTACGCCCGCGATACTTCAGTAGCTCAAGCAACGGCATTGGGACAACGGCGTGAAGTGGGCGAACCTGCCTGCGGATTTCCCGCCGTTCAAAAGGGTGCATGCCTTCGCCCGCCGCTGGCAGATCCAGGGCCTGCTCGCCGAACTCCACGACCGGCTGCGCGACCGTGTCCGGGCCAAGGAGGGCCGCGCGGTGGACCCAACGGCCGCGATCGTGGACTCGCAGTCACTGCGGGCAGCAGCAAACATCCCCCGCTCGACGTCCGGCTGGGACGGCGGGAAGAAGGTGGCCGCAGAGCGCGGCCGTCGTTTTGCCGGTAACCCGGGGGAACTGACAGGACCATCCCCTGGGCGCGGGCTTCCCAGGGGGTGGCACGGACAGTCAGCGGAACAGGCGGAAGAACCCGCGCACCTGCTCGACCAGCGACTCCGGCTGCTCCAGCGCGGCGAAGTGGCCACCATGCGGCAGTTCCTCGAACCAGCGCAGGTCGGTGAACCGCAGCTCGGCCTCCCGCCTCGACGGGCGGGTTATGTCGCGCGGGTAGACCGACAGCCCGGATGGCGCGGTCACCTCGTCCCGGAAGTTGGCGAAGCTCTCCCAGTACAGGCGCGCCGACGACGTGGCCGACGCGGTGAACCAATAGACCGAGATCTCGTCGAGGATCGTCTGCCGCGACAACGCGTCCTCGGGATGGCCGTCGTTGTCCGTCCACGCCCAGAACTTCTCGGCGATCCAGGCGGCCTGCCCCGCCGGGGAGTCGGTGAGGCCGTAGCCGAGCGTCTGCGGCCGGGTCGCCTGGATCGCCGAGTACCCCCGGCCGGTGCGCTGCATCTCCTTGTCGGCCTCGAGATTCGCCAGCTCCGCGGGCGTCGGGTCGTCGAACGTGCCCGCCGCCACGGATCCCAGGTTCAGGTGCACGCCGGCGACCCGCTCGGGCGCCACCTCGCCCAACACCGCGGACACCGCCGAACCCCAGTCACCGCCCTGCGCGCCGTACCGTTCGTAACCCAGCGAGACCATCAACGTGTCCCAGGCGCGCGCGGTGCGAGTGATGCCCCACCCGGTCGTCGACGGCTTGTCACTCCAGCCGTACCCGGGCAACGACGGTGCGACCACGTGGAACGCGTCCGCCGGATCCCCGCCGTGCGCGCGCGGGTCGGTCAGCGGGCCGAGGACCTCCAGGAACTCGAGCACCGAACCCGGCCACCCGTGCGTGAGCACGAGCGGGAACGCGTCCGGCTCCGGCGAGCGGACGTGCAGGAAGTGGATGCCCAGCCCGTCGATCGTGTCGCGGTACTGCGGGAACACGTTCAGCCGCTCGGCGAACCCGAAGTCGTAGTCCTCGGCCCAGCTGCGGCAAAGCTCCTGCGCATACGCCAGCGGCAAACCCTGTGACCAGTCGTCCACCGGCTCGCGCTCGGGCCACCGTGTCCGTCGCAATCGTTCACGCAGGTCCGCGATCTCGGCTTCGGTGATGCCGACTTCGAATGGCTCGGCGGACATGGCAAGGCTCCTTACTGGTCACGGCGTTATCGGATCAGATGCAGGTGGACCGTCATCGCGGGCTCCCACGCGTGGCGTCGGGTTCGGGACGGCGGTCGGCGGTAGGGCGCCGGGTCAGGCTGAGGACGAGTCCGGCCAGGGGGAGTGCCGCGAGCACGGCGAGGGCCACCGACACCGGCACGATGCCGGACAGACCCGCGACAGCGGCCGGACCGATCCCGCCACCCAAGGCGTTCATGAAGTTGAGCAGGCCCTGTGCGCTGTCGCGGTCGTCCGCGGCGACCAGGTCCGGCGCGAGGCTCACCAGTACGGCTTGGGCGCCGGCGAACCCGCACACAGTCAACGCCGTGCCGACGACAACCGGGACCCGGTGAAGATCGCGACCACGAGCACGCCGACGACGGTGAGTGCCGCAAGCCCGGCCGACACCTGCCAGCCGGTGAACCGGTCGGTCAAGGTGCCGACCAGCCGCCCGGCCAGCACCGAGCAGGCGGCGGCCGGGACCAGGAGCACGCCGGCTTCCAGGGGGCCACCGCCCGTGGCCTGCTCGATCAGGGACGGGGCGCGGAACAGCACCCCGTAATAGCCGGCGAAGAACATCCGGCCGCCGGAGGCGGTCACCGGCAAGGAGAAGCGGCTGAACGCCGCCTCCTACGGCTACAAGGGCCGCCTCGGGGACGCCGAGTACGACCATC
>NZ_LGDV01000153.1 GCF_001280015.1 Streptomyces sp. MMG1121
CGGGGGTGAACAATCTGAAGGATCCGGTGGAGACGAAGCTGCACACCGCCGTCTGCTCAGGGAAGGTCACCCTGAAGGCGGCGCAGCAGGCCATCGTCAGCGACTGGACCACCGCACTGAGCCGACATTATGCGACGGTGATATCCGTCCGCCGCTGTCGTGGCTTTGGCGGTGGGGCATTCACTGGCGGGCGGCGACCGACGCGGCCTTGCGGGCGTACAAGGAATTCCGCGTCGATTCACCGTTGAAAAACCTGCCTGCGGCCCTTCAATAGCTTCCGACCTCAGGGGACGTCTAAGGCAGATCCTCGCCCCGACCGGCCACATTCTGCGTACGCCGACGATGGAGTAGAGCGGGCTTACGGCTGGTTGGCAGGGTGACAGGGCGGCGTTCGGTGACGCTGGCTTCCCGGCCGGGAGTAGTGGTGGCTGATCCGGCGTGTTCGGAGTCGGCTGCGCTGAACTTGGTGTGTTGGCTGTGGGGGATGCGGGTGCGCGTCGGGAGGGTGTTGCGGGTGCGGCGGTGGAAGGCGGCGAGGCTGATGAGTGCGGCGGCGGTGAACCAGAGCAGCTGGATGCCGAGGTAGCTGGGTAGGGCGGTGGTGGAGAAGCCGGCGGCGGTGCTGGCCTGCATGGCGCCGTAGGAGGGCAATAGGCGTACGACGGGGCTGTCGGAGCCGGAGTTGGCGATCGGGTTCTGCAGGGCGAGGTCGATGACGCTGATCATGACGATGGTGAACATGCCCTCGACTTCCTTCCTCAGAAGTGAGCCCAGGGCGACCCCGATGGCGCCGTAGGTCATGGCGGCGCTGAACAGGGCGGTGGCGAGGTAGAGGGGCTGCTCGGGGGTCCAGAGCAGGTAGGTGAGGGCGGTGGCGTAGGCGGCGACCGCACCGGAGGCGAGGGCGAGGGAGGTGATTTTGGCGAGGAGGAGGTGGGTGCGAGGGTAGCCGGCCAGTGCGAGGCGTCGGTCGAAGTTGCCGCAGGCGAAGGAGGAGGCGAACATCATGAAGCCGATGATCAGGGTGACGGCGTTCAGGGCACCGGTGATTTCGGTGAGCTGGTTGCCGGCCGGGGTCAGGATGTCCTTGGTGGCGCTGAGCTGGAATCTGGTCCGGGTGCTGGGGATCGAAAGGTAGGCGAGGGTGGTCCACAGCGGGATGAAGCCGGCGATGAGAACCATCGCGAAGCGGTTGCGTAGATGTTCGGCCAGCGCGTACCGGGTCGCGGTGACAAACAGCCCAGCGTGGCCGTGACCTTTCATGAGACCAATGCCTCCTGTACAGGCTGCAGAAGGCCGTCTTCCAAGCGCCACAGCTCGTCCAGGCGGGCGGTGTCGTAGGCCAGGTGGGAGACGACCAGGACGGAGCGGCCTTCCTGACGCAGCAGCGCGGCCAGGTCCCAGAAGCGTTGGTAGGTCTCCCAGTCGAAGCCCTGGTAGGGCTCGTCCAGCAGCAGCACTTGCGGGTCGTGCATCAGAGCGAGGGTGAGGTTGAGTTTCTGGCGGGTGCCGCCGCTGAGCGTTTTGGCCTGCTGCTGGTCGTACGTGCGAAAGTGCAGCCGGTCCATCACTTCTTCGGCGCGGTGCAGGTCGGGGAGTGCGTAGGCGGCCCTGAAGAACTCCAAGTGCTGACGGACGGTGAGTGCGTCGTTGAGGACGGCTGCCTGCGGACAGTAGCCGAACCTGCCGTCGTGGCGGACCGTGCCGCGGTCCGCGCGCAGTTCACCGGAGAGGATCTTCAGCAGAGTGGTCTTGCCTGCCCCGTTCTCCCCGACGATCCCGGCCAGTACCCCACCGCGCAACCGCAGGTCCACCCCACGCAGGACCTCGCGCCGACGGCGGTAGGCGTGGTGCACACCGCTGACCTCCACCGGGCCACCATCCCAAGTTTTCGCTGTTGCCGACCGGGGGGTTAACGCCACGGCGGCGCCGTGGTCACGGATGATGCGGCACGCCGGCCCATGAACCATCCGTACCGGTGAGAACCCTGGTTGTAGGTCAGCCGCTGACCACGAGCGCCCTAGTTTTTGTCCGTGACCCACGACACCCGCTCCGCTCCCGCGCCTGCGGCGCCGCTGCCCGCACCTCGCGCCGAAGCTGCCATCGCACCGTTCGGCACGCCGCACCCTGAGGCCGACATGGAGGCATGGTGTCTCAGTGGTGATCTTCACAGTGAGAGCGGCAGTGCTTACCGTTGGGCAGCCGCCCTCTTCCGGGAGGGCCACCGCTGCGGGTCGGGCACCGGCCCCGGTTATGGGCTGCTCTTCATGTGCAGCGGCCCGGAGGGATCGGTGTGCGGCAGCTGGTTGAGTCCTGATCTTGTGGAAACCATTCGCGCCTCGGTCCGCGGGGACGAGGCGATGGATCCGCGGGTCCGCAGTGCCCTGACGGACGTTCTGGCCGAGGGAGTTCCCCTGCCCGACCGCCTGCTTAAGGGTGAGGTCGCCGACTGCGCCGAATGGCTGGATCTTGTGCTGGGCGAACAGGCCGCGCTGCGTGCCGAGGACGACGGCAGTTTCCTCTTCACCGTCCGGGGCGAGGTGGAACTGGAACTGCGTCTGACGCCACAGAAGCCGGCCGTCCCGCAGTTCGACGTCCATGGCCACTACCCCGGGCCTCGCCCCGACGGGAGCGATGCGACGACTTCGTACTTCATCCCCCGCCTCCGTACCAGCGGTCGTGTGCGCGCCCAAGGCCGCGCCTGGGAATGCGTGGAGGGGCGCTCCTGGCTGGAAAACGACTGGGGCGGTAGGGTCCGCCGCTCCAGTCGGGCGCAGGGTATTGCCGACCGCGCCTGGCTGTGGAGTGGCATGCAGCTCGACAACGGCTGGGACATCGCCGTCATCCGAGCCCAGCACACCGATCCCGTCACCGCACAAAGCACGTCGTTGTTCACCAGGGCGACCGCCGTCGCCCCCGACGGCTCGGTCAGCTATCACCACGACCTCACCTGGCAGGCCACCCAGCACTGGACTTCCCTGGCCAGCCTGGAGAGTTACCCCACCACCGCCGTGCTCAGCATTCCCGGCCTCGGCCTGGACGTTGTGGTCGCGGGCCCTGCTGCCGGTCATGAGACCCGCACCGTTCTGACCGGCCGTGCCTTCTGCGAGTCCCCCGCCACCGTCAGCGGCACCATGAACGGCACGCGCGTCTCTGGAAACGCTTTCATGGAAACCCTGCCCTCCGGCACGGTCGGTGACGTGGAAGGCTACATGCGCCGGATCTCCCAAATCTCCATCTCCGAGGCCGCCGCCGTCTATCCGGCGAGCCCCGACGTTGCTTCTCTGCACGCGCTCACCGGCGCCGACACCAGCCCCTCGCTGGACGATGACACCCTCGACCGCCTCCACCAGTCCCTTATCGCCCCGCTGCGCCATCTCCTGGACAACCCGGGACGCTCCTGGCGCCCCTACATCACCGGCGCCGTCTTCTGCCTCCTGGGTGTCGACCCAGAGCCCTACCGACCACTGACCGCCGTGTCCGAACTCCTCCACACCGCCTCCGCCGTCATCGACGACATCGAAGACGCCTCCCTGCTGCGCCGCGGGCTGCCCGCCGTCCACCACCGCTTCGGCATCCCCACCGCTATCAATGCCGGCACACTCGCCTACCTCACCTTCGATCCCATCCTGGAGCGCATCCCTCAGCACGACGGGGCCACGATGCTGCGCGTTCACCGCCTCTGCCTCCAGGCCCTGCGCACCGGACACACAGGGCAGGCCCTGGACCTGACCAGGCCCCGCAGCGCCTTCGAAGACGCTGTGGCCACCGGCAGCCACCACCAGCTCCTCTCCCAGGTCCACACCGCCCACCGGCTCAAGACCGGCGTCCCTGTCCGGTGCATGGCCGAAGCCGCCGCGGTACTGGCCGGTGCCACCGAGGAACAGATCACGGCGCTGGGCCGGTACTTCGAAGCCGTCGGCACCGCCTACCAGATCAGCGACGACGTCGCAGACCTCGACGGTGTCACCAGCGCGGAAGACCGAAAGCAGGGCCGATCTTCCAAGACACCCGCCGAGGACCTCCTCAACGGCCGCATCACCTACCCCGTCGCACACGCCACCGGCCTCCTCGATCACGACGACCGCCACCGTCTGCGCGACAGCCTCTACCAACAAAGTCCCGACGGCGCCGCCCGCGCCGCCGAACTCCTCACCCGTAGCGGCGCCTTGCACGCTTGCCTGGACGACGGCCGGACACTCGTCGACGAGGCGTGGAAGCCCCTTGATGACCATCTCCCGCCCAGTCAGCACAAAGCCCTCGTCCGGGCCCTGGGCTGGTATGCAGCCCAACGCCAAACCGACCCCGCCGCCAAGGGACCGGGCACGGTGGCTGTCACAGCCGCACACCAAAACTAGGCAGCCGGTCGGCAAAGGCCGGTGTGGATGGATCCTGGGAGCGAGGCGGCTGGCTCGCGGACGTTGTTCTGCCCCCTCAGGTGGATGGGGGAGCGCACGTTCGCGTGGCTGATGCATTCACACCGTCTGGCCTGCGACTACGAAGCCCTGACAGTCACCAGCGAGGCAATGATCCAGTGGCTGGCTCTGTACGTGAGGTACGGTTCTGGCTCAGCTTCCGTGCAGCGGCCACTCTGAGTGACGTCCGGCAGTCTCTGAGCAGCTTCGGAAGTCGCCCGAAAATGAGCCGTCACGAGGGTGGTTGGGCTGAAAGTCCCGGCCGTGGAAGAGGTCGTGCTCCGGCTGAAGGAGCTGTTGTTCCCGTCGGTCGCGGACATCGAGGTGCTGTCGGTCGACGTGAATATCGAGATAGTGCGCGTTGACATGCAGTGCACGAAGGTCGGTGCCGCCTGCCCGGGGTGCGGAGCCTGGTCGACCCGGGTGCACAGCTCCTACCTGCGGTTTCCTGCTGACGCGCCGAGCGCAGGACGAAGGGTCGTGCTCCGGTTACGGGTTCGGCGGTTCCGCTGCCGCGACACCGTGTGCGCCCGGCGGACCTTCGTGGAACAGATACCCGGCCTCACCCGCAGGTACGGCCAGCGCACCGAGCGGCTGCGCTCAGCTCTGACCTCTGTAGGTCTTGCTCTGGCTGGACGGGCCGGCGCCCGGCTGGCCGCCGTCCTCGGCATGTCCGTCAGCCGGAGCACGGTCCTGCGCCTGGTCGACGCCCTTCCCGAGCCGGAGGTGACCGCGCCGCGGGTGGTCGGCGTCGACGAGTACGCCACCCGCAAGGGACGCCACTACGGCACCGTGCTGGTGGACGTCGAATCCCGCCGGCCGATCGATCTGCTTCCGGACCGCGAGGCATCGAGTCTGGCCGCCTGGCTCGCCCAGCGACCCGGTATCGAGGTCGTCTGCCGGGACCGCGCGCCGTTCTTCGCCGAAGGTGACGCTGCCGGAGCGCCACAGGCGGTGCAGGTCGCGGACCGGTGGCATCTCTGGCACAACCTCAGCGAGGCCGCCGAGCGCAGTGTCGCGCAGCACCGCCGCTGCCTTCGTGTCCTGACGCCCGCACCTGCTCAGCCCGAACCCGAGACCACTGCCGCCCCGGACCCGTCCGCGTCGCCATGGCCGACAGGCCACCGCTTCGCCGACCGGACCCGGGCCCGGCACGCAGCCGTCCACGCCCTGCTGGAGGCAGGACACAGCCGACGCTCGGTCCAGCGGCAGCTCGGCATGGCCTGGCACACCGTCAAGCGATTCGCCGACGCCGCGAGGCCGGAGGACCTGTTCACCGGCCAGTGGCAGAACCGGTCCTCGGCCCTCGACGACTACAAGCCGTACCTGGACGACCGCTGGAACGAGGGCTCCACCAACGCGTGGAAGCTGTGGGAGGAGATTGTGCCGCTCGGCTACAAGGGCAGCTACCAGCGCGCTCGCGCCTACCTACGTGAGAAGCGCACCTCACCACGACCGGTGACCGCCCGGCCGCCCTCACCCCGAGCCGTCGCCGGATGGATCCTCCGGCACCCGGACACCCTCGCCGAGTCCGAGCAACTCCAGCTCAAGGCCGTCCGGACGCACTGCCCCGAACTCGACGCTCTCACCCGCCACGTCCGCTCCTTCGCGGTCATGCTCACCGAGCGCCAGGGCGAGCACCTCCTGGACTGGCTCGACGCCGTTCGGCAGGACGACCTGCCCAGCCTGCACACCCTCGCCGCCGGCATCGACCGGGACCGGGACGCCGTCGTTGCCGGACTCACCCTGCCCTGGAACACGGGTGTCGTCGAAGGCCATGTCAACCGGATCAAGATGCTCAAGCGTCAAAAGTTCGGGCGGGCCGGCTTCCATCTCCTTCGCAAACGCGTCCTATTGGCGTGACTGGGGGTCACTGCGTCACGGAAGCTGAGCCAGAGCCGCTACCTCGATAAAGCCAGGCGGGCCCCGCCGCGGATACCGGACTCGACGGTGTGAGGGGGCGTGCTCCTGTGCGCCCGGGCCCCGGAGAGTAGTCCGGTATGCGGGTGGGGGAGCATAGTCCGGTATGCGGGTGGGGGAGCATTCGCTCAGCTGTTGCTCGTCTGTGAGGGGTCGTCATGAGTTCGTTGGGTCGTCGCGTTGTTCCGCTGGTGGTGTTGTCGTGCCTTGCACTGGCGGGGTGTTCGTCGTCTGGTTCGCATGGGGCTGGGGGCGCGGGTGGGAAGAACGGGGCGTCGGCTGCCGGTCCGTCGGGTTCGGCGGCTGCGGGTTCGGTGGGGGAGATCCCGGTGGGTGCGGGGCCGCAGTCGAAGTACACGGTGCAAGAAGCAGCCGCCCGCGGGTAGCTGCCGCTACCGGTATGAGAAGGGTGAGCCGCTGCCGGATCTGAAGTGCACGCCGGGTGCGACGTCGCCGGCGGTGACGCAGGCGAATCTGGCACAGACCATCTGCCGCAAGGGCGGCTACACCAAGGACATCCGCCCGCCGGTGGCGGTCACGTGACGCAGGCGAATCTGGCACAGACCATCTGCCGCAAGGGCGGCTACACCAAGGACATCCGCCCGCCGGTGGCGGTCACCGGCAAGGAGAAGAAGCTGAACGCCGTCTCCTACGGCTACACCGGCAGCCTCGGTGATGCCGAGTACGACCACGACATCAGCCTTCAGCTCGGCGGTGACCCGAACGATGCCCGCAACCTGTGGGTGGAGCCGGCCGACCCGGGCCATAAGCCGGGCGGCGGGATCAACAACAAGAAGGACCCGGTGGAGACGAAGCTCCACACCGCGGTCTGCTCCGGCGAGGTCACGCTCAAGGCCGCGCAGCAGGCCGTCGTGACCGACTGGACCACCGCAATGGACAGGCTCGGGCTGACCTGATCGGGTGTGCCGGGGCCGGTGCGGCTACGCAGGCCCGAGCCGAACTCGGGCG
>NZ_LGDV01000154.1 GCF_001280015.1 Streptomyces sp. MMG1121
CACCGCCGCCACATCCACCCGCCCACGACCGGCGAAAGCGGCAAGGGACTCCAGCACCTCCGCCTCCGAGGCCTGCACAGAAACCATCGCCCCGCCATCCGGCAACGCCTGCATCAAACGCCCACGCGCCGCCACCAGACGGCAGGCGTCCTCCAGCGAGAACACCCCCGCCACATGCGCCGCCGCGATCTCACCGACCGAATGCCCCAGCAGATAATCCGGCCGCACCCCCCAGCTCTCC
>NZ_LGDV01000155.1 GCF_001280015.1 Streptomyces sp. MMG1121
GTCCACATGCAGCGTCCTCGGCAGCACACCGTGCCGCATCGCCTGCACCATCTTGATCACACCCGCCACACCAGCCGCAGCCTGCGCATGACCGATGTTCGACTTCAACGACCCGAGCCACAACGGCTCACCACCCGCCCGCTCCTGACCGTACGTCGCCAGCAGCGCCTGCGCCTCGATCGGATCACCCAACGACGTACCCGTACCATGCGCCTCCACCGCATCCACATCGGCCGCC
>NZ_LGDV01000156.1 GCF_001280015.1 Streptomyces sp. MMG1121
GTCCACATGCAGCGTCCTCGGCAGCACACCGTGCCGCATCGCCTGCACCATCTTGATCACACCCGCCACACCAGCCGCAGCCTGCGCATGACCGATGTTGGACTTCAACGACCCGAGCCACAACGGCTCGCTCCCGGCTCGCTCCTGACCGTACGTCGCCAGCAGCGCCTGCGCCTCGATCGGATCACCCAACGACGTACCCGTACCATGCGCCTCCACCGCATCCACATCGGCCGCC
>NZ_LGDV01000157.1 GCF_001280015.1 Streptomyces sp. MMG1121
CGACAGCCCCGCCACAACCGCACGGAACTCCGCCAGCATCGGATCCATCAACGCCGAATGAAAGGCATGCGACACCCGCAACCGCTTCACCCGACGACCCCCGAAACGGACCACCACCGCCTCGACCGCATCCTGAACACCCGACAGCACCAGCGACGTAGGCCCGTTGACGGCAGCGACGCTCACACCCTCCGACAGCAGCGGAACTACTTCCTCCTCCGTCGCCTCCACCGCA
>NZ_LGDV01000158.1 GCF_001280015.1 Streptomyces sp. MMG1121
CCGACCGCACACGAGCCAGATCCACCAACCCGTAATACGCAGTCAAGAACACCACCGGCACCGACGCCGCCTCAACGAACGACCACCCCTCCGGCACCCTCGCCACCAACCGACGATCCGCCACCGCCAACGGCCCCACAAACCCAGCGAACAACCCCATCACCCGATCCCCAGGACACAGATCAACAACCCCGGAACCGACCTCCACCACCACCCCCGCACCCTCACTACCGAG
>NZ_LGDV01000159.1 GCF_001280015.1 Streptomyces sp. MMG1121
GTCAGAGCCGTGTCAGTCCACCCTGGCACCGTCATACCCGTGAACGGCACCGCGGGACACCGCGAAAGCCGCGACACGAGGAGAGGTGCCCGGAGCGGCTGATCGGGGACCCAGGGCAACAGCCCGAAGTCGGACCCACGCGGTCCACGCAGGTTCGAATCCTGCCCTCTCCGCCACACCACCACACCAGCCCCACCACCGAGAACCACCGGCTCGCAAAGTCAGCGCAGGGTG
>NZ_LGDV01000160.1 GCF_001280015.1 Streptomyces sp. MMG1121
GCCACGAGCGAGGACAGTACGGCGGCCTGGGCGACGCCGACCCGCTCCCGTGCGCCGACCGCGGGCCGCGTGAGCACGGCGACACCCCCGCCCGCCGGCCCGGCGCCGGTGGCGGCCCCCGTGCCGCCACCGGCGCCGGCGCCCTCCCGGCCGGCCCTCACCGCCTCCCGGATCATGGTCAACTCCCGCTCCAGTTCGGCCGGTTCGGGGAAGTTCTCGTCCCGTTCCAGCA
>NZ_LGDV01000161.1 GCF_001280015.1 Streptomyces sp. MMG1121
TGCGGTGTCGTTGTTGACGGAGGCGCAGCCGTGGCCGGAGGCGGGGGGTCGTCCGCGGCGGGCGGGGGTGTCGTCGTTCGGTGTGAGTGGGACGAATGCCCATGTGATTCTTGAGGGTGCGGTTGAGGGTGCTGTTGAGGGTGAGGTCGTGGTCACTGGTGGGGTGGCCGGTGGGGGTGCTGGGTGTGGTTCGGGTGTGGTGCCGTGGGTGTTGTCGGCGCGGAGTGAGGAG
>NZ_LGDV01000162.1 GCF_001280015.1 Streptomyces sp. MMG1121
CAGAAGCTGGCTGTCCGCCGTTCCCTTGTGCATCTGCAAGGAGACGAATCCCGGCTGGGCCTTCATGAACTCCGCCTGCCTCCGAAAGAGGGTCAGGAACGCTTCAGTCCTCTCCTTCGGAACGAAGAAGGTGTTGGCCAGCACGATGGGTCCGGTCTTCTCCTTGAACTGAGCGAACATCGGCGTATCCGGGTCCAGGCTCTGCAGCTTGGCCATCTTCGGTACTTCC
>NZ_LGDV01000163.1 GCF_001280015.1 Streptomyces sp. MMG1121
CGACTTCCCGGACACCACCAACGGCACCACCCCATCCGGAACCACCGCACGCCCCACCACAGGCCGCACTTCAGCAGCCTCCAAAATCACATGCGCGTTCGTGCC
This sequence comes from Streptomyces sp. MMG1121, assembly GCF_001280015.1. Taxonomy (GTDB): domain Bacteria; phylum Actinomycetota; class Actinomycetes; order Streptomycetales; family Streptomycetaceae; genus Streptomyces. The sequence goes on from NZ_LGDV01000163.1 coordinate 106, forward strand.
ACTGATACCGAAGGAGGAGACCGCGGCGCGACGCGGACGCCCCTCAGCCGTCGGCCACTCCCGCGACTCCGTCAGCAGCTCCACCGCACCCGCCGACCAGTCCACCTTCGGCGACGGC
>NZ_LGDV01000164.1 GCF_001280015.1 Streptomyces sp. MMG1121
GGGGCCGGGGGCGGCGGGGGAGGGGGCGGAGGTACGGCACCGGCCATGCGGTGACCGCAGACCTCGCACCAGTCGTCGGAACCCGACTGGTGTCCGTTCGGGCAGGTCGGCATGTCGGTGCTTCCCCTTCTCCTACGTTTCCAGGGTTACTTCTTTACACGAACAGTCTTTGTGGACCGGGTCTCCAGAGTCATCTCGTCCGCCTCCGCGACCCTCGTCTTCAACCGCACAGTACCTGTCGCGGCGTCGACCACGTCCACCACCTTCGCAAGCAGTTTCGCAGTATCCGCGTTCCCGGAGGCACTCGCGAGCTGAACAGCACGCCCCAGTTTGGCGGTTGCTCCATCGAAATCGCCCGCTTTGCGAAGGTCGAGCCCCTGCTGGATGGCTTGTGCCAGTTCGGCCTGCCCGGTGTAGTGGGCGACTTGGGGGCTGATCGCGGTGGAGGCCGTCATGTCGTCGGTCCACACCGCCCGTACGAGGCCCTGCGCGCCCAGGTTCTGGACGGAGCCGTCCGGCTGCGGGACGACCAGGGACACCCGGGCGGCCAGCATCTCCTGGCCCAGGTCGGCGGACGGGACCTCCAGGCACAGGTGGTAGTCGCGGGACTCGTCGCCCCAGGAGCCGGTCGGATAGTCCCCGGCGCGCGGCCCGGCCTCGGTGCGGCGGGCGGTCAAGTCCTCGACGGTGGGGGCGACTTGCTTGACGAAGCGGATGGCCGTGCCGAGCGGCGACCAGACCCTGAGGGAGACGTCGGCGACCTCCTTGCCCATCGCTGTCTCCATCATCCGCGTGAAGTCGGCGGCCAGGCCCGCCGGGTCGGCGACGATGTCGGCGGTGCCCAGCAGCGCGGAGGCGATCCCTGTGACTTCTTTCACTTCCCAGTCGGTGCCCACGCCACGCGCGTCACAGGTGAAGCGTCCGGCAGCCGCCTCCAGCGCCGCCCGCAGATCCTCCGGCGACTCGTGTTCGTTGCGGCCGTCGGTGAGCAGGATGCCGTGCCGGATGGTGACGTCCGGCACGGACAGCAGCCGGTCGGCGAGCCGCAGCCAGGTGCCGATCGCCGTACCCCCGCCCGCGCTGAGCCGCCGTAGCGCCTGCTTGGCCTGCTCGCGGGTGGTGGCGTCGGCGACCGCGAGCCGCCCGCCGCCCGGATAGACCTCGTTCGCCACATGTGTGCCGCCGATCACCGCGAAGTGCGTGCCGTCGCGCAGGGTGTCGATCGCGGCAGCCGTGGCGTCGCGGGCGTTGCGCATCTTGGTCGGCGGGTAGTCCATGGAGCCGGAGCAGTCGACCATGAGCGCCACGGCGGCGGACGGGCCGCTGCCCTGCGGATACACGTGGGACGCGGCGCTGCCGATCGTGCCCCCGCCGGTCGCCGTCACCGTGACGATCGCGTTGACCTCGCGCCCGCCTTCCGGCAGGTACTCGTTCTGGTAGACGTCCATGGAGAACTGCGGCACGTTCGACTTCGAGAAATTGGCCATGCGTACTCAAATCCCCCTCGACCGCCCTGCCGAGGCAGGGCGATGGCTGTGAACGGACCGGTCCCCTCCGGCCCGCGGCCTCAGGCCGATCCTGCCCCCTGCGGCGGTGCCGGGAACGGCAGGACGGCCACTGTTACGTTGTCGTGGCCACCGCCGTCCAGGGCGTGGCCGACCAGGACCCGGGCGCTGTGCAGCGGGCGCAGGGCCGCGTCCGCGGGCACCGCCTCGGACATCTCCTCGGCCGTCTCGGCGTAGTTCCACAGGCCGTCGGTGCACACCACGACGACGCCTGGCCGGTCCGGCTTGAACGAGGCGGTGTGCGGCTCCAGTTCGTAGGCGTCCGCGCCGAGCCAGCCGGTGATCGCGTGGGCGCGCTCGTCGGCGTACGCCTCGGCCTCGCTCATCAGGCCGGCGGCGACCATCTGCGCGGCCCAGGAGTCGTCCTCGGTGAGCCGGGCCGCGGGCGCGGTGCGGTCGTCCGGCACCCAGTAGGCGCGGCTGTCGCCGACCCAGCCGACCACCAGCAGTCCGGAGGCGATGATCGCGCCGACGATCGTGCAGGCCGGCGCGTTCTGGTGCGGGGTGTGCTCGCGGGCCGTGGCCGGTTCCCCGGCGAGCGCGTCGACGGCCTGGGCGGCGGCGACGATCGCCTCGTGCATGGCCGCCTGCGGGTGCGTGCCGCGCGGCAGGGCGGCCAGCAGGGCGTCCCCGGCCGTCCGGGCGGCGGCCAGGGAGGCGTCGTCGGGGCGGGTGGCCGAGGAGACGCCGTCGCAGACGATCGCGAGGGTGGCCGGGGTGCCGTCGGACAGCGCGGTGTGGCCGACGGTGAAGGCGTCCTCGTTGCGGTGGTGGCGCAGGCCGCGGTCGCTGACGGCGGCGACCGGGCCCGACTCCCGCTCCACGTGGTCGCGTTCGCGGGGCTGGGCGTGCCCGCAGTTCTCGCAGTAGCCGTCGCTGTCCACCCGGCCCGCCCGGCAGGCCACGCACACCTGCGACGGATCCGCCTCTGGCGCGTCGGGAGCCGCCGGTACGGCACCGGTGGCGTCTGCGGCGTCGGCGGCCGCGCGCGGGTCGGGTGCCTGCAACGGGTACTCCTCGGGGTCTTCGGGCCGGTCGAAACGCACCCCGGAGCCGTGCTCGTGCCCGTGCGCAGGCGTGTCGCCCAAGCCCGCCGGCTCGGGAGTGGTCATGGTCAGCGTCGGATGGTCCTGCGGCGGCGCGGGCACGACGGAGAGGTCGTATCCGCACGCTCCGCAGAAGAGGTCACCCGACTCCACGGGCTCCGCGCAGCTCGGGCACTTCGACAGTGCGGCCTGCTGGGGCATCTGCGACATCAACTACACCCACGTCCGGGGGCGGTAACGGTTGGCCCGTTCCACCAGTTCGATCCTCTCCTCGCCGCCGGGCGCCAGCCGGGCCAGCGTGCGGTAGGCGCGCTCCAGACCGAAGCGGAGGCCCCGCTCGTCCAGACCGCTGCCCAGCAGCACCCGCCCGCCGGCGGCCGGCGAAGTGCCCTGGCCCCCGGAGAGTATCCAGTCCAGCGCCGAGCCGAGGACTTCCGCCGCCAACTGCTCGCGTCGCGCCGGGTCCAGACCGTACGCGTCCAGCGCCTCGACCTGGCCCGCGGCGGCGGTCAGGTCGTCCAGGAACGGTACGTCGGCCGCGCTCGCCGTACGTTGTCTGAGCCGGGCCCGGACGGCGGCGACCCGGGCGGCCGTGAAGTGGATCGAGGACTCCGGCACCGACTCCAGGGTGTGGACGGCACCGCCCCGGTCCCCGGCCGCCAGCCGCACCCGGGCGAGCCCGAAGGCCGCGCTGACGAAGCTCGGATCGGTCGCCCACACCAGCCGGTAGTACTCGGCCGCGTTGTCCAGCTGGCCCAGCACCTCCGCGCACAGGCCGAGCGCCAGCTTGGGCGCGGTCTCGCCGGGGAACGCGTCGTAGATCGCGTCGAAGGCGAGCGCGGCGCCCTCGAAGTCGCCGGTGACCAGCGCGGCCAGGCCCCGGTACCACACCACCCGCCAGTCGTCGGGCCGTTCCTCGTCCAGCTTGGCCAGGCTCATCAGCGCGGTCTGCTGCTCGCCGCTCTCCAGCCGGGCCCGGATCTGGCGCAGCCGGGTCTCCACGGTCTGCGCCGGTGCCGCGTCGAGGGCGCTGATCAGCTCGGCCGGCGCGGAGGCCAGCAGGCCCGCCAGGAAACCGGCGTTGGGGTCGCCGGGGTCGACCAGCGGCACCGGCAGGGCGAGCGCGGCGGGAGGCGTGTCGACGGGCTTCACCAGGGCGGCCGGGGGCAGGGCCGGGGCCGCGGGCGCGGTCCTGCCCACGGCCCGTGTGCCCAGCCGCGACACGTCCCCGTCCAGCCGGGGGAACAACTCCCGGTCCGTGACCTTCACCTCGGGCCCGAACAGCGTCGACAGCGCGGGCCGTGCCTGTCCGGTCTGCAGCGAGACGACCTCCCGCAGCACCCCGGTCAGCTGCTCGGCCATCTCCTGCGCGGAGCCGAAGCGGCGGGCCGGGTCGGGATCCGTGGCGCGCACCAGGAGCCGGTAGAAGGACTCGTAGCGGCGGAAGACCTCGATGGTGTCCGGGTCGGGCAGGGAGTCGGCGTAGACGTTGGTGTAGCCCTGGAAGTCGAAGGTGAGCACGGCGAGGGTGCGGCCCACCGTGTAGAGGTCGCTCGCCACCGACGGGCCGACCTCGGCCACCTCCGGCGCCTGGTAGCCGACCGTGCCGTAGATGGCCGACTCCTCGTCGTCCATCCTGCGCACCGCGCCCATGTCGATCAGCTTGAGCTGGTCCTCGGTCTGGATGGCGTTGTCGACCTTGAAGTCGCAGTAGAGCAGGTGCCGGCTGTGCAGATGGCCGAGCGCCTCCAGGGCCTCGATGCCGTACGCGCACGCCTGCTCCACCGGCAGCGGGTCACGGCGGCCGTCGGGGGTGCGGCGGGCGTTGGCGATCTCCTTCAGCGACTTGCCGCCGACGTACTCCATGACGATGTAGCCGTCGAGGGAGCCGGTGCGCTGGTCGAGGTGCTCGACGAAGTTGTAGATCCGCACGATGTTGGCGTGCTCGATCTCCGCGAGGAAGCGCCGCTCGGAGATCGCCGCCGCCATCGCGTCCTGGTCGCCGGTGTCCAGCAGGCCCTTGAGCACCACCCAGCGGTCGGACACGGCCCGGTCCACGGCGAGGTAGATCCAGCCCAGCCCGCCGTGCGCGAGACAGCCCGCGACCTCGTACTGGCCGTGCACGACGTCCCCGGCCTTCAGCTTCGGCACGAAGGAGTACGGGTGCCCGCACTTGGTGCAGAAACCTTCCGTGCGGCCCGGACGCTCGCCCCGGGCCCGCCCGACCGGCACCCCGCAGTCCGCGCGCGAGCAGAACCGCTTGCGCTCCGGCACCTCCGGGTTCTCCAGCACCATCGCGCGCGGGTCGGGCCGTGGCACCTGCGGCACGCTCACCAGCCCGGCGCCCAGCCGCCCGCGCGTCGACGACCCCGACGACGAACCGGAGCTGCGCACCGACACCGACCGTGCGGTGGACGCGCCCGACGCCGACCGCGACAGCCGCCCGGACACCGAGCGGCGCGACTTCGACGACTGGGAGGACGACCGGGAACTGCGCGAACTGCCGCTCTCCACCGCCCCCTTGGTGACCCCGGTGGGCGGCGAGCCGACCATGCCTCCCCCCGAGGGGGGACCCCCAACCGAGACGACCGGCGCGAGCCCGCACGTGTCGCAGTACAGCTCGCCACCGCCGACGTCCTCGTACGCCCCCTCGCAGCCCGGCCGCTGACAGTTCTGCCCCGGCTGACTCATGACTGGCCCCCCTTACGGTCCTCAGGCGCGCCCGGCCCGCCGAGCAGATCGGCCGCCAGCCGCTGGTAGCGCAGCACGGCCTGTTCGGCCACCCGCAGGTCGCAGGGCGCGCTCCACAACATGCGGCGGGCCGCGTCGTACCGCTCGACGAGGAACGGGTCCTCCGCGAGCCCGTGCCGGGCCACCTTCGCCTTGTACGCGTCGAGCCGTCCGCGCAGCTCGGCACGGACGGCGAGCGGCGCGGTCACCGCGGTCAACGACTCGCGGGCGCGCAGCAGTTCGTCCTCGGCCTTCTCCTCCAGCGACTCCAGCAGCGGGGAGAGACGGTGCCACTGCGCGTTCCTGCGGTACTCGGCGGCCGCCGCCAGCTGCTCCTGGAGCACGGTCGGCGGACCGCTGACCACCGGCACCTCGGTCGCGGCGATCTTCGCCAGCACCTCGCCGCGCGCGGTGCGCGCCTCGGCGAGGGTGCGGTCGGCGCGCGAGAGCACGTCCCGCAGCCGGATCAGCCGCGTCTCCGCGTCCTGCCGGACCGTCAGCACGGCGTCGATCTCCCGGCGCACGTCCTCCAGGGCGCGCGCCTCACGGTCGTACACCCTGGTGTCCGGACGGCCCCCGCCGGGCGCCGAGCTGCCCGCGGTCGGCACCCAGAAGGCGAGCGGGTCGGAGACCACGTCCGCGCGCAGCTTCGTCAGCGTGCGCGTGATCCGCTCCAGGTCGTCGCCCGCCGGGTGCTCGCCGGGGCGTACGCCGACGGAGTGCGCCAGCTTGCGGGTGCGCTGGAGCTCGGCGGCCAGTAAATCGATCCGGGCGGGCAGCGCCGACCACACCGCGTCGGCGGCGACGACCAGGTCCAAACTCGTCGCGTACAGCTCGTTCATCCGGTCCACCAGGGCGGTCAGCGAGAAACTCTCGCTGAGCCTGCCGCTCCCGCCGCCGGCGACGGTCACCGCCTCGCCGCGCAGCAGCCCCGTCAGCTCGACCAGGTCCTCGCGGCTGGACCAGCGGCGCCGGGCGCGGATCTCACCGGCGGAGCGCAGTGCGGCCGCGTAGGCGTCGAAGTACGTCCACAGCCGGGTGATCCGGTCCTCGGCGGCCTGCCAGCGCTCCTTGGTGACACCGGTCAGTTCGGCGCCTTCGAGGAGTCTGCGGCCCGCGTGGTCCTGCAGGGCCAGCAGCGAGGTCTCGATCGCCTCGTGCTCCTGGCCGAGCCGCGCCAGCGCACGGTCCACCTCGTCCCGGTCCATTACCGGCCCGGCGGGGTCCGTGACGCCCATCGATCACCTCTCGCTGCTGTGTGTGTCCACGGTCGAATCTGTCTCAACTGGTCCGCAGGTACTGCGGTGCGGGCGGCTTCGACGCCGTCGAGTCCTTGCCCAGTGTCGCCGACAGCCAGGTGTCGTACGACTGCTGCCAGCCGCTCGCGCGGTAGTCCACCAGGACGCGGTTGACCCGGCGTACCAGATCGGTGGCGTCCCTCTTCATCGCCACGCCGTAGTACTCCGTCGTGAACGCCGCGCCCTTCAGTTCGACGGTCGGGTCCTGCGCGGCCTGACTGGCGGCGAGCGCGCCGTCGGTCACCACCGCGTCCACCTCGCCGAGTTGCAGCCTGACCAGGCAGTCCAGCTGGTTCGGGACGGTGGTGGAGATGTCGGTGGAGGCCGGCAGGGCGCCGCTCTTCCTGTCGGCGTCCAGCTTGGTGTACGCCGTCGAACCGGCCGCCGTGCACACCTTCTGGTGCGCCAGCGTGGAGTTGTAGCCCGTGACCGGGGACGACTTGGGCGCGAGGACCTGCTGACCGGTCTTGAAGTAGGGCGCCGAGAACGCGACTTGGGACAGCCGGTCGCAGGTGATCGTCATGGTCCGCACGACCATGTCCACCCGGCCGTCCTGGATCGCCGAGATGCGCTGGCTGGTCGGGATCGCCTTGAACTGCACCGCGTCCGGGTCGCCGAGGATGTCCTGCGCGATCCGGTGCACCAGGTCGATGTCGAAGCCCTCCAGCTCCGCGCCCTCGGTGTTCGGGTTGCGGTAGCCCCAGCGGTAGCTGTTCTGGTCGACGCCGACGATCAGCTTGCGCCGTTCACCCGTACGGGCCTTGATCGCGTCGATCGTCGGCCCGTCCGCGCCGGACGGCGACAGGGTCTGGTCCTGCGCCTCGTCGTCCTTGCAGCTGCCGGAGCGGGCCTGGACGCCGTCGGCGACGGGCTGCCCGGAGCGCTGCGCGGGGTGCCGGGCCTGCTGGGTGTACGGCAGCAGCAGGACGAAGGCCAGCGCCAGCACGCACAGCACCGCCATCGCGCCGACTCCGCCCCAGCCCCGCAGGGAGGCCCGTACACGGCTCGCGTACATCGTCCTGCCCCCTGTCACCGGTACTCCGAGAGTCTGCGTCCGACGCCGGCCAGCGCACCGGCCGCGCCGAGCACCGCGAGCACGGCCGCGCCCGCCGGCAACCCGGCCAGCGCGTCCCGGCCGTCCTGCGCGGCCCGCTGGAACTCCGACTGTTCGTGGTCGATGGCCCGGGCGAGCGAGCCGTCGACCCCGTCGAAGCACTCGCCGGTGGCGCCCTTGGCGCCGATGACCTTGTCCAGCGCCTGCTGGTAGTTGCCGTTCTCGTCCTCGGTGCGGGCCGCGGTGTGCCGCTGCTTCCACACCGCCATGTTGCTCTCGGCCGACTTCACCGGGGCGCTGCCGCCCTGGTCGTCGGCGAGCTGCGCCGCCTCGGTCAGGCCCTTGCCGAGCACGGCCATGTCCTTGTCGAAGTCGTAGTAGTAGGTGTCGTACTGCTTGCCGTCGACCGTGACGGTCTCGGCGCCGCGCGACACCAGGCTCAGGTTCTCGTTGCCGCGCGCCTTCAGGGAGGCGATCCGCGCGTCGTGCAGCACGGTCAGCGAGCGGATGCCGTGGTCGTAGGAGCCGTTCAGCTCCGAACGGGCCACCGCGTGTCCGACGACCAGCCACAGCAGGGCGACCGCCGTGGCGGTGGAGGCCGCGACCAGGCCGTGGTTGAGGACCCGGTTGGTGCGCCGGTAGGTGCGGTGCTGGGCCCAGCCGAGCCCGGCCAGCGCGAGCACACCGAGCCCGATCGCGACCCACGGATACGGCGTGGCGTCGCCGTAGTCGGCGTCGAGCCGGCCGTTCTCCGTGGTGTAGAGATCCTCCGCCGCCGGGAGCATCTCCTTCTGCATCTTCTCGTTGGCGTAGCGCAGATACGCGCCGCCGACCGGATAGCCCTGCCGGTTGTAGGTCCGGGCCCGCTCGACGAGCCCCTTGTACTCGGGCAGCAGCCGGTTCAGCCTGGCGATCGTGGCCTCGGAGGCCGAGCCGGGCTCGGCGTTCGCGGCGGCCGTCACCAGGCCCGAGGCGGCCGTGCTGATGTCCGTCTCGTACCGCGTCCGGGAGGCGGCCGTCTCCTGACCGCCGGCCAGGAAGCCGCTGGAGGCCGCCGTGTTGGCGTCCGCGAGCGAGCGGTAGATGTCGGCCGCGCCCGAACTGAGCGGCTGGCTGCGGTGCAGCACGTCGTCGGCGGCGGCCGAGCGCGCGTCGGCCTGCCAGGCGGCACTGGCCCCGAACGCCACGACCAGCAGCGCCAGGACGGCACCGATGATCCGCAGCCGGCCCGGCTCCGTGGTGGCCGCGGCCCGCAGCCGGTCGACGCCCTCGGCGAACGCGGTCCGGGCCGGCGGGGCGGGGGAGCCCAGCGGCGCCGGACGGCCCGGCTGGGCCGGGATGCCGGGCGCGGCGGGCAGGCCGGGGCCCGCCGGTGGCGGTGCCGTGCTGCTTCTCGGCGGGTGTGTCACTCGACCTCCCCCAGGGTCCTTCGTCGCCGCCCAGTATCGCGGCACGCACCGGTATCCGCACCGGCCTTCACTGGATCTTGATTGGATCGCAGTGTGCGCCCCACATGAATACGCCCCGCGCAGCTGTTCGGTTCCGCCGGGTCCGGTTGCCGCCTACCGCTCCCAGTACCCCCGGGCCCGCTCCTGCGCCGCCGCCCCCGCCGCCAGCCGGTCCAGGCCCAGCAGGGCCGCGCCCAGGACCGGACTCGCGCTGACCACGCGGACGTCGGCCTTGGGGGCGCGGGCCGTCAGCAGGTCGCGGATGCCCTCGTCGAGCAGGGCGTGACCGGCCGTCAGGACGCTGCCGCCGAGCAGCACCGGCGTCTGCTCGCCGAGCAGGTCCAGGCGGGTCAGTGCCACCGTCGCCAGCACCGCGACCTCCTCCGCGAGCCGGGCGACGATCGTGCGGGCCACCGGGTCGCCCTCGGCGGCCGTCGCGAACAGCACCGGGGTCAGCTCGTGCCGGCGGTCGTGGCCGACGTGCTCCAGATGCAGTGCCTCGATGAGCGCGTACATCGTCGGCAGCCCGAAGTGCCCGGGCAGCGTGCGGGACAGGTCCGTCGGCCCGCCCCGGCCGTCCTCGGCCCGGGCCGCGTACCACAGCGCCTCCTCGGCCAGGTGCCAACCGCCGCCCCAGTCACCGGAGATGCGGCCGATGGCCGGGAAGCGGGCGGTACGGCCGTCGGGGCGCATACCGACGCAGTTGATGCCCGCGCCGCACACCACGGCCACGCCCCGCGGCTCGGCCACGCCCGCCCGCAGGATCGCGAAGGTGTCGTTGCGGACCTCCACCGACGCGCCCCACCCGCGCGCCTCCAGCGCGGTCGCCAACTGCTCCTCCTCGACGGGGAGATCCGCGTTGGCGAGACAGGCCGAGACATGGGAGACGGAGGTGACGCCCGCGTCCGCGAAGGCCCGCCCGATCGGCTCGGCCAGCGCGTCCAGCGCCGCCGGCACCCCGACCACCGGCGGCCGGAAGCCGCCGCCGCGGGCCGTGGCCAACACCTCCCCGGCGGCGGTGACCACGGCCACGTCGGTCTTGCTGTTCCCCGCGTCCACGGCGAGGACGGTTGACGTCAGGCCCACGCGAGGTGCTCCCGGTTGTGTGCGATCAGCTGGTCGGTGAGGGTCTCGGCGTATGCGTACTGGCCGATCAGGGGGTGGGCGAGCAGGGCGCGGAAGACGCGGTCGCGGCCGCCGCGCAGCGCCGCCTCCAGGGCCAGGTCCTCGTAGGCCGTGACGTTCGCGACCAGACCCGAGAAGAGCGGGTCCAGGTCCGCGACCTGCAGCGGGGAGGGACCGCCTGGTCCGACCGCCGCCTGGACCTCGATCACCGCGTCGTCCGGCAGGAAGGGCAGCGTGCCCTGGTTGAGCGTGTTCACCACCTGGTACGGGCTGCCGCCGCCGCCCAGCAGGGCCGCCGCCAGGTCCACGGCCGCCTCGGAGTAGAAGGCGCCGCCCCGCTTGGCGAGCAGCGCGGGCTTCTCGTCCAGGGCCGGGTCGCCGTACATGGTCAGCAACTCGCGTTCCATGGCGGCGACTTCGGACGCCCGGGAGGGCTTGGTGCGCAGTTCGCCGACGACCTCGTCGTGGGCGTAGTAGTAGCGCAGGTAGTAGGAGGGGACCACGCCCAGGCGGTCCAGCAGGGGGCGGGGCAGACGGACGTCGTCGGCGATCGCCTCGCCGTGCTCGGCCAGCAGCTCGGGCAGGACGTTCGCGCCCTCCGGGCCGCCGAGACGCACCCCCGTCTCCCAGGTGAGGTGGTTGAGGCCCACGTGGCCGAGGTGGACGTCCGCCGGGGCCACGCCGAGCAGCTGCGCGAACTTGCGCTGGAAGCCGATCGCCACGTTGCACAGCCCGACCGCCCGGTGCCCGGCCTGGAGCAGGGCGCGGGTGACGATGCCGACCGGGTTGGTGAAGTCGATGATCCACGCGCGCGGGTTGGCACGGCGGACCCGCTCGGCGATGTCCAGCACCACCGGAACCGTGCGCAGGGCCTTCGCGAGCCCGCCCGCGCCCGTCGTCTCCTGGCCGACGCAGCCGCACTCCAGCGGCCAGGTCTCGTCCTGCTCGCGGGCCGCCTGGCCGCCGACGCGCAGCTGGAGCAGCACGGCGTCGGCGCCGTCGACTCCCGCGTCCAGGTCGGCGGTGGTGACGATCCGGCCGGGATGTCCCTGCCTGGCGAAGATCCGGCGGGCGAGGCCGCCCACCAGCTCCAGGCGCTCGGCGGCCGGGTCCACGAGGACGAGTTCCTCGATGGGCAGGGTGTCCCGCAGGCGCGCGAAGCCGTCGATGAGTTCGGGGGTGTAGGTCGAGCCGCCGCCGACCACGGTGAGTTTCATAGCTAGTTCAACCCTTTACTCCGGTGAGCGTGACGCCCTCGACGAACGCCTTCTGGGCGAAGAAGAACACGAGGATCACGGGGGCCATGACCAGCACGGTCGCGGCCATGGTGAGGTTCCAGTCGGTGTGGTGGGCGCCCTTGAAGGACTCCAGGCCGTAGGACAGGGTCCAGGCGCCGGGGTTCTCGGAGGCGTAGATCTGCGGGCCGAAGTAGTCGTTCCAGGCGTAGAAGAACTGGAAGAGGGCCACCGCGGAGATGCCCGGCTTCGCCATGGGCAGGACGACCCGGACGAGCGTGCGCAGATCGCCGCAGCCGTCGACCCTCGCCGCGTCCAGGTACTCGTTCGGGATCGTCATCAGGAACTGGCGCAGCAGGAAGATGGAGAACGCGTCGCCGAACGCCATCGGGATGATCAGCGGCCACAGCGTGCCGGACAGGTCCAGCTGCTTCGCCCAGAACAGGTACATCGGGATGATGATCACCTGCGGGGGCAGCATCATCATCGAGATGACCAGCATCAGGGACAGATTGCGGCCCCGGAAGCGGAACTTGGCGAGCGCGTACGCCACCGGGATCGACGACACCACGGTCAGCACGGTGCCGAGTCCGGCGTAGATCAGCGTGTTCTTCCACCAGGTCAGAAAGCCGGGAGTGTCGAAGACCTTCCGGTAGTTGCCCCACTCCCAGGTGTGCGGGATCAGATCCCGGCTCAGCGCCTGGCTGTCGCTCATCAGCGAGGTCAGGAACACGAACACGAAGGGCAGGACGAAGAACAGCGCGGCGGCGACCCCGAGGGAGTGGACCGCGATCCATTCGAGCAGTGCCCTGCGGCGCGCGGTGCGCTCGGCCCCGGACACCTGCGGTGCCGTCTTGACGGGTTTGTCCAGTACGTGGGTCATGGTCAGTCACCTGCCTGGATGAGACCGCCCCGGCGCCGCATCAGGAAGGCGGTGAACACCATCGACAGGGCGAAGAGGACGAGGGCGACGACACACGCGGAGCCGTAGTCGAAGCGCTGGAAACCGAGGTTGTAGACGAGCTGGGGGAGGGTGAGCGTGGACTTGTCGGGGTAGCCGGGCTCGAACTGGGTGCCCGCGCCCTGGATCACGCCGGAGGCGACCTTCCCCGCGATCAGTGGCTGCGTGTAGTACTGCATGGTCTGGATCACGCCCGTGACGACCGCGAACATCACGATCGGGGAGATGTTCGGCAGCGTCACGTACCGGAAGCGCTGCCACGCCGACGCGCCGTCCAACTCGGCCGCCTCGTACTGCTCCGTCGGTACGTCCAGCAGCGCGGCCATGAAGATGACCATCAGGTCGCCGATGCCCCACAGCGCCAGCAGCGTCAGCGCCGGCTTGGACCAGGTGGGGTCGTTGAACCAGCCCGGCGCCGGAATGCCGACCTTCTCCAGGATCGAGTTGACCGGGCCCGTACCGGGGTTGAGCAGGAAGGCGAAGGCCATGGTCGCGGCGACCGGCGGGGCCAGGTACGGCAGGTAGAACAGGGTGCGGAAGACCCCCGTAGCGGTCTTGATCTTGGTGATGAGCAGCCCGATGCCGAGTCCGAAGACGACCCGGAGGGTCACCATCACCACGACCAGCCACAGGGTGTTGCGCAGGGCGGGCCAGAACAGCGGGTAGTGCTCGAAGACGTAGGCCCAGTTCTTGCCCCCGCTCCACGTCGGCGGCCTGAAGCCGTCGTAGTGCATGAAGGAGAAGTAGACCGTCGAGATCAGCGGGTACGCGAAGAAGACCGCGAAGCCGATCAGCCAGGGCGACATGAAGGCGAGGGTCCGCAGCGCCGACCGGCGGCGCTTGGACGCCAGAGTGACCGTACTCATCGGCTACTTCGCCTGCGCGATGTCCGTGTCGATCTGCGCGGCCGTCTTCCGCAGGCCGGACTTCAGATCCTTCACCTTGCCGCTCTCGTAGTCGTAGCCGAACTGCTGGATCGTCACCAGGTACACACCGCCGTTGAGGGAGGCGGGTGTGGTGGTCGAGTTCGCGTTGGCGGCGATGTCGAGGAACGTCTTGAAGCGGGGGTCGTACTTCAGCTGCGGCGACTTCAGGGCGGCGAGCGTGGACGGCACGTTGTGCAGGTCGTTGGAGAAGCCGACCACCGCGTCCGTGTTCGTGGTCATGTACTTCACCAGCTCCCAGGCCGCGTTCTGCTTGTGGCTGGTGGCGGCGATGCCCGTGATGGTGCCGGTGATGTAGCCCTTGCCGTACTGCCCCGCCTGGTCGTCGGGCACGGGCAGCGGGGCGACGCCGATCTCGAAGCCCGGCTTGGCCGCCTCGGCCATCCCGAGCCGCCACTCGCCGTCGAGCTGCATGGCGACCTGGCCGGTGTGGAAGGGGTGCTTGGGGCCCCATTCGTCACCCAGCGTCGCCCGGAACCTCTCCAGCTTCTGGAATCCGCCGAGTTCGTCCACGAGCCGCTTCTGGAGGCTGAATCCCTTTTCGAAGGCCGGGTCCTTGGCGAGGTTCGACTTGCCGTCCTTGTCGAAGTACGTCGGCGAGAACTGGGCGAAGTAGTGCTCGGTGGTGGTCTCCCAGCCGTGGTAGTCCGGCATGAACCCGAGCTGCTTGTAGGAGTCCCCGTCGGAAATGGTCAGCTTCTTGGCGTCGGCCTCGAATTCGGACCAGGTCTTCGGCGGGCCCGCGATGCCCGCCTTCTTGAATTCCGTCTTGTTGTAGTAGAGACCGTAGGCGTCCCCGAGCAGCGGCGCGGTGCAGCGGTTGCCGTCGAACTGGGTGTACTCGTTCATCGTCTTCGGGAACGTCGTCTCCGGGTCGATCCCGGACTTCTTGAAGAACGGGTTGAGATCGACCAGCGCGCCCGAGGAACAGAACTTGCCCACGTTGTTGGTGGTGAAGGAGGAGATCACGTCGGGCGCCTTGTCCCCGCCGGAGCGCAGCGCCTGGTTGATCTTGTCGTCGGTCATGTTCCCGACGACGTTCACGTGGATGTTGGGGTGCGCCTTCTCGAAGCCGGCGATCAGTGTGCCGACCGCCTTCACCTCGTTCGGGGCGCTCCAGGCGTGCCAGAAGTTGATCGTCGTGTCCTTCGACGCGTCGTCCGTGGCACCGGATCCGGACTGACCCGTACAGGCGGTGGTGAGCAGGGCGAGGGAGGCGGTGACGGCGAGGGCCGCCTTTCGGGTGACTTCGGGTATGGCTGTGGGCATGACGAGGTCTCCCAGGGACGGGGTGGGTGAGAGAGGAGAGGAACTGCGGGGCTTCGACGTTCAGCGCGAGGTGTCGAAGACCTCGTCGCGGGTGGTGACGAGGGCGGACTCCAACGCGCCGCGCAGGACGGGGTGTTCGTGGACGTCGCCGACGACCAGCCGGGGCCGGGCCGCCGCCAGCTCCTCCAGCTCGGCCTGGACGAGGGCGCGCAGCACCTCGCCGCCGGGCGCCAGGGCGGAGCCGCTGAGGACGACGAGTTCGGGGTCGAGGACGGAGACGAGCGAGGCGAGACCGGTGGCGAGCCGGGTCGCGTAGGTCTGCAGCAGCTCCCGGTAGGGTCCGGCGGCGTGGTCGGCGGCGCGGGCGACGAGTTCCGCGGCGACCTCGGTGTACGGCCCCGACGGAAGGTCGGGGATACCGAGTTCACGGGCCAGCTTCGGTACGGCCTGGGAGCCGGCCAGCTCCTGGTAGCCGCCGCTGTTGGCCTTGGTCACCTGGCGCACCAGGGGCGTGCCCGGCACCGGCAGGAAGCCGACCTCGCCGGCCCCGCCGGTCCAGCCGCGGTGCAGCCGGCCGCCGAGGACCAGGGCGGCGCCGAGCCCTTCCTGGCTCCACAGCAGTACGAAGTCCGCGTGGCCCCTGGCGGCCCCGAGCCGTTGTTCGGCGAGGGCGACGAGGTTGACGTCGTTCTCGTACTCCACCGGCATCGGCAGGGCGGCGGCCAGTTCGTCCAGCAGGGTGGGGGAGTGCCAGCCGGGCAGGTGGGAGGCGTAGCGCAGCCGCCCGGTGCCCGGATCGAAGGCGCCCGGGGTGCCGATGACCAGCCGGTGCACATCGGCCCGCGCGAGCCCGGCCGCCTTGACGGCACCGTCGAGCGCGTCGGTGACCTGCCGTACGACGGGCTGCGCGGGATGCCGTCCCGGGGTGGGCAGTGCGAACTCGCCCACGGTCCGCCCGGTGATGTCGGCGACGGCGGCGCGGATGCGTTCCGGGGTGACATCGAGCCCGGCGGCGTAGGCGGCCGTCGGATTGACGGCGTACAGCTGGGCGTTGGGGCCCGGCCGGCCCTCGCTGGTGCCGGTGACCCGGACCAGACCGGCCGCCTCCAGACGGGCCAGCAGCTGGGAGGCGGTGGGCTTGGACAGGCCGGTGAGCTTCCCGATCCGGGTGCGCGACAGCGGTCCGTGCTCCAGCAGCAGGTCCAGGGCGGCGCGGTCGTTCATGGCGCGCAGGACGCGCGGGGTCCCCGGCGTACCGGCGGTTCCTGCCATGGTCGACACCTGCCTCTCCAGCCGCCCAGCTTTCCAGTGACCTGGCCGGAACGTCCAGAAGATCACTGTTAGGAAACTTTCCTATTGGGGTGGGAGGAACGTAAGCCCAGGACGAAGGGGGCGTCAATAGACAACGCATCCGAGGAAACGGAGTCGTTACCTCGGGGGCCCGCTGGTCCGGGAGCCCGGTTGTCGGGGAAGGGGGTGGTGTCGAGGGCGGGGTAGGGCGCCGGGAGGGGGAGGGGGCGCCGACCGGCAGAACGACCGGCAGAACGACCGGCAGAGCGACCGGCACAACAATGGGGCACCCCGTGCGCCCTGGGCGCCGGAATGCCCCACCTGTTCACTGGAACGCGGGTGCTGAACCGTTCCGCTCGCTATTTGCCGGTGGCCGTGGGCGGCTGCGGAGGTATCGGCGCCGCCGCCTTGGTCTGCGGGGAGTCCGCGTTGGAGTAGGCGGAGGGGGCCGCCATCGTGGCCGTCGGGTCCGGGGTGTCCTCGACGTCCTCCACCGCCGTCGTGCCGCCCACGATGCGGATGTGCGCCGCGTCGAACGCGCGCTTGATGCGCCAGCGCAGCTCCCGCTCGACCTTCAGCGAATTGCCCGGCATCGTCTTGGCCGAGACCCGCACCACCATCGAGTCGATCAGGACCGAGTCCAGGCCGAGCACCTCGATCGGGCCCCACAGCAACTCGTTCCAGGGCTCTTCCTTGCTCATGTGCTGGGCGACCTGGTCCAGCGTTTCCTTGACCCTGTCCAGGTCCTCGTTCGACCGGACCGTCACATCGACCCCGGCCGTCGCCCAGCCCTGCGAGAGGTTGCCGATCCGCTTGACCTCGCCGTTGCGGACGTACCAGATCTCGCCGTCCGCGCCGCGCAGCTTGGTCACACGCAGCCCGACCTCGATCACCTCGCCGGTCGCCACACCCGCGTCGATCACGTCACCGACGCCGTACTGGTCCTCCAGGATCATGAACACGCCGGACAAGAAGTCCGTGACCAGGTTGCGCGCGCCGAAACCGATCGCCACACCGGCCACACCGGCGGACGCGAGCAGCGGTGCCAGGTTGATCTTGAAGGTGGACAGCACCATCAGCGCGGCCGTACCCATGATCAGGAAGCTCGCCACCGAGCGCAGCACCGAGCCTATTGCCGCCGACCGCTGCCGCCGCCGCTCGGCGTTGACCAGCAGCCCGCCCAGCGCGGTGCCGTCCACGGCCTGCGCGGTGCGGCCCATCCGCTCTATCAGCTTGGTGATCGCGCGCCGCACCGCCGCACGCAGCGCCACCGCCACGACCACGATCAGCAGGATCTGCAGACCCATCGCGAGCCACGTCGACCAGTTCTGCTCGACCCAGCTCGCCGCGTTCGTCGCGCTCTCCTGGGCGTCCTGGAGCGAGGGCACGGCCGGCGCGGTCGATCCCGAGGGTGACGGGGTCGAGGTCGGCGACGCACCGGCGGCCAGGAGGACGACGGGCAAGGACGACACGGCAGGTACCTCCAAGGTGCTGCACACGTCCGTACCGGTGGGGCGGTCAAGGATTGCAAGGTCACGAAAAGGTCACCGGACGGACTGGACCACCACACTAACGGGGCATTGTGCGTGCCCAGCGCGGATCCGCCAAGGAGGGGCGCAGGAGAGACACGGCTCACCCTGGCTTGAACAGCCTGTCAACCGGGGGATGTATCGGATGTGGTCGAAAACACTCCCAGCCCGTTACCGGGACATGGTGGCGCGTTCACCAGGCATGAGGGGAGACTGACTGCAGATCGTCCCGGCGCGAGCCACGCGCCGCCGACGCCCAAGGAGGCCCCCGTGCCGCATGTCCTGGTCCTCAACGCGTCGTACGAGCCGCTCGGCGTCGTACCGCTTCGCCGCGCGCTCGTCCTCGTCCTGGAGAACAAGGCCGTCTCCCTCGAGGAATCCGGCGCCTATCTGCACAGCGCGACCGTCACAGTCCCCGCACCCAGCGTGGTCCGGCTCAAGCGATTCGTGCGGGTTCCCTACCGGGGGCCCGTTCCTCTCACCCGCCGTGCGCTCTTCGCACGCGACGGAGGCCGGTGCATGTACTGCGGTGGCGTCGCAACCAGCGTCGACCACGTCATCCCGCGCAGCCGCGGGGGCAAGCACGTCTGGGACAACGTGGTGGCGTCCTGCCGCCGTTGCAACCACGTCAAGGCCGACCGCCACCTCGTCGAACTGGGCTGGCGCCTGCGCCACAAACCCGCCCCGCCGACCGGACTGGCCTGGCGCATCATCGGCACCGGACATAGGGATCCGCGCTGGCTGCCCTACTTGCAGCCGTACGGCGCGGACGACGCCATGGCCCGGATCGACGGCATTTCCGCGTAGTCGGTCCGGGCCTTCGCACACCCCGGGTCACCCGGCACACGGCCACGGGGTGTCCGGCCCCGGTGCCGCCCGTACGACCGACCGGCCGGGACGTCCAGCCGGCCAGCCGCACCGCCACCGCACCGACCGGCAGCGTCGGCGAGAAGACCGTGAGCGGGACGCGGGCGAACGCCGCCGGACGGCCGGCGAACGGGGCCGGGGCGACGCACCCGGCCGGGATCACGAGCAGCCCGGTCGCCACCTGGAACCCCCGTCCCGGACCCCGCGTGGGCCGCGGGAACCGGTGAGTGGAACCGGTGCGTGGAACCGGCGAGCGGAAGTGCCGAAAGGGTCCGTGAAGGAGTCCGTGCACCACCGGGCGACCGGCGTTCGAGCGGTTGTCGGGAGTGCCGACGCCATCGCGGGGTAGGCCTGCCCTGACCCATTCACGGCAAGGAGGCCCCCATGGCCGCACCGGCTCGACTTCCGATCCCGCCCCAGTGGAAACCCCTGGCGGAGCTGTCCGCCACGACCGACGAGGCGCCGGTGTGCGTCTTCAGCGCGGAGAGCGCCTGCGCCCAGGCGCCGCTGACCAGCGAACCGCCGCTGCCCGACGCCGAGCCCCTGACCAGCGAGCCGCCACTCGCCGAGACCGCCGCGCTGACCAGCGAGTCCGACCCGGTTCCGGACTTCTTCGGCCCGGGGCTGTAGATGGCGGCGGCGTACGACGAGCCTCCGGAGCCGGAGCCGGGGCCGGAGCCGGGGCCGGAGCTGGATGCGCAGCCTGAGCTGGCCCGGCTCGCCGAGCTGTACGGGGTCGCGACCTCCTACAGCCCCGCCCCGGGCCGTACCGTCACGGTCCCCGCCTCCGCCGTGATCGCCGCGCTGGCCGCCCTCGGCGTCGACGCCGGCACCGACGCGGGCGGACCGGATGCCGTGCGTGCCGCGCTGGCCGCCCGGGAACGCGAGCTGCGTGAACGCCTGCTGCCGCCGACCCTGGTGCACTGGACCGGCGCCGCACCCCCCGCCGCCCTCGCCGCACTGCCCGCCGGCACCCGGCTCACCGTCGAGACCGAGCAGGGGCAGCAACAGGCGTGGGGCGGGGTCGCCGAACTCCCGCTCGGCGTCCACCTGTTGACCGCCGTCGCCCCCGACGGCCGCAGCGCCCGCGCCCACCTCGTCGTCGCCCCCGACCGGCTGCCCACCCCGGCCGGCCGCTCCTACGGCCTCCTCGTCCAGCTGTACTCCCTGCTCTCGCGCCGCTCCTGGGGCATGGGCGACCTCGGCGACCTGGCCGAGCTGGCCGGCTGGGCCGGGCGCACGGCCGGCGCCGGATTCGTCCAGGTCAACCCGTTGCACGCGGCCGTACCCGGCGCCCCCACGGACCCCTCCCCGTACCGCCCGTCCTCGCGTCGCTTCCCCGACCCCGTGCACCTGCGGATCGAGGACATCCCCGAGTACGCGTACGTCGAGGACCGCGAGCGGCTCAGCGGGCTGCTGGAGCGTGCCGGGCGGCTGCGCGCCGCCGTCCTCGACAAGGGCGCCCTCATCGACCGGGACGCCGTGTGGGAGCTGAAGCGGGAGGCCCTGGAACCGGTCCTGGCCGTCCCCCTCGCCCCCGGCCGCCAGGCCGCCTACGACGACTTCCGCGCCGCCCACGGCCAGGCCCTCGCCGACCACGCCACCTGGTACGCCCTCGCCGAGATCCACGGCTGCGACTGGCACACCTGGCCCGACGCACTGCGCGACCCCCGCTCGGCCGCCACCGCCCGGGCCCGCACCGACCTGGCCGACCGCGTCGAGTTCCACACCCGCCTCGCCTGGCTCACCGACGGCCAGCTGCGCACCGCCCAGCGCGCCGCCCGCGAGGCCGGCATGTCCGTGGGGATCGTGCACGACCTCGCCGTCGGCGTGCATCCCGTGGGCGCCGACGCCTGGGCGCAGCAGGACGTCTTCGCCGCCGGCATGTCCGTCGGCGCCCCGCCCGACGCCTTCAACGCCTGCGGCCAGGACTGGGGCCTGCCGCCCTGGCGCCCGGACCGGCTCGCCGCCTCGGGCCACGCCCCCTACCGCGACCTCCTGCGCGCCCTCTTCCGCTACGCCGGCGCCCTGCGCATCGACCACGTCATGGGCCTGTTCCGGCTGTGGTGGGTACCCCGGGGCAGCGCGCCCACCGAGGGCACGTACGTGCGCTACGACGCCGACGCCATGCTCGCGATCCTCGCCCTGGAGGCCGGCCGCGCCGGAGCCGTCGTCATCGGCGAGGACCTCGGCACGGTCGAGCCCGGCGTCCGCGAGACCCTGCAACGGCGCGGGGTGCTCGGCACCTCGGTGCTGTGGTTCGAACGGGACTGGGAGGGCGACGGCCACCCGCTGCCGCCCGAGCGCTGGCGCCCCGACTGCCTGGCCACCGCCACCACCCACGACCTGCCGCCCACGGCCGCCCGGCTCACCGGCGAACACATCGGCCTGCGCGACCGTCTGGGCCTGCTCACCCGTCCGGCCCCCCAGGAGCACGCCGAGGCCGCCGCCGACACCGCCGAGTGGCTCGCCCTGCTGGGCAGCCTCGCCCTGCTGGACCTCGGTGCCGCCGGACCGCCCGGCACGCACGAGGAAGAGGAGATCCGCGCCGTCCACCGCTTCCTGCTGCGCACTCCGGCGCGGCTGATCGGCGTCTGGCTCCCGGACGGCGTGGGCGACCGCCGCCCGCAGAACCTGCCGGGCACGTGGGACCAGTACCCGAACTGGCGGCTGCCGATCGCCGACCGGGAGAACCGGCCGCTGCCGCTGGAGGAATTGACGGCTTCGCCGCGATTGAGGGACTTGCTCGCGGTGTTCGCACAGGCCGAGGGTGAGAGATCGGCGTGTACGGGACCCCGGGCGCGCGCCCGTCCGGGTGATTCGCTAACTTGAGAACGTGGACAAGAAGAACGCCCTGCGCGCCGGCGCCCTGGCCGCCGGTACGACGCTGATGATGCTGCTCATGTCGTCCCCTGCGCTCGCGCTGACCCGCGACGACGGCGACGACCCCGGCACCGGCCTGAGCGTCATCCAGACGCTGGGCCTCTATGTGCTGATCCCACTCGCCCTGTTCGCCGTGATCGCCGGTCTGGTGATGGCGCTGGACAAGTCCAAGATCAGGACCATCAAGCCGGCGGCCACCACCAAGGCCAAGGCCACGAGCAAGGCCTGACCGCACACCGGTTTTCTCGCCGGGGGCGCCTGTCCTCCCGTCGGTACGCGCACGAGCCGTACCCCGGGTGGGGCAGGCGCCCCCGGTGTTTTTGCGCGGCCGTTCCCTACGGGTGGTTCGTCCGTCCCGCCCTTAGGGGTGCGGCGCGGTCAGGTAGCGCTGCACCGTCGGCCCGAGCCACGCCAGCAGCTCCTCGCGGGTCAGCTCCCGCGCCGGCGGCAGACGCAGTACGTAGCGGGTCAGGGCCAGCCCGAGCAGCTGCGCGGAACACAGCGCGGCCCGCGCCGGGAACTGCTCCGGGTCGGGGCACACCCGCTGGGCCACCGGCAGCAGCTGGTCCCGGAAGATGTTCTGCATCCGTTCCGCCCCGGCCTGGTTGGTGACACCGACCCGCAGGACGGCCGTCAGCTCCCCGCTCTCCTCCCACAGGTCGAGGAAGTGGCCCACCAGTGCCCGCCCGACCTCCTCCCGCGGCAGCTGCCCCAGGTCGGGCAGCCGCAGATCCAGCGCGACGGCCGCCGCGAACAGCCCCTCCTTGCTGCCGAAGTACCGCATCACCATCGACGGGTCGATGCGCGCGTCCTTGGCGATGGCCCGGATGGTGGCCCGCTCGTAGCCGTCGGTGGCGAACCGCTCGCGGGCGGCGGCGAGGATGGCGGACCGCGTGGCGTCCGAGCGTCGCGCCGTGCCCTGGCCCGTGCCCTGGCCCGTTTTCTGGTGTGCATGCGTGCTGCCGGTCATGTCAACGAGCGTAGGCCAACAGCCGTGGGCCAACAAGTGTTGACTTACGTCGCGGCCCGGTTCTACCGTTGTCAACAAGCGTTGGCCAACAAGTGTTGACCAACGAGTGTTGGCACCCAGGAGGCCATCATGACCGGCACCACTGATGTCACCGGCACCACCAACACCACCAACACCACCGACGCCACGGGTGCCGACGGCACCACCGGTCCCGTCATCGTCGTGGGCTCCGGACCCACCGGCCTGCTCCTCGCCGGTGATTTCGCCGCCGCCGGCGTCCCGGTCACCGTCATCGAGAAGCGACCCCACCGGATCAGCAACCTCTCCCGCGCCTTCGTCCTGCACGCCCGCACCCTCGAGCAGCTCGACGCCCGCGCGCTCGCCGACGACCTGGAGGCCGCCGGCCGGCCCCTCGACCGACTCCGGGTCTTCGACCGGCTCGACATCGACCTCGGCACCCTTCCCTCCCGCTTCCGCCACCTCCTCGTCCTGCCGCAGTACGAGGTCGAGCGGGCCCTGGAGCGGCGGGCGGTCGAGGCGGGCGTGGAGTTCCGGTACGAGAGCGAGCTGGCCGGGCTCGCCCAGGACGCGGACGGGGTCACGGTCGAGGTGCGCGGGCCCGAGGGGCGTACGCGGGCCTTCCGCGCCGCGTACGTCGTCGGCGCCGACGGTATGCGCAGTGCCGTACGGGAGGCGGTCGGGCTGCCGTTCCCGGGCAAGTCGGTGATCCGGTCCGTCGTCCTCGCCGACGTCCGGCTCGCCGAGAAGCCGCCGGCCCTGCTCACGCTGCATGCCGCCGGTGACGCGTTCGCCTTCCTCGCGCCGTTCGGCGACGGCTACTACCGGGTGATGGGCTGGCTGCGCGGCCGTGACGTCCCCGACCGCGAGCCGCTCGACCTGGCCGAGGTCAAGGAGATCGTCCGGCTGGCGCTGGGCCGGGACTTCGGGATGCACGACGCCCGCTGGATGTCCCGCTTCCACAGCGACCAACGCCAGGCGCCGGCCTACCGGGTCGGGCGGGTCTTCCTGGCCGGCGACGCCGCGCACGTGCACTCCCCGGCCGGCGGTCAGGGCATGAACACCGGCCTGCAGGACGCGGCCAACCTGAGCTGGAAGCTGGCCGCGGTCCTCACCGGCCACGCGGACCCCGCGCTGCTCGACACCTACCAGGCCGAGCGGCACCCCGTGGGCCGGACGGTGCTGCGCAGCAGTGGCGGGATCGTCCGCCTCGCCATGGCCAAGCGCCCCTGGACACTGGCGGCGCGCGCCGCGCTCACCACGTTCCTGAACGCCGTCGGCCCCGCCCGCCGCGCCCTGGCCACCCAGGTCACCGGCATCGGCTACCGCTACCCCGCACCCCGCGGCGCCCACCGCCTCACCGGCACCCGCGTCCCGGACGTCGCCCTCGCCGGCGGCGGCCGCCTCTACGAGGCACTGCGCGGCGGCCGGTTCGTGCTGATCGCCCCGGAGCCGTACGACGGACGGCCGGGCTACGCGGACCGGCTGGCCGTGGTCCACTGGGCGAGCGGGCGCCGTACGGCCGTGCTGGTGCGCCCCGACGGTTACGCGGCGTGGGCGGCGGACTCGGCCGACGCGGAACAGATCGAGGCCGCGCTGACGGCACACATGGGCGCCCGCGTGTGACCGCTCGCGACGGGGCCGTGGCTGGACGCCGGGCCCGTAGCCGTGGGACGGCCCGTCACGGCACTCCCCTCGGGGCGCCGGCGCCCTAGCCCTCCGCCTCCCGCGTCCCCGCCAGCAACTCCCGCAGCAGGCCGGCCAGTTGGTCGGCCTGCTGGTCGTCGAGGGCCGACAGGGCCTCCGTCTGGACGGCGAGGCCCGCGCCGACCGCCCCGTCGATGACGGCCAGCCCCTTCTCGGTGAGCGTGACCCGAAGGCCCCGGCGGTCATGGGGGTCGGGGGAGCGGCTCAGCAGTCCGGCCTTCTCCAGTTTGTCGAGCCGGCCGGTCATGCCGCCGGTGGTGAGCATCAGGGTCGCCGACAGCTGGCGGGGCGAGAGGGCGTACGGCTCGCCGGAGCGGCGCAGGGTCGCGAGCACGTCGAACTCGCCGCGTGAGACGCCGTAGCGCTGGTACGCCTCCTCCATGCGGTCGCCCATGGCGCGGGAGAGGCGGTAGATCCGCCCGAAGACCTCCATCGCCCTGGTGTCGAGGTCGGGCCGGGCGGTTGCCCACTGGCTGATGATCGCGTCGACGGGGTCCTTGCCTGCACTCATGCGCCGAGTATCGCTCGTGGAACGGTCAACGGCAAGAAAGTGGCTTGCGAGAAAGTAGCTTAGTGCTAAGTTACTCTCCATCAAGTCATTTGGAGGGGGCAGGCATGGCAGGCGTCGTGAAGAGGCAGAGGAAGAGCGGGCGCGTCCCAGGGGAGTGGGCGCTGCCCGTCACCGCCGCCGTCAACGGCATCGGCACCGGCATGTACGTACCGTTCACGCTGGTCTTCTTCCACGCCGTGACCGGGCTGTCCTTCCCGGTCGTGGGCGCCGTGCTCACGGTCACCGGCCTCGTGGGCATCGGCGCGCTGCCGCTCGCCGGGACGGCGGTGGACCGGTACGGCGCCAAGCGGATGCTCCACGTGCTCTACGCCGTCCGGGTCGTCGGCTTCGCCCTCTACCCCTTCGCCCGCTCGCTCACCGCCTTCGCGGTCGTCGCCCTGGTCACGGCGGCCGCCGACCGGGCCTTCCCGGCCGCCCAGCAGTCCCTGATCGGCGAGGTGGCGCGCGGGGCGGGCCGGGACCGGCTGCAGGCGGCGACACGCGCGCTGCAGAACGCCGGCAACGGCGCGGGCGCGCTGCTGGCCACGCTGGTCATCTCGCTCGCGGGCAGCGCCGGTTACTCGTACGCGGCCTGGGGCAACGCCCTCTCCTTCGCGCTCGCGGCCCTGCTGCTGCGCCCGCTGCGGCCGGTGCGCACGGCGGACGCCGCTGCGGCCCCGCGCCGGGCGGGCGCCGGCTACCGGCTCGTCCTCGCCGACCGGCCCTTCCTGATCGTCACCGGCGCCAACTTCCTGAACGCGCTCAGCTATTCGGCGCTCTCGGTGCTCTTCCCGCTGTTCATGGTGGAGTGGCTGCACGGGCCCGCGATGTTCACCGGTGCCGCGTTCACCCTCAACACCGTGCTGTGCGCGGCGGCCGGCGTCTTCGTCGGCGCGCGGGTCCGGCGGGCGGGTGCCCGGCGCACCCGGGCGGCGGCGCTGGGCGGCTCCCTGTTCGCGACCGCGTTCGCCGCGCAGATCGTGCTCGGCACCGTACGGCCGGACTCCGGCACGGTCCTCGGCGCGGCCCTGGCCGCCGTGGTCACCGTCTACACCCTCGGCGAGCTGATCCACAGCCCCGCCGCCGAGGTGCTCGCCGTGTCGGCCGCGCCCGAGGCGGTGCGCGGCCGGTATCTGGCGGCCTACCAGATGTCCTGGTCGCTGGCGAAGGCGGTGGCGCCGTCCCTGTTCACGGGCCTGCTGGCGCTCGACGGCCGGGCGCCGTGGGCGGTCCTCGTGGCGACCTCGGCGATCGCCGCCGTTCTCCTGGTCCGGGTGGAGCGCCGACTGCCCGCGGAGGCGGTACGGCCGCTGCCGCCGCAGGTGACCGTGACGGGCGCCCAAGACGGCCCCTCCGCCGAGCCCTCCCCGCGTCCCTCCGCCCAGCCCTCCGCGCACCCCTTGACCCCGGTCGGCACCGCGCTCGAAGGAGCCCGGTCATGAAACGCTCCGCGGCCACCGTCGCGCTCACCGCCCTCGCCCCCGTCTCCTGGGGCACCACCTACGCGGTGACCACCGAGTTCCTGCCGCCGGACCGCCCGCTGTTCACGGCCCTGATGCGTGCCCTGCCCGCAGGACTGCTGCTGCTCGCCCTGACCCGGGTACTGCCGAAGGGCGCCTGGTGGTGGAAGGCGCTGGTGCTCGGCGCGCTGAACATCGGCGCGTTCTTCCCGCTGCTGTTCGTCTCGGCGTACCGGCTGCCCGGCGGCATGGCCGCCGTCGTCGGCTCCGTCCAGCCACTGTTCGTCGTAGGCCTCTCGGCGCTGCTGCTGGGCCGGCGGCCGACCGCGCGCACGCTGGTCACGGGCGCCGTGGCCGCGCTCGGCGTCAGCCTCGTCGTCCTCCAGGGAGCCGGTGCCCTGGACGCGGTCGGGGTGCTCGCAGCCGTGGCCGCCACCGCTTCGATGGCCACCGGTACGGTGCTGACCAAGCGGTGGGGCCGCCCGGACGGCGTCGGCCCGCTGGCCCTCACCGGCTGGCAGCTCACCGCGGGCGGCCTGCTCGTCGCGCCCGTCGCCGTCCTGGCCGAGGGCGCCCCGCCGGCCCTGGACGGCCGTGCCGTCGGCGGCTACCTCTATCTGGCCCTGGCCAACACGGCCGTCGCCTACTGGCTCTGGTTCCGCGGCATCGGCCGGCTCAACGCCACCCAGGTCACCTTCCTCGGCCCGCTGTCCCCGCTGACCGCCGCCGTCGTCGGCTGGGCGGCGCTCGGACAGTCGCTGACCGCGGTGCAGGTGGCGGGCATGGCGCTGGCGTTCGGGGCGACGCTGGCGGGGCAGCTGGGCGGTCGAGGGGGCATCGACGGGGGCGTCGGGAGGGGCCGGAGCCAATCGTTCAGTTCTGCTGAAAAGAACGGTCGAAAAGTTTCGATGGACCTGACAGGTCGCTCGCTGCGACGGTAGGGGCACACCGGCACGCCCCGCCAGCCAGCGAAAGGACCTCTGTGACCGCCGTCCTGCACCGGACCACGACCACGACTACGAACACCTCACCCGCCGCCCCGCTCCTCGGCCTCGCCCGCGCCGCCCTCGCGACGGTCGTCTGGTCCGGCAGCTTCGTCACCTCCCGCGGTCTGCACGACAGCGTCCCGCCCATCCAGCACGCCTTCTGGCGCTGGGTGATCGCCCTGGTCGCCGTGGCCCCCTTCGGGGCCCGGCAGGCCTGGCGGCAGCGGGCGCTGATCCGCCGGCACGCCCGCTACGTCCTCCTCGCGTCGCTCCTCGGCGTCGCCGTCTACAACACCCTCGTCAACCAGGCCGGACTGACCACCCCGGCCGCCACCATGGGCATGATCATGGCCGCCTCGCCGGTGCTCATGGCGGTGTTCGAACGACTGGGCGGCGTACGGCTCGGCGCGCGGCGCACCACCGGGCTGCTGATCGCCTGCGCGGGCGTGGCGCTGCTCGTCGGCGGCGGCGCGCACTTCTCGGCCGGCGACCTGTGGATGATCGCCGCCGCCTGCTGCTTCGCGGGCTACAGCACGCTGCTGCGCCGCAAGCCGGCCGAACTGGCGGGTACGGCCTTCCTGTTCACCACGTTCGTCGTGGGCACGGTCCTGCTCCTGCCCGCCCAGGCGGCGAGCCTGGCCCTCCAGGGCGGCTTCGCCCCGACCCCCGGCACGGTCCTGCCGCTCCTCTACGTGGGCGTGGCCTCCTCGGCGGTCGCGTTCTTCGCCTGGAACAAGGCCATAGCCCTGATCGGCGCGACCCGCGCGGGCATCGTCTACTACCTCCAGCCGGTCTGCGTGGCCGCACTCTCCTGGGCCGTCCTCGGTGAAACGACCGGCCGGCCCCAACTGCTCTCGATGGCGCTGATCCTGGGCGGGGTGGTGCTGGGCGCGGGTGCACGCCGTTGACGTGTAGCTTTCCCGGCATGGCCGAGTGGGACATCCGGAAGCTGCAGATCCTGCGCACCCTGCGCGAGCGCGGGACGGTGACCGCGACCGCCGAGGCCCTGCACATGACCCCCTCCGCCGTCTCGCAGCAGCTCACCAACCTCGCCCGGCAACTCGGCGTACCCCTGCTGGAGGCGCGGGGCCGCCGGGTCCGGCTCACCGACGCGGCCCGCCTGGTGCTGACCCACACGGAGCCGCTGTTCGAGCAACTGGAGCGCGCGGACGCCGCGTTGGCGGCGTACACCCAGGGCGAGGCCGGCGAGGTCCGGGTCGGCGCCTTCTCCACCTCGGTCCCCGCCCTGGTCGTACCGGCCGTACGGGCCCTGCGCGGCACGCACCCCGGGGTGACCGTCCGCGTCCGGGAGGCGGAGGCGGCCGAGGCCTACGACCTCCTGACCGCCGGCGACGTGGACCTCGCCCTGTCCCTGGCGGCCGAGGCCCCGAGCGCGACCGACCCCCGCTTCACCCAGGTCCCCCTGCTGGCCGACCCCCTGGACGTGGCCCTGCCCCCGGACCACCCGCTGTCCCACGCCGCGTCCCTCGCCCTGACCGACCTGGCCGCGGAACCCTGGATCTTCGGCGGCAGCGGCCCCTGGTCGGACATCACCCGCCGCGCCTGCGAGGCAGCCGGGTTCAGCCCCCACCAGGGCCACTCGGCCTCCGGCTGGACCGCGATCCTCGCCATGGTGGAGGCCGGCATGGGCGTGGCCCTGATCCCGCGACTGGCCGCGGGCCGCCGCGACGGCGTGACCCTGCGCGACCTCGGCCCGGCCGCCCCGGTCCGGCATGTGACGGCGGCGGTACGCAAGGGCGGGGAGACGGGGCGGGCGGTCGGACGGGTGTTGGGGGCGTTGCGGGAGGTGGCGGCCGCCCACACCGGCCCGGTCACTCACACCGGCCCGGTCACCCGGGAGTGAACTCGTACCGCGCCCCGGGCGCCCGGCACACAGGCCGGGCGCCCGGGGCGCGTACTCCTACTGGGCCGCCGCGTCCGCCGCCTGGGCCTTCAGGGACCGTTCGACGCCCGAGCGGGACTCGGAGACGAGGCGGCGCAGGGCCGCGGTCGGGTCGGCCGAGGCCAGCCAGGTGTCCGTCTTGGTCAGGGTCTCCTCGGAGACCTGGACCGTCGGGTACAGGCCGATGGCGATCTGCTGGGCGATCTCGTGCGAACGGGAGTCCCAGACGCCCTTGAGGGCCTCGAAGTACCTGTCCGCGTACGGCGCCAGCAGCTCGCGCTGGTCGGTCTGCACGAAGCCGCCGATCACGGCCTCCTGCACGGCGTTGGGCAGCGTGTCGGAGTCGATGACCGCCGCCCAGGCCTCCGCCTTGGCCTCCTCCGTCGGGCGGGCCGCGCGAGCCGTGGCCGCGTGCCGTTCGCCGGCCGCGGTCTTGTCCCGCTCGTACTCGGCCGCGATCTCCGTCTCGTCGAAGCGGCCGACCGCCGCCAGCCGCTCCACGAACGCCCAGCGCAGCTCGGTGTCCACGGCGAGGCCCTCGACGGTGTGGGTGCCGTCCAGCAGGCCCTCCAGGAGGTCCAGCTGCTCCGGGGTGCGGGCCGTCGCCGCGAAGGCACGCGCCCACGCCAGCTGGTGGTCGCTCGCCGGCTCGGCCGTGCGCAGGTGGGCCAGCGTGGCGTCGGTCCAGCGGGTCAGCAGGGACTCGCGGGCGGTGGGGTCGGCGTACAGGTCGATGGCGAGCTTGACCTGACGGTGCAGCGACTGCACGAGGCCGATGTCCGACTCCTTGCCGATGCCGGACAGGACGAGCGCGAGGTAGTCGCGGGTGGCCAGCTCGGCGTCCCGCGTCATGTCCCAGGCCGAGGCCCAGCACAGGGCGCGCGGGAGGGAGGAGTCGAAGTCGCCGAGGTGCTCGGTGACGAACGCCAGCGACTCCTCGTCCAGGCGGACCTTCGCGTACGACAGGTCGTCGTCGTTGAGCAGGACGACCGCCGGCCTGTGCTTGCCGTTCAGCTGCGGTACGGCCGTCAGCTCGCCGTCGACGTCCAGCTCGACGCGCTCGGTGCGTACCAGCTTGCCCGAGCCGGCGTCGAGGTCGTAGAAGCCGATCGCGATGCGGTGCGGGCGCAGGGTCGGCTCGCCCTTGGCGCCGGCGGGCAGCGCCGGGGCCTCCTGGCGGACGGCGAAGGAGGTGATGACGCCGGAGGCGTCCGTGGCCACCTCGGGACGCAGGACGTTGATGCCCGCCGTCTCCAGCCACTTCTTCGACCAGTTCTTCAGGTCACGCCCGGAGGTCTCCTCCAGGGCGCCGAGCAGGTCGGACAGGCGCGTGTTGCCGAACGCGTGCGCCTTGAAGTACGCCTGCACGCCCTTGAAGAACTCGTCCTCGCCGACGTACGCGACGAGCTGTTTGAGGACGGAGGCGCCCTTGGCGTACGTGATGCCGTCGAAGTTGACGAGGACGTCGTCCAGGTCGCTGATGTCGGCCATGATCGGGTGCGTGGACGGCAGCTGGTCCTGCCGGTACGCCCAGGTCTTCATCGAGTTCGCGAACGTGGTCCACGAGTGCGGCCAGCGCGAGCCGGGGGCGGCGGCCTGGCAGGCGATGGAGGTGTAGGTGGCGAACGACTCGTTCAGCCACAGGTCGTTCCACCACTCCATGGTGACGAGGTCGCCGAACCACATGTGGGCCAGCTCGTGCAGGATGGTCTCGGCCCGCACCTCGTACGCCGCGTCGGTCACCTTGGACCGGAAGACGTACTGGTCGCGGATGGTGACGGCACCGGCGTTCTCCATCGCGCCCGCGTTGAACTCGGGCACGAAGAGCTGGTCGTACTTCGCGAACGGGTAGGCGTAGTCGAACTTCTCCTGGAACCAGTCGAAGCCCTGCCGGGTCACCTCGAAGATCGCGTCCGAGTCGAGGAACTCGGCGAGCGACGGACGGCAGTAGATGCCCAGCGGCACGCTCTGCCCGTCCTTCTCGTACACGCTGTGCACGGAGTGGTACGGACCGACGATCAGCGCGGTGATGTACGACGAGATGCGCGGCGTCGGCTCGAAGGACCAGACGTTGTCCTTCGGCTCCGGCGTCGGGGAGTTGGAAATGACGGTCCAGCCCTCGGGGGCCTTCACCGTGAACCGGAAGGTGGCCTTCAGGTCCGGCTGCTCGAAGGAGGCGAACACCCGGCGGGCGTCCGGCACCTCGAACTGGGTGTAGAGGTAGGCCTGCTCGTCGACGGGGTCGACGAAGCGGTGCAGACCCTCGCCCGTGTTGGTGTACGCGCAGTCCGCGACGACCCGCAGGACGTTACGGCCCTGAAGCAGTCCCGGCAGCGCGATCCGCGAGTCCTCGAAGACCCCGGCCGGGTCGAGCGCGTCGCCGTTCAGGGTCACCTCGTGGACGGCGGGCGCCACCAGGTCGATGAAGGACTCGGCACCGGTGCGGGCGACGTCGAAGCGCACCGTGGTCACGGACCGGTAGGTACCGCCCTCCTGCGCTCCGGAGAGGTCGAGATCGATCTCGTACGAGTCAACGGTGAGCAGCTCCGCCCGCTGCTGCGCCTCTTCGCGAGTCAGGTTTGTGCCAGGCACGCGGTCATCTCCTCGTTATGTGTGGGTTGCGCCATCCTTCCATGGGATCCACAGGGAACGCGATGTCCGGTTCCGGCCGGTGGGCGGGACGCCGGCGCAGGACGCTGGGCCCATGGAGACGACACACACGACCACCTACACCGCCCGCCCGATCCCGCCGGAGGTCCTCGACGCCCTGCGGGTCACGGACGACGCGGGCCGCCCCATGACCCCGTACCCGGACGAGGAGGGCGGCTCCCCACTGCGCTGCTGCCTGCGCCCCAGCACACCGGGCGAGCGGATCGCCCTGGTCTCGTACGCGCCCCTGCGCCGCTGGGCGGCCGAGACGGGAGCCCGGCCCGGCGCCTACGACGAACAGGGCCCGGTCTTCGTCCACGCCGCCCCCTGCCCGGGCCCGACGACCTCGGCCCTGCCCTTCACCCAGGCCCACCGCGTCCTGCGCCGCTACTCGCCCGAGGGCCACATCCTGGGCGGCCGCCTGGTGGACGACGACTTCCGGCCCGCCCTCACGGAGGCCTTCACCGACCCGGAGGTGGCGGTCGTGCATGTGCGGGCGGTGGAGTACGGGTGCTTCCTGTACGAGGTGCGGCGGGGTTAGCACTCGCTCTCGAAAGCCGTCCCCGCCGGCACCCGAGCGAACTCCCGAACTCCCGTACCGTCTCCGTCGCGGCCTCCCGGTGCCACACGAGCCCCGGTGCCGAGGAGGGCGCGGCGGCCCGTGGCGGCGAGGATGAGGGCCTCCTGGAGGATCGGCGGGGTGTGGGCGGTGGCCGCCGGGCTCGGCGCGCGGCTGGTGCCGGGACCGGGCGCCGGGCGGGCCACCGCTGAAGTCTTCAGCGGGATCGCCGTCGCCTCCGCCCTCGGCGCCGTCGTCCCGCTGCGGGTCCCCGCGGGCGGTACGGCCACCGGCCGAGCGGTGCTGCTCGTGGTGCGGGGTCTGGCCTGCGGCGGGGTGTCCGTCACCGGGCGGAGCCGGCTGACGGCTGCCGTGCCGGGGCCCGGAAGCCGCCTCCGCCCTGTTCGCCGGGGTGTTCAACACGGCCATCGCGCTCGGCGCCCTGGTCGGCGGCCGGCTCACGGACGGGCCCGGGCTGACCGCCGTCCTGGCCACGGGCGCCGTTCTCGCACTGGCGGCGGCCGTCCAGACGGTCGTGGAGACGGCGCAGGGGCGGCCACTTGGTCGTGACCGCCCCTGCGCCGTACCGACTGCGTACCGGTGTTACTTCGAGGACAGCTCCGCCGCCACCAGCTCCGCGATCTGGACCGCGTTCAGCGCGGCGCCCTTGCGGAGGTTGTCGTTGGAGAGGAACAGCGCGAGGCCGTTGTCGGCGGTCTCGTCGCGACGGATGCGGCCGACGTACGACGGGTCCTGGCCGGCCGCCTGGAGCGGGGTCGGGATGTCGGAGAGGACGACGCCCGGCGCCTTCGCGAGCAGCTCGGTCGCGCGCTCCGGGGAGATCGGGCGGGCGAAGCGTGCGTTGACCTGGAGGGAGTGGCCGGAGAAGACCGGGACGCGCACACAGGTGCCGGAGACCTTCAGACCCGGGATCTCCAGGATCTTGCGGGACTCGTTGCGCAGCTTCTGCTCCTCGTCGGTCTCGTTCAGACCGTCGTCGACGATCGAGCCCGCCAGCGGGAGCACGTTGAAGGCGATGGGCCGCTTGTAGACCTGCGGCTCGGGGAAGTCGACCGCCGCGCCGTCGTGGGTGAGCCTGTCGGCGTCCGCGACCACCTTCTGGGCCTGGCCGTGCAGCTCGGCCACGCCCGCGAGGCCCGAGCCGGACACCGCCTGGTAGGTGGCGACGACCAGCGCCTCCAGGCCGGCCTCCTCGTGCAGCGGCTTCAGGACCGGCATCGCGGCCATCGTCGTGCAGTTCGGGTTGGCGATGATGCCCTTGGGGCGGTCGGCGATCGCGTGCGGGTTCACCTCGGAGACGACCAGCGGGACCTCGGGGTCCTTGCGCCAGGCCGAGGAGTTGTCGATCACGACGGCGCCCTGGGAGGCGACCTTCTCGGCCAGCGCCCGGGAGGTCGCGCCGCCCGCGGAGAACAGCACGATGTCCAGGCCGGTGTAGTCGGCGGACGCCGCGTCCTCGACCGTGACGCCGTCCAGCACGGTGCCCGCCGAACGGGCCGAGGCGAACAGGCGCAGCTGCGTGACCGGGAAGTTCCGCTCCGTGAGGATCCTGCGCATGACCGTGCCGACCTGACCGGTGGCTCCGACGATTCCGACCCTCACAGCGACTCCCTCTTGTGTCTCTTCCATGACCAGGCGCATGACCGGGGCTTTTCCATGATGCGGCCGACCCCGGCCCGCCTGTCCAATTCTTTGCCGGGCGTGCCCGGAGAATGGGACAGATTTCCCCCGGCCGACGGTTCCACACCTGCGCCGATCACCCCGCTGAGCTGGAGGAATTCCCTCCGCAGGGGGTTCGCGCCGCAAGCTGTGCTGTCCCGCCCCTGCCCGTGCGGACCCCGGCCACACGGCGGTGTGACGTACGCCTCTGCACGTGTGCGGCGCCGCAGGGGCACGGTCTCGAGGGGCGCGCAGGGTGCGGTGAGTGCCGGGGGTACGGCGGGGGGTGCGGCCGGGAGCGCGGCGGCACGGACGCGCTGATGGCCGCCGTCACGGCGGTGCAGGGGCGACCGGCTTGACCGGCGGAGGCGTCGGCCGGAGAGGGGGGAGGCCGAAGAGGCACCGAAGACACCGGTCTCCGGTGATCCCGCACGGCTTCCTGCTGGACCGCGGTGCGCGGAGAACCGTGCGTGCAACCGACGCGACCCGCACCCGAACAGCCCACTGCCGTTATTCTCCGGCCGAGCCGGACCCGCCGGGCTAACGTCCCCGAATGCGAAGGAACTTGAGGGTGGCGGCCTACGCCGTGTGCGTCCGCGACGGACAGCTCCTGCTCGCCCGCTCGCCCGGCCCCGACGGCACTCCCGAGTGGGTGCTGCCCGGCGGCGGCATGGATCACGGCGAGGATCCGTACGACACCGTCCGCCGCGAGGTCGCCGAGGAGACCGGCTACCGGATCCGGGTGACCGATCTCCTCGGCGTCGACTCCCTCCGGGTGGTCGGCGACCCGCGTGTCGGCCGTCGCAGGGACCATCACGCACTGCGGATCGTCTACGCGGGCGAGGTCGTCGGCGGTGAACTCCGGTACGAAGTGGGCGGATCAACGGATTTCGCCGCCTGGCAGGACCTGGACGCCGTACCCGGACTCAACCGGGTGCCCCTCGTCGACATCGCGCTCGGGCTGTGGCGCGGACGCCCGCCGCACGGGCGGCCGGAGCCCGTCCCCTACCCCGGCAGATGAACGAGGAGTGACCGGTCCCCGGCGGCCCGCGATCCGCTCCCCGTCCACTCCATGGCCGCCCGCCCACCCCGAGATCCACGTACGGTGATCGGCGCTGCGCGTTGCCGCCGCGTTCACGCGCAGGTCATTCCCGGTGCCAAGCATCCAGAGCGAGCGGGGCGTTCGCGCCTGCGGCGGCCCGCGACCACTGCCGACGCGTTCGCACCCGGGGAGATCGCGCCATGTCGCGCATACGCTCTGTCGCCACCTCCGCGCTGGAGGTCAACCGTCGTACCGTCCTGGCCGCCGCCGGGGCCGTCTCGCTCTCCGCGGGCGTCGGTTACGCCCTGCGCCCCACCGACAGCGAGGCCGCCACCGGCACCGGTGACGCGCCCGTCGCCCACTCCCGGCAGGCCACCGCGCAGGCGCCGCTCGCGCCCTACACCAAGGGCACCACCCTCGCCTCCGTCGCCGCCCCCCGGAACAGTTCCGGCTACCGGCGCCTCGGCGACGGCCCCGGCTGGAAGCGCGTGGTGCGCGAGGAGCTGGCCACGCCCAAGTCCGGCCGTGCGAACCGCCGTACGCCACTGGCCGCGTTCGTGCAGTTCACCGACCTGCACCTGATGGACGTCCAGCACCCCCTGCGCTGGGAGTTCCTGCGCTCGGCACAGATGCAGTCCTGGCGGCCGCACGAGGCGCTCACCGTGCCCGGCGCCATCTCGCTCGTCGAGCGGGTCAACGCGCTGAAGGGCGCCCCCGTCACCGGCGCCCCGCTGCACTTCGTGATGACCACCGGCGACAACACCGACAACAACGCGCACTCCGAGCTGGAGTGGTTCATGAAGGTGATGAGCGGTGGCCGCATCACCCCCAACACCGGTGACCCCAGGCACTACGAGGGCGTGCAGAACAGCGGCCTGAAGCTGTACTGGCAGCCCGACTCCACCACCCGCGACAGCGACAAGGCGCTCGGCTTCCCGCACCTGAAGGGCTTCCTGGCCGCCGCGATCCGCGAAGTGCGCAGCCCCGGCCTGAAGCTGCCCTGGTACTCCACCGCCGGCAACCACGACGCCCTCGCGCTCGGTACCTACGGCTCCCACGGAGACCGCTACCTCGCCGAGGCGGCCGTCGCCGGCAGGAAGCTGATGAACGTCCCGCCCGCCGACGCGAAGAAGGTCCTGGACAGCATCAACAACGCGACCGACCCCAAGGGCACCGGCTACCGCGACTTCCTCAAGGCCCACGCCCGGTCGATGCGTTCGGTCACGCCGGACGAGAAGCGCGCCCCCTACACCCAGGCCGACTATCTGAAGGCCCACCTCGACCCCGCCCACCAGGGGCTCGGCCCGGTCGGGCACGGCTACTCCTCGGCGAACCTGGACGCGGGCACCCAGTACTACGCCTTCCGCATCTCCGACGACGTCATCGGTATCAGCATCGACACCACCGACCCCGGCGGCCACTACACGGGCTCCGTCGGCACCGCCCAGCTGAAGTGGCTGGACAGGACGCTGAAGGACAACAAGGACTCCTACGCCGTCGTCTTCAGCCACCACACCAGCAAGACGATGGACAACACCCGCCCCGACCCGGCCCGGCCGACCGAGAAGCGGCACGGCGGTGCCGAGGTGCTCTCCGTGCTGGGCGCGCACACCAACGTGCTGGCCTGGGTGAACGGCCACATCCACAAGAACGTCATCACCCCGCACAAGGCATCCGGGGGCCGCTCCTTCTGGGAGATCTCCACGGCCTCGCACGTCGACTACCCCCACCTGGCCCGGATCGTCGAGCTGGTCGACAACAAGGACGGCACGCTCTCCCTGTTCACCACGCTGATCGAGTCCGCCGCCCCGCACCGCACCGACTTCGCCGACCTCTCCCAGACCGGCCTCGCCGCGCTCTACCGGGAGCTGGCCTTCAACGCCCCCGGCGCGAGCAAGGCCCTCGCGGGCGGCACGGCCGACCGGAATGCGGAGCTGGTGCTCCGGAAAGGCTGAAATTCACCCAACTGGCCTACAGGCGAGCAACCTTCGCGCATCCCGCGTCGGTTTCTTCCCCCGACCGCACCGACACCAAGGTGACATCACAGGTTGGGGGAAGACATGCGTGTACGGACGACCCTGGGTACGGCCCTGGCGGGCGCCGGCGCCCTGCTCGTCTCGGCGGCCCTGGCGGCTCCGGCCGTGGCCGCGGCCGGCAGCCCGGCGGGCGGCGGCCACAGCGCCACCCGCAAGGCGATCCAGGCGGCGGTCACGGCCGGGGTGCCCGGCGTGACCGCCACCGGGAAGGACGTCCACGGCACCTGGTCCGCGACCGCCGGCGTGGGCGACACCACCACGGGCGAGCCGCGCTCCGCCGCCGACCGCTACCGCGTCGGCAGCATCACCAAGACGTTCGTCGCCACCGTCCTGCTCCAGCTGGAGGCGGAGGGCCGGCTCTCCCTGGACGACACCGTGGCGAAGTGGCTGCCGGGCGTGGTCAGCGGCCACGGCCACGACGGCAGCCGGATCACCGTCCGCCAGCTGCTGAACCACACCAGCGGCATCTACAACTACACCGAGGACGCGGGCTTCGGCCGCGACTACTTCACCGAGGCGGGCTTCGAGCGGCACCGCTACGACACCGTCACCGCGCGCGACCTGGTGGCGATCGCCATGCGGCACAAGCCGGACTTCGCGCCGGGCACGGCCTGGCACTACTCCAACACCAACTACGTCCTCGCCGGCATGGTGATCGAGAAGGTGACGGGGCACGCGTACGCCACCGAGATCGAGCGCCGCGTCATCCGCCCGCTGCGTCTGACGGGCACGTCCCTGCCGGGCACGAAGGTCACCATGCCGCGGCCGAGCAGCCGCGCCTACTCGAAATTCACCGATCCGAAGGCGCCGACGTACGACGTCACGAACCTCAACCCGTCCCTTGCCTCCGCCGCGGGCGAAATGATCTCGGACTCCGCCGACCTCGACCGCTTCTACAGTGCCCTGCTCGGCGGAAAGCTCCTTCCCGCGCACCAGCTGAAGGAGATGAAGACCACGGTCGAGGCCACGGGCATCCCGAACACGCGCTACGGTCTCGGCCTCGCGGATACCCGGCTGACCTGCGGCGTTCACGTCTGGGGGCATGACGGAGGCATTCACGGCTCCGCGTCGACGGCGGCGACGACCGCCGATGGCCGGCATTCCCTGGCATTCAATTTCAACGGTGACTGGTCGGGGGACTCGGTGGCCGTCCTCCAAGGGGAATTCTGTTAGTCACTGTTTCATTCGCGTCGTTTCGTGTTAACGCGCACGCAATGTCCGTACCGCCTCATATCGGCTAACCCGCTGTTCACGGGTATGGCTCGATCTTCTCGATCATTTATGCAAGGCGGGTGGTCGTGTGCGCGCTACGCACGGACTGCGTGTGCTGTCGGTCTACGAGGGTTTCTTCTCCGGAGGGGCCCGGATCGTGCACAGTGACGTCGTACTGGGACTGGCCGAGGGCGGCCAGTCCCACCAGGTACTCAGCATCCATGGCGAGGTCCGGCGCGAGGCCACCCGGCAGCGCATGCAGGACGACGCCTGCTACCGGGCGCTGACGGCGGGCGGGGTCGGGGTGACCTCGCTCGGCCGCAGCGCCGGCCTGGTCGACGGCGCGCTGGCGGCGAACGTTTTCAGCGGGCCCGAGCTGGCCGATACCGCGCGGGCGATGGCCGGGGCGGATGTGATCCTGTCCCTGAAGGAACAGCCGCTCGCCCTGCTCAACCAGGCCGGTCTGCCCCGCCGCCCGGTCGTGGTCGGCCTGCACCGCTCCGACCCCGAGAACCAGGGCCCGGCGCTGGACGAGCTGAAGGCCGCCATCGCCGACGGCACGGTGGTCGCGTGCGTGTGCTGCGCGGAGTCGACGCGGGCGGCGTACGAGGCGGCGGGGATCCCGGCCGGGCTGCTGCAGGTGATACCCAACGGCGTGGACCTGCTCCGCTTCCGTCCGGACCCGGCGGCCCGGCTCGCCTTCCGGGCCTCGCTGGGGATCGCCGGTGCCGCCCCGGTGGTCGTGTTCGCGGCCCGGTACGCGGCCATGAAGAACGTTCCGCTGCTCCTCGCCGCCGCCCGCGCCTGGCTGGCCCGGGAGGGCGGCGGGCACGTGGTGATGTGCGGCGCGGGCATGACCGAGGAGAACCCGGCCCTGCGGGCCGACATCGAGACCGCGTTCGGGAAGGCGCCGGGGCCGGCCGACCGGGTGCACCTGCTCGGCGTACGGCACGACATGCAGGCCGTCTACGCCGGCGCCGACGTCGTGGCCCTGACCTCCGTCTCGGGCGAGGCGGCCCCGCTGTGCCTGATCGAGGGCATGATGTGCGGCGCGGTGCCGGTGACGACCGACGTCGGCGACAGCGCGTCGATCGTCGAGGGTCTCGGCTTCGTCACCCCGCCGGACCCGGCCGCGATCGCCCTCGCCTGGACCGCCGCGCTCAGCGCCCGT
Source organism: Streptomyces sp. MMG1121 (assembly GCF_001280015.1). Lineage (GTDB taxonomy): Bacteria > Actinomycetota > Actinomycetes > Streptomycetales > Streptomycetaceae > Streptomyces. The sequence goes on from NZ_LGDV01000164.1 coordinate 39,188, forward strand.
ACGGACCTGGGGCCCGCGCTGGAGCTGAGCCGCGAGCGGTTCAGCCGGACGAGGATGATCGCGGCGTACGCGGCACTGCTGGACGGGGTGGGACGGCGGACGAGCTGTAGCCGGGCCTGACGCGCGAGGAGGGGCCACCGGGTCGGTCCCGGTGGCCCCTCCTCTCCCCTCCTGATGCCGTCCCGGTCCGTCACTACCGGGGGAGCACCACGACGTACGCGGCCGGGTCGCGGTCCACCGACGCCATCAGCGCCGTACGGACCACCGCCGCCTGCTGCTCCAGCGAGTCCCTGAGCTTCTTCGGGGTGATGTGGACGACCGTGATGCCGAGGCGCTCCAGGTGCTCGCGCTTGCGGGCGTACTCGGACCACAGGGCGTCCTCGTCCTGCCGGGGTGCGCGCGTGTCCAGCTCCACCGCCACCGCCTGGTCGGGCCAGTACGCGTCCAGGCCGCCGAGGTGCGGGCCGCCGGGCAGGCGCAGGTCGACGTTCCAGACCGGGTCGGGCAGCGCGTACTCGGTCACCATCCGGTACAGGCGGTCCTCGGCGATCGAGCGGCCCTCCGCCAGGAGGGAGTCCACGGCGTCGACCACGTGCGGGCGGTTCAGAAGTTTCGCCTGGGTCAACTCCCGCACCACGGAGGCCGGTTCGCAGTGACCGGCGCGCACCGCCTCGGTCAGCAGACGGCGCACCGTCTCCCCGTCCGTCAGTCCCGCCACCGCGTCCGCCAGCGCGCGCGGCACCGGCGCCACCGGCAGGCCGGACACGGTGCGGGGCGCGGGCAGGACGGGGGTGCGCAGGACGCGGACGTAGCTCACCGGGCGCAGCCGGCGCTGGCGGGGGACCAGGACGTCGACGTGGTCCAGGGAGGACAGCGGCGGAGTGGTCGAGAAGCCGTGGAGGGTCAGGGCCGTCAGGCCCGTGATCATCGCCTCCGGGTAGACCGGGCGGGGGGACTCCTCCGGTGTCGGCTGGGCCGGGACGCCCGGCGCGTTCTCGCGGGCCGCGTACAGCAGGGCCCCGTGCAGACGCTCCTCGCTCGTCGGCGGGCCCGGGTGGAGCAGGACGACGTGGGGGAGCAGCAGCTGCCAGGGGCCGCCGGGACGGCACTGCTCGTTCAGCTCGGCCGCCGTCACGCCGTGGGCGCGCAGCCGGCCCACCGTCAGGACGCGGCGGTGGACCTCGGAGAGGTGGCGGAGGGGGCGGGGGGAGAGCGGGGTGTTGTGGGTCATGGCGTCGGGATTCCCGCGCCCGATCCCCCCTTTAACCGCTGTTACACGGTCGTCGATGAATGCGGACAAGCTGGGACTAAAGGTCAGGTGTTCGGATGCCGACTAGGGAGCGGAAACCCCTGGTCCGGATGGGGGTGGACCAGGGGTTACGGCCGGCCGGGCACGCGTCTTGTAACGGTGACCTACCGGGCAAGCTCAGGCCAAGGCTCAGTGGCCGGCGGCCGTCTCGTCGCACTCCTGTGCGCGCAGCGCCCGCGCCAGGTCGTCCCGCGCCTCCAGGACGAGGCGGCGCAGGGCGGGGGCCGCGTCCTGGTGCGCCTTGAGCCACGCGTCGGTCGCCGCCAGCGTCTCCGGGCGGTCCTGGTGGGCCGGGAACAGGCCCCGTACGACATCCATGCCGATCTGGATCGAGCGCTCCCGCCAGATCCGTTCGATCACCGAGAAGTACTTCTCGGCGTACGGCGCGGTCAGCTCCCGCTGCGAGTCCCGGTCGAAGCCCGCGATCGTCGCCTCCACCAGGGCGTTGGAGAGGGTGTCGGACTCCACCACCTGCGCCCACGCCTGCGCCTTGACCGCCGCCGACGGGCGGGCCGCGAGGCAGCGGACCTGGTGGCGCTTGCCGGACGCCGTGTCGTCGCGGGCCAGTTCGGCCGCCAGCACGGATTCGTCGGCCACCCCGTGCGCGGCCAGCGGCTCCAGGAAGGCCCAGCGCAGCTCCTGGTCCACCGCCAGGCCCTCGACCGTCTCCGTGCCGTCCAGCAGGGCCTTCAGCAGGGCCAGATCGGGCACGGCCGAGGCCACCACCGCGAAGAACCGGGCCCACGCCAGCTGCTGCTCACTGCCCGGCTCCGCCGCCCGCAGCTCCCGCAGCGCACCCTCGGCCAGCAGCCGCCCGCCGGTCGCCCGCCAGGCCGGCGCCACGTAGTGCACCAGCGCCGAGTTCGCCCACGCGTGCAGCATCTGCAGCACGCCGATGTCCGACTCGCGGCCCGCGAACCGCAGCACCAGGGCGATGAAGTCCCGCGCGGGCAGCAGCGCGTCCCGCGTCATGTTCCACAGCGCCGACCAGCACAGGGCGCGGGCGAGGGGATCGGCCAGGGCACCCAGATGCCCGCGCAGCGTCGCCAGCGAGGCCGCGTCGAAGCGGATCTTGCAGTACGTCAGGTCGTCGTCGTTGACCAGGACCAGCTCCGGCTCCTCGGCACCCGCCAGGTCCGCGACGACCGTGCGCGGGCCCTCCACGTCCGTCTCCACGCGCGCGTACCGTTCGAGCGACCCCTCGGGCGTCCGGCGGTACAGGCCCACCGCGACCCGGTGCGGGCGCAGTTCCGGGTGGGACTCCGGGGCCTCCTGGACGATCGCCAGCTCGGTGATCCGGCCGCTCTCGGGGTCCAGCAGCACCTGCGGGGTCAGCGCGTTCACCCCGGCCGTCTGCAGCCACGCGCGCGACCACGCCGACATGTCCCGGCCGCTGGTCTCGCCCAGCACCGACAGCAGGTCGCCGAGGCGCGTGTTGCCGTACGCGTGCCGCTTGAAGTAGCGGCGGGCGCCCTCCAGGAACGCGTCCTGGCCGACGTACGCCCCCAGCTGCTTCAGCACCGACGCGCCCTTGGCGTACGTGATGCCGTCGAAGTTCAGCTTCGCGTCCTGCAGGTCGCGGATGTCCGCCGTGATGGGGTGGGTGGACGGCAGCTGGTCCGCGCGGTAGGCCCAGGCCTTGCGGCGGTTGGCGAAGGTGATCCAGGCGCCCGTGAAGCGGGTCGCGCCCACGTTCGCGAACGAGCCCATGAAGTCCGCGAAGGACTCCTTCAGCCACAGGTCGTCCCACCACTCCATGGTGACCAGGTCGCCGAACCACATGTGCGCCATCTCGTGCAGGATGACGTTGGCCCGCGCCTCGTACGAGGCCTGCGTCACCTTCCCGCGGAAGATGTACTCCTCGCGGAAGGTCACCAGACCCGGGTTCTCCATCGCGCCCAGGTTGTACTCGGGCACGAACGCCTGGTCGTACTTCCCGAACGGGTACGGGTAGTCGAAGTGGTCGTGGAAGAAGTCCAGGCCCTGCTTGGTGATCAGGAAGACGTCGTCGGCGTCGAAGTGCGGGGCCAGGCCCTTGCGGCACATCGCGCCGAGCGGGACCCGCAGCTTCGTGCCGTCCGCGAGGACCCGCTCGTAGAGGTCCGTCACATAGTGGTACGGCCCCGCCACCACGCAGGTGATGTACGTCGAGATCGGCTTCGTCTCCGCGAACTGCCAGACGCCGTCCGTGAGTTCGCCCGCGCCGTTGCTCCACACCGTCCAGCCCTCGGGCGCCTGGACCTCGAAGCGGTAGGGGGCCTTGAGGTCGGGCTGCTCGAAGTTGGCGAAGACGCGGCGGGAGTCGGCCGGCTCGTACTGCGTGTAGAGGTAGACCTCGCCGTCCTCGGGGTCGACGAAGCGGTGCATGCCCTCGCCGGTGCGGGAGTAGGCGCACTGGGCGTCCACCACCAGCTCGTTCTCCGCGGCCAGGTCCTCCAGCGCGATCCGCGCGCCGTCGAAGACCTCGCCCGGGTCCAGGTCCCGGCCGTTGAGCGAGACCGAGGTCACGCTCGGCGCGATCAGATCGACGAAGCTCGCGGCCCCCGGCTCGTTGCAGCGGAAGCGGATCGTGGTCACCGAGCGGAACGTGCGCGGCTCGCCGTTCCCGTCGCCGACGGCGGACCTGAGGTCCAGGGACACGTCGTATCCGTCGACCGACAGCAGGGCGGCCCGCTCCCGGGCCTCGTCGCGGGACAGATTCTCACCGGGCACGGGCGGCACTCCCTCGTGTTCGCACGGATGGCGCGTGAATGGCGGCTGAACAGGACCGATCCTGCCATGTGCTCCTGACGGCCAGCACCGGGAATGGCTGAGCGGACCGGGGCGTTCTCCCCGGAAAGCGTTCCCCGTGAGGAGAGACATGTCGGACAAGACCCCCGTCGACTTCTGGTTCGACCCGGTGTGCCCCTGGGCCTGGATGACCTCACGCTGGGTCCTCGAAGTGGAGAAGGTCCGCGACATAAAGGTCCGCTGGCACGTGATGAGCCTGTCCGTGCTCAACGAGGACAGGCTGGAGGAGCTGCCGGAGGAGTACGCCGAGAACATGCGGCCCGGCGGCAGGACCTGGTGGCCGGTCCGGGTGGTGGTCGCGGCCCAGCAGCTGCACGGCGACGAGGCGGTCGGCAGGCTCTACACCGCGCTCGGCACCCGCTTCCACAACCAGGGCCTCGGGGTGAACCGTGACAGCATCGCCGCCGCCCTCGCCGACGCGGACCTGCCCGCCGACCTGATCGAGTACAGCGACAAGGACACCTACGACGCCGAGCTGCGCGCCTCCCACAAGGAGGGCATCGACAAGGTCGGCCAGGACGTCGGCACCCCGGTCATCGCGCTCCCGGGCCCCGACGGCGAGCAGATCGCCTTCTTCGGCCCGGTCGTCACCCCCGCCCCGAAGGGCGAGGAGGCGGCCCGGCTGTGGGACGGCACGGTCGCCGTCGCCTCGGTGCCGGGCTTCTACGAGCTCAAGAGGACCCGCACCAAGGGCCCCGACTTCAGCAACCTGTAAGCCCGCTGGGCGCTGCCGGCCGGGCCCGTTCCCGGGCCCCGGCCGGCGGCTCCCGTCACGGGCGGGGCAGCAGTCCGCGTTCCATCGCGACGACCACCGCCCGCGTCCGGTCGTTGACGTCCAGCTTGGCGAACAGCCGCAGCAGATGCGTCTTGACGGTGGCCTCGGTGATGACGAGGCGGCGGCCGATCTCGGCGTTGGTGAGCCCGTCGGCCACCGCGCTCAGCACGTCGGTCTCGCGGGCGGTCAGCGGATCGTGGACGGGCCGTCGCATCCGGGCGACCAGTTTCTCCGCCACCCGGGGCGCGAGCACGGTCTCGCCCCGCGCGGCCGAGCGGATCGCGTCGACCAGTTGGTCGCGGGTGGTGTCCTTGAGCAGATAGCCGATGGCGCCGGCCTCGACCCCGCGCTCGATGTCGGCGTCGGTGTCGTAGGTGGTGAGGATCAGCACCCGGGTGCGCGGGTGCCGGGCGACGATCTCGGTGGTCGTCGCGACCCCGTCCAGCACCGGCATGCGCAGATCGACCAGGACCACGTCCGGGTCGTGGCGGGCGACCAGGCCGAGGGCGGCACGGCCGTCGCTCGCCTCGCCGACGACCTCGATGTCCGCCTCCCCGTCCAGCAGGGCGATCACACCGGCCCGCATCACGGTGTGGTCGTCCACCACGACGACCCGCAGCATCTCCTCGCTCATGCCGGGATCACCGCCAGGATCCGCGTCCCGTCCCCGACCGAGCTGGTCACGGTGAGCCGGCCGCCCAGTTCGGCGAGGCGTTTGCGCATCCCGTCGAGGCCGAAGCCCGTGGAGGCCTCCACCACGAATCCGGCGCCGTCGTCGGTGACCTCCAGCTCCACGCCGTACGGGCGTCTCGCCAGCACCACCCCGACCGTCGAGGCACGGGCGTGCTTGCGCACGTTGGCCAACGACTCCTGGGTGCAGCGCAGCAGCGCGATCCGGGTCTGCTGGTCGCAGTCCAGGTCGGCCAGCTCGGCGGTCACGCTCAGCCCGGTGTCCTCGGCGAACCGGTCCACGATCCGGCGCAGGGTCTGCGCCACCGTGCCGGGGTGCGCGCCGCCCGGCCGCCGGCCCGAGCCGACCAGCTCCCTGGCCTCCGCCAGGTTCTCCCGGGCGGTCGACTCGATCGACACCAGCTGCCGGGCGGTGCGTCCGGGGTCGGTGGCGAGCCCGGCGCGGGCCGCCTCCGCCAGGACGACGATCGAGGCGAAGCCCTGCGCGAGCGTGTCGTGGATCTCCCGCGCCATCCGCTCCCTCTCCTCCGCCGCGCCCTGCCGCACATGCGCCTCGGTCAACTCCGCCTGGGTGCGCTCCAACTCCACGATCAGCCGGGCGCGTTCGCTGCTCTGCTCGACCACCGCACGGGCCCACAGCCCGATCAGCACGCCCACCGCGACCACGATGAGCGTGCCCACGACCGACTCTCCGAAGAACTTGCCGGACCAGCCCTGCCGCACCCAGCTGCCCAGCAGCGTTCCGGTGGTGGCCAGCCCCAGGAAGGTGAGGGAGATCCTGGGGGTGCGGCCGAACATCCAGTAGTGCGGCAGCGTCACCATGAACAGGGCCGCGTAACTGGTCCCGAGATAGGCGAGACCGGCGAGGGCGAGCACCAGCACCGCGAGGTACCCGTGCGGACGTACGACGGGGTTGGCGGGGCGGCGGTCCAGCACGGCGAAGCAGCCGGCCACGCTGCCCAGCAGGGCGAGTGCCGCGTACCGGCCCGCGCCGTCGCCCAGGGCGGTGATCCCGACCGCCATCGCGGCGAACAGCACCCAGCACACCGCGTTCCAGCGGCGCAGCGAGGTCACCCACAGGGCGTCGACGGTCGGGGCGGCGGATGCGGTCATACCCGTCAACCTACGTCCACCAGGGCGGGGTTCGGGTCCGAGGCGCCGATCCGGGGCGGTCGCACGGGCCACCAGGTGCGCTCGCCGAGCAGCAGCAGGGCCGCCGGCAGGATCAGTACGCGCACCACGAAGGCGTCCAGCAGGACGGCCGAGGCGAGCACGAAACCGATCTGCTTCATCTCGATGATGTGCAGGAAGACGAAGCTGACGAAGACGGTCGTCATGATGACGGCCGCGCTGGTCACCACGCTCGCCGAGCGCCGGACGCCCTCGACGACGGCCTGCCGGGTGGGTGTGCCGTCGAGCACCGCCTCGCGGATCCGGCTCACGACGAACACCTGGTAGTCCATCGACAGACCGAAGAGGATCACGAAGAGGAACAACGGGACGCGGGAGCCGATCGATCCCGTGGAGTGGAAGCCCAGCAGCGATTCGGCCCAGGTGTGCTGGAAGACGAGTACGAGCAGGCCGAGGGCGGCCGCCGCCGAGAGCAGGTTCAGGACGACGCCGAGCAGCCCGAGTACGACCGAGCGGAACGCGTACAGCGTCATCAGGAACGTCACCAGCAGCAACGCACCGAGGACCAGCGGCAGTTTGCTGTCCTGGTGGGCCGGATAGTCGGCGTAGCGGGCGACATCACCGGTCACGCCGTACCGCGCGCCGGGGACCTTGCCGACGGTGGCGGGCAGGTAGTCGTGCCGCAGACGGTCCAGGGAGGCGGACGCCTGCGGGGAGTCGCTCAGGTACGGCACCCGCAGCTCCAGGGTGCTGGTCCGGTGGTCGGCGGAGGTGCGGACGCGGGCGAAGTCGGTGAACAGCGGGTCCGCGGCGGTCCGGTCGGCCAGCGCGCGAAGTGCCCCGCCGACCTCGGCGGACTCGGCCGCCGGTGCCTGTACGACGACCTGGTGGGTGACCCGGCGGTCCGGGAAGGCGGCGTTGAGGCGGTCGTACACCCGCATCGCGGGGATCGCGCGCGAGTGCGTGTCCTGGGTCATCTCCGTGATCTTCAGGCCGGACAGCGGGAGGGCGAGCGCGAGCAGGGCGAGGCCCGAGAGGGCGAGCGTGGCCAGTGGGTGCCGGGCCGCGGGCCGCAGCAGGGCCGACCAGAACCGGCCGCCGTTGTCGTCCCGGATCCGGCGGGCCGGCCGGCCGCGCCGGGTCCGGCGCAGTGCCCTGCGTTCGGCCCGCCGGCCCAGCACGCTCAGCAGCGCCGGCAGCGCGGTCAGGGAGCTGGCCACCGCGACCAGGACGACCAGGACCGTACCGGTGGCGAGTGAGGAGAAGATGACGTCCGAGGCCAGATACAGGGTGGCGGTGGAGGCGGCGACCGCGAGCCCGGAGACCACGACCGCCCGCCCGGACGTGGCCGCCGCCAGCTCGACCAGCGCCTCACTGCTCAGCCGCCCGGCCGAGCGGGCCCGCTCCTCCCGCTCCCGTTTGAGATAGAAGAGCGTGTAGTCGACGCCGACCGCGAGGCCGATCATGAGGATCACGTTGGTGCCGACGCCGACGTCCGGACTGAGGTGCGAGGCGACCATCGCCAGCCCGACGGCGGCCGCGATCGAGGACAGTGCCAGCAGCAGCGGTACGGCGGCCATGGCGAGCGAGCCGAAGGCGACCAGCAGCGTGACCAGGGTCAGCGGCAGGGTGATCTTCTCGGACAGGGCCAGGTCGTCGTCGCGCTGCTGGTCGACCCCCTTGCTGGTGGAGGGACTTCCGGTCTCCTGCACGAGCAGCGCGGGATGGTCGCGCTGCACGGCCTCGGTCTGCGCGACGAGCGCCCCGACCTTGCCGGTGGCGTCCAGTTCCTCGCCCTTGATCGCCACCTCGACCAGGAGGACCCGGCCGTCCGGGGACCGTACCGGCGCGGCCACCCCGGCGACCTCGGGCAGTCGCTTCATCCGCGCGGTGAGGTCGTGCACGGCCGCGCCGGCGGCCCGGGTGTCCAGGGCGCCCGACCGGGCCGAGACCAGGATCTGTTCGGTGGGCCTGCGCTCCAGATGGCCGTCGGCGGCCATCGCCTCGGCCCGGCCCGCCTCGCCGACCCGGTAGTCGGAGGTCGTGGCCTCGTGGGTGCCGACGGCGCTGCCCACGGCGAGGCACAGCGCCACGAAGAGCAGCCAGCCGACGAGCGCCCGCCAGGGGTGCCTGGCGCTGAGGCGTGCGATGCGCACGGTAGGTGAGTTCATGCCCGAAAGCCTCGCTGAGCAGGGCAGTTGCGGGACACGGGTGCCCGGTGGAACTTGCCGTCGACCGATCGGTGGACCCCGGGGAGGGGGAAAACCCCCGCGAGTCACGTCCTCGCGGGGGTCTCCTTTCATCCGCCTGCCGTCGTGAAGGGTGAGAAGACGATCACGAGGCAGGACGTTCTCAGGGGGCGAGCAGCAGGGAGTTGGCGCGGGACTTCGCGGCCTCGTAACGCCTGGCCACGTCCTGCCAGTTGACGACCTGCCACATGGCCTCGATGAAGTCCACCTTCTGGTTGCGGTACTGCAGATAGAAGGCGTGCTCCCAGGCGTCGAAGACCAGGACGGGGATCGAGCCCTGGCCGACGTTGCCCTGGTGGTCGTAGACCTGCTCGACGATCAGCCGGCCGCTCAGCGCCTCGTAGGCGAGCACGCCCCAGCCGGAGCCCTGCGTGGTCGCGGCGGCCTTGGACAACTGCGTCTTGAAGCCGGCGAAGGAGCCGAAGGACTCCTTGATCGCCTCGGCCAGCTCGCCGACGCCGTCCTGCGCCAGCGGCTCGCCGCCGCCGTCCTTCGGGCCGGTCATGTTCTGCCAGTAGATGCTGTGCAGGATGTGCCCGGACAGATGGAAGGCCAGGTTCTTCTCCAGTCCGTTGATGGACCCCCAGGTCTCCTTGTCCCGCGCCTCGGCGAGCTGCTCCAGCGTGTCGTTGGCGCCCTTGACGTATGCCGCGTGGTGCTTGTCGTGGTGCAGCTCGATGATCTCCGGGCTGATCACGGGGGCGAGCGCGGAGTAGTCGTAGGGCAGGTCGGGCAGCGTGTAGACGGGCATGGGTGATCCCCTCCGGAACCTTATTGCACATGGCTTGCAAGTGCACGGTAGCAACAAGAGCGCCGGAGCAACAGAAAGGCCCCCACGTGTCGTACGTGGGGGCCTTTCTGTCGCCGGACGGGGATGCCGGGCGAAGCGGGCGTCAGTTCCTGGCCCGCACCCGCTGCCATCCGTACCCCACCGCGGCCAGGACGAGCGTCATCCCGCCCGTCGAGTACAGCTGCACCCGGGTGTCCGCCTCACGGGCCATCAGGACGAAGATCGCGGCCATGCCCGCCAGGGCGACCCAGGTGAGGACCGGGAACGCCCACATGCGGACGACCAGCTTCTCGGGGGTCTCGCGTTCGATGCGGCGGCGGAGCAGGAGCTGGGAGACCGCGATGAAGATCCAGACGACCAGGATGACCGCGCCGATCATGTTCAGCAGCCACTTGAAGATGTCGTTCGGCCGCCAATAGCTGAGCAGCACGCAGACGAAGCCCAGTACGGAGGAGGTCAGGACCGCGATGCGCGGGACCCCGCCGGACAGCTTCGCCAGCGCCTTCGGGCCGTAGCCGCGGTCGACCAGGGAGTAGGCGATGCGCGAGGCGCCGTAGATGTTGGCGTTCATCGCGGACAGCAGGGCGACCAGGACGACCACGTTCATCAGCTGGCCCGCACCCGGGATGCCCAGGTGGTCGAGCGTGGCGACGTACGGGCCCTTCGACACGACCTCCGCGGAGTTCCAGGGGACCAGGGTGACCACGACCGCCATGGAGCCGATGTAGAACAGGGCGATGCGCCACATCGCCGTGCGGACGGCGGACGCCACGCCCCGGACCGGATCCTCGGACTCGGCCGCCGCGATGGTCACCGTCTCCAGGCCGCCGTAGGCGAAGACGGACGCGAGCAGGCCGATGATCAGGCCGTTGCTGCCGTGCGGGAGGAAGTCGGAGAGGTTCGAGGTGCCGGGGGCGTCCGTGCCGGGCAGTACGCCCACGATGGCCAGCACGCCGAGGATCAGGAAGAGGCTGATCGCGCCGACCTTCAGCGTGGCGAACCAGAACTCGAACTCGCCGAAGTTCTTCACGGCGGCCAGGTTCGTCCCGCAGAAGACGACCATGAACAGCGCCACCCACATCCACTCGGGCGTGCCGGGCACCCAGCCGGAGACGATGTGGGCCGCGCCGATGCCCTCCAGGCCGACGGCCGTGCAGAGCAGGATCCAGAAGGACCAGCCCGCGGCGAAGCCCGCCCAGGGGCCGATCGCCCGCTCGGCGTGCGCCGAGAAGGAACCGGAGGAGGGGTACGCGGCCGACATCTCGCCCAGCATCCGCATCACCAGCATCACCAGCAGGCCGGAGACCGTGTAGGCGATCACGATGGACGGGCCGGCGGCGGCGATGCCCGCACCGGAGCCGACGAACAGCCCCGCGCCGATCACCCCGCCCAGCGCGATCATCGACAGATGGCGCTGCTTGAGGCCGTGGGAGAGGGAGCTGCCACTCCGTTGCTGCGGAGGCGTCTCCGTCGTGGTGTCGCTGTTCGGCATGAGCGCGGCTCTCCCCCTGCAATGGGCGGGCAAAAACCCCGCCAGTGTGGGCGGCCCGTCCGCTCAGGCCAACGGGCTGCCCACTATCCGGACATCTGCCGTACGCAGGGTGAACGGTCGGTCACGCGGCCGCGGTCACCGGTGTGTAGTGCGAGGCGTCGCCCTCGATCGCGTAGCTCTCCTTGCCCTCGACGCCGGCCGGGACGTCACCGGCGACGGTCACCCGGTGCAGCCGGCGCGGCTGGCCGTCGTAGTTGTCGATGGCGTAGTGCTGGGTGATCCGGTTGTCGAACAGGACCAGCTCGCGCTCCGCCCAGCGGTGCCGCAGGACGTTCTCCGGGCGGGTCACGTACGCCTGGAGGAGGTCCAGGATCTTGCGCGACTCGCCCGCCGACAGGCCGACGATCCGCTGCGCGAAACCGCCGATGAACAGGCCCCGCTCGCCCGTGAGCGGGTGGACGCGGACCACCGGGTGCGCGGTGCGGTAGGTGATGGACGTGAACCGGGCGCGCTGGGCGGCCTTCTCCTCGTCGATCTCCTCGTCCGGCACCGCGTAGTCGTAGTCGTTGGTGTGCTCGGCCCACAGGGTGTCGGCGAAGCGGCGCAGCGGCTCGGGCAGGTCGCGGTAGGCGGCCGCCGCGTTCGCGATCAGGGTCTCGCCGCCGTACGGCGGGATCGTGATCGAGCGCAGGGTGCTGGCCTGCGGCGGGTTGAGGACGAAGGTGACGTCGGTGTGCCAGTGGTTGGCGCGGCCGCGCTCGCTGTCGACGGGCAGCACGTTCGGGGCTCCGTCGACCGCGCCGACCGTCGGGTGCGCGGTGGTCAGGTCGCCGAAGTGCCGGGCGAAGGCCTGCTGGCCGGCGTCGTCCAGGTCACCGGCGGCGAAGACCAGTGCCTTGTGCACGTTCAGGGCCTCGCGGATCCCGGTGATCTGCTCGGGGGCGAGGGGCTTCGTGAGGTCGACGCCGGTGACGCGGGCGCCGATGCGGGCGGTGACCTTGGTGATGCCGAGGGACATGGCGGGTCCTTTCTGAGCGCCTATGCGCATGCGGGGGTCAGGTACTGGTTGGCGGGGCGGGGCAGGCCGTAGCGCTCCCGGAGCGTGTGGCGGCCGTCGTACTCGGTCCGGAACAGGCCGCGGGCGCGCAGCAGCGGTACGACGTGCTCGACGAAGGCGTCCAGACCCGAGGGCAGTACGGCGGGCATGATGTTGAAGCCGTCGGCGGCGCCCTGCGTGAACCAGGTCTCGATCTGGTCGGCCACCTGCTCGGGCGTCCCAGCGAAGGTGAGATGACCGCGCCCGCCGCCGAGCCGCGCGATCAGCTGCCGCACGGTGAGCCGCTCGCGCCGGGCCAGCTCCACCACCAGCGTGTAGCGGCTCTTCGCCCCCTCGACGGCGGACTCGGGTGGCAGGCCGGCGGGCAGCCTGCCGTCCAACTCCAGTGCCCCGGAGGGGAGTTGTAGCAGCCGCTCCAGGCGGTCCACCCCGTGGTCGTACACGATGTGGTCCTCCAGCAGCCGCTCCGCCGCCCGTGCCTCCGCCTCCGTCGAGCCGAGTACGGGCACGATCCCGGGCAGCACCTTGAGGTGCCCGGGATTCCGGCCCGCCTGCTCCGTCCGGGACTTGAGGTCGGCGTAGAAGGACTGTGCGTCGGCGAGGGTCTGCTGTGCGGTGAAGACCGCCTCCGCGTAGCGGGCGGCGAAGGCCTTGCCGTCCTCGCTCGACCCCGCCTGTACCAGCAGGGGGTAACCCTGGGGCGTGCGCGGGACGTTGAGGGCGCCCGCCACGCGGAAGTACCTGCCCTGGTGCCGGGGCGGATGGATCTTGCCGTCGTCGCCCCAGACGCCGGCCGCCTTGTCGGCGACGATCGCGTCGTCCTCCCAGCTGTCCCACAACTTCAGCACCACGTCCAGGAATTCGGCGGCGCGTGCGTACCGTTCGGCGTGGGCGGGCTCGGCGTCCAGGCCGAAGTTGCGGGCGGCCTCGGCACCGGCCGTGGTGACGATGTTCCAGCCGGCCCGGCCGCCGCTGACGATGTCCAGCGAGGCGATGCGGCGGGCCAGGTTGTAGGGGGAGTTGTAGGAGGTGGAGGCGGTGGCGATCAGGCCGATGTGTTCGGTGGCCGTCGCCAGCGCGGTCAGCAGGGTGAGCGGCTCCAGGGCGCCGGCCGGGCGCTGGGCGAGATTGCTCCACAGCTGGGGGCCGTCGGCGAGGAAGAGGGAGTCGAAGGTGCCGCGCTCGGCGATCCGGGCGAGGCGCACGTAGTGCTTCAGGTCGATGTGCGCGTACGGGTCGCTCTCCGGGAGCCGCCACGATGCCTCGTGGTGGCCCGTGTTCATCAGGAACGCGTTCAGATGGAGCTTTCTCACGGTCACCGGTGTTCCTCCGTGACGCCCAGGGCGGCCAGCAGCCGCTGCCGGTAGTCGCCCAGCACCGGCTCGCGGTACGAGCGCGGGTGGGGGTGGTCGATGGTCTGGTCGAGGGCGATCCGGCCCTGGTCGAGGACGAGGACCCGGTCGGCGAGCACGATCGCCTCGTCCACGTCGTGGGTGACCAGCAGCACGGACGGCCGGTGGCGTTGCCACAGGTCGCGCAGCAGGGTGTGCATCCTGATCCGGGTCAGCGCGTCCAGCGCGCCGAACGGCTCGTCGGCCAGCAGCAGTTCGGGCTCACGGACCAGCGAGCGGGCCAGCGCGGCCCGCTGGGCCTCGCCGCCGGACAGCTCGCCCGGCCAGGCCCGCTCGCGGCCCGCGAGGCCCACCTCCGCCAGTGCCGCACGGCCGCGCTCGACGGCGTCCTCGCCGTCCAGACCGAGCAGGACGTTGTCCAGCACCCGGCGCCAGGGCAGCAGCCGGGAGTCCTGGAAGACGACCGACACCCGCTCCGGCGCGGTGAGCCGCCCCGCGCCGGCCACCCCGTGGTCCAGGCCCGCGACCGCCCGCAGCAGGGTGGACTTGCCCGAGCCGCTGTGCCCGAGCAGCGCCGTGAACTGGCCGGCGGGCAGATCGAGGTCGATGCCGTCGAGGACCGTACGGCCGTCGAACGACCGGGTCAGGCCCCGCAGCCGGACGGCCGGCCGGGTCAGTTGCCCAGTGTGCGGCGCCATGACAGCACCCTCCGTTCGACGAGCCGGACCACGCTGTCGGAGACCATGCCGAAGACGCCGTAGACCAGCAGGCCGACCAGGATCACGTCGGTCTGTCCGTAGTTCTGCGCCTGGAACATCAGATAGCCGAGGCCGCTGGTGGCGTTGATCTGTTCCAGCACCACCAGGCCCAGCCAGGAGCCGGTCACCCCGAGCCGGAGTCCCACGAAGAATCCGGGCAGCGCGCCGGGGATCACGACCTGCCGGACGAAGGCGAGCCTCGACAGGCCCTGCACCTCGGCGAGTTCGACGTACCGGCTGTCGATGCCGGACAGCGCGGCATGCGTGTTCAGATAGACCGGGACGTAGACGACGATCGCGATGATCGCGACCTTGAAGGTCTCGCCGATGCCCAGCCAGAGGATGAACAGCGGGATCAGACCGAGGGTCGGGATCGCCCGGTTGAGCTGCACGGTCCCGTCGATCAGCGCTTCCCCGGTCCGGCTGAGCCCGGAGGCGAGCGCGAGCAGCACACCGGCGGCGAGCCCGATAGCGAAGCCGTACCCGGCCCGCTCCAGGGAGGTCAGGACGTCGGTGGGCAGCGTGCCGTCGGCCCACAGCCGGCCGGCCGTGCGCAGCACCGTCCAGGGCGCCGGAACGGCGTTCGTGTCGAGGGTTCCCGCGGCGGAGGCGGCGGTCCACAACGTCAGGACGAGCACGGGGCCGACCAGCCGGGCGGCGGGCAGCCGGCGGCCGGGGGAGAGGCGGCGGCGCCGGCGGACCGGGGGCGGCTCCGCTGCGGCCGCCGCCGGTGCGGCGGTCGTCGTGGTCATGGCGGTCATGTCCGGTACTCCTCGGATACGGCCCGGGCGGCGAGCGCCTCGAAGCGGTGGTCGAAGAGCGAGGAGACGTCGAACTTCTTCACGAAGCCGCCCTCGGCGAGCAGATCGGCCGTCTCCTGCTCCCACGCGATCGCCTCGTCCCAACGGGGCGGGAACAGCGGCTTGTTGGCGAGCTTCGTGATGCCCCGGGCCTGGTCCAGGGTCAGGTTCTGGGTCTTGACGTAGAACTCCTCGTTCCACACGTCCGGGTGCTCGTACGCCCACACCTGGCCCTGCGCCCAGCGCGGGACGTAGGCGGCGATCGCGGCGGCCTTGGCGGGGTCGTTCAGGACGGACTGCGGGGCCCACAGCAGATTGAGCAGATCCACGACGTCGGTCGGGACCGTGCGGGCGCCCTTGGCCGCGTACTGCTTCAGATAGGCGGGCGCCTGGCTGTTGGCGAGCGGGGCCACGTCGACCTGTCCGGACTGCAGCGCGGTCAGGAACTGGTTGCTGGTCAGCGGGACCAGCTTCACGTCGTCGTACGCCAGGCCCGCCCGCTTCAGCGCCCGCAGCAGGACGACACCCTGCGCCTGCCCCTGCGAGAAGGCGAGCCGCCTGCCCTTGAAGTCGCCGACCGCGCGGATGTCGCTGCCGGGCTTGGTGGCGAAGAGGTAGTTCGGCTTGCGGGTGAGGTCGATCGCCACGATCTTCGCGTCGAAGCCCTGGTAGTGCGCCTGGATCGGCGGGATGCCCGCGTTGTTCGCGACGTGCAGGGACTTGGCGCGGAAGGCGTTGATGACGTCCGGACCGGCGCCGATGTTCAGCCAGCCGGACACGGTGAACGGCGGCGCGGGCAGCTTCGCCAGCCGGAACTGGAGCTGTTGCTGGCCCTGATAGTCGGCGATCTTCAGGCTGGTGCCGGCCGGGACCTTCGCGGCGAGCGGCCGGGTGGCGGCGCCGCGGGTGTCGGCGGAGGCGTCGCCCCTGGCACAGCCGCCGAGGGCCACGGCCGCGGTGGACGCACCCAGCAGGGAACTGAGGAAAACACGACGGTGCATGCGAGGACTCCCCGGAGGAAAAGTGGGGGAAGACAGGAGGAATTCCGGAACCACAGGCCGGACGGAAGAGAAGAACAGTGAGCCGGAAACACGCGCTTCACGCGCGGCAACGTGTCAGCAACAAAGGGTGCGACAGCTGATAAGAAGGCTCATGACCAGCATGTTCCTGCCCACCATTGAGCCCTGTCAACATTCGGAGTTTCTGAATTAAATACCCTGAGGTGACGCGCCCAGCGGATCCCGGTACAGCACGTCGAGGGCCACCGAACCGCCCGCCACCGCCAGCACGGAATCCGGGAAACTCGTCGGAAGGACGGCCGCCGCACGCCGTATTCCCGCCGCTTCCCTGAGTGCGGCGAGGCAGTCCTCGAAGTGGATGACCCCGACCTCGGTGACCACGACGGTCTCCGGATTGAGCACGTCCAGCAGCAGCCCGGCCGCCCGCCCGGTCGCCCGGGCCCGCTCCACCAGCAGCCGCCGGGCCACCGCGTTTCCGGCCGCCGCCGCGGCCACCACGCGCAGCGGATCGCCCGAGTCGGTCACCCCGGCCGCCCGGGCCCGCCGGCCGAGCGTCCGCTCGCCGAGCTCCGCCTGCAGACATCCGGTACGGCCGCACGCGCACGGCTCGGTGCCGCCCGGCACCGGCAGATGGGCGATGGTCCCGGCCGCCGAGCGCGGCCCGTGGTGCACCTCGTCATGCGTGGCGAAGGCCGCGTCGACCACGTTCCCCACGAACAGGTGCAGCACGCTCCCGCTGCCCCGGACCCGCCCGAACAGCCGCTCCCCGTTCACCAACGCCCGCGCGTGCCCGTCCACATGGACCGCGAGGCCCGTGCGGGCGCCGAGCAGCTCCCGTACCGGCACCTCCCGCCAGCCCAGCAGCTCGTGCTCGACCACGGTGCCCGTCTCCCGGTCCACCCAGCCGCCGACGGCCACCCCGACCCCCAGCGGCCGGCGGCCCGGCATCCCGGCCAGCAGCTCCGCGAGCCCCTCGGCGGCCCGCGCCAGCACCCGGCCGGGATCGGTCCCGTCGTGCGCCGACCGCCGCCGCGCCAGCACCCGGCCGCGCAGATCCAGCAGCGCGACCGTGGTGTACGGCACGGCCACGTGCACCCCGCCGACCAGGAACCGCGTGTCGTCCAGGTCGACGGGGACGTGCGGCCGGCCCACCCCGTTCGAGCGGCGGGGCACGGCCGCCTCGCGGAGCAGGCCCCGGTCGGCGAGCCGGGCACAGTACTCGGTCACCGACGCGGGCGACAGCCCGGTCAGCCGGGCGACGGTACTGCGCGCCACCGGCCCGTGCTCCAGCACACAGCGCAGCACCGCACTGGCGCTGGTGCGCCGCCGGTCGCTGTCGGCGGCACGCGGAACGGGCGAGACGGGCAGGACAGGAGGGGGCACCGCGGTACGGGGCATGGAAGACCGTCCTCGGGAAAAGGGGGGGAGCCGGCACGTCGTACGAAGGCGGGGCGTGCCGAGCGGTCCGCCCCTAGTCCCGGAGGTGACAGGTGGCCGTGCCCTGGCGTCGCAGGTCGACATAGCGACGCGACGTGAAGTACCGGGCCTGGGCAACCATGTGGGCGAAGCTAGCAAAACGCCCCCGCGCTGCCCAGACGGCGACCGACGGGCGAGACGGACCCCGCCCGAACAGCCGCCCTTTGGTGGGACCCTACAGACGCGGTCCACGTCAGCGGCGTGACCGGGGCGTCGCTGCCTCAGTGACCGGTATCACGCCCGACCGCGTGTAAGCGGCACGCTTTGTGCGAAGCGTACGAAGGCGCCGTTCCACCCTTTGTCGAGCGCCAACGGTGATCGGCTCCAGGACGCTGGGATAGCGTCACGGTGTCCCGACGTGTCCACACCACCCAGCGGAGTCCCCATGAGCACCGCCACCGCCACCGCTCGTCCCGGCGCAGTCCTCGCCGACCTGCTCCCCGCGTCCCGCGTCCGCGACGCGGCCCTCGTCCTCGGCGGCGCCGCGCTCACCGGTATCGCGGCCCAGGTGGCGATCCCCGTGCCCGGCTCCCCGGTGCCGGTGACCGGCCAGACCTTCGCCGCGCTGCTCGTCGGCACCGCGCTCGGCGCCCGCCGCGGCTTCCTCTCCCTCGCCCTGTACGCGCTCGCGGGCGTGGCGGGCATGCCGTGGTTCGCGGAGGGCGGCTCCGGCGCGGGCTCGGTCTCCTTCGGCTACGTCCTCGGCATGCTCCTCGCCTCGGCGGCCGTCGGCGCCCTGGCCCGGCGCGGCGCCGACCGCTCGCCGCTGCGAACGGCGGGCACGATGCTCCTCGGCGAGGCGATCATCTACGCCGTCGGCGTGCCCTACCTGGCCCTGGCGGCCCACCTGTCCCTCTCCCAGGCCGTCGCCGCCGGCCTCACCCCGTTCCTGATCGGCGACGCCCTCAAGGCCGCCCTGGCGATGGGCGCGCTGCCCACGGCCTGGAAGTTCGCGAACAAGCGCTAGCCGCCGTAGTTCCTGCGCAAGAGGTTCGCCGGGTCGTCAGTCCCCTTGACCCGGGCGGGCCTCTTTCGCGTATTCAGGGGCGTAGTCGCCTGCGGCGCGGTCGGCGCGGGCGGGCCATGGGACGCAGAACGGCCGCACAGCCTGACAGGTACCGTCAGGCTGTGCGGCCATGTTCCGCTGTCCGGCTCGTCGTGTCAGCCGGTGGTGACCTTCTCGACCGCGTCGACGGCGGGCGCGCTCGCCGCACGCTTCGACTCGGTCTTCTGCTTCACCAGGGCGATCACGATCACGACGGCCGCGACCCCGAGCGACAGCAGCACCGTCGTACGGCCGCTGCTCTCGCCCTTCGTGTCGGTCAGCATGTAACCGAGGACGAAGACGATGAAGGCGGCCGTCGCCCAGGTCAGGTACGGGTACAGCCACATCTTCACGACGAGCTTCTCCGGCGCCTCCCGCTGGATGATCTTGCGCATCCGCAGCTGCGAGAAGCAGATGGCCAGCCAGACGAACAGGGCGACCGCGCCGGACGAGTTGACCAGGAAGAGGAAGACGGTCTTCGGGTAGGCGTAGTTGAAGAAGACGGCCACGAAGCCGAAGGCGACCGACGCCAGGATCGCCGCCATCGGCACACCGCGGGAGGTGGTGCGGGCGAACGCCTTCGGCGCGTCACCGCGCTGGCCGAGCGAGAAGGCCATGCGGGAGGCCGTGTACAGGCCGGAGTTGAGACAGGACAGCACCGAGGTCAGCACGATCACGTTCATGATCTGGCCGGCGTGGGCGATGCCGAGCGAGTCCAGCGCTGCGACGTAGGAGCCGTTCTTCTTGATGGACGGGTCGTTCCACGGCAGCAGCGAGACCACGACGAGGATCGAGCCCAGGTAGAAGACGCCGATACGCCAGATGATGCTGTTGGTGGACTTGGTGACCGCGCGCTGCGGGTCCTCCGACTCGCCGGCCGCCAGGGTGGCGATCTCGCTGCCCATGAAGGAGAAGACGACCAGCAGCACACCGGTGAGGATGGCGCCGGGTCCGTGCGGCAGGAAGCCGCCGTGGTTCGTCAGGTTGCCGAAGCTCGCCTTGTCGGCGTGCACGCCCGGCAGGACGCCGAACACGGCCAGCAGACCGATGACGACGAACGCGCCGATCGCCACGACCTTGATGCCGGCGAACCAGAACTCGAACTCGCCGTACGAGCCGACGGAGACCAGGTTGGTCGCGGTCAGCACGGACATCACGATGAGCGCCCAGGCCCACTGGGGCACGCCCGGGACCCAGCCGTGCAGGATCCCGGCGCCGGCGGTGGCCTCGACGGCCAGCACGACGACCCAGAAGAACCAGTACAGCCAGCCGATGGAGAACCCGGCCCAGCGCCCGAGCGCACGGTCGGCGTGCGCGGAGAAGGAGCCGGAGGTGGGGTTGGCTGCGGACATCTCGCCGAGCATGCGCATCACGAGGACGACGAGCGTGCCGACGAGGGCGTACGAGAGAAGGATGCCGGGTCCCGCGGTAGCGATGCCCGAACTGGAACCGACGAAGAGGCCGGCTCCGATCACGCCACCGATCGCGATCATCGTCAGGTGGCGGTTTTTCAGTCCTGCTTGGAGGCCCGAACCAGGGGTCATGGACGGTTTCCTTTGCGCCAGGTGAAGCAGCTCGCACGAGCGGTGTACGAGTCGGTCCAGTGAAAGCGAGGCGAACGGATTGGGGAACCTCTGAATCCGAATCGTTACTTGAGGTTCCCTTGAGGTTCTATGGTTTTGCTCACATCTTTTGGCCCCGGTGTGGCGCCGACACCCGGAGCTGCTGCCCTGGATCAGGCGTGTCACACTCATGGCATGCGCGTGTATCTCGGCTCCGACCATGCGGGCTACGAACTCAAGAACCACCTCGTCGAGTGGCTCAAGACGGCGGGGCACGAGCCCGTCGACTGCGGGCCGCACATCTACGACGCCCAGGACGACTACCCGCCCTTCTGCCTCCGCGCGGCGGAGCGTACGGCCGCTGACCCCGAGGCCCTCGGCATCGTGATCGGTGGCTCCGGCAACGGAGAGCAGATCGCCGCGAACAAGGTCAAGGGCGTGCGGGCGGCGCTGGCCTGGAGCGAGGAGACCGCGTCGCTGGGCCGTCAGCACAACAACGCCAACGTGGTGGCCGTGGGTGCGCGTATGCACAGCACCGAGGAGGCGACCAAGTTCGTCGAGGTCTTCCTCAGCACGCCGTTCTCCGGTGACGAGCGGCACATCCGCCGCATCGACATGCTCTCGGCGTACGAGACGACGGGCGACCTCCCGCCGATCCCGCCGCACCACCCGCAGCAGTAGCCCCGCCCCCGGCCCCCTCGGCTCACCCGCCCACCCCTTCGCCGGCCGTCCCGTCGGCCGGAACGGGTGGGTGGGGAAGAAACGAAAGGACAGCTCAGCCGTGCCGGAAGGGCACACCATTCACCGGCTGGCCCAGGACTACGCCGAGCGCTTCCGGGGTACCGCCCCGCGGGTGACCAGCCCCCAGGGCAAGTTCTCCGACGCCGCCGCCCTTGTGGACCGCGCCGAGCTGACGGCCACCGAAGCCCACGGCAAGCACCTCTTCCTCCGCTTCCGGGACGCCGACTGGGTCCACATCCACCTCGGCCTCTTCGGCAAGGTCGGCTTCGGCGACATTCCCGCGCCCCCGCCCACCGACACCGTCCGGCTCCGGCTCGCGAACGCCACCGCGTACGTCGACCTGCGCGGCCCGACCACCTGCGCACTGATCACGGACGACGAGAAGCGGGCGATACACGACCGCCTCGGCCCCGACCCGCTGCGCGAGGACGCCGACCCGGGCGCGGCGTACCGCCGGATCTCCCGCAGTCGTACGACGGTCGCCGCCCTGCTGATGGACCAGAAGATCGTCGCCGGCGTCGGCAACGTCTACCGCGCCGAGGTGCTGTTCCGGCACGGCATCGACCCGTACCGGGCGGGCAGGGACATCACCCCCGCCCAGTGGGACACCGTCTGGGCCGACCTCGTCGAGCTGATGCGCGAAGGCGTCAGGAACAATCGCATCGACACCGTCCGGGCCGAGCACACCCCGGAGGCGATGGGACGGCCGCCGCGCGTGGACGACCACGGCGGCGAGGTCTACGTCTACCGCCGAGCCACCCAGCCCTGCCACGTCTGCGGGGACGAGATCCGCACCGCCGACCTCGCCGCCCGCAACCTCTTCTGGTGCCCCACCTGCCAGAAGCGGTGAGGCGGGCTCAGAAGCCGTGCGGCAGCCACGGCGGAACCGATGAGCTGAACGCCACCGACGCCTCCGTCAGCGAACCCGGCCGCACCTCCCGTACCCGCCCGGCCGCCGCGAGCGACAGCAGGCTCACCCCGCCGAGATAGGCGGCGCCCAACTCCCGTACCGACAGGGCGAGATCGGCCGCGTCCGTGGTCCGCTCGCAGGACGCGCCCTTCGTGTCGCCCGTGAGCCGCCAACGCCCGGCGTTCCAGGGACAGAAAGCGTCCTCGACCTCGAACACGACGTCCAGCGGCGCCTGGTAGGTGCGGGCCGACAGGGCCCTGCCCACGTCCACCAGCCGGACCTGGGCGCCGTCCCGCACGCTCGTGCGGCAGCGCCGGATGTCGTCCACCAGGTACTGCCAGGCGTCGTCCACCGGACGTGCGCGCACGGACAGCGTGGTCATCAGGTCGAGGCCGAACAGGAAGCGCCACAGCGCCGCGCCCGTCGCGGGGTCCAGCGCGGCCAGGCCCTCCAGCGTCACCGTGCCGTCGTGTCCGCTCGGCCCCCAGCCCATCTTGGTGCGGAACCGGGCGTACCCCGTGACCCGCCCCTCCCGCTCGGCGACCACGCACTGCAGCGCCGACGCGCCTTCCCGCTCGCTCTCCGGGTCGAGCAGAGCCACCCGCTCCCAGCCGGGCTGCCGGGCCAGCATCCCGGGCCGGCCCGGCACCAGGGCCGCGTACACCGCCTCGCACTCGGCGAGGACCTCGGCGGGCTCCGCGTACCGCACCCGTGTGTCCTCGGTGCCGGCCGGGAGCGCCAGTGAGACCCGGCTCGTGTCGATCTCGGCCGCCAGCTGGAGGGTCGCCGCGCCGTAGCCGAAACGGCCGTAGATGGCCGGCTCGGACGCGAACAGCACCGCCAGCGGCTCGCCCAGCGCGCGCACGTCGTCCAGCTGCCGGCGCATCATCGAGGTCAGCACCCCGCGCCGCCGGTGGGTGGCCGCCACGCTCACCATGGTCACGCCGGCCACCGGGACCTCGGCCCCGCCCGGCACGGTCATCCGGAAGCTGATCGCCCCCGCCGTCCCGACGATCTCCGCCCCGTCCCGGGCGACCAGCGAACGGCCGAACTCCGTGAGCGACCGGTCCAGTGCGCGTTCCTCGGCCGCGGCCGTCCCGCCGAAGGCCCGTGCCAGGTGGTCCCACCAGCGGTCGAAATCCTCCGGCCGCAACACCGTCAACTCAGTCGCGCGTTCAGTCCCCATGGGCGCATGCCTATCAGGGCGTTGCGGGACGAGCCAGCGAATTTGTCCCGGACGGGAGCGCTCCGGCCCCGGATGCCGTTCACTGTGCGGGCCGGCTGTGCGGGGGAGCCCCGCACGGGGGACAAGTGGGACCTCCCGTGCCAAGCAGCCGGTCCGATCGATAGGGTCCCGAACTAATGGCAGCAGGACGAGAGCGGCGCGCGAAGGCCGAGACGTTCACGGCCCGGTGGAAGATCCAGTGGCACCGGGTCCGCACCGGCCTGCGCAGAAGCGCCGTGGACTACTTCCGCGGCGACGGCTCCGACTGGATCGCCTTCGCCGGTCTGCTGCTGACCATCCCCGTCCTCATGGCCGTGACCCTGGTCGACTCGGTGTGGTGCTCCCCGGCCACCCTGGTGCTGCCGATCATCGCGGGCGGCCTGCTGCTGCGCCCGGCGAGCCTGCTCGGCCTGTACGCGGCGGGGGCGACGGCGCTGATCGTGGAGTCGGTACGGCTCGGCCCGTACACCGAAGGACCGTCCCGGGTCACCCCGGGCGTGGTCCTCGTCGTGGCGGCCTGCGGTTTCTTCGGCCTGCTCACGGCCCAGTTCCGCAGCCGGGTCGGGGTGCCCTGGCGGCGCGGCGGCACCATGCTGTTCGACCTGCGCGAGCGGATCCGGGTACAGAGCAAGCTGCCGAAGCTGCCGCAGGGCTGGCACCACGAGATGGCGCTGCGGCCGGCCGGCGGCCAGTCCTTCTCCGGCGACTTCGTCGTCGCGGCCCGTACGAACGGCGGCCGCACCCTGGAGGTCGTGCTCACGGACGTCTCCGGCAAGGGCATGGACGCGGGCTCCCGCGCCCTGCTCCTGTCGGGCGCCTTCGGCGGTCTGCTCGGCTCCCTGCCCCCGCACGCCTTCCTCCCGGCGGCGAACGGCTACCTCCTGCGCCAGGACTGGGACGAGGGCTTCGCCACCTCCATCCATCTCGTCCTGGACCTCGACTCCGGGGACTACGAGCTGTACACCGCCGGCCATCCGCCGGGGCTCCAGCTGAGCGCGGGCAGCGGACGCTGGAAGGAGAAGGCCGCGGAGGGCCCGCTGCTCGGCGTCTACGACGGCGCCCAGTTCGACCCCGTGAAGGGCTCCCTGCGCCCCGGTGACGTCCTGATGCTCTTCACGGACGGCCTGGTCGAGACCTCCGACCGCGACATCGTCGAGGGCATGGACCGCCTCACCGGCGAGGCCGACCGCTATGTCGCCGGCGGTTTCCACGGCGCCGCCTGGCACCTCATCGAGGCGGTGGCCAAGGACGTCAACGACGACCGAGCCCTCCTCCTGATCTGCCGCCAGGCAACGGCCCCGGTGCGCTGAGCCGCGGCGCTGCGCCGGGCGGGGTGGCGCCGGGTCGTGCCGTGGTACGGCCCTCGCGTGACGCGCGGGGCGGTGTTCAGCGGGGCGAGCACCTCGGGTGGGAGCGAGAATCCCGGCCGAAGGCGAAGCCGAGGCGAGACACCGACAAGGCACCCCATGCTCCGACCCGACGGCCTGGCCCGTGCAGCCCTCCGCTTCAAACCCTCCGCCTTCACCGGCACCTTCACCGCTCTCGCCCTCGCCGCGACGATCATCACGGCCTGCGGCATCCTCCTGGAGACCGGCGCCCGCGCCGAGGTCCCGCCCCACCGCTACGCCCACGCCCCCGTCGTAGCCGCCGCCGACCAACGCGTCCATCTGGGCCGCGACGGCGACAACCAACCCGTCCCCGACCGCGCCTCCTCGACGCCTGCCTCCTCGCCGAGGCAGCCGCGGCCCCCGGCGCCCGCACCGCCGTACCCGACGTCACCTTCCCGGCCCGAGCCCCGCAGGGAGGGCGGCCCTACACCGCCCACGACTGGACCTCCACCACCTTCACCGGCGAACGCCTCACCACGGGCCGCGCCCCCGCCCCTGCCCTGACCGCGGTCACCCTCCCGGCCCGCGCGGCCCCGCGCCGGGAGACACTGGGCCGATGACACAGCCCACGGCCGCATCCGCCTCCACACCCCCGCCCCTGCTCACGCTCGACGAGGTCGAGGCACTCGCCCGTGCCGCCCACGAGGGGCAGACCGACAAGGCGGGGCGGCCGTACGCCGGACACCTCGCCGCCGTCGCCGCGGGCGTGCGCGCTCGCGGCGGGGACGCGGAGCAGATCGCGGCGGCCTGGCTGCACGACGCGGTCGAGGACGACGCGCTCACCCGGGAGTGGCTGGCGGCGGCCGCCCTGACCCCGCGCACCAAGGCCATCGTGGACGCCCTCACCAAGCGGGCGGGGGAGGAGCCGGCGGCGTACGCGCGGCGGATCCTCGCCACCCCGGGCGCCCGCCTGGTCAAGGAGGCCGACCTGGCGCACAACGCCGCCCCGGAGCGGCTGGCGGTCCTGGACGAGCCGACCCGGACACGACTGACCGAGAAGTACGCGGGGATGCGCGCACTCCTCGGTCTGGACCAGGGGGCCGTGCAGGCTTAGGCGCTGACCGACTCCCGGGCCGGGGCCTGCTCCTTGTGCTCGCGCCCACGGGCGACTTCGGCCGCGTCCCGCCGGAACGCCCACTCCATCTTCGGCTCCATCGCGAAGCGGAAGACGCGCTGCACGGGCCTGGTGCACAGCAGCGTCACGACGGCGGCCGCGAGCAGCGTCACGAGGATCTCGCCGAACGGGCCGTGCAGCCAGGCCTGGTCGAACCAGCCGCTGTAGGTCACCGACTTCACCACGAAGCCGTGCAGCAGATAGCCGTACAGGGTGCCCGCGCCGAGCGCGGTGAACCACGTCCTGCGCCGCGGCACCCACGCGAAGAAGACGGCGGTCAGCAGCAGCGCGCAGGCGAACAGCCCCAGCGTCATGAGCGGGCCGGTCCACCACGGTGCGCCCAGGTTCTGTGCCGCGCTCTCCCGGTAGAACCAGTTGTCCTGCAGGCGTGGCGCCGTCCACCAGCCGACGGCCAGCGCCACCGCGGCCACCGGCAGCGACGCGATCCGTACCCACCTGCGGCGCAGCGCGGTGAAGTGCTCGGGCCGCAGGGTCAGGCCGAGTACGAAGAAGGGCAGGAACTGCAGGATGCGCCCCAGGTCGAGGCCGGCTCCGGTGCCGGGAGAGACCGAGCCGATCATGGCGATGCCGAGCGCGATCGGCAGCGGCCGGCGCACCAGCTTCCACAGCGGGCTGGTCAGCCGCCACACGAACAGCGCGCACAGGAACCACGTCAGGTACCACGGGGAGACGAGGTCGAACGGCTCGGCGGAGTGGCCGACGAAGCGCCGGAACAGCAAGTAGGCCGTCTGGAACACGACATACGGCACCGCGACCCCGGTGACCAGGCGCTTCAGCCGGTCCGGACGCATGTCGAAACTGCGCGAGAAATAGCCGGAGATGATGACGAACGCCGGCATGTGGAAGGTGTACACGACGTTGTACAGGCCTTCGAGGACACGGCTGTCGCTCTTGAGCGGCGCCCAGGTGTGCCCCGCGGCCACCAGCACGATCGCCAGGTACTTGACGTTGTCGAAGAACGCGTCGCGCTGTGCGCCCGGTCTGCCGGCCGGGGGCTGCCGCTCCGGCGCACCCGCCGGGGTACGCGGACCGGGCACCCCGTCCGCCGGCGTCCGCGACGGAGGAAGTGCCCTGCGGATGTGACCGAGGGGCGAGACGGCATCGAACATCTCAGGCACCCTAGCGTTGCCTGTGGAATTTCGTAAAACCCGCGCAGACATTGCCGGTTAATGGCTTCGAACGCCCACTGATTTACATGCACTTGGATCGTCGGTTCACCCGTGATGTACCGATTCATCCCCACTAAATGGGGCATACTGCAGCTCTGTGCGATCAATTCGAATTACCTGCGCGCAGGATGTGTGGAGACGGAAACGAAGTGGCGCAATTTCATGGGGAGTCAGGCGCGGACCCATGGTCGAATTGCTGTGCGGCGCATCGCCCGCGCCGGTCCCTTACCCGACGTTGTGTCACGGGCCGCATACGGCGGCCGGGTTGGTGGCACGATGGTTCTGGCGGGGGTGCGCGGGCCGTACCTCCGGGCCGGGAGAGCGGACCGACCTAGGGTGTGATCAGTTGTGGCCATTTCACTGTCTGTGGTGCTGATGTTGGCGATCATCCTGGTGGTGCTGATCCGAGGGGGCAACATCAAGGCGGGCCCCGCCATCGTCGCCATCCTCTTCGGCTTCTTCCTGGCCTCGACGGGCATGGCCCCCTCCATCACCCGCTTCCTGAACTCGATAGCGGACTCGATCAACTCGATCAGATTCTGATCCGCCCCGGCCGCCGGCCCTCTCGGACGGTCGCCCCGGCTCGCATGGCCGCCCCGGCTCGCACGGCTGTCCGGAACACGCCAAAGGCCCGGCCCCGCCGAAGCGGAGGCCGGGCCTCTGGAGAGATCTGATCGATCAGAGCGGGCGACGGGAATCGAACCCGCGTAGCTAGTTTGGAAGACTAGGGCTCTACCATTGAGCTACGCCCGCAACACAGTGCGCCGCAGGTCCGTGACCGCGGCACTGGAGGCATCGTAGCGGGTCGCCCAGTGCCGAGGCCAACGAGTTCGCCTCCGCAAGCCCCGGCGGGCCTCCCGTGCGCCGCCGAGAAGAATGCGGCCGACGCGAGCGGCCGGGGCATGTACCCTACGTGTCGCACCAGACGGGGTGTGGCGCAGCTTGGTAGCGCGTCCGCTTTGGGAGCGGAAGGCCGTGGGTTCAAATCCCGCCACCCCGACCACCGGCTCACGGCATCCTGATGATCGCCTTTTGGGGCGCTGACCGGCTGCGGTTACTATGCAAGCTGCGCGCCCGTGTGTCCCGGCCCACTCGGCCTACGAACTCTCCCGGGCGGCTAAATCCGCCGGACCAGTCTGGCTCCGGCAGAAACCAAGAAGTCAGCCACAAGGAGACCGAACCGTGAAGAGCGCCGTGGAGACCCTGAACCCGACCCGGGTTCGGCTCACTGTCGAGGTGCCCTTCGAGGAGCTCAAGGACAGCCTCGACGCGGCGTACAAGAAGATCAACCAGCAGGTCACGGTGAAGGGCTTCCGTAAGGGCAAGATCCCGGCCCGTGTCATCGACCAGCGGTTCGGCCGCGGTGCGGTGCTGGAGGAGGCCGTCAACGACGCGCTTCCGAAGTTCTACACCGAGGCGGTCAACGAGGCCGAGCTGAGCCCGCTGGGCCAGCCCGAGGTCGACATCACGGAGCTGAAGGACGGCGAGACGCTGAACTTCACCGCCGAGGTCGACATCCGCCCGGCCCTCGAGATCCCGGACTACTCCGGTATCGAGGTCGAGGTCGACGCCGTCGAGGTCACCGACGAGGACGTCGACAAGTCGGTCGAGCAGCTCCGCGAGCGCTTCGCCTCGACCTCCCCGGTCGAGCGCGCCGCCGAGGACGGCGACGTCGTCACCATCGACCTGGAGGCCAAGGTCGACGGCGAGGTGCTGGAGGACGGCATCGCGAGCGGCGTTTCCTACACCATCGGCTCCGGCGAGCTGCTCGACGGCATCGACGACGCCGTCAAGGGCAAGTCCGCCGGTGAGGACGCCACCTTCACCTCCGAGCTGAAGGGCGGCTCCGCCGCGGGCAAGGAGGCCGAGGTCACCGTCAAGGTCACCCAGGTCGCCGCCCGCGAACTGCCCGAGCTGGACGACGAGTTCGCGCAGCTCGCCTCCGAGTTCGACACCCTGGACGAGCTGAAGGCCGACAGCCGCAAGCGCCTGGCCAACATGAAGCAGTTCGACCAGGCCACCCAGGCCCAGGAGCGCGTCCTGGAGAAGCTCCTCGAGCTGGTCGAGGTCCCGGTCCCCGAGAAGCTGCTCGAGGACGAGGTCAACACCCGCAAGCACAACCTGGAGCACCACCAGCTCGGCCAGATGGGCCTTGACCTCGCGAAGTACCTGGAGATCCAGGGCAAGACCGAGGAGGAGTTCGAGACCGAGACCCGTGAGGCCGCGGTCAAGGGCATCAAGACCCAGTTCGTCCTCGACGAGCTGGTCAAGCAGGAGAAGCTCAACGTCAACCAGGAGGAGCTCACCGAGCACCTCATGCGGCGCGCGGCCTCCTCCGGCATGTCCCCCGACCAGTTCGCCCAGGCCGTCGTCGAGGGTGGCCAGGTGCCGCTCCTGGTCGGCGAGGTCGCCCGCGGCAAGGCCCTGGCCGTCGTGGTCGAGAAGGCCACGGTCAAGGACACCAACGGCGAGATCGTCGACCTGAGCGACGACGAGGAGGAGACCGAGGCCGCCGAGGCGTCGGAGACCTCCGAGGAGCAGCCGGAGGCCTGATCCGGGCTTACGGCGCCTTCGCAGGCACGTACGACGGGCCCCTGGGAGTGTCTCCCGGGGGCCTGCGTCGTATGCGGGGGAGCGGCTGACCCCGAAGGGGCGCGGGGCTGCGTCGATATGCGGCCCCCCGGCGGAGCGCTACGCCCCCGGCGAACACCGTCATCTGCGGGATTCCCCGAAGGGACCATCGCGTTAGGGTCCATGAAAGGCAGAACAATGAGACGGCCCGGCGCCGTCGTAAGACGAGCAGGTGGATACGTGACGAATCTGATGCCCTCAGCCGCCGGCGAGCCTTCCATCGGTGGTGGCCTCGGCGACCAGGTCTACAACCGGCTGCTCGGCGAGCGGATCATCTTCCTCGGCCAGCAGGTTGACGACGACATCGCCAACAAGATCACCGCTCAGCTGCTGCTCCTCGCCGCTGACCCGGACAAGGACATCTTCCTCTACATCAACAGCCCCGGCGGCTCGGTGACGGCCGGCATGGCGATCTACGACACCATGCAGTACATCCCGAACGACGTGGTCACGATCGGCATGGGCATGGCGGCCTCGATGGGCCAGTTCCTGCTCACCGGCGGCACCGCCGGCAAGCGCTTCGCCCTGCCGCACACGGACATCATGATGCACCAGGGCTCCGCGGGCCTGGGCGGTACGGTCTCGGACATCAAGATCCAGGCCCAGTACCTGCTGCGCACCAAGAAGACCATGTCCGAGCTGACCGCGCTGCACTCCGGCCAGACCGTCGAGACGATCATCCGTGACGGCGACCGCGACCGCTGGTTCACCCCGGAAGAGGCCAAGGAGTACGGTCTCATTGACGAGATCATCACGCACGCCTCGGGTGTTCCGGGAGGCGGCGGCACCGGTGCCTGACCGGCCCGGCCACGCCACGCACCGCCGAGACCAAAGCCCCCCGAACGCCACCAGGACGGTGAACCCCATGAGCAACTTCCCCGGCGCCGCCAGCGGCATGTACGAAGGGCCCCGGCCCGACAGCCGCTACGTCATCCCGCGCTTCGTCGAGCGCACCTCCCAGGGCATCCGCGAGTACGACCCGTACGCGAAGCTCTTCGAGGAGCGCGTGATCTTCCTGGGTGTCCAGATCGACGACGCCTCCGCCAACGACGTCATGGCGCAGCTGCTGTGCCTGGAGTCGATGGACCCGGACCGGGACATCTCGATCTACATCAACAGCCCCGGTGGCGACATGACCGCCCTGACGGCGATCTACGACACGATGCAGTTCGTGAAGCCCGACATCCAGACGGTCTGCATGGGCCAGGCGGCCTCCGCCGCGGCCATCCTGCTCGCCGCCGGTACGCCCGGCAAGCGCATGGCGCTGCCGAACTCCCGCGTGCTGATCCACCAGCCGGCCGGCTCCACCGGCCGTGGTCAGCTCTCTGACCTGGAGATCATCGCCAAGGAGTTCACCCGGATGCGTGAGCAGCTGGAGAACATGCTGGCCAAGCACTCGAACCAGCCGCTCGAGAAGATCCGCGAGGACATCGAGCGCGACAAGATCCTCACGGCCGAGGAGGCGCTGGAATACGGCCTCGTCGACCAGATCATCTCCACCCGCAAGCTGAACAACTCCGAGGTCCGCTGACCCGGAGGGGCATTCTTTCCGGCCCCCTTGGCA
The DNA here is from genome assembly GCF_001280015.1 of Streptomyces sp. MMG1121. Taxonomy (GTDB): domain Bacteria; phylum Actinomycetota; class Actinomycetes; order Streptomycetales; family Streptomycetaceae; genus Streptomyces. The sequence continues at coordinate 70,246 of NZ_LGDV01000164.1, forward strand.
CGGTGCACGTCAAAGTGAACCCTGCCAAGGGGGGCCCGAACACGGGGCCCGGCAAGGTACCGTCGACATAAGGCAGCACCAGGAGCCGCTGGACCTCCGTGTCCAGGCGTCTCCCAGGCGAAGGGGAAGCACACCGTGGCACGCATCGGTGACGGCGGCGATCTGCTCAAGTGCTCGTTCTGCGGCAAGAGCCAGAAGCAGGTCAAGAAGCTCATCGCAGGGCCCGGTGTGTACATCTGCGACGAGTGCATCGATCTCTGCAACGAGATCATCGAGGAAGAGCTCGCGGAGACCAGCGAGGTGCGCTGGGAGGAGCTGCCCAAGCCCCGCGAGATCTACGAGTTCCTCGAAGGCTATGTGGTCGGCCAGGAGGCGGCGAAGAAGGCCCTCTCCGTCGCGGTGTACAACCACTACAAGCGGGTCCAGGCGGGCGAGAACGGCGGCGCGAGCGGCCGTGACGACGCCATCGAGCTGGCGAAGTCCAACATCCTCCTGCTGGGCCCCACGGGCTCCGGCAAGACCCTCCTCGCGCAGACTCTGGCGCGCATGCTCAACGTCCCCTTCGCGATCGCCGACGCGACGGCGCTCACGGAGGCGGGCTACGTCGGCGAGGACGTGGAGAACATCCTCCTGAAACTGATCCAGGCGGCGGACTACGACGTCAAGAAGGCCGAGACCGGGATCATCTACATCGACGAGATCGACAAGGTGGCGAGGAAGAGCGAGAACCCCTCGATCACCCGTGACGTCTCGGGCGAGGGCGTCCAGCAGGCCCTGCTGAAGATCCTTGAAGGCACCACGGCCTCGGTCCCGCCCCAGGGCGGCCGCAAGCACCCGCACCAGGAGTTCATCCAGATCGACACGACGAACGTCCTGTTCATCGTGGGCGGTGCCTTCGCGGGCCTGGAGAAGATCATCGAGGCCAGGGCCGGCGCCAAGGGCATCGGCTTCGGCGCCACGATCCTCTCCAAGCGCGAACTGGAGGCCAAGGACGTCTTCGAGGACGTCATGCCGGAGGACCTGGTCAAGTTCGGCATGATCCCGGAGTTCATCGGCCGCCTCCCGGTGATCACCTCGGTCCACAACCTCGACCGGGAAGCGCTCCTCCAGATCCTGGTGGAGCCCCGCAACGCGCTCGTCAAGCAGTACCAGCGCCTCTTCGAACTCGACGGCGTGGAGCTGGACTTCGAGCGCGAGGCCCTGGAGGCCATCGCCGACCAGGCCATCCTCCGCCAGACCGGCGCCCGCGGCCTGCGCGCCATCATGGAGGAAGTCCTCCAGGGCGTCATGTACGAGGTCCCGTCCCGCAAGGACGTGGCCCGCGTGGTCATCACCGCCGACGTGGTCCTCTCCAACGTCAACCCGACCCTGATTCCGCGGGATGCGCGGGGGCGGGGGTCCGGGGAGCAGAAGTCGGCGTAGGCCGTACTACGAGTACGAGGGGCTCCCGGCTGTAACTACGCCAGGAGCCCCTCTTCTGTCTCCGCCGCCTGCTGCTCCCATCAGGTGTCGGGGTCTTCGTCAGCCTCGGCGGGCGCCTGGAATCCGATCGTGTCGAGGGTGCAGTCGAACGGCGCCGGAATGAGGAGCTTCTCGCCGAACGGAACGGTGAGATGGGACGCATACCCCTTGGCGGTCGGCGACCAGTAAACAGTGGCGAGTTCCTCCTGCATGTCGAGCAGGAGGTAGACCGGCACACCTGACTTCCCATAGCGCTCGACCTTGTCGGTGAGGTCGTCGTCGCGAGTGGAGGGCGAGGTGAGTTCGGCGACGAAGGAGAGACCGTCGCCGTCCAGGCGATTGCTTGCGGTCCGGCGGGTCTTTCGGTGTGCGGCGTGGATGTCAGGCCCATACGCTCGCTCGACGCCGGGGAAGACGTACAAGGCAGGGGCGGCGCTGATCCGATGCCCCTCGGGCAGCCGGGCCCGTAGCTGATCGCAGACCAGGTCCATCACGTCGAGGTAGTAGGCCTTCGACCACGGTGACACGACGATGTTTCCCCTGATGATCTCGGCCTTGAAGCCGTCGGGCACGTGCAACTCGTCGAGGGCGTTGAGCAGGTCCTCGAAGCGGTGGGGGTCGGTGCCGCTTATCGTCGGTCGCTCCAGCATCACTGACATGATGCGTCTCCCTCGCAGTGTGGGCCAGTCGACACTCAGCGTAGCCGCGGCCGGTGACGGCCGATCGGTGAGAGCCGACCTCAGACGTCGCTTCGTTGCACGCTGGAGGTCGTCATGTCGGAAGGCCTGGTGAAGCTCGGCATGACCCCGGAGTTCATCGGCCGCGGGATGCGCGGGGGCGGGGGTCCGGGGAGCAGAAGTCGGCGTAAGCAGCTCTGCGAGACAAGGCGCCCGAAGCACCTTGGTCGGGCGCCCGTCTCTTGGTCGAACCTCGCAGAGCGGGCCGAGGCTCCGGGCCATCGTCACCTGGTATGGCAAGGCCGCCACCTCATGCGAAGTGGCGGCCGGCCTGCGTCGTTCAAGCCAGTGTGAGGTCCGTTTCAGGCCCCTGGATGAGCGCGGGTGCAGGCTTGCTGAGCGACCCCGTAGTTGACCCCGATCCCGTACAGCCCGTTGACGCAGTTGGGATTGGGTATCCACCATTCCACGTACACCGCCCGGTTCTGGCAGGCATCTTGTACCTTGGGGCCCACGACATAGCCGTGGTCCTGGACGTAGTTGTCGCAGCCGGCCCAGCCGCCGTACGCCGCCGCTGGCGTTGCCGCTGCGATCGGCGTGAGGACGGCGGCGGCAGTGATGCCCGATTGCGTCGTGCTTGATGCGAACAAGACGATCATGAATCGATCGCGTGTGTGAGCGCGGTTCTGTGTCCCAGCCGGAGGCGTGAGGAAGGGCCCCGGTTGCCCAACCGGAGCCCTTCCCTGTGACGGCTGACGTGGTCAGGCCTTGACGCGTACGTCGTTGCGGAGCTTGGCCGCGAGGTCCGCGGCGTCGTCGAGCGAGCCGGCCTGACCCGAGGCCAGGGTGGCCACGCTGTATGACGTGACGAGGGATGCGGTGCTGTGGTCGCCCCAGATGCACATCGGCATGTTCATGGTCTTCGGCACCCCCGCTTCCGAGGACGACGAGGCGGACGTGTCGATCTGGGCCACCTGGCACTTCATGATGCCGTTGGAGAAACCCGACGGGTGGACCGTCTCGGGGCTGCCGATCAGCTTGCCCTTGAAGCCCGATCCGCTCTGGTCCTTCTCGGACTCCGTCTTGAGCTTGGCGAACATGGCGTCGACGAGCGCCTCGGGGTTGTCGATGGTCCCGTACACGCCGTTGAACGCGATCGCCTTCTTGGTCAGCCCGGTGCCGTTGTCGTACTCGGCACCCACCTCCGTGGGGTTCTTCACCCCCCACTTCTCGAAGTCCGACTTGTCGGAGTCGCTGACGTTGCCCGAGCCGGAGTCGCTGGACTTCGTGTAGGTGCCGTTGATGACCGACTGTGGAGTCGTCAGCTTGTGCGGCCCGTCGTCCGCCACTCCGCTGCTGCCCCCGCCGAACACGAAGTACGCCCCCACCGCCACAGCCGCCACCACGGCCACCGCGCCGATGATCAGGCCCGTCTTCTTCTTGCCGCCGCCCGCCTGCGGCGCCTGCGGCATGCCGTAGGGCGGCTGCTGCCCATAGGACCCCGGCTGCTGGCCGTACGGGTTCGGCTGCGGCGGCACGCCGCCCTGCTGCGGGTAGCCGTAACCCGGCTGCGGCGGAGCCGCCGGCGGAGCCTGCTGGGGGTAGCCGTAGCCGGGCTGCGGAGCCTGCGGCTGCTGGCCGTACGGGCCCGGCTGGCCCGGCTGGCCGTAGGGCCCCGGCTGACCGTACGGGCCCGGCTGCCCCGGCTGGCCGTACGGGCCCGGCTGCTGGGGTTGCTGGCCGTACGGGCCCGGCTGGTTGTTGCTCATTGCTGGGTTCCCCCTAGGACGCTTATCTGTTTCAGACATCCTGGACCAGCCACAGGAAACGCACGGCACCGGGGGCCGCACCGTTACAGAACAAACGCGTTTCGGGACCACCCCGTGACACCTCTAAACTGACCCCCGTGACCGAGAACGCTCAGCAGCAGCCACCCGCGCCCGACTCCGAACTGCCGACCCAGTACGCGCCGGCCGATGTAGAGGGCCCGCTGTACGAGCGCTGGGTAGAGCGCGGTTACTTCGAGGCGGACGCGAAGAGCGAGAAGCCGCCGTTCACCGTCGTCATCCCGCCGCCGAACGTCACCGGCAGCCTGCACCTCGGGCACGCCTTCGAGCACACCCTCATCGACGCGCTGACCCGCCGCAAGCGCATGCAGGGCTACGAGACGCTGTGGCAGCCCGGCATGGACCACGCCGGCATCGCCACGCAGAACGTCGTCGAGCGCGAGCTGGGCAAGGAAGGCAAGTCGCGGCACGACCTCGGCCGTGAAGCCTTCGTCGAGCGCGTCTGGCAGTGGAAGGGCGAGTCCGGTGGCCAGATCAGCGGGCAGATGCGTCGCCTCGGTGACGGCGTCGCCTGGTCGCGTGAGCGCTTCACCATGGACGAGGGACTGTCCCAGGCCGTCCAGACCATCTTCAAGCGGCTCTACGACGACGAGCTGATCTACCGCGCCGAGCGCATCATCAACTGGTGCCCGCGCTGCCTGACGGCCATCTCGGACATCGAGGTGGAGTACCAGGACGACGACGGCGAGCTGGTTTCCATGACGTACGGGGAGGGGGACGACAGCATCGTCGTCGCCACCACCCGTGCCGAGACGATGCTCGGTGACACCGCCGTCGCCGTCCACCCCGAGGACGAGCGATACAAGCACCTGGTCGGCAAGCTCATCAGGCTGCCGCTGACCGACCGTTCCATCCCGGTCGTCGCGGACGAGCACGTCGACCCCGAGTTCGGCACCGGCGCCGTCAAGGTCACCCCGGCCCACGACCCGAACGACTTCGAGATCGGTCAGCGCCACGACCTGCCGTCCATCACCGTGATGGACGAGCACGCCGTCATCACCGTCCACGGCCCCTTCCAGGGCATGGACCGCCTGGAGGCCCGCTCGGCGATCGTCGCCGCGCTGCGCGCCGAGGGCCGGATCGTCGCCGAGAAGCGGCCCTACGTCCACTCCGTCGGCCACTGCTCGCGCTGCAAGACCACCATCGAGCCGCGTCTGTCGATGCAGTGGTGGGTCAAGGTCGGCCCGCTGGCCAAGGCCGCCGGCGACGCCGTCCGCGAGGGCAAGGTCAAGATCCATCCCCAGGAGATGGAGAAGCGGTACTTCGACTGGGTCGACAACCTCCACGACTGGTGCATCTCGCGCCAGCTGTGGTGGGGCCACCGGATCCCCGTCTGGTACGGCCCGGAGGGCGAGGTCGTCTGCGTCGGCCCGGACGAGGAGCCGCCCGGGACCGAGGCGGAGGGCTGGCACCAGGACACCGACGTCCTCGACACCTGGTTCTCCTCCGGCCTGTGGCCGTTCTCGACCCTCGGCTGGCCCGAACAGACCGAGTCGCTCGCGAAGTTCTACCCGAACTCCGTGCTGGTCACCGGTTACGACATCCTCTTCTTCTGGGTCGCCCGGATGATGATGTTCGGTCTGTACGCGATGGACGGCACCCCGCCGTTCCACACCATCGCCCTGCACGGCATGGTCCGTGACCAGTTCGGCAAGAAGATGTCGAAGTCCTTCGGCAACGCGGTCAACCCGCTGGACTGGATGGACAAGTACGGCAGTGACGCGCTCAGGTTCACCCTGGCCCGTGGCGCGAACCCCGGCGTCGACGTCCCGATCGGCGAGGACTGGGTCCAGGGCTCGCGCAACTTCGCCAACAAGATCTGGAACGCGACCCGCTTCGCGCTGATGAACGGCGCGACGGTCGAGGGCGAACTGCCGGACGCCTCCGCGATGTCGGCGACGGACCGCTGGATCCTGTCCCGTCTGAACTCCGTCGTCGCCGAAGTCGACGCGTTCTACGAGGACTTCCAGTTCGCCAAGCTGTCCGACGCCCTCTTCCACTTCGCGTGGGACGAGGTCTTCGACTGGTACGTCGAGCTGTCCAAGACGGTCTTCATGGCGGGCGGCGCCCCGGCCGAGGTCAGCAAGCGGGTCCTGGGCGAGGTCCTGGACGTCACGCTCAGGCTGCTGCACCCGGTGGTCCCGTTCGTCACGGAGACCCTGTGGACCACCCTCACCGGCGGCGAGTCGGTCGTCATCGCCGAGTGGCCGAAGGACAGCGGCTTCCGTGCCGCCGACGCCGAGCGGGAGATCGAGTCCCTCCAGTCGGTCATCACCGAGGTCCGCCGCTTCCGCGCCGACCAGGGCCTGCAGCCCGGCCAGCGCGTCCCGGCCCGCCTGACCCTGGACGGTACGGCCCTGGCCCCGCACGAGGCGGCCATCCGCCAGCTCCTGCGCCTCCAGCCGGAGGGCGAGGGCTTCACGGCCACGGCCACCCTGCCGGTGGCGGGCGCGGAGGTCGCGCTGGACCTCTCCGGCACGATCGACGTGGCGGCCGAGCGCAAGCGCCTCGCGAAGGACCTGGCTGCGGCCGAGAAGGAGAAGGCCCAGGCGGGCGCCAAGCTCGGCAACGAGGCCTTCCTGGCCAAGGCCCCGGACCAGGTGGTCGACAAGATCCGTACCCGCCTGGCCAAGGCGGAGGAGGACATCGCCCGCATCCAGTCCCAGCTGGAGAAGCTCCCGCCGGCGTAAGCCGTCGTGCGTGACCGAAGGCCCCCGGTGCGGATCGAGCACCGGGGGCCTTCGGCGTCCTGAAGGGGCGCGGGGCCGTGTCGATGTGCGGCTCCGCCGCGTGGGTGCGGGCGGCCACGACGGACGCGAACCCGGCGACGCCGGGCCACCACCCCGAACCGCCGCGTTGTCACCTCCGCTCCGTAGACTGGCCCCGTGAGCGAAGAGCCCGGCACCAGCGACACCCCCGACCCCCTCGACAGCTTCGACGAACTCATCGAGGCCGAGACCACCCGCGACCCCGACCTCGCGGTGATCGAGGCCGGCAGCCGCACCCTGCGCACGCAGGGCGGCTCGCCGCAGGCCGACGTACCCGGGCGGCCCGAGGACCCGGAGGTCGACCGGGCCCTGCGCGAGGTCGAGACGGAGCTGGCGACCCGCTGGGGCGAGACCAAGCTGGAGCCGTCGGTCAGCCGTATCGCCGCGCTGATGGACGTACTTGGCGAGCCGCAGCGCTCGTACCCGTCGATCCACATCACCGGGACGAACGGCAAGACCTCCACCGCCCGCATGATCGAGGCCCTCCTCGGCGCCTTCGAGCTGCGCACCGGCCGCTACACCAGCCCCCATGTGCAGTCGATCACCGAGCGGATCAGCCTGGACGGCGCCCCGCTCTCCGCCGAGCGGTTCATCGAGACGTACCAGGACATCAAGCCGTACATCGAGATGGTGGACGCGCAGCAGGAGTACCGGCTGTCCTTCTTCGAGGTGCTCACCGGCATGGCGTACGCCGCCTTCGCGGACGCCCCGGTGGACGTCGCCGTCGTCGAGGTCGGCATGGGCGGGTCCTGGGACGCCACCAACGTGATCGACGGCGATGTCGCCGTGGTCACCCCGATCGACCTGGACCACACCGACCGGCTCGGCGAGACGACCGGGGAGATCGCCGCCGAGAAGAGCGGGATCATCAAGCAGGACGCGACGGTCATCCTGGCCCAGCAGCCGGTCGAGGCGGCCCAGGTGCTGCTGAAGAAGGCCGTCGAGGTGAACGCGACCGTGGCCCGCGAGGGCCTGGAGTTCGGTGTCGTCGCCCGTCAGGTCGCCGTGGGCGGCCAGCTGGTCACCCTGCGCGGTCTCGGCGGCGAGTACGCCGAGGTGTACCTCCCGCTGCACGGCGCCCACCAGGCGCACAACGCGGCCGTCGCGCTCGCCGCCGTCGAGGCGTTCTTCGGCGTCGGCGCACAGCACGCGCAGACACTGGACCTCGACACCGTCCGCAAGGCCTTCGCGGCCGTGTCCTCCCCGGGCCGGCTGGAGGTCGTACGGCGCTCCCCGACCGTCGTGCTGGACGCGGCGCACAACCCGGCGGGCGCCGCGGCCACCGCGGAGGCCGTGCGCGAGGCGTTCGACTTCACCCGGCTCATCGGAGTGGTGGGCGCGAGCGGCGACAAGAACGTGCGAGGGCTGCTGGAGGCCTTCGAGCCGATCTTCGCCGAGGTCGTCGTCACGCAGAACACCAGTCATCGGGCCATGGACGCGGACGAGTTGGCCGCGATCGCCGTCGAGGTGTTCGGCGAGGAGCGGGTGCAGGTCGAGCCGCGGCTGCCGGACGCCCTGGAGGCCGCGATCACGCTGGCCGAGGAGGAGGGCGAGTTCGCGGGCGGTGGCGTGCTGGTCACCGGTTCTGTCATCACAGTCGGCGAGGCCCGGCTGCTGCTGGGGAAGGGCTGAGGCTCAAGAGATGCGTACGCTGTGCTCCTCGACCTTGATCGGCGAGTTCTTCATCATCGGCTTCGCCGGACTGGTCGCCATGAAGGACCCGGACCTGTCCGTGTCGACGGTGTGGCTGGTCAGCGGGATCGCCATGTTGCTGTGCGTGCTGATGTGCGCGATGGTGACCCGCCCGGGCGGGGTGGCCCTCGGCTGGGTGCTGCAGATCGCCCTGATCGCCTCCGGCGTCTTCGTCCCGACCATGTTCTTCATGGGCGCGGTGTTCGCGGCGCTGTGGTGGGCGTCGGTGCACTTCGGGCGGAAGGTGGACGAGGCGAAGGCCAGATTCGCCGCCCAGGCGGAGGCAGCCTCCTCTACCCCTGACGCTGTGTGACGGACGCGCGGACACGCCCTGTAACCTCGTCCCACCGCACACGTCAGCCGTAAGGAGCACCTCGTGACCCAGCGCACCCTCGTCCTGCTCAAGCCCGACGCCGTCCGTCGGGGCCTGACCGGCGAGATCATCAGCCGTATCGAGCGCAAGGCCGGCTGGCAGATCACCGCGCTGGAGCTGCGCACCCTGGACCGCGCCACGCTGGAGCAGCACTACGCCGAGCACGTCGGCAAGCCCTTCTACGAGCCGCTGGTGGAGTTCATGGCCTCCGGTCCCGTGGTCGCGCTGATCGCCGAGGGCGAGCGGGTCATCGAGGGTGTGCGCGCGCTCGCCGGCCCGACCGACCCGATCGCCGCCGCGCCCGGTTCCATCCGCGGTGACTACGGCGTGATCGTCCGGGAGAACCTGATCCACGCCTCGGACTCCGAGGAGTCCGCCGAGCGCGAGGTGAAGATCTTCTTCCCGGGCCGGGCGTGATCCACTTCCGCGGCCGCGGATGAACCGCGCGCGGATGTTTCGCTAATTTTTTTGACGGGGCGTCAGCTCCGCCCGGTTGCGCTTGACCAGGGACGGCCGTACATTTCCGGCCGTCCTTTGGCATATGCCTTGCCGATCGGGGGAACGCGTGCCTCCGATGGACCGTCTCCACAGGCGAGGCGGACCGCCATCTGGTGACAATGGCGGAGACCCTCGCGCAGTGTCCGTGCAGGCGCGTTTACGATGGAAGCCTTCACGTCACAGCACCCGCCTCGCCGTCCTGATATGCCCTCAAAAGCTAGGGAAGGCCAGATGAATCCGGATGGGGAACTCAATGTCGTTCATCGGCCGTGACATGGCTGTCGACCTCGGGACCGCCAACACGCTGGTGTACGTCAGGGGTCGCGGGATCGTACTCAACGAGCCGTCCGTCGTCGCGATCAACACCAACACGGGTGGGATCCTCGCGGTCGGTGCCGAAGCGAAGAAGATGATCGGCCGGACGCCGGGCAACATCGTGGCCGTCCGTCCGCTGAAGGACGGTGTGATCGCCGACTTCGAGATCACCGAGCGGATGCTCCGCTACTTCATCCTGAAGATCCACAAGCGGCGGTATCTCGCCCGGCCGCGGGTCGTCGTCTGTGTGCCCTCGGGCATCACGGGCGTCGAGCGCCGCGCCGTGATCGAGGCGTCCACCCAGGCCGGTGCCCGCCAGGTGCACATCATCGAGGAGCCCATGGCCGCCGCCATCGGCTCCGGCCTGCCGGTCCACGAGGCCACGGGCAACATGGTGGTGGACATCGGCGGCGGCACGACGGAGGTCGCGGTCATCTCGCTCGGCGGCATCGTCACCGCCCAGTCCATCCGCGTCGCGGGCGACGAACTCGACAACGCGATCATCCAGTACATCAAGAAGGAGTACAGCCTCCTGCTGGGTGAGCGCACGGCCGAGCAGATCAAGATCACGATCGGTTCGGCGTACGACCTCGACACCGACGAGCACACTGAAGTGCGCGGCCGGGACCTGGTGTCCGGGCTGCCCAAGACCGTCGTCATCTCGGCCGCCGAGGTCCGCAAGGCGATCGAGGAACCGGTCAACGCGATCGTGGACGCGGTCAAGACGACCCTCGACAAGTGCCCGCCGGAGCTGTCCGGCGACATCATGGACCGAGGAATCGTTCTGACCGGCGGCGGAGCCCTGCTGCGCGGTCTCGACGAGCGGCTGCGCCGGGAGACCGGCATGCCGATCCACATCGCCGAGGATCCGCTGGACAGCGTCGCGCTCGGCTCCGGCAAGTGCGTCGAGGAGTTCGAGGCGCTGCAGCAGGTGCTGGACGCCCAGCCGCGCAGATGACGTAACGCTTCGATTCCGCCGTACGAGACGTTCTCCTCTCGTGCGGCGGATCGTTGATATAGAGGCATAAGCTCCCACACATGAGTCCCTCCGGTTTGCGTTTCGCGTACCGCGCCGCGGGTTTCGCGTCCCGCGCCGCGCAGGGGCTCCCGAATTCCTATTGAGGAAGGGCACGGCCGCCGCACGTGAGGGACACGAAAGAGAGCCGGCTGCTCCTGGTCCTGCTGGTCGCCATCGCGCTCGCGCTGATCACGGTGGATATCCGAGGGGGCCGGAACTCCCCGGTCGACGGTGCCCGGCAGGCCGCGGCCGCGGTGTTCGGCCCCGTGGAGAACGGGCTGTCCTCGGCGGTCGACCCCGTCGGCAACGCCGTCTCCGCCATCCGTGACTCCGGCAGCCGGCACAGCCGGCTGGCCGCGCTGGAGAAGGAGAACGCGGCCCTCAAGGCGAAGCTCGGCAGCGACGACCGCAGCCGCAGCCGGCTGAACCAGCTCGACAAGATGCTCAAGCTCGCCGGCGAGGGCCAGTACGGCATCAAGGGCGCCCAGGTCGTCGCCATAGGGTCCGCGCAGGGCTTCTCCTGGACGGTGACCATCGACGTCGGCGCCAACGACGGCATCAAGCGCGACATGACCGTCCTCAACGGCGACGGACTGGTCGGCCGCGTCACCACCGTCGGCCCCGACACCTCCACCGTGCTCCTCGCCAACGACCCCGACTTCACCGTCGGCACCCGCATGGAGGGCAGTGACGAACTCGGCTTCGCCTCCGGCCAGGGCGACCGTCCGCTGCGCGTGGAACTGCTCAACGGACAGGCGGAGGTGCACAAGGGCGACCGGCTCGTCACCTTCGGCTCGCAGAACGACCGCCCGTTCGTGCCGGGCGTCCCGGTCGGTGTGATCTCCCGGGTCGACCCCTCCGGCGGCGGCCTGACCCGCACCCTCTACGTCACCCCGTACGTCAGCTTCACCAAGCTCGACATCGTCGGCGTGGTCGTCGAGGCCCCGAAGAAGGACCCCCGCGACGAGGTGCTGCCGACCCAGCCCAAACCGACCCCGACGCCGACCGTCACCGTCACGGTGACCCCGTCGGCCAACGCGACCGACACGACCGGCCGGCAGCAGTAGGAGCTGACTTCCCCATGCGCTTCAACCGGATCCTGCTCTCCAGCGCGCTGGTCGTCATGGCCCTGGTGATCCAGGTGAGCGTCCTCGCCCGCCTGCATCTGCCGGGTGCCGTCCCCGATCTGCTGCTGCTCACCGTCCTCGGCCTCGCCATGGTGTACGGCCATGTCGGCGGCGCCCTCGTCGGCTTCGGCGCGGGGCTGCTCGCCGACCTCGCCCCGCCCGCCGACCACGCGGCCGGCCGCTACGCGCTCGTGCTGTGCGTCACCGGCTACTTCGCCGGGCTCATCAAGCCGGGCAACGGCCGGCTGAAGTCGGCGACCGGCCCGATGGCCGTCGTGGTCGCCGCCGCCGTCGGTTCCACGCTGCTGTACGCGGGCGTCGGCGCCCTGGTCGGCGACACCGCCGCCCGCCACGTCGGCCTGCCCGGCCTGCTCGTCTCGGCCGCCCTGTACGACCTGCTGCTCGCCCCATTCGTGGTCCCCGGGATCATGTGGCTGGCCCGCCGCGCCGACAACGACCCGCTGACCGAGTCCGGCCCCGCCGCCAAGGCCGGGGACATCTCCGCCGGCTGGCTCTCCTCCGGCACCGGACTGCGCATCGGCAGCCAGCGCGGCGGCCTCGGCGTCCTGAAGGCCAAGGCCCGCACCCGTTCCGCCCGGGTCGGCCGCATCAAGGGGGTCAAGCGGCTGTGAGCGCCGGGGAGTTCACCCGAACGGGTCAGCTGTCTCGGAACGCGGGTTCACAGACTGATCGTTCATCATTCGTACGCGCACAGACTCATCGCACACATGCGCTGCGCGCGCAGACGTTCGCGCACTGAGAGGGGGAGGCAGCCGCAGTGACCAACATCCCCGAGACCGGTCGGACCCCACGGGTCCAGATCCGGCTCGTCGTGATCCAGATCCTCGTTCTCTCCCTCCTCGGCACGCTCGGCGGCCGCCTGTGGTACCTCCAGATCCGGGAGGGTGCCGCCTACCAGAAGGAGGCGTCGGGCAACCACGTCCAGCAGGTCGTCGACCCCGCCGTGCGGGGCGACATCCTGGACGCCCGGGGCGTGCCCCTCGCCGACAACGAGACCCGCCTGGTCGTCTCCGCCTCCCGCACCGACCTGCTCAAGCAGAGGGACGACGGCAAGGCCGTCCTCGCCAAGCTGGCCGGCGTCCTCGGCATGACACCCGAGGAGGTCACGCAGAAGGTCCGGCTGTGCGACGCCAAGACGCCCCAGCCGTGCTGGAACGGCTCGCCGTACCAGCCGATCCCGATCACCGACAAGGCGACGCCCAAGCAGGCCCTGCAGATCCGCGAGCGCTCCGAGGACTTCCCCGGCATCAGCGCCGAGCCCGAGGCCGTGCGTCGCTACCCCGGCCCGGGCAAGTCCAACACCGCGCAGGTGCTGGGCTATCTCTCGCCCGTCACCGACGACGAGATCCAGAAGGCCAAGAACACCGACTCGCCCTATCTGCGCTCCGACATGGTCGGCCGCTCCGGCCTGGAGCGGGAGTACGACAAGGAACTGCGCGGCAAGGCCGGCGTCACCCGCTACGAGGTGGACAACCTCGGCCGGGTCATCGGCAAGGCCAAGTCGGACGCCGCACAGTCCGGTTCCAACCTGGTCACCAGCATCGACTCCCGCGTGCAGCGCGTCGCCGAGTACGAGCTGGACAAGGCGATGACGACCGCCCGCCAGCAGTACGACAAAATCACCGGCGAGAACTACAAGGCCGACTCCGGCGCCGTCGTCGTCATGGAGGCCAAGACCGGCCGGATCGTCGCGATGGCCTCGGCCCCGACCTACGACCCGAACGCATGGGTGGGCGGCATCTCCGCCAAGGACTACAAGGCCCTCACCGGCAAGGACTCCGACTACCCGCTGCTCAACAGGGCCATACAGGGTCAGGCGGCTCCCGGTTCGACGTTCAAGGTGGTCTCCACGGCCGCCGCGGTCCAGGCCGGCTACGCCTGGGACGGCGGCTACCCCTGCACCAGCTCCTACTCGGTCGGCGGCCAGGTCTTCAAGAACTTCGAGGGCGAGAACTTCGGCGACATCTCCCTGGGCCGTGCCCTGGAGGTCTCCTGCGACACCGTCTTCTACGGCCTCGGCGACAACGAGTGGAAGAAGGACGGCGGCATCAACCCCAAGAAGGGCCAGCCGAAGGACTGGTTCTTCAAGACCGCCCACCAGTTCGGCCTCGGCAAGGAGACCGGCATCGACCTGCCCAACGAGGTCACCGGCCGCGTCCCCGACCGCCAGTGGAAGCTCGACTACTGGAAGGCCAACAAGGACGTCTGGTGCAAGACCGGCAAGAAGGACGGCACCTACGTCCAGAAGATCTATTACGAGAACTGCCTCGAGGGCAACAAGATGCGCGAGGGTGACGAGATCAACTACTCCATCGGCCAGGGCGACACCCTCGTCACGCCGATCCAGGAGGCGATGATCTACGGCGCCGTCGCCAACGGCGGCACCGAGTACGTCCCGACCATCGGCAAGGCGATCGTCAGCGCCGACGGCAAGACCGTCCAGGAGATCAAGCCCAAGGTGCAGCGCAAGCTGCCGGTCAGCCAGGCCACCCTCAAGGGCATGGACGACGCCTTCGCGGGCGTCATCACGCGCGGTACGGCGGCCTGGAAGTTCAACGGCTGGCCGCAGAACAAGATCCCGCTGCACGGCAAGACCGGCACGGCGGAGGTCTACGGCAAGCAGACCACCTCCTGGCTGGCCACGTACTCCAAGGACTACACGGTGATCATGACGATCGCCCAGGCCGGTACGGGCTCCGGAGCCTCCGGTGAGGCCGTGCGCAACATCTACAGCGCGCTCTACGGCGTCCAGGGCGACGGCTCCATCGACAACAAGAAGGCGCTGCTGCCCCAGCCGCAGAGCACTCTGCCGAAGGTCCGCACGGACGGCACGATCGCCGCCCCGAAGGTCACCGGCGACCCGGGCAAGGACGCCGAGGCCGCCCAGAAGAGCAACCCCAGCAACGGCAGCGACCAGCAGCCCGCCACCTCGCCCTCGCCCACCACGGGCAACCGCAACACCCGTAGGCGGCCGCGGAAGCGGGGAAGCCGGAGGATGCTCTCATGACCGGCGCGAACAGCTTCTCCGTCTCCGGGTACGGCCCGGAGCGGGCCGGCTGGACCAGGATCTTCGCCCGCGACTCGCTGACCCGTCGGCTCGACTGGCCGATACTGTTCGCGGCGAGCGCCCTGTCCCTGCTGGGCTCGCTGCTGGTGTATTCCGCGACCCGCAACCGCACCGAGATCAACCAGGGCGACCCGTACTACTTCCTGGTCCGGGACCTGATGAACCTCGGCATCGGGGTCGCCCTGATGATCGGCACGATCTGGCTCGGCCACCGCGCCCTGCGCAACGCCGTGCCGATCCTCTACGGCCTGTCGGTCCTGCTGGCGCTGGTGGTCCTCACCCCGCTCGGTGCCACGATCAACGGCCAGCGCAACTGGATCGTGGTGGGCGGCTTCTCGATCCAGCCCGCCGAGTTCCTCAAGGTCGCGATCATCCTCGGCATGGCGATGATGCTGGCCACGCGGGTGGACGCGGGCGACAAGCCGTACCCGGACCACCGGACCGTGGCCCAGTCCCTGGGCCTCGCGGCCGTGCCGTGCCTGATCCTGCTGCTCATGCCGGACCTCGGCTCGGTGCTCGCCATGGTGGCCATCATCCTGGGCATCCTGCTCGCCTCCGGCGCCTCCAACCGCTGGGTCTTCGGCCTGCTCACGGTCGGCGTGATCGGCTGCGTCGCCATCTGGCAGCTGCACATCCTGGACCAGTACCAGATCAACCGCTTCGCGGCCTTCGCCAACCCGGACCTGGACCCCTCGGGCGTGGGCTACAACACCAACCAGGCCCGGATCGCCATTGGCTCCGGCGGCCTGACCGGTCAAGGCCTCTTCCACGGCTCGCAGACCACCGGCCAGTTCGTGCCCGAGCAGCAGACGGACTTCGTCTTCACGGTCGCGGGGGAGGAGCTGGGCTTCGTCGGCGCGGGCCTGATCATCGCCCTGATCGGGCTCGTCCTGTGGCGGGCCTGCCGCATCGCCCGCGACTCGACCGAGCTGTACGGCACGGTGGTGGCCGCCGGGATCGTCGCCTGGTTCGCCTTCCAGGCCTTCGAGAACATCGGCATGACCCTCGGCATCATGCCGGTCACCGGTCTGCCGTTGCCGTTCGTGTCGTACGGCGGCTCGTCGATGTTCGCGGTGTGGGTGGCCGTGGGACTGCTTCAGTCCATCAAGGTACAGAGACCCATGTCCGCGTGAGAGTCCGCGCGGGACGGACCGGGCGGGCCAGAGCGTCGTTCTCCGGGGGGACGGCGGGAGTTTTCCCGCCATTCACCCGGGGTGGCCTCTGCCGCGCCGGTCCGCCGCGCACTAGATTCAGTCCATGGCGGATACGAAACGCGAGATCGAGCGCAAGTACGAATCCGACGACAGCGGGCTGCCCGACCTGACCGGCGTCGGCGCGGTGGCGGCCGTGCTCGACAAGGGCGTGGTCCAACTCGACGCCACCTACTACGACACGGCCGACGAACGCCTGGCCGCCGCCTCCCTCACCCTGCGCCGCCGCACCGGCGGTTCGGACGCCGGCTGGCATCTGAAGTTCCCGGTCGCCCCCGGCGTCCGCGACGAGATCCGCGCACCGCTCTCCGACACCGTCCCCGAGGAGATCGCCGGCCTCGTCCGCTCCCGGGTCCGGGACGCCGAGCTGATCCCGCTGGTCCGGCTGCGTTCCGTCCGCGATGTGCGCCATCTGGTCGACGCCGACGGTGCGCTGCTGGCCGAGGCGAGTGCGGACGCCGTGACCGCCGAGCGACTCGGCGGCGCGGGCGGGGCCGCCCAGTGGACCGAGATCGAGGTGGAGCTGGCCGACGGCGGCGATCCCGCCCTCATGGACCTGGTGGACAAACGGCTGCGCAAGGCGGGCGTACACCCGTCGCGGTCGCCGTCGAAACTCGCCCGGGCCCTGGAGCAGACCTCCGGCCGCCGCAGTCGTGGAAAAGGCAGGCCCGCGCGCCCCCCGGTGACGGCCGGCGACCACGTCCTCGCCTACCTCCGGGCCCAGCGGGACGTGCTGGTCGAGCTGGACCCCGCCGTCCGCCGTGACGTGCCCGACTCCGTGCACCGGATGCGAGTCGCCACCCGCCGCGCCCGCAGCACCCTGCGCAGCTTCCGCTCGGTCCTCGACCGCACCGTCACCGACCCCATCGGCGTGGAGCTGAAGTGGCTCGCGGGCGAGCTGGGTGTCGACCGCGACCAGGAGGTACTGGCCGACCGCCTGACGACCGCCCTCGACACCCTCCCGTCCGCCCTGGTCCACGGCCCGGTCCTAGAGCGCCTCACCTCCTGGGCACAGGCCCGGCACGGCAGCGCGCACAGCCGTCTGACCGGCGTCCTCGACTCCCGCCGCTATCTGACGCTGCTGGACACACTGGACGCCCTGCTCGCCGACCCGCCGCTGCGGAAGGCGGGCGGGAAGCGGCCGCAGAAGGTGCTCGACAAGGCCGTACGCAAGGACCTGACGACCCTGTCCGCCCTGGTCGGGCAGGCCCTCGAGGTCCCGCCCGGCGAGGAGCGCGACCTCGCCGTGCACGAGGCCCGCAAGAAGGCCAAGCGCACCCGGTACGCGGCCGAGGCGGCCACCGAGGCCCTGCGCAAACCGGCCCGCTCCCTGACCAAGGACATGAAGTCCCTGACGACCCTCCTCGGCGACCACCAGGACAGCGTCATGGCCCGCCGGACCCTGCACGAGCTGTCCGCGGTGGCGCACGCGGCGGGGGAGAGCGCGTTCACGTACGGCCTGCTGTACGGCAGGGAGGAGGCACGGGCGGCCGCCGCGGAGGCGGAGCTGCCGGGGCTGTGGCGGAAGATCGGCGCCGGGGCCGTTTTCTGAGCGTACGGGGGAGCCTTCCGGGCGGGTTACGCTTGATGGTCACCCCTGTCAGCTC
The DNA here is from genome assembly GCF_001280015.1 of Streptomyces sp. MMG1121. GTDB lineage: Bacteria > Actinomycetota > Actinomycetes > Streptomycetales > Streptomycetaceae > Streptomyces. The sequence continues at coordinate 87,928 of NZ_LGDV01000164.1, forward strand.
ACAAAGGTTCCTCCGATGTCTGTCGAGTCGGTGTTCCCGCAGCTCGAAGCCCTGCTCCCGCACGTGCAGAAGCCGATCCAGTACGTAGGCGGCGAGCTGAACTCCACCGTCAAGGAGTGGGACAGCTGCGACGTCCGCTGGGCGCTCATGTACCCGGACGCGTACGAGGTCGGCCTGCCCAACCAGGGCGTCATGATCCTCTACGAGGTCCTCAACGAGCGGGAGGGCGTCCTCGCCGAGCGCACGTACAGCGTGTGGCCGGACCTGGAGGCGCTGATGCGCGAGCACGGCGTCCCCCAGTTCACGGTGGACAGCCACCGCCCGGTGAAGGCCTTCGACGTGTTCGGCCTGTCCTTCTCCACGGAGCTGGGCTACACGAACATGCTGACGGCGCTGGACCTGGCGGGAATCCCGCTGGAGTCCAAGGACCGCACGATCGACGACCCGATCGTCCTCGCCGGCGGCCACGCGGCCTTCAACCCCGAGCCGATCGCGGACTTCATCGACGCGGCGATCATCGGTGACGGCGAGCAGGCCGTCCTCGACATGACGAGGATCATCCGCGAGTGGAAGGCCGAGGGCCGCCCGGGAGGCCGCGAGGAGGTCCTCTTCCGCCTGGCCAAGACGGGTGCGGTGTACATCCCGGCGTTCTACGACGTCGAGTACCTGCCGGACGGCCGTATCGCGCGCGTGGTGCCCAACAAGTCGGGTGTCCCGTGGCGCGTGTCGAAGCACACGGTCATGGACCTGGACGAGTGGCCGTACCCGAAGCAGCCCCTGGTCCCGCTCGCCGAGACGGTCCACGAGCGCATGTCGGTCGAGATCTTCCGGGGCTGCACGCGCGGCTGCCGCTTCTGCCAGGCGGGCATGATCACGCGCCCGGTGCGCGAGCGCTCGATCACGGGCATCGGCGAGATGGTGGAGAAGGGCCTGAAGGCCACCGGCTTCGAGGAGGTCGGCCTCCTCTCCCTCTCCTCCGCCGACCACTCGGAGATCGGCGACATCGCCAAGGGCCTCGCGGACCGGTACGAGGAAGACAAGATCGGCCTCTCCCTGCCCTCCACCCGGGTGGACGCCTTCAACGTCGACCTGGCCAACGAGCTGACCCGCAACGGCCGCCGCTCCGGCCTGACCTTCGCCCCGGAGGGCGGCTCGGAGCGCATGCGCAAGGTCATCAACAAGATGGTCTCGGAGGAGGACCTGATCCGTACGGTCGCGACGGCCTACGGCAACGGCTGGCGTCAGGTGAAGCTGTACTTCATGTGCGGCCTGCCGACGGAGACGGACGAGGACGTCCTGCAGATCGCCGACATGGCGATGCACGTGATCCAGAAGGGCCGCGAGGTCTCGGGCTCGAACGACATCCGCTGCACGGTCTCGATCGGCGGCTTCGTCCCCAAGCCCCACACCCCCTTCCAGTGGGCGCCCCAGCTCTCCGCCGAGGAGACGGACGCCCGCCTGGCCAAGCTCCGGGACAAGATCCGCGGCGACAAGAAGTACGGCCGCTCGATCGGCTTCCGCTACCACGACGGCAAGCCCGGCATCGTGGAGGGACTGCTCTCCCGCGGCGACCGCCGCATCGGCGCAGTGATCCGCGCGGTCTACGACGACGGCGGCCGCTTCGACGGCTGGCGCGAGCACTTCTCCTACGACCGGTGGATGGCCTGCGCGGACAAGGCCCTGCCCGCCTTCGGCGTCGACGTCGCCTGGTACACCACCCGCGAGCGGGGCTACGAGGAGGTCCTCCCCTGGGACCACCTCGACTCCGGCCTGGACAAGGACTGGCTCTGGGAGGACTGGCAGGACGCCCTCGACGAAACAGAGGTCGAGGACTGCCGCTGGACCCCGTGCTTCGACTGCGGCGTCTGCCCGCAGATGGACACCCACATCCAGATCGGCCCGACCGGCAAGAAGTTGCTGCCGCTGACGGTCAAGAACGCGGGTCCGACGCCGGCTTCGAGTGGTCACGCGCACTGAGGTGGGCGAGGCGCTCGATCGGGTGGTTGAGGCGCTGGCGGGGGTGAGTGAGGAGGAGGTGGCTGCGGCGCTGGCTGTGGTCGGCGCTTCGAGCCCTCGCCCGTCGGCGCCCGCTCGGACGCCGCTGCCGGGCCCTGGATGAGCCTCGCACATCGTCTCCGAGGCGGCCGCCCGGCCCGGGGTATTGCAGCACCCGCATCGCTGCCGTCTTCGTCTTGGCGGCGTGGGCCACGAGACTCTCGGCCGAAGTGCTCTCGCCTGCGGGCCACAGATCACCGAAGTCATGTCCCAGGCACGTCTCTGTCGGCTTGCCCAGCACGGTGGCCATCGCTGGGTTCAGGCTGCGGATGGATCCGTCCAGCGTCAGAAGAGCCGCCGGGTCAGGCATGTGAAGGAGTTCGTCCGAGGCATTCATCTGCGGCTCTCTAGCGCATACCAAAACATCCCCTTCATTCATATTCGCGCATTCTGCCGTCACATCTTGAGACAAAGGTGCGATTGACCGCCTACATCAAGTGACGATGGCAGGGCCCGCTGGAAACGGAGCACGGCAGCCCGTGAAGAGGGAGTGACAGAACTTGGTTGCGGTGCAGCAGCGAAATTCAGCAACCTGGCTTTATTCACAAGTGGTGCCGTCAGTTGTTCGGTCATACCGCAGATGCCCAAGGGTGAGCTGTCAGCGGCGGTCTGGTGTGATCACCGTGCCGGCATGAAGATGCCCGGCTGCCGGCCCAGCACGTCGGACGCCCCGCGCCACCGAGTGGGCGGGACCCTGACCTGCGTGTGAGAATGGGGTACTGGATCGCAGTTCGGTGTCCGACGCCCGCCCGTCGCTGCGTAGGGAAGCGGGCGCGGTACTTGACGTCCTCCCGCAATCCCATCGACACGCTGGGAGGCTCTCTGTGAGCGACCGTCTCAATGCGTGGCCGACGCTGGTCCATGAGGACTTGGCGCCGATGGTCGACTACGTGAACCGGTTGGTACAGGTCGCAGGCAAGTACACCCTTGACGAGCCCTTCGAAGTCGGCTGGGGGAACATCGTCCTCGATGTCACACCCCGGGGACTCAGGACGCCAACGCTTCGGCAGCGCGGCGTGACCTTCACGGTGCACTACAGCTTGCTCGACGGTGGCGTGGTCATCGAGGCCGACAACGGCTCGCGGACAGTGCCCTTGTCCAACGGGTCAGTCGCCATGTTCTACAGGTCCTTCTGCGATGCGGCAGACGAGCTCGGCATACACCGACCGCGCAGCTCGTTGATCTGCGAGATTCCGGATGCCCCGCCGCGCTTCGAGGACGATCGTGCCGAACGCACCTGGGATGGCCACGCGGCCCGGCTGATCTGGACAGCGCTGAACCTCGCCGCTGACGGGCTCGAGGCGTGGCAGGCCCCCTTCCTGGGACACCGCCCTCGGGTGGGTGTGATGTGGGGCGGCTTCGACCTGTCCGCCACGCGTTACCGGGCGCAGCCCACCGTGCCGCCGGCCCACCAGCCGCCGTTCATGCAGAACGCCCAACTCGACGCGTACGTGTCGGTGGGATTCTCCTTCGGGGATGCCGAGGCGCCGAATGCCGGCATGTACGCGTACATCTGGCCCCAGCCGGACGGTCTCAGGGGCCGGTCCTGGGGTGTTGAGGGCGCCGCCTGGCATCCTGACGCTGGTCTGGTTCGTCTGCCGTGGGCCAGGCTCAGGGAGACGGCGGACCCGCACGAGGCCATTGTGGCGTTCGGCGACGCCGTCTACGATGCCGCCGTCGAGACGGCGGGCTGGCCGTCCGACCTCGTCGGACCCCGCGTCGAGGGTTGGTACAAGAGCAGGACACCGCCCGCGCTCGTCCAGCACCAGCACGGCTGACTCGGGCCGGGATCGGTCCTCACGGCTGGCTCCTGCGGGTTCCATCTCGACGGCCCGCCGCCCTCACGGGCGGCGAGGTCATCAGCAACGGGCCCGCGGCCTCCAGCGCCCGTTGGAGACTTCGACGCGACCGCTATGGCCGCCATTGCCCGATCCGCATAGAGCTACGGATCAGAAGGTCGCTGACGTCCACGGCTGACATCAACGAGGCCGGACGGGGGCGTACACCGGCGTCTCTGTTCGGCTGTCGCACCAGCCGACGACCGCGGCTGGAGCGGGCTCGGATCGAACTCCTGAAGCGGGTGTCGACGACCGGCGTCATTCCTCGCCGTGCCCCACCGGGAAGGGGGCTCCCTGGTGTTCTCCGGGGCGTACGCGCAGTTCAGGCGGTACCCGTTTGGGTCATGCCGTCACACCAGAGACTTGTCCGAAATGCCGGTCATCGGGGCTGTCGGTACGTTCGTCGCAGGTCGGTTGCACCGGCCGGCATCCGTGCGACAGAGAGAAGTGACATGTCTCCGCGTATTTTTGCTGTGGTCGGCACGGGAGTAGGCGTGACCGTCCTGGTGGCCGCCAGCATCACCTACGCTTCGGCCGACGGTTCCACCCCGGCTTCCCCCGCCGTCCACCGGGCGGCCCGGCCTGTGCACCGAGCCGCGCCTCCGGCGGCTCCCGTGGGCGGCAGGAGCGCAGGCGGGGAGAAGGGCGAGGGTCGCGGTGCCGGTGGAGGCGACCACGGCCATGGGCGGGTCGGAAAGATCTACTTCAACGAACGTATGTACTCGGCCTCCGCCGAGGGCTGCATCACGGCGACCGGCTCCGGCAGCTTCAGTGTTTTCAATGACAGCCGCAGGACCGTCGAGGTCTACCGGGGCTTTTCCTGTGACGACGGTGCTCCGGTCACCACCGTGGGTCCTCACGGAGAGACCTTTGGCACGGTGACCCGCACCGGCCTCGGGGGCGTGTTCGGTGACGATGGTGTCGTGGGCAGCTTCCGGGTGATCGGCCACCACGGCGAGTGGTGACGGCGCCGCCCCTCAGGCCGTGAGGCCCTCGATCGCCACAGGAAGGTGGCGGGGGCCACGCAGCACCGCGTTGGCCCGGTACGGCGGCGGGTCCTCGAGCAGCCCGGAGAACCTGACCCGGCGGAACAGTTCGGGCACGGCCACATGGAGCTCTATGCGGGCGAGAGCGGCGCCGAAGCAGTAGTGGATGCCGGTGTAGAAGCCCAGGTGCTCGTTGTCCTTGCGGTCGGGATCGAACCGGTCGGGGTCCTTGAAACGCTTGGGGTCGCGGTTGGCCGCGGCCAGCATGAGCCAGACCGGGGAGCCCTTGGGAATGGTGGTGCCGGCGACGTCGATGTCGGCCAGGGCGGTGGTCCACGTGACGAACTGCACCGGGGGTTCGTAGCGCAGCACTTCCTCGATGAGCGGGACGGCCAGGTCCGGCTCCTTCTGGAACCGCTCGAGGATGTCGGGGTGGCGCAGCAGGGTGAGGGTCGTATTGGTGATCGCGTTGACCGTGGTCTCGTGGCCGGCGACCAGGAGCAGCACCGCGGTGGCCTCCAGGTCCGCCGGTGTCATGTCGGGGGTGAGCGCGCTGAGTATCCCGGTGCCGGGGTGGCGGCGTTTGGTCTCGATGAGATCGGCCAGGTACGCGCCCAACTCCTGGCGCGCCCGCTGCCCCTTTTCCTGGCCGTCGTCGCCGGGGTGGGGATCGAGCGCCGACGCCAGGGCATCGGCCCAGACGTGGAAGCGTGGTTCGTCCTCGCGCGGCACGCCGAGGACCTTGCAGATGGCGGTGACGGGAAGGGGGTAGGCGAAGTCCTCGACGATGTCGACCTGGTCCTTGCCTTCGAAGGCGTCGAGCAGCTCGGTGACGACCTTGCTCAGCTCTCCGCGCAGACCGTCGAGGAATCTGGGGCTGTGCGGGGGTCCGAACGGCCGGTTGATGGTGTCGCGCAGCTGGTCGTGCACAGGCGGGTCGGTGAAGATGAAGCCGGGCGGCAGGCCGGTCTCCTCCGCCGGTTGTCCGGGGCGGGCGTAGCCCGGCGGGCGGTTGCGTGTGTCGTTGCTCAGCCGCGGGTCGTTGGCCAGGTTCCGCACTTCGTAGTAGGTGCTGACCAGGTAGGTGCCGTCGTCCTCCCGCCTGACCGGTTGCTTGCGCAGTTCCGCGTAGAGCGGGTAGGGGTCGGCCCGATTGGCGTAGTCGGTGATCTGCGCGGAGATGGTGCCGGGCGTCATGGTGTCTCCTGAGGGCTCCGGGCCGCACAGGGCGGTTGATCAGGCACGTGACGGAACGAACCGGACGCGCCGTTCGCTCGGTGAGTGGCCCGTCAGCGTGACTGTGGCCCCGTGGGTGGGCAGATGGGGATCCGGGAAGGCCGGGTCGACCGGCTCCAGCGATTCGGTACGCCGGTCGACCGTGCGGTACTCCGGCGGGAAGGGGGCGCCGGCCGCGATCTGCTGCTCGTAGAACCCCAGCCACTTGGCTCCGTCGAAGGACGCCGCGGCGATGACGCGGCCGCGGTACCCGTAGACCGCCACGAACCGCTCCTCGGCGAGCGCCCCCTGGGCGACGACCAGCTGGTCGCCCAGCGAGGGCACACCCACCGACTTGATGTTGACGCCGAACTGGGAGGACCAGAACATCGGCAGCCACAGGTGCGGCCGGCGCTGGGGACCCGCACAGATCATGTTGTGGGCGGCGATCTCGGCCTGCTCGACCGCGTTGCCCCAGTGCTCCAGCGCCAGGAACTGGTAATCGAAGAGCGGGTGGGGGCTGCGTGCGACGTCACCGGCTGCGTAGATGTCGTCGGTGACGATGCCGTTGACGTCGAACACCCGGCACCCGGCGTCGCACGCGATCCCCCGGGGGCCCGCGGCCACCCCCGAGCCGGCGAGCCATTCCGTGTTCCGCATGGCACCGAGCGAGACGACCGCCACCTCCACGTCGATCGCCGAGCCGTCGGACAGATGGGCGCGCCTGAGCCGTCCCACATAGTCACCCTCGAGCGCGGTGACGCTGATGCCGCAGCGCAGGTCGACTCCGTGCTTGCGCTGCATCCGGTCGGCGACCGCGCCGATCACCCCGCCGAGTGCGCCCACCAGCGGTGCCGGGCCGCGTTCGGCGACCGTGACCGCAAGGCCCAGCTCCCGGCAGGCGGAGGCGACCTCGGAGCCCGTGAAACCGGCGCCGATCACCAGCACCCGGGACACGCCCCCGGTCAGCTTCCGGCGCAGGCGTGCGGAGTCGTCGCGGGTCCGCAGCACGAACACCCCGTCCAGTGCGGCCTGTTCCGGGTGGAACCAGGGCCGCGCTCTGGTCCCGGTGGTGATCAGCAGGCGATCGTAGGGAACGGTGTCGCCGTTCGCCAGGCGTACCTGCTTGGCCTCCCGGTCCAGGCCCTCGGCAGCGACGCCCAGCCGCCATTCGGCGTCGATGTCGCGCCGCCGCGGCAGCGCGGTGTCCTCGGGCTGTGCTCGCCCGAGCAGCGCCTGCTTGGACAGCGGCGGCCGGTCGTAGGGTTCGTACGACTCGTCGCCGATCATGGTCAGTGATCCGGTGAAGCCCTCCTCGCGCAGGGTCTCCGCCGCGCGCAGACCGGCCAGCGAGGCGCCGACCACGACGATGCGGCCCTGGCGCCGCAGGACCTCGACGTCCGTGTCAGCCGACATGGGGCTCCACCCGCTTCGTCGGCTCATCGGAGTAGTCGACGAGGATGGCCTGGACCGGGCAGGCGGCCGCGGCCTTCTCCACCCGGTCACGTTGTGCCTCGTCGAAGCGAGGGGAGAACAGCAGCGCTTCTTCCCCGTGCAGGGAGAAGACGTCCGGGGCGAGGAAGACGCACTGCGCGAATCCCTGGCATCGGTTGAGATCGACGACAAGCCTCATCTGGTACCCGCTCCCTGCTGGGGCCGCGGTTCTCCCCGGGCGCGTCCGCGCCTTGCGCCGCGAACTCCGCAGCCCTTGCGCTCGGTCCGTACGATCGGACGGCATGCCTCACCTTCAGGATCGACTCCTTCGGAGGGGCTCGCAAACCGGGACGCGGCGGCTTCGGGAAGCCTCTCTCGATCGAATGGGATCGGCTGGTCCTTACCGGTCGGGCTGCCGGTCGGGCGTGACGCTAGCCGGTTCCGAGGGCGTCGCGCAGGACCGAGATGGCCTGGTCGACGGCCGCACGGGCGGCCTTGGACCGGCGGAGCGAGTTGATCATCATGAAGTCGTGCACGATGCCGTCGTAGCGCACCGTGGTGACCGGGACGCCGGCGGCCCGTAGCTTGGCCGCGTACGCCTCGCCCTCGTCGCGCAGCACGTCGGCCTCGTCCACGATCAGCAGGGCCGGCGGCAGGTCGGTGAGTTGTTGGGTGGTGGCGTGGTTGGGAGAGGCGGTGATCTCCGCGCGCTGCTTCGGGTCGGTGGTGTAGGCGTCCCAGAACCACTCCATCGCCTTGCGGCTGAGGTAGTAGCCGGTGTCGAACTGGTCGTAGGACGTGGTGTCCATGTTCGCGTCCGTGACCGGGTAGTACATCGACTGCTGTACGAAGGTGACGTCTCCGCGTTCTTTGGCCAGCAGGGTGAGCGCGGCGGTCATGTTCCCGCCGACCGAGTCGCCGGCCACCGCCATGCGCCCGGCGTCCAGGCCCTTGGACGCTCCCTCACGCGTGATCCACTGCGCCGTGGCATAGCCCTGCTCGATGGCCACGGGGTAGTGGGCCTCCGGTGAGGGCGTGTACTCGACGAAGGCCACCGCCGCCTGCACACCGACCGCCAACTCCCGCACCAGGCGGTCATGGGTGGCGGCGTTGCCCAGCACCCAGCCACCGCCGTGCATGTACAGGATGACGGGCAGCGCTCCGGTGGCGCCCTCCGGTTTGACGATGCGCACCCGTACGTCGCCCACGGAGGCCGATACGGTGATCCACTCCTCGGAGACCGGCAGTTTGTCGATCGGTGCCGCCTGCAGGTCGTCGAGGACCTTGCGCGCTTCGGCCGGCTTCAGCTCGTACAGGAACGGCGGCTTCGAGGTCGCGTCGGCCAGTTCCTGAGCCGGGCGCTCCAGGATGAGCGAGGGAAATTGAGAGGCCATGACAATGCTCCCTGGCAGGGCTGAGAGGCATGGTGAGGACAGGCGGGCGCGTCGATCCCGCCCCGGGGGCGCCGGCGCCGCCGCACGCCTGGGCTCTGGGCCGAGCTCCTGATCAAGCCCTCGATGGGGCAGTACGGCCATCGTAGTCGCGGGCCCCGACACCCTCGACTTGGGACGCCGGCCGGCGTCCCCGTCGCAGGCGATGAAGCGGCACGGGCGACGGGGCTCGCCGGGGCGTTGCCAGGCAGAAGCACCTCCGCCTCTTCGGCTCCTCCGTCCGCGCGGCGTCAACTGAAGGCAAAGCGGGGTCAGTTGCCGTGCGGGTCCTCGGTCGCTTCGTCATGACCTGCCCGCCGGTCGGGACGTACATGGGCAAGGGGCACATCGGTCGCCGCCGCGGCCGTCATCGGGTGTCCGCGGGAGAAGTACGGCATCAGCGGCGTCGACGTCGGCCCCACGTTCGACCGAGAGCGGAAGCGCCGCCGGCCGGTCGAGCCGCGCCGGAGATCAAACGCCGTGGTGTGTACGAGGAGTTCGTGCGCGTCCACATCGTGCACGACGCCCCTGACGGCGAACAGCGTTCGCGCACCGCCGACATGGCGCCCGGCCGCCGGACGGCAACGGCGTCCCGGTCACCGGCACCGGAGGCCGCCGCCGGGGGACGGGAGGCGGCACCCGCGCGGAGCTCAACAGCCGTTCAGGGCAAGCGATCACCGTAGCGGTGTCGTTTCTTCGTTCGAGGTGTCACACGTCCCGCTGAAAAGCCGACGACACAGCGACCACCGCTCGCGTACGGCTCCCCCTTGATCAAGCTGGTGTCTTCTGCGAAGGAGACGCCACCGTGCGAATTTCTGACATTCAGCGCTGCGAGGTCCGGCCCGGGCGGCTCGTCGAGTGGACGTTCAGCCCGGCGACCATCGCGGCCGCGGCAGTGCTGGCGCCGGATCCGCGGCCGCCGGCGTACATCCAGGAGTCGCACATCAGAACGGCCCGGTCGGTGCGGGAGGACGGCCTGTTCGTACCGACCTGGCTCGGCACGGCGTTCGACCTGCCGGGCCGAGCCGACCTCGACAAGCTGGAACAGGCGTTGCGTGGCTGGACGCTGCGTCACGAGACGCTGCGCAGCGGCTTCAGGTGGACCGGCGACGACATGCACCGGTTCACGCTCGACGAGAACGACGTGTCGCTGCACCGCGAGGTGGTCGGCGACTTCGCCGACGCGGGAGCGCTGATCCGCTATCTGCAGGACCGATTTGACGCCGCGGCGGACGCGCTCGGCTGGCCGAACCTCATCTACACGGCGGTCGTTCGCGAGGACTCCACCAGCGTGTACATGGCCTTCGACCACACCAATGTCGACGCCTACTCCATCCATCGCATCCCGGAGGAGATCCACGAACTGTACCTGGCGGGCGTCACGGGGCAGCCCGTCACCGGCACGCCCGCGGGAAGTTACGTCGACTTCTGCGAGCAGGAACGGGCGAACGCGGACGGCATCGACGACACGCACGCGATCGTGGCGCGCTGGCGGGAGTTCATCAGCCGGTGCGACGGGAGGCTTCCGGAGTTCCCCGTCGACCTCGGTCTGCAGCCCGGTGGCGAGCTGCCCGCGCAGAAGCTGGTGTGCGAGCCGCTCGTCGACGCGGACGCGGCGGCCGCGTTCGAGGCGTATTGCCGGCCCTACGGCGGCAGCCTGGTGGGTGTCCTGGCCGCGACCAGTCTGATCGTCCACGAGCTCGGCGGGCAGCCGGTCTACCGCACGGTCGTACCGTTCCACACCCGGCTGAAGTCCGCGTGGTCGGACTCGGTGGGCTGGTACGTCGGCGGCGCACCCATCGAGGTGCCCGCGGCGCGGGACTTCGACGACGCGCTCGCCACGGTCCGCTCCGAACTGCGGGCCAACCGGTCGCTGGCGCGCATTCCACTGGCCCGGGTACTGCGTCTGCTCGGCGCGGACTTCCGTCCGACGTCACCGGATATGTACTCGATCATCTCGTATGTGGATGCCCGTCTCATCCCCGGTTCGGAAGCCTGGGCCGAGCAGAAGGCGTACGGACTGATCCGGGTGTCGTACGGCGACCAGGTGTGCGCCTGGGTCAACCGGCTGCACGAGGGGCTGTGGTTCGCCTGCCGCTACCCGGACACCGAGGTCGCGTACAAGAACGTACGGCTGTACGTCGAGGGACTGCGGGACCTGATCGTCTCCGTGCCGGCGCGCGATCGTTCGCGGGTCGCGGAGCCGGCGTTCTCCTGACGCAACTTTCTTCGGCATCACTCGTGTTGGTGCCGGTGCCGGGCCGTACCTGACACCGGTTCACCTGACGCAACTTCGGGTTCCGCGCGGCAATCCATGTCTCCATACGGCCAGTTGGCGTCCATTCGTTGATTCTGTGGGGCTATATCCCTCTCGGGATGGATGTCTGGTGTGGAATGCCACATCTCGCTACTGCTAGTGTTTGTGCAGTCACGCTAGGCAACCAGCATCGCTGTATAGGCAAAGAACCGAGGGTTCCATGCGCAAGCTCCAGCAGGTCGTGATCGCAGCAATGGCGGCCGGCGGTCTGGCCGCCATCGGCGCCGGCACCGCCACCGCCGACTCCTACGGCGGGGACCAGCCGCAGGCGGTCGACCTCTTCCGCCCCTACCAGGAGTGCAGTCCGCAGACGGTGTCCGAGAACGACGTCCCGATCGGCGTGCTCGGCCTCGCCGGCACCAGCGACACGGCCTGCGGTCAGTTCAACGACGCTTTCCACGTCTGAGCCGGGCACTGCGGGCATCCCTAGGAAGGAAAGCGCAACACATGTTCAGCAGAAAGAAGATCGCGGCTGTCTCGGGGCTCGTCGGCGGCCTCGCTGTGACATGCATCGGCGTCGCCCCGGCGCATGCCGCGGCAAGCCCGGGGACCTGTACTCGCGACATCCTGGGCAATCTCAGCTGCACCCAGCGGATCAAGGGTGAAGTGCCCGAAGGCGGCACCTTGCCGCACCAGGAGACCTGCCACCCGGTGGAGCCCACGAGGTTGCCCGCCTTCCTGGGGCAGGGGGTGGAGCGACTCGGGCCCGAGGTGACCTGTTCCCCTACGACGGTGGGGGTGCCGGCGCCGGACAAGGACGACGAGCAGATGTCGCCCGACATGCCGCGCTGAGCCTCCAGGGTTCGGATCCTTCCGGCCGACGCGACATGTGGAGTGAGATCCCCGGTAACTACTGACGGTGTGTATATGCTCACATTAAGTAGTCAAGCCGGGCGCTCCGCCTGGGTAAGGAAGGGTCAAACCATGCGTAAGTTTCAGCGCGTTGCGGTCGTAGCGGCAGCGATTGCGGGGCTGTCCGCCCTCGGCGCGGGGGTCAGCTCCGCCGCCGGTAACGAGGACGCGCCTCCGCAGATCACCGCCGTGGCCAACTCGTCGGCCAACGCCGTGGCCGTCGGCGGCGGTTACTACACCCAGCCGCAGGGCCAGCCGCAGGGCCAGCAGCAGGACGAGGGGCACCCCGGGCCCGAGCAGGGCTACGGCCAGCACCAGGGCGACGAGTAAAGACGTACCGAGGGCTCAGCCTCTCGGCACCGGCACGGGCGAATCGGCCTTCTCCGGAAGCCTGATGCGCATCGTACGAACTCGGCATCCGGGACCAGCACCGCTTCGGTCTGTTCACCGGTGTGCGGAGTGAAACCGTGGCGAAGACGGCCCGGACGCACGACGATCCTGTCGGGTACGCGTCCGGGCTGCGCCAATCCCGCCGCTGGGCGCGCTGACAAAGCGTCCGGTGGCGGAATGCTCTGTATTCGACCTTCTCGGGCCCGGGCGCACGCCAGTCAATGGCACACGCGCCCGGGCCTCCGTCGTAAAGGAAAACAACTCATGTTCACTGCACGGAAGATCGCCACCGTCACGGGGCTCGTCGGAAGTCTCGCCGTGTTCTGCGTCGGCGCCGGACACGCGTACGCAGAGGGGCCCAAGGGCAGCTGCAAGAGCACCGAACAGGGCGGCACGGTCTGCGTTCACAAGACCGAGACCCGCATCGACAAGAACGGCGCGCACGTCATCAAGCAGGCGCAGGACTGCTCGACGTCCGACCGTCCGCGCGTGGTGTTTCCGGAGGACACACTGGTGGGTGGCGGGTCCGCGAGCGTCGGACCGGTGGTGGACTGCTCCAACACGGCAAAGCTACCCAAGGGCTTCAGGAAGCCGCACATCGAGTTCTGAGCGCTTTCGGCCGGAACAAACGACAATCCCCGGTATCCCGACCATCGGTCGGGATACCGGGGATTGTTTTCTTGACCTACTTGAACGAGTTGTTGCAGCCCATGGACGAGCCCAGGGACGACTGCTGCGCACCCGGGTTGCCCTCGCCGTTCAGGCCGTTGCCCAGAACGCCGTTGAGGATGCCGACCTCGCCGAGGACGTCTGCGTTCAGGTCGTGCGACCGGCAGGTGCTGCTCTGCGAGATATTGAATTCATCGCCGCCTCTGCCCCTGCCCCCGCCCTGGTCGGCGTGGGCAGTGCCGGCACCCAGGAGCCCGAGGCTCCCGAATGCGGCGACGAGAACGGCGGCGGTGCGGAGCTTCTGCATGTGATCTCCGATGGAATGAGGTGGATGCGATCTCTGGGAAATCGCCATCTTTGTCAACATGAATGCTGATACGAAATACCCGAGAAATCGAGCGACGCGCCGAACTCGAGCTGTTTTTCGCTATCTCGGAGAACTGTCGGCGCACACAAATGGTCCCGGCGCCCGGCCTGCGGCCCGGCGCCGGGACCATTTACCGTCCGGCGTCTCGGCGCCGGACCACGGCTCAGAAGGCGCTGTTGTTGCAGCCCATCGTCGAGCCGATGTTGGTGGCCTGGGCGCCCGGGTTGCCCTCGCCGTTCAGGGCGTTGCCCAGCAGGCCGTTGAGCAGGCCGACCTCGCCGAGGACGTCGAGGTTCAGGTCGTGCGACTTGCAGTGGGAGCTCTGCGTGATGTTGAACCTGTCCCCGTGGTCGCCGCCCTTGCCGTCGCCCTGGCCGCCGGCGTACGCCGTGCCGCTCACGAGTCCGATGCTGCTGAGTGCGGCAACCAGGACGGCAACGTTGCGAAGCTTGCGCATGTCATCTCCGTGGAGTGAGTGGATGCGATCTGTGACAGATCGACTTTTTACAGTTACGGGAGATTAGTACGAAATACGCTAAAACCGGCAACGACGCGCCGCTTTCGTGATCGTGAAGCAAAAACACCCGGAAGTCGTATCGCATGCGAACGGGCCTCTCGGTGGCGATCTCCGAAAGGCCCGCGCATGCCGGGTGTTTCCGTCCGGACGTCAGCGCGAATGCGCGTTGGCGAGAGCGTTCGACTGACTGTTGGCCTGGGTGCAGTCGATGCCCCGGGTCTCGGAGGCGGCGAGCAGAGCGACCGGGACGTTCGCGCCGAGCAGGGTCTGCGGGCTGCACTCCTGGGACGGACGGAACAGGTTGGCCTGGCCGACCGGAGCGCCCAGTCCCGGCTGCGGGGCCGCCGGCGAAATCTGCGGATTGATCTGCGGATTCAGCTGAGGGTTGAGCTGCGGAGCGACATCGGTGCCCCGCTGTGGGGCCGCCTGTGGCGCCGGGTTGCCGTAGCTCTGTGCGGTCGCCTGGGCGGAGGTGGCCGAGGCGGCCTGGGCGTCCGGCTGTGAAAGGGGCGGCGGCGAGGCCCCGTTGTAGGCGGCGGGGGTGACGGCGGAGCTTGGGCCGGCACCGACGGCGGTCAGACCGCCGGCTGCTGCGACGACGAGCGCGACTTGACGAAGCTTGCGCATGAAATCCTCGGCCCTTCATTGACCTGTGCACGGAACCTGGCGAAATGCTGGTGAAGCAGCGGCAGTTGTCGCTGTTTGTTGTTGCCCTGAGCGGTGGCGATGGGTCATCGTTCTTGCCCGGTGGGGAACGAGAACTGCGCGGACTCGGATACGGGTGTCGCGCCGGGGTCACCCATTTGCCGCAAGGGCATAGGGGCCGCACCGCCTGCCCGGGTGGCTGGCAAATGGGTGACGGACCTTTGGGTGCCGTGACCACGGCGCGGGATTCTTCGTTCCGACGGGGAGATGGATTTCCCTTTTCAGGTATCGAAGGGCCGAGGGTTTCATGCGCAAGCTTCACAAGGCCGCGCTCGTTCTGGCAGCGGCCGGTGGTCTGTCCGCCATGGGCGCCGGCGTCAGCCAAGCCGCCACTCCCGTCGGATATGGCGGTGCTGCTCCAACACCGGCTCCGATGCAGCCGGATGCCCAGGCCGCGCCCCCGGCATACGCGCCACAGCAGCAGCCGCCTTACGCCGCGGCCTCGGGCACGTCGCAGGGCGTGGCACAGGTCTCCCCTCCGCAGTACCAGCAGCAGTACGCGCCCCCGCCGCCGCAGTACGCACCGCCGCAGCCGCCCCCGCAGCAGCAGACCGGCTACGCCGCCGCGTCCGCCTCGTCGCAGGGCACGGCGCAGGCCTCCACCTCGCCGTACCCGCAGCCGCCGCAGTACGCCCCGCAGCCGCAGTACGCTCCTCCGCCGCCGCAGTACGCCCCGCAGCCGCAGTACGCTCCTCCGCCGCCGCAGTACGCCCCGCAGCCGCAGTACGCCCCGCAGCAGCCGGCTCCGCAGCAGCCGGCCCCGCAGGTCACGCCGCAGGTCGTGCCCCAGGTCATGCCGCAGGTCGCCCCGCAGGTCGCCGTACCCCAGGGCTTCGCCCCGGACACCCCGACGCGGGTCACCCCGCAGGTGAACCCCCAGGTGAACCCGCAGGTGAACCCGCTCGTCAACCCGATGCTCGGGGCGCCGAGCGTCCCGGAGTTGGCGCCGGTCGGCCTCGGACAGGTCGCGGCACCGCCCCTCGGTCAGCTGGGTCTTCCCCGGCTCGGCTGACGGCCCCGCCGTCATCGTCCGCACTTCCCGCTCGATCTGCCGCAGATCACATCCGCTCGACCAACGGAGAACCAATGCGCACGTTCCACAAGGCAGTCCTCGCAGGCGCCGTCATCGGCAGCGTCTGCTCCTTCGGCGGCAACACCGCCTTCGCACACGGTGAGCCGGGCCATGACGTCGACGTCACGCAGGGCACCGAGTGCCGCTCGCACGACATGAACATCGAAGTGCTCGGCAACATCAGCGCCCTCTCCTCCGCCGCGGCCAACCTGCTGAACGGCGAAGGGAACCCGGGTGCGCAGCAGAGCCACCTCGGTTCGGACATGGGCTGCAACAGCCAGGCGTTCTGACAGGCGAGGCGCGTGCGACCTGTTGAGCCCCTTCCCCGAGCGGGAGGGGGCTCGTTCGCGCATCCGGACGGCGGGCAGGGGCGTCCTGACCGGTATGGACATGCAGAAGTCGGCGTCACGGACCGGGTCGCCGCAAGGATGTTCCGGTACGGATCGTCGTCCTCGTGCCGGTCGTGCCGGTGCGGATGGCGTGGGACGCGCTCGTCGTCGCCGGACGGTTTCTGCTGGACACGGTGGTGCGACCGGTCGGGCGCGTGCTTGTCGTCGTACCGGCCGTGTTCTTGTACCGGTACGTGCTCACTACGGTCGGACGGCCCCTCGCCCGGCCGGCGCGGCATCTGGTCGTCGTGCCCGCCCAGTGGCTGTGCACCTGGGTCCTCGCGCCCGTCGCCGGCGCTGTCGGCGTCGCCCTGTACGGGGTGCTGCGCGTTCTGTTCGTCCTGCCCGCCCTTGCGCTGCGGCGCTGGGTCCTCGTGCCCGTCGGGCGGGTTCTGGCCGTCGTGGCGCGGGAGGTGGGGGAGGCCCTCGGGCATGCGTGGCGGATCGCCGGGCGGATCTCGCGGGCCCTCGGGCGGGTTCTCGGGACGCTCTTCCGGTGGATCTTCGTGGAGCCCGGGCGACGGGTGTACCGGACCGTGCTCGCCCCGGTCGGACACGTCGTCCGGGACGCCGTCCTGCGGCCGGCCGCCGCGGGCGCGCGCGTGGTGGGGCGGGCCGTGCGCGAGGCGCCGGCCAGCGCGCGTGACGCGGTACGACAGACACGGGCCGACGCGCGACGAGCACTGTTCGGCGCACCCCGGCAGCCGGTCGCGGTGGACCGGGGGGAACTTCGGGGGCCCTCGGCACGTACTCTTGATAGGAGTACGACCGCTCTCACGAAGGACTAGGACACTGGGCAAGCGACAGCCCGAAGGCCCGCCGCCCGCACCCGCGGTGCAGCGCATCCGACTGCGCTACACCAAGCGCGGCCGCCTGAGGTTCACCAGCCACCGAGACTTCCAGCGCGCCTTCGAGCGTGCGCTGCGCCGCGCCGACGTACCCATGGCGTACTCGGCCGGATTCACGCCGCATCCGAAGGTGTCGTACGCCAATGCCGCACCCACCGGCACGGGCAGTGAGGCGGAGTACCTGGAGATCGCGCTCACCGAGGCGCGGGATCCGGAGAAACTGAGAGTTCTGCTCGACGAGTCGCTGCCCGTCGGGCTCGACATCGTCGACGCGGTCGAGGCGCGGACCTCCGGTCTCGCCGACCGGCTGACGGCCTCCGTCTGGGAGCTGCGGCTGGACGGCGTCGACCTCGGTGACGCCGAGCGCGCGGTCGAGGCCTTCACCGGGGCCGACACCGTGGAGGTGCAGCGCATGACCAAGAACGGCGTCCGTACCTTCGACGCCCGCCCGGCCGTGGCGAGCCTGGAAACACATGGTTCACCGGCTGATAGGCCGACCGACCAGCCCTGTGCGATACTGCGGCTGGTTGTTCGGCACGTGACGCCTGCCGTACGACCCGACGACGTCCTGTCCGGTCTCCGCGCCGTGGCCGACCTGGCGCCGCCGGTCCCCGCAGCGGTGACCAGGCTGGCGCAGGGGCTGTTCGATGAAGAGACCGGCACGGTGACCGACCCGCTCGCGCCCGACCGCGAGGCAACCGGGGCCCTGACGGCCAGACCGGCGGCCGCCGCGACGACGTCGACGCCGGAAGGTTCCGCGTAGGGACGGACGTCGTAGCGCCGCCCTCGTACTCGGGAGCCACCTGGGTCGGGCAGCGCACCGACCAGAAGACTTTCGCCAGGCCGTACCGACAAGGCGTACGGAACCGGCGAGACAGGACACAGAGTGCTCCCGTGCGGCGCCCGCGCCCCGGACGGCGGCCATAGCGCATCGCGCGGGCCGCGGACGTCAACGGCGGACGGCCCTTCGAGGCCGTCGCCGGACCAGGCGCGGCGCCCGGGAGCCTGACGGGAGAAACGCCCGCATGCTCGAACCGACCGAACCCGCAGAGGGTTCCGAACTGAACACGCCCAGCGACACCCTGCCGCCGCGCAGGCGTCGCCGTGCCGCATCCCGCCCGGCGGGGCCGCCGGCCGCGGCCGAGGCATCCGCCGAGGCGACCGTGCCGGCCATACCGGCCGACGAGGCGGACGAGGCTGCTGAGCAGCTTGTGACCGACGAGGTCGAGGAGACCGCCGAGGCTGGCGAGGCCGCTCAGGCGCCTGCCGCCGAGGAGGCCCCTGCCGCCGCGCGTCCGCGTCGCCGGGCCACGCGACGGGCGTCCGCCCCCGCGGGGGCACCCTCGTCCACCGAGGCCGTCGAGGCCGCCGTACCGGCCGCGTCCGCTGCCACCGAGACCGAGAAGGCCGCTGCCGTGACCGACGGTGGCGAGGTCGTCGTCGGCGAGGAGGCCGCACCGCGCCGCACCCGTCGCCGGGCCACGCGCACCGTTTCCACGCCCCCCGCCGAGGCGGAGGCGTCCCCCGCCGTCGAGCCCGCCGCCGAGGCTGGCGAGGCCGCTCAGGTGCCTGCCGCCGAGGAGGCCCCTGCCGCCGCGCGTCCGCGTCGTCGCGCGACCCGTCGTTCCTCCGCGCCCGCCGGGGCGCCGTCGTCCGCCGAGGCCGTCGAGGCCGTCGTAGCGGCCGAGCCGGCACCGCAGGAGACCGCAGGGGCCGCGGGGGCCGAGGAGGAGCAGCCCGCCGCGCGTCCGCGTCGCCGGGCCACGCGCCGTGCGGCCGCGCCCGCCGGGGCTCCGCAGGCCGCCGAGGAGGCCCCGGCGGCCGCCGAGGTCGCAGAGGCCGCCGCTCCCGCCGTGGAGGAAGCCGCCCCCGCCGCCGACGAGGCCGCTTCGCGGCGCAGTCGTCGGCGTGCCACCCGCCGGGTGTCCGCGCCCGCCGGCGGCCCCGCGCCGGACGAGGCACCCGTGGCCGAGGAGGCCGCCGCCCAGGAGCCGCAGGCCGTCGAGGCCGTCGCCGAGGCCCCGGCCGAGGAGACCGCCCCGCGTCGTTCCCGGCGTCGGGTCGTGCGTGCCGCGTCCGGGTTCTCCGAGCCCGCGCGGTCCGCTCGCGCCAAGGCCGCCGCGGCTGCCGAAGCCGACGAGGCCGACGAGGCCGAGTCCACGCGCCGCCCGGCCCGGCCCGCCGTCGCCGTCTTCCAGGCGCCGGTGTTCGCCGAGCCGAAGTTCCAGACCCCGCAGCGCGCCGCCGCCGAGGCCGCGGCCGAGGCCGCCGGTACGGAGGAGACCGCGGAGCAGGCGGAGGAGCGCGCCGAGGCCGCCCCGCGCCGTCGCCGTCGCCGAGGTGCCGTCGAGGAGCCGCAGGCCGTCGAGGCCCCCGCCGTGGAAGAGGAGACGGAGGAGGCCGCCGAGTCCGTCGAGGACCTCGCCGAGGGCGAGGAGGCCGACGAGACCGAGGGCGCCGACGGCTTCGAGGAGTCCGGCTCCCGTCGCCGTCGCCGTCGTGGCGGCCGTCGCCGCCGTCGCGGTGAGGCCGCCGAGGGCGAGGGCGACGAGCTGATCGCCGAACAGGCCGCGCAGGACGCCGAGGACACCGCCGAGCAGGAGGAAGAGGACGCCGAGGAGGCTCGTGGCGACGAGTCCGGCGGCTCCAGCTCCAGCCGCCGGCGCCGTCGTCGTCGGCGCCGTGCCGGTGACACCGGCGCCGACACCGAGCCCGACGAGGGCGACCCGGAGCGTACGGTCGTCAAGGTCCGCGAGCCGCGCAAGCCCAGCGAGCCGTCCGACGAGGTGCAGTCCATCAAGGGCTCGACCCGGCTGGAGGCCAAGAAGCAGCGCCGCCGCGAAGGCCGTGAGCAGGGGCGCCGACGCGTTCCGATCATCACCGAGGCCGAGTTCCTGGCCCGCCGCGAGGCCGTCGAGCGCGTGATGATCGTGCGCCAGCACGGCGAGCGCACGCAGATCGGCGTCCTGGAGGACGGCGTGCTCGTCGAGCACTACGTCAACAAGGAGCAGTCGACCTCGTACGTCGGCAACGTGTACCTGGGCAAGGTGCAGAACGTGCTGCCGTCGATGGAGGCCGCCTTCATCGACATCGGCAAGGGCCGCAACGCCGTCCTGTACGCCGGTGAGGTCAACTTCGAGGCGCTGGGCATGGCCAACGGCCCGCGTCGCATCGAGTCCGCCCTCAAGTCCGGCCAGCCCGTGCTCGTCCAGGTGACGAAGGACCCGATCGGACACAAGGGCGCGCGTCTGACCAGCCAGGTCTCGCTGCCCGGCCGTTACCTCGTGTACGTCCCCGAGGGCTCGATGACCGGCATCAGCCGCAAGCTGCCCGACACCGAGCGGGCCCGGCTGAAGACCATCCTCAAGAAGATCGTCCCCGAGGACGCGGGCGTCATCGTGCGCACCGCCGCCGAGGGCGCGAGCGAGGAGGAGCTGCGCCGGGACGTCGAGCGGCTGCAGGCGCAGTGGGAGGACATCCAGAAGAAGGCCAAGAGCGGCAACGCGCCGACGCTGCTGTACGGCGAGCCGGACATGACCGTCCGGGTCGTCCGCGACATCTTCAACGAGGACTTCACCAAGGTCGTCGTCAGCGGTGACGACGCCTGGGAGACCATCCACGGCTATGTCTCGCACGTTGCGCCCGACCTCGCCGGCCGGCTGTCGAAGTGGACCTCCGAGGTCGACGTCTTCGCCACGTACCGGATCGACGAGCAGCTCGCCAAGGCGCTGGACCGCAAGGTCTGGCTGCCCAGTGGCGGCTCGCTGGTGATCGACCGGACCGAGGCGATGGTCGTCGTCGACGTCAACACCGGCAAGTTCACCGGCCAGGGCGGCAACCTGGAGGAGACGGTCACCAGGAACAACCTGGAGGCGGCCGAGGAGATCGTGCGCCAGCTGCGGCTGCGCGACCTCGGCGGCATCATCGTGATCGACTTCATCGACATGGTGCTGGAGTCCAACCGGGATCTGGTGCTGCGGCGACTGCTGGAGTGCCTGGGCCGGGACCGGACCAAGCACCAGGTGGCCGAGGTGACCTCGCTGGGTCTGGTCCAGATGACCCGCAAGCGGGTCGGCCAGGGCCTGCTGGAGTCCTTCTCCGAGACCTGCGTCCACTGCAACGGCCGCGGTGTCATCGTGCACATGGAGCAGCCGAGCGCGGCCGGCGGTGGCGGTGGCGGCAAGCGCAAGAAGCGCGGCCGTGGCGGTGACGGGCACGAGCAGGCCGCTGCCGAGCACGTGCACGAGACCGTCGCCGTGGCGGTGGAGACCGGCGAGGCCGTGGAGCCCGAGACGGAGTCCGTCGTCGAGGTGGCCGCCGAGGTCGCCGAGCCCATCGCGCTGCCCGCGCCGGAGTTCGCGCCGGACGAGGAGCTGTACAGCAGCGTCGCCGAGGCGGAGGCGTCGGCCACCCGTGGCCGTTCGCGGCGCCGGGCGAGCCGCCGGGCGTCGGCTCCGGCCGGTGCGCCCAAGGCGGAGAAGGCCCCGAAGACGGCCAGGGCGGCCAGGGCGGCCAGGGCCGAGCAGGCCGAGGCCGCGAAGGAAGAGGCCGTCGTGGCGCCGGTCGCCGCGGACGTCGCCGCCGAGGAAGCGGTGGCCCGTCCGGAGCCGGTCGTCGAGGACCGGACGGTCCCGGCGCCGCAGGCCGAGGCCGAGGCTGTCGAGGAGGCCGCGCCCAAGGGCCGTACGCGTCGTCGTGCGACCCGGAAGGTGTCGGCGCCGGCCGGTTCCCCGGCGGGAGCCGAGGCGTCCGTGGTGACGGTGTCCGAGACCGCGCCCGTGGCCGAGGCGCCGGTGGCGCAGCCCGAGCCGGAGCCGGTCGCCGCGGCGCCCGCCCCGGTCGAGGAGGCGCCCGCCGAGAGCGCCGCCCCGGCCCGCCCGCGCCGCCGTGCCGTGCGCAAGGCCACCGCGCCGACCGCGTCCGAGGAGACGGCCGTCGTGGTCGTCCCGTCGGCCGCGGCGGAGGAGACCCCGGCTCCGGCCCCGGTCGCCGAGCAGGCGGTCGAGGCGCCGGTCGAGGAGGCGGCTCCGGCCAAGAAGGCGGCCCGCAAGACGGCCAAGAAGGCGGCGGTGAAGAAGGCTGCCGTCAAGAAGACCGCGGCCAAGAAGACGGCCGCGAAGAAGACGACGGCCAAGAAGGCGGCCAAGACCGCCAAGACGGCCGCCGCGAAGTCGACGGCGAAGAAGACCACCACGGTCTCCGCCACCGCCACCGACGAGGGCTGACGCCCGGGTGTGCGGCCGGTCCACGCGACCGGCCGCACACCGGCGGCGCCGGCGCGCCGGGTGACGGGCCGCACGAGCACGGGCGGCCCTCTCTCCCGGCCGTCCCCGTGACCGCCCCACACCCCCAGGCCCGGTTTGACCCCCTCGGCCGGGCCCCGTAATCTAGACCGTCGGCGTGTCATTGAGCGCGCCACATCCCCGTAAACCTCATCCTCCCGGACGCACTGCGGGCCGGGAGAGGTCGCCCGTGTGTTGTGTGGGTGGCTGGCCTGCGGGGGTGCCGGTTCTGAACGAGCGAAAGAGAGATCCGCGTGTACGCCATCGTGCGCAGCGGTGGTCGCCAGCACAAGGTTGCTGTCGGCGACATCGTTGAGGTTGACAAGATTTCCACTGCCAAGGTTGGCGACACGGTCGAGCTCTCGACCCTGCTCGTTGTCGACGGCGACGCCGTGACGAGCGACCCGTGGGTGCTCGCCGGCATCAAGGTCCAGGCCGAGGTCGTGGACCACCACAAGGGCCAGAAGATCGACATTCTGCGCTACAAGAACAAGACCGGCTACCGCCGTCGCCAGGGTCACCGTCAGCAGTACACGGCGATCAAGGTCACCGGTATCCCCACGGCTGCGAAGTAAGGGACTGAGGAGAGATGGCACACAAGAAGGGCGCATCGTCCACCCGGAACGGTCGCGACTCCAATGCCCAGCGGCTCGGCGTGAAGCGCTTCGGCGGTCAGGTCGTCAACGCGGGTGAGATCCTGGTCCGCCAGCGCGGCACCCACTTCCACCCCGGCGCCGGTGTCGGCCGTGGCGGCGACGACACGCTGTTCGCCCTCCTGCCGGGCGCGGTGGAGTTCGGTACCCACCGTGGCCGCAAGGTCGTGAACATCGTTCCGGTCGCCTGAATCACCTGATCAAGGGCTGATTCAGCACCGAACGCTTTCGCGAGGCGGACCTCACTTCCCGTTCGGGAAGGCGGGTCCGCCTTTCGCGTGTTATGCGTGAAGCAAGAGAGAAACATCCGTACTTCTGGAGGCACTGAACCATGACCACCTTCGTGGACCGCGTCGAACTGCATGTCGCCGCGGGTAACGGGGGCCACGGCTGTGCCTCCGTACACCGCGAGAAGTTCAAGCCGCTCGGCGGCCCGGACGGCGGCAACGGCGGGCGTGGCGGCGACGTCATCCTCACCGTCGACCAGTCCGTGACGACCCTTCTCGACTACCACCACTCACCGCACCGCAAGGCCACCAACGGCAAGCCCGGCGAGGGCGGCAACCGCTCCGGCAAGGACGGCGAGGACCTGGTCCTGCCGGTGCCGGACGGCACGGTCGTCCTGGACAAGGCGGGCAACGTCCTCGCGGACCTCGTCGGCCACGGGACGTCGTACATCGCCGCGCAGGGCGGCCGTGGCGGCCTCGGGAACGCGGCGCTGGCCTCCGCCCGCCGCAAGGCGCCCGGCTTCGCGCTGCTCGGCGTGCCCGGTGACCTGCAGGACATCGTCCTGGAGCTGAAGACCGTCGCCGACGTGGCGCTGGTCGGCTACCCGAGCGCCGGCAAGTCCTCGCTGATCTCCGTGCTCAGCGCGGCCAAGCCGAAGATCGCCGACTACCCCTTCACGACGCTCGTGCCCAACCTGGGCGTCGTCACCGCCGGGTCGACCGTCTACACCATCGCGGACGTGCCGGGGCTGATCCCGGGCGCCAGCCAGGGCAAGGGCCTCGGCCTGGAGTTCCTGCGGCACGTGGAGCGGTGCAGCGTGCTGGTGCACGTGCTGGACACCGCGACCCTGGAGTCCGACCGCGACCCGCTCTCCGACCTCGACATCATCGAGGAGGAGCTGCGCCAGTACGGCGGCCTCGACAACCGGCCCCGGATCGTCGTCCTGAACAAGGTCGACGTGCCGGACGGGAAGGACCTCGCCGAGATGGTCCGCCCCGACCTGGAGGCGCGCGGCTACCGCGTCTTCGAGGTGTCGGCCGTCGCCCACATCGGGCTGCGGGAGCTGACCTTCGCGCTCGGTGAGCTGGTCGCCAAGGCGCGGGCCGCGAAGCCGAAGGAGGAGGCGACGCGGATCGTCATCCGGCCCAAGGCCGTCGACGACGCGGGCTTCACCGTCACCCGCGAGGAGGTCGACGGTGAGCTGCTGTTCCGTGTGCGCGGCGAGAAGCCCGAACGCTGGGTCCGCCAGACCGACTTCAACAACGACGAGGCCGTCGGCTACCTCGCCGACCGGCTCAACCGCCTCGGTGTGGAAGACCAGTTGATGAAGGCGGGCGCCCGCTCCGGCGACGGCGTGGCCATCGGTCCGGAGGAGAACGCGGTCGTCTTCGACTGGGAGCCGACGGTCATGGCCGGCGCCGAGATGCTGGGCCGCCGCGGCGAGGACCACCGCTTCGAGGCACCCCGGCCCGCGGCCCAGCGCCGCAGGGACCAGCAGGCCGAACGCGACGAGGCCGGCCGGGAGTTCGACGACTTCGAGCCGTTCTAGGATCCGCTGTACGAGAGGGCGGGCCGGAGGTTTCCCTCCGGCCCGCCCTCTCGCGTTCCGTACCGGCGTCAGTCGTCGCCGTCCGTCAGCTCCTGGCCGACGTACTGACGGAGCCAGGTCCGGAAGTCCGGGCCCAGGTCTTCACGTTCGCACGCGAGTCTGACAATGGCACGCAGATAGTCGCCGCGGTCGCCGGTGTCGTAGCGGCGG
>NZ_LGDV01000165.1 GCF_001280015.1 Streptomyces sp. MMG1121
GCCAGCCACGGATGCGAACGAAGCGACAAACGCCCCGTCAGAACCACACCATCCTCATCCGCCAACCGCACCACCGCACCCAGCACCGAATGATCCGCCGAACCAAGCCCCGCAGACGACACATCACCCGAGACAGCCGGCGCATCCAGCCAGTACCGGCGACGCTGGAACGCATACGTCGGCAACTCCACCCGCCGCACACCACCACCCGCGAAAAGCG
>NZ_LGDV01000166.1 GCF_001280015.1 Streptomyces sp. MMG1121
CTCCTCACTCCGCGCCGACAACACCCACGGCACCACACCCGAACCACACCCAGCACCCCCACCGGCCACCCCACCAGTGACCACGACCTCACCCTCAACCGCACCCTCAAGAATCACATGAGCATTCGTCCCACTCACACCGAACGACGACACCCCCGCCCGCCGCGGACGACCCCCCGCCTCCGGCCACGGCTGCGCCTCCGTCAACAACGACACCGCA
>NZ_LGDV01000167.1 GCF_001280015.1 Streptomyces sp. MMG1121
GCCAGCCACGGATGCGAACGAAGCGACAAACGCCCCGTCAGAACCACACCATCCTCATCCGCCAACCGCACCACCGCACCCAGCACCGAATGATCCGCCCCACCCAGACCAAAACTGCCCGCATCACCCGAGACAGCCGGCGCATCCAGCCAGTACCGGCGACGCTGGAACGCATACGTCGGCAACTCCACCCGCCGCACACCACCACCCGCGAAAAGCG
>NZ_LGDV01000168.1 GCF_001280015.1 Streptomyces sp. MMG1121
GCGGCTTTGGTGGTGGCGCGGGGTCGTTTGATGCAGGCGTTGCCGGCTGGTGGTGTGATGGTGGCGGTGGAGGCGACGGAGGAGGAAGTAGTTCCGCTGCTGTCGGAGGGTGTGAGCATCGCTGCCGTCAACGGGCCTACGTCGCTGGTGCTGTCGGGTGTCGAGCATGCGGTGCTGGCGGTGACCGGGGGCCTGGGCGGTCGTCGGGTGAAGCGGT
>NZ_LGDV01000169.1 GCF_001280015.1 Streptomyces sp. MMG1121
TGTCGTCTGGTGGCGGCGCGTGGGCGTTTGATGCAGGCGTTGCCGGATGGCGGGGCGATGGTTTCTGTGCAGGCCTCGGAGGCGGAGGTGCTGGAGTCGCTGGCGGGTTGTGGTGGGCGGGTGGATGTGGCGGCGGTGAACGGGCCGTCGGCGACGGTGATCTCGGGTGACGAGGACGCGGTTGTGGAGGTGGCGGGGGGCTGGGAGGCGT
>NZ_LGDV01000170.1 GCF_001280015.1 Streptomyces sp. MMG1121
GTACGTCGCCAACAGCGCCTGCGCCTCGATCGGATCACCCAGCGCCGTACCCGTACCATGCGCCTCCACCGCATCGACCTCGTCCGGACTCAGCCCGGCATACTCCAGGGCCTGCCGGATCACCCGCTGCTGGGACGGACCGTTCGGCGCCGTCAGACCGTTGCTCGCCCCGTCCTGGTTGACCGCGCTGCCACGCAGCACCGCCAGCACG
>NZ_LGDV01000171.1 GCF_001280015.1 Streptomyces sp. MMG1121
GCTCGCGCAGGGCCTGGGGCCGGGCGGCGTGCACGGTGTCAGCTGTGGTCGCGGCCGCGGTGGGGCCGGGTGTCGTGTGTCTCGGTGTGGGTGAGCGGGGCGGGTGCGGCTCGTACGGCTGGGATCTCACCCGTTCGGCGGTTGGGAAACGCCGGGAGGGGAGTCACTGGCGAGGGCGGGGGCGGATGTGCCCGCGGGCGGCTCTCGGGTG
>NZ_LGDV01000172.1 GCF_001280015.1 Streptomyces sp. MMG1121
ATAGCGGATAGTACCGTGAGGGAATGGTGAAAAGTACCCCGGGAGGGGAGTGAAATAGTACCTGAAACCGTGTGCCTACAAGCCGTGGGAGCGTCGGAAGCACTTCGGTGCTTCTCGTGACTGCGTGCCTTTTGAAGAATGAGCCTGCGAGTTTGCGGTGTGTTGCGAGGTTAACCCGGGTGGGGAAGCCGTAGCGAAAGCGAGTCCGAA
>NZ_LGDV01000173.1 GCF_001280015.1 Streptomyces sp. MMG1121
ATAGCGGATAGTACCGTGAGGGAATGGTGAAAAGTACCCCGGGAGGGGAGTGAAATAGTACCTGAAACCGTGTGCCTACAAGCCGTGGGAGCGTCGGAACGTGCTTGCACGTTCTCGTGACTGCGTGCCTTTTGAAGAATGAGCCTGCGAGTTTGCGGTGTGTTGCGAGGTTAACCCGGGTGGGGAAGCCGTAGCGAAAGCGAGTCCGAA
>NZ_LGDV01000174.1 GCF_001280015.1 Streptomyces sp. MMG1121
GGCATCGACGACCTCACCCACACCGGGGACAAGACCACCACCACGGTGGCCATGGACTTCGGCCGCATCACCCTGGACCAGGACCTGATCCTGTACCTGTTCGGTACGCCCGGCCAGGACCGCTTCTGGTTCATGTGGGACGACCTGGTGCGCGGCGCGATCGGCGCGATCGTCCTCGTGGACACCCGCCGGCTCGCCGACTGCTTCCC